>NZ_AP022588.1:4800000-6250641 GCF_010731735.1 Mycolicibacterium sediminis
CGCTGACGGGCATCGCGCTGGCGATGCTGGTGGTGGTGCTGTTCGTCCCAGCGGCTCTGCCCTGGTACTACACGTGGCCGCTGGCGGTGGTGTCGGTGCTGGCGCAGAGCCGCAGTGCGATCGCCGTCATCGCGGGCTTCTCGACGTGGATCATGGTGATCTTCAAGCCCGATGGCTCACACGGCATGTACTCGTGGCTGCACGTCCTGCTCGCGACGGCACTCGCCGTCGCGGCCTGGTACTCGCTGTCGCGGGCGCCGGAGAGGGTGACGAGCGAGGCTCAGTAGGCCGCCGACCGTGGCACGGTCAATAGGCCGCCGACCGTGGCACGGTCAATAGGCCATGGCCTGGGCGCGCCGCAGCACCTCGCGCGCCTGGTGGCTGTGCAGCGCGTCGACGGGCCGGGCGTTCTGCTGTGGCGCGACGCCGCCGTCGCGGGTGATGGTCAGCGACGGGTCGGGGGTGAACAGCCACCGCACGATCTCGGTCTCCTGGTAACCGCCGTCGTGCAGGACGACGAGCAGTCCGGGCAGCGACTTCACGACCGTCCCGTCGGTGTCGAAGAACGCCTTCGGCACCACGACGGCGCCGTTTCTGCGCACGCCGAGCAGGTGACGTTCCTTGAGGTGCTGCAGCACCTTGGACTTGGGGACGCGGAGGAGGGAGGCGACGGCGGACAGGTCGAGGACCGCCTCGTCGGGATCGAGGACGTCGTCGGCGGCCGGAATGGTGCTCACGACACCGAGTCTAAGATGCACGCGTGGAGTCCAGCCAGCGCATCGACCCGCTCGTCGGTGCCGTTCTGGACGGGCGGTACCGCGTGGACCATCCGATCGCGACCGGCGGGATGTCGACGGTGTACCGCGGCCTCGACGTCCGCCTGGACCGGCCCGTCGCGCTGAAGGTGATGGACGCCAGGTACGCCGGGGACCAGCAGTTCCTGACCCGGTTCCAACGCGAGGCCAGGGCGGTCGCCCGGCTCAAGGATCCCGGCCTGGTCGCGGTCTACGACCAGGGCTTCGACGGCAGGCACCCCTTCCTGGTCATGGAACTCGTCGAGGGCGGCACGCTGCGCGAACTGCTGCGCGAGCGCGGCCCGATGCCCCCGCATGCCGTCGCCGCGGTGCTCACGCCCGTCCTGGGCGGTCTGGCCGCCGCGCACCGCGCGGGCCTGGTGCACCGTGACGTCAAGCCGGAGAACGTCCTCGTCTCCGACGAGGGCGACGTGAAGATCGCCGACTTCGGCCTCGTCCGCGCCGTCGCCGAGGCCAAGATCACCTCGACCAGCGTGATCCTGGGCACGGCCGCGTACCTGTCTCCCGAGCAGGTCGGCACCGGCGACGCCGGACCTCGCAGCGACGTCTACGCCGTCGGCATCCTGGCCTACGAACTGCTCACCGGCGTCACGCCGTTCACCGGCGACAACCCGCTCAGCGTCGCCTACCAGCGGATGGACCACGACGTGCCGCCGCCGAGTGCGGCGATCAGTGGGGTGCCGAGCCAGTTCGACGAGCTGGTGGCACGGGCCACGGCGCGCGATCCGGCCGAGCGCTTCGCCGACGCACAGGAGATGGCGGCCGAATTGGACGACGTGATCGACGAACTCGGCCTGCCCGCCTTCCGCGTGCCCGCGCCGAAGAACTCGGCACAGCATGCCGCGGCGACCGCCCACCACGATCGGCTCGGTGCGCCGGTCCGGCACACCCGCGAGTTCACCCGGGGCCCTGACGACTGGGCCGACGACGAACCCGCCACCGAGGTGGTGTCCCAGCGACAGCGACCGCCCGCGCCCCGAACCCGTCCGGCGCGAGGCGACTTCGCCGGCATCCAGATCGACGAGTTCGAGTGGGCGCGGCAGCGCAGCAAGCGCGTCCAGCTGTTCTGGGTGCTCGCCGTGCTGATCCTCACCGGCCTGACCGCTGCGGGCGCGTGGACGCTCGGCAGCAACCTGACCGGACTGCTCGGCTGACCGAATCCGCTAGTCGCGCAGCATCTCCGCGACCAGGAACGCCAGCTCGAGGCTCTGCTGGGTGTTGAGCCGCGGGTCGCACGCCGTCTCGTAGCGACCGGCGAGGTCGGCGTCCGAGATGTCCTGCGCGCCACCGAGACACTCGGTGACGTTCTCGCCGGTGATCTCGACGTGGATGCCGCCCGGATGCGTGCCGAGCGAGCGGTGCACCTCGAAGAAGCCCTGCACCTCGTCGACGATGCGGTCGAAGTGCCGGGTCTTGTAACCGGTCGAGGACTCGTGAGTGTTGCCGTGCATCGGATCGCACTGCCAGATCACCCGGTGACCCGAGGCCTCCACCTTCTCGATGATCGGCGGCAGCGCGTCGCGGACCTTGCCGTTGCCCATGCGGCTGACGAAGGTCAGCCGGCCGGGCACGTTGTGCGGGTCGAGGCGCTCGACGTACTCCACGGCGAGTTCCGGTGACGTCGTGGGCCCGATCTTGACGCCGATCGGATTCGAGATCACCTCGGCGAACGCGATGTGCGCGCCGTCGAGCTGGCGGGTGCGCTCCCCGATCCACAGGTAGTGCGCCGACAGGTCGTAGAGCTTGGGGCCGTCCTCGGCGTCGGCGTCCATGCGCAGCATCGCCCGCTCGTAGTCCAGCACCAGGGCCTCGTGGCTGGCGTAGATCTCGGCGGTCTGCAGGTTGCGGTCGTCGACGCCGCAGGCGCTCATGAAGCGCAGCCCGCGGTCGATCTCACCGGCCAGCGCCTCGTAGCGCGCGCCGGCGGGCGAGGTGCGGACGAACTCGCGGTTCCAGTCGTGCACTTTCTGCAGCGACGCCATGCCCGACGAGGTCAGTGCGCGCACCAAGTTCATCGCGGCGCTGGCGTTGGCGTAGGCCCGCACCAGTCGCGACGCGTCGTGCTCGCGCACCGAGGCGTCGGGGGCGAACCCGTTGACCATGTCGCCGCGGTAGGACCGCAGGCCCAGCGCGTCGAGGTCCGCCGAGCGCGGCTTGGCGTACTGCCCGGCGATGCGGGCGACCTTGACCACCGGCATGCTGGCGCCGTAGGTGAGCACGACCGCCATCTGCAGCAGGGTGCGGATGTTGGCCTTGATGTGGGGCTCGGTGTTGTCGACGAACGTCTCCGCGCAGTCGCCGCCCTGCAGCAGGAAGGCCTCGCCGCGCGCGACGGCGGCCAGGTGCTCCTTGAGCCGCTCGATCTCGGACGGCACCGTCACCGGGGGCACGCTCTCGAGCACGGTCCGCATGGCCTTGGCCTGGCCGGCATCCCAGCCGGGCTGCTGCAGCGCGGGCCGGGCCAGCGCGGCGTCGAGCCGTTCGCGCAGGTCACCGGGTAGTGGCGGCAGATCCGGCAGCTGGTCGATGGGCACGTCGACTGTCCAGTTCACCCGTTCATGGTACTAGCGCGGGCGACCGAGAATTACCAGCCATACCCGCAGCTCAGGACCGTGCGGCCCAGGCGCCGTCCTCGTCTTCGGTCATGAGCTGGAAGCGCACCAGGTTGTGCTTGGCGTCGACCAGCGCGTCGTGGGCGTCGCGGGGACGCGGTGGCATGCGCGGCGAGCCGCGTTCCTCCCAGAACTGCCGCAGCTCCCGGGTGAACCGGGGGATCGCCGGCGGCAAGTCGGTCATCGGCCCCCACAGCTGGCAGAGCACCACGTGGTCGTAGGCGCCCACCCAGGCCCACAGCTCGATCGGCTCGTCGCCGTCGATGCCGAAGAAGTCCTCGAGGTCGGACCGGATCTGCCTGCGCGAGCGCCACGCGCTCGACGACGGCGACGGCAGCTTCGGCAGCACGTGCTTGCGCACCCAGCTGCCGGCGCGGTCGGGGTCGAACTCGGTGGAGATCGCGTAGTACTCGCGGCCGTCCTCGGCGGCCACCCCGATGGAGATCAGCTCGATGGTGTAGCCGTCGTCGATGAACTCGGTGTCGTAGAAGAAGCGCATGGCCTCAGTTGACTCCCTGGGTGACCGGCGTCGCCGCGGGTGCGGGCGCCGCGTGGATCTCGCGATCCAGCTCGGCGTCCACCTTGGCGTCGTCGGGGAACTGCGGTTCCCCGGCGACGACGTGCTGGAGCCACAGTTTGGCCTGCACCACGGGCCTGCGCAGCTTGCGCTCGCGTTCGAGCGCCGTGTGCATCTTGCGGGGCCGGGTGGTGTACCGCCAGCGGGCCCACGGCGCGTGCGGCCGGGACAGCCGGATCGCCCCGACCACGAGGAGCGGGGTGATGAACATCCCGACGAGGCCGGTCCACACCTTGCCCTTGAGGAGGACGACGACGGCGAGCAGCAACGTGACCACGGCGATCGCGATCACCGTGATCCTGGCGTCCACCGAACGGTCGTCGCGCCAGATGCCGACGTCGAAGAACGACAGCGGGTTGAAGCCCAGCACCAGTAGACCCGCCACCGCGACCGCCGCGAACACCGCGTCCACCGACGTCCGGCCGTCCTCGGCCCAGTAGACGTCCTGCAGGTGCAGGATCAGGGCGAACTCGTCGAGCACGAGTGCGGCGCCGACGCCGAACCCGATGGCCGCGGCGGTGAACTCCGCGACTCCCCCGTTCACGGCGAGGGTCACCATCGTCACCCCGGACACCATCACCAGCACCACGCCGATCACCACGTGGTGGATGTGCAGTCCGCCGCCCGCGGAGATGTTGCGCGGCTGCCACCATCTGCGGGGCTTGTCGCTGTCCGCGTTCCTGCGGATGTAGCGGACGATGGTCCGGGTCACGAAGAACG
This sequence comes from Mycolicibacterium sediminis, assembly GCF_010731735.1. GTDB lineage: Bacteria > Actinomycetota > Actinomycetes > Mycobacteriales > Mycobacteriaceae > Mycobacterium > Mycobacterium sediminis. Next base: position 4,804,725 of record NZ_AP022588.1, read on the forward strand.
TGAGTATGAAGGCGACCAGACAGCACAGCAGCGGCAACCGGTCCCGGGTGACGAAGTCGAATCGTCCGTACCAATCGACCACGAGGTGCACGGTCGAGAACTTACGCCGAACCGCGCCGGTCACAGGACGGTTCCTCCCCGACGCGCCGTGGACGCCGGGCGAGCGCACCCGCACCGATAGTCTGTCCGGGACATGAGTAAGTGGTTGACGCCCGAGCGGGCAGCGCGGTGGGCGGCACCCGGGTGGCGGATCTTCCGGCTCCTCGTCGTCGCCGGCGTCGCCTGGGCGGGCTGGCGCCTCCTCGGTCACACGCCGTACCGGATCGACATCGACGTGTACCGGATGGGCGGTCGGGCCTGGTTGAACGGCACACCGCTCTACAGCGACGGCACCATCTTCCACACCGTCGCCGGGCTGGACCTGCCCTTCACCTATCCCCCGCTGGCGGCGATCGTCTTCGCGCCGTTCGCCTGGCTGCCGCTGCCGGCGGCGGGCGCCGCGATCACGGTCGTCACGTTCGTCCTGCTGATCGTCTCGACGACGATCGTGCTGACCCGGCTGCGGGTGTGGGACGAGACCACGCTGGCGTCGAGGCCGTGGGTGCGCCGCGCGTGGCTCGCCGCGGCGATCGTGGCCCCAGCCGTCGTCTACTTCGAACCCATCCGGGCCAACTTCGAGTTCGGGCAGATCAACGTCGTGCTGATGACCCTGGTGATCGCCGACCTGGTGCCGCGCCGGACCCCGTGGCCCCGCGGCCTGCTGCTCGGCATCGGGGTGGCGCTCAAGCTGACGCCGGCGGTCTTCGTGCTGTACCTGCTGATGCGCAGGGACACCCGCGCGATCATCGTCACCGCAGCCTCGACGATCGGCGCGACGCTGCTCGGATTCGCACTGGCCTGGCGCGATTCGCTGCAGTATTGGACCGAGACGGTGCACGACACCGACCGGATCGGCACGGCCACCCTGAACACGAACCAGAACATCGCGGGCACGCTCGCGCGCCTCGGCATCGGTGACGACTCGCGGTTCCTGCTGTGGACGGCGGCCTGCTTCGTCGTTTTGGGAGTCACGGCGTGGGCGACGCACCGCATCCTGCGCGGCGACCCGAGTTCGTCGTCGCGTCCGTTCGACGAGGCGCCCGTCGTCGCACTGATCTGCGTGGCGATGTTCGGCCTGGTGGTGTCACCGGTGTCGTGGTCGCACCACTGGGTGTGGGTCCTGCCGACGCTCGTGGTGACCGCGGTGGTGGCCTACCGCTACCGCGACGTCGCCCTCGCCCTGGCGGCGGTGTGCGGCCTCGCCCTGGTCGTGTGGACGCCGATCACCCTGCTCACCCCGCACGAGGAGACCGCGGCACCGGTGTGGCGGCAGCTGGCGGGCGGGTCCTACCTGTGGTGGGCGCTCGCCGTGATCGTCATTGCTGGCGCGGTCGCGGGTCGGCTGTCGCGTACGGCGGCGCGCACGCGGAACGGCGAGCCATCGGTCGACGCCGCGCGGGTCGCCGCGCCGAACTAGCCGGCTGCGGCGGTCGGGAACCTGCTGGCCGGCTTGGCGGGCTTGCCCTCCAGCGCGTCCTTGACGTCGGCGGCGTAGAGGTCGACGTATTCCTGGCCCGACATCTGCATCAGCTCGTAGACGATCTCGTCGATGACGGCGCGCTCGATGAACCGGTTGCCCGCGAGGCCCTCGAAGCGGGAGAAGTCCATCGGCTTGCCGAAGCGCACCTCGACGCGACCGAACCGCCACATCTTCTTGCCCGGGGGGTTGACGTCGTCGGTGCCGACCATGGCGACCGGGATGACGGGGACGCCGGTGGTGAGCGCCAGCCGGGCCAGCCCGGTCTTGCCCTTGTACAGCCGCCCGTCCGGTGAGCGGGTGCCCTCGGGGTACATGCCCAGGACCTTGCCGGCCGTGAGGATCCGCTCGGCGGTGGTCAGGGCGCCCTGCGCGGCGTCGGCGTCGGTGCGGTCGATCGGCACCTGCCCGGCAGCGGTGTAGAACCAGCGCTGAAACCATCCCTTGAGGCCCGAGCCGGTGAAGTACTCGGCCTTGGCCAGGTAGGTGATCCGGCGCCTCACGACCAGGCACTTGTAGAAGCTGTCGGCGACGGCGAGGTGGTTACTGGCGAGGATGACGGCGCCCGAGGTCGGAACATTCTCCAGCCCTTGCACTTTCGGCCGTCCGAGCAGCTGCAGCAGCGGTCCCATGAAGACGTACTTGAACAGCCAATACCACATGGGACCTCCCGCAGCGGGCGCCCGGACGGTGCCCTGCGTCAACTTTACCCACGCGATGATAAGCCGACCACACGGCCACGCCCGACCGCCGCAACCGGCTATTCGTCGACGTCGATCGGGATGTGCTGGTAGTGGCCCGGACGCGGCCGGGCTGGCTCGGGTTCCGGCGACGACGGGGCCCGAGGCGGGTCGGTCGGGGTGCGCACGGTGTCCTCGAGGCCCTCGGTCATGGCACGGACGACGGCCAGCAACGAGACGCTGTGCTCGGCGACGACCGTCAGCAGCGGGTGCTGCTCCCCGGACACCAGGGCGGCAACCGCGCACACCGGGCACCACACCTGCTCGCACTTGCCCGGGCTGCCGCTCGCGGCGCGGGCGGCGGCCATTCGTACGGCGGGGTCGAGGGTGTCGAGCAGCGTCTGCGCCAACCGGCGGAGTTCGGCGGTCAGTTCCGGATGCGATTCGGTCATGCCGGCCACACCTCCGGATTCGGTCGAAAACGCACCGTCAGTAGACCGCCGCGCAGGTGCGCGTCCGCGACGACGCATCGCCGTAGGACGGACGCCAGACGCACCCGGCGCCGCATGCCGCTCGCGCCGATGATCAGGTCGTCGCCGACGCGGCCGAGCGTCAGCGACGCCGGATCGACCTGCGGCAACTCTAGCCGTAGCCGGTACACCGCATCGAGACCGGTTCCGGACTCCCGGTCGACGATCGGGGCGAGTGGCGCAGGCGGCGGCGCACTGCCCCTGCGGCGGGACGCGTCGAGGAGTTCCGCCAGCGCCTTGGGGCCGATCGGCTCGCCGGCGACGTGCGGGACGAGGACGAGTGCGACCTCGCCGATGGTGGCGTCGAGTTCGTCGAGCACCGCCCGCTGCTCGGCGATGCGCTCGGTGTACCAGTCGAACGCGGGATGCTCCGGCAGGTTGCGGTACTCGAACGAATCGTCTTGCACCAGCACCTGGTTGACGATCAGCTCGTCGACCGACACCCCCATCAAGGCCAGCGAGCCGAGCGTGCGCGCGGCCTCCGCCGCCACCACCCGTTCCGGGGTGAGGACCAGGTGGGCGCCCACGCGGGTGCCGTCGACGAGTAGGGCGCCGAGCCGCTCGGTCCCCGCGGCGATCCGCTCGACGAGGGCGATGACGCCCGACGACCGTGCGTCGTCGGGGGCGAGGGACAGCCTGCGGTGCCGCGGCCAGGACCGTTCCAGGTACAGCCCGAAGGTCGCGGGCATGGTCAGCATCCGCATCGCGTCGGCCGTGGACGCGCAGTCCACCACCACGTGGTCCCACTCGCCCGACGCCGCGAGTTCACCGACCTCGTGCAGCCCGAGCACCTCCTGGATGCCGGGTAGCGCCGAGAGTTCCTCTGGCGCAACGTCTCCGAGGTCGGACTCCGGGAACTTGTCCGACAGGACGCCGGCGACGTCGCGCCAGTGCGCACCGAGCAGCGCGAGGGTGTCGAGTGCGAGGGCGTCGAGGACGCCGCCGTCGGCCCCGGCGCGACCGGTGTCCAGGTCGGCGAGGATCCGGGTCGGTGTCCTCGTCCCGGTGGGCGGTACGGAGACACCGAGGACGTCACCCGTCGAGTGGGCCTGATCGGTCGAGACGATCAGGACCCGCGAGCCACGCTGCGCCTCGCGAACGGCAGTGGCCGTGGCCAACGTGGACTTGCCCACCCCGCCCTTGCCGACGAAGAGGCTGATCCGTGTGGCCGTCCCACCCGCCGTCACTCAGCCTCGACTCGCTTCTTGAGGTCCTTGAGGGCGGTGTCGATCAGGCGGCGCTCCGCCTTGCGCTTGAGCAGACCGATCATCGGTATCGCCAGGTCGACCGCCAGCTCGTAGGTGACGTCCGTACCGGATCCCTTGGGCGACAACCGGTATGCGCCGTCGAGTGCCTTGAGCAGCGAACTCGACACCAGCGACCAGGTGACCGACATGTGGTCGGCCGGCCAGGTGTAGGACAGCACCATCGTGTCCCTGAGCACGGCGGCGTCCAACAGCAGGCGCGCGGTGCGGGGGTAGCCCTCGTCGTCGACCTCGAGGACCTCGGTCTCCTTGTACTCACCGACCCAGTCGGGGTACGAGCCGATGTCGGCGATGACATCCATCACGGTGCCCGGATCGGCATCCATGTAGATCGTCTGTGCAGTCTTGTCGGCCACGTGCTCCCCTTCTGGGTGTTCGCCTCGAAAGATACCCGTCCCACCCCACGCCGGTGTCCCGGTACGAGCGGTGGGTCCGTCGGTCACGCCAGCCGGGACACCCCGACCGGGCGGGTCGCCTCCAGGGTGCGCTTGACCTCGAAGGCCATCGCCTTGCCCGCGACGCGTCGCCGGTGGTTCATCTTCGGCAGATCCATCCTGGCCAACTCCCACGCCGCGGCACCCGCCGGCTCGGCGTGCACGAAGTAGTGCAGCACCACGCCGTCCATGACGGCCTCGAGCCACACCTCCATGGTGCCCGTCAGCGCACCCGTGATGGTCCAGCGATGCCCCGCTGGGCCGCGGTCCTCGACCACGGTCAGCCGCAGGTCCGGCCACCACCGCCGCCAAGTGGCGGGGTTCGCGATCGCCGCGCCGACGTCCGCGGGATCGGCGCAGACGAAGGTCTCGTCGGCGATCTGGATGCTGTTCATCGCCTCACAGCTTCACATACCCGCGGCCCCGCCGGCACGAGGACCCGGGACCCGAGAACGCGCGACTAAACTGACCCGCACATCGACCCGGGAGGCCTCGAGCGTGCGCGAGTTCAGCGAGCCTGCAACATTCACCGTCGGCGCGGACGACGACGTCGTCGGCGTCGTGTTCGCCCACGAACGCGAGGATCCCGATCACGTCATCGTCCAGCGTCTCGTGAACGGAACGTGGACCGACGTCACCGCCGCGCAGATGGCCGCCGCCGTACGGGCGACCGCGCTGGGCCTGATCGCGGAGGGCGTCGCACCGGGCGACCGCGTCGCGGTGATCTCGGCGACCCGCTACGAGTGGCCGATCATCGACTTCGCGATCCTCGCCGCCGGGGCCGTCACGGTGCCGATCTACGAGACGTCGTCCGCCGAGCAGGTGCGCTTCGTGCTGGCCGACTCCGGGGCGGTCGCCGTCTTCGCCGAGACCGACGCCCACGCCGACACCATCGAAGGCTTGCGCGGCGACCTTCCCGACCTGCGGACGGTGCTGCGGATCGATGGCGGATCCGACAGCGCCCTGGACCGGCTCGCCGCGGCGGGCGCCGGCGTCGACGCCGCGGTGCTCGACGAGCGGTTGGCTGGACTGCGGTCCTCGGACCCCGCGACGCTGATCTACACCTCCGGCACCACCGGACGCCCGAAGGGCTGCCAGCTCACCCATTCCAACCTCCTCCACGAGATCCGTGGCGCCAAGGCCTGCTTCCCCGACCAGCTCGCCAAGGGCGAGAAGCTCCTGGTGTTCCTGCCCTTGGCGCACGTGCTGGCGCGCGCGATCACCGTCGCCGCCTACACCAATAAGGTCACCCTCGGCTTCACCAGCGACATCAAGAACCTGGTGCCGACGCTGGGCGTGTTCAAGCCGACGCTGGTCGTGTCGGTCCCCCGGGTGTTCGAGAAGGTCTACAACACCGCCGAGCAGAACGCACGCAACGGCGGCAAGGGCACGATCTTCGAGCGCGCGGCCGACACGGCCATCGCGTGGAGCATGGCGCAGGACGACGGCGGGGCGGGGCTGCTGCTCAAGGCCAAGCACGCGGTGTTCGACAGGCTGGTCTACGGCAAGCTGCGCGCGGCGCTGGGCGGGAACTGTCACTCCGCCATCTCCGGCGGCGCGCCGCTGGGTGCGCGCCTGGGCCACTTCTACCGCGGCGTGGGCCTGTCGATCTACGAGGGCTACGGCCTCACCGAGACCAGTGCCGCGATCACCGTCAACCGCGTCAACGGCCTCAAGGTCGGGTCGGTCGGAAAGCTTTTGCCCGGCAACGCGATGCGCATCGGCGACGATGGTGAGCTGCTGGTGTCCGGCGGCGTCGTCTTCAGCGGCTACTGGCACAACCAGGAGGAGACCGACGCCGTCTTCACCGACGGGTGGTTCCACACCGGCGATCTCGGTGCCATCGACGACGAGGGCTTCCTCTCGATCGTCGGGCGCAAGAAGGAGATCATCGTCACCGCGGGCGGCAAGAACGTCGCGCCCGCCCTGCTCGAGGATCGCCTGCGGGCGCATCCGCTGATCAGTCAGGCGATGTGCGTGGGCGACCAGCAGCCGTTCATCGCCGCGCTGATCACCATCGACCCGGAGGCGTTCGAGGGGTGGAAGGAGCGCAACCGCAAGGACTCCGGCGCGTCGGTCGCCGACCTGACCGAGGATCCCGACCTGCTGGCCGAGATCGACCTCGCGGTCAAGGAGGCGAACCAGGCCGTGTCGAACGCCGAGGCGATCCGCAAGTTCCGCATCCTGCCGGTCGACTTCACCGAGGACACCGGCGAACTGACCCCCACGCTCAAGGTGAAGCGCAAGGTCGTCGCCGAGAAGTTCGCCGGCGACGTGGAGGCGCTGTACGCGAAGGTCGGCGGCTAACCGGTCAGCAGCTCGCCGAGCCGGCGAGCCTTGCTCTTCCACTGCCACTCGTCGACCACCCACCGGCGGCCCGCCGCACCCATCGCGGCCGCACGGTCTGGATCGGCGAGCAGGTCGCCGACCGCCGCCGCGATGGCACCGACGTCCTCGCCGTCGACGACCACACCCGTCTCGCCGTCGCGTACCGACTCGGGCGCTCCGCCCGACCTGCCGGCGACGACCGGGACGCCGGTCGCCGACGCCTCGAGGTACACGATGCCCAGACCCTCGACGTCGAGACCACCGCCCCGTGTCCGGCAGGGCATCGCGAAGACGTCGGCCATCGCATGGTGGGCGGGCAGCTCGTCGGCGGGCACCCCGTCGGTGAAGACGACGCCGTCGGTGACCCCGAGTTCGCCTGCCAGAGCGTGCAATCGGGCGCGATAGGGCCCGCCGCCGACGATCACCAGCGCGGCGTCGGACACCCGGGCCACGATCTCGGGCAGCGCACGGATCAGCATGTCCTGTCCCTTGCGGGGTACCAGCCGCGACACGCAGACCACCACCGGGCGGTCACCCAGTCCGTACCGCATCCGCAACCGCTCCCCTGCGCCGGGATCCGGGACGAAGCGGTCGGTGTCGACGCCCGGCGACAGCCGTTCCAGAGCAGCATCCGGACCGAACGCCGAGGCGAATCTGCCCCGGGTGTACTGGCTGATGAACGTCACCACGTCGGCGTCGTTCCCGATGCGGCGCAACGCCATTCGGGCCAGCGGCAGCATCGACCAGCCCACCTCGTGCCCGTGGGTGGAGGCGACCACGCGGCGCGCCCCCGCGGTTCGTGCCACCGGTCCCAGCAGCGCGAGCGGCGCCGCCGCGCCGAACCACACGGTGTCGACGCCGTGGTCGCCGATGAGCCGCCGCATCCGCCGCGCCACGGATGGCTCGGGGAGCATCAGCGTGGTCGGGTGCCGCACCACGCGGTACCCCCGTGCGGCCGCGTGACGGTCGTAGTCCTCGCACCCCTTCCACGTCGGCGCGTACACCACGAGGTCGTGTCGGCCGCCCTCGACCAGCTCGTCGACCAGGTTCTCCAGATATGACTGGATGCCGCCACGACGCGGCGGGAAGTCGTTGGTGACCAGCAGCACCCGATTCACCGCGTCAGGCTATCCGCCGAGCCACTGCCGCCACTCGACGAGGACCGCGCCGAGGTCCGACCCCAGGACCGTGCGGACGGCCTCGTCGATTCCGACGTGGCCCGGTCCGCACGCCGCGAGGTAGAGCCGCCGCAGCGCGTCGACCCCCCAGCGGTCGGCGACGAACCGGGCGAACCACCACGCCCGGTCGTAGGCCGCCGATCGGGTGGCGCCCACGGTCTCGAGGTCGGCGTCGGTGGGCACCCGCGCCATGGCGGCGGCGCCCTCGGGGCCCGGACGTGGTGCCGGTGGGCGGCCGACGTAGTCGGCGACGCCCTCGGTGAGCCAGCGGGGCGCATCCGGTGCGGTCTGCGCGCGGGCGGCGAAGTGCAGCAGTTCGTGACGCAGGACGATGCGCAGCGTGGCGTCGCTCAGCCCCGCGGCGCCGGGTGCGAACACGACGCAGTTGGCCGTCGTGACCGCGGCGATGTCCGGTCCGAGGTCCTGACCACCGCTCAGCGTGACGAATTGATCCGGCGAGCCCGTCACGGTGATGACCAGGTGACGCGGCCAGGAGTCACCCCAGAACGCGGTGACCGCATCGACGGCGCCGTCGAGTTCGCGGCGGATCCGGTCGGCGAGGGCGATGGTCGCCGGACCGCCCATCGGGATGACCTCGGCGGTGCGGCCGTCGTGCAGCTGGTGTCCGGTGGTCGCCGCGGCGGGTACCGGGACGGGAGGCGGCGCCGGCGACGACCCGGGCCGGCCGAGCAGGGCGACGCCCATCGCCAGTTCCGCAACCAGGAGGAGACCGAGGAACCGGCGTCGAGTACCGGTGGGCTCAGTAACGACGAACGTTGTGGATCGGCGCGTTGTTCACCGGGGCAACGGCCACCGGGGAACCGTAGGTCGACGCGTGCACCATCATCCCGTCACCGATGTAGATGCCGACGTGTGACGCGTCGGAGTAGTAGGTGACGAGGTCACCCGGCTGCATCTGATCGGTGGACACCGCCTGGCCGCCCTGCGCGAGCGCCTGGCTGGAGTGCGGGAGGTTGACGCCGGCCTGACCGAAGGCCCACATCACCAGACCGGAGCAGTCGAAGGCGTTGGGACCGGAGGCACCCCACGAGTACGGCGAGCCGATGCGGGTGAGCGCGGCCTGCACCGCGGTCGAGCCCTCCACGCCGGGACCGGCGGGGACGACCGCGCCCTCCGGCGGAGCGATGTCGGGCATGGGGGCGGCCGCGAGCACCTCGGGGCCACCGTCACCCGGGGGTACGGCGTCGGGGGCGGGTGCGGGAGCCGGTGCGGGCGGGATCGCGGCGAGCGCCTCGCGCTGGGCGGGGGTCAGCGCCGTGTACTGCGACTTGACGACGGCGATCTGCACCTGCAGCTTGCTCTGCTTGGACTGGAGGTCGGCGCGGACGGCGGCGGCCTGCTCGGCGGCGGTCTTCGCCTCGGCGGCCGACTTGGCGGACGCGGACTCGGTGACCACCGCCTCCTGGCTGACCTTCTGGAAGTTCTTCATCTGTGCGGACATCTCGGTGGCCATCACGCGCTGCACGGCGAGCTGGTCGATGAGGCGCTGTGGCGAGTCGGCGGTCAGCATGGCGTCGAGACCGTCGGTCCGGCCGCCCATGTACTGCGCCGCAGCAACCTTGTCGACCGCCGACTGAAACGTTGCCAGCTGAACCTTGGCGGAATCGGCGGCGGCGGCGTCGGCAGCGTGTTGAGCATCGGCTACCTGCTGCGCGGCGACCTTTCCGTCCAGATCCAGCTGCGCGCTGTGCATGGCCTCGGTGGTCTGCTCCGCCTGCCGGGACAGTTCGTTGAGCTTTGCCAGGGCGTCATCCGCGGGATCGGCCTGCACACCGCTGGCCAAAATCGCTGACGCTACAGTCAATCCCGCTATCGCACAGACGACGGGTCGACGGATTCCACGTGTGAGCCGGAGTGTGCGGTCGAACGTCAAGATCTATGCGTCCTTCAACTACCGTTGTGAGCCGGGTCGAACCGTACGAGGTCTCGATTAGGTTACGAAACGGCATCGGGGTTGTCCAACAGAGGACGCAAATTTAACAGGAGTCACGGAATATTTTCGCTGTGAGTTCGGTTCGAACCCCTCAGGCAACACCCTCCTGGCCGTGACGGTGGATGGGCACCAGCCGCAGCCGCGGCGCCAGACCCACGTCAGCCAGCACCTCGAGCGCCCGCTGCTCGTCGACGTCGAGCGTTTCAGGAATTCCCAGCAAAACACTCACCACGCAGTCGGCGCACCCCGGGCCGCGGACGGCGCAGTCGTCGCAGTCGATGACCACGCTGCCGGTGTCCGGCACGTCGATGCCGGCGGTCTCCGGCATGTCGTTTGGTGCCATCACGGCACTCCTCTCATTGGGTTGTTCGCACGCTAACGACGACCACCGACAACCCCGGTCGGCGTGTGAACCACATCCGTGTCGGTCGCCGGGCCTACGGTCACCGCCATGGGTCGACCACGCCTCGCCGAACCCGAGCAGCTGGCGCTCGACATGACCCTGGAGGACGGCGGAGCGGGGCTCGCGCTGCACGACACCACGTTCGTCGTGGTCGACCTCGAGACCACGGGCGGCCGGTCCACCGATTCGGCGCCCGGCCGCGGCGACCACGACCGGATCACCGAGATCGGCGCCGTCAAGATCCGCGGCGGGCGGGTGATCGGCGAACTCGGCACGCTGGTCGATCCCGGCCGCTCGATCCCGCCGAAGATCGTCGCGCTGACCGGCATCACCACCGCCATGGTGTGCGACGCCCCCCGGATCGAGTCGGTGCTGCCGTCGTTCCTCGAGTTCTCCAGGGGCGCCGTGCTCGTCGCCCACAACGCGGGCTTCGACGTCGGATTCCTACGGGCCGCCGCCGAGCGGTGCGGCATCCCGTGGCCCCGACCGCCGGTGCTGTGCACGGTGAAGCTGGCCCGCCGGGTGCTGACGCGCGAGGAGGCGCCGAGCGTTCGGCTGTCGGCCCTGGCGGAGCTGTTCCGCGCCACCACCACGCCGACCCACCGTGCCCTCGACGACGCCCGCGCGACGGTCGACGTCCTGCACGCGCTCATCGAGCGGGTGGGCAACCAGGGCGTCCACACCTTCGCCGACCTTCGGGCGTACCTGCCCGACGTCACCGCGGCGCAACGCAGCAAGCGCCACCTGGCCCGGGCGATGCCGGCCCGGCCGGGGGTGTACCTGTTCCGCGGGCCGTCCGACGAGGTGCTCTACGTCGGGACCGCCGTGGACCTGCGGCGCCGGGTCGCCCAGTACTTCAACGGCGCCGATCCGCGTACCCGGATGAAGGAGATGGTCGCCCTCGCGTCCCGCGTCGACCACGTCGAGTGCGCCCACGACCTCGAGGCGGGCGTGCGGGAACTGCGCCTGCTCGCCGCGCACGCACCGCCGTACAACCGACGATCGAAGTTCCCACACAAGTGGTGGTGGGTCGTGCTCACCGAGGAGCCGTTCCCCCGGTTCTCGGTGGTGCGCTCCCCCAGGCACGACCGGATGATCGGGCCGTTCCGCCTGCGCGCCGACGCCGCCGAGACCGCGGCCCTGCTGGCGCGGTTCACCGGGGTGCGCACGTGCGCCTCGCGTCTCTCCCGATCGGCGCGCCACGGACGGGCGTGCCCGGAGCGGGAGCTGTCCCCGTGTCCCGCGGCGCGCGAGGCGACCGCCGAGGAGTACGCGCCCGGCCCGGCACGAGCCGAACGGCTCATCGCCGGCTACGAGCACACCGCCCTGCGGGCGGTCCTCGCAGAGGTCGACGACCTGGCCGCCCGCGGGCGCTACGAGACGGCGGCGCGGCTGCGCGACCATGCCGCCACCGCGATCGACGCACTGTGGCGCGGACAGCGCCTCCGGGCACTCGTCGACGTCGACGAGATGGTGGCCGCCCGACCCGACGGCGCGGGCGGCTGGCACCTCGTCGTCGTCCGGCACGGTCAGCTGAGCGCCGCGGGCAACGCTGGGCGGGGAGTGCCGCCGATGCCGGTGGTGGAGGCCATCAGCGCGGCTGCCCAGACGATCCTGCCGACGCAGGCGCCGCTGGGCGGTGCGCTCGTCGAGGAGACGGCGCTGATCGCCCGGTGGCTCGCTCAGCCGGGCGTGCGGGTGGTCCGGGTCAGCACGGAGTCGGAGAACGGGTACGCCAGCCCGATCGGGGCGGCCGGGGTGCTCGCCGAGTGGTCGGCACTGGCTCGGTCGGCGCGCATCGCGGCCCGGCAGCCCGCCGACGAGCCCTACGACGACCGGTACGGGTCGAGCGTCACCCCGCGAACCAGATCACTGGACGTCCAGGCGTCGTGACGGGCTCAGAGCTTCTGGGTGAACCGGGCCCAGCGGCCGAGCAGCTTCTCGGCCGCGCCGGAGTCGATGGCCTCGGTGGCCCGCGTCAGCCCGGACTCCCAGGCGGGGACCCACTTGGCCTCGCTGGACAGTCCCGCGTGCGCCACCATCGCGCCGGCCGCGTTGAGGACGACGGCGTCGCGCACGGGACCGGTGGCGCCGGCGAACACCTCGCGCACCGACGCGGCGTTGGCCTCGGCGTCGCCGCCGGTCAGCTCGGAGAGGTGGGCCCGCTGGAAGCCGAAGGCGGCCGGATCGAAGGTCAGCCGCTCGACCGTCCCCGCCTGCACCCGCCAGATCGTGCTGGTCGTGGTCGTCGTCAGTTCGTCGAGGCCGTCGTCGCCGTGCACCACGAGCACGCTCGACCCGCGCTGCGCGAACACTCCCGCCATCACCTCGGCGAGGTCGCCCCAGGCGCAGCCGATCAGGCCCGCGCGCGGGGAGGCCGGGTTGGCCAGCGGTCCCAGCAGGTTGAAGACGGTCGGGACGCCGATCTCGCGGCGCACCACCGACGCGTGCCGGTAGGACGGATGGAACTGGGGGGCGAACGCGAAGCCGATGCCCACCTCGGCGACGCTGCGTGCCACGTCGTCCGGCCCGAGGTCGATCTTGACGCCGAGCGCCTCGAGGGTGTCGGCACCACCCGACAGCGACGACGCCGCACGATTGCCGTGCTTGATGACCGGTACGCCGCACGCCGCGACGACCACCGCCGCCATCGTGGAGAGGTTGACGGTGTTGGCGCCGTCGCCGCCCGTCCCGACGACGTCGACCATCTCCCTGCCGATCACGTCGGTGGGCACCCGACGGGCGTGCCGCAGCATGATGTCGGCGAGTTCGGCGACCTCCGCCGACGTCGGCCGCTTCATCTTCATCGAGACGGCGAATCCGGCGATCTGAGCGGGGGTCGCGACACCCGTCATGATCTGGTCCATCGCCCAGGCGGCCTGTCCGGTGAGGAGCGTCTGACCGGTCGTCAGACGGCCGAGGATCTGGGGCCAGGTGAAGGAATCGTCGGATGCCACGCGGGTGAGCCTAACGGCAGCGACACGCGCATCCCCCGGCTGCCGATCCGTGGCACGAACGGCCGCCGGCAAGGGAGGTGCGACACGTTTGTGACGAATGTGCCGACCCGGGTGGAGTTCGACAACTACAAAGCGTCATACTTCTAGTTGTGACGAGTGCTGTTGGGACTTCGGGAACCGCGATCACGTCGCGGGTCCATTCGCTGAACAGGCCGAACATGGTCAGTGTCGGCACCATAGTCTGGCTTTCCAGTGAACTCATGTTCTTTGCTGGGCTCTTTGCCATGTACTTCACGGCGCGGGCTCAGGCAGGCGGGGACTGGCCGCCGGCACCCACCGAGTTGAACCTCGCGCTGGCCGTGCCCGTGACGCTGGTCCTGATCGCGTCGTCGTTCACCTGCCAGATGGGCGTCTTCGCGGCCGAACGCGGCGACGTCTACGGACTCCGTCGGTGGTACACGCTGACCCTCGCGATGGGCACGTTCTTCGTGATGGGCCAGGGCTACGAGTACATCCACCTCGTCGAGCACGGCACCACCATCCCGGGCAGCGCGTACGGCACCGTGTTCTACCTCGCGACCGGCTTCCACGGCCTGCACGTCATCGGCGGCCTGGTCGCGTTCATCCTGCTGCTGATGCGCACCCGAATGAGCAAGTTCACCCCGGCGCAGGCCACCGCGGCGATCGTCGTGTCGTACTACTGGCACTTCGTGGACATCGTGTGGATCGCACTGTTCGCCGTCATCTACTTCGTCCGGTGATCCGGTCGACGAGTTCGAACGAGTTGCAGCGATGAGAAGGGGTTCGATGACCAGCAAGTCCCGCCGTCGGTTCCGCCGGCGCCTATCGGCAGCACTGTTGCTGCTGGTCGGACTCGCAGTCGCAGGTGGCCTCGCAGCCACCCTGACGCCCGAGCCACAGGTGGCCCAGGCCGACGAGTCACAGCTGGCCCTGTTGCGTACCGGCAAGCAGCTGTTCGAGACGTCCTGCGTGACGTGCCACGGCGCGAACCTGCAGGGCGTGCCCGACCGCGGCCCCAGCCTCATCGGCACCGGTGAAGCGGCCGTCTACTTCCAGGTCGGCACCGGCCGCATGCCCGCGATGCGCGGCGAGGCGCAGGCGCCCCGCAAGGCACCGATCTACGACGCACACCAGGTCGACGCGATCGGCGCCTACGTGCAGGCCAACGGCGGCGGACCGGTGGTCCCCCGCGACGCCAACGGCGAGGTCGCCCACGACTCACTACTCGGCAACGACGTCGCCCGCGGCGGCGACCTGTTCCGGCTGAACTGCGCGTCCTGTCACAACTTCACCGGCAAGGGCGGCGCGCTGTCGTCGGGCAAGTACGCGCCCGACCTCGGTGACGCGGCCGAGGTGCCGGCGCAGGTCTACACGGCGATGCTGACCGGGCCCCAGAACATGCCCAAGTTCTCGGACCGGCAGCTGTCGCCCGAGGAGAAGCGCGACATCGTCGCGTACGTACACCAGGCGGCGAAGACACCCGACCCCGGCGGCTACGGTCTCGGCGGCTTCGGCCCGACCTCCGAGGGCATGGCGGCATGGATCATCGGGATGGTCGGTGTGATCGCCGTGGCGATGTGGATCGGATCGCGAGCATGAGCAACGAACACGCCGGCGAAGAAAAGGGCAAGGACGAGGTCAGCGACCGCGGTACCGATGCGCCCGGTCAGCAGGGCATCCCCAACGAGCCGACCGACGCCGAACTGGCGCGGATGAGCCGTCAGGAACTGGTGGCCCTCGGTGGCCGGATGGACGGCGTCGAGACGGTCTTCCTGGAGAACCGCTGGCCCGTCGAGGGCACCAAGGCCGAGAAGCGCGCCGAGCGGGCCGTGTCGTACTGGCTTCTGCTGGGCGGACTCTCGGGCCTGGCGCTCATCCTGGTCTTCCTCTTCTGGCCCTGGGAGTACAAGCCCTTCCAGTCCGAGGGTGAGCGCGTCTACACCCTTGCGACCCCGCTCTACGGGCTGACCTTCGGCCTGTCGATCCTCGCGATCGGCATCGGCGCCGTGCTGTATCAGAAGAAGTTCATCCCCGAGGAGATCTCGATCCAGGACCGCCACGACGGCGCCTCCCCCGAGATCCAGCGCAGGACCGCGGCGGCCAACCTGACCGACGCGCTCGAGGGGTCGACCATCAAGCGCCGCAAGCTGGTCGGGCTGTCGCTCGGCATCGGCCTCGGCGCCTTCGGCGTCGGTACCGCGATCGCGTTCGTCGGCGGCCTCATCAAGAACCCGTGGAAGCCGGTCGTCCCGACCGCCGAGGGCAAGAAGGCCGTGCTGTGGACGTCGGGGTGGACCCCCCGCTTCCAAGGCGAGACGATCTTCATGGCCCGCGCGACGGGCCTGCCCGGCGAATCGCCGTTCGTCAAGATGCGCCCCGAGGACCTCGATGCCGGCGGCATGGAGACGGTGTTCCCGTGGCGCGAGTCCGACGGCGACGGCACCAGCGTCGAGTCGTCGCACCTGCTGACCGAGATCGCGATGGGCGTGCGCAACCCCGTCATGCTCATCCGCATCCGGCCCGAGGACCTGCCTCGCGTCGTCAAGCGCAAGGGCCAGGAGAGCTTCAACTTCGGCGACCTGTTCGCCTACACCAAGGTGTGCTCCCACCTCGGCTGCCCGTCGTCGCTGTACGAGCAGCAGACCTACCGGATCCTCTGCCCGTGCCACCAGTCGCAGTTCGACGCGTTGCACTTCGCGAAGCCGATCTTCGGTCCCGCCGCGCGTGCACTCGCGCAACTTCCCATTACCATCGATGAAGACGGCTATCTCGTCGCCAACGGTGACTTCATCGAACCCGTCGGACCGGCCTTCTGGGAGAGAACCTCATGAGTCCAGCAACTGGTACTACCAAGCTCGGTGCCATCGCGGCTGCCCAGGGCAACGCGATCGACTCCCGTTATCACCCCTCGGCTGCGGTTCGACGCCAGCTGAACAAGGTGTTCCCGACGCACTGGTCGTTCCTGCTCGGTGAGATCGCGCTGTACAGCTTCATCGTGCTGTTGCTCACCGGCGTGTGGCTGACCCTCTTCTTCGACCCGTCGATGGCGGAAGTCACCTATCACGGCGTCTACCAGCCGCTCAACGGCGTGCAGATGTCCAAGGCGTACGCATCGGCACTCGACATCAGCTTCGAGGTCCGCGGCGGCCTGTTCGTGCGGCAGATCCACCACTGGGCGGCGCTGCTGTTCGCGGCGTCGATCATGGTCCACCTCGCGCGCATCTTCTTCACCGGCGCCTTCCGGCGACCGCGTGAGGCCAACTGGGTGATCGGCTCACTGCTGCTGATCCTCGCGATGTTCGAGGGCTACTTCGGCTACTCCCTGCCCGACGACCTGCTGTCCGGCACCGGCCTGCGCGCCGCGTTCTCCTCGATCACCCTCGGCATGCCGGTCATCGGCACCTGGCTGCACTGGGCGCTGTTCGGCGGGGACTTCCCCGGCACGATCATCATCCCCAGGCTGTATGCGCTACACATCCTGCTGATCCCGGGAATCATGCTGGCGCTCATCGGCGCTCACCTCGCGCTGGTGTGGTTCCAGAAGCACACCCAGTTCCCCGGCCCCGGCCGCACCGAGACCAACGTCGTCGGTGTGCGCGTCATGCCGGTGTTTGCGGTCAAGTCCGGCGCGTTCTTCGCCATGACGGTCGGCATCCTCGGCCTGATGGGCGGTCTGCTGCAGATCAACCCGATCTGGGTGTTGGGTCCGTACAAGCCGTCTCAGATCTCCGCGGGCAGCCAGCCCGACTTCTACATGATGTGGACCGACGGCCTGGCGCGTGTGTGGCCGGCGTGGGAGTTCTATCCCTTCGGCCACACCATCCCGCAGTCGGTGTGGGTCGCGGTGTTCATGGGCCTGATCCTCGGACTGCTCACCATGTATCCGTTCCTGGAGAAGAAGTTCTCTGGGGACACGGCCCACCACAACCTGCTGCAGCGTCCGCGTGACGCACCGGTCCGTACCGCGATCGGCGCCATGGCGATCGCGTTCTACATCGTGCTGACCTTCATGTGCATGAACGACATCATCGCCCTGAAGTTCCACGTGTCACTGAACGCGACGACCTGGATCGGCCGCATCGGCATGGTGGTCCTGCCCGCCTTCGTCTACTACCTCACCTACCGGTGGTGTGTGGCGTTGCAGCGCAGCGACCGCGCGGTGCTCGAGCACGGCATCGAGACCGGCATCATCAAGCGCCTGCCGCACGGTGCCTACATCGAGCTGCACCAGCCGCTCGGCCCCGTCGACGACCACGGCCACCCGCTACCGCTCGAGTACCAGGGTGCCGCGCTACCCAAGCGCATGAACAAGCTGGGTTCCGGCGGCGCGACCGGTACCGGTGGCTTCCTCTTCGCCGACCCGGTGTCGGAGAGCCGGGCGCTCACCGACGCGTCCCACGCGTCCGAGGGCCGCGCGCTCACCGCGCTCAAGGAGTACCAGGACACCGAGCACTCGAACGGCCACTCCAACGGTCATTCGAACGGCAATGGGTCCAACGGTCACTCCAACGGCAATGGCAACGGCTCGAATGGCAACGGCAACGGCAACGGGCACCACTGACCGCTCGGCGGGCTAGGCCCGTCCACGACTTCTGCGTCAGCGTCGCATCCCTCGTGGGATGACGACTCTGGCGCAGAAGTCGTCGTGGGCCCGGACGTCGCCCAGCCCCGCTCCCCCGGTGGAGGCTGGGCCGCGACCCCCGTGCAGGTCTCGACGGTCCGACTGAAGGTCACCGGCTCGCAGGCGCACCCCGAACGGATGGCGTGACGTGCCTCCGAGATCGACGAGAGCCCCAACGTCGTCCACGACACCAATGGGCCACCCCCGCGGCACGATTCGCGCGGCCGCAGCCGTCAGGCGAGAACGGCGCGCAGTCGACGCAGGAACAGCACCGGCACGACGGGCATCGCGACCGTGACGAGGCCGGCCAGCCCGTAGGCGACCCACGACGCTGACTCGTGGTCGGTGGCGAGCAGATAGGTGGCGATGCCGATCAGCGCCGTCGCTCCCCCGACCGCGGAGGCGATGATCACCGGGCAGCGCAGCATGATCTGCTCGACCGCCGCGGTCGGGAACCCGATCCGGCTGCTCGCCGGTGGTTGCGGCTGCCGCCGGATGACGGGAACCGCGGCTCCGCGCAGGTTGCTCGTCTCGACGGGGTCTCCGAAGGCCGCACCGGGCCGCTCGGTCCGCGCCGGCGTCCCCGCGGCCGGCGTACCGGGGGCCGGGTCGACCTCGGCGGAGGCGCGTCGTGCCCGGATCAGCAGTGGCACGGCGGCGATGATGACCACGGCCGATACGCCGATCACCGTGTACAGCAGCCAGGGCGTCTCGGTGTCCCCGTCGGCGCCCGGTGCCCTGCTGCCGAGGTTGGTCAGCGCGACCACGGCGGCGACACCCGCGCCGAGCGCGAGCAGCCACAGCGCGGCGCACACGCCGAGCAGGATGCGGTCGGTCTGGTCGAGGTGGTCGGGATTGAGCCGCGATTGTGGGGCGGCGCCGATGTCACTGGTCATCAGCAGCTCGTCTGCCAATCGTTGGTCTGTGACGACGCGATGGTCTGGCCGTCGCTGGTGGTGATCGAGCAGTTGAGCTTCGAGAGCCGCAGCAGGCTGGACGCCTGCACCGAGCCGTACTCCGACATCGAGATGGGCGTCACCGTCAACGACCACGGGATGTACACGTTCTGCTGGGTGCGCTGCCGACCCGAGGCGTCGGTATAGGTGATCGAGATCCGGTCCAGCGGCGCCTTGGTCCCCGTCACCGTGTACGTGATGAACCTCGGCCCGGCCGGCGCGGGGGGCGTCGTGGGCGGCGGCGGCGGAGGTGGCGGCGGCGCTTCGACGACCGGTGGCGGTGCCTCCTCGGTCGACGGCGGCGGCGGCGGCGGCTCGCTGGTGGGCGGCGGGGGCGGCGGGACCTCACTGGTCGGCGGCGGGGGCGGCGGTGTCGTGGTGGTGGTCGTCGTGGTCGTTGTGATCTCGTCCTGGACCGGCGGACTCGAGGTCGTGGTGGTCGCCGGCGTGGCGAGGTCCGTGCTGTCGGTCCGGGCGACGAGCAGCGTCACGGAGACGACGAGTGCGATGGCGGCGACGATCGCGACCACCCCGACCACCCAGGGCCACTTCGGCGGGTCGCCTGCGACGTGTGGAGCTGGCGGGTCATAGGTGTCGTAGTCGTAGAGGCTCGCCTCGGGCGGCACGTAGGGCCCGCTGGTGAACTGCTCGGCCTCGGGCGCGGAGTACGCGCGCGAGTAGATCTCCGTCTCGCCGGTGGGCGGAACGTCGTGACCCGGTTCGTTGGGCTCCGGAGACTCCGGTCCCGGGGAATTCGGCCCGCTCATCGCCTGTCCTTTTCAGCCTGACCAACTCGACTGCTCGATCGGCGCGACGTCAGCGAGTTCACCCGTGATCGACCGTGCCCCGGCAACAGTACCCAACCGGGTTCACGGCAGGCTCCCAGGACGCGGCTCATCGCTCGAGTGGCGGCCGTATCGTGACCCGGAACCCTGCGTGTCAGTGCTTCTCGGGGCCGATGTAGTACTCGAAGACGAGTCCCGACACCGTCGAGAGCACGAACGCCACGCCCGCGACGATCAGCCAGGGCAACCACATGGCCAGGCCGACGGCGGTGACGGACGCGGACAGCGCGATCAGCAGCGGCCACCAGCTGTGCGGGCTGTAGAAGCCCAGCTCGCCGGCGCCGTCGGCGACCTCCGCGTCCTCGTAGTCCTCGGGGCGGGTGTCGAGTCGACGTGCCACGAACCGGAAGAACGTGCCGGTGATCAGCGACAGTCCGGTGGTGAGCACCAGCGCGGTGGTGCCTGCCCACTCGATGCCTCCGTTGGCGTACAGCGCGGTCAGTGTGCCGTAACCCACGGCGCACAACGCGAAGAACGCGGTGAGGAACTCGAACAGCCTGGCTTCGATGTGCATGAGGTGTCGTCCCTACCTATCTCGCCTGCGGAGCCTGCTCACCGCGACGGGTGTCGAACGGCTTGGTGGTGACGGCGGTCGGCGGCAAGCCGATGGCCACGAGGGCGTCGGCGTTGGTCGCCTCCGGGTTGTCCTCGCGGTACTGCATGTACGCCTTGAAGTCGTTCGGCTCGACGACGCGGACCTCGAAGTTCATCATCGAGTGGTACGTGCCGCACATCTCGGTGCACCGACCCACGAACGCGCCGGTCTCCTCGATCTTGCTGATCTGGAAGACGTTGTCGGAGTTGTTCGCCTTGGGGTCGGGCATCACGTCGCGCTTGAACAGGAACTCCGGGACCCAGAAGCCGTGGATGACGTCGGCCGAGGCGATCTGGAACTCGACGCTCTTGTCCTTGGGCAGGACCAGGATCGGGATCTCGGTGCTGGACCCGATGGTCTCGACCTTGTCGAAGTTCAGGTAGGTGCGGTCCTCGGGATTGAGGCCCTTGATGGGACCGACCAGTTCCTCGCCGTGCTCGTCGACGCCCTCGGGCTTGGACACCATGGCGTCCTTGCGGGCGTTGTCGACGCCGTCGTAGCTCATCGTGCCGTCGGTGAAGGCGATCTTCTGGTACCCGAACTTCCAGTTCCACTGGAACGCCGTGACGTCGATGACGACCTCGGGGTTCGGATCCTTGTGCAGGATCTTCTCCTGCACGACGACCGTGAAGTAGAAGAGGACCGAGATGATGATGAACGGGATGACCGTCAGCGTCAGCTCCAGCGGCATGTTGTAGCCGAACTGGCGCGGGAGTTCGGTGTCGGTCTTCTTCTTGCGATGGAAGACGCTGGTCCAGAAGATCAGGACGTAGACGATGCCGCCGACCACGATGGCTGCGATGATCGAACCGATCCACAGCTCTCGGTTCAGCTTGCCTTCGGGCGTGATGCCGTTGGGCCACCCGAGGCCGAGCGCCTCAGACCAACTGCAGCCGCTGAGCAGGAGGGTCATCCCGCCCAGAACCACGGACAACGCCACCAACTTCGGGCCGCGAGCGGACACGTTGGCGCCTCCTATAGAAGTCGGTTGACCGCAGGGCGGTCGGTGGACCGATGTGAATACTACGCAGCGTAGACCACGCCGGCGGAGGTGAGCGAAGCGACCGGGGGATGTGCCGGTGGGCAGGAGCGAAGCGACCGGGGGATGTGCCGGGTGTGGGTCTCCACACCGCCCGCCATTGGGCATACTGGCGCCGTGTGCGGACTCCTGGCCTACCTGACAGATTCGTCCGCCGGCGTCGCTGACGGGCTGGTCGACGCCGTGTCTGGCGCGTCGCACCTGATGCGTCACCGCGGTCCCGACGAGCCGGGCACGTGGGCCGACGACGCGTCGTCGCCGACCGTCGTGCTGGGGTTCAACCGGCTGTCCATCATCGACATCGCGCACAGCCACCAGCCGCTGCGCTGGGGCCCGCCGGAGTCGCCGGACCGCTACGTCCTGGTCTTCAACGGCGAGATCTACAACTACCTCGAACTGCGCGAGGAACTCACCGCGACCCACGGCGCGGCGTTCGCGACCGACGGCGACGGCGAGGCGATCGTCGCGGCGTTCCACCACTGGGGGCCTGCTGCGCTGAACCGACTGCGCGGCATGTTCGCGTTCACGCTGTGGGACACCGTGGAGCGCGAGCTGTTCTGCGCTCGCGACCCCTTCGGCATCAAGCCGCTCTACATGGCGACCGGCGCCGGCGGGACCGTGCTGGCGAGCGAGAAGAAGTGTCTGCTCGATCTGGCACCGGTCGCCGGGATCGACCTCGCCATCGACGAGCGGGCGGTGCAGCACTACACGGTGCTGCAGTACGTGCCCGAACCGGAGACGTTGCAGCGCGGGGTGCGGCGGCTCGAGTCGGGCTGCTACGCCCGGGTGCGACCCGGCGGCCAACCGGAGGTGACCCGGTACTTCACCCCCCGGTTCGACGCCGTGCCCTTCCCCGCCCGTTCGACTCCCGGCGGTGAGCAGGCCCGCTACGACGAGATCACCGCGGTCCTCGAGGACTCCGTCGCCAAGCACATGCGCGCCGACGTGACCGTGGGCGCGTTCCTGTCCGGGGGCATCGACTCCACCGCGATCGCCGCACTGGCGATCCGGCACAACCCGAACCTCATCACCTTCACCACCGGCTTCGAACGCGAGGGCTTTTCCGAGGTCGACGTCGCGGTGGCGTCGGCCGAGGCGATCGGCGCACGGCACGTGACGAAGGTGGTCAGCCAGGCGGAGTTCGTGGCCGCGTTGCCCGAGATCGTCTGGTACCTGGACGAACCCGTCGCCGATCCCGCGCTGGTGCCGCTGTTCTTCATCGCCAGGGAGGCTCGCAAGCACGTCAAGGTGGTGCTGTCGGGCGAGGGCGCGGACGAGCTGTTCGGCGGGTACACCATCTACCGGGAACCGTTGTCCCTCAAGCCCTTCGACCGTCTCCCCCGCCAGGTCCGCCGGTCGCTCGGAAGGGCCTCGCGTCCGCTGCCCGAGGGCATGCGCGGCAAGAGCCTGCTGCATCGCGGGTCCTTGACCCTCGAGGAGCGGTACTACGGCAACGCCCGCAGCTTCTCCGACGACCAGCTCCGCTCCACGCTGCCGAACTTCAGGCAGGAGTGGACGCACACCGACGTCACCGGGCCGCTGTACGCCACCTCGGACGGCTGGGATCCGGTGGCGCGCATGCAGCACGTCGACCTGTTCACCTGGCTGCGGGGCGACATCCTGGTCAAGGCGGACAAGATGACGATGGCCAACTCGCTGGAGCTGCGGGTGCCGTTCCTCGATCCCGAGGTGTTCGCCGTCGCCTCGCGTCTTCCGTTCGAGCAGAAGATCACCAGGACGACCACGAAGTACGCGCTGCGCCGGGCGTTGGAGCCGATCGTGCCCGCGCACGTGCTGAACCGCCCGAAGCTGGGGTTCCCGGTGCCGATCCGGCACTGGCTGCGCGCCGGCGAGCTACTCGACTGGTCCTACGCCACCGTCGCCGCGTCGCAGGCGGGCGGCCTCGTCGACCTCGCCGCCGTGCGCCGCATGCTCGACGAACATCGCAGCGGCACGGCGGATCACAGCCGCAGGCTGTGGACGGTGCTGATCTTCATGCTGTGGCACCAGATCTTCATCGAGGGCAGTGTGGTCCCGGAGATCCGGGAGCCCCACTACCCCGTCCAGCTGTAGGTCCGGCCCGTCAGGCCAGCGCGGCCGCAATCTCGTCGGCCGCGTCGGCGCCGTAGGCGTCGGCGACGCGCTTGAGGCCGGACTCCTTGTCCCAGGTCCACTCCTGCGGTCCCGGCGCCTCGAGCACGAGCGTGGCCACCAGCGACGCCAGTTGCGCTGCCCGCAGCAGGCTGAGGCCCGCGCTGCGGCCGGTCAGGAAGCCGGCGCGGAAGGCGTCGCCGATGCCGGTCGGGTCGTTCTTGTGATTCTCGGGGAGCACGTCGACGTGCAGGAACGTGCCGTCGCGGCCCACCAGGTCGACGCCCTTCTCGCCCAGCGTGGTGACGCGGAGTTCGATCTGGCTCATGACCTCGGCCTCGCTCAGGCCGGACTTCTGCAGGAGGAGGTCCCACTCGTAGTCGTTGCTGAACAGGTAGGTCGCACCACCGATGAGGCGCTTGATCTCCTCGCCGTTCAGGTATGCCAGCTGCTGGGACGGGTCCGCGGCGAAGGGCAGGCCCAACGCACGGCACTCCTCGGTGTGCAGGAACATCGCCTCGGGGTCGTTGGCGCCGATGATGACGAGATCCGGTGTGCCGACGCGTGATACGACGTCGGCGAGCTTGATGTTGCGGGCCTCGGCCATCGCGCCCGGGTAGAACGAGGCGAGCTGCGCCATGTCCTGGTCGGTGGTGCAGACGAAGCGTGCCGTGTATGCCGTCTCGGAGACGTAGACGCTGTCGGTATCGACGCCGTGCGAGTCGAGCCAGCCGCGGTAGTCGTCGAAGTCGGTGCCCACGGCACCGACGAGTGTCGGACGGCCGCCGAGTACGCCCATGGCGTAGGCCATGTTGCCCGCGACGCCACCGCGGTGCAGCACGAGGTCGTCGACGAGGAAGCTCAGGGAGACCTTCTGCAGGTGCTCGGCGAGGAGCTGCTCGGCGAACCTCCCGGGGAACCTCATCAGGTGGTCGGTGGCGATCGATCCGGTAACCGCGATGGTCACGAAGGGCACTCCTCAATTGGTTAACGCGTCTAAAGAATCGTACCCACAGCCGCATACGCATTGGTTTCGCGGTTGCCGGGGGTCGGTGCGATAGCCTAACAACGCCATGGCTGGACCCTTTCCGTACCCCGAATCGTCGCCGCAGAACCCCTACTCACCTCCGGGCGGACCGTACGGGCCACCGCAGCCGTACCCCGAGCAGGTCCCCGCCCACTACCCGGGCGCGCTTCCGCCGCCGGTGCCGTACCCGAAGAGATCCCGACGCCGTCCGCTGCTGTTCGCCGGTCTGGGCGTGCTGGTCGTCCTCGTCGTGGCAGCACTCGTGACCACCTTGGTGATGACGGGACGGTCCGACGACGATGCGGCCGGCGCGATGACGCCCGATCGGGCGAGGGGGGCCATTCAGGCCTACGTCGATGCGCTGACGTCGGGCGACGACGAGACCATCGCGCGCAACGCGTCATGTGGATTGTTCGACGAGATCAAGGACCGGCAGGCGGACATGTCGCTGGCGAACCTCGCGAGCGACGCCTTCCGGCGCCAGTACAAGGGTGCCGAAGTGTCGACGATCGACAAGATCGTGGAGTGGTCGCCCACTCAGTCGCAGGTGCTCTTCACGATGAAGGTGCAGGCGGCACGCACACCGGGTGGCGCCGAGCGTCAGGCGGTCGCGCAGATCCTCACGCAGGGCGACGAGACGCTGGTGTGCTCCTACCTGCCGCGCACCGGCCAGTACTGAACCGGCCGGTGCGGGAAGGCGTCTAGATCAGTTGAACGAGTCGCCGCAGGCGCAGGAGCCGGTGGCGTTCGGGTTGTCGATCGTGAAGCCCTGCTTCTCGATGGTGTCGACGAAGTCGATCGTGGCGCCCTGGATGTACGGCGCGCTCATGCGGTCGACGGTCAGGCCTACGCCGCCGAAGTCGGCGGTCAGGTCGCCGTCGAGGCTGCGGTCGTCGAAGAAGAGGTTGTAGCGCAACCCGGCGCAACCACCCGGCTGCACGGCGATGCGCAGCGCGAGATCGTCTCGGCCCTCCTGGTCGAGCAGAGCCTTCGCCTTGGCGGCGGCCGCATCGGTCAGGGTCGCGCCGTGGGTCTCGGTGGCGGTTTCGTTCTGAACGGTCATTGCTTCTCCCTGTGCATCGTCATGCGTCAGCACTGTCAACGGTACCTCCTCGGACCGCTATTCCCCGACCGTCGCGTCCCACTCGGCCGCGGTCCGTCGGCTCAGACCGGTCAGCTGGTTGGCGGCGTCGTCGATCGCGAGCTGGACCGATCCCGCGTAGTCCGCGATCGCGTAGGCGGCACTCACTCCCGCGGCGGCGAGGTCGTCGTCGGACAGCGTGATCTGTCCGGCCAGCACCAAGACGGCGGCGTCGTCGCCGGCCAGCCCGGTCAGCGCGCTGATGACCTTGCCGTGCAGCGACTGGTCGTCGAACCTGCCCTCGCCGGTGATGACCAGGTCGGCGGCCGAGACGTCGTCGGCGAGGCCGGTGAACTCGGCGATCACCGCCGCCCCCGACTCCCGCCGCCCACCCAGCGCGAGCAGCGCCGCGCCGATCCCGCCCGCGGCGCCCGCGCCGGGTTCGGACGTCACGTCGCGGCCGGTCGCGGCGGTCAACTCGGCGGCCCAGGCGGCGAGCCGGCGTTCGAGGACGTCGACGGTGGCGGCGTCGGCCCCCTTCTGCGGTCCGAACACTGCTGCGGCGCCCATCGGGCCCAGTAGCGGGTGTTCGACGTCACTGGCGACGACGAGGTCGATGCCCACCAGTCGCTTCCGTGCAGCGCTCAGACCTCCGAGCGCGTCGACGAGGCCCCTGCCGCCGTCGGTGCATCCGCTGCCGCCGAGCCCGACGACGATCCGGGTGGCCCCCGCGTCGAGTGCCGCGGCGACGAGTTGGCCGACTCCCCCGCTGTGCGCGTCGAGTGCGGTCTTCGTGGTCGGCGGTCCACCGAGCAGCGCCAGCCCGCACGCCTGGGCGCACTCCACGTAGGCGGTCCCTGACTCGTCGAGCACCCAGTCGGCGGTGACCTCGTCGGCGAGCGGTCCGCTGACGCGCGCGGTGCGACGCCCGCCGAGCCTGCTGGCCAGGACGTCGACGAAGCCGGGGCCGCCGTCGGACTGCGGCGCGAGGGTCACCTCGTCGGCGGCGCGGGCGGAGGTCCAGCCTCGCGCGATCGCCTGGGCCGCCTCCACCGCGGTCAGGCTGTCGCCGAAGCAGTCCGGGGCGATCAGCACGCGCATCTGAGCAGGGTAAGGCCGTGGCGTCCGGGGTGCATGCCGGTCGACCGGCGGGACCCGGACCGGACGCGGTCCGCCTCAAGTAATCTGGGAGCCGTGAAACTTCTCGGCCGCAAGAAGGACGACTCCCAACCGGAGGAGACTGATTCGGCCGCCGTTCCCGCCGATCAGGACGTCACCGTCGTCGACGGCGTGCGCACGACGGCTCCGAAGGGCAAGCCCACCCCGAAGCGGGACGCCTCCCGTCGCCGCGGGCCGGTGGCGCCTGCGCCGATGACGTCCGCTGAGGCGAGGAAGCGGCGCAAGGAGATCGGCGGTCCGAAGCTCACCAAGGAGGAGCGTCGCGCCGACAAGGCCGCTCGCCGTTCGGCCATGAGCGAGCGTCGCGAGAAGATGATGTCCGGCGAGGAGTCCTACCTCCTGCCCCGCGACAAGGGGCCGGTCCGCCGTCTCGCGCGTGACGTCGTCGACTCCCGCCGCAACGTGCTCGGGCTGTTCATGCCCGCCGCGCTGGGACTGGTCTTCATCATGCTCGCCGTGCCGTCCGTGCAACTGCAGCGACTGCTGTCACCGGCCATGCTCGTGCTCGTCGTGATCATGGTGATCGACGGCGTGATCGTCGGACGCAGGGTCAACAAGATCGTCGACGAGAAGTATCCGGACAACGTCGAGGGCGGGTGGAAGCTCGGCTTCTACGCCGCCAGCCGTGCGTCCCAGATCCGCAGGATGAGGGCGCCGCGCCCGCTGGTCAACCGCGGCGACAAGGTCACCTGACCGCGGTGCGGCTCCTGGTGCTCGGTGGCATCCGGTCCGGCAAGTCGGCCTTCGCGGAGGCCACGATCGGCGAGGCAGCCGGTGCTGAGCAGCCGGTTCGCTACGTCGCGACCGCCGCGCTGCGCCCGGATGACTCGGACTGGTCGACCAGGGTCGCCGCCCACCGGCTGCGCCGCCCACCCGAGTGGACCACCGTCGAGGACCAGGACCTCGCGATGCTGCTGCGCGCGGACCCGACCGTGCCCACCCTCGTCGACGACGTCGGCAATTGGCTGGTCTGGCTGCTCGACCGCCACGAGGCGTGGACGGGTGGCCCGTCGACCGCGGTGGCCGACGACGTCGACGCACTGCTCGACGCGGTGGCGGCGTTCGACGCCCCGCTCGCGCTGGTCAGTCCCGAGGTCGGGTCGACGGTGGTGCCAGCGACCGCGTCGGGTCGCCGGTTCGCCGACGCGCTCGGCACGCTCAATCAGCAGTTGGCCCAACGCTGCGACAGCGTGGTCCTGGTGGTCGCGGGCCAACCCCTCACCATCAAGGAGCCGGCGTGACGACCTTCGCGGCCGTCGCCGTGCCCGACCCCGACGTCGCCGCGGCCGCCCGGGCGCGGCAGGCCACCTTGACCAAGCCGCCCGGTTCGCTGGGTCGGCTCGAGGACCTCTCGGTGTGGGTCGCCGCGTGCCAGGGGCAATGCCCGCCGCACCAGTTCGAGCGGGCGCGGGTCGTCGTGTTCGCCGGTGACCACGGCGTCGCGGCGGCAGGGGTGTCCGCGTTCCCCGCCGAGGTGACCGCGCAGATGGTGAGCAACATCGAAGGCGGCGGCGCCGCGATCAACGTGCTGGCCGAACTCGCGGGTGCGGGCGTGCGACTGGTCGACGTCGCCGTCGACTGCGAGACCCCGCTGTCCGAGACGATCGGCGCCCACAAGGTCCGACGCGGCAGCGGCAACGTCGCCGTCGAGGACGCGCTGACCGACGACGAGGTCGCGGCCGCGATCGACGCGGGCCGCCGCATCGCCGACGAGGAGGTCGACGGTGGCGCCGACCTGCTCATCGCCGGTGACATGGGAATCGGGAACACGACTCCGGCAACGACGTTGATTGCCGCTCTGACCGACACCGAGCCCGTGGCCGTCGTGGGCCGCGGTACCGGGATCGACGACGCGGGCTGGATGCGCAAGACGTCCGCGATCCGCGACGCGCTGTTCCGGGCACGCCCCGTCATGTCGGATCCCGTTGCGCTGCTTCGCGTCTGCGGCGGTGCCGACCTCGCCGCGATGGCCGGGTTCTGCGCGCAGGCCGCGGTCCGCCGCACGCCCGTGCTGCTCGACGGCGTGGTGGTGACGGCAGCTGCGCTGGCCGCCGATCGGATGGCGCCCGGGGCACGGCAGTGGTGGCAGGCGGGTCACCGCTCGGTCGAACCGGCGCACACCCTCGCGCTGTCGCGGCTCGGTCTCGAGCCCATCGTCGACCTCGGCATGCGCCTCGGCGAGGGCACCGGCGCCGCGGTCGCCCTGCCGGTGCTGCGTGCCGCCGTGGCGACGCTGGCGTCGATGGCCACCTTCGCCGAGGCGTCCGTGACGGACCGCCCGGCCGACCCCGCTCCGTGATCGGTTCGCTCGTCTCGGCGCTGTCCTTCGCGACGGTGCTCCCGGTCCGCACCCGCCACCCCTTCGGCAGGGGCTCCATCACCGCACTCCCCCTCGTCGGCGTCGTCGTGGGCGGGCTTGCCGCAGCGGTGATCTGGCTGGCGGACAGGGGCTTCGGCGACGGCAGCACGCTGACCGGACTGCTCGCCGTGGCCACCGTGCTGCTCGTCACGCGCGGGCTGCACCTCGACGGCCTGTCGGACACCATCGACGGACTCGGGTGCTACGGACCTCCCGAACGGGCACTGGCCGTGATGCGCGGCGGCACGGCCGGACCGTTCGGGGTCGCGGCCGTGGTCGTGGTGATCGCGGCACAGACGTTCACGTTCTCGGCGATCACGCCGGCAGCCGTCGTCGTCGCCGTCGTCGCGGGCCGGGTGGCCGCGGTCGTGGCCTGCCACACCTCGGTGCGCCCGACCGAGGGCAGCACGCTCGGCGCGGCGGTGGCGGGCACCCAGCCCACCTGGGTGGTGGTGACGTGGGTGGCGGCGCTGCTGGCCGTGGCGACGACCGCGACCGAGCGGCCCTGGCAGGGGCCCGTCGCCGTCGCCATCGCACTCGTCGCGGCCGCGGTGCTCGTCGCCCACTGCGCGAGGCGGTTCGCCGGAATCACCGGGGACGTGCTGGGAGCGGCGGTGGAGGTGACGACGACGGTCGCCGCGATCGGCTTCGCCGTCGGCTGAGCTAGCCGTGCAGGAGCTTGAGTCCCACCACCGACGCCGTGATCACCCCGATCAGCACGACCTTCGCGACGGACACCGCCTCGTCGCCGGTGAGGAACGAGTACGTCGCGGTCAGCACGGCGCCGATGCCGACCCACACCACGTAGCTGGTCGCGGTCGGCAACTCGCGCATCGCGAACGCCAGCCCCGCCATCGACAGGAGCAGCCCGACCCCGAACACGACGGTGGGCGTCAGCTTCGAGAACCCGTCCGACTTGCCGAGCGCCACGGCCCAGACTGCTTCGAACACACCCGAGACGAATAGGACGATCCAGGACACGACGCACCTCCGTGGAGCGCCGTCTTGTCGCTGGCCGGGTACGGTGCCGCTCGTCCGGTGTCCGATCGTGGACACCTCGAGGTTAGCCGAGGCGAGTCATCCACCGGTGGGTGTCGGCGAACGTGCCGCGCTGGATCCCGGTCAGCGTGTCGCGCAGCGCCATGGTGACCTCACCGGGCCTGCCGTCGGCGATGACGAACTCGCCGTCGCCGGACTTCACGTGCGACACCGGGGTGATCACCGCGGCCGTGCCGCACGCGAACACCTCGGTGATCTCACCCGCGTCGGCCTTCTTGCGCCACTCGTCGACGTCGATCTTGCGTTCCTCGATCGCATAGCCGGCGTCGGTGGCCAACTGCAGCAGCGAGTCCCGCGTGATGCCGGGCAGCAGCGAGCCACTCAGCTCCGGGGTGACCAGACGTGCCGATCCGCCGCTGCCGAAGACGAAGAACAGGTTCATGCCGCCCATCTCCTCGACGTAGCGGCGTTCGATCGCGTCCAGCCAGACGACCTGGTCGCAGCCGTGCTCGGTGGCCTCGGCCTGCGCGAGCAGCGAGGCGGCGTAGTTGCCGCCGAACTTGGCGGCGCCCGTTCCACCGGGACTGGCGCGCACGTACTCCGTCGACAGCCACACCGACACCGGCTTGAGGCCACCCTTGAAGTAGGCACCCGCCGGGGACCCGATGACCATGTACCGGTACTCCGTCGCGGGGCGAACACCCAGTCCGGGCTCGGTGGCGAAGATGAACGGCCGCAAGTACAGCGACTCTTCGCCGCCCGCCGCCGGGACCCAGTCGGCGTCGACCGAGATCAGCTGACGCAGCGACTCGAGGAACACCTCGTCGGGCAGCTCTGGGATCGCCAGCCTGCGCGCGGAGGTACGCAGTCGCGCCGCGTTGGCGTCCGGTCGGAACGACACGATCGACCCGTCCGCCCAGCGATAGGCCTTGAGCCCCTCGAAGACCTCCTGCGCGTAGTGCAGGACGACCGCCGACGGGTCGAGTTCGATGGGGCCGTACGGCAGCACCGCGGCGTCGTGCCAGCCGCGGCCCTCGGTGTAGTCGATCGACACCATGTGGTCGGTATGGAACCGGCCGAAGCCCGGCTCGCGCAGGATGTCGGCTCGTACCTCGTCGCTCGCCGGTGACGCGTTGGTGGCAAGCGAGAACTCGAGGGGGCCATCGGTCATGGGGAAATCATATAACTCGTGACTAGCGAGTTTTAGCCTCCACGAACGGCGGCGCGACCACCTCGCACTCGAGCCGCTTGCCGCGGACGTCGACGGCCACCGTCTGCCCGTCGGCGATGCCGGCGGCGGTGTCGATCAGCGCCAGTGCGATGCCGACCTTCAGCGACGGCGAGAACGTGCCCGACGTGGTGACGCCGACCGGGTCGTCGCCGGCGAGCACCGTCATCTCGGCGCGGGGCACGCCCCGCCCCACGGCCTTGAGCCCGCGCAGGGTCCGCGTGGGTCCGGCGGCCTTCTCGGCAAGCAGCGCGTCACGACCCCAGAAGGCGTCCTTCTTCCAGCCGACGGCCCAGCCGCACCGGGCCTGCACCGGCGACACCTCGGCGGTCAGCTCGTGTCCGTGCAGCGGGTAGCCCATCTCCGTGCGCAGCGTGTCGCGTGCGCCGAGGCCGGCGGGCTCGCCGCCTGCCTCGCGAACCGCCTCGACGAGCGCGTCGAACACCACACCGGCGCGGTCCCACGTCGGGAGCAGTTCGTAGCCCTGCTCACCGGTGTAGCCCGTCCGGCACACGCGCACCGGGACGCCGTCGTACTCGGCGTCGGCGTAGCCCATGTAATCCATGTCGGTCGGCAGCCCGAGCCCACCGACCACCTCGGCCGACCGCGGACCCTGCACGGCCAGCACGGCGTACGAGCGGTGCTCGTCTGTGATCGTCAGCCCCTCGGGCGCGCGCTCCTTCAGCGCGGCCACGACGGCGGGCGTGTTGGCGGCGTTGGGCACGAGGAACACCTCGTCCTCGGAGACGTAGTAGGCGATCAGGTCGTCGATGACGCCGCCGGAGTCGTTGCAGCACAACGTGTACTGCGCCTTGCCCGTCCCGATCCGGTTCAGGTCGTTGGTGAACGCGGAGTTGACGTAGGCCGCTGCCCCGGGTCCCTTGATCAGCGCCTTGCCGAGGTGGCTGACGTCGAAGAGACCGACGGCGGTGCGGGTGGCGTTGTGCTCGGTGACGGTGCCGGCGTACGACACCGGCATCAGCCAGCCCCCGAACTCGGCGAAACTGGCGCCCAGTTCGCGATGGCGATCTTCGAGCGGGCCCTGGAGCAGGTTGTCGGTCACGAGAAGCAAGATTAACCCCTGGTCGCTTGGCGCCCGCCCGCCGATCAATCCCCCGGTCGCTTCGCTCCTGCCCGCCGATCAATCCCCCGGTCGCTTCGCTCCTGCCCGCCGATCAAACCCCCGGTCGCTTCGCTCCTGCCCGCCGGACCCTCGCTAGGGTTGATTCCCGTGAGCACCGCACCCGAATACCAGTCCCCCACCGTCACCGTCGCCACCAGCCTGCCCAAGCGCGGGGTCGGTTCGGCGGTGCTGATCCTCCCGGTCGTCACGGGTGACGACGACACCGCCCGGGTGGTGTCGACGCCCTTCCTCGACGCCACGGCCGTCGGCGAGATCGAAGCGGCGCTCGCGGCGCTCGGCGCCAAGGGTGGCAGCGACCAGGTGACGCGCGTGATCGCGCCGTCGCTGCCGGTCGCCAGCGTCCTGGCCGTCGGCCTGGGCGCAGCGCGTGACGAGTGGTCGGCCGACGCGGTGCGTCGCGCCTCGGGCGTCGCGGCACGCACCCTGTCCGGGACCGAGTCGGTGATCACGGCGCTGTCGGAACTCAACACCGAGACTGCGGTCGAGGGCCTCATCCTCGGCGCCTACCGGTTCAGCGACTTCCGTAGCGAGAAGACCGCACCCAAGGAGCCGGCGCTGGCGAAGATCACCGCGCTGGCCACCGCCAAGGACGCCAAGGCCAACGCCGTCCGCGGGACCGACATCGCGACCGCGATCGCGACGGCGCGCGACTTCGTCAACACCCCGCCCAGCCACCTCTTCCCCGCCGAGTTCGCCGAACGGGCACGGGCACTCGGCAAGTCGGTGGGCCTCGAGGTGGAGGTGCTCGACGAGAAGGCCCTCGAGAAGGCGGGATACGGCGGCATCGTCGGCGTCGGCAAGGGCTCGTCGCGTCCCCCGCGGCTGGTGCGACTGACCTACAAGGGTGCCAAGCGCGGCGAGGGCAAGAAGGTCGCACTCGTCGGCAAGGGCATCACGTTCGACACCGGCGGCATCTCGATCAAGCCGGCACTGAACATGCATCAGATGACCTCCGACATGGGTGGTGCGGCCGCGGTCATCGCGACGGTCGTGCTCGCCGCCAAGCAGCAGGTGCCGGTCGACGTCATCGCGACCGTCCCGATGGCCGAGAACATGCCGTCGTCGACTGCGCAGCGCCCCGGGGACGTGCTCACCCAGTACGGCGGCATCACCGTCGAGGTGCTCAACACCGACGCCGAGGGCAGGCTCATCCTGGCCGACGGCATCGCGCGGGCCTGCGAGGACGGCCCCGACTACCTGATCGAGACCTCGACGCTGACCGGTGCGCAGACCGTTGCGCTCGGCGCGCGCACCCCCGGCGTGATGGGCAGCGACGAGTTCCGCGACCGGGTCGCCGGACTGTCCCAGCAGGTCGGCGAGAACGGGTGGGCGATGCCGCTGCCGGAGGAACTGAAGGACGACCTGAAGTCGACCGTCGCCGACCTGGCGAACGTCAGCGGATCGCGCTTCGCCGGGATGCTCGTCGCGGGCGTCTACCTGCGCGAGTTCGTCGCCGAGGGCGTCCAGTGGGCGCACATCGACGTCGCCGGACCGGCGTACAACACCGGCGGCCCCTGGGGCTACACCGGCAAGGGCGGCACGGGCGTGCCGACGCGCACGATGTTCGCCGCCATCGAGGACGTCGCGAAGAACGGCTGAGCTAGACGATCCCGGCGCGGGCCGTGCTGCGCAGTGCCTGCGGGGCGATCCGCGAGGTGCCGTACAGCAGGTACGCCTCGGGGGCCACGGGGCGGATCGGCTTGTTCTTGCGCACCGCCGACACGATCGCCTTCGCGACCTTGTCCGGTCCGTAGTGCCGCGCGGCGAACATCGCCTCGAGCTGCCTACGCCTGCCCGAGACCTGACCCGCCTTGCCCGGCGGGGCGTCGAAGCGGGTGGTGTGCACGATGTTGGTGTCGATGACGCCCGGGCAGACGGTGGTCAAACCGATTCCGGCCGATGACAATTCGGCCCGTAGGCAGTCGGAGAACATGTAGACCGCGGCCTTCGAGGTGCAGTAGGCGTTCATCGCCTGCAGCGGTGCGTACGCCGCCATCGAGGAGACGTTGACGACGTGGCCGCCGGTGCCGCGTTCGACGAGCCGCCGCGCGAAGGAACGGCATCCGTTCACCACGCCACCGAGGTTGACGTCGAGCACGCGGTCCCACTGCTCGGCGGGCGTGTCGAGGAACGATCCCGCATGGCCGATGCCGGCGTTGTTGACCACGACGTCGGGCACCCCGTGCTCGGCGCAGACGCGGTCGGCGAACGCCTCGACGGCGTCGGCGTCGGACACGTCGAGCGCGTAGGCGAACGCCGTCCCGCCCGCGGCGGCGATGGTCGCCGCGGTCGCCTTCGCGCTCGCCTCGTCGACGTCGCTCGCGATCACGTCGGCGCCCTCGCGGGCGAACGCGAGGGCGGTCTCGCGACCGATGCCGCTGCCCGCCCCGGTGACCGAGACCAGCATGTCGCCGAAGTGTCCGCGCGGGCGTCCCACCTGAGCGCGCAGCAGTCCACGGGCGGGCGCGGCACCGCCGATCAGATCGGCCAGTTCGGTCACCGCCGTCGCGAGCACCTGCGGGTGCGACATCGGCGCCCAGTGCCCGGCGGGGACGTCGCGGCGCCACAGCCGAGACATCCACCGGTCCGCGTCGTCGTAGAGGTAGGGGCGGACGAAGGGGTCGCGCGCGTTCACGATCAGTTGCACGGGCACGTCGACGCGGTGGTCCTTGCGCCCACCAGCCAGCGCGCGAAAGTAGTTGGCGGGGTACACCTTCATGCTCGTCGCGGCATCGGCGGCGAACGTCGTCGAGTGGTGTATCCGGTGGGCGGGAATGCCGTCGCGCGTGCGCAGCACCCGGCCCATGGCGCCGGCCCGGAAGGCGACGCGGACCAGCGCGGGCGCCAGGACGGGCACGGAGAACGCGGCCATGTAGGTCAGCCGCAACACCTGCACGAGCGCCCGGAGGAAGCGGCGCGGCAGGTAGGGCCGCTTGAGGTTGTCGATCACGAACCGGTTGAGGTGGTCGGTGCTCGGGCCCGACACCGAGGTGAACGACGCGATCCGGGCCGACGCGTCCGGCCGGGCGAGGTACTCCCATACGCCGACTGAACCCCAGTCGTGGCCGAGCACGTGTACCGGCTCGTCCGGGGAGACCGCGCCGATGACGGCGGCGACGTCGTCGGCGAAGCGCTGCATCGTGTACGCCGACACGGGTCGCGGCGCATCGGATCCGCCCACGCCGCGGTTGTCGTAGCGGACCACGCGGAACCGATCGGCCAGCAGGGGCACCACGCCGTCCCACAGCACGTGCGAGTCGGGCCACCCGTGGACCAGGACGACGGTCGGACCGTCGGTGGTGCCCTCCTCGTGACAGGACAGCGTCACGCCGTCGGCACTCCGGACGGTGAACCCGCGGCGCGCCACCCCGGTCATCGTTCCTCGAGTTCTCGTCGTGCGGCACGCTTGCGCTCGATGCGGCGCTTCTCGTCGTAGTCGCGCATGCGCTGCGGGTAACCGACCTTCTGCACGTCGTAGACGGGGATGCCGAGCTGCTCGTTCAGGCGGCGAGCACCGGCCTGGCCGTTCGTCCTCCGACGGGTCCACTCACCGTCGGCCGCGACGAGGCACGCCGTGAATTCCGTGACCGTCGTCTGGGGTTCGATGAACGCCTCGACGCCGGTGTGGGTGGCCACCCACTCCTTCATGTACCTGAGGTCCGCCGCCGGATCGGTGCCGCGCGCACCCCGCGATCCACGTCGTCGAAACCTGTCGAAGAGTCCCAACTCGACCCGACTCCTTCCGGCACCAGGTGCCATCACCACCTTCGATAGTGCCAGAGCAGACAGACCGCAGGTCCACGACGACCGGGACGCACGGACGTGGAAGGATGGGTGCCGCGAGATCTTCACAGCCGCACGCGACCGTACGAGGGAGTCACAAGACATGGCCATCTCCGTCCAGATGCCCGCACTCGGTGAGAGCGTCACAGAGGGCACCGTCACGCGATGGCTCAAGCAGGAGGGCGACACCGTCGAAGTCGACGAACCGCTCCTCGAGGTGTCCACCGACAAGGTCGACACCGAAATCCCCTCACCCGCAGCAGGCGTGCTTACGAAGATCATCGCCAACGAGGACGACACCGTCGAGGTCGGCGGCGACCTCGCACTGATCGGCGAGGAGGGCGAGGGCGGCGACGACGCGTCCGACGACTCCTCGGACGCCGCCACCGACGACGCGCCGGCCGAGGAGGAGGCACCCGCCGAGGAGCCCGCGGCCGAGGAGACCAAGCCCGAGGCCGAGCCCGCCGAGGAGAGCGAACCGAAGCCCGAGCCGGAGAAGTCGAAGCCCGCCGCGTCCGGTGGCGGTGACGCGACGTCGGTGAAGATGCCCGAACTCGGCGAGTCCGTCACCGAGGGCACCGTCACCCGCTGGCTGAAGAAGGTCGGCGACAGCGTCGAGGTCGATGAGCCGCTCGTCGAGGTGTCCACCGACAAGGTCGACACCGAGATCCCGTCGCCCGTCGCCGGAACCCTCGTCGCCATCAGCGCTGAAGAAGACGACGTGGTCGCCGTCGGTGGCGAACTCGCCAAGATCGGCGCGGAGGGCGCTGCGGCCGAATCGAAGCCCGAACCCGAGCCGGAGCCCGAGCCGGAGCCCGAGCCGGAGCCGGAGCCGGAGCCGGAGCCGGAGCCGGAACCAGAGCCCAAGTCGGAGCCCAAGCCCGAACCGAAGCCGGAGCCGAAGCCCGAACCGAAGTCCGAGCCGAAGTCCGAGCCCAAGCCGGAGCCCAAGTCCGAGCCCAAGCCGGAACCGAAGGAAGCCCCCGCACCCGCGGCGGGCGGCTCCGACGCCGGCCCCTACGTCACGCCCCTGGTGCGCAAGCTCGCCGGGGAGCACGACGTCGACCTGTCCTCGGTGAAGGGCACCGGCGTCGGAGGCCGGATCCGCAAGCAGGACGTGCTCGCCGCGGCGGAGGCCAAGAAGGCACCCGCGGAGAGCGCACCGGCCGAGGCACCCGCCGCGTCCGCCGCGCCGGCCAAGCCGTCGGCCCCCGCACCGTCGCTGTCCCATCTGCGCGGAACCACGCAGAAGGCCAACAGGATTCGCCAGATCACGGCGAAGAAGACCCGCGAGTCGCTGCAGACGACCGCCCAGCTGACGCAGACCCACGAGGTCGACCTCACCAAGATCGTCGCGCTGCGCGCCCGCGCCAAGGCGAGCTTTGCCGAGCGCGAGGGCGTCAACCTGACGTTCCTGCCGTTCTTCGCCGTCGCGGTCGTCGACGCCCTCAAGGCGCACCCGAACGTGAACGCGAGCTACGACGAGGACAGCAAGCAGATCACCTACTACGACGCCGAACACCTCGGCTTCGCGGTGGACACCGAACAGGGCCTGCTGTCGCCGGTCGTGCACAACGCCGGCGACCTGTCGCTGGCGGGGCTGGCACGCGCGATCAGCGACATCGCGGCGCGGGCCCGGTCCGGGAACCTGAAGCCCGACGAGTTGTCCGGCGGCACGTTCACGATCACCAACATCGGCAGCCAGGGCGCGCTGTTCGACACGCCGATCCTGGTGCCGCCGCAGGCCGCGATGCTGGGCACCGGCGCGATCGTCAAGCGTCCGCGGGTGATCGTCGACGAGTTCGGCAACGAGTCCATCGGCGTCCGGTCGGTGGCGTACCTGCCGCTGACCTACGACCACCGTCTCATCGACGGTGCGGACGCGGGCCGCTTCCTGACCACGATCAAGCGACGTCTCGAAGAAGGAGCGTTCGAGGCCGACCTGGGGCTGTAGCCCGTGTCCGTCATCGCCATCGCCGGCTCGTCCGGGGTGATCGGGTCGGCACTCGTCTCGGTGCTGCGGGCCGCCGACCACCGGGTGCTGCGGCTGGTCCGTCGGCCTCCGGCGCACGCGGACGACGTGTTCTGGGACCCGGATACCGGCGACTTCGACGCGCGGGTCCTCGACCAGGTCGACGCGGTCGTCAACATGTGCGGCGTGGGCGTCGGCGACAAGCGCTGGTCCGGTGCGTTCAAGCAGAGCCTGCGCGACAGCCGGATCGGCCCGACCGAGGTGCTCTCGAACGCCGTCGCCGAGGCGGGCGTGCCGGTGCTGGTGAACTCGAGTGCGGTCGGTTACTACGGCGACACGCGCGATCGGATCGCCGACGAGACCGCACCTCCGGGCGACGGCTTCCTGGCCCGGCTCTGCGTCGACTGGGAGGCCGCGACCGCCGAGGCTCGCCGGGCGGGGACGCGG
This sequence comes from Mycolicibacterium sediminis, assembly GCF_010731735.1. Classification (GTDB taxonomy): domain Bacteria; phylum Actinomycetota; class Actinomycetes; order Mycobacteriales; family Mycobacteriaceae; genus Mycobacterium; species Mycobacterium sediminis. The sequence goes on from NZ_AP022588.1 coordinate 4,843,417, forward strand.
GTGGTCATGGTCCGCACGGGCCTGGTGCTGTCCCGGACGGGTGGCGTGCTCGGTCGGCTTCGGCCGCTGTTCGGGTTCGGCCTCGGCGCCCGGCTCGGCAACGGCCGCCAGTACATGCCGTGGATCAGCCTGGAGGACGAGATCCGGGCGCTGCTGTTCACCATCGACGAGGACGTGTCCGGGCCGGTGAACCTCACCGGTCCGGCGCCGGTGACCAACGCCGAGTTCACCTCCGCGCTGGGACGTGCGGTGCACCGACCGGCCGTGCTGCCCGCGCCGGCCTTCGTCCTCCGCGCGGCGCTCGGAGAGTTCGCCGACGAGGGACTGCTCGGCGGACAGCGCGCCATTCCCGCGGTGCTGGAGCGTGCCGGATTCGAGTTCCGGCACAACACGATCGGTGAGGCACTGGCGTACGCGACGGCCGCGACCGACGCCGGTTAGCGGGCGTACCGTGGATCGCGTGTCGGCCGCCTCCGTACGCTCCTCGTCCTCGCCCGTCGACGTGCGCCGTCTCGGCTCCGTCGACTACCGCGAGGCCTGGCAGCTGCAGCGGGATCTGGCCGACGCCAGGGTCGCGGGAGGGCCCGACACCCTGCTGCTGCTCGAGCATCCCCCGACCTACACCGCGGGCAAGCGCACCGAGCCGCACGAACGTCCCGACTCCACCGTCCCGGGGGCACCTCCGGTGATCGACACCGATCGCGGCGGCAAGATCACCTGGCACGGCCCCGGCCAACTCGTCGGCTACCCGGTGATCGGCCTCGTCGAGCCGATGGACGTCGTCCAGTTCGTCCGCCGTCTGGAGGACGCGCTGATGCGGGTGTGCACCGACCTCGGCGTCGAGACGGTCCGGGTGGCAGGACGATCCGGCGTCTGGGTGGCCGGCGTGCACGGGCGGCCCGACCGCAAGATCGCGGCCATCGGCATCCGCGTGGCACGCGCGACGACGCTGCACGGGTTCGCGCTCAACTGTGATTGCGATCTCTCCGCGTACGACGCGATCGTGCCATGCGGCATCGCCGATGCGGGCGTGACGTCGCTGTCCGCCGAACTCGGCCGACGTGTGACGGTCGACGAGGTCGCCGACCGGGTGGCCCACGCCGTGCGCGGCGCCCTGGACGGCGAGACCGCAGTAGCATTGACGACGTGAGCGTCGACCCCGGAAACCGCAAGCTGCTGCGCCTCGAGGTCCGCAACGCCGAAACTCCCATCGAGCGCAAGCCGCCGTGGATCAAGACGACGCTGAGGACCGGTCCCGAATACAAGGAACTCAAGGCGCTGGTGCGCCGCGAGGGCCTGCACACGGTGTGCGAGGAGGCGGGCTGCCCCAACATCTACGAGTGCTGGGAAGACCGCGAGGCCACGTTCCTGATCGGCGGCGAGCAGTGCACCCGACGCTGCGACTTCTGCCAGATCGACACCGGCAAGCCCGCCGAACTCGACCGTGACGAGCCGCGCCGCGTCGCCGAGAGCGTGCAGGCGATGGGGCTGCGGTACTCGACGGTGACCGGCGTGGCCCGTGACGACCTGCCCGACGGTGGAGCGTGGCTGTACGCCGAGACGGTCCGCCAGATCAAGGCGCTGAACCCCAACACCGGCGTCGAGCTGCTGGCCCCCGACTTCAACGCGATTCCCGAGCAGCTGCTCGAGGTCTTCGAGTCGCGACCGGAGGTATTCGCGCACAACGTCGAGACGGTTCCGCGCATCTTCAAGCGGATCCGTCCCGCGTTCCGCTACCAGCGCAGCCTCGACGTCATCACCGCGGCACGCGACTTCGGTCTGGTGACCAAGAGCAACCTGATCCTCGGCATGGGCGAGACGCCCGAAGAGGTCCGGGAGGCGCTCGTCGACCTGCACGGCGCCGGCTGCGACATCGTCACGATCACCCAGTACCTCCGTCCGTCGCTGCGCCACCACCCGGTCGAGCGGTGGGTCAGGCCGGAGGAGTTCGTCGAGCACGCCGCGTACGCCGAGGGCATCGGCTTCAACGGCGTCCTCGCCGGTCCGCTGGTGCGGTCGTCCTACCGGGCGGGCCGGCTCTACGCCGAGGCCGCACGCATTCGGGCGGCATCCGCTTCCTGATGTCGGGACGGACACCGCCACCCGTATCCTGATCCCATGGCGAAGACACGCAACACCGCCGCGGCGAAGGCCGCCAAGGCCGAGGCGAAGGCCACCCGCAAGGCGGCGTCCAAGCAGCGCCGCAGCCAGTTGTGGCAGGCGTTCCAGATTCAGCGCAAGGAGGACAAGCGACTCCTGCCGTACATGGTCGGGGCGCTCGTCCTGATCGTGGCGATCGCGGTCGTCGTCGGTGTCCTGAGTGGCAGCACCTTCACGCTGGTGACGCTGATTCCGCTGGGCATCCTGCTCGGCGCGCTGGTCGCGTTCATCATCTTCGGCAGGCGCGCGCAGAAGTCGGTGTACCGCAAGGCCGAGGGCCAGACCGGCGCGGCGGCGTGGGCGCTGGACAACCTCCGCGGCAAGTGGCGGGTGACGCCTGGTGTCGCGGCGACCGGTCACTTCGACGCCGTGCACCGGGTGATCGGCCGGCCCGGCGTGATCTTCGTCGGCGAGGGATCCGCCTCCCGGGTGAAACCGCTGCTCGCGCAGGAGAAGAAACGCACCGCACGGCTCATCGGCGACACCCCGATCTACGACATCGTCGTCGGCAACGGCGAGGGCGAGGTGCCGCTGTCGAAGCTCGAACGCCACCTCACCAAGCTGCCCGCGAACATCACCGTCAAGCAGATGGACTCGCTGGAGTCCAAGCTCGTCGCGCTCGGATCGCGCGTCGGTCCGGCCGCGATGCCGAAGGGACCGATGCCGGGCAATGCGAAGATGCGCGGCGTGCAGCGCACGGTGCGCCGCAAGTAACCTCCCCCGAGCGTCTAGCGGCGCAGGACCACCGCGGTCTTGGACGCGAGGTCGTGAATGCCACGGTGGTCAGTGTCGGTGAACAGCGCCGGGATGACGAGAGCGGTGAGCACGCCGCGCACGAGCGCCCGGCCCACCCCGACGTGGTCGGTGCCGTCCACGGGTACGACCATCAGGCCCAGCGCCAACTGGCCCGGGGTGAAGCCGAACAGGCGCACCGACGCGACGCCGAGCACGAACCAGATCACCAGCACCGCGGTCGACAGCGCGCCGAGCGACACCCAACCCAGCGTCATGGCCAGAGCGGCCAGCCCGTAGCTGATCAGCCAGTCGATCATCAGTGCCCCGACGCGCCTGCCGAAGCGGGCGATGGACCCGGGACCCTGCTCGGGCAGTCCGAGGCGCTCACCGGCATAGGTGTTCGTGCCCTGACCGGACCCGCCCGCGTCGGCGGGGGGCGGACCGGAGAGCCAGGAACCGAAGGTGCGCGCCATGTCACCAGCATATGGTCAGAGCGGTTCGGCGGGCAGGAGCGAAGCGACCGGGGACACCGCACGCGTAACGTCGGCGCAACATCCGGTTGACTGGCCTGCAACATCGTGTCCATAGCGTCAGTCGGCGGGTTACCAGTCAAAGGAGAATTCTCAGTGCCAGACAAGACTGCAGACGACATCTTCAAGCTGATCAAGGACGAGAACGTCGAGTACGTCGACATTCGCTTCTGCGATCTGCCCGGTGTCGTCCAGCACTTCTCGATCCCCGCCTCGGCGTTCGACGAGAGCGTCTTCGAGGACGGCCTCGCGTTCGACGGTTCGTCGGTCCGCGGCTTCCAGTCCATCCACGAGTCCGACATGATGCTGCTGCCGGATCCCAACACCGCGCGCATCGATCCGTTCCGGCATGCCAAGACGCTCAACCTCAGCTTCTTCGTGCACGACCCGTTCACCCGTGAGGCGTACTCGCGCGACCCCCGCAACGTCGCCCGCAAGGCCGAGAACTACCTCGCCAGCACCGGCATCGCCGACACCTGCTTCTTCGGTGCCGAGGCCGAGTTCTACATCTTCGACTCGGTGACGTTCGACTCGAAGATCAACGGCACGTCCTACGAGGTCGACTCCGAGTCGGGCTGGTGGAACACCGGCGAGCCGTTCGAAGCCGACGGCAGCCCCAACCTCGGCTACAAGGTCCGTCCCAAGGGCGGCTACTTCCCCGTCGCGCCGTACGACCACTACGTGGACCTGCGCGACGAGATGGCCACCAATCTGCAGAACGCCGGGTTCATCCTCGAGCGCGGCCACCACGAGGTCGGCACCGCCGGCCAGGCCGAGATCAACTACAAGTTCGACACCCTGCTGGCTGCCGCCGACGACGTGCTGCTGTTCAAGTACATCATCAAGAACACGGCGTGGAAGAACGGCAAGACCGTCACCTTCATGCCCAAGCCGCTGTTCGGTGACAACGGTTCCGGCATGCACGCCCACCAGTCGCTGTGGAAGGACGGCAAGCCGCTGTTCCACGACGAGTCGGGCTACGCGGGTCTGTCGGACCTGGCGCGCCACTACATCGGCGGCATCCTGCACCACGCGCCGTCGCTGTTGGCGTTCACCAACCCGACGGTGAACTCCTACAAGCGTCTGGTGCCGGGCTACGAGGCGCCGATCAACCTGGTGTACAGCCAGCGCAACCGTTCGGCGTGCGTCCGCATCCCGATCACCGGCAACAACCCGAAGGCCAAGCGCCTCGAGTTCCGGTGCCCGGACAGCTCGGGCAACCCGTACCTGGCGTTCGCGGCCATGCTGATGGCCGGCATCGACGGCATCAAGAAGAAGATCGAGCCGCTGGCGCCCGTGGACAAGGATCTCTACGAGCTTCCTCCCGAGGAGGCCGCGAACATCCCACAGGCTCCGACGTCGCTGTCCGCGGTCATCGACCGTCTCGAGGAGGATCACGACTACCTCACCGAAGGTGGCGTGTTCACCGAGGACCTGATCGACACGTGGATCTCGTACAAGCGCGAGAACGAGATCATGCCCATCCAGATCCGTCCGCACCCCTACGAGTTCTCGCTGTACTACGACGTGTAACTCGAAGCGTTCTGCTGCCACCCCGTCCGGTTCGCGGGGCGGGGTGGTCTGCGTTCACAGGTACCTTTCGGCCCCGCGTACGTGCGGGTACGGCGGGATCACCGGCCGATTTCGCGCCGTACCCGCACGTTCGACGAGCAGACGTCAGGCCGCGGCGTCCAGCTCCGCACGCACCGCGGCGGCGAACGCGTCGACGTCGGCCTCGGTGGTGTCGAAGGCGCACATCCAGCGCACCTCCCCCGTCGCCGCATCCCAGTCGTAGAAGCGGAAGCGCTCCCGGAGCCGGTCGGCGACGCCCGGGGGCAGGATCGCGAAGACGGCGTTGGCCTGCGTGGGCTGGGTGATCGTCAGACCCCGTAGACCCTCGACGGCGTCCCGGAGACGGCGGGCCATCCGGTTCGCGTGCGTCGCGGAGCGCAGGTACAGGTCGTCGGTGAGCAGCGCGACGAGTTGCGCCGAGACGAACCGCATCTTGCTGGTCAGTTGCATGTCGAGTTTGCGCAGATAGTCCAGTCCCTCGGTGGCCGAGGGGTTGAGGACGACGACGGCCTCCCCGAACAGCAGGCCGTTCTTCGTGCCGCCGAACGACAGGACGTCGACGCCGGCGTCGGTGGTGAACTCGCGCAGTCCGCACCCGAGGTGCGCCGCGGCGTTGGCGATGCGGGCGCCGTCCACGTGCAACGTCATCCCCCGGGCGTGCGCGTGGTCGGCGATCGCCCGCACCTCCGACGGCGTGTAGGCGGTACCCAGTTCGGTTGTCTGCGTGATGGATACGGCCAGCGGCTGGGCACGGTGCTCGTTACCCCACCCCCAGGCTTCGCGGTCGACGAGTTCGGGGGTGAGCTTGCCGTCGGGCGTCGGCACGGTCAGCAGCTTGAGGCCGGCGACGCGCTCGGGGGCGGCGTTCTCGTCGGTGTGGATGTGCGCGGTGGACGTGCAGATCACCGCGCCCCACCGCGGCAGCATCGATTGCAGCCCCACGACGTTCGCGCCCGTGCCGTTGAACATGGGGAACGCCCGGGCGTCCGGGCCGAAGTGGCCGGCGACGACCTCCTGCAGGCGTGCGGTGTAGGCGTCGCCACCGTAGGCGACCTGGTGGCCCTCGTTGGCGGCCGCGATCGCGGCGATCACCTCGGGATGGGCTCCGGCGTAGTTGTCACTGGCGAAGCCGCGGTCGTCGGGATCGTGCAGGCGCAGTGGGCGGTCGGTCACCCTTCCAGTGTTCCCGACACGACGACCCGCAGCCATCCGGACCGAAGTCCAGATAGTAGGTTCGTCGCATGAACAAACTGGAAACGAAGCTGTCCGCCGTATCGCCGGCGATCCTGAGTGTGTTCCGCATCGTGTTCGGCCTGCTGTTCACCGTGCACGGAACGCAAAAGTTGTTCGCCTGGCCCGTCGCGGCGGCCGGCGGCGGCGTCGTGCCAATCACGTCGTGGCCCTACGGAATTGCCGGCCTGATCGAACTCGTGGTCGGCGTGCTGCTGCTGATCGGTCTGGTGACGCGCCTGGCGGCGTTCATCGGATCGGGCGAGATGGCGTTCGCCTACTTCACCCAGCATCAGCCGACGGCGTTGTGGCCCATCGAGAATGGCGGCGAGGCAGCGGTGCTCTTCTGCTTCGGCCTGTTCCTGCTGGTGTTCACCGGCGGCGGCACCTTCGCCCTCGACGCGATGCGGCAACGTCGAGTACGCACGCGCTAGCCCTGACGAAGGAGTGGTACGTCGGTACCGTTGGTGCCATGACGCAACCACTCGAGCGGCGCCTGACGTCCTTCAGTCCCGTGGCCATCACCCTGTTCCGCGTGGTGCTCGGGTTGCTCTTCACCGTGCACGGCGCCTCCAAGCTGTTCGCGTGGCCCATCGACATGGGCGGCGGAGCCCTTCCAGTCGGCTCCTGGCCCGGGTGGTGGTCGGGACTGATCGAACTGGTCGCCGGCGTCCTCATCATGACCGGGCTGTTCACCCGTATCGCGGCGTTCATCGCGTCGGGCACGATGGCCGTCGCATACTTCTGGATGCATCAGCCTCAGGCTCTGCACCCGCTGGAGAACGGTGGCGAGTCCGCGGTGCTGTTCTGCTTCGGTTTCTTCCTGCTGGTGTTCACCGGCGGCGGTGCGTACGCGCTGGATTCCGTGCTCGGACGACGACGCGCGGCGGCCTAGCCGTCGAGGGCGAGGTCCCTGCGGAACCGCTTCATGCCGTCGACCTTCTCGGCGAAGGTGGCCTGCGGGCCGGAGTAGAACATCCATGGCATCGTGATGATGCCCGTGATTCCCGCTGACTCGGCTCGGGCGAAGTGCTCGGGCGTGAACGCGTCGGTGAGCGGCGTGATGACGGTGTAATCGTCCATCGACAGCCCCTTCTCGGCGCGCAGCCCGCGGATCTTCTCGACCGACTCGATCGCCCGTGCGGTGTCTATCAGGTCGCCGATCCAGCCGTCGTTGCGCGCCGCCCGCCGTAGCGCGACGTCCGACAGACCCCCGACGTAGATCGGGATGTGCGGCGGCGTCGGCTCCATCTCCAGGCGCGGCGTCGTGTAGAACTCGCCGGAGAACTTGGTCCAGCCCGGCTGCCACAGCGCGCGCATCAGCTCGAGCATCTCGTCGGTGCGCTTGCCGCGGCGGTCGAACCGCTGGCCCATCAGGGTGAACTCCTCCTCGCACCACCCCACCCCGATGCCGAGTTCGAGCCGGCCCTCGGCGAGGCACGCGGCGGTGCCGATCGCCTTGGCCGCGGAGTAGGGGTCCCGCATGGCGGGCAGGTAGACGGTGGTGACGAAGCGTAGCCGCTCGGTCACCAGCGCGATCGCGCCGATCATCACCCACGGATCGGGCCAGTGGGTGAAGGCCTCCCACCGCCGCGAGCCGTCCTTCGTGTACGGGTAGGGCGTCGCCAGCGTCTCGAGGTTGACGACGTGGTCTGGGATGCCCATGCCGTCGTAGCCGAGGTCGTCCGCCGCCTTCGCGACGTCGACCACTTCCTTGACGTCGAGGAACGCGGTGCTCACGTAGAACTTCATCCGGCATCACGCGCCCACGCCGGCCTGATGAACACCCCGTCCGCCTCCACCGTCCACCCGTCGGCGTCGCCGAGGTAGCCGCGCGCATAGGTCTTGATGCCCTCGGTGCGCTCGATGAACGCCTCGGCCCGCACCGGCCCCAGCGGTGTCCCACGCAGATAGCGCAGCGTGATCGTGCCGGTGAAGAGCGGCTTGGTCAGTCCGTCGCTAGCGGCCTCGCCCAGCAGGTGGTCCAGGACCAGCGCACAGACCCCGCCGTGCACCAGCCCGGGCGGCCCCTCGTAGGCGGCGCCGAGCGTGAATTCCGCCCAGCACCTTCCGTTCTCGCCCTCGTGCTCGATGCGCATCGGGGGTGCAATCGCGTTGCGCAGTCCCACCGCCGGATTCGCCCACGCGAGCGGACGGCCCGTGCCCGCATGCCGCAGCGTGGACGTGGTGTCGCGGCGGACGCGTTCCAGGGTCTCGGTCGCCGAGTCGATGGCAGCCCGCGCCTCGCCGATCGCCGAGTCGTCGACGCCGGTGCGGATGCCCGCGTCGATCAGCCTGCGCATCGACTCGGTGAGCGGCTCGTACAGGGCGCGCAGGCGGTCGTACTCCTGCTCGGTGATCACGTCGAAGGGGAACTCGTTGACGGTCATCAGGCTCCGAATATCTTGCGCACCACGGTCTTCGCCCGTCGCGTGACCCGCAGGTAGTTGTCCAGGAACTCACCGCCGTCACCGTTGGGCCAGCCCGCCGCCACCGCCACCGCGTTGAGCTGCCGACCGGGTCCGGGCAGCTGGTCGGTCGGCTTGCCCCGCACCAGGACCAGCGCGTTGCGGGCCTTGGTGGCGGTCAGCCATGCCTGACGGAGCAGGTCGACGTCGCCCTCGGCGATCAATTCGGCGGCGCCGATGGCATTGAGCGTCTCGAGGGTGGACGTGTTGTGCAGCGCCGGGATGCGGTGCGCGTGGCGCAGCTGGAGCAGTTGCACGGTCCACTCGATGTCGGCGAGGCCACCGCGGCCGAGCTTGGTGTGCGTGTTGGGGTCGGCGCCGCGCGGGAGCCGTTCCGCGTCGACGCGCGCCTTGATGCGGCGGATCTCCCGCACCGCGTCGCCGGACACGCCGTCGGGCGGGTAGCGGATGTCGTCGATCATCAGCAGGAACCGTTGGCCCAGTTCGGCATCGCCGGCGACGCAGTGCGCCCGCAGCAGCGCCTGCACCTCCCAGGCCTGCGCCCACTGCGCGTAGTACGCACGGTACGACGACAGCGTGCGCACCAGCGGCCCGCTGCGGCCCTCGGGGCGCAGGTTGGCGTCGACCTCGAGCGGCGGGTCGGCACTGGGCGTTCCGAGCCGCGCACGCACCTGCTCGGCGATGCTCACCGCCCACTTGACGGCGACGGCCTCGTCGGTGTCCCCGAGCGGCTCGCACACGAAGAGGACGTCGGCGTCCGAGCCGTAGCCGAGTTCCAGCCCGCCGAGGCGGCCCATGCCGATGACGGCGATCGTCGCGGGCGCACCGCCGGCCGGCGTGTTGGCCCGGGTGACGACGTCGAGTGCGGCCTGCAGCACGGCCACCCACACCGACGTGAGCGCGTTGCACACCTCGGTCACGTCCATCAGACCCAGCAGGTCGGCCGACGCGATGCGCGCGAGTTCACCCCGGCGCAGCGTGCGTGCCGCGGCGATGGCCCGCACCGGATCGGTGTGTCTGCCGGCCGCCGCCACGAGTGCCTTGGCGAAGCCGTCGGGTTCCACGTCGAGCAGCTTGGCGCCGTTGGGACCGTCGGCGTACTGGCGGATCACCTCCGGCGCCCGCATCAGCAGGTCCGGGACGTAGGCCGACGTGCCCAGGATCCGCATCAGACGCTTGGCCACCGCGCCCTCGTCGCGCAGTGCCGCGAGGTACCACCGCTGGTCGATCAGCTCCTCGCTGATCCGGCGGTAGGCCAGCAGACCGGCGTCGGGATCCGGTGTGTCCGAAAGCCAGTCGAGCAGCGTGGGCAGCAGCACCCGCTGCACCCGGCCGCGCCTGCCGCCGTTGCCGGTGAGCGCCGCGAGGTGGGTCAGCGCGCTCTGCGGTCCCTCGTAGCCGAGTGCGGCGAGCTGACGCTCGGCGGCCTCGGTCGACATGCCCGCGTCGTCGAGGTCGACCGACGCGCCGCCCACCGATTCGAGCAGCGGCTGGTAGAACAGCTTCGCGTGCAGGCGCGAGACGCGCAGACTCTGCCGCTTGAGTTCCTCCCGCAGCACGCCGAGCGAGTCGCGGATGCCGTCGGGCCGGATGTGGGCCGCGCGCGCGAGCCAGCGCATCGCCTCCTCGTCGCCCGACTCGGGGAGCATGTGGGTGCGCTTGAGCCGTTGCAGCTGCAGGCGGTGCTCGAGCAGACGCAGGAACTCGTAGGACGCGGTCAGGTTGGCGGCGTCGTCGCGGCCGACGTAACCGCCGGCGGCCAGCGCGGCGAGCGCGTCCACGGTCGACGCCACGTGCAGCGTGTCGTCGGTGCGACCGTGCACCAGCTGCAGCAGCTGGACGGCGAACTCGACGTCGCGCAGGCCGCCGGTGCCGAGCTTGATCTCCCGCGCCCGCACGCCCGCGGGGACGAGTTCCTCGACGCGCCGGCGCATCGCCTGCACGTCGGGCACGAAGTCCTCGCGCTCGCAGGCCGTCCACACCATCGGCATGAGGGCGGCGACGTACTCCGCGCCCAGGTCGGGATCGCCCGCGGCGGGGCGGGCCTTGAGCAGCGCCTGGAACTCCCAGGTCTTGGCCCACCGCTCGTAGTAGGCGACGTGCGCCTCGAGCGTGCGCACCAGCTGACCCTGCTTGCCCTCGGGGCGCAGTGCGGCGTCGACCTCGAAGAACGCGTCGTTGGCGAAGCGCATCAGCTCACCGGCGATGCGGATGTTGGCGGTCAACCCCGACTGGGTGGCGTCGTCCGCGACGAAGATGACGTCGACGTCGCTGACGTAGTTCAGTTCCCGCGCACCGCACTTCCCCATCGCGATGACGGCGAGCCGGGGCGCGGGGCCGGTCCCGCAGACGGTGCGCCGGGCGAGCAACAGCGCCGCCTCCAGCGCGGCGTCGGCCAGGTCGGCCAGGTGCTCACCGACCGTCGTGAACGCGAGGACGGGTTCGTTCTCGACGGTGGGCGCCACGTCGAGTGCGGCCAGCACCAGCAGCCGGTCCCGGTACAGCGATCGCAGTGACGGCAGCGCCGTTGCGTCCGTGGCGTTCTCGGCGGCGTCGATGAAGTCGCGGCGGAGGTCCGCCGCGCTGGGCAACGCTACCGACCCGGCGAGCAGATGCCAGGACAGCGGCCGCGAGACCAGGTGGTCACCGAGCGCGAGCGACGAGCCGAGCACGCCGAAGAGCCTGCCGCGCAGCGCCTTGTCCTTGACCAGGGCGGTGCCGAGTTCGTCCCACCCGGCACCGAGTTCGTCGGCGAGGCGGACGACGGCGCGCAACGCCTCGTCGGCGTCCGGTGCCCGCGACAGCGACCACAGCAGTTCGACGTGCGCGTCGGTGGTCCAGCCGAGGCGGTCGAGGTCGTCGCGTGCCGTCGGTGCCACCAGGCCGAGCCGCCCGACGCCGGGCAGCGTGGGGCGCTGAGTGGCGGGTTTGGGCACACCCCGAATTTAACGTACCGGCTATCGCACGGTGCGTGCGCGTCGGACGGTCGGACACGCCTACAGGGAGAGGTACGCCTTCAGCTCGAAGGGCGTGACGTGGCTGCGGTAGTTCTCCCACTCCGTGCGCTTGTTGCGCAGGAAGAAGTCGAAGACGTGCTCGCCCAGCGCCTCTGCGACCAGTTCGGAGTTCTCCATCTCGGTGAGCGCGACGCCGAGGCTGCCCGGCAGCTCCTTGTAGCCCATGGCGCGGCGCTCCTCCGGGGTGAGCGTCCAGACGTTGTCCTCGGCCTCGGGCGCCAGCTGGTAGTTCTTCTCGACGCCCCGCAGGCCCGCGGCCAGCAGCACCGCGAAGGCCAGGTAGGGGTTGCACGCCGAGTCGGGGCTGCGCACCTCGATGCGGCGCGACGAGGCCTTGCGCGGCGTGTACATCGGCACCCGCACGAGCGCCGAGCGATTGGCTGCACCCCAGGACGCCGCCGTCGGCGCCTCGCCACCGTGGACGAGCCGCTTGTAGGAGTTCACCCACTGGTTGGTGACGGCGCTGATCTCGGTGGCGTGCTCGAGGATGCCCGCGATGAAGGCCTTGCCGACGTCGGAGAGTTGCAGCGGGTCGTCGGAGCTGTGGAAGGCGTTGGTGTCGCCCTCGAACAGGCTCATGTGGGTGTGCATGGCCGACCCCGGGTACTCGGCGAACGGCTTCGGCATGAACGACGCGCGCACCCCGTCGGCGAGAGCGACCTCCTTCACGACGTACCGGAACGTCATCACGTTGTCGGCCATCGACAGCGCGTCGGCGTAGCGCAGGTCGATCTCCTGCTGCCCGGGCGCGCCCTCGTGGTGGCTGAACTCGACGGAGATGCCCATCTGCTCGAGCGCGTCGATTGCGTGCCTGCGGAAGTTCGGCGCCGAGTCGTGGATCGTCTGGTCGAAGTAGCCGCCGTTGTCGGCGGGCACCGGGGCCATGTCGTCGCCGCCGGGCTTGAGGAGGAAGAACTCGATCTCGGGGTGCACGTAGCAGGAAAAGCCGAGGTCGCTCGCCTTGGCCAGTTGCCGGCGCAGCACGTGCCGCGAGTCCGCCCAGGAGGGCGACCCGTCGGGCATCGTGATGTCGCAGAACATCCGGGCCGAGTGGTTCTTGCCGGCGCTCGTGGTCCACGGCAGGACCTGGAACGTCGAGGGGTCCGGTCGGGCGACCATGTCGGCCTCCGACACCCGGGCGAAGCCCTCGATGGAGGAGCCGTCGAAGCCGATGCCCTCCTCGAACGCGCCCTCGAGTTCGGCGGGCGCGATCGCGACCGACTTGAGATATCCGAGGACGTCGGTGAACCACAGGCGGACGAACCGGATGTCGCGTTCCTCCAGCGTGCGCAGCACGAATTCCTTCTGCCGGTCCATGGGCGAAAGCGTATGCACCGGCTGTTAAATCCGTGTTACGCGCCGGAAACCCATGCCGTTTCGGCCGCGCCGGTCAGCAGCGCAGGCCGGCCGGCGGCAGCGTCGAGTCGACCAGGAACGCGACGACCGCCGGGTCCACGCACGCGTCGCCGTTGAACACCACGGTGTGCTGGGTGCCGTCGAACGTGATCAGGGACGCGTCGAGCTGGCGGGCGAGGTCGACACCCGCCTGGTATGGCGTCGCGGGATCGTGGGTGGTCGAGACGACGACCACCTTCCCGGGCCCGGGCGACGCGACGTCGTGGGGCTGCGAGGTCGGGGGCACCGGCCACATCGAGCAGGGGTCGCGCGGCGCGAATCCGGTGAACTCGCCGTATGCCATGAAGGGCGCCGCCGCGCGGGCCTGTCGGTCGGCGTCCGCCCACACCGCCGGGTCGGTCGGGTACGGCCCGTCGACGCAGCGGATCGCGGTGAACGCGTCCTGCTGGTTCGTGTAGTGGCCGGCCCGGTCGCGTTCCTGGTAGTCGTCGGCGAGGAGCAGCAGGTCGCCCGGGTCGGTGCCGCGGGACAGACCGAGCAGCCCGCTGGTGAGGTACTTCCAGTACCGCTTGGTGTACAGCGCGTTGACCGTGCCGGTGATCGCGTCCTGATAGCTCAGCCCCCGCGGGTCCGAGGTCCGGGCGGCCGCGAACACCAGCGGGTTCACCAGTTGGTGGTAGCGGGCGACGAACTGGCTCGGGTCCTGCCCGAGTGGGCAGTCGGTGGACCGTGCGCAGTCGGCGGCGTAGTCGTCGAATGCCTGCTGGAAGCCGGCGAGTTGTCGGATGTTCTCCGCCACCGGGTCCGAGCCGGGGTCCACCGCGCCGTCGAGGACCATGGCGCGCACGCGTTCGGGATACAGCTCGGCGTACCGGGCGCCCAGTTCCGTGCCGTAGGAGAACCCGAGGTAGTTGATCTGGTTCTCGCCGAGCGCCGAGCGCACGACGTCCATGTCGCGGGCTGCGGACGCGGTGCCGACGTTCGCGAGGAAGCTGCGGCCGGTCTTGTCGAGGCAGCCCTGGATGAGGTTGGCGTAGACCGATTCGATCGCGGCAACGCCGGCCGGGCTGTAGTCCGCCATCGGCTCCCGTCGGTAGGCGTCGAACTCGGCGTCGGTGCGGCAGCGCACCTGCGGCGTCGAGTGCGAGACGCCCCTCGGGTCGAAGCCGACGAGGTCGAACCGGCGGGTGATCTCGGTACCCGACAGGCCGGCGGCCATCCCGGCCACGGTGTCGACGGCCGAGGCGCCCGGTCCGCCCGGGTTCACCATCAGCACGCCGATGCGGTCGGGACCGGTGGCGGGCACCCGGATGACGGCCAACCGGGCCATCGGTCCGGTGGGATCGGCGTAGTCGACGGGCACGTCCACCGCGCCGCACTGTGCCGTCGGGATCGCGGAGAGGTCCCCGACCACCGACGCGCAACTCCCCCAGGACGGTGACTGGCCGTACGCCTGAACCGCTCCACCCTCGGGAGAGGCGGCCGTGGGCGTCGCCGTCACGAGGCCGGCGATCGCCAGCATCGGGATCACGAGCGGTACAGAGATTCGCCTTACCGCCCGCCACATGGCGAACATGTTCGCACGCAACGCGCTTCGCGGCTGCATCCGGCCGCGCGCGGTGACTGCTCGGCAACCGGACGGTGACGCTTCGGTGACCTGCCGGGCCGTCCCGTCAGCGCGCGGTCAGCAGCGCGCGTCGGCGGGCGGCACCGCGCCGTCGACCAGGTACCTGGTGGCGATGTCGTCGACGCACCGGTTGCCCTGGAACACGACGGTGTGCTGGGTGCCGTCGAACGTCAGCAGGGCGCCGCCGAGTTGCTTCGCGAGGTCCACGCCGGCCTGGTACGGCGTCGCCGGATCGTTCGTGGTCGACACGACGAGGGTGGGCGGCAGACCCTGCACCTTCAGCTGGTGCGGCGTCGAGGTCGGCGGGACGGGCCAGAAGGAGCACGTTCCCATCGGTGCGTTGCCGGTGAACTGCCCGTAGCTCATGAACGGGGCCACCTCGCGCGCACGCCTGTCCTGCTCGACGACCTTGGCGCGGTCGGTCACCGGCGGCTCGTCGACGCAGTTGACCGCCACCCGGACGTCGGTCGAGTTGTTGTAGTGCCCCTCCGAGTCACGGCCCATGTAGAGGTCGGCGAGCGCCAGCATGGTGTCGCCACGGCCGGCCCGCATCTCCGACAGTGCCTGGGTGAGGTGGCGCCAGAGGTTCGGCGAGTACAGCGGCAGGATGGTGCCGATCACCGAATCGCTGTAGCTCAGCCCGCGTGGGTCCTTCGTCTTGGCGGGGTTCGCGACGAGCGGGTCGACGAGCGTCTTGTACACCTCGACGGCCTTCGCCGGATCCGTGCCGAGCGGGCAGCTAGGGTTCTTCGCGCAGTCGGCGGCGTAGTCGTTGAAGGCGGTCTGGAACGCCGCGGCCTGCCGGATGTCCGCCTCGAGCGGGTCCGCATTCGGGTCGACGGCACCGTCGAGGATCATCGCCCGGGTCTTGTCGGGGAACTCCTCGGCGTACGCGGCACCGATCCGGGTGCCGTACGAGTAGCCGAGGTAGGTCAGCTTCTCGTCACCGACGGCAGTCCGAATCCCGTCGAGATCCTTTGCGACGCTGACGGTCCCGACGTTGGCCAGGAATTCGTCGCCCATCTTCTCGACGCATCGGTCGACGAAGGCCTTGGTCTCCGACTCGATGTGGGCCACGCCCTCGGGCGTGTAGTCCACCTGCGGGTCGGCGCGCAGCCGGTCGTTGTCCTCGTCGGAGTTGCACCAGACCGCGGGCGTCGACCGTCCGACGCCGCGCGGGTCGAAGCCGACGAGGTCGAACCGCTCGCGCACCTCCGCGGGCATGCCCTCCACGAGCGAGGCCGCTGCCGTGACGCCGGACTCGCCGGGGCCGCCGGGATTGATCACGAGGGATCCGATCTTGTCGCCCGTGGCGGGGAACTTGATCAGCGCGAGCTGCGCGACGTCGCCGTCGGGCTTGGCGTAGTCCACCGGCACCGAGAGCATGCCGCACTGCGCGCTCGACGGCAGTGGCACGTCCGCCGACTCGTCGGTCTCGCACTGCGACCACTGAACCGGCGATCCCGGCGGCGGGGCGCCCATGGTGGCGCGTCCGTCGACCGCCCTGCTGCAGCCGGCCACGACAATCATCACCATGGCGGCCGCGAGGACCCCGCTCTTGAGGTTCATGGCTGCCCATGCTGCCATGGCCCGACATCGACGCAGTTGAGGGCGTACGCGCGCGCCTACTTCGTGGAGGCGACCAGCTCGTCGAGTGCGACCTGGAAGTCGTCGGCCATGTCCCACAGATCGGGCAGCAGGTCGGGGCACGAGATCAGGCCCACGTCGAGTGTTCCGGTCAGGGACATCACCGTGATGTTGAGTCCCGAGCCGTGGAAGATGGGCCCGAGTGGGTACATCGCCTTCACCTGGGCGCCCAGGAAGTACAGCGGCACCTGGGGCCCCGGCACGTTCGAGACCACCAGGTTGTGCACGGGGCGGGCGCCGCTGAGGTTGCTGCGGGCGTACACCCGCATCGCCACCCCGAAGACCGCGGGCGCCGCGAACTGCGCCCAGTCCTGCAGCAGGGTCGCGCCGATTGCCGAACTATGTTGCTTGGCAACCGAATTCGCCTCGGAGATCGCCTTGATCCGCTCGCCTGGGTCCTCGATGTTGGTCTCCAGGCTGGCGAACATGCCCGACACCTGGTTGCGTCCCGGCCGGTCGGACTTGTCGTGCACCGACACGGGCACCATCGCGACGAGCGAGCTGTCGGGCAGTTCGCCGCTGTCGAGCAGGAATCGCCGCAGCACGCCCGACACCAGCGCCATGACGACGTCGTTGACCTTGACGCCGTAGTGGTTCTTCACCATCTTGACGTCGTCGAGGTCCAGCTGGGCGAAGGCCACGTTGCGCCGGCCGGTCACGTTGGCGTTGAACCGCGTCTTGGGCGCATTGAGCGGCGCAGCCATCGACTGGCCGTTTCGGGCTCGTCTGACGGTGTCGACCACGGTGGAGACCGTGGCGGGCAGCACGTTGGCGAACTTCATCGGCCGGGTGGCGAACCGCAGGGCGCCGCCGATCGCGATCTCGAGGTCGGATGCCTGACCGACGCCGGCCACCGGGTCCGGCGGCGGCGGGTCGGGTTCGGTCGCGCACAGCTGCGACATCAGGTTGGCGCCCGTGACCCCGTCGACGCCGGAGTGGTGCACCTTGGTGAGCACCGCGAGGCGGCCCTCGCCCTCCCCCTCACCGCTCGCGAGGTTCTCGATCACCCACATCTCCCACAGCGGCCGGCTGCGGTCGAGCGTCAACGAGGCGATGTGGCCGCAGATCTCGGCCAGTTCGTTGCGACCGCCCGGCGCGGGCAGCCCGATGCGGTGCAGGTGCTTCTCGAGGTCGAAGTCCTTGTCCTCCACCCGAACCGGGTGGTCGAGGTTGAGCCGGTTGTCGGCCAGCTTCTCCCGGAACTCCGGCATCGCCTTGATGCGGATCGCGAGCGCGTCGCGCAGCCGGTCGAAGGAGTAGCCGCCCGGGATGGTGGCGGGGTCGATCTCGAGCACCGAGCAGACGTGCAGCGGCTGCGCGGCGGTTTCGAGGTACAGGAAGCTCGCGTCGAGACCACTCAGCCGTTGCATGTCGCCGATCGTAGGCCCGGGCGGGTGGGCCGGTGTGAGGAAGTCCACTTCACTCGTCGTTCACCTTCGGCGCGGCGAGTGCCACACTGGTGGGGTCAGAACGACCCGGGGACCCGAATGGGCCTCGAGGACGACCCGACCAGTTAGGGACAATGATGTCTGAGCAGACGGTTTACGGTGCTGCCACCGATCCGAACCTCGCCTCCGCGGCCACCAAGCCCCGCACGAAGGTGCGAACGCACCACCTCCTCAAGTGGAAGTCCGAAGGGCACAGGTGGGCGATGCTCACGGCCTACGACTACTCCACCGCACGCGTCTTCGACGACGCAGAGATCCCCGTACTGCTGGTGGGCGACTCGGCCGCCAACGTCGTCTACGGCTACGACACCACGGTGCCGGTGACCATCGACGAACTGATCCCGCTGGTCCGCGGCGTCGTGCGCGGGGCGCCGCACGCGCTGGTGGTGGCCGATCTGCCGTTCGGCAGCTACGAGGCCGGCCCGCAGCAGGCCCTGGAGACCGCGACGCGGTTCATGAAGGAGACCGGCGCGGCGGCGGTCAAGCTCGAGGGCGGTGAGCGCGTCGCCGCTCAGATCGCGACGCTGACCCAGGCCGGCATCCCCGTGGTGGCCCACATCGGCTTCACCCCGCAGAGCGTCAACGGCCTCGGCGGGTTCCGCGTGCAGGGCCGTGGCGACGCCGCCGAGCAGACCGTGCACGACGCGATCGCCGTCGCCGAGGCCGGTGCCATCGCCGTGGTCCTCGAGATGGTGCCCGCCGAACTCGCCACGCAGATCACCGGCAAGCTGACGATCCCCACCGTGGGCATCGGCGCGGGCCCCAACTGCGACGCCCAGGTGCTGGTGTGGCAGGACATGGCGGGCATGACCGCAGGCAGGACCGCGAAGTTCGTGAAGCGCTTCGGCAACGTCGGCGACGAGTTGCGTCGTGCGGCAACGGAATACGCTCAGGACGTCGCGACCGGGGCGTTCCCGGCCGAGGAGCACTCCTTCTAGCGAGCCGCTCAGCCGAAGGTCGGCGCACGCTTTCCGAGGAACGCGGCGATGCCCTCCTGACCGTCGGCGGACCGCGCACAGTCGGCGATGTAGCGCGCCTCGAGTTCCATCTGGCTCTCGATGCCGTTCGAGAACGTGTCGAGCAGCAGGCGCTTCACCGCGGCGTTGGACGTCCGGGACGTCGCGGCCATCTGGCCGGCCAGCTCCTCGGTGCGCGCGCCGAGATCGGCGTCGGGAACGACCTCGGTGAGCAGGCCCCAGTCGAGCGCCTCGGCCGCGGTCAGGGTGCGGTTGGCTAGCATGAGCTGCTGGGTGCGCCGGATGCCGATCAGCCGCGGCAGGTAATAGGACGAACTGCCGTCGGGGCTCAATCCCGCCTTCGTGTAGGCCATCGTGAACTTCGCCGACTCGGCCGCGATCGCCAGGTCGCCGGTGACCGCGAGGCTGAAGCCGGCGCCCGCGGCGGTGCCGTTGACCGAGGTGATCACGACGGCGTCCATCCGCGCGAAGGTGGACAGTGCCCGATGCAGGTCGGCGGCGATGCCCTTCACGAACGTCCCCGCGTCCTCCGCGGCGGCCATGGCCTTGAGGTCGCCGCCGGCGCAGAAGAACCGGCCCGCGCCGGTGATCGTGACGACCTTGGTGGCCGTGGTGTCGCAGAGGGCGGCGGCGACGGCCAGTTCGCGGGTGAGGACGTCGTTCATGCCGTTGGCCGCGTCGGGCCGGTTCAGCACGATGCTGGTGACGGGGCCGGTCTCGGTGAACGTCAGCGTCTCGAATTCGGGCATGCGCAGCACGTTAGCGCACCAGCACTTACGGCCCGTGGGCCATGTGTAACGCCCGCGCCGGCGGCGCCGTCGAGGCCGGACTCCTCACGGCGTCGTCCGTTCACCTCAATGTGGCACCCTGTTCACGGATTTGAGCCCACGTTCCACGCCGACCGAAGGTGAAGATGGCAGCCGACAAGCGCAAGGCGTCCCGCCACACCGAGATCGAACGCAAGTTCGCCGTCACCGGTGACACCGTGTCCCCGTCGTTCCAGGGGCTGTCGGTGATCGGCCGGGTCGACAGGTTGGAGCCGCAGCACCTCGACGCCGTCTACTACGACACCGCGGGCCAGCACCTGGGCGAGCGGCGCGTGACGCTGCGCCGCCGCACGGGTGGGCCGGATGCCGGCTGGCACCTCAAGCTGCCCGCCGGCGCCGACGCCCGCACCGAGGTGCGACTGCCGCTCGATGACGGCGACACCGTGCCCGACGAGCTGCGTGACGTGGTGCTCGCCATCGTCCGTGATCGCGAACTCGCCCCCGTCGCGCGCATCTCGACGGTCCGCACCGTCGACGTCCTGTTCGACCCGTCGGGCTCGCCGGTCGCCGAGTTCTGCGACGACCAGGTGACGGCCTCGGCGGTCGGCGGCGAGGAGCAGGCGTGGCGGGAGTGGGAACTCGAGATCGTCGAGGGCGCCGATCCCGGGCTGCTGGAGCGGCTGGCCAACCGTCTGCTGGACGCCGGCGCCGAACCCGCGGGCCATGGTTCGAAGGTGGGCCGGGTGCTGGCGGCGACGGCACCGGAGCGGCAGTCACCGCCCGACGATCCGGTGCACCGTGCCGTGGCCGAGCAGATCGAGGAACTGCTGGTGTGGGACCGCGCGGTGCGTACCGACGTCTGGGACTCGGTCCATCAGATGCGCGTGACCACCCGCAAGATCCGCAGCCTGGTCAAGGGGTCGGAGGAGTCGTTCGGGCTCAACGACGACGCCTTCGTGCTGGAGGAGCTGAAGGTGCTCGCGGGCGTCCTCGGCGTCGCGCGTGACGCGGAGGTTCTCGCGGAGCGGTACGAGAAGGCGCTCGACGGCCTGCCCGCCGATCTCGTCCGCGGACCCGTCCGGACCCGCCTCATCGACGGCGCCAAGCGGCGCTACGAGACAGGGTGGAAGCGCTCGCTGACCGCGATGCGCTCCGAGCGGTACTTCCGGATGCTCGACGCGCTCGACGCCCTGAAGCTCGCCGAGCCCGCGACCACCGCGAGCGGGGAACCACCACGGCAGGCCACCGTTGAGTCCGCGTACCGCAAGGTGCGCAAGGCCGCGAAGGTCGCGCGGGAGGCGAAGGCCGACCCCGACCTCTCCCCCGAGGAGAAGGACGAGGCGCTGCACCGAATCCGCAAGAGCGCGAAGCGGCTTCGGTACACCGCGGCGGCCACCGGCGCGGCGGACGTCGCGGACGGCGCCAAGGCGATCCAGTCACTGCTCGGCGATCACCAGGACAGCGTCGTCAGCCGCAGGCACCTGCTGCACGAGGCCACCGTCGCGCACGCCGCGGGCGAGGACACGTTCACCTACGGGCTGCTGTTCACCGGCGAGGAGCAGGTCGCGCTGTCCGCGGAGGACCAGCTCGAGGGTGTGCTCAAGGGACTGCGCAAGGCGGTCGGCTGACCTGGCAGTGCGGGGCGGACGAGCTGGCCTGTAAGCCGGATTCTGTTCCCCGTCAACCGTTGCCGGCGACGGGGCGGCGACCATCCATCTGGACACACCGTCACCGGGTGCCTCGAGCGGCCTACCCGCAGGCTCGGGCGAGCAGCCCTCGGACGCCTGCGCAGCCGCAACCAGGTTGCGGCCTCTTGGCCTTGCTTCGGGTGGGGTTTACCTAGCCACTCCGGTCACCCGGAGTGCTGGTGCGCTCTTACCGCACCGTTTCACCCTTACCGTCACCGGCCCGGAAGCCGGTGGCGGCGGTCTGTTCTCTGTGGCACTGTCCCGCGAGTCACCTCGGATTGCCGTTGGCAATCACCCTGCTCTGTGAAGTCCGGACTTTCCTCGAACGCCGGGGCGAACCCGGCGTCCGCGGCCGCCCGGCCAACTCGTCCGCGCCGATCACCGTACTCCGATCGGCGCGCCGGCGGTGTCACCGGCCCGATCGCGCCGACTGTGGGCCTCGTGTACGCATTCCGCCCCGTGTGCGTGCAGGAGCCCCACAGTCGAGGTGGCCGTGGCCGAGCCCCGCGCTCAATCCCGCCGGCGCAGCACGATCACGCCATCGGCGATCGGATACACCCGACCGTCGGGACCGGCGGCGTCGCGGTCGACCGTCGCGGCGTGCAGCTGGTCCCATCGGTCGGCGGGGAGGTCGAGCTGCGCGAGGACCTCGTCGACGGTGTCGAACCGGTGGTCGTGCGGCACCTTCGTGGCCCACGGCGGCACTGCGGCGTGGTCGACGATGACGAGGTGCCCACCCGGCGCCACGGCGGCCGCCGCGTCGCGGAGGATCCGCGGCCGTTCCAGGTGCACCGGCGAGTGCAGGAACTGTGCGGAGACGAGGTCGAACGTGCCCGACGGGAACCCGTCCGACAGGTCGCATCGTTCGACGGCGATCCGATCGGCGACGCCGCGGCGCGACGCCTCCTCGAGGGTGCGCCCGAGGGCGGTCTCGGAGACGTCGACGGCCGTCACGGACCAGCCGTGTTCGGCGAGCCAGACGGCGTCCCCGCCCTCGCCGCAGCCGAGGTCGAGCGCGCGACCCGCCGGAAGAGCTTCCGCGACGGACGCGAGCTGCGCGTTGACCCGGCCGCTCCACACGCGTTCCCGCTCGCCGTAGTGCCGCTCCCAGAACTCCCGAACGGTCGGCACCGGCCACGCCGGCACGGGTAGTCCCACCTCCGCGCCGAGGAGGTGTGCCACGACCGAGGCGCCCGCCAGGCTGCCCGACGCGACGGCCGCCGCCACCTGCGGCATCCGGACGGCCACGTCTCCTGCGGCGAACAGTCTGGGGACCGACGTGCGCTGGAACTCGTCGACCCGCAACGCGTCCGGGGCGAGCGGGGTGGGGCTGGTCTCGGCACCGAGGTGTGCGGCCAGCTCCGAGCGCTGCCGCAGCGTGGTGGCGACCAGGGCGCCGCGCCGCGGCAGCAGCTCGCCGTCGTCGAACTCGACGGCACTCAGTTCGCCGTCGCTCGAGACGAAGCGGGCGACGGCGCGCTCGTCGACGGCGACGCCCGCGGCGGAGAGCCGGGCGCGCTGGTCGTCGTCGAGGCCGTCCGGCGAACCCGCCAGCACGACGACGTCGTCGGTCCAGCCGCGGATCATCAGCGCGGAGTGCACCGCACGGTCGCCCGTCGCGAGCACCGCCACCGGTGCATCACGGACCTCCCAGCCGTGGCAGAACGGGCAGTGGAACACCGAGCGTCCCCACAGCGGCGCGAGTCCGGGGACGTCGGGAGTCTCGTAGACCATCCCGGTGGCGAGCAGCACCGTCCGAGCGCGTTCGGTGGTCCCGTCGGCCAGCTCCAGCGAGAACCCGGGCCGTCCGGCGACGACCTCGCCGCTGCGCACCTCGACCGTCGGGTACGCGGCGAGTTCGGCGCGACCCCGGGCGTACAACTCGGCGGGCGGGCGCCCGTCGAACCCGAGCAGGCCACCGATCCCGTGCGCGGCCGAGTTGCTCGGCACCCCGGCGTCGATCAGCAGCGTGCGTCGCCTCGCCCTGCCGAGGACCAACGCGGCACTCAGCCCCGCGGCACCGCCACCGACGATCACGCAATCCCATTCGCTTCCCATGCCGTCGAGCTTGCCGACGCCTCGGATGAATGCCAAGCTGGTTTGCCATGCAGGCAAGCGACTCCGCGAAGAACGCCGACGACGTCGACCTCCGCGTGCGCCGTCGGCTGCGCGAGATCCGTACCCAGCGCGGGCTGACGCTCGAGGACGTGGCGACCCGCGCCGACATCGACGTCTCCACGCTCAGCCGCCTGGAGTCCGGGAAGCGCAGGCTCGCACTCGATCACCTGCCGCGGCTGGCGTCGGCACTCTCGGTCACCACCGACGAACTGATGCGTGCGCCGGAGGCCGAGGACCCGCGGGTGCGCGGAGCGTCGCACACCGCCCACGGGGTGACGTACTGGCCGCTCACGAGGGGCGGCCCCGCGGGTGGCCTACACGCCTTCAAGATCCGGGTCAGTGCGCGACGGCGCACCCCGCCCGAGGAGTTACCGGTGCACGACGGCCAGGAGTGGCTCTACGTACTGTCGGGCAACCTGCGCCTCGTCCTGGGCGATCGGGACTTCGTCATCAAACCCGGTGAGGCAGCAGAGTTCTCGACGTGGACGCCGCACTGGTTCGGGGTCGTCGACGGGCCGGTCGAGGCCATCGCGTTGTTCGGTCCGCACGGCGAGCGGATGCACGTGCGGACCTGAGCTACAGGTACGACGTCTGGTTGACCAGCCGGACCGAGGACGCCCCGTCGGGATAGAACTCCGCGACCGAGAGCGACGCCAGGTCGAGGTGCAGCCGGTAGAGGATCCCCTCACCGGCGTCGAGCGCCAGCCGCAGCACCGTCTTGATCGGCGTCACGTGGGACACGACGAGCACGGTGGCGTCGCCGTACTCGGCGACGATCCGGTCGCGCGCCCGACGCACGCGGACCGCCACGTCGTCGAAGCTCTCACCACCGGGCGGCGGCAGGCTGGTGTCGCGCAACCACCGCAGGTGCAGTTCGGGGTCCCGTTCGGCGGCCTCGGAGAAGGTCAGGCCCTCCCAGTCACCGAAGTCGGTCTCGATCAGGTCGTCGTCGACCGTCACCTCCAGCCCCAGCGCGCGCGCCGCCGCGTCGGCCGTGATGAGGGCGCGCTGCAGCGGGGAACTGATGACCGCCACGACGTCGTCGCGGTCACCGAGGTAGCGCGCCGCGGCGTCGGCCTGGGCGCGGCCGAGTTCGGTCAGCGGAGGGTTGCCGCGGCCGGAGTAGCGACGCTGGACCGACAGCGCCGTCTGGCCGTGCCGCAACAGCAGGAACCGGGTGGGCGCACCGCTGGCACCCGTCCAACCGGCGGGTGAGGTGCGCACCGCGGTCGACGTCACGACCGGATCGGTGGCGGTCGCGGACTCGTCGACGGGGTTGTCGTCGTCGACGACTATCCCCGCCGCCTCGTCCATGGCCTCGTTCGCCAGCTTGTCGGCGTGCGAGTTCCTCTCCCGCGGGATCCACGAGTACGTGACCCGATCGAATGCCGCGGCGGCCTTCCTCGCCCGCTCGTTGAGCGGGATCATGTCCGGGTGCTTCACCCGCCAGCGACCCGACATCTGCTCGACGACCAGCTTGGAGTCCATCGACACGGCGACCTCGGTGGCCCCGACCGCGGCGGCCGCCTCCAAACCGGCTACGAGGCCACGGTATTCGGCGACGTTGTTGGTGGCGGTGCCGATGGCCTCCTTGCGCTCGGCGAGCACGCCGGCGCGGTCCTGGGACCACACGACGGCACCGTATCCGGCCGGACCGGGGTTGCCGCGCGATCCCCCGTCGGCCTCGACGAGCACCTTCACGCGAACGAACCCGGCTGCCGCAGCAGGATCGCGTTGCACTCCGGGCACCGCAGCACCTCGTCCTCGGGCAGGGCCGACATGCGCGCCATGTCGGAGCGGTCGATCTCGATGCGGCACGCGCCGCACCGCCGGGCCTGCAGCACACCGGCGCCCGGGCCGCCGCCCGACCGCTGACGGTCGTAGGACGCGAGCAGCGCCGCGTCGATCCCGCCGGCGATCTCGGCCCGTCGCTCGAGGGCCTTCTGCCGGGCGACGTCGATGTCGACGAGTGCCTCGTCGCGCGCGGCACGGGCGTCGGCCACCGTCTGCGCCAGGTCGTCGACCCCGCGCTGTTTGACGGCCTGCTGGTCCTGCAATTCCTCGCGGCGCTCCATCACCTCGAGCTGCTCGTCCTCCAGGCTCGCCTGCCTGCGTTCGAGGGTCTCGAGTTCGTGCTGCAGGTCGGTGAGCTGCTTGGCGTTCACGCTCCCGGACTGCAGCATCGACCGGTCCTTGTCCTCGCGCTGGCGCACCGACGCGATCTCGTTCTCGTACTTGGCCACCTCGCCGTCGAGGTCGGCCAGCGAGGTGGCGATCACGGCGACCTCGTCGCGGGCCGCCTCGTGCTCGGCGGCGACGGCGTCGAGCCGCTGCTGCTCGGCGAGGTTCTTCGTACGGTGGTCGAGTCGACCGATCTCGGCGTCGAGTGCCGTCAACTCAACCAGTGCGTGTTGTTGCCAGACGTCTGCCTTCATTGCTCTCCGATGTTCCAGGGGTCGGTACGGATGGAACTCACCCGCACCGGAAGTGCCGTGCCGAAGTGACGCTCGAGGAGGGCGGCGGCCTGCCCGCACCAGGGCTGCTCGCTCGCCCAGTGGGCGACGTCGACGAGTGCGACGTCGGAGGCGCGCCGGTGTTCGTCCGCGGGATGGTGGCGCAGGTCCGCGGTGAGGTACGCCTGGACGCCCGCGGCGTCGGCCGCGTCCAGCAGCGAGTCCCCTGCGCCACCGCAGACCGCCACCCGGGACACCAGTGCGTCGGGGTCGCCCGCGGCGCGCACCCCCCAGGTGGTGGCGGGCAGCGCCGCGGCCACGCGGGCCACGAACGCCGACAGCGGTTGCGGCTGCGGGAGCGCGCCGACCCTGCCGATGCCGGTACCGGTCGGCAGTGGTGCGAGGGCGACGACGTCGAAGGCCGGCTCCTCGTAGGGGTGGGCGGCGCGCATGGCAGCGAGCACCTCCGTGCGCAGGCCGGCCGGGGCGATGACCTCGATGCGGCGTTCGGCGACGCGTTCGACCTCGCCGACGGCGCCGATCGCGGGCGACGCGCCGTCGTGCGGCAGGAACTGGCCCGTGCCCTCGACGGTCCAGCAGCAGTGCGAGTAGTCACCGATCCGGCCCGCACCCGCCGCGAAGACCGCGTCCCGCACGGCGTCGGCCGCACCGTCGGGGACGAAGAGCACCCACTTGTCGAGCCGCCGGCCGTCTGATTCCCGGTCCAGCACGCCTTCGACCACCAGCCCCAGCGCCTCGGCGAGGGCGTCGGAGACCCCGGGCGCCGCGGCGTCGGCGTTCGTGTGCGCGGTGAAGAGCGCACTGCCCCAACGGATCAGGCGGTGCAGCAGCCTGCCCTTCGGGGTATCGGCCGATACGGTGTCGACGCCCCGCAGCAGGAGCGGATGGTGCGCGAGCAACAGGCTGCGCTTTGGGACGTCGGCGACGACGGCGGGTGTCGCGTCCACCGCGACCACGACGGAGTCGACCGGTTCGTCGGGGTCGCCGCAGACGAGTCCTACCGAGTCCCATTCCTGGGCCAGAGAGGGTGGGTAGGCGGCGTCGAGCACGTCGATGACGTCGGCCAGCCGCACGCTCATCGGACGCCCTCGCTCGGGCGTCGACCGTGCTCGTGCCCCGTCGCACGCCTCTGCCTTGCCACAGCACGACCCTAGTCGGCGACAATGGACGGGTGGCCCCCCAGTTGGTGATCTTCGACCTCGACGGGACGCTGACCGATTCGGCCGGCGGCATCGTGTCGAGCTTCCGCCATGCCCTCGACGAGATCGGCGCCGACGTGCCCGACGGCGACCTCGCGGCGCTGGTCGTCGGCCCTCCGATGCACGTCACGCTGTCGGGCATGGGGCTGGGCGACCGCGCCGCCGAGGCGTTCGCGGCGTACCGCGCCGACTACACGACCCGCGGCTGGTCGATCAACGGCGTCTACGAGGGCATCCCCGACCTGCTCGCCGACCTGCGGGCCAACGGCGTTCGGCTCGCGGTAGCCACCAGCAAGTCCGAGCCGATGGCGCGCCGCATCATCGAGCACTTCGGTCTCGACGTGCACTTCGAGGTCATCGCCGGCGCCAGCGTGGACGGCGTGCGCTCCTCCAAGGCCGACGTCCTCGCCCACGCGCTGGCGCAGCTGGGTCCCCTGCCCGAGCGGGTGCTGATGGTCGGTGACCGCGACCACGACGTGATGGGCGCCGCCGCGCACGGCATCGACACCGTGGTCGTGGGGTGGGGTTACGGATCGGGCGACTTCGACCATCCGGATGCGATGCAACCCGCGGGCCGGGTCTCGACGGTCGACGACCTGCGCGAGGTCCTCGGTGTCTGAGGCTGCGCTGCACGTGACGTTCGTGTGCTCGGGCAACATCTGTCGCTCCCCGATGGCCGAGAAGATGTTCGCCCACCAGATCGACGAGCGCGGGCTGTCCGGCGTGGTCCGCACGTCCAGCGCGGGCACCGGCGGCTGGCACGCGGGCGACGCCGCGGACCACCGTGCGGTCCGGGTGCTGACCGACCGCGGCTATCCGTCCGACCACAGCGCCGCCCAACTCGACGACGACCACCTGGGCGCCGACCTCGTCGTCGCGATGGGGCGCAACCACACCCTCATCCTGCGCGACCTCGGGGTGCCGCCCGAGCGGCTGCGGATGCTGCGGTCGTTCCACCCCCGCTCGCCCGCCCACCCGGACGACGTCGAGGATCCCTACTACGGCACGCACGCCGACTTCGAGGACGTCTTCACGGTGATCGAGACCTCGCTGCCCGGGTTGCATGCCTGGGTCGACGAACGGCTCGCCGGTCGCGAGGCCGCCTCGTGAAGAGGTTCGCGTTCCTCCTCCGACCCCAGTGGCTGGCGCTCTACGTCGTCGTCATCGGCTTCGCCTACCTGTGCTTCACGGTGCTCGCACCGTGGCAGCTCGGCAAGAACACCAAGACCACCCGTGAGAACGCCCAGATCTCGGCATCGCTGACCGCCGACCCGGTGCCGGTCACCTCCGTTCTGCCACAGCAGGATTCGGCCGCTCCAGACGACGCCTGGAAACGGGTGACCGCGACGGGCAGGTACCAGCCGGAACGTCAGGTGCTGGCCCGGCTGCGCTCCATCGACGGCGAGCCCGCGTTCGAGGTGCTGGTGCCCTTCGCCGTCGACGGCGGTCCCACCGTGCTGGTCGACCGCGGGTACGTGAAGCCCGAGGAGGGCAACGAGGTGCCGGACATCGCGCCTGCGCCCACCGGCACCGTCGAACTCACCGCACGGGTCCGCGACTCGGAGCTGCTGGCGCAGAACAAGGTGCCGTTCCGCGCGGACGGCCAACTGCAGGTGTACTCGATCAACACGGCGCAGATCGCCGACGTCACCGGCACGCCACTGACGGGGTCGTATCTGCAGCTGGTCGAGGATCAGCCCGGTGGGCTCGGCGTCATCCCGCTCCCCCACCTGGACTCCGGGCCGTTCCTGTCCTACGGCATCCAGTGGATCGCGTTCGGCATCGTGGCCCCCGTCGGCGTGGGGTACTTCGTCCTGGCCGAGTACAAGCAGCGCCGACGCGAGAAGGCCGATCGCCCCGGGGTTTCGACGTCGACGGCGGACCCCCGCGATCCACCGCCGCCCCTCACCGCCGACGAGAAGATGGCCGACCGCTACGGCCGCCGCGGCTGATCGGTCCGACGGCCAGGACCGCGATCGCCACCACGGCGGCCGCGGCCTGCACCGCGCGGGACAGCCGCACCGAGCGCCGGAGGTCCGCCACGTCGGGATCGCGGCCGTGCCCGAGGGTGGGGCGGATCTCGAGTCCGTGCGCGTACTGGGTGGCGCCCCCGAGCGTCACGCCGAGCGCACCCGCGAAGGACGCTTCGACGACGCCCGCGTTGGGGCTCGGGTGCCGCCGCGCGTCACGCCGCCAGGCGCCGAGTGCGCCGCGCGCCGACCCGCCGACGACGGGTGCGCACGCCGCGACCAGGCATCCCGCCACGCGGGCAGCCGGGTAGTTGAGCACGTCATCCGATCGTGCTGCGGCCCAACCGAATCGGAGATACCTGGGCGACTTGTGCCCGATCATCGCGTCGAGCGTGTTGGCCGCCCGGTAGACGATCAGACCCGGGGCACCGGCCACTGCACCCCAGAACAGGGGCGCAACCGTGGCGTCGGAGGTGTTCTCGGCCATCGATTCCAGCGCCGCACGGGTGATCCCCGCGGCGTCGAGCGAGGCCGGGTCGCGTCCGCACAGTGACGGCAGCAGGTCGCGCGCACCGGCGAGGTCGGTCCCGCCGACGCGGTCGGACATCTCCGCACCCGTACGGGCGAGCGAGGTGCCACCGAGGACGGTGAAGGTCGCCAGTCCGGTCAGCAGCGCCGTCCACTGCGGGCCGCGGCGGGCTGCGGCCCGGTCGGCAGCGACGGTGGCGCCGAGGAGCGCGCCGACCAGGATCGCCACGTGCGCGGCGCCGGCGTCCCGGCGGTTCGCGTAGGTCAGACGCTCCAGCGCCGCGGCGGTGCGGCCGAACAGCGCGACGGGATGCCCTCGACGGGGATCGCCGAACGCCGCGTCGGCCAGGTATCCGAGCGCCACGCCGGTGGCGCGACCGGGACTTCGCTGACCGAGCACCTCGGCAGCGTCTCACGAGGCCGGTCTCGGGTCAGGGCACGACCCCGTGTCCGCACTGCGACTTCAGCGGCGGAGCCTCCTTCAGCAGGGTGCCGAGGTCGAGCGACCGGTCCACGCTGCGGAGCGCCTCGACGGACGGCAGCGACAGGCGCACGTCGACGACGTAGGCACCCTCGCCCGTCGCGTTGAGGCAACTGAGCCCGACTCGCTCACCCGCCCCGGCGCCGAATCGCTCGTCGATGCGCGCGCGGACGGCGCTCACGGGAAGCTGTCCGCCCGCGGCGTCCCGGAACACCGGGTCCAGCGTCTGCCGAACCTGGGCGGCCAGCGCGAGGGCGTCGCCGAAGAAGGCGTCGGGTGTCACCCCTGAGCAGGTCCCGTGGGCGTACCACTCGTGCAGGGCGAGGTGGGACGAGTCCGCCATCGTCGACTTCAAGCCCGCGCGCACCTCATCGGACAGGTCCACCGGCGGCACATCGCCGCGACTCCTCGACGCCGCCTCCTTGACGTGTTGCGGCACACCGCAATACTGGTTCTCGCGCGGTTGCGGCCACAACCCGTGCAGGATGAGTGTCTGCTCCATGCCCGAGAGTTCGCCCGACTGGCAGCCGGCGTTGGCGGGCTGTGCCTTGCAGAAGCTGGGACTCCACGTCATCACCAACCAACTCGAGTCCGAGCCGTTGTCGGAGACGAGCGTCGAACGGTCTCCGTCGAACACCAGCAAACTGAACGCGACCGCTGCGGCGACCACGGCGGTGAGGATCGCGGTCAGGGAAAATACGGTAACGTCGCCTCGCTGCATGCGGCATCCTCGTGGACTGGGTGGGACGGGCGTCACGGACGCCTTCCACGCAGCCTCCCACAGCGTCGCGTCGCCGCTCGTGAGATCACCGGCGGAGGTCTCGGGTGAACGCTGGAGGGGATGCTGGTGAACGAGATCGACCGGTGGTTCGACCGCACCCGGCGCCGCGAGAACCGAACGGTCTCGCTCTACGCGTGCTTGCTCACCGGGAGGATGTCCGCGTACTTCCGTTACCGCCTCCGCTACCTGCTCGTCGTCGACGGAACGAACTTCGCCGTTCACGTCGCCGAATTCTTGATCATCCTCGCGACTCTCGGGGGTCTAGCCGCCTACACGGTCATGATCCTGCGGGTGGGCAGCCTGCTCGTCAGCGGTGCCTGGTGGGGTCTGCTGGAGGTGATGCGCGAGCGCGTGCGCGGGCTCTCGGAGTCTGCGGACAGAGACGGTATCGAACGCGAGATCGGCGCGTGGCTGGTCTTGTCCGTGATCGCCGCGGCGATGGTGACGTTGGCCGGCGCGCTGGTCCTGAGCGCGCTCCTGCCGGAGGACGGCGACACGATCGGGCATGTCTACGCATTCCTCATCGTCATCGAGTTGGCGATGAGAATGCCCGTGCGCGTGCTGCATTCCGGCATGTTCGCCACCCGCCGCGTCTACCGCCCGCTGTGGACACTCTTCGCCCCGACCGTCGTCCAACTGGTGATCATCGGTGGCGGCGTGCTGTTCTTCCCGACGGCCGCGGTCGTCGTCGCCATCATCGCGTCCAACGCCCTGTCCATCTGGATCACCGTCACCTTCGCCGTCCGTCTCTACCGTCTCGCGGGTCTGTGGCCCAACCTCCGCCCGGCCGGCCGGCACCGGATCTCGCTACCGTCGATCCCCGTCCGATTGGGCATCGAGACGACGCTGGCCGGGGTCGGACTGCGTCTCGATGCGGTCGCCGTCCTCGCCATCGCCGGCATCTACGGCACGACAACCCGAGCGTTCGACCTCACCGCAGGCATCCAGACCTGGCGCGAGATCGACGCCTTCCAATTCTTCTACCTCGCACTGCCTTTGTTCCGGGGGGCCTACGAGGCGACGAGCGTGTTCTACTTCGACTTCGTCCGGCTCAGACGGCTTCCGGCGCTGCGGGAGTACCGGGTCTGGTTCTTCCACAGACTGCTGTGGATCACCCCTGTCGTGACCCTCTACTTCTGGGGACTGGCAGCCGTACTGGGAACGTGGGTGCTCCCCGACATACCGTTCTCGTTCCTCCTCGCTCTGCTTCCGCTGTTCGTCGTGCGAAGCTTCATCGGCACCTATCAGATCCGCCTGTTCGCCGAGGGCCGCTTCAACAGCCTGAACGCCACCACCGCGCTCACCGCAGTCCTGTTCGCGCTCGTGTGGCTCGATCCCGACCCCGCGTCCGATCTCCTCGAACTGACCGCCGCGATGCTCGTGCTGCTCATCGTCCACATGAACGTCCAGCACTTTCACGACAGGGTGCCGTCACGTCCCACGCAGTTGCCGCTGGGCGACTGGATTCGGGCGCTCGCCGCCGAGCCCGGTCCCGTGTACGCGGGAACGGTCGACGTGCCCGAGTGGATTCCCACGCGACAGCGGTCGGCAGCCCTGCGCCTCGTGCGGGAACAATTGCGCCACAATGGATGTCTGGCATTCCACTCCCCGACCTCACTGGTCTTCTTCGAGCGGGCGTCCGGCGGCGACGCACCGGGCCACCTACATCTGACCCTGCAGGCGGCAACCGGAGGAGCAGTGAATCGTGGACGCCGGTGGCCCGATCCCGCCGACGACGGGCACGCGGCTCTCGACCGCATCATCCACGACAGGTGGCTCAAGCCCGTCGACGCCGCGCCCGCCCCGCCGGTCAGTCCGGCTCTCCTGCGGCCGGGGTTTCTCGCCATCTTCCCGGACGGCTTCGTGGCCGACCTCCACACCCGAGCCGGCAGGCGCGACATGCGGAACCTGGATCCCGACCTCCTCGTGGCACTCCTGCCGAAGGCGGTCCGGAGCCTCGACGACGACGCGCTGGTGATCCAGGTGGCCGGGCGGTGGCTGTCGGCGATCTTCCATCAGAACAGGGTGCAGATGGTCTTCCTGCTGCCGCCGGATCCCGCTCCCGAACGGTTTGCGCAGTGGCTGCGGACACTGAAGTCGTGGCGGCTGGGCGGGCGCCCCACCGAAGGCGCCGTCCATGCTCGATGAACCGGTCGACGTCGGACGGAAGCTGGTCGACCCGAGGACCTACGAGGACACGATCCTGCGGATCTACTCGAAACGCAGCGAACGCGGACTGGGCTTCAACGACGTCTCCGACGGCGTCACCTACCTCGACGCAGCCGCAGACCGGCGTGCACTCTCCCGCGCCATCGCCCGCAGCATCGCCGACGGCAGCTACCGTCCGCAGCCGGTCGACCTCTGGTTCCTCGAGACCAACGGCAAGAGACGGGCCGCCCACCAACCGGCATTCATCGATCACGTCGTCGGCTCGACGCTGTTCAAGCTCCTGACCCACAACGCCCGCTGCTACGGCCTGCCGGGTGTCTACTCGTATCTGCCGGGCCTGACGAACCTCGGCGCCATGCGAGCGTTCGCCCGGTTCGTGCGGTCCCATCGTGAGCCGGGCAACCGGGCGTCCGGTCCGCTCTACGTCCTGCAGTCCGACTTCGAGAAGTACGGCGACAACCTGCCCGTCGGTCCAGGCGCGGCGCTGTGGCGAACGGTGCGCGAGGTGGCGTCGCTGGGCAGCGCCGAGGGCGACATCGACTCTCGCAGTTGGGATCTCATCACGGATCTGATCCGTCCGGTGGTGCGGGACGCCGACGGCGCCGAATTCACCCGGGTGAACGGAATCGCCATGGGAACCCCGCTCGTACCCTTGCTCGGCAACCTGGCGGTGGTGCCCATGGACCGGGCCGTCGCGGACGTCGACGGCATCTTCTACGTTCGATACAACGACGACTTCATCCTGGCCCACCCGGACCTCGACGCCATCCTCGAGGCCGATCGACGCATCGAAGGACTCACCGGCGGTCTGGGTGTGCGCCGCAAACTGTCCAAGGAGCTGCGCACGGCGTTGAGCGGACATGGCAGGCCCGACACCGTCGACCCGGCCTACCTCGGTCGCGACCGCATCGACTGTCTCGGGCTGTCCGTCACCCATGCCGGCACGGTGACGCTGGGGCCACACCGACTGCGCCGCTTCGTCGGTCGCATCGCCACCCGGATCGACGGCGCAACGCCCGCCCTGGCCTCCCTCCCGGTGGACCAGCGGGCCCGCCACCTCGTGGCGGCCACCAACGTGATGCTCGACCTGGCCAGCCCCTTCTCGGTCGCCGGTCTGCCCGCGCTGCTCGACGCGACCACCGACCGTGGGACGCTGAAGGACCTCGACTACCGCATCGCCCGCAAGATCGCGCAGGCGGCGACGGGGCGATCGGGGGTGCGGGGTTTCCGCGACGTGCCGCCGGCGGCGCTGTACCGCGACATGGGGTTGACGTCGCTGGTGGGGCTGCGCAACCGGCAATGATCCTTGCCGGAGCCAGCCCGTCCGGTTACTGTCGGCGCCGGCGCGGATCCCGTCGCAAGACGGTTTCTCCGATGGACCACAGAGGTTGCGGCTTTCGGTCCCTCTTTTTAGGCGTTTATGCCCGCGCCGCCCACTTCTGATGCCTCGGTCCCGACGTTCCTGCCTGACGGTGGGCGCGGAGGGTTTCGAACCCCCGACGGCTGCCCGATAAATGTCCGCGTGAGAGTCTCTGAAGTCAAACCAAATCATTTGAGGTCACCGAAATTAACTGTATCTGGACGCAGAATCTGGGCAGAATGTAAGCGAACCGCGCGCGTCCTCCGGAGGATCGTCAGAACAATCGCCAAGACCGTCGGCCGGAGTCCTTCACGGGCTGGCCGGCTGCCTGTCCACGCTTAATCGCGACCGTGCGAATCGGTGAAGTGGGACACCACGAACTCGACGTTTGGCGTCAGCCCCGCCTCGCGCGGAGCATTAGCCGAGGAGTGGGCTCATCCGGCTTTGAGACCGGCATCAGCAGGACGTTCGTATAAATACTGTCTTGAACTTCAACCAACTTGGCCGTCTGCGTCGCGCTTCTAATCACCAAGTTTGAACACGGGAGCAGAGCTGAAAAAATTTGGCACGCCAATGTCATCCTCAGCAAGCGGATCATCGTGTCGTTCGATGTGCTCAACGACCATTAGACGGGCTTGGTCAGCTTCGTTTGCGAGACGCTCGTCCTGCCCGGCACGGCACTCTCTTGCCGCGAACAGAAGTGCCGCGAGCGCCCCAAGCGTACCTACAGTCGACACCCACTTGGCCAGACTTCCGACGGTGAGCGATCCCTGCAAGTGCAGCACCACGGGCAGGACGCCGATCACGACGAGAAGGGCTAGAACTGCGATGACGATCGGTATGTTGCCTGCTTGCCGTTGCCAATGCTCCCACACAGCGACGAACGGTAACGCCGACCGGCGTACGAATCTGCCCGAAACGCCGGTCACTCCTGCGACTCTGCACACCACGACTAAGTACAACGGCACGAAACCCGTTCCGGCAGAAATCAACAGACAAGCGCTCCGTGCCTTCGATGAGTTGTTAGCCACTATCGGACGCAAACTTCAGTTGTCGCTTGCAACCAAGGACTGGCGCGCCACCCTGGCTGTGATACACGATGCCGCACGCTGGCAGCAGGTTAGAACTCGATACCGAGCAGACAGCGGATCGCTGACATACTCTTGGCATTAGCGTTTGGACATGTCCGGATGTCTATTCGTCGATATCCGCCCAAGCCATCTCGGGCAAACGAGGTGCTGCGGCCTCGGTGCGCCTCTGCGTCGATTCGAGGTCCCGACGGTCACGGACAAAATCAGGGTCTGCCACCTCCGTTTCAACCTGCCGCATCATGTCGATTGTCTCGGCTAGCAGTTCCCCCCGTCCATGTCCCTGGGCCATGGCGATTCCGACATCAGCCAGCACGCGATAGTTGTATCGATCGTGGGGGGCGTGCGCTACACATTCCCGAGCAACACGTCCAGCTTCTAGGAGCATCGCGAATCGATCCCCGTCCAGAAGTCCCGAGGTTGTCTCGGCGCGACCAATTAGCAGCGTCGCTTGGTAGCGCTTGATGATCGAATCTTTTCCTATCTCGCGTCGCGCTACGCGGATCGCTTGATCGGCCTGGTCGTATCTCCCATCTTCCAAAAGCAAGCGGATAAGGCGCCGCCGGGGGGTTCGTTCGGCTGGAACTACGTCGATCAAGCGTCGGAGAAGCGCTTCACGCTGGCCTCGATCGGTGAGACGCTGTATCCCCATTTCGTGTGCAGCCATGCCGCGCGCTGTCTCGAGCTCAATATATTCCGTAGGGTTCAAACCATCGATTAAACGCTCTATCAATCGATAGAGCTCTCCTTCATCAGCAAATTTATATTTAGCAATCGTCTCAGCAATCACATCATGTCTGGTTTTCAACCCATACAATCCCATGCGCGGTTTGATATCTTCCTCAGAGACGACGTCTTCCATCCGACCTAATAGATTGAAAAATCCGCCCGCTTCGACCTGCAGTAGGCGCAGAACCAACTGGCGATGGACCTTCCCACCCATTGCCTGAATGGCTGCTACATAGCGATAAATTTCTTGGGCATCGTCATCAAGTTCCGCAAATTCCCGAAGGACGATCGTGTCTAGCTGCTCGGTGTGAAAGATATTTTTCAGGCACACATACATCTCGGAACTGCAACGCTCGCGCAAGCGTCGCACCTTGTCCTTGAACCCCAGGCGAAGAAAGTCCTCTTCGACTAGATTGCGAATCTCGACTTTTTGATCAACGAGATTGATCAATGACGTCAAATCGCCGTCCGCCAGCAGGGAGAGACGCTCAAAAGTGCCACGACTGAAAAAGAATGGTGATTTAGGTCGACTTTTCCATTGCGATGAATTAACAGTCACTACGATTCGAAGAAACGGACGAGCAATCTTGCCGAGCCCGTCGACCAGTCGGTTTACCGTGCTTAGATGCCTCGCGCAGTCATCAATAAGCAGCATCCCTTGCCTGTTGTCGCGTCGTAGGATTGCTTCCATTCCAAGCCAGCCCTGGACGTCTAGCGGGTATTCGTTCTTATGCTCCCATGTGACGAACCGCTCTGTATGGCGGCGATAAATGAGTCGTCGCGCTAGAGTGGTCTTGCCGACACCCGCAGCGCCGCCTAAAACCAAGAAGTACCCGCGCCGCCCATTTTGCGCTTCGAATAGTACGTTTTCGCGATGACGCTGAATTGTCAAGTTGTGATGAATGTCGGCATACGTCGCCGGGCTGCCGTTGAATAAGCGCGTAATGTTAGGCGCAAGTCCACTCGCGTGGCTGACAACTGTGGTACTGGTAGCAAGGTTTGGCGGGAGCGTCTCGGGCGATTCCGAGGTATGCGCCACTGCTCTGCTGTCCGCGACCAACTGCCGAGAACTGAGTTGGAAAAGAAACTCTTCCAGAGTTCCCGCCGCAACCTGTATGCCGCGCTGCTCTAGCAGTTTCGCGCGGTCCGCGTCATATTGATAGACCAAAAGAAAGATGCGACCCGGCACACCCTCCAGACGGAGCGCTCCCACCCGCTTAGCGAGATCACGGAGATGAGCGTCCGCCAGAGACTGGCCGATGATGAGGGTGGTCCCACCCATCATTTGCAATTGCAGACTCGAAAATAGAGCTTGTCGATATTTCTCAACTTCTTCATAGTCAAACTCAGTCAGAACCATTCGGGCGTGATCACCAAGGGCCACATCCTTACTGACGCATCCGTGGATCTTGTAAAGAGGTACGACGTCGTCGGACTGCGATCCCGATGAAAACTCGTAATTTGTCCGGATCACGTTCAAATCGACACTTGCCAGTTTGTAAGCTTTCTCCACAAGGCGGTCAAAATTCGTAGAGTAGATGGCCTTCCATTTGAAAGCAGGCAATGCCAACATGCCGCCAGTAGGTTCTAGGTCGGAAAGTCGTTGTCGCACAGCCAAGACGAGATCTTTGCGCCCGACGCGGTTCTCGAAGATCCCGGCGATTTCAGCCAGATCATCACCATCGGGTGGGGGCGACAGTTGTTCAGCTAGATGCCTTGCAAGTGCTGCACCTGTGGGCGCTCCCGATGGTATGGCCGCACCTGCACCGAGCAGCAGCGCTGTGTCTGCTGGCTCGATAGTCCTGGCTAGCTCTGACAGCTCCAAGTTCCCCCCTACGCCGTGTCCTCTGCGATTCCCGTACAACGGTTTAGCACGCCAGGTCGATCGAAGTCGCAGACACGTCCGACTTGCTACCAACGCATTCTGCGCGCGGTCTTGGAGGTGCCTAGGGAGGGTCCCCCCTGGGGGTAATTTTCCGCGGGTAAAACCCGAATTCTATTGTATTGACAACAGATTTCGTGGTCTCAACCACGTTAGTTACGCGAGGTTCTGACTCTACCTCGGGTATGAGATGCGTGCGTGAAACGAAGCAAAGATCGCAGCGTGGGGACAGGGGCGCGTTCCGCTGGCCCGAGGCTCCAGACCAGCCGAACGGGTGGAAAGTTTCATTCGGTCAAGACAAGATCCCTTGATCTGAGAGGTTGTCATGCCGTTTGGTCATCGCCTTTCCGTGTTCACTGTCAACCTGCAGCTACAGGCTCCGGTCTACTTTTGCGACCCGCACTCGAAGTGGCAACGCGGCAGCAACGAGACCACCAAGCGGCTCCTATGATTCTGGTTCGGGAAGGGCACAGACCTAAGCGTGCATCTCAAGGCCGACCTCAAACGCATCCAAGACACCCTCAACACCCGAAGTATCTGGACACTCGAAAACTACCTCCGACCTGGTGGGCGCGGAGGGTTTCGAACCCCCGACCGCTGGTGTGTAAAACCAGAGCTCTACCCCTGAGCTACGCGCCCGTGCTCGGGGCAACTTACACGCCGTCGACGCCCGAGCGGAAATCCGATCAGGCGCTGCGCAGTGCCGCCAGCGCGTCCGTCCAGGCGGTCTGGTCGCGCCGTTCCCCGGGCTGCTTCATCTCCGCGAACGCGATGGTCCCCGCCATGTCGACGGCGAAGGTGCCGCGGTTGGGTAGGCCGCTGTCGGCGTTGAGCACCCCGTAGTCGGCGGCGACGGCGCCGTGCGGCCAGAAGTCGGAGAGCACGGGGAAGTCGAAGCGGTTCTGCTCGGCCCACACCCGGTGGACCGGGGGCGGACAGATCGAGACGGTGAGCGTGACCGTGTCGTCGGTCCGGTAACGCGCCGCGTTGTCGCGAATCTCCGCCAGTTCGCCCTCGCAGACCGCGGTGAACGCGAGCGGGAAGAACACCAGGAGAACGTTCGCCGATCCGCGGAACGCGCTCAGCGAGACGGGTTGGCCGGCCTGATCCCTGAGGGTGAAGTCCGGTGCCCGGGAGCCTGCGTCAAGCAGCGACCGTCACCTCCTGGGCGCGGCCTTCGACTTCGGCTGCACCAGCCGACTGGCGATCCAGTCGCCCAGGTTCGCCGACGACGTCACGACCAGCCCCGCGGTCGGCGCAGCCTCCGCGATCTCGGCGGGCGCCACGTGACCGGGTTTGCCGGTCTTGGGTGTCACCACCCAGACGATGCCTTCGTCCGCCAGTGGCGTGATGGCGTCCATCAGCCGGTCGACCAGGTCGCCGTCGTCGTCGCGCCACCACAGCAGCACGATGTCGACCACCTCGTCGGCGTCCTCGTCGAGGAGTTCGCCGCCGGCGACCTCCTCGATGTCGGCCCGGATGTCGTCGTCAGTGTCTTCGTCCCATCCAAGCTCCTGGATGGCATGGTCCTTTTCGATGCCCAACCTTCGGGCGTAGTTCGGCGAATCCGCCGCAACCACCGTCGTCCTCCTTCAGCCAGCGGGTTCGCCCCGGGTTTCGTCGGCCTATCGTCGCACGCTACTGCCGAAGGCACGCGCCTGGCGCGCAAGTTGGTCAATATGCGGCGTCGCAGAGGTTCAGCGCGACACCCTGCGAATCGTTCACGCGGTCGATCGCCGAGTTGAACTCCGACGTCTGTGCATCGGCCGCGATCGCCGACGCCAGCGCCCTCGCCGCGTCCACCCAGGCGGTGAGCGCATCCCGCAGGTCCGGCGCCAACGGATCGGAGATGCTGCCTGCCACGACGTCGGCGGTCCGATTGAGCGCATCGACCGCGGGGCCGGCCTTCGCCACCAGGTCCATGGAGTTCTCGTTGACCGCGTCGACGTACCCGTTCACCGCGGCGATGGCGTCGACGCTGCTCGAACTCAGCGCCTCGCACGAGGTGT
This sequence comes from Mycolicibacterium sediminis, assembly GCF_010731735.1. Lineage (GTDB taxonomy): Bacteria > Actinomycetota > Actinomycetes > Mycobacteriales > Mycobacteriaceae > Mycobacterium > Mycobacterium sediminis. Next base: position 4,883,388 of record NZ_AP022588.1, read on the forward strand.
GCACCGCCTCCTTGGCCACCGACTCCTGGCGCTCCGACTCCCGGGCCGCCGAACTCGACACCGACGCCTCGATCGACGACGACGTGGAGGCGCGGTACAGCGGGACGTCGGCCGAGTCGAGGCTCGCCGAACCGGAGGTGATGCTCTGGCAACCCACCACGATCATCGCCACGGCTGCGGCCACGCCGGTCGCGAGGCTCGTGGCGCGCAGGCTCCGAGCCGCCAGCCGTGGACCGGTCACGGTCAGCAGACGTTACTCCGGTGGGGGCATTCGTCGCCGGTCATCGCACTACGTCGCCCCGGAAGCCGACCCAGCTGCCCGTGTTCAGGCAGGATGGAGGACGATGGACATGCAGTTCACCAGGGCCACGAGCCCGAACACCCGCCTACCAAGGAGCGGAAGTTGACCACCGAGTTCGCGCGCCAAGACCTGGCTCAAAACTCAAGCAACACAAAAGAACCCGATCGTGTTCGCGTCATCCGCGAAGGCGTCGCATCGTATCTGCCCGACATCGACTCGGACGAGACGGCCGAATGGCTCGAATCGTTCGACGCGCTGCTCGACCGGTCCGGTCCGGCCCGCGCCCGGTACCTGATGTTGCGCCTGCTGGAGCGTGCCGGCGAACAGCGCGTCGCCATCCCGGCGCTCACGTCGACCGACTACGTGAACACGATCCCCACCGAGATGGAGCCCTGGTTCCCCGGTGACGAAGACGTGGAGCGGCGCTACCGAGCGTGGATCCGGTGGAACGCCGCCATCATGGTGCACCGGGCCCAGCGGCCGGGAGTCGGTGTGGGCGGCCACATCTCGACCTACGCCTCGTCGGCCGCGCTCTACGAGGTCGGGTTCAACCACTTCTTCCGCGGCAAGGCGCACCCCGGCGGCGGCGACCAGATCTTCATCCAGGGGCACGCCTCCCCCGGCATCTATGCGCGCGCCTTCCTCGAGGGACGGCTAACCGCCGACCAACTGGATGGTTTCCGCCAGGAGCACAGCCATCCGGGCGGCGGGCTGCCGTCCTACCCGCACCCGCGGTTGATGCCGGACTTCTGGGAGTTCCCGACGGTGTCGATGGGGCTGGGCCCCATGAACGCCATCTACCAGGCCCGGTTCAACCACTACATGGCCGACCGCGGCATCAAGGACACCACCGATCAGCACGTGTGGGCGTTCCTCGGCGACGGCGAGATGGACGAACCCGAGTCGCGCGGCCTCATCCAGGTCGCGGCGAACGAGGGTCTCGACAACCTGACGTTCGTCGTGAACTGCAACCTGCAGCGCCTCGACGGTCCGGTTCGCGGCAACGGCAAGATCATCCAGGAACTGGAGTCGTTCTTCCGCGGCGCGGGCTGGAACGTGATCAAGGTCGTCTGGGGCCGCGAATGGGACGCCCTGCTGCACGCCGACCGGGACGGCGCCCTGGTCAACCTGATGAACACCACGCCCGACGGTGACTACCAGACCTACAAGGCCAACGACGGCAGCTACGTCCGCGACCACTTCTTCGGCCGCGACCCGCGCACCAAGGCCCTCGTCGAGCCGATGACCGACGCCGAGATCTGGAACCTCAAGCGCGGCGGGCACGACTACCGCAAGGTCTACGCCGCCTACCGGGCCGCCATGGAGCACAAGGGCCAGCCGACGGTCATCCTGGCCAAGACCATCAAGGGCTACACCCTCGGCAAGCACTTCGAGGGCCGCAACGCGACCCACCAGATGAAGAAGCTGGCGCTGCAGGACCTCAAGGACTTCCGCGACGCCCAGCGCATCCCGATCGACGACGCGCAGCTCGAGGAGAACCCGTACCTGCCGCCGTACTTCCATCCCGGGCCGAACGCCCCCGAGATCCGCTACCTGCTCGACCGGCGCCGCACGCTCGGCGGGTTCCTGCCCGAGCGTCGCACCAAGATGAAGAAGCTCGTGCTTCCCCCTCGCGACACCTACAAGGCGCTCAAGAAGGGGTCGGGCAACCAGGAGGTCGCCACCACCATGGCGACGGTCCGCACGTTCAAGGAACTGTTGCGGGACAAGAACATCGGCAAGCGCATCGTGCCGATCATCCCCGACGAGGCACGCACCTTCGGGATGGACTCGTGGTTCCCGAGCCTGAAGATCTACAACCGCAACGGCCAGCTGTACACGGCCGTGGACGCCGAACTCATGTTGGCGTACAAGGAGAGTGAGATCGGCCAGATCCTGCACGAGGGCATCAACGAGGCCGGTTCGACGGCGTCGTTCACCTCGGTGGGCACGTCCTACGCGACGCACGACGAGCCGATGATCCCGGTCTACATCTTCTACTCGATGTTCGGGTTCCAGCGGACCGGCGATGGGCTGTGGGCCGCCGCGGATCAGATGGCGAAGGGCTTCGTGCTCGGTGCCACCGCGGGTCGCACCACGCTCACCGGTGAGGGTCTGCAGCACGCGGACGGTCACTCGCTGCTGCTCGCGTCGACCAACCCCGCCGTGGTGACGTACGACCCGGCGTTCGCCTACGAGATCGCCTACATCGTCGAGGAGGGTCTGCGGCGCATGTTCGGCGACGAGCCGGAGAACGTCTTCTACTACATGACCATCTACAACGAGCCCTACGTGCAGCCCGCCGAGCCGGAGAACTTCGATCACGAGGGCGTGCTGCGGGGCATCTACCGCTACCGGGCCGCGAAGGACGAGCGCAGCAACGTCGCGCAGATCCTGACCTCCGGCGTCGCGATGCCGGAGGCCCTGCGTGCCGCCGACCTGCTCGCCAAGGAGTGGGACGTGGCGGCCGACGTGTGGTCGGTGACGAGCTGGGGCGAGTTGAACCGCGACGGCGTGGCGCTCGACCGGGAGGCCCTGCGCCATCCGGGCAAGGAGGCCGGGCAGGCGTACGTCACCAAGGTGCTCGCCGACACGGCCGGCCCCGTGGTGGCCGTCTCGGACTGGATGCGCGCGGTCCCCGAGCAGATCCGGCCGTGGGTGCCCAACACCTACGTCACGCTCGGTACCGACGGCTTCGGCTTCTCCGACACCCGGCCCGCGGCGCGACGCTACTTCAACACCGACGCCGAGTCGGTCGTGGTGGCGGTGCTGGCGGCGCTGGCGCGCGACGGCGAGATCGATCCGTCGGTGGCGGTGGCCGCGGCCAAGCAATACCAGATCGACGACGTCATGGCGGCAGGCGTGTCGTTCAAGGACACCGGGAGCGCCTGAGCCACGCGTTTGTGGACTTCTGCCAGAAGAACGGCGTAGCTTTTAGGAGTGACTGACAACTCGTCCGGACGGACGCCGCTCGAAATGGTGGCGTCCGTCCCAGAGTCGCTGCAGCGACGCGTGAAGCAGCACTCCGGGCGCCTGGCCACCGAGGCCGTGCACGTGATGGGTGAGCGGCTGCCCTTCTTCGCCGAACTCGAGGCGTCGCAGCGGGCCAGCGTCCAGCTCGTCGTCCAGACCGCGCTGGTCAACTTCGCCGAGTGGATGCGTGACCCCGGTGGCGACGTCGGCTACACCGCGGAGGCGTTCGCGCTGGTGCCGCAAGAACTCACCCGCCGCATCGCACTGCGGCAGACCGTCGACATGGTGCGCGTGACCATGGAGTACTTCGAGGAGGCCGTGCCGCTGCTGGCGCGCAACCAGGAGCAGATGACGGCACTGACCGTCGGGATCCTGCGCTACAGCCGCAACCTGGCCTTCGCGGCGGCGTCCGGCTACGCCGACGCGGCGGAGGCGCGCGGCGCGTGGGACACCCGGATGGAGGCCAACGTCGTCGACGCCGTCGTCCGCGGCGACATCGGGCCCGAACTGCAGTCGCAGGCCGCGGCGCTCAACTGGGACGCCACGGCGCCGGCGACCGTGGTCGTCGGCCTGCCCAATCCCGCGCGCCTCGAGTTCACCAGCGAGGACGTGCACGCGGTCGTCAGCAGGCACGATCGGGTGGCGCTGACCGACGTGCACGGGACCTGGCTGGTGGCCATCGTGTCGGGCCAGCTCACCCCGACCGACAAGTTCCTCGCCGACCTCATGGAGGCGTTCGCCGACGGACCCGTGGTGGTGGGCCCCGTCGCGACGTCGCTGTCCGGCGCGCACTACAGCGCCGGCGAGGCGATCGCGGGGATGAACGCCGTCGCCGGGTGGAGCGGTGCTCCGCGCCCGGTCCCGGCCCGCGAACTGCTGCCCGAGCGGGCGCTCGCCGGCGACCGCTCGGCGATCGCCGTCCTGCAGACGGAGGTGATGCGGCCGCTCGCCGACGCCGGTCCCGCGCTCGCCGAGACGCTCGACGCCTACCTCGACTCGGGGGGTGCGATCGAGGCATGCGCCCGCAAACTGTTCGTTCATCCAAACACCGTCCGCTACCGCCTCAAGCGGGTCGCCGACTTCACGGGACGTGATCCGACCGTCCCCAGGGACGCCTACATCCTGCGGGTCGCCACCACCCTCGGGCGGCTGGGACGGCAGACGACGCATTCCAGCACGACAAACGCCGATGTGATCCAGCTGACAGCCCGTCCGGGCCCTTCGGTGGCTTCGCTTTGAGGATAAAACGTCGCATTCCGATCACGGCGCGGTCCCGTCACGTGCCGTTTTGTTGACTACCTACAAAAACATAAGACCAGGTTCATAATCTCTTACACCGCGTAAACCCAACTTCACAGTGTTCTCTTAATCCGTGCCACAAAACGCCGTGCTTGCGCTGCTCGCTCCGGGACAGGGTTCCCAGACCCCGGGCATGCTCGTGCCCTGGCTGGAACTGCCCGGCGCCGCGGACCGCCTCGCGACGTGGTCGGAGATCAGCGGCCTGGACCTCACCGCACTGGGCACCACCGCTACCGCCGAGGAGATCACCGACACCGCGGTCACCCAGCCCCTCGTCGTCGCGGCCACGCTGCTCGCCTACGAGGAGCTGACCCGGCGCGGACTGCTCGGCCTCGGCGGGCAGGAGCCTGGCGACCCGGGGTCCAATCGAGCCCAGACCGTCGTCGCCGGCCACTCGGTCGGCGAGATCGCCGCCTACGCCATCGCCGGCGTTATCTCCGCCGACGACGCGGTGAAGCTGGCCGCGACCCGGGGCGCCGAGATGGCGAAGGCCTGCGCCGCGGAGCCCACCGGCATGGCCGCCGTCCTCGGGGGCGACGAGACCGAGGTCCTCGCCCGACTCGAGGCGCTCGACCTGGTCCCCGCCAACCGCAACGCGGCCGGACAGATCGTCGCCGCGGGCGCACAGTCGGCGCTCGACAAGCTCGCCGAGGATCCGCCGGAGAAGGCGCGCGTCCGCAAGCTGGCCACCGCAGGGGCGTTCCACACGCACTTCATGGCCTCCGCCCTGCCCGGCTACTCCGCCGCGGCCGAGAGCGTCGCCACCGCCGAGCCCACTACCGTGCTGCTGTCGAACGCCGACGGCCAGCCGGTCGCCTCGGCCACCGACGCCATGGCCAAGCTGGTGTCGCAGCTGACCAAGCCGGTCCGCTGGGACCTGTGCACCGCGACGCTGCGTGAGCGGGACGTCGCAGCGATCGTCGAGTTCCCGCCCGCCGGGACGCTCGCCGGGATCGCGAAACGAGAACTTCGGGGCGTTCCGACGCACGCCGTCAAGAGCCCCGCAGATCTGGACGGGCTCGCCGAGTACTAGTCCAGTAGCACCCGCACCACCGACCGTTCCCACCTGGCATGCCGAATCCGGCGTGCCGATCACCGAATAGAAGGAGCCATCGTGGCTACGCAGGAAGAAATCATCGCCGGCATCGCCGAGATCATCGAAGAGGTCACCGGTATCGAGCCTTCCGAGGTCACCCCGGAGAAGTCGTTCGTCGACGACCTGGACATCGACTCGCTGTCGATGGTGGAGATCGCCGTGCAGACCGAGGACAAGTACGGCGTGAAGATCCCCGACGAGGACCTCGCGGGCCTGCGCACCGTCGGTGACGTCGTCGCCTACATCCAGAAGCTCGAGGAAGAGAACCCCGAGGCTGCCGCCGCACTCCGCGACAAGTTCACCTCGTGACCCGCCCTTCCACTGCTAACGGCAACTTCCCCAACGTCGTGGTGACTGCGGTCACCGCGACCACGTCGCTGGCGGCGGACATCGACAGCACGTGGAAGGGTTTGTTGGCCGGCGAGAGCGGTATCCGCGAACTCGACGACCCGTTCGTCGACAAGTGGGACCTCGCAGTCAAGATCGGCGGGCACCTCAAGGAGCCCCTCGATCCGCTGATGACCCGGCTGGAGCTGCGACGGATGTCCTACGTCCAGCGGATGTCGAAGTACGTCGGCAACCAGCTGTGGGAATCCGCCGGGAAGCCGGAGGTCGATCCCGATCGTTTCTCGGTCGTGATCGGCACCGGCCTCGGCGGCGGCGAGAAGATCGTCGAGATGTACGACGCGATGAACGAGGGCGGGCCCCGCAAGGTGTCCCCGCTCGCCGTTCAGATGGTCATGCCCAACGGTGCGGCTGCCGTCGTCGGCCTCGAACTCGGCGCCCGCGCCGGGGTCATCACGCCGGTGTCGGCCTGTTCGTCGGGCTCGGAGGCCATCGCCCACGCGTGGCGCCAGATCGTCATGGGTGACGCCGACTTCGCCGTCTGCGGTGGCGTGGAAGGCATGATCGAGGCGTTGCCCATCGCGGCGTTCTCGATGATGCGGGCCATGTCGACCCGCAACGACGACCCCGAGGCAGCGTCGCGTCCGTTCGACAAGAACCGGGACGGCTTCGTGTTCGGCGAGGCCGGCGCGCTGATGATCATCGAGACCGAGGAGCACGCCAAGGCCCGTGGCGCCAAGCCACTGGCCCGACTGATGGGCGCAGGCATCTCGTCGGACGCCTACCACATGGTGGCGCCGGCACCCGACGGTCTGCGTGCCGGGCACGCGATGAAGCGGGCAATCGAGACGGCGGGGCTGACCCCGTCTGACATTCATCACGTCAACGCACACGCGACCGCGACGCCGATCGGCGACGTGGCCGAGGCCAATGCGATCCGGAACGCCGGAGTGCAGAACGCCGCGGTGTACGCGCCCAAGTCGGCGCTCGGCCACTCCATCGGAGCGGTCGGCGCGCTGGAGTCCATCCTGACGGTGCTCGCACTGCGGGACGGCGTCATCCCGCCGACACTGAACTACGAGACACCCGACCCCGAGATCGATCTCGATGTCGTCGCGGGTGAGCCTCGATATGGCGACTACCAGTACGCCATCAACAACTCGTTCGGTTTCGGTGGACACAATGTCGCTCTGGCATTCGGCCGCTACTGACCGATAGCCAGTCCGAGAGGGAGTGTTCCAGCAGTAATGACGCAGATGTCCTCGGGCAACGGTTTGCCCAACGTGGTCGTCACCGGTTTTGCCATGACGACCGCGTTGGGGGCCGACGCCGACAGCACGTGGAGACGCCTGCTCGAGGGTAAGAGTGGCATCCGCACGCTGGACGACTACTTCATCGATCTGTACGACCTGCCGGTCCGCATCGGCGGCCACCTCCTGGAGGACTTCAACGGCGATCTGACGCCCGAGGAGCAGGGACGACTGTCCTACCTGCAGAAGATGGCCACCGTGCTGGGCCGCCGCGCCTGGGAGAACGCCGACTCACCCGGCGTCGATCCTCGCCGCCTGATGGTGTCGATCGGCACCGGTATGGGCTCCAGTGAGGAACTCCTCTATGCCTACGACGGCATGCGGGAGAAGGGCGTCGAGGGCGTCTCGCCGCTCGCCGTGCAGACGTACATGCCCAATTCGCCCGCCGCCGCGGTCGGCCTGGAGCGCAACGCCAGGGCCGGCATCGTCTCCCCCGTCTCGGCCTGCGCGTCGGGCTCGGAGGGCATCGCCAACGCCTGGCGCAGCATCGCACTCGGCGAGGCCGACGTCGCGATCTGCGGTGGCGTCGAGACCCGTATCGAAGCGGTCCCGATCGCCGCGTTCGCCCAGATGCGCATCGTGCTGTCGACGACCAACGACGACCCGCCGGGAGCGTGCCGTCCGTTCGACAAGGACCGCAACGGCTTCGTGTTCGGCGAAGGTGGCGCGCTCATGGTCATCGAGACCGAGGAGCACGCCAAGGCCCGCGGTGCGACGATCCTCGCCCGGCTCATGGGCGCAGCCGTCACCTCCGACGGCTACCACATCGTCGCTCCAGACCCGACCGGCGATCAGGCCGGACGGGCGATCACCCGGGCCATCCAGCTCGCCGGACTCACCCCCGGCGACATCGACCACGTGAACGCGCACGCGACCGGCACCTCGGTCGGCGACGTGGCGGAGGGCAAGGCGATCAACAATGCCCTCGGCTCGAACCGGCCCGCGGTGTATGCACCCAAGTCGGCGCTGGGCCACTCGGTAGGCGCTGTCGGCGCCGTCGAGGCGGTCCTCACCGTGATGGCACTTCGGGACGGCGTGGTCCCCCCGACCTTGAACCTGCGCAACCTCGACCCGGAGATCGACCTCGACGTCGTCTCCGGCGAGCCGCGACGGGGCGACTTCAAGTACGCGATCAAGAACTCATTCGGATTCGGCGGGCACAACGTCGCTCTCGCCTTCGGCAAGTACTGATCCGACGCACGGCACGACACGATACGAACCGAAGAGCTACGAAATCAGGAGACTTGAGATGACGACCATGGCCCCCGAAGTAGTCGATGAGTCAGTAGATCCGCGCGACCCGCTGCTGCGCCTCGCCACCTTCTTCGACGACGGCACCGTCGAACTGCTGCACGAGCGCGACAAGTCCGGCGTCCTCGCCGCCGCGGGCACCGTCAACGGCGTCCGCACGGTCGCGTTCTGCACCGACGGCACCGTCATGGGTGGCGCGATGGGCGTCGACGGCTGCAAGCACATCGTGGACGCGTACGACACCGCGATCGAGGACCAGAGCCCGATCATCGGCATCTGGCACTCCGGCGGCGCTCGGCTGGCCGAGGGCGTCAAGGCGCTGCACGCCGTCGGCCTGGTCTTCGAGGCGATGATCCGCGCCTCGGGCTTCATCCCCCAGATCTCCATCGTGGTCGGCTTCGCCGCCGGCGGCGCCGCGTACGGCCCCGCGCTCACCGACGTCGTCATCATGGCGCCCGAGGGCCGCGTCTTCGTGACCGGACCCGACGTGGTCCGCAGCGTCACCGGCGAGGACGTCGACATGGCCTCGCTCGGCGGGCCCGACACCCATCACAAGAAGTCCGGCGTGTGCCACATCGTGGCCGACGGCGAGGTCGACGCCTACGAGCGTGGCCGCCGCCTGGTCGGGCTGTTCAGCCAGCAGGGCCACTTCGACCGCGCGAAGGCCGAGGCCGGCGACACCGATCTCGCTGCGCTGCTTCCCGATTCGCCGCGGCGAGCCTACGACGTGCACCCGCTGATCGGTGCGCTGCTCGACGACGACGCCCCGTTCGAGGAGTTCCAGGCCAAGTGGGCACCGTCCATGGTGGTCGGCCTCGGCAGGCTTGCGGGCCGCTCGGTCGGCGTGCTGGCCAACAACCCGCTGCGACTCGGCGGCTGCCTCAACTCCGAGAGTGCCGAGAAGGCAGCACGTTTCGTGCGCCTGTGCGACGCGTTCGGCATCCCGATCGTCGTCGTGGTGGACGTGCCCGGCTACCTGCCCGGCGTCGACCAGGAGTGGGGCGGCGTGGTCCGCCGCGGCGCCAAGCTGCTGCACGCGTTCGGCGAGGCGACGGTCCCCCGCGTCACGCTGGTGACCCGCAAGATCTACGGCGGCGCCTACATCGCGATGAACTCCCGCTCGCTCGGAGCGACGAAGGTGTTCGCGTGGCCCGACGCCGAGGTCGCCGTGATGGGCGCCAAGGCCGCGGTCGGCATCCTGCACAAGCGCAAGCTCGCCGCCGCCGCTCCCGAGGACCGCGAGGCCCTGCACGAGGAGCTGGCCGCCGAGCACGAGCGGATCGCGGGCGGCGTGGACAGCGCCATCGAGATCGGTGTCGTCGACGCGAAGATCGACCCCGCGCACACCCGTAGCGTCGTGACCCAGGCGCTGGCCGAGGCGCCGGCGCGCCGCGGCCGCCACAAGAACATCCCGCTGTAACCCCGCGGGCATTCCCGGCGAGCAGCTGGGCACTAATCCCCCGCGAGCAGTCCTGAACTCCCCTCGTTCGTTGCGAATGAGGGGAGTTCACGACTTTTCGTCGGGAATCTGAAGTGCCAAGATGCCGCCACCGAAGCACTACCGCACCCCCACCCGTCAACGAATGAGGCTCTTGTGACTCATTTGTGGGTGGTTGATCGCGCCTGAACGGCCACACGCCGTTCCCCGTCTAGTTTCTGGCTTGTCGAAGGTCAGGAACATCAGAACGGAGAACGGCGTGCAGAACGCCAGCTTATGGCGCGCCTTGTTGTGCGTCGAAAACACCGTCGTCGAGGACGTCGAGTTCGACGACCACAGGCAGGTACTCGTGGCCCATGTCAGGCCTCGGCGATCGGTTCGAGGTCGATGCGGCGACTGCGGATTGAGAGCCCCTTGGTATGACCGTGGGCACCGGCGCCGGTGGCGCGGGCTCGACGTGGGAACCGTTCGGGTCCTACTCGAGGCCGACGCCCCGCGGGTCAACTGCCCTACCCACGGGCCGACCGTGCGACAGATTCCCTGGGCTCGACACGGTGCCGGACACACCCGCTCCTTCGACCAGCAGGTGGCCTGGCTGGCCACACAATGCTCGAAGAAGGCGATCACCGAGTTGATGCGGATCGCCTGGCGCACAGTCGGATCAATCGTCACCCGGGTCTGGTCGGACACCGCCGCCGGCGCCGATGCCCTGGCCGACCTGACACGGATCGGAATCGACGAGATCTCCTACAAGCGCCGCCACAAGTACCTGACCGTGGTGGTCGACCACGACAGCGGCCGCCTGGTGTGGGCCAGTCCCGGCCGAGATCGCGCCACCGTGCGCGCCTTCTTCGATGCACTGGAGGCATCGGGTGCGGGGCGATGCGCCCGCATCACCCACGTCACCGCGGACGGGGCCCCATGGATCGCCGACGTAGTCGGTGAGCGGTGCCCGACCGCCATCCGCTGCGCAGACCCGTTCCACGTCGTCGGCTGGGCCAGCGACGCCCTCGATGCCGTCCGCCGCGACGCTTGGGCCAACGCCCGCCGCGGGGGTCACACCCGCTCGCACGGGTGGGCCCACGGCCGACGAGCCACCGTATCCACCGGGCCCGCGCTAGCACTTCGACGCGTGCGATATGCGTTGTGGAAGAACCCGGAGAACCTCACCGACCGGCAGCGAGTGAAGCTGCAGTGGATCGCCACGACCGACCCGCGGCTCTACCGCGCCTACCTCCTCAAGGAAGGCCTGCGCACGATCTTCAAACTCCCCGCCGACCACGCCGCCGAGGCGCTGGACAGGTGGATCGCCTGGGCCCGGCGCAGCCGCATCGAATCGTTCGTCACACTCCAACGTCGCATCGCCGGCCACCGCGAACAGATCCTCGCAGCCATCACCCACGGTCTATCCAACGGACTCATCGAATCGGTCAACACCAAGATCCGACTCATCACACGCATCGCGTTCGGATTCGCCAACCCCGCCGCCCTAATCGCCCTAGCCATGCTCACCCTCGGAGGACACCGCCCCACCCTGCCCGACCGCCAATGACCCACAGATCAGTCACAAGAGCCACGAATGATGACGGGCCGCGGCGCGCACCAGCTGCAGCGGCGCCGCCGGTGAGCGAGCACCCTCGACTGTGGGGCTTACGTACGCGAATCCGCCTGATCGCGTACAGAAGCCCCACACTCATGGGCCCGGCGTCGAGCGAGCGTTCAGGTGGCAGAAGTGCGGGTGGCATGGACGCTCAGCGCTATCCGAACGTGGCCGCAACGCAGTGTGTCTCCCAGACCCGTCAACGAATCATGACGGGCCGCGGCGCGCACCAGCGTCAGCGGCGCCGCCGGTGAGCGAGCACCCTCGACTGTGGGGCTTACGTACGCAAATCCGCCTGATCGCGTACAGAAGCCCCACACTCGCGGGCCCAGCGTCAGTGCGACGCGAACATCTCCTCGGCGACGCTGAGCACCCGCTCGCGGTCGGCGGCGACCAGGCCGATCCGCGTTCGCCGGTCCACGACGTCGTCGACGCTCAGCGCGCCCTCGTAGGTCACCGCGTACTCGAATTCGGCTCTGGTGACGTCGATCCCGTCGGCCACCACCTCGGTGGGCCGGTCGCACGTCGCGTGTGCGATGACGTTGGGCGCCTCCGCGCCGTAACGCGCCACCAGCGACGACGGCAGCTCGACCGGGGACCGCAGCGTGGCGACGGGGTTGGCCGGCGCGCCGACGAGCGGCACGTTGCGGGTCCGGCACGGCCCCGCGGCCAACCCTCGTAGCGCGATCGTGCGATCGAGGGCGTCCTCGGCCATGTAGCGGTACTCGGTGAGCTTGCCGCCGATGACGCTGACGACGCCGTTCGCCGACTCGGTGACGGCGTGCTCGCGCGACACGTCGGCGGTGCGACCGCCGCCGGTGTCGATCAGGGGCCGCAGGCCGGCGTAGGCGCCGATGACGTCGTCTCGGGTCACCGCGACGTCCAGCGCGGTGTTGACGGTGTCGAGCAGGAACGTCACCTCCTCGGCCGTCGGCTCCGGCACGTCGGGAACCGGGCCGGGAGCGTCCTCGTCGGTGAGGCCGAGGTACACGCGGCCGAGCTGCTGCGGCATCGCGAACACGAACCTGTTCAGCTCGCCGGGGATCGGCACCGTCAGGGCGGCGACGGGGTTGCCGAACGCCGCCGCATCGAACACCAGGTGCGTGCCGCGACTGGGCCGCACCCGGATCGACGCGTCGACCTCGCCCGCCCACACGCCCGCGGCGTTGATCACGGCGCGCGCCGCGACGTCGAGCACCTCGCCGGTGAGTTCGTCGGTCAGTCGCACCGACGTCCCCGTGGCGTGCGTGGCGGCCATCCGGGTGAGCACCCGGGCGCCGTGCTGCGCGGCGGTGCGCGCGACGGCGGTGACGAGCCGCGCGTCGTCGATCAGCTGGCCGTCGTAGGCGAGCAGTGCGCCGTCGAGCCCATCGCGCCGGACGGTCGGGGACAACTCGGCAGCCCGGGCCGCGCCGACGCGACGCGAGCGCGGCAGCACCGCGGCGGGGGTGCCGGCCAGCTTCCGCAGGCCGTCCCCCGCGGTGAAGCCGACTCGGACCAACGCCCGCGACGGCGTGCTCATCGAGGGCAGCAGCGGCACCAGCTGCGGCATGGCCGTCACGAGGTGAGGAGCGTTGCGGGTCATCAGGATTCCGCGCTCGATGGCACTGCGCCGCGCAATCCCGACGTTGCCCGTGGCGAGGTAGCGCAGGCCGCCGTGCACCAGCTTCGAACTCCACCGGCTGGTGCCGAACGCCAGGTCGTGCTTCTCGACGAGGACGACCGACAGCCCACGGGTGGCGGCGTCCAGCGCGATGCCGGCGCCCGTGATGCCGCCACCGATGACGACGACGTCTACGGCGGCACCGTCGCCGAGCGCGGCGAGGTCGGCGGCGCGGCGGGCGGCGGACAGTGCGGTCGAGTTCGTCATGGCTTCAGGTATCCGTTCAGTGCGTGGGCCAGTTCGACGGCCAGTGCGTCCGCGTCGAGGATCGGCGCGACGAGGTCGGCGGACAGGATCGTGGACTGCGTGATGAGCAGGCACATCGCGCCCAGCCGGCGGACGTCGCCGGTGCGGACGCTGCCGTCGGACTGCGCGGCGGCGATCTCGTCGGCGACGGTGTCGAGCAGGATCTGCTGGCTGGTGCCGAGCCGCTCGGACAGGTAGATCATCGCGAGGTCGGAGTCCTGGTGCAGAACCGCCATGATCACCGGCTCGTGCCGCAGCAGCTGGGCGATGCCCACCACTCGGTCGACGAGATGGCTGCGGCCGACGCCCCGGCTGGGCACCTCGTCGAGCGCGCGGGTGATCCGCAGCGTCAGCAGGGCCGCCAGGATCGTGCGGACGTCGGGGAAGTGCCGGTAGACCGTCGGCCTGCTGACCCTTGCGCGACGGGCGATCTCGGCGAGGGTCACGCGGTCGACGCCATAGGCCAGGACGCAGTCCGCCGCTGCGTCGAGGATGCGGTCCCCGACCGTCTGCGCCGGTGCTGCGTTACTGATTGACATCATCTGTAATACTGTAACTCATGACCGACGTCGACGACCACCTCCGCCCTCCGATGGCATGGAACGCGTGGGGCGACCCCGCTGCCGCGAAGCCCCTCTCCGACGGCATCCGCACGCTGCTGAACCAGGCGCTCGGGGTCGACACCACGCCGCGCCCCGAGCCGAGCATCGACGAGGTCCGACTCCGCCCCTCGGCCCTGTCGGCGACCGACGCGGCGGGGCTGCGAGACCTCGTCGGCGACGCGCACTGCGTCTCCGACGATCGCGACAGGCTGCTGCGCGCCGGCGGCAAGTCGACGCTGGACCTGTTGCGCCGCAGGGACACCGGCGTCCAGGACGCACCGGATGCCGTGCTGCTGCCCGCCGACGAGGACGAGGTCGCGGCCGTCCTCGCATATTGCGCCCAACGCAGCATCGCGGTCGTGCCGTTCGGCGGCGGCACCAGCGTCGTCGGCGGGGTGGACCCGGCGCGCGGCGACCTCAAGGCCGTCGTCTCACTCGACCTGCGCCGCCTCGACCGCCTGCACTCCCTCGACGGAACGTCCGGCGAGGCCGTGCTCGGCGCGGGCGTCACCGGGCCGGACGCCGAACGGCTACTGGGCGAACGCGGCTTCTCCCTCGGGCACTTCCCGCAGAGCTTCCAGTTCGCGACCATCGGCGGCTTCGCGGCCACCCGTTCGTCCGGGCAGGATTCGGCCGGGTACGGCCGGTTCGACGACATGGTCCGCGGTGTCCGCGTCGTCACCCCGGCCGGCGTGCTCGACCTCGGGCGGGCACCCGCGTCGGCGGCCGGACCGGATCTGCGTCAGCTGATCGTCGGGTCCGAGGGCGCCTTCGGCGTCATCACCGCCGTACGGGTGCGCGTCCATCCCGTACCTGAGGCGACGCGTTACGAAGCCTGGTCGTTCCCCGACTTCACCACCGGCGCTACGGCTTTGCGGGCCGTGGTGCAGAACGGCGCGGGCCCGACCGTCATCCGGCTCTCCGACGAGGCCGAGACCGGCGTCAACCTCGCGACCACGGAGGCGATCGGCGAGCAGACCGTCACCGGTGGTTGCCTGGCCATCACCGTCTTCGAGGGCACCGCCGCGCACGCCGACAGCAGGCACGCCGAGACCAGGGCGCTGCTGAAGGCCCAGGGCGGTACCTCGCTCGGGGAGGCGCCGGCGCGGGCCTGGGAGCACGGCCGGTTCGGCGCTCCCTATCTGCGTGACTCGCTGCTGTCCGCGGGCGCGCTGTGCGAGACGCTCGAGACCGCGACGACGTGGTCCAACCTGTCGACGCTCAAGGCGGCGGTCACCGAGGCGCTGACGACGTCGCTGGGCGAATCCGGGACCCCCGCACTGGTGCTGTGCCACATCTCGCACGTCTACCCGACCGGTGCGTCCCTGTACTTCACCGTGGTCGCCGGTCAGCGCGGCAACCCCATCGAGCAGTGGCGCGCGGCGAAGGCGGCGGCGTCCGAGGCGATGGTCCGCTGCGGCGCCACCATCACCCACCACCATGCCGTCGGCGCCGATCACCGCCCGTGGATGCGCGACGAGATCGGCGACCTCGGCGTCGAGGTGCTGCGCGCGGTGAAGTCGGTGCTCGACCCGGCCGGAATCATGAACCCTGGCAAGCTGATCCCGTGAACCGGGTCACCGTCCTGACCAACCCCGCGTCGGGGCACGGCCACGCGCCGCACGCCGCCGAGCGCGCCGTCGCGCGGTTCCAGCAGCGGGGCGTCGACGTGCGCGAGATCGTGGGCAGCGACGCGCTGCACGCCCGACGGCTGCTCGACGACGAACTCGCGAGCGGCACCGACGCCGTGGTGGTCGTCGGCGGCGACGGCATCATCTCGGTGGCACTGCAGGCGCTCGCCCGCGGGGACGTCCCGCTGGGCATCGTCCCGGCCGGCACCGGCAACGACCACGCCCGAGAGTTCGGGCTGCCGACGGGCGATCCGGCGGCCGCCGCCGACGTCGTCGTCGATGGTCGCTCCGAGCGGGTGGACCTCGGTCGCATCCGGGGGGCCGATGGCACGGACCGGTGGTTCGGCACGGTCATGGCGGCGGGGTTCGACTCGCTGGTCACCGACCGCACCAACCGGATGACGTGGCCGCACGGCCGGATGCGCTACAACCTCGCGATGGTCGCCGAGATCTCGAAGTTGCGTCTGCTGCCGTTCCGGCTGACCTTCGACGGCGGCGACGAAGTGGTCACCGACCTCACGCTGGCCGCCTTCGGGAACACCAGGAGCTACGGCGGCGGGATGCTGATCTGTCCCGACGCGGACCACGCCGACGGCCTGCTCGACGTGACGATGGTCCAGTCGGCGTCGCGTACCAAGCTGATCCGCCTCTTCCCCACCGTCTTCAAGGGCACGCACATCGACCTCGACGAGGTGCGCACGGCGCGGGCCACGGTGATCACGGTCGACTGCCCCGGCATCAACGCCTACGCCGACGGTGAGTTCGCGTGCCCGCTGCCCGTGGAGGTGTCGGCGGTCTCGGACGCGCTGACGGTCCTACGGCCGCACTGAAGGTCGCGTTTCCCGGCGAGCAGACCCAAATGTGCTCGACACGCCGACCAGTTGTGCACGTTTGCGTCTGCTCGGCGGAAAAAAGAAGAGCTATCCGACTCCGCGGTTCAGCCAGGTGAGTTCACCGGTGTCGCCGCCTCCGCGGCAGGGCTCCAGTGCCTCGTCCCAAGCGGTGCCGAGCACCGTGTCGAGTTCGGCGGCCAGCGTGTCGGCGCCGGAGGCGAGCAGCGCGCGCAGCCGCATCTCGCCGACCATGACGTCGCCGTTGGCGCCCATCGCACCGTTCCACAACCCGAGCTGAGGCGTGTGGCACCACCGATGGCCGTCCACGCCCTCGCTCGGGTCTTCGGTGACCTCGAAGCGCAGCACGGACCACGACCGCAGCGCGTTGGCCAACTGGGCGCCGGTACCGACCGGTCCTCGCCAGTTGGTGATGGCCCGCAGCTGCCCCGGCACGGCAGGCTGCGGGGTCCACTTCAGGTTGGCTCGCGCCGAAAGGGTCGACGACAGAGCCCACTCGACGTGGGGACATACCGCCGCGGGAGAGGCGTGGACATACACCACGCCTGTCGTCGCGTCGGCGAATTGGTTCGACGCACGCATACTCTGCTCCTTCGGGCTACCTGGGACGTCTTCCCCAACGGCCTGGCGTTACCGAATAGATGCAGATGTTTCGCGCGTGTCTATTGTGCCCTGTGGGACGTGTGTTGCGCTAGTGTGCCCCGAATTCTCTCAGGACTCCATCAGAAACTGCAGGCCAGAGGTCGTGCGTCCACTCCCCGAAGTCTCGATCGGTGAGCACCACCAGCGCGAGGTCGACGGTCGGGTCCACCCAGAGGAACGTGCCGGACTGCCCGAAGTGCCCGTAGGTCCGCGCCGAGTTGTCCGCGCCGGTCCAGTGCGGCGACTTGCCGTCGCGGATCTCGAAGCCCAGCCCCCAGTCGTTGGGACGCTGCGTGCCGAATCCCGGCAGCACCCCCGCCAGGCCGGGGAAGGCGACGGCGGTCGCCTCGGCGTGCAGCTCCGCCGAGACCAGCGCGGGCCGTAGCAGCTCGCCCGCGAAGCGCGCGAGGTCCGACACCGTCGCCGACGCGCCGTAGCCCGCCGCGTCCGCACCGCCGTCGAGCGCGCTCGACCGCATCCCGAGGGGTTCGAGCACTGCCTCGCGCAGATAGTCTGCGACGTCGAAGCCCGACTCCGCCTCGAGGGTGCGGGCCAGTACGGCGAAGCCCTCGTTCGAGTAGACGCGCCGCGTCCCCGGCGCGGCGATCACCTCGGCCGAGCGCATCGACAGCCCCGACGTGTGCGCGAGGAGGTGCCGCACGGTCGATCCCTCCGGACCCGCAGGAGTGTCGAGATCGACCGCCCCCTCCTCGATCGCGACATGCACCGCCCGCGCGACGAGGGGCTTGGTCACCGAAGCCAGCGCGTACCGCGCGTCGGCGTCGCCATGGGTGGCCAGCACGCCGGCCGGGCCGACCACGGCCGCCGAGGCGTTGGTCACCGGCCAGTCGGACAGGGCGTCGAGTGTGGTCACGCTGCCATCTCACCAGTTCGGCGAAACGCGTCGATCGGCCGCCCGCACGAGTGGTCCGGGAGCCGCGGGTGAACCGTCACCCGGCCGGGGCCCACCCATTAGGTTGGTGGCATGAGTCAGACAGTGCGGGGCGTGATCTCCCGGAGCAAGAAGCAGCCCATCGAGTTGGTGGACATCGTGATCCCCGATCCGGGTCCGGGCGAAGTGGTCGTCGACGTCATCGCCTGCGGGGTGTGCCACACCGATCTGACCTACCGCGAGGGCGGCATCAACGACGAGTACCCGTTCCTGCTCGGCCACGAGGCGGCAGGCACCGTCGAGTCCGTGGGCGAGGGCGTCACCAACGTCGTGCCCGGCGACTTCGTGGTCCTCAACTGGCGTGCGGTGTGCGGCCGGTGCCGTGCCTGCAAGCGCGGTCGCCCGCACCTGTGCTTCGACACCCACAACGCCGCGCAGAAGATGACGCTGACCGACGGCACCGAACTCACCCCCGCCCTGGGCATCGGCGCGTTCGCCGACAAGACCCTAGTGCACGAGGGCCAGTGCACCAAGGTCGATCCCGAGGCCGACCCGGCCGTCGCCGGACTGATCGGCTGCGGCGTCATGGCAGGTCTCGGCGCGGCCATCAACACCGGCGCCGTCACCCGCGACGACACCGTGGCCGTGATCGGTTGCGGCGGTGTGGGTGACGCGGCGATCGCGGGAGCCGCTCTGGTCGGCGCGAAGAAGATCATCGCCGTCGACACCGACGACAAGAAGCTCTCGTGGGCGCGCGACTTCGGCGCCACGCACACCATCAACGCCAAGGAGTTCGACGTCGTCGAGACCATCCAGGACCTCACGGACGGGTTCGGCGCCGACGTCGTGATCGACGCCGTGGGTCGGCCCGAGACGTGGAAGCAGGCGTTCTACGCCCGCGACCTCGCCGGCACCGTGGTCCTGGTGGGGGTGCCGACGCCGGACATGACGCTGGAGATGCCGCTGGTCGACTTCTTCTCCCGCGGTGGCTCGCTGAAGAGTTCCTGGTACGGCGACTGCCTGCCCGAGCGCGACTTCCCCACCCTGATCAGCCTGTACCGCCAGGGCCGACTACCGCTGGAGAAGTTCGTGACCGAGCGCATCCGCCTGGACGGCATCGAGGCCGCCTTCGACAAGATGCACGCCGGCGAGGTCCTGCGTTCGGTGGTGATTCTGTGAGCGCCAACGTGAATCGCGTCGTCACCAGCGGGACGTTCGAACTCGACGGTGGCAGCTGGGACGTCGACAACAACATCTGGATCGTCGGGGACGACTCCGACGTCGTGGTGTTCGACGCCGCGCACACCGCGCAGCCGATCATCGACGCCGTCGGCGGCCGCAACGTGGTCGCCGTGGTCTGCACCCACGGCCACAACGACCACGTGACCGTCGCACCCGATCTCGGGAAGGCGCTCGACGCGCCGGTGTTCCTGCACCCCGCCGACGACGTGCTGTGGCGGATGACCCACCCCGACAGCGACTTCCAGCCCGTCGAGGACGGCCTGGTGCTGCGGGCGGGCAACGTGGAACTGCGCGCCCTGCACACCCCCGGACACTCGCCGGGCTCGGTGTGCTGGTTCGCACCGGAGCTGAACGCCGTCATCAGCGGCGACACGCTCTTCAGCGGCGGCCCGGGTGCGACCGGCCGATCGTTCTCCGACTTCCCCACCATCCTGGAGTCCATCTCGGGCCGGCTAGGCATGCTGCCCGGCGAGACGGTCGTCTACACCGGCCACGGCGACACCACGACCATCGGCGACGAACTCGTCCACTACGACGAGTGGGTGGCGCGCGGGAGCTGACGGCTCACAGACCGTCGAGCACCCGTTTCTTCTCCGCTGCGAACTCGGCGTCGGTCAGCGCGCCCGAATCGTGAAGGCGCGCAAGGGTGCTGAGTTGCTCCAGGCGGACGCCCTGGTCGGTGGGCACGTACGTCGCCGCCGGTGCGGCGTAGCCGCGCGGTACGACGGCCGGGCGGGTGCGCGCAGCCCACACCCGCGCCGTCACGAGGGCCAGCAGTGCCAGCCCGAACACCGCGCCGAGCAGGAACGGCAGGTACCCGTACCGAGTGCCGTGTCCGAACGCGAGCGTCGGATTGAGATAGGGGCCGACGTTGCCGTCGGCCGTCACCTCGTAGGTCCCGGCGACGGGTATCTGGGCGACCCACACCCTGATGCGCGAATCGTTGTTCACCGACGTGGTGGTGCCGACGTCCTCGGTGAGCACCGGGTCGGGGACGCCGTCGGGCGGGACGATGCCGATGGACATCTGCGGGATCGGTAGCCCGCCGTTGCCTCCGCCGATCACCAGCGTGTGGAAGCTGACGTCGACCTCGCCCTGCGGCAGTTCGAGGCTGCTCGCGCCGGGCACCGGCACCTCGCCGTAGGCGTCGAAGTCGTCGAAGACGAAGGCGTTGAGGGCGAGCACGGGCACGAAGCCGATCAACGACACCGCCATGACGAACACGGCGGCGCGCGTCATGACTCGGGGCCCGGTCCGTCGGCTCACGAGGGGCAGTCTGTCACGGCCCGTTTCACCTGTCACGATCAAGATCGAGGGGCTACCGTCTCCCCATGCCAGAGTCGAGCGTGGTGGTGCGACCGGAGCCGCCGGACAGCAGCTGGTACAGCGCCGCCTCCCGCCTCCAGGCCGCGGGGTTGCGCCGGGCGATGGCGCTGTTCGACGAAGCCGCGGCCGCGGTACCCATCCCCCGCGTTCCGCGGCCGATCGTCATCGCCGACTACGGCGCGGGCACCGGTTACAACTCGGTGCTACCCCTGTGCTCGGCGATCTCGGTGCTGCGCAAGCGCACTCAGCCCGAGCACTCCATCCTGGTGACGCACACCGACGCGCCGGACAACGACTTCACCGCGCTGTTCCGCACGTTGAGTCACGACCCGGACAGCTATCTGAAGCGCGACGACGCGTCGTTCGCCTCGGCGGTCGGCCGGTCGTACTACAAGCAGATCCTGCCGTCGAACAGCGTGAACCTCGCGTGGTCGGCGTGGGCGCTGCACTGGCTGGCCCGGGTGCCGATGCCGGTGAGCGACCACCTGCTCGCGGCGTACACCCGCGATCCGGCGGTGCGTGCGGCGTACGCCAGGCAGGCGGCCTTCGACTGGCACGAGTTCGTCGCGTTCCGGGGCCGCGAGCTGTGTCCGGGCGGCCGGATGGTGGTCATGACGATGGGTGTCGACGAGGACGGCCAACTCGGGTTCGGGCCGTTGGTCGCGGCCATCTCCGAGACGCTCGAGGAACTCGTCGCGCGCGACGTGATCACCGCCGACGAGTACGCGGGGATGTCGATCCCGATCGTGGGCCGCACGGCCAAGGACTTCGAATCGCCCTTTGCGCCGTCGGGAACCTTCGAGAAGTTGTCCATCACCGGCATGGACCTCTTCGACGGCGAGGACCGGTTCTTCAAGCAGTACCGCAGCGACGGCAAGGCCGACGCCTTCGGCGCCCAGTGGGCGGCGTTCGTCCGCGCCGCCCTCTCCCCGACCCTCGCCGGTCAACTGACGCCCAACCGCCCCGCCGACGCGTTCTCGCACGCCCTGGAGGCGGGTGTCGCGGCACGGCTGGCGGCCGCGCCTGCCGGGGTTCGGATCCCGTTGGCGCTGGTCGTGATCGAGAAGAAGCAGCCGCGCGACTGAGAACCCGTCAGGGCCGCATCTCGTAGGCGCCGTCGTACGCGCGCACCCGCTGCCACACCCGATCGAACCGTTCCGGATCCGGTACGGGCTTGCGGATGGCGCCCAGTGCCCACTCCTGCTGCGCGGGCGTCGAGGTCGGCTTGCCCTGCAGCGCAACGGCATACGCGCTGAAGTCGCGGACCTGGAAGTCGAAGATCGCATCGACGATGTCGTCGTCGAGGCCAGTCAGCTCCGCCTGCTCCAGGATCAGCTGCCCGTACACGATGAGGGAGAACAGATGCCCGACGTCGAGCATGAAGTCGAGGTCCTTGACCTGTGCCGCATCGGGTGCCGCGGTGACGAGCAACTCGCGGAAGGCGGTGGCCTGGTCGTAGAAGACGGCGACGTTCGGGACGTGGGCGTGCGCCTCGTATGCCGGTGTCCAGTCGGCGAACTGAACCTGACCGGCACCGCGGGTGGGGCCCTGCTGCCAGAAGAACGTGTCGTCGGCGGCCTCGTTGCGGGTCGGGATCGCCGGGTACTCACGGGGATTGAGCATGTAGTTCGGCATGAACTTCAGCACCAGACCGACGTTGACGTGGACGGTGCCCTCCAGGCGCGGCAGGCAGCCGATGAGCTGGGCCACCTCGCGGAACATGGTGTTCTTCTCGTAGCCCTTCGCGGCGATCACGTCGTGCAGTGACCGCATCACCGTCTCGCCCTCCATGGTGACCTTGGCCTTGGTCATGGGGTTGAACAGGAGGTACCGCCGGTCCTGCAGGCTGGCGCTGCGGAAGTAGTCGACCGCACGCCTGCTGAACGCCTTCATCGCCACCATGCGGGCGTAGGCGTCGACGAAGTTCACCCGGACGTGGCCGAAGTCGGTGACCGGGTTGCCGTACAGAATCCGGTTCTGCGCGTGCGTGATGGCCTCGTAGAAGGCGTGTTCGGTCATGCCGATCGACGACGAGCACAGGTTGAACTTGCCGACGTTGACCGTGTTCAGCGCGGCGCTGAACGCCTCGACGCCGGTGTGCAGGATGTCCTCCGCGCGCACGGGGTAGTTCTCCAGCCGGAACGTGCTGACGTAGATCTGCATGTGCACGACGTTGTCGATCAGGTGGTAGCCCTCGTGGCGGCTGTCGGCGGCGAAGAAGACGTACCCGTCCTGGCCCTCCACGTCGCCGCGCCTGCCGAACACCGACACCAGGCTCGCCACGTTGCCGTTGCCGATGTAGTACTTCTCCCCCGACGCCCGGTACAGGATGCCGTCGGCCCGATCCTCCTCACTGGCGGGCGTGAGGATCATGTCGGTGCTGTAGACGTCGGCGCCGTGCTCGCGCTCGCTCAGTCCGAACGCCATCACCTCACCGGCTTCGAGGTCGTCGGCGGCGCGCAGTTTGGCGTCCTTGTTCTCGCTCTGCCACACCGGTCCGAGCCCGAGGATCGTGACCTGCTCGGTGTACCAGTAGGTCAGGCCGTAGAAGCCGAGGATCTCCGCGAGTGCGGCGTTGCGGGCGCCGTCCCACCGCTTGTCGGGGTTGCCGTCGGCGAACTCCGACGGGGTCAGGAAGGTCGCGAACAGCTTCTCCCGCTTGACGAACTCGACGAAGTCGGCCGGCCACTGCGCCTTGAGGTCGTCGTCGAGGATGCGCTTCTTGCCCTGGCCCTCGAAGAAGTCGATCGTGGCCCGCAGCAGGCGGCGGGTCTCGGCGTCGAACTCGCTGGGGTCGTAGGTGTTGGGGTTGAAGAGCAACCCGTCGGTCTGCGGTGCGGCGGTCATGGCTCCGAGACTAGGGCTGCTGCGGCTGGAACGGTGACGGAACGAACGGCAGGCCGGGAATGGTCTGGTAGGGCAGGGTCGGGATGACCGGCGGCCGGGTGCTGGACGACGGCGGGGGTGCGTCGGTGGTCGTCGCCGGTGGCGGGGGCGCCTCGGTGGTCGCGGGCGGCGGCGGGGGCGCCTCGGTGGACGGCGGCGGGGCCTGGGTCGGCACCGGGGGCGGCGGTGCCTGCTCGGTCACGATCGCCGGCGGTGCCGGCGCGGGGGCCTCGACCGTTCCCGGCGCGGGTTCGGGCGCGGGTGCCGGTTGAGAGGGCTCGTTTCCCGGGGCGGACGACGTGGCGGGAACGGTGGTCTCGGTGGGGGCGGTCGACTCGTCGTCGTCACCGAGGACGACGACGAGCGCCACGGCGATGACCGCCAGGACCACGGCGAGCCCTGCCGCCATCGCGACGACGGGGCTGCGGTGCCAGGGCACCGGCCGGCGCTCGACGGGCTCGGGTTCGGCGAACGCCACCTGGGGCCGCGCGTCGCCGGCCTCGGCCTCGGGGTCGTAGTCGGGCCCGGGTATCACGTCCGGGATGTCGTCGTCGGCCTCCGACCAGGCGAGTGCCGGTGCCGAGCCGCCGACCGTGGGAGCGGCCGCCGCCGCAGGTGCCAGGCCGGTCGGTGCGGACGCCGCCGCCACCACGGCTGCGGCGGGTGCCACCGACGTGGGACCGTCGACGACCGTCGCCCTCGCGGCGCTCGTGCCCGCCCCGATGGCGGCCGACAACTCCGGGTGGCGAGCCACGACGATGGGGACCCGGAAGTGCTCGGAGAGAGTCGTCGTGACCAGCGGGGTGCGGGCCAGACCGCCGACGGTCACGACCGCGGCGAGGTCGGCGCCACGAACGCCGTTGCGCGCCAACACGTCACCCAGCTCGGCGGCGAAGCCGGCGAGGGGTCCCCGCATGGTCTCGTCGAGTTCGGGGCGCGTGAGACGGATCTCGCCACCGGGACCGGGAAGCGAGGTCACGGCGTTCGCCGACAGACGCTCCCGGGCCGAGCGGCATTCGGCGCGCAGGCGTGCCAGCGAGCCGATGGCCGACGTGCCGGTCAGGTCGGGGGCCGAGGACAGCTCCGCGATCACGTGGCGCAGCAGGGCCTGATCGACGAGGTCGCCCGAGAGGTCTAGATGGCGCGTGGTCGGGGCGATCGGGGTGAAGTCGGCCGCCGCGTCGACCAGCGTGATGCCGGTGCCGGTGCCGCCGAGGTCGCACAGCGCGATGACGCCGCGGGTCGGGACGCCGGGGTCCTGCCGGACGGCGACCAGCGCTGCCCTCGCGTCCGGGATCAGCTGCACCGGCGCGCGGAACTCGGGCACCGCGGACACCGCCCCTCGCAGCGCCTCGACCGCAGTCGGCCGCCAGTGCGCCGGGTAGGCGATGCCGACGGGCGCGCCGGACGGTCCCAGCGCGAGCAGCATCGCGCGCAGGGCGTCCGCCAGCACGACCTCGGCGCGGTGGGAGGACCCGTCGGACGCCACGAGGGCGACCGGGTCGCCGACCCTGTCCACGAAGTCGGTGAGCACCAGTCCGCGTTCGACGAGCCTCGGATTCTCCGACGGCACGCCGACCTCGGACGGCCGGTGTCCGTAGGACGTCAGGACGGCGGTCCGGCGGACGGCCGCGCGACCGACGGACACGGCCGTCAGGAAGCCGGCGCCTACCGATAGCCCTCGTCCGTCCGTCACGTCAACGAATTGTGCCCGCTCCCGCGATGAGGGGCAGATCCAGTGCCGTCACCCAGCCCGGGGGCAGGTCGTTGACGGCGGGGACGGCGTTCAGTGCGCGCAGCCCGGTGGCGAGGCAACCGGCGGCTGCGGCGTCACGCCCGGAGCCGTCGGTGAACCGGAACTTCGTCTCCTGGGAGATGCTCGGGCTGCCCTCGACGTCCACCCGGTAGACGTCGTCGTCGTTGCCCGTCGGCCAGTCCGGGGCGGACCCCACGCCGACCCGGTTCACGTGCTCGAGCACGATCCTCGGCTCGCCCTGGAACACCCCGTTGATGGTGAAGCGCACGGCGGCGACGTTGCCCGGTGGGATCACGCCCTTGGCGGTCGTGATCTCGACCGGGGTCACCCACTTGTCCCAGGTGGTGGTGATCTCGTCGAGTTCGATGCCGGCGGCGTGCGCGATCATGGGGACCGTCGCGCCCCAGGCGAAGACCAGGATGTCGGGGTTCTCCAGCAGTGGTCGGTGCTCGGGGGGCTTGCCGATCCCCATCTCGAATTCGTAGTCGCCCTCGTAGTTGGTGTAGTCGAGCAACTCCGACGCGCG
The DNA here is from genome assembly GCF_010731735.1 of Mycolicibacterium sediminis. Lineage (GTDB taxonomy): Bacteria > Actinomycetota > Actinomycetes > Mycobacteriales > Mycobacteriaceae > Mycobacterium > Mycobacterium sediminis. Next base: position 4,909,264 of record NZ_AP022588.1, read on the forward strand.
CACGCTGCGCACCTCGCCGCACAGCCCCATCAGCGTCATCGGGAACAGGTCGTTGGCGAACCCGGGGTCGATGCCGGTGGTGAAGCACGACGACTGGCCGGCCTCACAGGCCTGCGTGACCGGTTCGATCCAGTTCGGTGGGTTCAGCGACATCGCGGGCCACACCCACGGGGTCATCGATGTCGAGCACACGTCGATGCCCGCGCGCAGGAACCGCGTGATGAGCGAGATGTTGTCGTCGGCCTGCGCGGCCGTGGGGCCGTAGTGGACGAGCGCGTCGGGCTTGAGCGCGATCAGGGCGTCGACGTCGTCGGTGGCCGCGAGGCCCACCGGGTCGAGACCACAGATCTCGCCGACGTCCCTGCCGACCTTCTCCGGATTGCTGACGCCCACCCCGACGAGTTCGAAGACGGGGTGTCGCACGATCTCGGCGATCACCATCTTGCCCACGAAACCCGTTCCCCACACCACGACTCGCTTGGTCATCGCTCGTCAGTCACCCTTCGTCGGCCGTCGATCATCGGGTTCACCATAGGAGGGGGCGGTCGGCGCCGAACGCGAAACGGCGTCGGTGAGACGCCGGATCTCGTCGCGCAGTTCGGCGATGTGCGCCGCAGTCACGGCCTGGCTGGCGGTGTCCTCCTCGGCGACGCGTTCGACGATCCACGACGCCAGCGTCGCGGTGACGACCGCCAGCAGGCTGACACCGGCCACCATGAGGGCTACTGCGATGAGACGGCCGGCCACCGTGACGGGCACGGTGTCCCCGTATCCGACGGTCGTCACCGTGGTGAACGACCACCACAGCGCGTCGCCGAAGTTGTTGATGTGATCGTTGTGGTCCCGTTCTGCGTCCAGCATCGCCAGCGCCGCGGCGTAGATGAGCAGCACCGCCCCGCACGAGGTGAACACGGTGACCCGGCCGCGGATGGTGTGACCGATCGCGCGCTGCAGGTAGCCGATGACGATCGTCAGGCTCAGCAGTCGCAGGGGGCGCAGCACGGGCAGGACGAGGATCACCACCTCGGGCAGGTGCCACAGCAGCCACCTCCCCCGTGGCGATGCGAGGGACAGTCGGACGAGGAAGTCCGCCCCGAAGCAGGCCCAGATGACGATCATCGACCGGTCGAGCCAGGCGCCGGCGCTGCCGCCCGGTCTGGCGAGGACGTCGACGGAGTACAGCGCCATGAACGCCAATGCCATGACGGCGAGCCACCACTCGGTTCTGCTCTGGTAGCGCGAGAGCCGGGTGGGTTCGGCGACCGAAGACGTCACCGGCCGACCTTAAACCGGATGCGCCTCAGTACCGGGACTCCCAGACGGAGTACTCGCCGTCGGGTTCGACGGTCGCCTCGGCGGTCTGCTGGAAGCCCGGGCACCTCGCCGTGCACGTCGCGCGGTATGTCACGAGCACGTCGTCGCCGCTGAACTCCACGGGGTCACCCCAGCGGCGGAACTCGGTCGGTCCACCGCAGTGCTGACAGACGATCGGTTCGGCGCTCAGAAGCACCTCTTGAGGCCGCCGGGCTCGCAGTAGAGCGGGTACCGGTCGACCGGGATGGACAGCGGGCCCTTGTAGGCGAGCGTGAAGGGATAGGTGACGAGGTTGCCGAGGACCTCACCGTTGCAGGCGTCGGCATAGGACACCGATCGCGTGCCGGTCATCGTGATGTCGTCGAACTCGTAGGTCTCCATGATGGGCGCCTTGGTGACGCCGTCCGGGCAGGTCATGCCGTTCTTCTTGGTCGTCGAGAACTGCCAGACGTTGTTCGTCAACCGGGCGTCGCCGCCCGCGACGTAGGTGTTGCTGGGCGCCACGTGCAGGCGGCAGGCCACCGGCAGTTCGAGGTTGGCGCGCAGGTCGCCGACGGTGGGGACGCAACTCGGGTAGATGGTCCACTCCGCGGTGACGTCGCCCTGGGTGTAGCCGTAGACGCCCTGCATCACCTGGTCGGCCTGGGCAGGTCCCGCGAACCCGAGTGTCGCGGTCGCCGTGGCGCAGACGGCGGTGGCGGCCACGGCCAGGGCACGGGTGATCGACATGCGTTGCAGTATCGCAGCGATGTCGGGCAGCGTCTGCGGTTTCATTTCGTGAGATGGTTCGGTCATGACTGCACTCGAGGGCAAGGTCGCCCTGATCACCGGCGCCTCGGCCGGACTGGGTGCCGCGACCGCGGCGCTGTTCGCCGAGCGCGGCGCGTCGGTCTTCGGCATCGCCCGCGACGCCGACCGGATGGCCGACGTGTTCGCCGACATCCCGCAGGGCCGGTTCGCCTCCGTCGACGTGACCTCCTCCGCCGCGTGCAGGCGGGCCGTTCGCGACTGCGTCGACGCGTTCGGCCGGCTCGACGTCCTGGTGAACGTCGCGGGCTTCCATCAGATGCGACACACCCCGTCGACGACCGACGAGGACTGGGAGCGCGACCTCGCGGTGAACCTCAACGGCCCGTTCTTCCTGTGCCGTGCCGCACTGCCCCACCTCCTGGAGACCGCCGGCAACATCGTCAACGTCAGCTCCATCGCCGGCGTCGAGGGCGAGGTGTACTCGGCCGGGTACTGCTCGGCCAAGCACGGCCTGGTGGGGTTGACGCGCGCGCTGGCCGTGGAGTTCACCAAGACCCAGCTGCGGGTCAACGCCGTGTGTCCGGGCGGCATGCCGACGGCCCAGACCACCGAGTTCGCCGCTCCCGAGGACGCCGACTGGGACCTCATCATGCGGATCGCCTCGCCGCGCGGCTTCATGGCGACGATCGACGTCGCCAAGACCATCGCCTTCCTCGCCAGCGACGACGCGGCGGCCGTGCACGGCGCGGTGTACCGCGTGGACAACGGCAAGGGCGCGGGCTGACCTTCGAGTTCACCTCGCCGTCGCCTGTTCGGCCTGCCGAGTGCACGGATCACTGCCACAATCGCGCGGTGACCGCCGACGTAGTGAACACAGCTGCCTCCGAAGCCTCGCACCTGCGATCCGGGTTGGACGCCGACGACCTGCGGGAGGCGATCACCGACCACCTGCGGTACTCGATCGGCCGGCCCGCGGCGGCCCTGAAGCCCGAGCACTACTACCGCGCGCTCGCGCTCGCGGTTCGCGACCGCATGCAGGACAACCGGGTGGCGTCCACCCAGACGTCGCTGGACCTCGGCAAGAAGGTGACCTGCTACCTGTCGGCGGAGTTCCTGATGGGCCCGCAGCTGGGCAACAACCTGCTGAACCTCGGCATCGAGGCCGCGGCGGCCACCGCGCTCTCGTCGCTCGGTCAGGAACTCGAGGAGGTGCTGGCCTGCGAGCCCGAGCCGGGGCTGGGCAACGGCGGCCTCGGCAGGCTCGCCGCGTGCTACCTCGACTCGTTGGCCACCCTCGAGCGGCCGGCGATCGGCTACGGCATCCGCTACGAGTTCGGCATCTTCCGCCAGGAGTTCTCCGACGGCTGGCAGGTGGAACTCACCGACAACTGGCTGGCGAACGGAAACCCCTGGGAGATCGCCAAACCCGACGTCAACTACCTCGTCAACTGGGGCGGCCACACCGAGCAGTACGTCGACGACCACGGCCAGGTCCGCGTGCGATGGTGGCCCAAGCAGGTCATCAAAGGCGTCGCGTACGACACCCCGATCCAGGGCTACGGCGTGCACACCTGCAACGTGTTGACGCTGTGGAGTGCGCGGGCCGTCGAGTCGTTCGCGCTCGACGCGTTCAACACCGGCGACTACTACAAGGCCGTGGAGGAGGAGGTCACCTCCGAGACGGTCACGAAGGTGCTCTACCCCAACGACGAACCCGAGGCAGGCAAGCGGCTGCGCCTGCTGCAGCAGTACTTCTTCGTGTCGTGCTCGCTGCAGCACGTCGTCCACATCATGGACGACCTGGCCGACGCCTCCCTGCACGACCTGCCCGACCGATTCGCCCTGCAGCTCAACGACACCCATCCGTCGATCGGTGTCGCCGAGTTGATGCGCATCCTCGTCGACGAGCGCCGTCTGGACTGGGACGACGCGTGGCGCATCACGGTCGCGACGTTCGGCTACACCAATCACACGCTGCTCCCGGAGGCACTGGAGAAGTGGTCCCTGAACCTGTTCCGGGAGTCACTGCCGCGCCACCTGGAGATCATCTACGAGATCAACCGCCGCTTCCTCGACGAGGTGCGGGCCCACTTCCCGGGTGACGTCGAGCGCGTGCGACGCATGTCGCTGATCGGCGAGGAGAACGGCCAGACGGTGCGGATGGCGCATCTCGCGACGGTCGGCAGCCATGCGATCAACGGCGTGGCGGCACTGCACTCCGACCTGCTCAAGGCCAGTGTGCTCAAGGACTTCTTCGAGCTGTGGCCGGAGCGGTTCTCCAACAAGACCAATGGCGTCACGCCGCGTCGCTTCCTGGCGCTGTCGAACCCCGGTCTGCGGTCGCTGCTCGACCGCACGATCGGGGACGGTTGGCTGACCCACCTCGACCGGCTGCGTGGCCTGGAGGCGTTCGTCGACGACCCCGATTTCCGCAGCGAGTGGCGAGCGGTCAAGCGCGCCAACAAGTCCCGCCTGTCCGATTACCTGAATTCGACGGTGGGCGTCGAGTTGGACCCGACGTGGATGTTCGACATCCAGGTCAAGCGCATCCACGAGTACAAGCGTCAGCACCTGTCGGTCCTGCACATCATCCGCCAGTACCTGCGCATCAAGCAGAACCCCGGCATCGACCTCGCGCCCCGGGCGTACGTGTTCGGCGGCAAGGCCGCGCCCGGCTACTTCATGGCCAAGCGGATCATCAAGCTGATCAACGCGGTCGGCGAGACGGTCAACGGCGATCCCGAGGTCAACCGGCTCATGAAGATCGTGTTCGTGCCGAACTTCAACGTGCAGAGCGCACACCTCATCTACCCGGCGGCCAACCTGAGCGAGCAGATCTCGACCGCGGGCAAGGAGGCCTCGGGTACCGGAAACATGAAGTTCATGCTCAACGGCGCCTTGACGATCGGCACGCTCGACGGCGCGAACGTCGAGATCCGCGAGGAGGCCGGCGCCGAGAACTTCTTCCTCTTCGGCCTGACCGAGTCGGAGGTGGAGCAGGTCAAGCGCGACGGTTACCGTCCGGCGGACTACGTGGACGCCGACGAGGAACTGAAGGCCGTGCTGGGACTGATCTCCTCGGGGCAGTTCTCCCACGGTGACGTCGAGGTGTTCCGACCCCTGGTGGACAACCTCACCCGCGACGATCCGTTCCTGGTCATGGCCGACTACGCCGCCTACGTGGAGTGCCAGGACAGGGTGGCGGCGGCATGGCAGGACCCCGACGCCTGGTCCCGGATGTCGATCCTCAACACCGCACGCAGCGGCAAGTTCTCCTCCGACCGTGCGATCACCGAGTACTGCGACGACATCTGGAACGTCGGTCCCGTGACGGTGACGGTCGACGACTAGAGCGCGCCGATCACCTCGGCTGCCAGGAGGTCCAGCGTCCGGTCCGACGCCCGGTCGTGGGTGAACAGCACGATCTGCCCGAAGCCCATCGCCGCCAGTTCGCGGATGCGGTCCACGACCAGGTTCGGCGTGCCCACCAGGCCGCCGTCCCGCAGACCGAATCCCGGTCCACCGAAGCGTTTCTCGGCGAGGGCGCGCACTCCGGGGAGCGCGGCGTCGTCGGGTGCGAGCGCCATGACGGCCTCGACCGAGAGCACGATCTCACCTGCGTCGCGGCCGACGTCCGCACACGCCGACCGGAGGAGGTCGACCCGACGTTCGAGGTCGTCGAGCGCGTAGGTGGGGACGTTCCACACGTCGGCGTAGCGCGCGACCAGCGGCAGGGTGTACTTCTCGCCCACCCCGCCGACGACGATGGGCGGCCTCGGCGTCTGCACCGGGCCGGGCACGATGGGCAGGTCCCGCACGCGGTGATGCCGGCCCTCGAAGTCGACGACCCCGTCGGCGAACGCGCGGGTCAGGATCTCCAGCGTCTCGCCGAGTCGTTCGGACCGTTCGCGCAACGTGCCCCACGGCAGGCCCATCCGGTCGTGCTCGTCGGCGATCGACCCGCTGCCGAGGCCGATGGCGAGCCGACCTCCGGAGATCTGATCGAGTGTCGTGACCATCTTGGCGAGTACCGCGGGATGCCGGAACTGGTTGCACAGCACCATGTGTCCTACCCGCAGCCGGCTCGTCTTCGCGAGCAGCGCCGTGGCGAGCGTCCAGGCCTCCAGCGACGGGACGTCGGGCGCCCCCGGTCCGTACATGTGGTCGTAGAGCCACAGCGACCCGATGCCGAGTTCCTCACATCGCGTCGCGCGGTGCAGCAGGTCGTCGTAGGTGAGGCCGATCTGCGGGACGTAGACGCCGACGTCGGGTGCGGCGGTCACCGGGCCTCGATGCCGCGCCAGAACTGGGCCACGAAGGCGTCGAGCATGAACGCGCGCACCCTGCTCGAGCGTTGCGTCGTGGTGAGCAGTGCGTACAGGCCGAGGAGGAAGAACATCGCGGACAGGCTCGCCTCGACCGAGGGGTCCACCTCGCCGCGATCGCGGGCGGCCTCGATCCGATCGACGAGCACGACGATGATCTCGTGGTCGCTCCACTCGTCGTCGGGCGGTCTCGACGGCGAGAAGTGCACGGCCAGAACGTCCTTGAACAACCGGGGTCCCAGCCGGCGTTCCGCCGCCACCACCACCCGGACCACCTCGGCGAGCATGTCCGGCAGCACCTCGGACGTTCGGGTGAACCGCGTCATCTCGGCGGCGATCCGCTTCTCCTCGCGGCGTTCGAGTTCGAGGAGCACGTGCTCCTTGGACGGGAAGTGGAAGTAGAAGGTGCCCCGCGCGACGCCCGCCGCGGTGACGATCGCACCGATGTCGGCGTCGGCCATGCCCGCCCGCTTGAACTCGGCGATGGCCGCAGCGAAGACGCGCTCGTACGTCTGGCGGCGCTGCACCTCGGCGGCCCTGGGCCGGAGGCCGCCCGTGGGCACCGATCGCGTCACCCGGTCATTGTCACACCCGTGCGCACCGCGCGGTCAAGTGTGCCTGACGTTCGTCAGCGCACCATTGACATTCGTCAGCGCTGCACTGACAGTTGTCAGTGCAGCGTCAGCCACCGGAAGCGAGAACTCTCCCCATGTCGGTCACGTCCTCCGAGGAACTGCACTACGACCCGTACGACCAGGAACTCAACGCCGATCCCTACCCGATGCTGCGGCGACTGCGGGAGGAGGCGCCGCTCTACTACGACGAGCAGTACGACTTCTACGCGCTGACCCGGTTCGAGGACGTCGCGAAGGCACTCGTCGACCATCGCACGTTCAGTTCGGCACGCGGGGTGATCCTCGAACTCATCAAGGCCGACATCGAGATCCCGCCGGGCACATTGGTGTTCGAGGATCCGCCCGTGCACGACATCCACCGCAAGCTGGTGGCGCGGATGTTCACCCCCCGCAAGGTCGCCGAACTCGAGGCCCGCATCCGGGCGTTCTGCGCGCAGAGCCTCGATCCGCTGATCGGTTCGGGGCGGTTCGACTTCGTGACCGACCTCGGCGCGCAGATGCCGATGAAGACCATCGGCCTGCTGCTGGGCATCCCGGAGTCCGATCAGGAGTCGATCCGCGACCACGGCAACGAGCAGATGAAGACCGAGTCCGGTGCGCCGATGAAGTTGGCCGCCGACGGCCTCGACGTCGGCCAGATGTTCGCCGACTACGTCGAGTGGCGCGCCAAGCACCCCTCCGACGACATCATGACCGACCTGTTGACCGTCGAGTTCACCGACGAGCACGGGGTGACCCGCAGGCTCACCCGCGACGAACTCCTGATGTACCTCAACGTGGTGGCCACCGCGGGCAACGAGACGTCCACGCGACTCATCGGCTTCGCGGGCAAGGTGCTCGCCGAGCATCCCGACCAGCGCAGCCAGGTGGCGGCGGACCGGTCACTGATACCGCAGACCATCGAGGAGTTGCTCAGATTCGAACCGCCCGCGCAGAACGTCGGCAGATACGTCACCCGAGACGTCGGGTACCACGGCGCGACGGTGCCGGCCGGAAGCGCGATGCTGCTGCTCACCGGTGCCGCCAACCGCGACCACCGGCAGTTCCCGCCCGACGGCGACGTCTTCGACATTCACCGGGAGGCGCGGGCCCACCTCGCGTTCGGCGTGGGCGCGCACTACTGCCTCGGGTCGGCGCTCGCGCGGCTGGAGGGGCGGATCGCGCTCGACGAGATCCTCCAGCGGTTCCCCGAGTGGGATGTCGACCTGACCGACGCGACGCTGGTCGCGACCGCCGCCGTGCGCGGCTGGGACCGGATGCCCGCGAGGGTGTGAGTCAGCGCTCCGACGGCAGCGGCGGCCCCGCGGGGCCGGGATCGGCCTCGTCGACGGGGGCCGTGGCGGCGGGCTGACCGGCGAGCCGCTCGAGCACCGGTCGCTGATCGGGGCAGTAGAACTGGATGGCGCCACCGAGGAACTGGTAGACCTGCGCCTCGGTGCTGTCCTTGTCCAGGTTCAGCTTGAGGAAGGTCGCCGCCTCGTAGGCGTTGGCGTCGAGGCCGGTGCGCATGCGCTTGCACACGATCTTGCCGATCCAGGCGTTGTAGTCCTTGCCGCCGTAGATCCCGTAGGTGTGCAGCTGGTTGGTGAAGTCGGTGTCGACGTCGGCGTTCGCCGGTGCCGCGAAGGTGATGGTCGCTGCTCCCAGCGTCGCGAGGATGCCCGCACGCATCCAGCGGTTTCCGTGTGTACCCATTTGAGGACTTACCCTATCCGACGACCGACGTGATTGACTTGTCTCGCAACCCCGTGACCAGCCCTTCGGTGGCAGTGGTCCCCGTCACACGATGGCGGCGAGAGTGGGGGTCGCCATGAATAACTTAACCAGGCTAATCTATCAGTTACATTAGCTAACCTGTGACGGCGATGAGAAAAGTGACTGCACACACGATGAATGGGGTGTCGCCGTGACCGGCGTGCTGAAGAAGACGTGGATCCCGATCCTGATCCTCGTGGTGGTGCTGATCGCGGGGTTCACGGTGTCGCGCATCCGTACCTTCTTCGGCGCCGAGGGCATCACCGTCACGCCGGTGCAGTTCGCGGACGACCCGGAGCCGTTCGACCCCAAGATCGTCAAGTACGAGATCTTCGGCGATCCCGGCGCCTACGCCGACATCAACTACCTCGACCTCGACGCCAAGCCGCAGCGGGTCGACGGCGCCATGCTGCCGTGGTCGCTGACGCTGAGCACCACCGCGCCGGCCGCGCAACCCAACATCGTCGCGCAGGGCGACGGCACCTCGATCACGTGCCGCGTCACCGTGGACGACGAGGTGAAGGACGAACGCACGTCCACCGGCGTCGCCGCCCAGACGTTCTGCCTGGTGAAATCTGCATGAGTTCCCCGACCTCGGACGCGGACACCGACGCGTTCCCGGCCACCTCGCAGTACGCACGACCGTTCGTCCCGCGGATCATCCGCACCTTCGCGCTCCCGGTGATCCTCGGCTGGATCGTCGTCATCGCCATCCTGAACACTCCCGCGGTGACGCCGCAGCTCGAGACCGTCGGCCAGATGCGCGCGGTGTCCATGAGCCCCGCCGATGCCCCGTCGATGATCGCGATGAAGCGCGTCGGGCAGGTGTTCCAGGAGGGTGACTCCGACAGCTCCGCGATGATCGTCCTCGAGGGCGAGCAGCCGCTGGGCGACGAGGCGCACGACTACTACGACAAGCTGATCGAGAAGCTGCGGGCCGACCCGGAGCACGTCCAGTCCATTCAGGACTTCTGGAGCGATCCGCTCACCGCGACGGGCTCGCAGAGTTCCGACGGCAAGGCCGCCTACGTGCAGGTCAAGACCGCCGGCAATCAGGGTGAGACGCTCGCCAACGAGTCGATCGAAGCGGTGCAGGACATCGTCGACAGCGTCCAGGCGCCCGACGGCGTCAAGGCCTACGTCACCGGTCCCGCGGCCCTGGCCGCCGACCAGCACATCGCCAGCGACCGCAGCATGACGATGATCGAGATCGCGACCTTCAGCGTCATCATCGTGATGCTGCTGCTGGTCTACCGGTCGATCGCCACCATCCTGATCGTCCTCGTCATGGTGGTGCTGTCGCTGTCGGCGTCACGCGGCGTGGTGGCCTTCCTCGGCTACCACGAGATCATCGGGCTCTCCACGTTCGCGACCAACCTGCTCGTGACGCTCGCCATCGCCGCCGCCACCGACTACGCGATCTTCCTGATCGGTCGGTATCAGGAGGCGCGCAGCGTCGGCGAGGACCGGGAACGGGCCTACTACACGATGTTCGGCGGGACCGCGCACGTCGTGCTCGGCTCCGGGCTCACCATCGCCGGCGCCACGTTCTGCCTGTCCTTCACGCGGCTGCCGTACTTCCAGACCCTGGGCGTCCCGCTTGCCATCGGCATGGTCGTCTGCGTGTTGACGGCCCTCTCGCTGGGATCGGCGATCGTCACCGTCGCCAGCAGGTTCGGGCTGCTCGAGCCCAAGCGGGCGCTGCGGACCCGGGGCTGGCGCAAGGTCGGCGCGGCCGTGGTGCGCTGGCCCGGACCCATCCTGATCGGCACGGTGGCACTCGCCCTCGTCGGTCTGCTGACGCTGCCCGGGTACAAGACCAACTACAACGACCGCAACTACCTGCCCGCAGACCTGCCCGCCAACGCGGGCTACGCGGCCGCCGACCGGCACTTCTCGCAGTCCCGGATGAACCCCGAGCTGCTGATGGTCGAGAGCGACCACGACCTGCGCAACTCGGCGGACTTCCTCGTCATCGACAAGATCGCGAAGGCCGTCTTCCGGACCGAGGGCATCGCCCGCGTCCAGACGATCACGCGCCCCGAGGGCAAGCCGATCGAGCACACCTCCATCCCGTTCCTGATCAGCATGCAGGGCACCACCCAGAAGCTGAACGAGAAGTACATGCAGGACATGATGGTCAACCTGCGCAAGCAGGCCGACGACATGCAGACGACCATCGACTCGCTGACCAAGATGTCGGGCCTGACCGAGCAGATGGCCGACGTCACGCACTCGATGGTCGAGAAGTTCAAGACCACCGCGGTCCACACCGCGGAACTGCGGGACAGCATCGCGAACTTCGACGACTTCTTCCGCCCGATCCGCAGCTACTTCTACTGGGAACCGCACTGCTACGACATCCCGGTCTGCTGGGCGATCCGGTCGGTGTTCGACACCCTCGACGGGGTCAACACGCTCACCGAGGACATCCAGGCACTGCTGCCCGAGCTGGAGCGTCTCGACTCGTTGCTGCCGCAGCTCACCGCGCTGATGCCGCAGATGATCTCGACGATGCAGACCATGAAGACCATGCTGCTCACCCAGTACGCCACGCAGAAGGGCATGCAGGACCAGCAGACCGCGGGTTCGGAGAACGCCGAGGCGATGGGCGAGGCCTTCGACGCGTCGATGAACGACGACTCGTTCTATCTGCCACCCGAGATCTTCGACAACGAGGACTTCAAGCGCGGCATGAAGAACTTCATCTCTCCCGACGGGAAGTCGGTGCGGTTCATCATCGCCCACGAGGGCGACCCGATGTCCTCGGAGGGCATCGCCCGGATCGACGCCATCAAGGACGCCGCCAAGGAGGCCATCAAGGGCACTCCGCTGGAGGGGTCGAAGGTCTACCTCGGCGGCACCGCCGCGGTGTTCAAGGACATGTCCGACGGCAACGACTACGACCTGCTGATCGCCGGCATCTCCGCGCTGGCACTCATCTTCATCATCATGCTGCTGATCACGCGCAGCGTCGTCGCGTCGGCCGTCATCGTCGGGACGGTGGTCCTGTCGCTGGGCGCCTCGTTCGGTCTGTCGGTGCTCATCTGGCAGCACATCCTGGGCATCGAGCTGCACTGGATGGTCATGGCGATGGCGGTGATCATCCTGCTCGCGGTGGGCGCGGACTACAACCTGCTCCTCGTCGCGCGCTTCAAGGAGGAGATCCACGCCGGGCTGAACACCGGCATCATCCGCTCGATGGGCGGTACCGGGTCGGTGGTCACCTCGGCGGGGCTGGTCTTCGCGTTCACGATGATGTCGATGGCGGTCAGCGAACTCACCGTCATCGGCCAGGTGGGCACGACGATCGGCCTCGGTCTGCTGTTCGACACCCTCATCGTGCGATCGCTGATGATGCCGTCGATCGCGGCGCTCCTCGGCCGCTGGTTCTGGTGGCCCCGCAACGTCCGGACCCGGCCCCTGCCGTCGGCCTGGCCGACACCACCACCGCCGACCGCCAAGGTCGACCAACCCGTCCCCACCGCCTGACAACGTAGGAGCATCATGAAGAGCATGCGCAACCTCACGCTCCGCGGCAGCCTCGTCGCCGCCGCCTTCGGCATCGCGGCGACGACGTTCGCCGTGCCCGCCTCCGCCGACTCGACCGACGACTTCCCGATCCCGAGGCGTCAGATCGAGACCCAGTGCGACGCCGAGCAGTACCTCGCCGCCGCCCGCGACACCAGCCCGGTGTACTTCGAGCGCTACATCATCGACAAGAACAACCGCCCCGCGGACGTACAGCAGTCGGCCGTCGACCGGATCCACTGGTTCTACTCGCTGAGCCCCGCCGCACGGCGGCAGTACTCCGAGGACACCGCCACCAACGTCTACTACGAGCAGGTGGCCACCCGCTGGGGCAACTGGGCCAAGGTCTTCTTCAACAACAAGGGCGTCGTCGCCAAGGCCACCGACGTCTGCATGAACTACCCGCGCGGCGACATGTCCGTGTGGGCCTGGCCGGTCACGCCGTAACGGTTGCGGCTCACCGCTTCTCGAAGTGCTGGTAGTCCTTCGGTAGGCGCCAGTCGCCGCCCCACCGCCAGCCGCGGGTGACGAACGCGTCCACGCTCGCGTCGCCGGCGTGCAGCATGCCCGGCTCGCGGCGGCTGCGGTCGAGGTAGGCGCCGGCGGTCGCCGGTTGCAGATCCCGACCCGACACGTACGGGTTGAGCAGCGGGTTGACGTCGACGGCCCGCCCGAGGGCGTGCAGCGACCACCGGCCGCTGGGCAGTGGCCGACAGTTGAAGGCCGACGTGTTGTTGTCGCGCATCGACGCCTCGTCGACGGCGCCGGGATAGCGGTCGACCGTCTGCATCCTCGCGATCGGGTACCGCTGGCGGTACAGCTCGGCGAACACGTCGACGACGTCGGCCACCAGGTCCTGCGCGACCACCAGGTCACCGCGATGCGTGCGTCCGTCGAAGCCGAGGTAGGCGAGGTTCACCCTGCGCAACTGCTCCGCGGGCACCGGACACCCCGGCCGCCAGGTCTCCCCCAGTTCGGCCGTACTCACCGGATGCACAACGGCACCAACGTCGTTCGGAGTCGCCGAGGTGGTAGTCGACGACCGCGCCGTGGACGCTTGCGACGACGGCGGCTGCTCCGGCACCGTCGTGGCGCACGCCGCGACGACCGTGGCGGCCGCGACCGACGTCACGACCGCCACGACCCCGCGAGACACCGCACGGGCGGCGCGACCACTAGACGTTGCGACGCCGTCCCATCGCCATGGCCACCAGAACCGCACCGACGCTCAGCACCGCGCAGAGACCGGCGGCCGACATCAGGTAGACGTCACGCCGGTTCATACCCGACGACGGTGCCTCGTCCGACAGCAACCGGAGCTGGTAGTCACCCGGCAGCGGCGCCTCACTCGGCTGGTCGAGGCCGGGGAACTGCTGGGTGCGGTGCACTTCGAACTGTCGCTCACCGCCTGCGCCCTGCCGCCACTGACCCCAGGCCGGCGTGACGCCGTCGAGCAGCACCTTGCGCTCGCCGAATCGAGCATCGTCACCGACGTCGATGATGCGCTGGACGCGGAAGGGCTCGTACCGGGCCTGTGAGTAGTTCACGAAGACCGGGACGTTGTCGTAGCGCAGCAGCGGCGGCGGGGGCGGAGGCAGCGGCAGACCGATCCCGGGGAAGTACCCGCCGCCGAAGAAGCTGCCGACGGCCACGTTCGCGACGGTGTCGACGGCGCCCTGAACCACGGCGGTGAAGCTGTACGCCGCGTACTGGGCCACCTCGAGGACGATCCGCGACAGTGGCGGGATGTACGCGATCCGGGGCCGGTTCTCGTAGACGTAGACGATGCGGACGGGATCGCGGTAGGGATTGCTGAGCACCGGACGGTAGTAGTCGTCGTACTCCACCCAGTCCGGGCGCCACTGCCGGACGTTGCGATCCCAGGCGCCGGGCCGGCGGGCCAGGTCGTCGACGCGGCCGGCGTCCCGAACCCGGTCCAGGCCCGGGAGGTCCCGCGGCACGTTCGGCAGGTCGATCAGCCGTGCGATGGAGTCGACCTCCTCCTTGGGCGCGGGCAGTGGGTCGGGCAGCTCGACCACCTTGGCGGTCTTCGCGACCGCCACGTCGTCCTTCGGTGCGACGAGCGTCTCCGGCTCGGCGGTCTCGATGACGCGCGCCGCCTGGGAGACGCTCGACGTGGCCGTCTGCTCGGCGGACTCGGACGTCTCGGTCGACCGGTTCTCCGAGGTCGGACTACCGGACGTCGGGCTCTCCTGGGCCTCCGACGGTCCGGTGGTCTCGGACGGGTCGGTCGGCTGGGTGGGCGTGGTGGTCGGCGCCGCGGCGGGCGTCGTCTCCCCCGGTGCGGCGGTCTCGGACCTGGGTGCAGGCGTGGACGACGGCGTCGGCGATTCCGGCTGACGGGCCTCGGGTGACGCCGGTGCCGAACTCGGTGCCGGTGCCGGCGCCGGTGTGGTGGAGGGTGCCGGCGCCGGAGGCGTGGTCCTGGGTCGGGGGGCCGGTGTCTCCGGCGTGGGCTCGACCACCGCGGGCGCCCGGGTGGCGGGCGGGGCCTCGACCACCGGCGCCTGCGTGACGGGAGCCTCGACCACCGGCGCCTCGGTCACGGGGGCACGGGTGGCGGGGGCCTGCGGGGCCGGGGCCTGCGTCACGGGGGCCTGCGTCACTGGGGCCTCGACCGGGGCCTGCGTCACGGGCGGGGCGGCGGGCGCCTCCCGCACGGCAGTCGGCTGCTCCGTCGGTTCGGCCGCGGGCTCGGGAACCGCGACGGTGGTCGTCGGACCGGACGGGCCGGTGCCGGGCTGCGCGAGGGCGGGCGCGACGCCGGCCACCAGCGCGGTCATCGACACGACCACTCCCGTGGCCATCGTTGCGGCAATCCGCCTCTGCTCGAACACTTCTCGTGCACCCATCGTGCATCGACTCCTTCGATTCCAGGAGCGTGACGTCTCCGCCACGGCTGCCACGCGCAGCCAACTCCCCCAACACGGGACCCTGATCCCGTAGCGCCCATCTCACTACTGCTCGACCGCCCTGACAGCGGTCGAGCCCACACATCGGTACCTCTACCCGATCAATCGCGGATTCGCGGGATTCGTTACACCCGGGGACGCGCGGGCGGGACGGCGGCGAGGAGTCGGCACGTGTAGTCGTCGTCGGGTTCGGCGAACAGTTCGGCCGCGGGCCGGTACTCGACGGCGCGGCCGCCGCGCATCACCAGGACGTCGTGGCTCATCCGCTGGATGACCGCGAGGTCGTGGCCGATGAACAGGTAGGTCAGTGTCAGCCGCTGCTGCAGGTCGGCGAGCAGGTCGAGGACGCGCGCCTGCACGGACACGTCCAGCGACGCCGTCGACTCGTCGAGGATCAGCAGGTCGGGTTCCATCGCCAGTGCCCGGGCGATGCTGACCCGCTGACGCTGCCCCCCGGACAGCTCGTGTGGGTAGCGCGAGGCGAAGTCGGCGGGCAGTCCGACGAGGTCGAGGAGTTCGGCGATGCGGGTACGTCGCTGCGAGCGGTCGCCGGCGAGGCGGTGCACGCGCAGCGGTTCGCCGATGGCGGTGCCGACGGGCGTCCTGGGGTCCAGCGACGAGAACGGATCCTGGAACACCAGCCCGACCCGTCTTCGCAGCGACCTGTCGACGCGACGGGCCAGCAGGTCGGCACCGTCGAGGGTGGCCGTGCCCGCGTCCGGTGTCACCAGCCCGGTCAGCGCGGCCGCGACCGTCGACTTGCCCGAGCCGGATTCGCCCACCACTCCGAGTGTGGTGCCCCTTCGGACCGTGAAGGACAGGTCCGACACCGCGTGCACGGTCGAGCGACCGGTGGGGGTCGTCACGGGGAACCGGACGTCGAGGCCCGCGACGTCCAGCAGGACCGGCGCGTCGGCGGCCGCCGGCTCGGGCGTCACCGCGCCGAGAACCGGTCGGGCGGCGAGGAGTTCGCGGGTGTAGTCGTGCCGCGGCCGGTCGAACACGTCGAGGATCGGCGCCTGCTCGACGGTCTCGCCGGCGCGCAGGACGGTAACCTCGTCGGCGACCTGCCCGATGACGCCCAGGTCGTGGCTGATCCAGATCACCGCGGTGCCGAAGTCGCGCTGCAAAGTGCGCACCAGGTCGATGATCTGGGCCTGGGTGGTCACGTCGAGCGACGTCGTCGGTTCGTCGGCGACGAGGAGTTCGGGATCGCAGGACAGGGCGATGGCGACCATCACCCGCTGCCGCTGGCCGCCCGACAGCTGGTGCGGGTAGGAGTGCAGCCGGCTCTCGGGGTCCGGCAGTCCGACGGCGTCGAGCAGTTCCAGCGCCCTGGTGCGGGCCTCGCGCCGGGTGCTCCGTCGGTGCGCCTCCAGTGATTCGGTGATCTGACGCTCCACGGTCAGCATCGGATTCAGCGACGTGCCGGGGTCCTGGAACACGAAGCCGATGCGGTCGCCGTGGACGCGGCGCAGCGCTCGTACCGACGCACCGACGAGCTGCGTCGACGCCGCGCCGTCCCGCCCTGAGAGCAGACTCGATCCGCTGACCGCGGCGGCCGGCGCGTCGAGCAGGCCCGTCGCCGCGAGGACCGTCATCGACTTGCCGGAACCCGATTCGCCGACGATGCCCACGGTCTGCTCGCGCTCGACGCTCAACGAGACGCCGCGGACGATGTCGTGCCGACCGATCCGCACCCGCAGGTCGTCGACGGCCAGCACCGGATCACTCACTGCTGCCTCCGCGCTTCGGCCATCGTGCGCTGCTTGGGATCGAGGACGTCGCGCAGCCCGTCGCCGAACAGATTGAACGCCACCACGATCAGGAAGATCGCGGCACCGGGAAAGACCGCCATCCACCAGGCGAGCGTCACGAAGCCCTGCGAGTCGAAGATCATCCGGCCCAGCGACGGCTCGGGCGGTTGGATGCCGAGGCCGAGGAACGACAGCGCGGCCTCGGACAGGATCGCGAACGCCAGCGACAGCGACGTCTGGACGATCAGCGGTCCCGCGATGTTGGGCAATACGTGGCGGGCCAGGATGTAGCCGTGTCCGGTGCCCATCGCTCGCGAGACCGCGACGTACGGTTCGACGCGGACCGACAGCGTGCTGGCGCGCGCCACCCTGGCGAAGATCGGGGTGTAGACGACGCCGATGGCCAGCATCGTGGTCGTGACGCCGGGGCCCAGGATCGCGACGATGGCGAGTGCCAGCAGCAGCACCGGGAACGCGAACATGACGTCGACGACCCGCATGACGATCGCGTCGGTCCACCCGCCGCGATACCCGGCGACGACGCCGATCGACACGCCGACGATCACCGCGAACGCGACGCTCGCCACCGCCACCTGCATGGAGGCCTGCACGGCGACGAGGACGCGGGACAGGACGTCGCGACCCAGTTCGTCGGTGCCGAACCAGTGCGCTCCGCTGGGGCCCTGCAGTGCGTTCGGCACGTCGACGTCGTTGATGCCGTAGGGCACCAACCATTCCGCCGCCAGGGCGACGATGGCCACGACGAGCAGCAGGACGGCGCTCACCACCGTGACGGGGTTGCCGAGCAGCAGCCGCCACGACGAGACGCGAGTGCGGTCGGGCGTCGATTCGGTCATGACAGCCGGATCCGGGGGTCGACGACCGCGTACAGCAGGTCCACGATCAGGTTGATGAGCAGGAACAGCACCGCGATCAGCAGCACGGCACCCTGGATCACCGGGTAGTCGCGCGACGCGACGGCGTTGTAGACCAGACGGCCCAGCCCCGGCCAGGCGAACACCACCTCGACGACGATCACGCCACCGAGGATCGTGGCGAGCTGGATGCCGGTGATGGTGAGGATGGGCACCAGGGCGTTGCGCACGGTGTGGCGGAAGGTCACCACCTTGGGCGACAGCCCCTTCGATCGGGCGGTGCGGACGTATCCCGATGCGGCCACGTCCAATACGGCCGAACGTACGTAGCGGGTCAGGATGGCACCGGCCACCAGACCCACCGTCAGCCCCGGCAGCAGGATGTGCGACAGCCACCCGACGGGGTCGCCGAAGAGCGGCCGGTACCCCGACGTGGGGAGCCAGCCCAATGTGGTCGAGAACAGGGCGATGAGCAGAATGCCCATCCAGAAGTCGGGGATCGACACGCCGAACTGCGTCGTCACGCGCACGACGGCGTCGCTGAGGCGGCCTTCGCGCAGCGCCGACCAGATCCCGGCGGGCAGGGCGATCAGCAGCGCGACGACGATGCCGACCGCCGCCAGCGACACCGTCGCGGGGAGTCGCTCGATCAGGATGCCCCACACGGGATCTCCGTTGCGGAAGCTGACGCCGAGGTCACCGCGGACCGCTCCGGTCAGGTAACCGAAGAACTGCGCCACCAGGGGCCGGTCCAGACCGCTGGCCGACCGCAGCGCCTCGTACGCCTCGGGCGTGTAGCGCGTCCCGAGCGCGATGCGAACGGGATCACCGGGGACGAGTTGCACCAGCGCGAACACCACGACCAGCACGCCGACGAGCACCACCAGCGAGTAGGCGACGCGGCGGGCCAGGAACCTCGTCACCGGGTGGGTCATGAACGTGGGAAGGGACTTCGTGTCGGTCACCGGCCGTCCGTCCCGTCGAGTGCCGCCGATCGGAACCTGATCGCGCCGTCACGCCGGGCGTCGTAGCCGGTGAGACGGGGGTTCCAGGCCTGGATGACCGACGGGTTGTACAGATACACGTAGCTGACCCCGTCGGCGATCAGGGTGGCCGCCTTGGCGTAGTCGTCGGCGCGGGCGTCCCGTGCGGTCTGCACGCGGCCGGCGTCGAGCAGGCGGTCCACCTGCGGGTCGGAGAACTTCTGGGCGTTGTTGGCGCCGTTGGTGTGGTGCTGGGCGTAGTAGAAGTCGTCGGGATCGATGTTGCCCAGCCAGCCCATCATCAGCATGTCGAAGTTGCCCGTGTTCTGCTCGTCGAGCCACGTGGCCATGTCGACCGTCCGGATCTTCACCTCGATGCCGAGCGGCGCGAGGTTGTCGGCGATCACCTGGGCGGCGGTCACCGTCTCGGGATACTCGTTGGTGACGAGCATGTCCATGGTGGTCGGCGCCGCGCCTGCCTCGGCGAGGAGTCGCTTGGCCTCCCCGATGTCGTAGCGGTACCGGTCGTAGCCGATGTACCACGGGTTGCCCTTGGGGATCGCCAGCTGATTGGCGGCGGCGGTGCCGTAACTCGTCGCCTGCACGATGGCGTCCCGGTCGATGCCGAACGCGATGGCCCGGCGTACCCGGACGTCGTTCCACGGCGCACGCGCCTCGTTCAGCGCCAGGTACCAGTAGTCGTTGCTCGGGGTCACCGCGAGGTGGACGGAGTCGTCCTCCTCGAGCTGCGTGACGCGTTGCGGCGGAACGGCGTCCGTCCAGTCGACCTCGCCGGCCTGTAGCGCCGACAGCGCGGTCGACGGCTCGGAGATGAACTGGTAGGTCACGCCCGGGATCTTCGGCCGACCTCCCCAGTAGGTGCGGTTGGCGGTCAGGACGATCGAGTCGCCGCTGCGCTGCGAGACGAAAGCGAACGGCCCGGTTCCCACGGGGTGCGTGGCGATCTCGCCGCTCTCGACGTTCGCACGGGACACGATGGCCATGCCCTTGAAGCCACCCAGGTTGGTCAGCAGGTTGGGCGTGGGCCGGGCGACAGTGATGACGACGGTGCGGTCGTCGGGGGCCGTCACGTCGGTGATGGCGCTGAACTTGTCGACGTTCGAGAGCTTCTCGTCGATGATGCGACGGTAGGAGTAGACGACGTCGTCGGCGGTGAAGGGGCTGCCGTCGTGGAAGGTCACGCCGCCGCGCAGCCGGAAGGTCCACGTCAACTGGTCCGGCGACACCGTCCACGACTCGGCGAGCGCCGGTCGCATCTCGAGGTTCTCGTCGGGCTCGACGATCGTGTCGAAGACGTTCTCGAGCACCTCGAACGAGAAGTAGGAACTGGTCTTCTGCGGGTCGAGTTGGTCGGGCTCACCGGCGATCGCGGCGATCAGATTGCCCGACGAATCCCCGAGGTCGACCCGCTGAGCGGGTGCGCACGACGCCGTCAGCAGAAGCGCGACCACCAGCATGACGACGCTCCCCGACCAGCGCATCCGGGTCGGTTACCCATTCGGCCGCCGGAGAACACCTCCGGCGCACGGTCACGCCGGAGTGTCGAGACCCGAGGCGTAGGACTCCTTGACGACCTCGAGGTGCGCCCAGCTCTCCAGCGAACTCACGCCCGGCAGGGCGCGCACCGTGTCGAGCAGACCGACCAGTTGCGCGGCGGAGAAGGCGCGCACGGTGACGAGGACGTCGAACCGGCCGAGCGTCCTGGCCACGAAGATGACGGACGGCATGGCGGCCAGCGCCGTGACGACCTCGTGGTGGCCGCCGGCCAGCCGGATGCCGAAACCCATGGCGCTCTGGCGATCCTGACCCGAGTGCCGGACGACGGCGCCGATGCGCACCACGCGGGCATCGAGTAGGCGGACCACCCGCCGACGAGCACCTGCGGCCGAGAGACCCACCCCTGCAGCCAGTTCCACGTAGGACGCGCGGCCGTCCTCCTGCAGCCCGCGGAGCAGCGCGACGTCGACGTCGTCGACCTCGATGCCGACCGTTCCCACCGGCCCGACCACGTCGCGGACCAGTTCGACGTAGGTGAGGGTGTCCACGCCGACCACACCCGTCAGCCCCCGCAGGGCGGCGATGGTGCGGTCGATCTCGGCCGTCGACGCCGCGCGCACCTCCGCGACCAGACCGTGCGGGCCGCTGGTCAGCGAGAGGAAGGGTACGTCCGGGCGACGTGCGATGGTCGCCGCGATCGGCGCGGCCGGCCCGGTGACGGTGAGGCCGACGTGGGCGAGCGCACCGCGACCGATCACCGCCGGGTGTACGACACCTCGCACCACCACCTGCCCACTCGAGATGAGCCGCTGGACGCGCATGGCGGCCGTGGACCGCGACAGTCCCACCCGGCGTGCGATCTCACGGTGCGTGAGCCGGCCGTCCACCTCGAGCAGCGCCACGATGGCCTCGTCGATCTGGTCCACGCCCGCCCTTTCCTTGGGAATCGATCCGAAATCTTTGCGCCCGTCCCGTGCGGCACATCGTGCGCGAATCTGCCGTCATTGAACCCGAAGAGTGGTGATCGTTCGGGGTGAACTGACACATCGTGATCCGCAACACCGTCGTAACGAACGAACTGCTTGCAGCCACCTTCACCGAGTCCTACAGTGACCTGCACCACACGACGACCTGCACCACACGACCCGCACCCCACCTAGACCACGGACCGGAGCCCCCGCATGGCGACGCTGACCAGCGATCGAGTCTTGGCCGCGACCGACGAGCTGGTGGCGGCGTTCGCGGCGACCGACACCGACGCGTACTTCGGGTGCTTCGCCGACGACGCGACCTTCGTGTTCCACCCCGAGCCCGCGCGCCTGAACGACCGCGCCGCCTACGAGACCGTGTGGGCCGGGTGGCTGACGAGCGGGTGGCGCGTGGTGTCGTGCGTCAGCAGCGACCGGATGGTGCAGACGTTCGGCGACGTGGCGGTGCTGACCCACACCGTCGACACCGTCGTCGAGGTCGACGGCGATCGGTCCGAGACCCGGGAACGCGAGACCATCGTCTTCGCGCTGCGCGACGACCGCCTCCTCGCCGTGCACGAACACCTGTCCACCGCGCCGGCTGCGGTGGACGCGTGACCGCCGGCGATGGCCTCGTCGCCCCGCCGCCGCGGGTCACCGACGTCGAAATCCACGGTGTCGAACCCATTCCCGACGCGGAACGAACCGCCACGCCGCTGGACCTCTTCCGCCTCGTCTTCGGCGGGGCCAACACCATTGCGACGGTCGTGCTGGGCACCTTCCCCATCGTGTTCGGCCTGTCCTTCCGCGACGGCCTGCTCGCCACGCTCCTCGGGCTCGTGCTGGGTGCGGCGATCCTGGCCCCGATGGCGCTGTTCGGTCCTCGCAACGGCACCAACAACGCCGTGTCGTCGTCGGCCCACCTCGGGGTGCACGGCCGCGTCGTCGGCTCCTTCCTGTCCCTGCTGACGGCGGTCGCGTTCTTCTCGATCTCGGTCTGGACGTCCGGCGACGTCCTGGTGGGCGGCGCCGCCCGCGCCATGGGTGGCGCACCCGACGCAGCGCCCAACGGCGTCGCCATCGCCGTGGCCTACGGGGTCTTCGCGCTGCTCGTCCTGGTGGTGTGCATCTACGGATTCCGGTTCATGCTGCTGGTGAACAAGGTGGCCGTGGTCGCCGCCACGGTGCTGTTCCTCTTGGGCATCATCGCGTTCGGCGGCACGTTCGACCCGAGCTACGCCGGCATCTTCGGGCCGGACGCCGACGCGGCGACCAACGCCCTGTACTGGCCGTCCTTCGTGGGGGCGGCGCTCATCGTGATGTCGAACCCGGTGAGCTTCGGTGCGTTCCTGGGTGATTGGGCCCGCTACATCCCCCGCGACACCCCGCCGTGGAGGTCGATGGCGGCGGCGTTCGGTGCCCAGATCGCCACGCTGGTGCCCTTCCTGTTCGGTCTGGTGACCGCCACGGTCGTGGCCTCGGCCGCGCCGGCGTTCATCGAGGAGGGCAACTACGTCGGCGGCCTGCTCGCGGTGTCGCCCGGGTGGTACTTCCTGCCGGTGTGCCTCATCGCGCTGATCGGCGGAATGTCCACGGGCACCACCGCGCTGTACGGCACCGGCCTCGACTTCTCCAGCGTCTTCCCCCGCTTCAGCCGCGTCCAGGCGACCGTGTTGATCGGCGCGATCGCGATCGCCTTCATCTTCGTCGGCAAGTTCGCGTTCAACGTGGTGCAGAGCATCTCGACGTTCGCGGTCCTCATCGTCACCTGCACCGCCCCGTGGATGGTCGTCATGATGATCGGATGGCTGGTCCGGCGCGGGTGGTACGACTCCGACGCGCTGCAGGTATTCAACCGCCGTCAACGCGGCGGCCGGTACTGGTTCTACCACGGCTGGAACTGGCGCGGCCTCGGCGCGTGGCTGGTGTCGGCGACGCTCAGCATCTGCTTCGTCAACTCCCCCGGCCAGTTCGTCGGCCCCCTCGGCGACCTCGCCGCCGGCATCGACCTGTCGATCCCGGTCGGGCTCGGCCTGACCGCGGTCCTGTATCCCGTTCTGCTGTTTGCGTTCCCGGAGCCCAGGGATGCCTACGGTCCCGACGGCGCGCGCTTCGTCCCCATGGGTCCGTCGGCCGACATCCCGATCACGTCCATCGACGACACCGCAACACAGGAGGTTTCGTGAATCAGCCCATCGGACCGATCGACGCGTCGAAGGTCCCGAGGTTCGCAGGGCCGGCGACGTTCGCTCGGCTCCCTCGCCTCGACCAGGTGGCGCGCGCCGACGTGGCCGTCGTCGGCGTGCCGTTCGACTCCGGGGTGTCCTACCGCCCGGGGGCGCGTTTCGGCCCGACCCACGTCCGCGAGTCGTCGCGGCTGCTGCGGCCGTACAACCCGGCACTCGACGTGTCGCCCTTCGACGTCGCGCAGGTCGTCGACGCCGGTGACATCGCCGTCAACCCCTTCAACATCAACGAGGCGATCGAGACCATCGAGGGTGCTGCGACCGACCTGACCAGGGACGGCACCAGGCTCGTCACGATCGGCGGCGACCACACCATCGCATTGCCGCTGCTGCGTGCCGCCGCCGCCCAGCACGGCCCGGTCGCGCTGGTGCACTTCGACGCTCACCTCGACACGTGGGACACCTACTTCGGCGCGGAGTACACCCACGGCACGCCGTTCCGCCGGGCGGTGGAGGAGGGCATCGTCGACACCGAGGCGCTGTCGCACGTCGGTACGCGCGGACCGCTGTACGGCAAGAAGGACCTCGAGGACGACCGCCGCTTCGGCTTCGGCATCGTCACGTCGTCGGACGTCTACTACCAGGGCGTGCGCGAGGTCGTCGACAAGCTGCGCGACCGTCTCGGCAATCGGCCCGTCTACGTGTCGGTCGACATCGACGTCCTCGACCCCGCCCACGCACCCGGCACCGGCACGCCCGAGGCGGGCGGCATGACCAGCCGCGAACTGCTCGAGATCCTGCGCGGGTTCCGCGGCCTCAACCTCATCGGCGCCGACGTCGTCGAGGTCTCCCCCGCCTACGACCAGGCCGAGATCACCGGCGTCGCAGCGTCACACGTCGCCTACGACCTGGTGTCACTGTTGGCCATGCGGCACGAGGACGACCACGCCCAGGGAGCGCCCCGTGCCTGACTCCGTCCAGCCCTCCCCCACCGGCAGCGTGATCGAAGCACACTCCATCGACTTCGTCCCGGAGTCCGAACGTCACGGCAAGGTCTGGCACCAGGGTCCGTTCTGGTTCGCGGGAAACTTCGTCCTGCCCACGATGGTCACGGGTTTCATCGGTCCGAGCCTGGGCTTGAGTGTGAGCTACTGCATCCTGGCCTCCACGCTCGGAGTGTGCGTCGGAACGTTCTTCATGGCGTTCCACGCCAACCAGGGGCCCCGGATGGGTCTGCCCCAGATGATCCAGTCGCGTGCACAGTTCGGCAGTCGCGGCGCGATCGTCCCCTTCGCGGCAACGGTCTTCGTGTACGTCGGATTCCTCGTCTTCGACGTCATACTCGCCGCGCAGGGCATCGGCCTGTACCCCGAGGCGACGTTGCTCTGGTACCCGCTCCTCATCGCGGTCTCCATCGTCATCGCGGTCATCGGCCACGACCTGTTGCACGTCGTGCAACGCTGGCTGACCATCCTGCTCGTCGTCGTCTTCGCGGTGGTCACCATCGCCGCGGTGGGCCACTTCGGCCTGTCGACGCCGGTGCCCGCCGAGGACGGTCCCATGCTGGGCTGGAATGCACCGGCCTTCCTCGCCGTCTTCTCGCTGGCAGCCGGATACAACATCAGTTACGCGGTCTACGTGTCCGACTACACGCGCTACCTTCCCGCGAACGTATCGGCACCGAAGCTGATCGCCGCGGTGTACAGCGGCGCAGCCTTCTCCGCCGTCTGGTTGATGGCCCTCGGCGCCGTCCTGTCGGCCAACATCGCCGACGCCGATCCCATCGAGGCGATCAGGTTCAGCGGCAACCTGGTGTTCCCCGGTTTCGGCACGTTCGCCGTCCTCGTCGCCGTCTTGGCCCTGCTCTCGATCATGGGCGTCAACGCCTACGGGGCGATGCTCACCGGTGCGACGGCCGTCGACGCATTCCGGGGGGTCACGCCGACCCGGCGTCTCCGCGTAGCGGGACTCGTCATCGTGGGGCTGGTCTCGCTGCTCGTCGCGTTGCTCATCCCCGAGCACTACCTGGGCAGCTTCAACAGCTTCGTGCTCTTGATGCTCTACTTCCTGATCCCCTGGACGGCCGTGAATCTCGTCGACTTCTACCTCGTTCGGCGCGGCCGCTACGCCATCGCCGACATCGTCAAGGCCGATGGCATCTACGGTCGGTGGTCGTGGCGGGGATTGCTCGCCTACACACTGGGGTTCCTCGCCATGATCCCGTTCTTCTCGCTCAGCTTCTACGTAGGGCCGGTCGCCGAACTCCTGGACGGCGGCGACCTGTCATTCGTCGTCGGGCTCGTCGTGTCGGGGGCGCTGTATTTAGCCCTGTCCCGCGGTGTCGACGTGACGGCGGAGCGCCGCCACGCCACGTCCGCGCCGGCGAACGATCCCGAACGGGCCTCCTGAGCATGCCCACCACCACGGTCGCCATCATCCAACAGCCCTCGGCCGTACTCGATTTGGCCGCTTCACTGTCGCTTGCATCCCACTACGTCACCGAAGCAGCGCGCAAGGGTGCGTCGTTGGTCGTCTTCCCCGAGACCTGGCTGACGTGCAATCCGGCGTACACGCGCCCCGACGTCTTCCACCTCAGCGTCGACAACCGTCGTCGCGGTTGCGGGGTCGAGTTCGGCGGTCCGACGTCATGAGCCGCAACGGAGGCGACGTCGTCGTCGAAACGCTGACCGCACTCGGTGTTTCGCACGTCTTCGGCATTCCCGGTCAGCACGCGCTGGGGTTGTTCGACGCCATCCGCCGCAGCGACCTGCGGTTCGTCAGCTCCCGGGTCGAGAACAACTCGGCGTTCGGCGCCGACGGGTACGCCAGGGCCACCGGTGAGGTGGGGGTGCTGTTCCTGTCCACCGGACCCGGTGCGCTGACCGCGCTCGGCGCCCTGCAGGAGGCCTACGCCAGCGGGGTGCCGCTGCTCGTCATCACCAGCCAGGTCCCGCGTGACGGACTCGGCCTGCGCCGCGGCATGCTCCACCAACTCGACGATCAGCAGCGCAGCGCCGCGAACGTCACCAAGAGCACCGCCGTGGTGCGCCACGCCGCGGAGATCCCCAGCGCCCTCGCCGACGCCTGGAGCCTCGCCCGCTCCGCGCCCGCGGGGCCGACCTGGGTGGAGATCCCGCAGGACGTGCTGCTCGAGCCCGTCCAGCTACCGCCGGTCACCTCGGTGGTGACGGCCGTCGCCGGACGCCCGCCGCGTGACGAACTGGTCGCGGCCGCAGCCGAACTGCTCGATGGTGCTCGACGGCCGGTGATCCTCGCCGGTGGTGGCGTGCGCCGCTCGCCCGGTGGACCCGAGGCGCTGGTGGCGCTGGCCGAGCGTCTCGACGCACCGGTGGTGTCGACCGTCGGCGGCAAGGGTGCGATCGCCTTCGACCACCCGCTGTCGGCCGCGTCGTGGATCGAGGACCGCCACACCACCGACCTGCTCGCCGACGCCGACGTCCTGCTCGCGGTCGGCACCGCCATGGGCGAGGTGACGAGCAACTACTTCACGTTCGCCCCGCGTGGCCGGCTCGTCCACGTAGACGCCGAACCCCGCGTGCTGGAGGCCAACCACCCCGCGCTGGCGATCCACGCCGACGCCGCCCCGGCCCTGCGCGCCATCGCGGAGCGGGTTCGACGCCGCGAACCGGGTGACGGCGCACGCATCGCCGCGGACCTCCGGCGGTCGGTCGAGGAAAGGCTCGCCGGCCAGGACCTCGGCACCGAACTCGGACTGCTGCGCGATCTCCGCCGCTCCGTCCCGTCGTCGGCACACACGTTCTGGGACATGACGATCGCCGGGTACTGGGCGTGGTCGGCCTGGGATCCGCAGGACGGCGAGTTCCACTCCGCGCAGGGCGCGGGCGGTCTCGGCTTCGCCTACCCCGCCGCCATCGCGGCGGCCATGGGCTCGGGGACGCGGACGTTCGCGGTCTCCGGGGACGGTGGCGCGATGTACTCGATCGCCGAACTGGCCACCGCACGTCAGCACGACGCCGACGTCACCTGGCTGATCGTGGACGACGGCGGGTACGGCATTCTGCGCGAGTACATGACCGATGCGTTCGGCCAGGCCACCGCGACCGAACTGGCCCGGCCCGACTTCGTCGCGCTGGCAGGCAGTTTCGGCGTCCCGGCCCACGCAGCAACACTCGAGGACGTCGGCGACGTCGTCGCGGACACGTTCACCACCCCGGGCCCCGCGGTCGTCGTCCTCCCCGCCGTCCTGCGGATGTTCTCACTCACCTAATTCACCCACCCAGTCAGGAGCGCACCATGGGCAAGCCACTCGACGTCGCGATCGTCGTCGTCTACCTCGCCGCCATGCTGGCGTTCGGATTCTGGGGCAAGTCGCGCACGAAGGACTCCGCGGACTTCCTCGTGGCGGGCCGACGGCTCGGCCCCGCGCTGTACACCGGCACCATGGCGGCCGTCGTGCTCGGCGGCGCGTCGACGGTCGGCGGCGTCGGACTCGGCTACCGGTACGGCCTCTCGGGCATGTGGCTGGTCGTGGCGATCGCGGTCGGTCTGCTGCTGCTGTCGGTGGCGTTCGCCGGGCGCATCCAGCGGCTGCGGGTCTACACCGTCGCCCAGATGCTCAAGCTGCGCTACGGCGTCGACGCCACGTCCACCTCGGGCATCGTCATGGTCGCCTACACGCTGATGCTGTCGGTGACGTCGACCATCGCCTACGCCACGGTCTTCAACGTGCTGTTCGGCACCGACCGCACGGTGTCGGTCGTCATCGGCGGAGCGATCGTCATGCTCTACTCCTCGATCGGCGGCATGTGGTCGATCACGCTGACCGACATGGTGCAGTTCATCCTCAAGACCATCGGCATCTTCGCCCTGCTGCTGCCGTTCACGTGGAGTAGGGCCGGCGGCCTCGACGGCATCCGCGAGCGAGCCGGCGACGCGGCCTTCGACCTCGGCGCGATCGGCGCCGACACGATCATCACCTTCTTCGTGGTCTACAGCTTCGGCATGCTGATCGGCCAGGACATCTGGCAGCGCGTGTTCACCGCCCGCTCGCCGAAGGTCGCGAAGTGGGGTGGTACGGCCGCGGCCGTCTACTGCCTGCTCTACGGCGTGGCGGGCGCCCTGATCGGCACCGCCGCGTCGACGTTCCTTCCCGACGTGGAGGCCAGTGACGACGTGTACGCCCAGATCGCCGAGTCGATCCTGCCGGTCGGCATCAGCGGCATCGTGCTGGCCGCAGCGGTCGCCGCCATGATGTCCACCGCGTCCGGCGCCCTGATCGCGACCGCCACGGTGGCCCGCACGGACGTGAAGCCCCTGCTGGCGAGGCTCGTCAACCGCAGTACCGACGACGCCGAACGGTCCGATCGCGACGGCCACGCCACCGACCTGCATTCGGACCGCCTCTACGTGGTGGTCCTGGGCATCGTCGTCATCGTGATCGCCGCACTGCTGAACGACGTCGTCGCCGCGCTGACCGTGGCGTACGACATCCTGGTGGGCGGCCTGCTGGTGTCGATCCTCGGCGGCTTCCTGTGGAAGCGCGCGACGGGCATCGGCGCCCTGTGGTCGATGATCGCCGGCACCGTCGTCACGCTCGGCACCATGGTGGCCGTCGGTGACGTGCTGGCCAACAAGCCGATCTACTTCGGCCTGGCCGCGAGCCTCGTCGCCTACGTGGTGGGCAGCCTGCTCACGGCGCGGACGCCCCCCGGCGTCCTCGCGGTGTGGGAGAACCGGTTGGCCGGTCGCGATCCGGTCGCCGAGGACCGCATCGCGACCTGACCGATGACCCGACGGCCTAGACTGGCGGCATGGTCCGCCCGGTGACGCACGTGTCCGTTGCCGCACTTGCCTTCTCGGCGCTCGTGGCGTGTTCATCGAACCCGACGCCCGTCGACGACGCGACGCCGGAGTCGGCCGGCGCCTCGTCCCGGGCAGCCCCTCCTGCGCCATCGACGTCGTCGACAGCGGCACCGGTATCGACGCCGCCAGGGGTGGCCACCAAGCAGTGGGTGGACCTCACCGAGGGCGAGTGCATCGCCGATGTCCCCGCCGTGGACGTGGGCGAGGCGACCGTCACCGTCGTCGACTGCTCGACACCGCACCGCGCCGAGGTCTACCTGCTCGCTCCGGTCGCGGTCGACGCGGCCATCACCGGGGTCGCCGACGCAGCGTGCGCCGCGGGCGTCGCCGACTACGCCGGCACCCGCGCCGGGCTCTCCGTGACCTACCTCATCGATTCCAAGCAGGACCGCACCGGCGCAATCCCGTTGCCCAGCACGGTGATCTGCCTCCTGCAGTCCGGCGGCGGCGAGCCGCTGGCCGGATCGGTCCGCCGGTGACGCGGGTGGGGTGCGTGTTCCGCCCCGAGAACCCGCCCGAGGAACTCGTCGCTGCGGCGCGCACCGCCGACGAGGTCGGCCTCGACGAACTGTGGCTGTGGGAGGACTGCTTCCTCCACGGCGGCCTGTCCGCCGCGGCGATCGCGCTGGCGAACAGCAGTCGGCTGACCGTCGGAGTCGGCGTCCTGCCCGTGCCGCTGCGCAACGTCGCACTGGTCGCCATGGAGATCGCCGCGCTCGAACGCACCTATCCCGGCCGCCTCCGGATCGGCATCGGCCACGGCGTGCAGGACTGGATGGCGCAGGTGGGTGAACGCGTCGGCTCGCCGCTGACGCTGCTGCGCGAGTACGGCACCGCGCTGACGGCGCTGCTGCGCGGCGACACCGTGACCGTCGACGGCAGGTACGTGCGGCTGTCGGGGGTCGGGCTCCAGTGGCCGCCCACCACGGCGGTCGAGCTGCTGTTCGCCGCGACCGGTCCGCGCACCCTGCACCTGAGCGGTGAGCTGGCCGCGGGCACCGTCCTCACCGGGCACACCTCACCCGCCGCCACCCGGGACGCGACGGCGATCCTTCGGCGGGCGTCCGCCGGCAGGCCCCACCGGGTGGTCTCCTACGTGGCGTGCGCGCTGGACGACGACGCGCTGGCCCGCACCCGGGCGGAGATCGGTTCCGACGCCGATGATCTCGTCGTCCACGGCACCCCCGACCGGATCGCGGCCGGTGTGCGCCGGTGGGTGGACGCCGGCGCCGACACGGTCGTGCTGCAACCGCCCGTCGGACCGGGTGCCACGGACTTCATTCGTGCAGTCGCCGGTCACGTTCAGCCACTACTGCGCGGCTAGGCCGCTCAGAACCCCTGCAGGAAACCGAAGGGGTACCCGAATTGCGACGGTGCCTGGGTGGTGGGTCCGAATGTTCCCTGGTAGTTCCCCGGGGACTGGCAGATGGTCGACGACTGAGCGCCGTCCTGGCAGGACGGCGAGCCGAGGGCCGCGGAGGCATTCGGCGCCAACGCGATTCCCGCGGCGATCGCGCCTGCGGCCAGTCCGGTGAGGATGAGGGTGGGTTGGAAGGTCATGACGTCCATCTCCTGAGTCGAGTTCACGGGCCCGCATCGGGCATGAATCCAGATTCGTCGATCCCCGCGCCTCGGACATCGACGCAGGCACCCATGTCCGCTACCGGCTGGCCGGTAGTCACCTGCGAACGTCGCCGCGACCCCACATCGATCCGATGGCGTTGATCTCCAGCCGATCCCAGTCTTCGGCCGGCCGCATGTCGCGCGCCATCCGCGGGATGCGCCAGAGTCGCCTCCAGTCCCGCCCGCTCGCCCTCCGCTGTTCTCCCATGCGTCGATTGAAGGCGCCACGACGCCACGGGTGCAACCGATTTTCCCTCGACGGCGGACCCTCAGACGGTGAGCGACACCTTGATGCAATCCCCCGAGCGGGATGCGACGGCTGCGTACGCCGCAGCGGCGTCGCCCAATGCGTATGTGTCGGTGAAGATTCCGCTGACGTCGAGCCGGCCGGCCTGCAGCAGCGGGATCAGCTCCGGCCATGTCCGCTGCACCGGCGCGGTCGTCATCCGCAGGGTCACGCTGCGGACGAGGCTCATCAGCGCGGGGAACGGAAAGGGGTTCAGGTCGTGAACGCCCACCACCGACACCGTGCCTCCGGCGCGCACGCAGGTCAGCGCCGCGGTCATCGTGGTGTCGTTGCCCACGGCGTCGATCACCGACGCCGCTCCGCGTCCACGGGTGGTCTCGTGCACCTCGCCGACGTCGGCCGGCGCCAGCGGGGTGGCACCGGACGCAGCCGCGCGGTCGCGGCGGCCCTCGACGGGGTCGACGGCGTAGACGGTGCCCGCGCCCTGCGCGACG
The DNA here is from genome assembly GCF_010731735.1 of Mycolicibacterium sediminis. GTDB lineage: Bacteria > Actinomycetota > Actinomycetes > Mycobacteriales > Mycobacteriaceae > Mycobacterium > Mycobacterium sediminis. The sequence goes on from NZ_AP022588.1 coordinate 4,941,002, forward strand.
GCGGAGCGTACGGCGCACAGCCCGACCGCACCGAGTCCGAAGACGACGACGGTGGACCCGGGCGTGATGTCGGCGCGCTGTGCGCCGGCCCAGCCGGTGGCGAGGTTGTCGGTGAGGAGCAGCGCCTCCTCGGTGTCGAGGTCCTCCGGGACGACCATCAGCTGGAAGTCGGCGGCCGGCACCGCCAGCAGTTCCGACTGTGCGCCGCCGAGCGCGCCCGACCCGAAGATCCGGGGCCCCGACACGCAGGTCACCGGATCCATCGTCGCGCACCCGGCGCAGCTGCCGCAGCCCGCCACCGAGGACACCAGGACGTGGTCGCCGACCGACACGGTGCGGACGTCGGGGCCCACCTCGACGACCGTGCCGACGGCCTCGTGCCCGAGCGGGACGGGTTGCACCAGCGGGTAGTCGCCCTCGTAGAAGTGCAGGTCCGAGCCGCAGATGGCCGTGGCGGTGATCGCGACGACGGCGCCGTCGGGTCCGGGCAGGGTGGCGTCGGGAGTCTCGACGACGCTGATGACCCCGGGGGCTTCGATGACCACTGTCCGCATGGAGCCGAGTCTATGGTCGGCGGTCGCCGATCCAGGCCAGGAACTCCTCGACGGAGAACACCGCCTTGCCGAACTCGCGGGCCTTCTTCGCCTTTCCCGACTGCGTGCCGGGCTCCGCGGTGACGAGCACCTCGCACCGCGTCTTGGTCACCGACGCCACCGGCACCAGACCGGCGGAGGCGGCCATCCGCTGCATCGTGTCCCGGGGGATGGCCTCGCCGTCGGCGTCGGTGGCCGTGCCGGTGAAGCACACGCGCGCGCCCGGAACCAGGACCGTGTCCGCGTCGTGGGTGCCGTGCGCCGACTCGACGGCGGCGTCGACGATGACGTGGCCGAGCACGCGTTCGGCCGACCGGAGTCGGTCCAGCACCTCTGCGGTCAGCGGGGTGCGGCACGCGGCGGCGTGCAGCTGATCGGCGATGGACCGCCGCGCCGCGGCCGCCCAGCTCGTGTCGGCGTCGAGTGACGGAACGGGCGTGCGACCGAGCAGGGCCGCCCCGACGTCCCGGCTGGTGTCGAGGATCGCCGAGAGGGCGGGCAGGTGCACCGAGGCGGGCGTGGGGGTGTCGTGGTCGCGGCTGACCAGGTGGCCCGACGGTGTTCCGTCGTCCGCCGGCTCGCCGAACGGCGTGGTCCCCGCCCGGTCGGGGTCGGCGTCGCGGAAGGCGTCCAGCTCGGCGCGGGCCCGCTCGAGCGCGGTGGCCGCGACCAGTCCGCGGCGGTGCTCGGGTCGTAGCGCCGAGCCGGGGACGTCCACGCCCAGTGGCATGGCGACGACGTGTCCCAACCGCTTCAGTTCGAAGTCGAGCAGGCCGAGCACGTCGTCGACGCCGACACCGACGGGTGTGCACCCCTCCAGCATCGGCGCCAGCAGCGTCCACGCCTCGGCCAGCGTCGGGGCCAGCAGGACGTCGTCGACGAAGATCGCATAGGCCTGCCGGGCGTCGGCGAGGTCGCGCTGCGGGTTGACGATCGTGGTGACCGCCGTGCCGTCGTCGAAGGCGACCGCGAGTTCGACCGGCCGCGGTCGTGACATGCGGCCCTCGTCGCCGACGGTGAGGATGCCGATGGCGCAGTGCCGCCGCGCGTTGTCGACGGCGACCGACGAGCGCAGGAACCGGGCGACCCGGCGGTCGGTCTTGAGGTCTTTGGGCAGCACGGGCCGCTTGAGGACGAGCCCTCGCATCGACGTGCACCTGCTGAGTGCCACGTACAGCTGCCCCGAGGAGAAGGTGCCTCCGCTGAGGTCGACGATCATCCGCTCGAGGGTCTGCCCCTGACTCTTGTGGATGGTGATCGCCCAGGCCAGCTTGAACGGCAGCTGCGTGTAGGTGCCGACGACCTCGCGGCGGAGCGACCCACCGTCGACCACCGGCCGGGTGGCCTCCCAGGTGAACGGTGTGACCTCGGCGGCCTCGCCGCTGGTGAACTCGACCACCACCCGGCGGCCACCGTCGGTCGCCGCGATCACCCGCCCGAGCGTGCCGTTGACCCAGCGGTCGGACGGGTCGTTGGTCAGCATCATGATCTGCGCGCCGACCTTGAAGTGCAGGACCTCCTCGACCGGCGGGTCGAACAGGCTCAGGTCACCGGACCGCCGCGTGTGGTGCTCGATACCGTTGCCGAACAAGCGTTCCAGGCGTTGCCGGTTGCGCGCGGTCACCAGCCGGTTCGTCGGCGCCAGGGTGAGCCAGAACTCGTCGTCGGGTGGTTCAAAGTCCGGATCGGTGCGCGCGTTCAGCTCGTCGCGTGCGTGTCCGACCAGCACGCCTTCACGAATCTCGTTCAGGATGGCGGTCATTCGGTCGTCGCCGAGCTGCCGGAACACCGTCGTCAGCGCGACCGTCGGGAACGCCGCGGCGCGGAAGGCATCCGAGGAGAAGAAGTACGGAGTGTCATAGCGTGCGGCGAGGTGGGCGGCTTCGTTGTCGTGCACCACCGGCGGCAACTGGTAGAGGTCACCGACCAGCACGATCTGCACGCCGCCGAACGGGGTGCCCGGCACCGGCCCGAACCGCTCGAGTGCCGCGGCCACCTGGTCGAAGAGGTCGGCGCGCACCATCGAGGCCTCGTCGACGATCAGCGTGTCGAGCGTGGCAAGCGTCTTCGCGAAGCGGCCCGGGTAGTACCGGCCGGTGCGTACCTCGTCGACCGTGGTGGTGGGCGAGAAGCTGAACAGCCGGTGGATCGTGTAGCCGTCCACGTTGAGCGCGGCGATCCCCGTCGGCGCGACGACCACGACGTTGCGATCGGTGTCGGCCATGAAGTGTCGGATCAACGTGGACTTGCCGGTGCCGGCCTTGCCGGTGAGGAACACGTGGCTGCCACCGCTCAGCAGCGTCAGCGCCTCGACGAACTCGTCGGTCACCACGATGTCGCGTTGCGGCGCCGTCACGTGCATCACCCCCTCGCGTCGGCCACCGTACCGCCGGTTGCGGCACAATCCTTCCCAGAATGACCGACACCGATGGTCCGCCGACTCGCTCCCGCAGGTCCCACGTGGTGCGGCTGGCGTTGTTCGCGGCCTTCCTGCTCGGACTGTTCTGGGTCGTCGCGGTCACCCGCGTCGTCGACGTCGACGACGTCCGAGGCGCCGTCGCCGCGACCGGCCCCGCCGCGCCGCTGACCTACGTCGTGCTGTCGGCGTGCCTCGGTGCGATCTTCGTCCCGGGGCCGATCCTCGCGGCGGGCAGCGGCGTGCTGTTCGGTCCGCTGCTCGGGACGTTCGTGACGCTGGGTTCCACGGTGGGCACCGCGACCATCACCAGCCTGGTCGGCCGCCGCGCCGGCCGGGAGAGCGCGCGGGGTCTGCTCGGGTCCGACCGTGCCGACCGCCTCGACGCCCAGATCCAGCGGCGTGGCCTGTGGGCGGTCGTCGGGCAGCGGTTCGTGCCCGGCGTGTCGGACGCGCTGGCGTCCTACGCGTTCGGCGCCTTCGGAGTTCCGTTGTGGCAGATGGCGGTCGGCGCCTTCATCGGGTCGGCGCCGCGGGCGTTCGTCTACACCGCGCTCGGCGCGTCGATCGGCGACCTGTCGGCACCGCTGGCGTACACCGCCATCGCGGTGTGGTGCCTGACCGCCGTGATCGGCGCGTTCGCCGCCCACCGCGGGTGGCGGGCGTGGCGGGGACGGTCGACGACCTCGCGGACGCCCGACCCCGGTGCGCCCAACGTCGACTTTCCGTCGTGAATTCAGGATTTGTCCGACGACAAGTCGACGTTCGCGGGGGCTAGCCGCCCGCCATGTGCAGCGCCGCGAGGTGGCTGAACAGCAGGGAGGCCCCGATCGGGTTGCCACCACCCGGGTAGGCCTCCCCCGACACCGCGGCCATGGTGTTGCCCGCGGCGTACAGCCCGGGGATCGGGTCACCGGAGACGTCGAGCACCCGGGCGTGCGCGTCGGTGCGCAGGCCGCCCTTGGTTCCGAGGTCGGACACCCCGAAGGCCGCCGCCCGGTACGGGGGCGTGTCGATGGCGGTCATCGGGGCCGCACCGCCGGTGAACGCGAGGTCGAACGGCTCGCCGCCGCGTCCGAAGTCCTCGTCGACGCCGCGAGCGACGAGGTCGTTGAACCGACGCACCGTCTTGGCGAGGCCGTCCTCGGGCACCTCGATCACCTCGGCGAGTTCGACGAGGGTGGCCGCCTCCCGCCAAAGCCCGGCGGATCGGTACTCGTCGGTGGGCGCGTACGACACGTTGGTCGCGAGGACGGGTGGCTGCTCGCCCGCGCGACTGTCGTAGACGAGCCAGAAGGGCGTCCCGACGCGTCCCTCGGCCATGGCGCGCAGGATCTCGCGGCCCGAACGGTCGTAGGCGGCGGACTCGTTGACGAAGCGGCGGCCGGCGCGGTCGACGAACATGCCGCCGGTGATGCCGAGCGCGAACGCGGCCCGGCCGTCCGGGTGGATGAGACCCGGCGACCACCACGCCTGGTCCATCAGGTCGGTCGCGGCACCGACGGCGATCGCGGCACGGTGCGCCAACCCGACGTTCGCCGGCGAACCCATCGTGTCGGACGTGGCCCCGGGGACGCCGTATTCGGCGCGCATCGCGGCGTTCTGCTCGAAGCCGCCCGCCGCGAGCAGGACTCCCCTGCGCGCCCGGATCACCTGACGCTCACCCTGGTGTTCCACGACGGCGCCGATCACCCGCCCGTCGTCGACGAGGAGTTCGACCAGTCGCGTGCTCAGGTGTGCGGCGACGTTCGACTCGCCGGCCATCGCGGCGAGGAAGCGGCCGACGAGTGCGCGTCCGCCGGTGAGCAGATCGGGGGTCGGCGCACCGAGGCGCTCGTGGTCCAGCGGACCGCGCACCAGGCCCTGAAATCGGCCGAGTCGATCGTCCGGGATCGCGCGGGAGACGATGTGCCGCATGCCGTCGGCCCGCGCGCCGTCCACCGTCCCGTAGTAGTCCGGCCAGGGCAGGATCTTGAAGGCGAAGCGCTCGTCGGCCTCAAGGTACTCGATGAGGGCCGCACCGCCCCGGACGTAGGTCTCCTGCAGCGCGGCCGGGGTCCGGTCGCCGACGACGGCGCGGAAGTAGGCCAGGGCCGCCTCGATGGTGTCGTCGGACCCGGCCCGCACCAGCACCGGGTTGCACGGGAACCACATGCCGCCCCCGCCGGAGTAGGCGGTGGTCCCGCCGAACCGGTCGGTCGCCTCGATCAGCGCGACCGAAAGACCTTCCCGCGCAGCGGTGTACGCCCCTGCGACGCCACCGCCGGAACCGACGACCAGGACGTCGACGGACTCGTCGAGAGCCTTCACGGGAAGTGACCCTACGCGGCGGGAAGGTCGTGCCCCCGCGGTTCGGGGAACCGGTTCGTTCGCGGCACACCTAGACGCGACCTATTTCATACCTGTACGGTACTTGTATGGTAGGTCACACCACCGGCAACCGCCGGGGTCCGCGGTTGAAGCACCAGTACGTCGCCGCCGAGATCCGCGAAGCGATCATGACCGGTGCCTACGCCGACGGAACCCTCCTTCCCGGCGAGAACGTGCTCGCCGAGAAGTTCTCGGTCAGCCGCAGCACCATCCGCGGTGCACTCGAGGGCCTTGCGGCGGACAACCTGATAGCCACCCGAACGGGGATCGGTTCCTTCGTGACGTTCGACGGAGCCAGCCTCGATCAGGTGCCCGGCTGGGGCCTCGCCCTCGCGATGGGCGGCGTAGACGCCGACGTCGAGATCATTCGGGCGGAGACCGTCGTCGACCCCGAACTCGCCGCCGAGGTCACGTCGGCGTCCCTCGAGTTCCTCGCGCTCGATCGGATCCGACGACTAAGCGATGGACGCGCGATCTCCCTGGAGCGCAGCAGAGTTCCCGCCACCGGGGTGCTCGCGCGCGTTCCCGAGGATGGACTCGTCGACGACTCGCTGACGGCCACGATGAACGCCGCGGGAGTGGTGGCCGCCTCGGGCGATCAGTGGATCGCGGTCGCACCCCTCAACGCCGAGGACGCTCGTCTGCTCGGCCGGGAACGCGGAACCGTGTTCCTGACGGCGGTCCGACTGGCGAGAGACGCCGACGGAGGATTCGTCGAGAAGGTGGTCAGCTGGCTCGATCCCGAACGGTTCCGTCTGCACGTGCGATTCGGGGGCTGATCGGCATGACCCTCCACGACCGTGCACTGGCCGCACTTCGCGGGCTCGCCCTCGGCGACGCACTCGGCATGCCCACCCAATCACTCTCCCGTGAAACGATCCTCGAGGACTACGGACCCATCACGGGTTTCGTCGATGCCGGTCCCCGCCAGCGGATCGCGGCGGGAATGCCCGCGGCCTCGATCACCGACGACACCGAACAGGCGGTCCTCCTGGCCGAACTCCTCATCGAGGGAGCAGGCACCGTCGACACCTCGACGTTCGCCACCAGGTTGCTGGCGTGGGAGCGGAAGATGAAGGCCAAGGGCTCGCTCGATCTCCTCGGCCCCTCCACGAAGTTCGCGCTGGAACAGCTCAACGACGGCGTCCCCGCCGGGGAGGCGGGCAGCCGGGGCGCGACCAATGGCGCGGCCATGCGCGTCACCCCGATCGGCATCGCGAACGACGTGTCGGACGTCCGAACCTTCGTCGACGCGGTCGTCGCGGCGAGCGAGGTCACCCACAACACCTCGCTCGGCATCGCGAGTGCCGCCGCGGTCGGTGCCGCCGTCAGTGCCGGCGTGGGAGGCGCGTCGATGCCGGCGGCCATCGACGTAGCGATCTCGGCAGCAGTCGACGGCGAGGGACGCGGGCACTGGGTTGCCGGCGGGACCATCGCCGGCCGACTGCGATGGGCGATCCCCTACCTGGCCGACGTGCCGGCGGACGACCGCGATCGCGCACTGGCCGAGGTGATCGGAACCTCGGTCGCCGCACAGGAATCCGTCGTCGCGGCGCTCGCACTCGCTGCGGTCTCCGACGATCCGTGGCGGGGGATCTGCCAGGCCGCGAGCCTCGGGGGCGACACCGACACCGTCGCCGCCATCGCCGGCGCCGTCCTGGGGGCGACGACGGGGTCCGCGGCATGGCCGCCGGCAGAGGTGCACGCCCTCGAGACCATCAACGATCTCCACTTCAGCTCCCTGGCGCACGATCTCCTCGCCCTCCGAGCCTGACCCTTCCCCGAACGCCGACCACCCGATCCATCAACGATGCTGGAGGCACCACATGCACGCGCGCACAACGGGATCCATCACCGCCGTCGAACAGCGTGGCATCGAGCCCGTCCCGGACTCCGAACGCAACGGAAACCCGCTCCAGCTCTTCTGGGTATGGTTCGCGGCCAACATCTCGATCCTCGGACTGCCGCTGGGAGCAACGCTGGTTGCCCTGCAGTTCCTCAACGTGTGGCAGTCGCTCCTGGTCGCGGTCGTCGGCGCCGCGGGGTCATTCGCCATCGTCGGGGTGGTGTCGGTCGCCGGTCGCCGCGGCGCGGCGCCCAGCATGACGTTGTCGCGCGCCACGTTCGGCAGCAGGGGCAACTTCGGCCCGACGTGCGTGTCGCTGCTGTCGCGCCTCGGCTGGGAGACCGTGAACACCACCACCGGTGCCTTCGTGCTGATCTCGCTCTTCACGATCGTCTTCGGTACCGCCAGCGACGCGAAGATGGTCCCCGTACTCACGCTGGTGGCGATCTCGATCTTCGAACTGTGCACCCTGCTCGTCTCCGGGCTGGGGCACGCCGCGATCCTCGTCATCCAGAAGTGGGCCACGTGGATCTTCGGGGCGCTCAACGTCTTCGTCGGCGCGTTCCTCGTGGCGACCGTCGACTGGTCGGCGGTCGCGGCGATGCCGGCGGGCCCCTTCAGTGCCGTTCTGGTCGGCATCGGCGTGATCGCAGGTGGCACCGGCATCGGCTGGGCGAACGCGGGAGCCGACATGGCCCGCTACCAGCAGCCGGCCGTCAGGGCCGGCCGCCTCATCGCAGCCAGTGCCGCCGGGGCCGGAATCCCCCTGGTGCTCCTGATCGGGCTCGGTGCCCTGCTGACCGCCGGCGACGATTCCCTTGCGTCCGCGAGTGATCCGGTGGGCGCCATTCGCGAACTCCTGCCACCGTGGATGGCGATCCCGTATCTGATCGCAGCGTTCGGCGGGCTCCTCCTCTCGAACCACCTCTCGGTGTACTCGGCAGGATTGACCACGTTGACGCTCGGCATCCGCATCAAGCGCGTCTACGCCGTCGCCGTCGACGTGACCGTGACCTTCATCGGGTCGATCTACTTCATGCTGATCGCGGACAGCTTCTACGGTCCGTTCATCGCGTTCATCTCGCTGCTGGCCATACCGATCACCGCGTGGCTCGGTGTCTTCCTGGTCGACATGATCAAGCGGACCTACTACGACCCCGTCGCCCTCCTCGACATGACCGCGGGCGGCGCGTACTGGTACCGGGGTGGAGTCGAATGGCGTGCACTGGCCAGCTGGGCCGTCGCCATCGCAGTCGGATATACGTTCCTGGCAACGGGTTTGAGTGGTCTCGGCTGGATCGTGACGTTCATCGTCGCGGCAGTCGGCTACGCGGTGCTCGGGGGCGCGCGGGGCGTGCTGACCGAACCGAGCCGGCCGGCTGCCACGCTCGACAGGGGCTGACACGTGACCGGCCCACGCCTCATCTACACCGGGAACGTCATCGTCGACATCGTGATGTCCGTCGACGCCGTGCCCGAAGCGGGCGGCGACGTGATTGCCTCGCACTCTCAGATCACCGCGGGCGGTGGGTACAACGTGATGGTGGCGGCCCAGCGTGACGGACTGCACGTCCTCTACGCGGGCCAGTACGGAACCGGGCCGTTCGGCGACGTCGTTCGAGCCGCGCTGGAGTCGAGCGGCTTCGACCTGGCACAGACCGGAATCGACACCGTCGACAGCGGCTACTGCGTGGCTCTGGTGGATGCGTCCGCGGAGCGGACGTTCGTGACGTCGGTCGGCGCCGAGAGTCGGCTCGACCGGGCCGACCTGGATCGAATCGCGGTGTCCGACGACGACATCGTGTACGTCTCCGGCTACGGTCTTGCCCACCCGAGGAACGCGGTCGCCCTGGTGGGATGGCTCGAGGACCTACCGTCGAACGTCGTCGTCATCACCGATCCGTCTCCGCTGATCGCCGATCTCGACGAGACCGTCCTCGCACGGGTGCTAGAACGGACCGACGTGCTGAGCGCCAACGCCCGAGAAGCCAGGATCGCCACCGGTGCCGATGATCTCGCCGCGGCAGCGATCCACCTCGCGCCCCGAATCAGAAACAACGGGGCCGTCCTCGTCCGCGACGGCGCCCGAGGATGCTGGCTGACCGCCGCGAGCACCGCGGACGCTCCTGTTCTGATCGACGGCTTCCCCGTCGATGCCGTCGACACGAACGGTGCGGGCGACGCGCACGGCGGCGTCCTCGCTGCGGCGCTGGCCCGCGGCGTGGCGCTCGCCGATGCCGTCGTGCGCGCCAACGCCGCGGCAGCACTGGCCGTGACGAAGCGCGGGCCCGCGACGGCACCGACGTCGTCGGAGATCGACGCGTTGCTCGCCGGCCGATCACCGACACACTCCTGAGTGGGGCGGGCGGGGCTCGAACCCGCGACCAAGGGATTATGAGTCCCCGGCTCTAACCAACTGAGCTACCGCCCCCAGCGCGCGACGCGCGGCCACAATGTTCGCATACGCCTGCGGGGGCCGAGGATCAGCCGTAGACCGGTTGCCCGTCGACGCCCAGCAGGTAGCGCTCGGTGCCCTCGGTGACTCGCGGCGCGTCCGCACCCAGTGACACGGCGATCTTGTTGGCGGCGTTGCGCATCACGTCGAGGGTCAGCTCGAACGCCTCCGGTTCGGTGAAGTGGGACCTGAGCCCAGCGGCCAGGCTCGCGTCGATGTCGGCCGGGGTCCAGATCAGGGCGTCGACGTAGCGCAGCGCCGCCCTGTGCCCGTCGTCGAGTTGCGTCGAGGTCTCGTAGCGCTCGATGTCGTCGTACATCGACTCGGTGCCTCCGGCGTCCAGGGCGGTGCCCTCCCGCAGCGAGCGGCACAGCCGGCAGTCGTGCTGCACCGCGCCGCGCAGGCGCACCACCTCGGTCGTCACCGGGTCCAGGGCCCGCATCGCCCCGACCGTCGGCGCGAACTGGTTGAGCACGAGGTCGATCGGATCGGTGTCGTGGTCCCAGCCGTCGGCGTCTGGGATCGGCGGCAGCCCCAGCACGTCCAGGCCGGCCTGGACGCGCGGCACGAAGTCGGCCACGAACGTCAGCACCGTGATCGCGAACGCGTCCTTGCCCGCACTCGCCAGGAACGCCTCGCGCTGGGCCGCGCTGACGGAGGCGACGTCGGTCGCGAACTGCTCGGCGAAGTCGCGCACCGCCGGGTCGTCCGCGGCCGCCCCCTCGGCGGCCAGCGGTGTCAGCCCGGTCGATGCGGCGCACGTCGCGCGCACCAGCGCGTTGACTTCGCCGAGGCCGTGCGGCGAGAGCGCGGTCAGACGGGTCAGCAGCTCGTAGGGCGCGTCCATGCCGCGATTATCGGGCCTGGCTCACCGACGACATGTGGAAGTCCGGAATCCGGAGCGACGGCATCGCCGCCCGGGTCGCCCAGTCGCCCCACTCGCGCGGCAGCGTCACCTCGCTGACGCCGGCCTGCGAGGCGCGCCGGAGCAGATCCAGCGGACTCTCGTTGAACCGGAAGTTGTTGACCTCGCCGGTCACCTCACCGTCCTCGATCAGGTAGACGCCGTCGCGCGTCAGCCCCGTCAGCAGCAGGACGGTCGGGTCGACCTCGCGGATGTACCAGAGCGTGGTCAGCAGCAGTCCGCGTTCGGTCGCCGCCACCATGTCCGCCAGGCTGGCGTCGCCGCCGGTCATCAGCAGGTTGTCGGCCGCCACGGTCACCGGCACGTCGAACTCCGCGGCCGCGGCACGCGGATAGGCGAGCGCGTTCACCGCACCGTCGCGGATCCAGTCCACGCGTCCGACGTCCATGCCGTTGTCGAACACCGACGACCGTTCCGAGGAACTCGTCGCCGTCACGAACGGCGCACACTCCAGCCCGGAGGCGCCGGGATCGGAGTACAGGTTGAGGCCCAGATCGGTCAGGCGTTCGCCCACCCGTGTGCCGCCCGGCGCCGACAGGGCCGTGCGGCCCTCCTGCGCTCCGCGCCCGTCCATGCTCCAGGTCAGATAGATCATGATGTCGGCCACCGTCGACGGCGGCATCAACGTCTCGTAGCGACCCGCCGGCAGCTCGATCGGACGCCGAGCCCAGTCGAGCCTCGTCGACAGATCCGCGAGCATCGAATCGGTGGGCACGTCGACGAAGTCGGGGCTGCTGACCCCCGCCCACGCGCTCGCCCCGTCGCGCTTGGCGTTGATCTCCACGGTGCCGGTCGGCTGGGTGTAGCGCCGCCGAAGGCCGTTCGACGTCGCGACGAACGTGGTGTCCAGTTCGTGCCGGGCGAAGCCGTACAGCGTGTCGGTGCCGGAGAACCCCCGCGCGAGACTGGTTGCGACGCTTCCGAACACGTCGGCACCCGTGGTCGGTATCGGGCCGTCCCAGTCCGGGGGGACGGTGGTCGCCGCCAGGGGCGGCGCGGCGTCGCGTGCGGCGGGCGCCGACGCCGCGGCCCGCTGCGAGGCGGCGACGAGAGCGGTGATGGCCGTCGGGTCCACCTCGCTCGACTGGACCGAACCGACGAATGCCTCGTCGCCGCTGCGGCGGATCGACACGACCGTGGTGTCCCGGCCGAAGGAGTCGCCGTTGGTGGTCATCGAATTGCCCGCCCACCGCAGGGCGGTGGTGGACCGTTCGGTGACCAGCACGATGGTCTCGTCCGCCCCGCCCAGCCGCGCGGCCTCCGCCAGGACGAGTTCGACGACCTCGGGTGCGCTGATCATGCCGACTCGTTCTTCGCGCAAGCGCTCATCATCTGCCCGACTCCTCGCGCGTGTTCAACACGTTGATCCCCCGAAACAGCGCCGACGGGCAGCCGTGGCTGACCGCGGCGACCTGACCCGGTTGGGCCTTGCCGCAGTTGAAGGCGCCGCCGAGGCGCCACGTCGACGGACCGCCGACCGCCTCCATCGCACCCCAGAAGTCGGTCGTCACCGCCTGGTAGGCGACGTCGCGGAGCTGGCCGTCGAGCCGGCCGTCGCGGATGCGGAAGAACCGCTGCCCGGTGAACTGGAAGTTGTAGCGCTGCATGTCGATCGACCACGACTTGTCGCCGACGACGTAGATTCCGTCGGCCACCCGGGCGATCAGATCCGCGGTCGTCACGTCCTCGGCGGCGGGCTGCAACGAGACGTTGGCCATCCGCTGGATCGGCACGTGGTGCGGCGAATCGGCGTACGAGCAGCCGTTGGACCGGGCCTCGCCGAGCCGCGGCGCGAACACCCGGTCGAGTTGATACCCGACGAAGACGCCGTCGCGCACCAGGTCCCACTGCTGCGCACGCACGCCCTCGTCGTCGTATCCGATGCTCGCCAAGCCGTGGTCGACGGTGCGGTCGGCGGTCACGTTCATCACCGACGACCCGTAGCGCATCGTGCCCAGCTTGTCCGGGGTGGCGAACGACGTGCCCGCGTAGGCCGCCTCGTACCCGATCGCCCGGTCGTATTCGGTGGCGTGGCCGATGGATTCGTGAATGGTGAGCCACAGGTTCGACGGGTCGATCACGAGGTCCGTCGGCCCGGCGACCACGCTGGGCGCCTTGATCTTCTCGGCGAGCAACGATGGCAGTTCGGCCAGCTCGCCCGTCCAGTCCCACACGTCGTCGCCTGCGACGGCCTCCCAGCCCCGCGCCGTGGGCGGTGCCAGCGACCGCATTGACTCGAAGCTGCCCGCCGCCGAGTCCACCGACACCGCCTCGACGGTCGGCTGTACCCGGACCCGCTGCTGGGTGATCGAGGATCCGAACGTGTCCGCGTAGAAGACCTGCTCCTTGGCGGCGTACAGACTCGCCGACACGTGGTCGACGCCGTCCGCGGCGAGCAGGCGCCCGGAGTACTCGTCGAGCACCCCGATCTTCTCGGCTGCGGGGACCTCGAACGGGTCGATCCGGTAGTCGGACACCCAGCTCGCGTCGTCGTAGACGGGTTCCACGGCCAACTCGATGGGCTCGGCGTTCAGCGGCGCGAGCGTCCTGGCGACCTGGACGGCCCGTCGTGCGGTGTCGGAGGCGACGTCGACGGCCAGTTCCGCATGGGAGGCGAACCCCCAGGTCCCGTCGACGATGACGCGGACGGCGAGCCCGATCTCGCGAGTCAGGACCGAGGTCTCCAGCTCTCCGTCGCGGAGCTGCACGATCTCGGTGGTGATGCGGTGGATGCGCAGGTCCGCGTAGCTCGCGCCGGCGGCCAGGGCCGCGGTGAGCGCGGCGTCGGCCAGCTGCGTACGGGGCAGTGCGAGGAAGTCGGCATCGACACGGCGGTCCGCTGTCACGCCTCCACCGTAGTGGCACGCCGGCCGGGGAGGCTTTAATGACCCGGTGAGACGCGGGCGGGTGGCGGCGACGGTGCGGGCCTACGCCCTGCTGGCCCCGAGCCTGTTCGGGGTGGTGACGTTCCTGCTCCTGCCGATGCTGGTGGTGGCGTGGCTGAGCCTGCACCGCTGGGATCTGCTCGGGCCCATCACCTTTGTCGGACTGGGCAATTGGCGATCGGTGCTCACCGACCCGACGTTCGGCGTCTCACTGCTCGCCACGGCGGCGTTCGTCGCCATGGTGATCCCGGTGCAGACCGCACTCGGATTGTTCGCCGCGTCGATGCTCGCCCGCGGTCTGCCCGGCACCGGATTCCTGCGGACGTTGTACGTGCTGCCGTGGATCTGCTCGCCCTTGGCCATCGCGGTGCTGTGGCGATGGATCCTCGCGCCCACCGACGGCGCCGTCAGCACGGCGCTGGGCACGCGCATCGAGTGGTTGACCGACCCCGTCCTCGCCCTCCCGGTGGTGGCGGCGGTGACGGTGTGGACGAACGTCGGCTACGTCACGCTGTTCTTCCTCGCCGGCATCCTCAACATCCCGGGCGACGTCCAGAACGCGGCCCGGGTGGACGGGGCGACGTCGTGGCAGCGGTTCCGGTGGATCACGTGGCCCCTGCTTCGCCCGACGCTGTTCTTCGTGCTGGTGACCGGATTGGTCAGCGCCGCACAGGTCTTCGACACGGTGTACGCACTGACCGGCGGTGGGCCCGGGAATCGTACCGACCTGCTCGCCCACCGCATCTACGCCGAGGCCTTCGAGGCAGCCTCCATCGGACGGGCGTCGGTGATGGCGATGGTGCTGTTCGGCCTGCTCGTCGGCGTCATCGTCGTCCAACAGCGCTACTTCCGTCGCAGGATCACCCATGACCTCGTCTAGGGCGCGACTGCGCAGGGTCGCATCCCGCGCGGCCATCTACCCGGCACTGCTGCTCGGGGCGATCCTCGTGCTCGCACCCTTCGCCCTCGGACTGCTCACCTCGATCACCCCGGCCGAGCAGTTCGCCACCGGTTCGCCGCTGAGCCTGCCCAGTCCCCCGACCGTCGCCAACTACGCGGCACTCGGCGACAACGGCTTCGGCCGCGCGATCGTCGTGACGGCACTGACCACGGCCGTCATCCTGGTCGGCCAGTTGACGTTCTCGGTACTGGCCGCGTACGCGTTCGCCCGCCTCGAGTTCCCGGGCCGCGACGCGCTGTTCTGGGTGTACGTGGCCACGCTGATGGTGCCTGCGACGGTCACCGTGGTGCCGCTCTACCTGATGATGGCCGAGGCCGGTCTGCGGAACACCTTCTGGGCGCTGGTGCTGCCGTTCATGTTCGGCTCGCCGTACGCGATCTTCCTGCTGCGGGAGTACATGCGCGCCATCCCCGGCGACCTCATCCGGGCCGCCCGGATGGACGGTGCGAACACCCTGGACGTCCTGGTGCACGTCGTCGTGCCCGCCAGCAAGCCCATCCTGGTCACGCTGGCCCTCATCACCGTGGTGTCCCAGTGGAACAACTTCATGTGGCCGCTGGTGATCACCAGCGGCGACACCTGGCGCGTGCTGACGGTGGCGACCGCCGGCCTGCAGTCGCGCTACGACGCGCAGTGGACCCTGGTGATGGCGGCGACGACCGTGGCGATCGTCCCGTTGATCGTGTTGTTCGTTGCGCTGGGGCGGCTCGTCACCCGGTCGATCGTCGTCACGGGACTGAAGTGACCGGTCCCCGAACGCGCCTGCGGCCCAGGACGTCGACCCTGATCGCGGCGGGCATCGCGCTGCTCCTCGCCGCCCTGATGTGCACCTCGCTGCTGCTGGCCGACCGCACCGGTTCCGGCGGCCGGACCGTCGTGACCATCCGACTGTGGGACGAGCAGGTGGCGCAGGCCTACCGGGCCTCGTTCACGGAGTTCGAACGCCGGCATCCCGACGTCGAGGTGCGCACCAACGTGGTCGCCTACTCGTCGTACTTCGACACGCTGCGGACCGACGTCGCCGGTGGCGGCGCCGACGACCTGTTCTGGTTGTCCAACGCGTACTTCGCCGGCTACGCCGACACCGGCAGGCTGCTCGACGTCACGAAGGTCCTGGGTCCGGACTCCGCGGAGGCCTGGGATCCGTCGGTGGTCGCACAGTTCACCCGCGGCGGGACGCTCTGGGGCGTACCGCAACTGACCGACGGCGGAATCGCGGTGTACTACAACGCCGATCTGCTCGGCGAGGCCGGCGTCGACCCGGGCGAACTGGCGGACCTCGAATGGCGGCCCGGCGCAGACGCGGGCGACACCCTGCTTCCCCTGCTGCGGCGGCTCACCGTCGACGCCGAGGGCGACCGCGCCGGGACTCCCGGATTCGACCCCGATCGCGTGCGCCAGTGGGGCTATGACGCGGCCAACGACCTGCAGGGCATCTACCTGAACTTCGTCGGCTCCGCGGGCGGCGTCTTCTCCGAGGGCGACCGGTTCGCCTTCGACGATCCCGCCGCAGAGCGGGCGTTCACCTACGTCGTCGACCTGATCAACCGCGAGCACGTCTCCCCGCCCGCCTCCGACACCAACGGCAACGGCGACTTCTCGCGCAACCAGTTCCTGGCCGGCCGGATGGCGCTGTTCCAGTCCGGCACCTACAACCTGGCCGCCATCGCCGATGGGGCGCGCTTCCGCTGGGGCGTCGCGATGCTGCCGAGCGGTCCGGCCGGACGGGTCAGCGTCACCAACGGCATCGCCGTCGCCGCCAATTCCGCGACCCGGCACCCCGAGGCGGTCCGCGAGGTGCTCACGTGGCTGGGCGGTGCCGAGGGCAACGGGTTTCTCGGGGCGGGTGGTGCGGCGGTTCCGGCGGCGCTCGCCGCGCAGCCGGTGTACTTCCGGTACTGGGCGGATCGTGGCGTCGACACCAGCGCGTTCTTCCGCGTCCTCGACGGACCGCGGATCGCGGCGCCCGGCGGTGCGGGCTTCGCCGCGGGATTCCAGGCGCTCACGCCGTACTTCGACGAGATGTTCCTGGGCCGACGTCCCGTGGCCACGACCCTGGCCGAGGCGCAGGCGGCGGCGAACGAGGCGAGTGAGCGCTAGGTCTTGCTCGTCGCCAGAGGCGTCAGGACCTCGACGTACACGGACAGCAGGCAGAGCACGAGGACGACGGCCATCGCGACGGTGTCGCGGAGCTTGGGGCCCGCGGGCAACGCGGAGATCTGACCGGTACCGCCGCGCGCGGTGATCGCGTCGCCCATCTCGTCGGCGCGGCGCAGCGCGACGGTGATCGCCGCGGCCAGCAGGTCGACGACCTCGGCGCCCCACCGGTGCGCCCGGCCACCCTCGATCTGCTCCCGGGGCCGTAGCTTGCGCGCGGCGAACAGGACGCGGAACTCGTCGATCAGCATCGGAAAGGCGCGCAGCGCAAGGGCGATGGCCACTGCCCAGTCGTCGATCGGGACGCGCAGTGCCTTGAGCGGCCGGCCCAGCTTGGCGACGGCCGGCGCGATCTCGGCCACGTTCGTCGTCCACGACACCAGCGCACCCAGCCCGAGCAGGACGATCGACAGCACCGTCAGGCGGAGGAAGTTCAGTAATCCGCCCAGGCCCACGGTGACCGAGCCGACCGTCACCTCGGGCGAGCCGCCCGCGAAGGTCGCGGTCACCCCGCCGAGCACGATGAGGAACCACAGGAAGGTCGGGATCGACGGCAGTGCGCCGCGCGGGATGTGCGCCAGCCAGGCTGTGCCGAGGACCAGCAGGGCCACCAGACCGATCGGGATCCACCCCGGGTAGAAGGTGAGTAGGACGCCCACGCCCGCCACGACGAGCAGCTTCGTGCCGGCCCACATGTCGTGGATCACCGACGTGCCGGGAACCGGTCGCAGCAGCACGACGGGCCGGCGTTGGCGGTTGGTGCGCGGGCTCACGTCACGGTTCCCGTCGTCGTCGGTGCCTGCGCCAGTGCGCCGTCGGCCAGGTGCAGCGTGCGCGGGCACAGCCCCTCGAGGCCGGAGAAGTCGTGCGAGATGACCACGACGGTGAGCCCGTTGTTGCGACGCAGGTCCTCGAGGACCGACAGCAGACCCCGTTGGCTCTCGGCGTCGAGCCCGGCGAGCGGCTCGTCGAGGATGATCGCGCGCGGCGAGCGGGCGAGCAGCCCGGCGAGGACGACGCGACGCATCTGGCCGCCGCTGAGCTGGTCGATGCGGCGCAACCCCAACGAGCGGTCGAGGCCGACCATCGCCAGCGCCCGTTCGACCTTGCGGTGGTCGTGATAGTCGAATCCGGCGCTGGCAGCGATCTCGAGGTCGACGCGACCCCGCATGAGCTGTAGCCGCGCGGCCTGGAACGAGATGGCGACCGCACCCACCTGATCCGACACCGGCGTGCCGTCGAGCAGGCACTCGCCGGTCGTGGGGACCTGAAGTCCGGCCAGAATCCACGCAAGCGTGGACTTGCCGGACCCGTTGAGGCCGTGGATGAGCAGGCCGTCGCCCTCGTTGACCACGAAGTCGATGTCGCGCAGCGCCGTCGACGCCCACGGCGTGCCACTGCCGTACTCGTGCCCGACGCCGCGCAGCTCCAGCAGCGGGGTGCCCGACGGATGGGCGGCGGCGATGGCATCGGGAACCGGTGCGGTGGGGACCATCTCGAGGTTGTCCGCGGAACTGCCGGTGAGGTTGATCGTCCGGTCGGCGGATTCTGCCTCGGCGTTGTAGTGCGTGATGTGCACCAGCGCCATCCGGTGGCGTTCGGTCAGTCCGGCGAGGACGCCGATCAGCGCGTCACGGCCACGTTGGTCGACCATGCTGGTGACCTCGTCGGCGATCAGCAGTCTCGGTTCGCGTGCCAGCGCCGCGGCCACCGAGAGCCGTTGCAGCTCACCGCCGGAGAGTCCACCGGTGTCGCGTTCGGCCAGCCCGTCGAGCCCGACCTCGGACAGCAGCCGGTCGACGTCGACGCGCGCGCCCACGGGCAGACCCCAGACGACGTCGTCGGACACCCGCGTCCCCAGCACCTGGCTCTCGGGGTGCTGCATGACCACGGCGGTTCCACCGACGCGGCCGAGCCCGATACCCCCGGGCCGGTCGACCGTGCCGGTCCTCGGTTCGCGGCCCGCGAGCACCAGCATCAGGGTGGTCTTGCCCGATCCGTTCGCGCCGGTGATGGCCACGTGCTCGCCGGACTCCACCTCGAGCGACACCGGCCCCAGCGCATCGTGGTCGGTGTCCGGGTAGCGGAAGGTGACGTCGCGCAGGCGAACCGGCACGGGCCCGGCGGCGGCGTCGGTCGGCGGGCTGTCGAGCTTGTGCACGTCCGGGACGCCGAACAGGCGGCCCAGGACGCGGGACAGCGCCCACCAGCCGACCATCGTGACGAAGAGGATGCTCCAGATCCCCGACGCCAGGATCAGCAGCGGCCAGTACGCGAGAAGGGTGTCCAGGCCGTCGCGCATCTGCTGCGCGAGGGGCTCGAAGCCGGGGATCCGTTCGAGCACGTGTGCCGTACCCGTCACGTTGGCGGTGACGCTGTCGAAGATCAGGTTGCGCAGGCGCGAGAGCACCGCGAGCGCGACGACCGCCGCAGCACCGAAGGCCGCACCTGCGATCAGCGCGGCGACGAACACCGTCGGCGTGCCGCGGCCGCGCCGCTTCACGACGCCGGTGAGCCCACCGATGTAGGCGCAGTTGACCACGGTCATGAATCCGCCCATGCCCGCGATGAGGAAGGCAATGACGGCACCCGCGACGGTCGCGGTCAGCAGCACTCGGAGGCGATAGCGGTAGGCGAGCAGGCCCATCGGGACGGTGCCCAGCATCGACAGCCCGGCGGCGAAGGGCACGACGACCGCGATGATCGCCGTTGCGGCGCACAGCGCCGCCATGACCGCCGCGTGCGCGAGTTCGGCCGGTTGGATCGCACCGGGACGACGAACGTCGCGTGCCCCGGTCACAGCCATTTCTCAATACTGCCAGCCGCCCACGGAGAACTTCGCCTGCGGTGTGTGACCATGGACACCCGAAGCAGACCATTCGCATAGTCAACCTATGTAAGATGGCGCCATGACCTCATCCGTCTCGGCCGGCGCCACGCTGTCGTCCGACCTGCTCTCCGCGGTCGCGCGGATCAATCGGCTGGCGAACCAGCGCGTTCGGCTGGCACTTCCGTTCGCTCAGGCGCGGCTGCTCGCAGCGATCGAGGATCAGGGCGCCGCACGGATCTCCGACCTCGCCGCGCTCGACCACTGCTCGCAGCCCACCATGACGACGCAGGTCCGCCGCCTGGAGGACGCCGGCCTGGTGTCACGGGCCACCGATCCGGCCGATGCCCGTGCGGTGCTGATCAGCATCACCCCCGACGGCGTCGAGGCTTTGGCGAAGGTGCGCGCCGATCGCGGCGCGGTGATCGACCCCTATCTGGCGCGCCTCGACGACGCCGACCGGCAGACGCTCGTGGACGCCGTTCGGGTCATGCGCAGGCTGCTCGACGACGCGCAGCTGCACTGACCTCTCGCGGAGATGCTCCCGAGCACCCCGCTGACGCTATACATAGTTACCCTATACAATCGACATCATCTGATTCCGAACACCGAGGAGGACCCGCCCGATGTGGCGTCAACCCAAGGCCGTCTGGGCCGTCGCCTTCGCGTCCGTCGTGGCCTTCATGGGCATCGGACTCGTCGACCCGATCCTGAAGCCGATCGCCGACAACCTCGACGCGTCGCCGTCGCAGGTGTCGCTGCTGTTCACCAGCTACATGGCCGTCATGGGCGTCGCCATGCTCGTCACCGGCGTCGTCTCCAGCAGGATCGGACCGAAGCGCACCCTGCTGGTCGGGTTGGTCGTCATCATCGCCGGCGCCGGACTTGCCGGGATGAGTGGATCGGTCATGGACATCGTCGGCTGGCGGGCCCTGTGGGGTCTCGGCAACGCGCTGTTCATCGCCACCGCGCTGGCCACGATCGTCAACTCGGCCAAGGGGTCGGTCGCGCAGGCGATCATCCTGTACGAGGCGGCGCTGGGGCTGGGCATCGCCGTCGGACCACTGGTCGGCGGCGTACTCGGGTCGATCTCCTGGCGCGGCCCGTTCTTCGGCGTCTCCGTCCTGATGGCCGTCGCGCTCGTCATCACCGCGTTCCTCCTGCCGTCGACTCCCCGGCCGCAACGCGCCACCACGCTGGCCGACCCGTTCCGCGCGCTGCGGCACCGCGGCCTGTTCGGCGTTGGACTGACCGCGCTGCTGTACAACTTCGGCTTCTTCACCCTCCTGGCCTTCACGCCGTTCCCGCTCGACATGAACGCCCATCAGATCGGGCTCATCTTCTTCGGGTGGGGTGTCGCGTTGGCGTTCACCTCCGTGGTGGTCGCGCCGCGCCTGCAGCACCGGTTCGGCACCATCCGCGTACTCATCGTCAACCTGCTGTTCTTCAGCGCCACGCTGGTCGTGATGGCGCTGGGCACCGACTCGAAGGCCCTGCTGGCCGTCTGCGTGGTGGTCGCCGGGCTGTTCATCGGCGTGAACAACACGTTGATCACGGAGACGGTGATGAAGGCGGCACCCGTAGAGAGGGGGACGGCGTCGGCGGCGTACAGCTTCATGCGGTTCAGCGGTGCCGCCGTCGCACCCTGGCTCGCGGGGGTGCTCGGCGAGCAGGTCAGCGTCCACCTGCCCTACTGGGTCGGGGCCGGCGCCGTCCTGCTCGGTGCGGGCGTGCTCTTCACGACCCGCGCGCACCTGGCGGGGGTCGACGCCGAGGAGGACCGGCTCGACGAGCTGACCGACGAGGCGGCCGCGTTGACCGTGGGCAGCGAGAGCTAACCGACCGCGGCGCCGATGAGGTGCCCCACGGCGTAGGTCGCGGCAATCGCGATCGCGCCGAAGGTCAATTGGCGCAGCGACCCCAGCAGCACGCCCTTGCGGGTGAAGCTCGCCGCGACGCCGCCCGCGATGAGCAGTCCGACGCCTCCGCACGCCAGCCCCAGCCACAGCAGGCCGTACCCCAGCAGGTACGGGATGAGGGGCACGATCGCGCCGATCGCGAACATCACGAACGACGAGCCGGCCGCGACCCACGGCGACGGCTTGTCGCTGGGGTCGACGCCCAGCTCCTGGACCAGGTGGAAGTTGAGCGCGCGGGTCTCGTCGCGGTGGATCTCCTCGGTCGCCCGGCCCGCCGTCTCCGGCGTCATGCCCATCTCGACCAACGTGGCGACCAGCTCGGCCCGTTCCTCCTCCGGGTACCGCAGGAACGACCGGCGCTCGACGCGCACCTCCGAGTCGAGCTGCTCATTCGCCGTCGTCACCGAGGTGTACTCGCCGAGGCCCATGGAGAACGCGCCGGCGAGCAGACCCGCGACCCCCGACAGCACCACGGTGTGCACGCTGGCGGTCGCTGCCACGCCCGCGATCAACGCGGTGTTGCTCACCAGGCCGTCCATCGCACCGAAGGTGGCCGCGCGGAGCCACCCGCCCGACACGTCGGCGTGCCGGTGGTCGATCTGGTGCGGCATGCCGGCCGCCGCGGCCGGACCACCCGATTCAGTCATGCGGACGATTGAACGCCTCGCCCGACCGACGGAATCGATGAGGATGCCCTGCGTTTGCCACATCACAGTTTCCCGGCGCGCCGGGAGGGCTAAATTGAGGTATGACGACCACTGCGGACCACCTGCGCAACGCTCTCGACGGCCGTTGGCGCGACATGAAGAACCGCATGCGCGACGAGCTGTCGACGGACATCTTCAAACCGCACTACACGCCGAACACCGTCATCGCCCGCACGAAGGTCGGCGAGCAGATGCGGATCATGGCCAGCAAGGGCGCGGCCGAGGACGGCTTCAAGAAGGAACACGGCGGCAACGGCGACGTCGGTGCCGCGGTCACCCAGATCGAGATGCTCGCGATGTCCGACCTGTCGCTGATGGTGAAGGCCGGCGTGCAGTGGGGGCTCTTCGGCGGTGCCATCGAGAACCTCGGCACCGAGCGTCACCACGAGGCCTACGTCAAGAAGCTCATCGATCTCGAGGTCCTCGGCTGCTTCGCGATGACCGAGACCGGTCACGGCAGTGACGTCCAGGCACTCGAGACCACCGCGACGTACGACCCCGAGACCGGGGAGTTCGTCATCGACTCCCCCACCCCGTCGTCGCGCAAGGACTACATCGGCGGTGCCGCCGAGACCGCACGGGTGGCAGCGGTGTTCGCCCAGCTCATCACCCAGGGCGAGGGCCACGGCGTCCACTGCTTCGTCGTGCCGATCCGGGACGACGAGGGCAACGACCTGCCGGGCGTGACGACGTCGGACTGCCACTACAAGGGCGGCCTACCGGGCGTCGACAACGGGCGCATCCAGTTCGACCAGGTCCGCATCCCCCGCGACAACCTGCTCAACAAGTACGCGGACGTCGCCGCGGACGGTACGTACTCCTCGCCGATCGAGAACCCCGGCCGTCGCTTCTTCACGATGCTCGGCACGCTGATCCGTGGGCGCGTCACAGTGGGAGGTAGCGCCGGCGCGGCTGCGCGCGTGGCACTCGACATCGCGACGCGATATGCGTTGGAGCGCAGGCAGTTCGAGGCTCCCGGCGCCGAGGAGGAGGTGCTGATCATGGACTACCTCGTCCACCAGCGCCGCCTGTTCCCGCTGATCGCGAAGTCCTACGCGCTGCAGTTCGCCCAGAACGAGCTGGTGGCCAAGTGCCACGAGCTGCAGACGTCCGACGATCCGGACGCCGAGGAGCAGCGCGAGCTGGAGTCCCGCGCGGCGGGTCTCAAGGCCGCGAACACCTGGCACGCGACGAAGGCGATCCAGGAGGCACGCGAGGCGTGTGGTGGCGCCGGCTACCTCGCCGAGAACCGGTTGATCGCGCTGAAGTCCGACACGGACGTGTTCACCACGTTCGAGGGCGACAACCACGTGCTGACGCAGCTCGTCGCCAAGGAGCTGCTGACGGCCTACGCCGACGACGTCAAGAGCATGAGTCCCGTCGAGTGGGTGCGCTTCGCCGCGAATTTCGCCGGCGAGCGCGTCATGAAGCGCACTGCGGCACAGACGATCATGCAGACCATCGTCGACACCCGCGAGGACAACGAGGAAGAGGGCTCGCTGTTCAACCGCGGCACGCAGGTCAAGATGTTCGAGGACCGCGAGCAGTACATGCTCGCGTCGGTGGCGCGGCGGCTGCAGAGCAAGTCGAAGGAGATGTCCCCCTTCGATGCGTTCAACTCCGTCCAGGACCACGTGCTGCACACCGCCGAGGTGCACATCGACCGGATCATCCTGGAGGCGTTCGTCGCCGGCATCGCGACGTGTGAGGACGACAAGGCCCGCCACGTCCTCGAGCTGGTCTGCGATCTCTACGCGCTGACGGTCATCGAGGCCGACAAGGCGTGGTTCGTCGAGCACCGCTTCCTGTCGACCGAGCGCGCCAAGGCCGTCACCCGCGGCATCAACGACCGGTGCCGCAAGCTCCGGCCGCACGCACAGCTCCTCGTCGAGGGCTTCGGCATCCCCGAGCAGCTGCGCTACGCCGAGATGCTCCACCCCGAGCACATCCCGGACGCCGACGAGCACGAGGAGATGGACGCCGTCAGCGCCGGGACCATCGAGGCCCAGTAGTCCCGAGCACCACCGACACTGCGGTCAGATCGCCGATCCTCACCGGATCTCGATCTGGCCGCAGTGTCGCGTCGTAGGGGCCGTCAGGGGCCGGGGATCGGGTCGAGGACCTCGAGTGCGCCGTCGGCCGCCCGGACGCGCACGGTACCGATGCCGGTCGGGCAGCACGCCTGATCGCCGCCCTGGCGCCACTGATACTGCACGGTGACGGTGTCGGTGCCGGAGTCGACCACCGCGACGTAGGGGCGCGGCTGGGGGGTGGGCGTGCCGATGGGCGTCTGACGGTCGAAGAACAGCACCTGTCCGGGCGCGTCGGCCGCCGGGCTCGTCGCGGCGACCTGGACCCAGTGCAGGCGGCAGTCCGAGGTGGTGCCGCGCGCCGTCTCCCGCCACTGCTCGTCGTTCGGGAGTGATGCGATGGCCTGACCGACGTCGTCGGCCGAGGGGCCGTCGGTCGGGGTGCACGTGCTCGGGGCGGACTGGTTACCGCTCGGCGGGCTCCAGCCGCACCCGGCGGCAAGGAACACCGCAGATGACAGGGCCACGGCCGAAAGTACTCGCATGACGCGAGTTTACGGTGGCTCCCCCGCCTGGACTCGAACCAGGAACCGTCCGATTAACAGTCGGAAGCTCTGCCAATTGAGCTACAGGGGATTACCCGTCGGACCGCGGAACCCTCCCGCGAACCGAGGCATGACTCTAGCCTACGAGACGCCCCTCGTGGGAATCGGGGAGGGGTGCGCCTCGAGCCGACCGCATCCGCCCGCACGAGGCAGGATGGAAAGCGACGCCCCGTCCCGAAAGGAGTCAAGTGATCCGCTTCGCCGCCGTGCTCGCAGCCGGTTACGTGTTGGGTTCGAAGGCGGGCCGACGCCGCTACGAGCAGATCTCAGGCACGTACAAGGCGGTCACCGAGAGTCCGCGCACGAAGGCTCTGATCGACGTCGGACGCCGGAAGGTGGCCGAGAAGTTGTCACCCGACCCGCAGATGAAGACGGTGACGCCCATAGACGCCGGAACCTCGGTGCTGCAGCCCGAGGTCGTGAAGGACCGCTAGAAGCCGGGCCGATTCCAGGTGGTGCCGGGCAGCAGGGCGCCGCCGCCGGCACCGTTGGGCCCGTAGATTCCCAGGATGTTCGAGCCGACGTTGACGCCGTTGCCGTTCGAGTAGGACAGGCAGTTGCCGTCTTCCTTGTTGCCGACCCAGGACAGGCACGGCGGCGCTGCGGAGGCGGTGGCCTCGACACTGGTCAGTGCGATGGCGATCGGTGCCGCCACGGCGGCCACGGCGAGTGCGCCTGCGGCGACGAAGCGGGGTGCACGGATGCTCATGGACAACCTTCCGATGGACGACAGCATGCCTACCTTAACGTGATCGTTCTCGTCCTGCACCGGTGTTACGCCGTGACGTCGTCGCCGCTGGCCCGTTCGATCAGGCTCTTGCGGTAGGTCTCCAGCGCGATGAGGTCGCCGTAGAGCGCGTGGTAGTCGTCGCTGTGGTCCACCGACGACATGCGGTGCAGCTTCGACTTCATCTCGGCGATCTGCCTGCCGACCCATACCTCCTGCTGGCGCGCCAGCACGCCACCGATGTAGCGGGGCAGGCGCTCGTCGTCGACGACGTTGATGGCCTCGACGCTCAATTCGTTGATCAGGTTGGCGAGTTCGGGTGTCGGCACGCGTTCGCGGACCGCCTCGATCCAGTCGGCGCCAGACAACCCCGTCGACGTGCCCCCGGCGGCACGGATCGCCGCGTGGACACCCGTGTACGCGGGATGGGTGAAGCTCTCCGCGGTCAGGGAGTCGAAGACCGGCCCGGCGATGGCCGGGTACTGGAGCGCTCCCTTGAGGGACTCGCGCTGCGTCCACAGGGTCGGGTCTCGGGGATCGGGCCGCGACACCGGCTGCGCCGCGGGGCGGGCGCGACTCGACGTGTCGGCGGCGCCACGGCGGCCGGACGGGCGACCCCCGGAACGCCCGGCCTCCTCGCGCACGCGTCCGATGACCTGGGCGACGTCCTCCCAGCCGACCCAGCCGGCGAGCTGGCGGGCGTACTCGTCGCGCAGCGAGGGGTCCTTGATCTTGGCGACCATGGGCACGCAGCGTCGCAGCGCACCGACGCGTCCCTCCGCGTTGTCCATGTCGTGTTCGGCGAGAGCGGTGCGAATGACGAACTCGAACAGCGGCGTTCGGCGGGCCACCAGGTCGCGCAGCGCGCCGTCGCCGGACTTCAGGCGCAGATCGCAGGGGTCCATGCCGTCGTCGGCCACGGCGACGAAGGACTGGCCCGCCAGGTTCTGCTCGCCCTCGAAGGCCTTGACCGCGGCGGCCCGGCCGGCCGCGTCACCGTCGAACACGTAGATGAGTTCGCCGCGAAAGAAGTTGTCGTCCATCATCAGTCGGCGCAGCATCGACAGGTGCTCGTCGCCGAACGCGGTGCCGCAGGACGCGACCGCCGTCGTCACCCCCGCCAGGTGCATCGCCATCACGTCGGTGTAGCCCTCGACGACCACCGCCTGGTGCCCCCGCGCGATGTCGCGCTTGGCGAGGTCGAGGCCGAACAGCACGTTCGACTTCTTGTAGAGCACCGTCTCGGGCGTGTTGACGTACTTCGCGTCCATGTGGTCGTCGTCGAACAGGCGGCGGGCGCCGAAGCCGATCGTCTCGCCGGTCGAGATGCGGATGGGCCACAGCAGCCGCCGGTGGAAGCGGTCCATCGGACCGCGCTTGCCCTCGCGCGACAACCCGGCCGCCTCGAGTTCCTTGAACTCGAATCCCTTGCGCAGCAAGTGCTTGGTCAGCGTGTCCCAGCCCGACGGCGCAAACCCGCATCCGAACAACTTCGCGGAGTCGGCGTCGAAGTTGCGGTCGAGGAGGTACTGCCGGGCCGGAGCGGCCTCCGCGGAGGTCAGCGTCTCGGCGTAGAACTCTTGCGCGGCGGCATTGGCCGCGATCAGCCTGCTGCGACTCCCCCGGTCGCGCTGCACGTTGGTGGTCGAACCGCCCGTGTAGGTGACGGTGTAGCCGATCCGGTCGGCCAGCATCTCCACCGACTCGACGAAGCTGACGTGCTCGATCTTCTGCAGGAAGGCGTAGACGTCGCCGCCCTCGCCGCAGCCGAAGCAGTGGAAGTGGCCGTGGTTGGGGCGTACGTGGAACGACGGCGACTTCTCGTCGTGGAACGGGCAGAGGCCCTTCAGGGAGTCGACGCCCGCCCGGCGCAGCTGGACGTAGTCACCGACGACGTCCTCGATGCGGATGCGTTCGCGAATGGCGGCGATGTCACGATCTGAGATGCGGCCGGCCACGCGGTCAGTCTAGTGGCCTCGGCGATCGCGCCTCGTGGACTCTTTCCAGCCGCCCCTCGGTGTAGGAGGCGATCTGGTCGATGACCACGCGCAGCCGCGCCCCGTCGTCGGCCGCAGCGTCGAAGTCGGGTGCGAACTGCGGGTCCAGGCTGCCCGGCGCCTGACCCCACAGCGCAAGGGCGACCTCGTGGATGCGTGTCCGCTGATCGGCCTGCAGCCGGAGGTGTCCGTGGTCGGACATGATGAACTGCAGCGCCAGCATCTTCAGCACCGCGACCTCGGTGCGCACCAGCGTGGGGACGGCGAGGTCGGTGTCGAACCGTCGCAGCGCGCCGCCACCGGCCACGGCCCTCGTCTCGGTGATCGCGGCGTTGGCGAACCTCCCGACCAGCTCACTGGTCATCCGCTTCAGCGCGACCGACGCCGCCACGGTGCCGTCGTACTTCCCGACGGCGGCCACCACCGGCACGTTCGACAGCCGCTCGGCGGCCGCCCGCAGGTCGTCGAGGGCGAGGGTCGGGAACGCCGCCGCGCCCAGGCGGGCCAGCGAGTCGGCGGCGTCCGCGTCGGCGAGCACCCGCAGATCGATGCGACCCGAGACCACGCCGTCCTCGATGTCGTGCACCGAGTAGGCGACGTCGTCGGCCCAGTCCATGACCTGCGCCTCGAGGCACGGCCGCTCGGCGGGCGCACCCGCGCGGACCCAGTCGGCACCGGCGAGGTCGTCGTCGTAGAAGCCGAACTTCTTGCGGCCCGCGGCACGCTGCCACGGATACTTGGCCACCGCGTCGAGCGATGCCCGGGTCAGGTTGAGTCCCGCGGACCGACCCTCCCCGTCGAGCACCTTCGGCTCGAGTCGCGTGAGGATCCGGAAGTTCTGCGCGTTGCCCTCGAAGCCGCCGAACGGCTTCGCGATCTCGTCGAGGGCGCGTTCGCCGTTGTGGCCGTACGGCGGGTGGCCGATGTCGTGGGCGAGACCGGCGAGGTCGACCAGATCGGGATCGCAGCCCAAGCCGATGGACATGCCCCGTCCGATCTGTGCGACCTCCATCGAATGGGTGAGACGGGTGCGCGGGGTCTCGCCCTCGCGGGGGCCCACGACCTGCGTCTTGTCCGCGAGGCGGCGGAACGCGGCGCTGTGCAGGACCCGAGCCCGATCCCGCGCGAAGTCGGTGCGGCGGACGTCCACCGTGCCCGGCAGTGCAGCACTCTTCGGCGCTTCGACCACCAGTCGCTGCCGGTCGAAGTCGTCGTAGGGGTCCTCGTCTGTGTGCGCCACCGGTCGACAGTCTGCCAGGGCCGATCTCCGTGGCCGCCGACCCGTGCCCACTAGATTGGGCGCATGCGCAGGATGTTTCGAGGCACCCCGTCACTCACCCTGCTACTCGTCGCCCTGCTCGCGGCGCTCCTCGTCGCTCCCCTGTCGCCGACGGCGTCGGCCACTCCGCCGCAGCGGCTGGCCAACTACGTCACCGACGAGGCGGGAGCGCTGAGCGGGGCGCAGCTGGCCGAGGTGCAGAGGGCGGTCGACGACCTCTACTCCGCCCGGCGCGTCCGGCTGTGGGTGGTCTACGTCGAGTCCTTCTCGGGGCAGACCGCCCAGACCTGGACCCAGAACACGATGCGGCTCAGCGACTTCGGCGGGGAGGATGCATTGCTCGCGGTCGCCACCGGTGATCGCGCCTACGCCCTGCTCGTACCCGATGCCGCCGCAGGCACCGTCGACGTCGACACCCTGCGGCGCAACGAGGTCGAGCCCGCACTGCGGGCGGCCAACTGGTCCGGCGCCGCGGTGGCCGCGGCGGAGGGGCTCGCACAGACCGGTTCCGGGACCGGCATCAGCTGGGTGGGGATGGTCGCGATGCTCGTGGTCGTCGGCCTGGCCGTGCTCGCGCTGCTGCTGTGGCGGCGCAGGCGTGCGCGCACGCGGCGCGAGGCCGAGTACGCCGCCGCGCAACGCGTCGACCCGACGGACCCCGGCGCGTTGGCCACGGTTCCCGTGGAGGCGCTCGACGAGTTGTCCCGGTCGATCGTGGTCGAGGTCGACAACGCGATACGCACCAGTGACAACGAGTTGGCCTTGGCCGTCGAGGAATTCGGCGAGCGGGACACGGCTCCGTTCACGAAGGCCGTCGCCGATGCGCGCACGACCCTCTCGCAGGCGTTCAACGTGCGGCAGATCCTCGACGACGCCGTGCCGGAGACCCCGCAGCAGCGGCGCGACCTCCTCGTGCGCGTCATCGTGGCGGCCGCGAAGGCCGACCGCGAACTCGACGCGCAACGCGAGGCGTTCCAGCGGCTTCGTGACCTGATCATCAACGCGCCGAGTCGCCTCGACGCCCTGACCCAGCAGCTGGTCGACCTGACCGCGCGCCTCGAGCCCGCCGAGCAGACCCTGACGTCGCTGCGCGCGCAGTTCGCCGAGACCGCGCTGACGTCGATCGTCGGCAACGTCGACCTGGCCCGGCAACGCCTGGAGTTCGCCGACCAGAACATCACCAACGCACGGACTCTCGTCGCCCGGCCCGCCGGCAGCCAGGGCGGCCTCGTCGACGCGATCCGGGCGGCAGAGTCCGCGCTGGGGCAGGCGCGGATGACGCTCGACGCCGTCGACAGCGCCGCCACCGACATCACCCGCGCCGTCGCCGGCCTGCCCGACGAGATCGCCGACGTGCAGAACGGCATCAGGCATGCCGGTGAACTGCTCGGCCAGCCATCGGTGCCCAGGGCCGATGAGCTGCGCGCCGCCCGCGACGCGGCGACGGCCGCGGTGGCCACGGCGCAGTCCGAGGGTGGGGCCGACCCGCTGGGGGCGTTCACCGAGCTGACTCAGGCCGACGCCGACCTGGACCGGCTGCTGGAGACCGTCACCGAGGAGAGGGAGACGGCCGAGCGGCTGAGCCGCGCGTTCGATCAGGCGCTCTACACCGCGCAGTCGCGGGTGCGGTCGGTGTCGGACTTCATCGACACCCGCCGCGGCAGCGTGGGGCCTGAGGCGAGGACGCGACTGTCGGAGGCGGTCCGTCAGCTCGAGGCGGCGCAGGCCAAGCGCGGCACCAATCTGCCCGACGCGATAGCGCACGCAAACGGCGCCGCGACTCTCGCAGGCCAGGCGCAGACCCTGGCGAACGTCGACGTCAACAACGCCCAGCAGGCCTACGTGGGCCGCTACGGCGGAGGCGGCGGCGGTGGCAACACCGGCGCGATGATCGGCGGCATCATCATCGGCAACATCCTGTCCGGCGCGTTGCGCGGCGGGCTCGGTGGCGGCTCCGGCGGCGGCTGGAGTTCCACCACCTTCGGCGGATCCGGCGGCGGCTTCAGCGGCGGCGGCGGCCGCTTCTGACGGGGTTCTTCTTCTTCGGCGAGTGTGCGTGTCTGCAGGCGACACGCCGAACGCAGACCTGAGTTCGCGCACGCTCAGGCCGCACGATCGCGCATCAGCTCGTGTCTGATGCTCAGGACCGTCTCGTAGGGACGTTTCCTGACGTCGTCGGCGACGATCGACGTCACCGACCAGTCCATGTCCAGCAGCGCCGCCCGTTTCTGCCGGTCCCGCCGGAACGCCTCCGGGTCGCTGTGCCATTGGAACCCGTCGAACTCGACGGCAATCCTCCGATCCGGCCAGGCGAAATCCAACCGCCACGTCCGATCCGACCGGTCGATCACCTCGAATTGCAGTTCAGGACAAGGCAATCCCTGGTCGATCATCATCAACCGGGCCTCGCTCTCCATCGGCGACTCCGCGCGCGGGTCCGCCAGCGGAATGAGTTCGCGGACGTGGACGATGCCGCGGCGCCCGAACTGTTCGACGGCCGCCACGAGCAGGTCCTGGCGGGTGCACGTCCCCGATCGCAGGGCCGCATCCAATGTTGCCAGGGCCCTCGGCCGGCGAAGCCCCCGCGCCACCTCGACCGCCGTCCACGCCGGCGTGGTCGCTCGTCTGCCGTCGATTCGCGTCAACGGCGCCCCGTCGCGGCGGTGCACGACCAGCCCGTCGGAGTTGCGCAGCTGGTGGTGGACCGGATTCAGGACGTGCAGGTCGGAGTCGGTCTCGGTGTCGAAGCCGAACGCCGCTGCCGCCGTTCCGAGGCAGACCGCCACGTGCTCGCCGGCGCGCAGATCGAGCCCGCGGAGTCGGAGATGGTCGTCGGGCTCCACGCTCGCGAACACACCCGGCCAGACCCTGACCAGATCACCACGCGCAACGAGGCGGTCGAACTGGCTGCGGGTCAGCACGGTCAGCAGCTGACCCGTGCCGGCCACGCCGCCTTGCGCTGCGAGAAGTCGTACTACGTCGTCGATCACGCCGTGATCGTCGGCCGCGGCGGCGGACTGCTGCCAGATCGCTACGACGATCTGGGGATGAACCCGCGTCTAGGGATGAACATCCCGCCAGCGAGCGTGCGGAAACTCGGGTCCACACTCGGCGTGTCGCCCGCAGACACGCACGCTCGCCGAAGAGGGGGTCAGCAGCCCTTGAGGCGGACGGCCAGGTAGTCGCTGACGGCGTCGATCGCGACCCGCTCCTGCGCCATCGCGTCGCGCTCGCGCACGGTGACGGCGTGGTCGTCGAGCGAGTCGAAGTCGAACGTCACGCAGAACGGCGTGCCGATCTCGTCCTGACGGCGGTAGCGCCTGCCGATCGCACCCGCGTCGTCGAACTCGACGTTCCACGTCTGGCGCAGTTCGGCGGCGAGGTCGCGCGCCTTGGGCGACAGGTCGGCGTGCCGGGACAGCGGCAGCACCGCGGCCTTGACCGGCGCGAGCCGCGGGTCGAGGCGCAGGACGGTGCGCTTGTCGACGCCGCCCTTCGCGTTGGGCGCCTCGTCCTCGGTGTAGGCGTCGACGAGGAATGCCATCAGCGACCGGGTCAGGCCGGCTGCCGGCTCGATCACGTAGGGGACGAACCGGTTGTCGGTGGCCTGGTCGTAGAACGACAGGTCGGTACCCGAGTGCTTGGAGTGCGTGGACAGGTCGAAGTCGGTCCGGTTGGCCACGCCTTCGAGTTCACCCCACGGGTTGCCCTGGAAGCCGAACTTGTACTCGATGTCGACGGTGCGGTCCGAGTAGTGGGACAGCTTCTCCTTCGGGTGCTCGAAGAGCCGCAGGTTCTCCGGGTCGATGCCGAGGTCGACGTACCACTGCAGGCGCGTGTCGATCCAGTACTGGTGCCACTCCTTGGCGGTCGACGGCTCGACGAAGAACTCCATCTCCATCTGCTCGAACTCGCGGGTGCGGAAGATGAAGTTGCCGGGCGTGATCTCGTTGCGGAAGCTCTTGCCGATCTGGCCGATGCCGAACGGCGGCTTCTTGCGCGAGGTGGTGACGACGTTGGCGAAGTTGACGAAGATGCCCTGCGCCGTCTCGGGCCGCAGGTAGTGCAGACCCTCCTCGGACTCGATCGGGCCGAGGTAGGTCTTCATCATCATGTTGAAGTCGCGCGGCTCGGTCCACTGCCCCTTGGTGCCGCAGTCGGGACAGGTGATCTCCGACATCGACACCGATTCGGGGTCGTCGAGACCCTTCTTCTCCGCGTACGCCTCCTGCATGTGGTCCTGGCGATGACGCTTGTGGCAGTTGAGGCACTCGACGAGCGGGTCGTTGAACACCTCGACGTGCCCGGAGGCCACCCACACCTGCCGCGGCAGCACGATCGCGCTGTCCAGGCCGACGACGTCGTCACGACGCGTGATCATGGAGCGCCACCACTGCTTCTTGATGTTCTCCTTGAGTTCGACGCCGAGCGGACCGTAGTCCCACGCCGACTTCGTGCCCCCGTAGATCTCACCGGACTGATAGACCAGGCCACGGCGCTTTGCAAGGTTCGCGATGCTGTCGATAGTCGTCGCCACGGGTGCATAGCCTAGTCAGGTGGACCGGTGGCGACCGCACGTGCATTGACATGCGCAGCCGTGCATGTATTCTCGACTCATAATGAAAACGGTTTCCAGTTTGGCAGACCGCTCCGACGGTGCGCACACCCCCCACGACCACGACGGTGCACCGACGCCCGCGCTGCCCTCGCGCGAGGTCCTCGACTCCGCAGGCGAACTGCTGCGCGCACTCGCCGCGCCGGTCCGGATCGCGATCGTGCTGCAACTGCACGAATCCTCTCGCTGCGTCCACGAACTCGTCGACGCACTCGGGGTGCCGCAACCGCTCGTCAGCCAGCACCTGCGCATCCTCAAGGCCGCCGGCGTCGTGGCCGGGGAGCGATCGGGCCGCGAGGTGCACTACCGACTGGTCGACCACCACCTGTGCGAGATCGTCCTGGCCGCCGTCGACCACTCGGCCGAGGAGCGCCCGTGACCGGTGTCGCCGTGCGCGCGACCAAGCAGCGCGCGGCCATCGCCGCGTTGCTGGAGAACGTCGACGAATTCCGGTCGGCGCAGGAACTGCACGACGAATTGCGCCGCGGCGGCGAGGGAATCGGCCTCACCACCGTCTACCGCACGCTGCAGTCCATGGCGGCCGCGGGCCAGGTGGACACGCTGCGCACCGACAGCGGCGAATCGGTGTACCGCCGCTGCTCCGAGCACCACCACCATCACCTGGTGTGCCGGGGCTGCGGAACGACCATCGAGGTGCAGGGCGGCGCCGCCGAGAAGTGGGCCGCCGACGTCGCCAGGGAGCACGGCTTCACCGACGTCACCCACACCATCGAGATCTTCGGGGTCTGCGCGGGCTGCGCGCCTAGGCGGTGAGGTCGGCGCGCACGTCGATGCCCGCCGACAGGACCAGCAGCACCAGCGTCCGCAGCGCATCGTCGGTGAGCCCCGCCGCGGGGAAGTTGTAGCGCAGCAACACGTCTGCGACCTTCTTGACGCTCGACCGTCGCTTCGCCGACGTCGTCGACGACCCGTTCACCGGAGCCTCGACGAGCTTCTCCACCAAGACCACCGAGCCGAGCATCGTCCTGCCCGCGTGCGCGGTGACGCGCTCTCGCGTCTTGTTGGTCAACGGCAGATCCCACGCCAGCGGCTGCGTGAGCGACACCAGCTCCAGATCCTCGGCGATCGTCAGCACCCGCAGCGACGCGACCGTGCCCTCGTGCGCCACGGTCAGCGCCTCGTCGTCCTCCGACAGCACGGTCATCACCTCGGCGAGCACCGACGCGAGACGCTGTCGCAGGTCGGTCATTCGGCTCTGCCGCTCAGGTCGGTCATTCGGCTCTGCCGCTCAGGCCGGTCATTCGGCTCTGCCGAAGCGCCGGTTGCGATTCACGTACTCCACGCATGCCTCCCACAGATCACGGCGGTCGTAGTCGGGCCACAGCGTGTCCTGAAAGACGTACTCGGCATAGGCGGCCTGCCACAGGAGGAAGTTGCTCGCGCGCTTCTCCCCCGAGGTCCGGATGAACAGGTCGACGTCCGGGATGTCGTCGCGATGGAGGTGCTTGGCGAAGGTGGACTCGCCGATGCGCGCCGGATTGATCTTGCCGTCCGCCGCTTCCTGGGCGAGTTCCCGTGCCGCCTCGATGATCTCGGTTCGGCCGCCGTAGTTCACGCAGTAGTTGATGGTGATGACGTCGTTGCCAAGCGTCATCTCCTCGGCGATCTCGAGTTCCTTGATCACGCTGCGCCACAACCGCGGCCTGGAGCCCACCCAGCGCATCCGCACGCCCATGGCGTCGAGTTCCTCGCGGCGGCGCCGGACGACCTCGCGGTTGAAGCCCATCAGGAAGCGCACCTCCTCGGGACTGCGCTTCCAGTTCTCGGTCGAGAAGGCGTACACCGTCAGGTGCTTGACGCCGATCTCGATCGCTCCGCAGACGATGTCGATCAGCACCGCCTCGCCCATCTTGTGGCCCTCGGTGCGGCTGAGGCCGCGCTGCGTCGCCCAGCGACCGTTGCCGTCCATGACGACGGCGACGTGGTGGGGTACCTGGCCGGCGGGGATGCGGGGGGCGGTCGCCTTGGACGGGTGCTGCGGGGGCCGGGAGAACCGACCGTTGGTGTTCGCGGGAAGGGCGGGGAACACCACGGGCCACGTCGACATGTCCGGGAAGACCGGGTAGTCGTCAGGCGCTGGAGGCAGCTGGGGGTACGTCTCCCTCGCCCGTGTGGATGCCATGTGCCACATCCTGCCCGACCAGGGCGGCCCTCTTCTCGGCGACCGTGAGATCGGCGCGGTAGACCCGTTCCACCAGTGGCAACGTCCGCATCTGGCGTTCCAGGTGCCACTGCAGGTGCGCGGCGACCAGCCCGCTGGCCTGGCTGCGGTGCGCCGACGTCGACGCCTCGGCCGTCTCCCAGTCCCCGTCGTTCAACGCGGCCATCAGGTCGATGACGCCCTGGGGCGGGGTCACCGACCCCGACGGCCGGCAGTGCACGCAGACGCTGCCGCCCGCGGCGACGTGAAACGCGCGGTGCGGACCGGGGGTGGCGCACCGGGCGCACTCGACGAGCGCGGGCGCCCAGCCCGCGATGGCCATCGCGCGCAGCAGATAGGCGTCCAGGACGAGTTCCCGGGCCCGGGCGCCGTCGGCGACCGCACGCAGAGCCCCCACGGTGAGCCGGTGCAGCGCGGGCGCCGGGGCACGCTCCTCGCCCGCGAGGCGCTCGGCGGTCTCCAGCACCGCGCATCCCAGGGTGTACCGGCCGTAGTCGCTGACGATGTCGGTGGCGAAGGCGTCGATGGCCTGCACCTGGGTGACGATGTCGAGGTTGCGCCCCGGGTGCAGTTGAACGTCGATGTGCGCAAAGGGTTCCAGGCGGGCACCGAACTTGCTGCGGGTACGGCGCACACCCTTGGCGACCGCACGGACCAGGCCGTGTTCGCGGGTGAGCAGCGTGACGATCCGGTCGGCCTCGCCGAGCTTGTGCTGGCGCAGCACGACCGCTCGATCCCGGTACAACCGCATCGCACCAGTGTCCCATCCGCCGGCGACAACCGCGGCGAGGCCCGCCCGTCGTCGACGACCGATATTCTCGGGACCGTCATGGTTCAGACTTCATCTCGCACGCATCGCCCCTCCGCCTCCCGGTTTCCCACGCTCACGCAGGAGCTGTACCAGCTGGCCAGCGGTCAGACCACCTCCGAGGAGCTGGTCCGGCGGTCGTTGGATGCGATCGACGCGAGCCAACCGACGCTCAACGCGTTCCGCGTCGTCCTCACCGAGCGGGCCATCGCCGACGCACGGGACGCCGACCGGGCCAGGGCGGAGGGTCGCTACCGTCCGCTGCTGGGCATCCCGATCGCGGTCAAGGACGACGTCGACGTCGAGGGCGTGCCGACGCGCTTCGGGACCGTCGCCGAGCCGCCGCTCGCGACGGCCGACAGCGAGGTCGTACGTCGCCTCCGCGCGGCGGGGGCGGTCATCGTCGGCAAGACGAACACGTGCGAGTTCGGGCAGTGGCCCTTCACCAGCGGACCGGGGTTCGGCCACACCCGCAACCCCTGGTCGGCCGACCACTCCCCCGGCGGCTCGTCGGGCGGCAGCGCGGCAGCGGTGGCCGCAGGCCTCGTGCCGGCCGCGATCGGCTCCGACGGCGCGGGCAGCGTCCGCATCCCCGCGGCCTGGACGCACCTCGTCGGCATCAAACCGCAGCGCGGCCGGATCTCCACGTCGCCGCTGCCGGAGGCCTTCAACGGGATCACCGTCAACGGGGTGTTGGCCCGCACGGTCACCGACGCGGCACTCGTCCTCGACGCGGCGTCGGGCAACGTCGACGGCGATCTGCATCAGCCGCCACCGATCCGCGCGTCCGAGCACGTCGCGCGGGCACCCGGGCCCCTCACCGTCGCGATGTCGACGAAGTTCCCCTACACCTTCTTCTCCGCGCGACTGCATCCCGAGATCCGTGCGGCGATGGAGGCGGTCGCCGGGCAGCTCGACGAACTCGGGCACACCGTCCGACGCGCCGACCCCGACTACGGCGTCGGGATGTCGTGGAACTTCCTGGCCCGGTCCACGTCGGGGCTGCTGGACTGGGCGGACCGGTACGGACCGGCCGTCGACCTCGACAAGCGCACCCGGGGCAACCTGGTCACCGGTCGGCTGCTGTCGGAGCGGGCGCTGAGCAAGGCCCGGGCCCGCGAGGCCGACAGCCGACGTCGCATCGGGTTCATCTTCAACCTCGCCGACGTGGTCCTGGCACCCACCACCGCGCAGCCACCGGCGGGCCTGCACGACTACGACGGTCGCAGCAGCCTCGCCACCGACCGCGCGATGATCCGCGACTGCCCGGTGACCTGGCCGTGGAACCTGCTGGGTTGGCCGTCGATCAGCATTCCCGCCGGGTTCACCTCCGACGGGCTCCCGATCGGGGTGCAGCTGATGGGACCGGCCAACAGCGAGCCGCTGCTGATCTCGCTCGCCGGACAGCTCGAGGTCATCGGCAACTGGGCGGGCACTCAACCCGACCCGTGGTGGTCCGCCGCGTAGGACCTGCGGTGACGTCTAGAACCCGAGCTTGCCGAGTTGCTTGGGATCGCGCTGCCAGTTCTTGGCGATCTTGACCCGCAGGTCCAGGTACACCTTGGTGCCGAGCAGCTTCTCGATCTGGATGCGCGCCGCGGTCCCGACCTCGCGCAACCGCGCACCGCCCTTCCCGATGACGATGCCCTTCTGGCTGTCGCGTTCCACGTACAGGATCGCGTGGACGTCGATGAGGTCGTCGCGGTCCTCGCGCGGGATGATCTCGTCGATCACGACGGCCAGCGAGTGCGGCAGCTCGTCACGCACGCCCTCGAGCGCCGCTTCCCGGATCAGTTCGGCCATGAGGACTTCCTCCGGCTCGTCGGTGAGTTCGCCGTCGGGGTAGAACGCCGGGCCGGGCGGCAGCTGGGCCACGAGGACGTCGATGAGAACGTCGAGCTGCTCGCCCACGGTGGCCGACACGGGAACGATCTCGGCCTGCCCGCCGGTCAGCTCACTGACCGCGAGCAGCTGCTGGCCGACCCTGTCCTTGGACACCTTGTCGATCTTGGTGACGACGACGACGAGGGTCGTCCGGGGCGCGATGGTCCGGATCTGCTGGTAGATCCAGCGGTCGCCCGGCCCGATGGTCTCGTCGGCAGGGATGCAGAGCCCGATCACGTCGACCTCGGAGTACGTGCCCTTGACCAATTCGTTGAGCCGCTCCCCGAGAAGCGTGCGCGGCCGGTGCAGACCGGGGGTGTCGACGAGCACGATCTGGAAGTCCTCGCGGTGCACGATGCCGCGGATGGTGTGACGCGTCGTCTGCGGCCGGTTCGAGGTGATCGCGACCTTCTCGCCGACGAGCGCGTTGGTCAGCGTCGACTTGCCGGTGTTGGGCCGGCCGACGAAACACACGAAGCCCGAACGGAACTCGGTCACAGCGGGGTGCCCGACCGATCGGTGACGGTCACGGCGGCGTCGGCCGACATCTCGCGCACCGCCGCGATCCCGGGGTCGTCGGCGCTGCCCCCGACCAGCACGGCGGCCTCGATTCCCGCCGCTCCGCTGGACACCGCAGCCGCGACGGCGGCCTGCAGCGCGCTCAGTTCGAGGGCCGCGAGCGTCACGGGCGCGCCCGCGTAGGTGCGGCCGTCGAGGTCGCGCACGGCGGCACCGTTGCCTGCCTCCGCCCTGCCCATCGCACCCCGGGCGAGCACCACCAGCTTGGCGTCCTCGGCGTCGAGTCCTGCTGCACTCACTGGTCGTCCTCCTGTGTTTCGGTGCGGGAGACCAGCACGGTGCCGACGCGCACACGGCCGCGGTGGTCGCGGCCGCCCTCCGCGCGCAGCCGCAACGGACCCCATGCCACCTCGGCGCCGGGCAGCGGAACCCTGCCGAGTTCGTGCGCGAGCAGCCCGCCGACGGTGTCGACGTCGAGGTCGTCGTCGATCTCGAGGCCCTCGAACAGGTCGCTCAGGTCCTCGAGCGGCACACGCGCGGACACCCGGAACTCGTCGTCGCCCACTTCCTCCCAGGGCTGCACCTCGTCGGTGTCGTACTCATCGGCGATCTCGCCGACGATCTCCTCGAGCACGTCCTCGATGGTGGCGAGACCGGCGATCGCGCCGTATTCGTCGACGAGGAGGGCCATGTGGTTGCGGTCGCGCTGCATCTCGCGCAGCAGTTCGTCGAGTGGCTTGGAGTCCGGCACGAACACCGCGGGCCGCATGACCTGCTCGACCTTGGTGTCCCGGCCGCCGTTGGTGGAGTTGTAGGTCTGCTCGACGAGGTCCTTGAGGTAGACGACGCCGATGACGTCGTCGACGTTCTCGCCGATCACCGGTATTCGCGAGTGCCCGCTGCGCACGGCGAGAGAGGTGGCCTGCCCGGCGGTCTTGTCGGCCTCGATCCACACCATCTCGGTTCGCGGCACCATGATCTCGCGCACCGCGGTGTCGCCGAGTTCGAAGACCGACTGGATCATCCGCCGCTCGTCGTCGGCCACCACGCCGCTCTGCTGGGCGAGGTCGACGACCTCGCGGAGTTCGATCTCCGAGGCGAAGGGCCCGTTGCGGAAGCCGCGACCCGGCGTCAGCGCATTGCCGATGAGCACCAGCAGTCGGCTGATGGGGGCCAGCAGAACCGAGATCGCCTGCAGCGGAAGGGCCGAGATCAACGCGATCGTGTAGGCGTTCTGCCTGCCGAGGGTTCGCGGGCCCACGCCGATCGCGACGAAGCTGACCACCACCATGATCGCGGCGGCCGCGACTAGACCCCACTCGAGGCCGAGGTCCTCGACGAGGTAGGCGACGAGCAGGACGGTCGCGATGGTCTCGCACGTGATGCGGAGCAGGACCACGAGATTGATGACGCGGGGCCGGTCGCCCATCAGGCGCGCCAGACGTGCCGCGCCGGGGCGCTCGTCGCGGACGAGTTCCTCGACCCGGGCCATCGAGACCGTGCTGATCGACGCGTCGATCGCCGCGAACAACCCGCCCAGGAGGATCAGCGCCACAGCCCCGAACAGGGGCGCGAGTCCGGTCACGACAGGTCGTAGAACTGCGACTTGTCGAGCAGCGTCCGATCGCGCTCGATCTGCCGGTCCCGGTGGTACCCGTCGACCTGGTCGGCCACCCAGCCCTCGAGGAGTTCACGCTGCAGCGCGAACATCTCCTTCTCCTCGTCCGGTTCGGCGTGGTCGTACCCGAGCAGGTGCAGAACGCCGTGCACGGTGAGCAGCGCCAGTTCCTGGCCGAGCGAATGTCCCGCCGTCTCGGCCTGTTTGCCTGCGAACTCGGGACACAGCACGATGTCGCCGAGCATCGACGGCCCGGGCTCCGGGGCGTCCGGCCGGCCACCGGGCTCCAACTCGTCCATCGGGAAGCTCATCACGTCGGTGGGACCGGGCAGGTCCATCCACCGCATGTGCAGGTCGGCCATCGCGGCCGAGTCGAGCAGCACCATCGACAGCTCGGCGGCGGGGTTGACGTCCATCCGCTCGATGACGAACCTGGCGACGCTGATCAACTCGGTCTCGGACACGTCGATGCCGGACTCGTTGGAGACCTCGATGCTCACCGGCGGGACCTACCGGTGTCCGCGCGCCGCTGCGCCCTGTTGAGGGTCGAGGCAGCGCCCTCCGACTTCGCGTAGGCGTCCACGATTTCGGCCACCAGGCGGTGTCGCACCACGTCGGCGCTGGTGAGTTCGGAGACGTGGATGTCGTCGATGCCGTCGAGGATGTCGACCGCCGACCGCAGCCCCGACCGTGCACCACCGGGCAGGTCGATCTGGGTGGTGTCGCCGGTGACGACGATCTTGGAGCCGAATCCCAGGCGGGTCAGGAACATCTTCATCTGCTCGGCGGTGGTGTTCTGCGCCTCGTCGAGGATGATGAACGCCGAATTCAGCGAGCGCCCGCGCATGTACGCGAGCGGCGCGACCTCGATGACGCCCGTGCTCATGAGCTTCGGGATGAGTTCGGAGTCCATCATGTCGTGCAGCGCGTCGTACAGCGGGCGCAGGTACGGATCGATCTTCTCGCTCAGCGTTCCGGGCAGGAAGCCAAGGCTCTCACCGGCTTCCACGGCGGGCCGGGTCAGGATGATGCGCGAGACCTGCTTGGTCTGCAGCGCGCTGACGGCCTTCGCCATCGCCAGATAGGTCTTGCCCGTACCGGCGGGGCCGATGCCGAACACGATGGTGTGGTTGTCGATCGCATCGACGTAGCGCTTCTGGTTCAGCGTCTTTGGGCGGATCGTCTTGCCCCGGCGCGACAGGATGTCGAGCGTCAGCACGTCGGCGGGCGACTCACCGCCGCTGCCCGTCAGCATCGACACCGTGTGGCGGACCGTCTCGGGGGTGAGCGCCTGCCCGCTGGACACCACGGCCAGCAACTCGGTGATGGCGCGCTCGGCGATCGCGACGTCGGCGGGCTCGCCGGACAGCGTGAGCGCGTTGCCACGCGCATGCACGTCTGCGGTGAGCAGATTCTCCAGGGCCCGCAGGTTCTCGTCGGCGGAGCCGAGAAGGCCCATGACCAGATCGGGCGGCACGTTGATGTTGCTGCGTACGGGGCTGTCGCTTCGTCCGGAGGACGAGGCCGCGTTCGTCTCGCGGGGGGTCACGTGGGGTTCAGTGCCTACTTCCTGGGTTGGGCGACGGTGCTGGGTCCGAGTTTACCGCCGGTCACCGCCACGTCCCAAAGCGATTACCACCGCCACCTGGGTGTGAGCACGCCGAGGGCGCCGAGGGCGACCGCCGCCGCGGTCGAGGTGCGCAGGACCGACGGCCCGAGGCGCACCGCGACGGCACCTGCCTCGATGAGCGCGGCGACCTCCGCATCGCTGATCCCACCCTCCGGCCCCACCAGGAGGAACACCGATCGGGCGTCGCCGAGTCGGGCGGTCAGCGTCGGCCCGGTCAGCGGTTCGGTCGCCGATTCGTGCAGCGCCAGCACCACGGCGCCGTCGTCGACCGCAGTGGCGACGGTGGCCACCAGTTGCGACGTCGACACGACGGCGTCGACGGTCGGTACCCGTGGGCGCCGCGACTGGCGCGCGGCCGCACGCGCGACGGCCTGCCACCGCCGCAGCCCCTTGTCGCGCTTGGCCTCGCCGTCCCAGCGGGCCACGCACCGCTCGGACTGCCAAGCCAGGAACCGGTCGGCGCCGGCCTCCGTGGCCAGTTCGACGGCGAGTTCCGCACGATCCGACTTGGGCAGCGCCTGCACGACGGTGACGGCGGGTACGGGTTCGTCGACGGTCCCGATGCGCTCGACGCGCGCGACGAGCCGGCCCTTCGTGACCTCGTCGACCACGCACTGCGCGACCACTCCGGCGCCGTCACCCACGTCGATGCGCTCGCCGACGCGGATCCGACGGACGTTGGCCGCGTGGAATCCCTCGTCACCGTCGACGACCACGGTCGCCGCGTCGTCGGGCAGCGAGTCGACGTAGAACAGCGCGCTACTCACGCCGGGACTACCGCCCGGTGAACGTCTCGCGCAACCGGCTGAACAAGCCGCCCGCTGGTGCCGGCGACTGGGTCGACTTGACCTCGGCGACGTCGCGCACCCGGTGCTCCTTCAACTTGCGGAGCAGGTCGGTGTCCTGATGGTCGAGACGCGACGGCACCACGACGTCGATGTGGGCGTGCAGATCGCCGCGGACCCCGGACCGCAGGTGCGGCATGCCGCGACCGCGCAGGGTGGTGACCGTGTTGGGCTGGGTGCCCGGCGCGACGGTGATGTCGACGGGACCGTCGAGGATCGCGTCGACCGAGACCGTGGTGCCGAGTGCGGCGTCGACCATGGGCACCGACACCGTGCAGTGCAGGTCGTCGCCGTCGCGCACGAACACGTCGTGCTGCTGCTCGTGCACCTCGACGTACAGGTCACCGGCAGGGCCGCCGCCCGGGCCGACCTCGCCCTGGGCGGCCAACCGCACCCGCATGCCCTCGCCGACACCGGCCGGGATCTTCACGCTGACCTCGCGGCGCGCGCGCACCCGACCGTCGCCGCCGCAGCGGTGGCACGGGTCCGGGATGGTCTCGCCGACGCCCGCGCACACCGGGCAGGGCCGCGTCGTCATGACCTGTCCCAGCAGCGAGCGCTGGACCGTCTGCACCTCGCCCTGGCCGTGGCAGGTGTCGCAGGTGACCGGCGTGGTGTCGCCGTGGGTGCCCTTGCCGTGGCAGAGGTCGCACAGGATGGCGGTGTCGACGGTGACCTGCTTGGTGACACCGGTCGCGCACTCGGACAGATCCATCCGCATCCGCAGCAGCGAATCCGACCCGGGACGCACGCGCCCGATGGGCCCGCGGCCTCCGCCGCCGCCTCCACCGAAGAAGGCCTCGAAGACGTCGCCGAGCCCGCCGAAGCCGCTGAACCCGTTACCGCCACCGCCCATGCCGCCGGTCTCCATGGGGTCGCCGCCCATGTCGACGATGCGGCGCCGGTCGGGGTCGGTCAGCACCTCGTAGGCCAGCTTGACCTCGGCGAACTGCTCCGTTGCGTCGGGATTCACGTCGGGGTGCAGCTCGCGCACCAATTTGCGATAGGCGGACTTGATCTCCGACTCGCTCGCACCCTTGCTCACACCGAGCAGCCCGTAATAGTCGCGTGCCACGCCAACCCTTCCACAAACCTTCGTGCCGCTTGCGCGGCGATTCACACCCCTACCGGGTGCCCAAGACTTCGCCTATGTACAGAGCAACCGCCGCGACGTTGGCAATGGTTCCCGGATAGTCCATCCGGGTGGGGCCCAACACACCCATGCCGCCGTACACCTTGCCCAGAGATCCATACGTCGTGGAGACCACCGACGTGCCGGCCATCTGCTCGGCTTCGGTCTCGTGGCCGATCCGCACCGTGATTTTACCGGCTTCCTGCTGCGCTGCGAGCAGCCGCAGGACGACCACCTGTTCCTCGAGAGCTTCGAGCACCGACCGCAGGGATCCACCGAAGTCGGCGGTGTTGCGGGTGAGGTTGGCGGTGCCGCCGAGCATGAGCCGTTCCTCGGTGTGCTCGACGAGCGTCTCGACGAGCACCGTGGCCGCCCGTCCGACGGCGTCGCCCAGGTTTCCGTGTCCGACGAGCTGCGCGGCGAGGTCGGCGACGGCGACGGAAGCCGCCGACAGCGGCTTGCCCTCGAGAGCCGAGCCGAGACGCTCGCGCAGCTGCGAGAGCTGGTGGTCGTCGATGGCGTCGCCGAGCTCGACGATGCGCTGGTCGACCCGCCCTGAGTCGGTGATCACGACCAGCAGCAGCCGCGCGGGCGTCAGTGCCACCACCTCGAGGTGACGCACCGTCGACGCCGACAGCGTGGGGTACTGGATGATCGCGACCTGACGGGTGAGCTGGGCCAGCAGCTTCACCGCGCGGCGCAGGACGTCGTCGAGATCCACGCCGGTCTCGAGGAACGTGAGGATGGCGCGCCGCTCGCTGGCCGACATCGGCTTGACGTCGTCGAGCCGGTC
Organism: Mycolicibacterium sediminis; assembly: GCF_010731735.1. Classification (GTDB taxonomy): domain Bacteria; phylum Actinomycetota; class Actinomycetes; order Mycobacteriales; family Mycobacteriaceae; genus Mycobacterium; species Mycobacterium sediminis. Next base: position 4,985,727 of record NZ_AP022588.1, read on the forward strand.
GACGAACTCGCGGTAACCCTTCTCGGTCGGGATGCGTCCCGAGCTGGTGTGCGGCTGAGCGATGTATCCCTCGGCCTCGAGCACCGCCATGTCGTTGCGCACGGTGGCGCTCGACACCCCGAGATTGTGACGTTCGACCAGCGACTTGGAACCGATCGGCTCCTTGGTCGTCACGAAGTCCGCAACGATGGCACGAAGCACCTCGAAGCGTCGATCATCGGCACTACTCACGTGTTCACCTGCCTCGCCTGAAGTCGTCGTGTCCATTTTACGTTGACCTGCGCCGTCGCCGCCGCGCGCCGGTCCCCCGGCCCGCCCCATGCCGAGGACAACGCGTGCCCGGCGCACTAACCTTCGTCTCATGCCGACGCCGACGTTGACGGAGCACACCGCTGCGATGGCCCGCCCGTGATCTTCAAGGGCGTCCGGGACGGCAAGCCATACCCAGATCTGGGGCTGTCCTATCGCCAGTGGGCGCAGATCCCACCGCGGCAGATCCGCCTCGACGAACTGGTCACCACCACCACCGTGCTGGCGCTGGACAGGCTGCTGTCGGAGGACTCGACGTTCTATGGCGACCTCTTCCCGCACGCCGTGCGCTGGCAGGGCGTGATCTACCTCGAGGACGGCCTGCACCGGGCGGTCCGGGCGGCGCTGCGGAACCGGACCGTCATGCACGCCCGCGTCTACGACACCGACCGCCCGTTCGAGGAGCAGACGGGCCCGACCCAGCTCTAGCGGCTCCGTTCCTTCCTCCGGCGAGCGTGCGTGTCTGCGGGCGACACGCCGACGTCAGACCTGAGTAAGCGCACGCTCGCGGCGACGACCGGCGGCGAGAAAGGCGATCGCGGCCAGCACCTGCCACCCGTAGATCGTGTAGACGCTGCCCCGTTCCCAGGCGCCGATCGGCGCAGTCGTGGCCGCCACCGGCAGCAGGCACAGCAGGCCGACGACGCCGAGCGCAACGGACGCCGCGATGAACGCCTTGGTGGACGCCGCGGGTCGAAGTGCCCACGCTCCGGCGAGTACTGCCAGGTTGCCACCGGCGATGGCCAGGGCGGCGCCCACACCATGCCACGGCGAACCCGTTCCGCTGTGCACCGTGGCCACCAGGACGTTGCCGACCCCGTTGAGCGCCACGAAGATCCGAAAGGGCACCGCGGCGCGGGAACTGCTGCCGCGGACCAGAAGCCAACCGCCGAGCGGCAGAGCTACCGCCTGCAGCAAGAACGCGGCGTTCATCAACCCTGCGCGCGGCGAGACGACGGGGTCACCCAGTGTGCTGATGTAATCGCTCGCGTAGCCGTAACCGTCGATCGCTGCCGCCGCGTACGCCTCCACGACGAAGTAGGCGAGGGCGGACACGATCCACAGCGAGCTACCGAGCCGGATGGACACCCGGCCCAGGGTAGGCGACGCCGCACAGACGGACCTCGGCGCGAGCGTGCACATACTCAGGTCTGAGACCGGTGTGTCGCCCGCAGACACGCACGCTCGCGGGGAGCACGCTCGCCGAGGAAGGGAACTCAGTCCGCGGACATGGCGTCGCGCAAGGACTTCGGGCGCAGGTCGGTCCAGTTCTCCTCGACGTAGGCGAGGCAGTCGGCCCGGGTGCCCTCCCCGAACACGGTCCGCCAGCCGGCGGGGACGTCGGCAAACGTCGGCCACAGGCTGTGCTGCTCCTCGTCGTTCACCAGCACCACGAAGGTGCCGTTCTCGTCATCGAACGGATTGGTGCTCATCGAGCCTCCTCGTCGAGAGATCCAACAGGTCCGCGCCGAGCACACGGTCCGACATCAGCCCCAGACAGCTGAGGTTCGGGAAGCCCGGTCCCTGGGTGAGTCCGGACAGCCCGGGCAGGAACAGTTTGGGGTGGACGTGCTCGAGCGCCAGGTCGTATCCGATGGACTCCTGCAGCGACTCGCCGGTCAACGCCCGGCCGAGGCCCAGTTCCAGGACGTCGAGCGCGTCCTGGGTGAACAGCGGCAGGAACCACAGCGGGTCCGCGCCGGATCCGTCGATCACCAGGTCGAAGCCGTGCACCGTCTCGACGGCCTCCCCCGAGGTGTTCGTGCTGAGCGTCAGTCGGATCCGGTCGTCGCGGGCAACCGCGTGCGCGACGCGACCGCGCAGATGCCGGATGCGGTCGTCGGCGAGCAGCGCCTCCTGGACCCTCGCCGAGAACACCCCGCGGTCCGTGCGGGCGAGCGCATCGCGCCGCTCGGCGAGGGTCAGCCCGACCCATCCGGTCGGGTCCGAGAAGAGCGTGTTCTCGAAGAAGCTCTCGCCGCGGGTGAACAGCGTGACCGACGGCGATATCACGGTGATCGTCGAGACCCGGTGTCGGAACAACTCGTTGAGCATCGACGCAGCGGTCTCGCCGCCGCCGATGACGGCGACCCGCTCGGCGGCGATGCGGTCGTGCTGTGCGGCGTGATGCCAGAACTGGGCGATCGACATGACCCGCGGGTTGCCGGGCAGCACGGATCTCTCCGGCTGGCCCGGGCCGGTCACCATGACGCCGTCGGCGTGGACGGTGGTCTCGGCCGTCCGCAGCGCCCACCGGTGGTCGTCGATGGAGATGCTCTCGACCTCGCCGTGGACGACGGACATGCCGACGTCCTGAGCGACCCAGCGCAGGTACTGACTCCACCGCCGGTGCGTCGGCGCCGGCCTGCCGCGGTCGATCCACTCGGCGAACTGACCCGTCGACACCAGGTAGGCCTGCCAGCTGTGCCGCGTCATCCGCTCGTCGAGTTCGGCATTGCGCCGCGGCACGAGTGACGACCGGTAGGGAAAGCCGACGTCCTTCTCGGGTCCGGTGCCGAGCCGGTGACTACCGTCGGTCCAGCCGCCCCCGGACTGCCAGTTGGCCGCCACGCCCGAGCGTTCGACCGCGACGACGTCGGGCGCGTCGACGCCCATGTCCCGCAGTTCGGCGGCCTTCGCCGCGACGGCGACCGCCTTTGCGCCGGCGCCGATCACGGCCAGGGTGGCACGGGTGGGGTTCACTCAGATCACCTCTCGCAGAGCGTCCAGCCACATCGCCTGCAGGGTGACGACGTCGTCGGAGGACAGGATGTCGGGCACGGTCCGCCACTGCGATCCGAGGACGGGCCTGCCGTCCCGTTCGAGGATCGCGGCCATCAGCACGAGTTCGTGACGCACCGCGAGGTCCGGCTCGGGCAGTCGGGACGCCTCCGTCAGCAGCGTGCGATCGGACCGCAGTGCGGTGGCCGCGCCGTCCTGGTGGAAGCGGCCCAGGTAGTTCACCAGCACCTGCGGATCACGATGCGTTGCAAGCCGTTCCGCAGTGTCGGAGCGTAGGTAGCGCAGCAGCCCGTAGTCGATCCCGTCACCGGGGACCGCCACGAGACGCTCGCGCACGGCCGCGGCGTCCTCGGCGTCGATGCGCAGCGGGTAGATGGCGCTGAGCAGTCCGACGGTGTCACCGGTGTCCACGTCGAGGGCGTCGGCGCCGAAACCCGATGCCACGACGGCGTCGGCGCGACCGAGTGTCTCGAGCGCGAGCAACGGCGTCAGCGCCTCCTGCCCGCGGTGGCGGCGCCACGCGGTGACCATCCGAGCGGTGGCCGCGATCAGTGCGTCCGTGACGGGCACGGGGCCCGCGAGGAGGCGATCGGTGAGTTCCGCATCCGCCAGCGCGAGGGTTACGACGACGTCGGCCGCGCGGTCGGTGTCGGGATCGACCCGCCGGGACCCGAGGTCGGGATCGGCACCGGCCAGTTGGTGCACCCAGAAGTCGGCGGTCTCGAGCTTGAGGGCGCGTTCGGCCAGCAGTTTGGACCATTCCCGAAGCGTGGTGTGCTCGCGAACCGGCGTGGGGGTTCGACCCTGGACGATTGCGTGCCAACCGGTTTCGAGTTCGCCGAGCACGATCCGCCAGGACGCGGGGTCCACGGCCAGCACGTGCGGCGTCAACAGCAGCACGCCCGGCCCGTCCGCGGGACGCAGCCACACGGCGTCCAGCATCACCCCGCGCCGCGGGTCGAGTCGCTCGACGGCGTCGCGGGTCTGCTCGGTGACCGCGGCGGCCATGCCCCCCTCGACTATCACCTCCCGCAGGACGTCCGTCGCTGCCCGAGGCATCAGCGTCATGGTGTCGGGATCGAGTCGGCTGCGCAGCACCGGGTGTCCGTCGACGACCGCACGCAGCATCGCGTCGAGGTGCTCGCGGGTGATGCCGTCGGGCAGCCGGATCGCCTCCGATTGCGCGAGCCGCCGCGCGTCGCCGTGGGCGAGCAGCCAGTGTGCGTTGGGCAGCAACGGGATCGGATCGTCCCCGTCGTCCGCGGCACGGACGGCGGCACCCTTGTCCGCGTCTATGGCGGCGGCGAGTTCGCGGACCGTCGAGCACTCCAGCAGGAGGCGGGCTCGCAGGCTCAGTCCACGGCGCCGCACCACCTGCACCACCGACAGCGCCACGATGCTGTCGAGGCCGAGATCGAGGAAGTCGGCCGTGACGTCGATCTCCGACGCGTCGAGCACCTCGGCGAGGACGTCGCGGAGCACCGCCTCGGTGTCGGTCGCCGGGCCCTCGACGTGATCCGATCCATTGCCCACGTTGACGGCGGCGAGGGCGGGCGCGTCGACCTTGCCGTTGACGGTGAGCGGGATCTCGGGCACGGCGACGATGTGGTGCGGCACCAGGTATCTCGGCAGTGCGGACGTCAGCATGCGCCGCAGCTCGCCGACGTCGGCGTCGGTCGCCACGTACGCGGTCAGCCGCGGACCGCTGCGATGGCGCCGCACGGCGACGTGCGCGCCGCGCACCCCCGGATGCCTGCGCAGCGCGGCGACGACCTCGCCGGGCTCGACGCGGAAGCCGCGGATCTTGACCTGGTCGTCGCTGCGGCCGAGAAATTCGATGGCGCCCAGGGGGTTGCGACGCACCACGTCCCCGGTGCGGTACATCCGCGCGCCGGCGGTGACGGGATCGGCGACGAAGCGGCCCGACGTCTCACCGGGACGGCCCAGGTAGCCGCGGGTGAGTTGCCCGCCGGTCAGGTACAGCTCGCCGGCAACGCCGTCAGGCACGGGCCGCAGCCAGGAGTCGAGTACGTGGGCGGTGGTCGAGTCGGTCGGGTGCCCGATGCACGGGGACTCGTGGTCGGCGATGGCGGCCACCACCGCTTCGACGGTGGTCTCGGTGGGGCCGTAGCAGTTGTGCGCGGACATGCCGGTCCGTGCGCACTCGGCCTGGATGCCGTGCCAGGCGGCGGTGTCGATGGCCTCCCCGCCCAGCGCGAGGACGGCCAACGGCACCGTCGACAGCAGCCCGGCCGAGCGCAACTGGGTGAACATCGATGGTGTGGTGTCGATCATGTCGATGCGGTGGCGGTCGATCTCCGCGACGAGCGACTCGGCGTCGCGCTGAACGGAATCGCCGACGATGTGCACGCAGTGGCCGTCGAGCAGCGCGACCAGCGGCTGCCACGCCGCGTCGAAGGTGAACGACCAGGCGTGTGCGATGCGCAGCGGCCGGCCGATGCGTTCCGCTCCGGGGCGCAGGACATGGCGCGCGTGGTCGGCGCCGTAGGCCAGTAGTGCCTCGTGGGTTCCGATGACGCCCTTCGGTTTTCCGGTGGTGCCGGAGGTGAAGACGACGTACGCGCCCTGCCCCGGTGCCACGTCCGCCGAGCGGAAGTCCGGCACCGCGTCGCCGGAGGCCGCCGCGGCATCGTCGATGACGATCGTCGCATCCGTCTGCGCGATGATCTCGTCGATCCGATCGGCGGGCACCGACGGGTCCAACGGCACGATGAGCCCGCCCGCCTTCAGCACCGCGAGCATCGCGACGACGTAGTCGGGGCCGCGGCGCAGCAGGATCGGGACCGGCGTCTCCGCCCGCACCCCTCGCCGCACCAGGTCGGCGGCAAGCCGGTCGGCGGCCCGATCCAGCGCCCGGTAGTCCAGGTCGCCGCCGTTCCAGCTGAGCGCGATCGAGTCCGGGTTCTGCGCAGCCACCGCCTCGAAGGCGGTGTGGAAGCCGCCCCGCCGCACCGTCTCCGGCCTTGCCGTGATTCGCCGTTCGTCGTCCAGGGTGACGGGGACCTCCCGCAGCGGCCGGTCCCACGACGTCAGGAGGCGCCGAACGACGACGAGGATGCGTCGCCCCAGGCTCTCGGCGGACATCGGGCCCAGCGCGCCGGGCAGCGTCTCGACCAGGACGGTCAACCGGCCATGGGTCGGGTGTGCGGCGATCGTGACCGGGAAGTGCGACAGGCTCTCCAGAGCCGACGGCGTCAACACCGCTGCGCCGAGGGCGAACTCGTCGCTCCCCACCAGGCCGCCGGGTGGGAAGTTCTCGTAGACCAGGAGCGTGTCGAACAGTTCTCCGACACCCCCCAGCGAGCGGATGTCCGCGTGGCTGAGGTAGCCGTGGTCGCGTAGGTCGGCGGACTCCCGTTGCAGCGCCAGGCATTGGTTTCGCACCGTGTCCGTGGGATCGAGTCGCACGCGCAGCGGGACCGTGTTGACGAAGAGGCCGACCATGGTCTCCACCCCGGACAGGTCGTCCGGCCGTCCGGAGACGGTGACGCCGTAGACCACGTCGGTGCGGTCGGTGAACGTCGACAGTATCGAGGCCCAGGCCATCTGGAACAGCGTGTTGACGGTGACGCCGCGGACCCTGCCGGCGTCCAGTAGATCAGCGGTGGCCTGCTCGTCGAGGCTGACCTCGGTGCGGTGCGGCAGGCCGGGTGCGGCCTCGCGTTCGGACAGCGCCGGAGCGAGCAGGGTGGGTCCGTCGAGGTGGGCGAGGTGACTGCGCCAGCGGGCCCGGCTGACCTCCGGATCGCGTCCGGCGAGCCACCCGATGTAGTCGCGGTAGGGCCGCGGTGCGGCCGGGAGTGCGCCGACGTCCCCGCGGGCGGCGTACAGCGCGATGAGTTCGCCGACGAAGACGGGGAGTGACCAGCCGTCGATGACGATGTGGTGCGCGACGACGACCAGTCGCCAGTGGTCTTCGGGCTTCTCGACGAGGAGGAACCGGATCACCGGTCCGCGGCCGAGGTCGAAGGGGCGCAGCCGTTCGTCCGCCTCGATCGCGACCGCCTCGGCCTCGCCGGCGCGCACGTGCCGCCACGGCACGTCGACCGCCGTGGGCACGACGGCAACGGGCCTGCTGAGGTTCCCCTGGAAGAAGCTCGATCGCAGGTTCGGGTGGCGCACCAGCATCTTCTCGGCGCACGACCGGAGCAACTCGACGTCGACGGCTCCGGTCACGTCGGCCGCCATCGCGATGACGTAGGGGTCGGCGCCGTCGTGGTCGGTCAGGCCCGCCAGCGAGTACAGCCCCTGCTGCAGGGGGCTCAGCGCGAGGACATCGTCGACGCCGGGGGGTGCGCTCACGGGCGCCAGCCCGCGGTCAGTGCCGCGAGTTCGTCCGGCGACAGTCCCGACGCCGCCATCGGCGCGTGGTGGGTGTCGACGGAATCATGCTCGCCGACAAGGCCCTTGGCGTCCACAGCCGCGGCGAGTGCGGCGAGTTCGGGGTGCTCGAAGACCATGCGCGCGGTGAGCGGGACACCGGCGTCGCGTGATCGCGCCGCCAGCTGGACGGCCAGGATGCTGTCCCCGCCGAGTGTGAAGAAGTCGTCCCGACGCCCGACGGTCGGCGCGCCGAGCACCTCGGTCAGCATGGCCGCGAGCGCGCGCTCGGTGTCGGTGCGCGCCGGCTCGGTCGACGTGACGACGGTGAACACCGGCCGCCGCAACGCGTCTCGGGTCACGTCGTCGACGACGGTGAGCGACGGCGGCCGCAGGTCGTCGGGCAGCGTGGCGAGCAGGGCGTCGACGAACGCGTCGCGGTCGGCCGCGGCGGGAATGGGCCGTGCTGATACGACGTAGGCGGCGAGCTGCGTGCCCACCCTGCCCGGCCACGCGCGCGTGGCTGCCGCGGCGACCCCGTCGATTGCCTCGAGCGCGGCCTGCACCCGATGGTCGCCGGTGTCGACGACGTCGAGCCGGCCGTCCTCGGTCCACCGCGCACGGTCCCCGGTGCGGTAGAGGTGTGCGCCGTCGGCGAAGGGGCTCGGCACGAACCGGGTCCGGCTGACGGCGTTCGCGGCGGCGGCGGACGCGTCGACTGCGCCCCCGCCGTAGAAGACGTCGCCGATGACCCCGGCACCGGTCGGGTCCAGCCACTCGTCGAGCACGTAGACGCGGTCGGCGCCCTCGGTCTGCGGCAGGCCGGCGGGCGGCACGGCCCGTCGGCTCCACTCGTCGACGACGAGCCTGCGCTCGGCCGGGTCGACGACCACGAGGTCGCGCAGCGTCTGGTGGGCGTCGTTCGCGAACGCGTCGACGATCCTCGTCAGAGACGCGACGAGCCGTTCCGCGGTGGACCGCTCGTAGAGTTCGGTCCGGTAGACGACGGTCCCCTGATACCCCGCGCCGTCGGTGGCGAAGAAGTTCAGCGACAGGTCGGCGTGCGCCACGTCGAACGTGGGTTCCAGTGCTGTGAAGCGGGTCTCGCCCTCCGGTCCGCTGTCGATCACGCGGTCGGCCGGGAGTTCCTCGCGCACGTGGACGACGACCCCGAAGAGCGGGTTGCGCGACAGCGACCGCACCGGGCTGACGGCGTCGACGACGCGGTCGAACGGCAGATCCTGGTGCTCGTAGGCGGCGAGCGCCATCTCGCGCGAGCGGCGCAGCACCTCGCGCAGCGACGGGTTGCCCGACAGGTCGTTGCGGAGCACCACGATGTTGATGAAGAAGCCGATCAGCTGGTCGAGTTGCGGCTCCGTCCGGCCCGCCACCGGTGTGCCCAAAGGGATGTCGACGCCCTCGCCCGCGGCGTACAGCGCCACCGCGACGGCGGCCTGCAGCAGCATGAATTCGGTGACGCCGAGTTCGCGGGTCAGCTCGGTCAGCTTCGTCCGGGTGTCCGCGTCGATCGTGAAGGCGAACGCGTCGCCGCCGCCGGCCGGGACGGGTGGCCGCGGGAAGTCCGGTCGCAGGCCGTTCTCCTCGGGGAGACCGGCCAGCCGTCGTGTCCAGTACTCGCGCTGGGCGACGACCGCGTCGCCGTCGTCGGCCAGCAGCCCCGCCTGCCAGGAGGCGAAGTCCGCGTACTGGATGGCCAACGGTGGCAACGCGGCCTGCTCCCCCGCACGGTGCGCTCGGTAGGCGGTGAGTACGTCCGTGAAGAGGACGCCGGCCGACCAGTGGTCGGCGGCGATGTGGTGCACGACGATCGACAGCACGTGATGGTCCGGCGTCGACAGCACGGCCGCGCGGATGGGCCAGTCGGTCTCGAGGTCGAAGCAGTACTTGCGTTCGGCGTCGAGTTCGCCGCGCAACCACTCGTCGTCGGCGCCGCGCGCTCGGCGCACCGTCAGCGGGGCCATCGGCTCGACCAGCTGGTAGGGCGCGCCGCCGATCTCGCGATAGGTGGTGCGCAGGATCTCGTGCCGACCGACGACGTCGTTGATCGCGGCGACGAGGCTGTCGGGGTCGCTGGGTCCGGTGATCCGCGCGGCGAACGGGATGTTGTTCACCGGGTTGGGGCCGTCGATGCGGAACTGGAACCACTGGCGCAGTTGGGCGGCCGACATCTCAAGCGGGCCGTCGTGCGGGATCGCCTCGATGGGCGGACGCCTCGTGTCGCCACCGGCTGCGGCGAGTTCGTCGACGCGCGCCGCGAGGGCCGCGACGGTGGCGAGTTCGAACACGTCCTGCACGCCGACGTCCACGCGGCACTCCGCGCGAACGGCGGAGACGAGCTTGGTGGCCAGCAGCGAGTGCCCGCCGAGTTCGAAGAAGGAGTCGTCGGCGCCCACGGAGTCGCGGTCGAGCAGGGTGCCGAACAACCTCGCCACCACCATCTCGGTGTCGGTCGCCGGTTCGCGGTAGGCCGTCGCCGCCTGGATGTCCGGCTCCGGCAGCGCCCGTCGATCGATCTTGCCGTTGGCGGTGATCGGGATCTCGTCGATCGCGACGTAGGCGGCGGGGACCATGTAGTCCGGCAGCGCCGCGGCGACGCGCGCCCGGATGCGGTCGACCTCGACGTCGCCGCCGCCGCCGGCCGGCGTGACGTACGCGACCAGGCTCCGCCCGAGGGTGGGCAGCTCGCTGACCACCACGACCGCCTGGCCCACGGACGGATCGACGGAGATGGCGGCGGCCACCTCGCCGAGTTCGATGCGGAAGCCGCGCACCTTTACCTGTTCGTCGGCGCGGCCGACGAACTCGACGTCACCGTCGGCGTTGCGGCGCGCGAGGTCACCGGACCGGTACATCCGGCCGGCCGGGTTGAACGGGTCGGCCACGAAGCGCTCGGCGGTCAGACCGAAGCGGTCGTGATAGCCGTGCGCGACGTGCGTTCCGCCGATGTAGATCTCCCCGATGACGTCGACCGGTACCGGTGCGAGCGCATCGTCGAGGAGGTAGATGCGGGTATTGATCTTCGGGGTGCCGATCGGCACGATGCGGGTGCCCTGCTTCCCCTCGACCTTGAACCGGGTGCAGTTCAGGACGGTCTCGGTGGGGCCGTAGAAGTTGTGCAGAAGTGAGTCGAAGGTGGCAAGGAACTTGTCCGCGATCTCACCCGGCAGTGCCTCACCGCCGATCGGGACCCGTCGCAGGGTGCGCCATTCGTTGACGCCCGGGAGCGACAGGAACAGTCCGAGCAGAGATGGCACGAAGTGCATCGAGGTGATGCCCTCGGTGCGGAGCAGCTCGGTCAGGTATCCGATGTCGTTGAGCCCACCCGGCTTCGGAATGACCAGGCGCGCACCGGCGGCGAGCATGCCGAAGATCTCGCCGATCGACACGTCGAAGCTCTGCGAGGCCACCTGCAGCAGGCGATCCTCCTGCGAGACTCCGTATTCGGGTCCGAACCACGCGAAGTACTCGGCGATCGGCCGGTGCGGCACGGGCACGCCCTTGGGCAGGCCGGTCGATCCCGACGTGTAGATCAGGTACGCGGTGTTGTCCGGCAGCAGCGGCCGGACCCGGTCGGCGTCGGTCGGATCGGTCGAGGGGTAATCGTCGAGCCCGGTGACCGGCTTGTCGACGACGAGCATCGGGTCGGAGTCGGCGAGGACGAAGGCCAGCCGGTCCTCGGGATACGTGGGGTCGACCGGCAGGTAGACGGCGCCGGCCTTGGCGATGCCCAGTGCGGTGACGACCAGGTCCGGTGACTTCTCCAGCAGGACGGCGACCCGGTCCTCGGTACCGATTCCCTGCCGGATCAGCCAGTGCGCCAGTCGATTCGCGGCCTCGTTGATCTCGCGGTAGGTGTGGTGGCGGCCCTCGTAGACGACGGCCACCGCGTCCGGGGTGCGGGCGGCCTGCTCGGTGACGAGGTCGCCCAGCGTGGTGCCCGGCACTTGGAAGTCCTCACCGGTCTCCACGCGGCGCATCCACGCGGCGTCATCGGCGGAGAGGACGCGCAGCCGCGACAGCGGGACGTCCGGGCGGGCGAGTGCGTCGTCCAGCAGCACCGCGAAGTGATCGAGCATCTGCGCGGCGAGCCGGGCGTCGATGATCTCGGTCAGGTGCTCGGCCTCGACGGTCGCACCGGTCTCGTCGAGTTCGATCATGAAACCCAGTGGCAGCTGGGTGGTGTGGCCACGCAGCTCCGCGCGGGCGCTGTGCACGCCTTCGGGGCTGAACCCGCCGCCGTCGGGTTCGCGGAACCCGAAGCTGACCCGGGTCATCCGTTCGGCGCCGTGGCGGCGGTCCGGGTTGAGTTCCCGGACGACGCGGTCGAGGTTCACCCGCTGGTGGGCGAACGCGCCGAGTGCCGTGTCCCGGGCTGCCGCGACGACGTCGCGGAAGGCCATGGCCGCCGTGGGTCGCAACCGCATCGCGACGGTGTTGCCGTAGTAGCCGATGGTGTCGTCGGTGTCCCTGTTGAGCACGGGCGAGGCGACCAGGAAGTCGTCGGTGTGGGTGTAGCGGTGGATGAGGACGCCGAATGCCGCGAGCAGCACCATGTACGGCGTGGCCCCCGTGTCCCGCGCGAAGGTCGACACCGCCTCGACGGTGGATGCCTGGAGTCGGACGGTGCTGCGTCGGCTCCGGAAGCTCGTCGGCACGGCGGAGCCGTTCGGGCCCGGAAGCTCCAGCGGCTCGGGCGGATTCGCCATCACCGTCCGCCAGTACTCGAGGTCCTCGGCGACGGTGTCGGCGGGCGCCGCCTGCGGTCGTGGCATCGGGGCGAGCGGCACCCCGTCGTAGGCGTGGGTGAGGTCACCGAAGAACACGCCCCACGACCCGTCGTCCCAGGCGATGTGGTGCGCGACCAGCAGCATCACGTGTTCCGCCGCCGCGGTGCGGATCAGGGTGATCCGCAGCGGCGAGTCCGTGGTCAGGTCGAAGGGCGTGCCGAACTCGCGTTGGGCGAGCACCTCGAGGCGGAGGTTGCGCGCCCGTTCCGACTTGTCGGACAGGTCGTGGACCGCCCAGGCCGGCAGCAGGTCGTCGTGCACGGTGGCACGGGGGTCGCCGTTCTCGTCGGCGGCGTAGGTGGTGCGCAGGATGGGGTGTCGCCGTGCGACGGCCGCGAGGGCCCGACGGACCCGGTCCGCGTCGAGTGCGCCGGTGAGCCGGTAGGACAGGCAGATGTTGAGCAGCACGCCGCCGGGATCGACGGCCTGTACGAACCACATGCGGCGCTGACCGTCGGTGAGCGCCGACGGGTCGACCTCGACGCCGGTGGTGGCCCGGGACGACGAGAGCCCGCGCTCGGCGAGCCTGCGCCGCATGAGTTCCAGCCGCGAGTCTGCGATGTCGGTCACGTCTCGCGTGCCCCTTCCTCGGGTGTGTCCAGCAGTCCGATGACCTCAGTGGCCGTGGCCCCGCCGAGGATGGTGGCCAGGGGCACCGTGCGCCCCGTGGCCTTCTTGAGCCGCTTGCGCAGATCGAGCGCGAGCAGCGAGTCGACCCCCAGGTCGAGCAGGGAGGCATCGAGGTCGAGCGGCCCGTCGTCGGGCAGGTCGAGGACCGATCCGAGCGCGAGGCGGAACGCACCGGTGGCGTCCAGCCGGGTCTCGGCGTCCTCGACGGGTGGGCGCGCGTTCTCGGTGACCGTCACCCGCTCACCGAGGAAGGCGCGCAGACGGATCGGGTCCGCGGAGAACACGAGGGGGTCGCCGACGTGGTCGCGCAGACTCTCCTCGACGGCACGGTCGGGGCGCATCGCCCGCAGTCCGGATCGCTCGACGTCCTCCATGGCCGAGGCGTCGATGATCCCCGCGCCCTCCCAGAGTCCCCAGCGGATCGCCGTCGCGTCCCGGCCGGCCGAGCGCAGCTGGGCCACCAGCACGTCGAGCAGCCTGTTGGCCGCCGAGTACACCGCGTGCCCGCGCCCGCCCCACGGCCCGGACACCGACGAGCACGCCAGGATGCGAGCGTCGGACCGGATGGGCCAGTTCGTGATCAGAGTCGCCAGTCCGAGGACCTTCGCGGCGAACGTGTCGTGTGCGGCCGCCGCGGTCAGTTCGCGGTGCGGTGCGACGACGGCCGTACCGGCGGCGTGGATCACCAGAGACGCCGCGCCCACACCGATCTCGATCGCCGCGGCGGCGACCCGGTCGCCGTCGGTGACGTCGCAACGCGGTGCCCGGAACTCGGTGCCGTACGCCTCGGTCAGGCCGGCCAGTACGGCGGCATCCGCGCCGCCGCGACTCAGCAGGGTGACGCGGCGGGCGCCACGCTGCGCCAGCCCACGCGCGTAGTGCATCCCGATCGCTCCCCCGCCACCGGTGATCACCACCTCGTCGAGGATCCCGGACGCCCGCGTCCACGGTGGAGCCTGCGTGGTGACGTCCCGCATGCCTCGACGGTGAATCCGACCGTCCCGCAGCGCGATCACGTCGTCGTCGCCGAGCATGGCCGCGACCGCCGCATCGGCGTCGACGTTCCGGCGGGGCAGGTCGAGGTGACCGAAGTGCTGCTCCGGGAACTCGAACCCGACGCTGCGGTGCATGGCCGCCAGCGCGGCGTGTGTGGGCGACGGCGTGGGGTCGGTGGCGGTGACCCGTTCGCCGCCGGTCGTCACCAGCCACACCGCGCGGGTCGACGCCCCGATGGCGTCCATGTGGGCGAACGGTCCGTGGCCGACGCGGCGCGCAAGATCGTCCACCGCGGCGGCGACGTCATCGTGACCCACCTCGGGAGCGACGACGACGAGCAGGTCGGCATGGGCAGGGTCGGCGGACTCGGTGCGGTCGAGGCGTGCGACGGCGTCGCGCAGTCGGGCCGCGAGTTCGCCGGCGCCGAGGATCGCGACCCGTCGCACGGTCGACGGTGCCGGCGCCTGCGTCGGTTCCCAGTGCTCGAGCGCGACGGTGAGCCCGGCCACCGGTGGGAGCGGTTCGGGTGCGGCCCAGAGGTGATCGCTGCGCATGGGCGCGAAGGGGAACTCGCGCAGCGCATCCCGTCGACCACCGAGGGCGTCGGCCCACCGGTGTCCGGGATCGGCCAGTGCGACCGCGACGAGGTTGGCCGACAGCCGTTCGACGACGGGTTCGTCGCGACGACCCGATCCGACCACGGTGACCGCGCCGTCGGGCACGTCGAGACCGTCGAGGACGTCGCCGATCGCGAACAGCAGTGCGGGATGGGCGGACATCTCGACGAAGATCCGAGCGCCCGCGGCGACGGCGGCCTCGACGGCGAGGTCGAATCGGACGGTGGATCGCAGGTTGGCGTACCAGTAGTCGGCGAACGAGGTGCCGGGGGCGACGACGCCTCCGGTCGCCGAACCGATGACGTGCACGGCGGTGTCGGTGAAGGCACCGCGAGGAAGGAGTGCCTCCAGGTCCGCCCGCATCGGGTCCAGCGCGGTCGTGTGCGCCGGGAACCACATCTCGATCTCCTTGGCGAAGGAGCCGCGGGCGCCGACCGTGCGCACCGCCGCCGCGACGGCATCACCGTCGCCGGAGATCGCGACGGAGGACCGGGAGTTCACCACCGACAGCTCGAGCCAGCCCGGCGTACCGGCGATCACGTCGCGGGCCTCATCGGCCGTGATCCCGAGGACGGCGACCCGGTAGGGGCCGGTGAGTCGGTCGAGGAGCGTGGCGCGCGCGATGACGACGTCCACCGCGACCGCCGGGGTGAGCGAGCCGGCCACGTAGGCCGCACCGATCTCCCCGAGGCTGTGACCCACCGTGATGTCGGGTACGACGCCCGCGGACCGCCACACCCGGGCGAGGGCGACGCCGTGCACGAACTGCGCGCCCTGGATCTGCACCTGGCTGAAGTCGTTGGTCACCGCACTCGGCTCGGCCAGCAGGTAGTCCAGCGGTGAAGCCGCCCCCGCGGCGGTGAACAGCGCGGCGCACGCGTCCGCCTCGGCACGGTATTCGGGCAGCCGCTCGTAGGCGTCGTGCCCCATGGCGGGCCACTGGCTGCCCTGGCCGGGAAAGACGAACGCGATGCGTGCCGGGTCGGCGTGGGCACCCGCCGCGGTGCTGCGCGTGACCAGCGGATGGTCCACGCCGTCGGCCAGTGCGGTGAGACCGGCGCGCATCTCGGCCCGGTCGGCGGCACGGACGACGGCCCGGTGGCGTCGGAGCCGCCGGGTGCGCAGGACCGTCCCGGCGACGTCCACGACGTCGGGCGCCGGGTCTCGTGCGTCGAGGTACGCGACGATGGCGGCGGCGTCCCGGCCGAGCAGATCCTCGGCGTGTGCGCTGAGCAGCACCGGGGTGCGGCCGTCGGGCAGTAGGGCGGCGAGCGTGGGGCCGGGCATCAGGCGGCCTGCCCGTCGGGCATCGACACGACGACGTGGGCGTTGGTGCCGCTCATGCCGAACGCGGAGACCGCGGCGGTCCGTCGGCCGTCGAGCGCGGGCCAGGGGGTCTGCTTGACGGCGAGGCGCAGGCCCTGTTCGTCCCAGTCGATCTCGCGGCTGGCCTCGTCCACGTGCAGCGTCGCCGGTACGACGCCGTGGCGTGCGGCGAGCAGTACCTTCGCCAGCCCCAGACCACCCGCGGCGGCCTGGGCGTGACCGACGTTCGACTTGACCGACCCGAGAAGTGCGCCCGCACCCGGTGCGGTGGCTCCGTACGTGCTTGCGAGGGAACGCAATTCGGTGCGATCGCCGAGACGGGTCCCCGTGCCGTGTCCCTCGATCATGCCGACGTCCTCGGGCCGCACGTCCGCAACCTGCATCGCGCGGGTGAACAGCCGGGCCTGGGCGGTGCCGCTCGGGGCGGTCAGCCCGATCGTTCGGCCGTCCTGGTTGACGCAGGTGGCGCGGACCTCGGCCAGGACGTGGCGCCCGTCGGCCAGCGCGCGGGATCTGCGCTGGAGCACGAACATCGCCGCGCCCTCGGCCCAGACCGTCCCGCTGGCCAACGCGCCGTAGGGCCGGCAGTGTCCGTCGTCGGACAGGGCGTGCTGCTTGGAGAACTCGACGAAGTAACCGGGCGTGCCCATCACGCACACACCGCCGGTGAGCGCCATGTCGCAGTCCCCCGAGCGGACGGCCTGCACGGCGAGGTGCAACGCCGTCAGCGCCGACGAGCACGACGTGTCCACGGTCATCGCCGGCCCGGCGAGGTCCAGGGTGTACGCGATGCGTCCGGAGATCACGCCGAGGGACGTACCGGTGATGAGGTGTCCGCTGTGCTTGGAGAACTCGGCCAGCTCGGGACCGTATTCCAGGTAGGACGCCCCGACGTAGCAGCCCACGTCGTGGCCGGCGACCTCGTCGGGGTTGATCCCGGCGTCCTCGAGCGCACGCCACGCGAGCCGAAGCGCCACCCGCTGCTGCGGGTCCATCGCCACGGCCTCGCGCGGCGAGATCCCGAAGAAGGCGGGGTCGAAACTGCCTGCGTCGGTGAGGAAGCCGCCGAGGTCGTGGATCGGCTTGAAGCCGTCGCGTCGGGAGCCGTCGAGCAGTTCGCGGATCGACCAGCCACGGTCGGTGGGAAGGTGTCCGAGACCCTCGCGCTGCTCGGTGAGCAGCGACCAGTAGTCGGCCGCGGTGGCGATACCGCCGGGAGCCTCGACGGCCATCCCGACGATCACCACCGGATCGGGATCAGAGGTCACTGATCAACTCCGCGACGTCCGCGACGTGGTCGTTCACGTAGAAGTGCCCGCCATCGAACATCGACAGCGTGAACGCACCGCGAGTGTGGGTCTCCCAGTGCCGCAGCATGTCCTCGCTGACCCGGTGGTCGGTCTCACCTCCGAGGGCGTGGACGTCGGCGGCGATCGCGACGTCGGGACCGCACCCGTAGCGGTTGAACGCGGCGTAGTCCGCCCGCACGGCCATCAGCAGCAGTTCGACGAAGTCGTCGTCGTCGAGCAGCCGTGGGTCGGTGCCGCCGAGGTCGACAATCTCGGCGAGGATCTCGTCCTGCGCCATCGGCAGATCGGGTCGAGCGGCGACGGTCGAGGGCGCCTCGCTGGCCGATACCCACAGCGCGTCGACGGCGACGCCACGCCGTTCCGCGAGCCGGGCGAATTCGAAGGCCACCACCGCACCCATGCAGTGCCCGAAGAGACGAAGCGGACTCAGTGCCGCCCAGTCGCCCGCATCGAAGAGGTCGCGCGCCAGGTCGGCGACGGTGGCGGGCGCGGCATGGCCGAGCCTGTCCCCGCGCTGGGGGTACTGCATCACGTAGGCGTCGGTGCCTGCCTCGGCCAGCGCGGTGCCGAGCGAGCGGTACGCCAGTGCAGCGCCGCCCGCATGCGGGAACACGACCGTGGAACCGGAATCGGACTGCCCCGCCGCCGGATACCGCTTGATCCAGCGCTGGAAGCCGAGCTGGTCGACGTCGCTCATCGTGGCCCTCCGCTCATCGCGACGCCGACGCGCGGTCCAGCTCCGAGTCGACCTCGGCGCCGTCCATTGCGGAGATCTCCAGATACAGCTCGGCGACCTGCTCGAGCCGGTCGCTCCCCGACTCGCGCTCGACGAGCCGACGAGCCAGCGCCGCGACGGTCCTGGTCGCGAACACGTCCGGCACCATCACGGTGGGCGTGTCCAACCAGTCGCGGATCCGGGCGACGGTTGCGGTCGCCTGCACGGAATCACCACCGAGCGCGAAGAAGTCGTCGTCCATGCCGACCTCGTCGCGGCCCAGCACGTCGCCGACGATCGCGGTGAGCGCGAGTTCCAGCGGCGTCGACGGCGCGCGGTAGCTCCGCTCGGCGTCGATGCCTTCCTCGGCGAGGCGCCGGGCGACGGCCCTGCGGTCGATCTTGCCGTTGTGGAACGGGATCCGGTCCGCCGCGACGAGCACCTGCGGGACCATGTGGGCGGGCAGTACGTCGGCGAGGCGCGCGGCGACGGCGGCGGTGTCGAGGGCCGGGTCGTCGATGCGCAGCAGCGCACCGAGGACGTCGCGGCCGCCGTCGATGGGGACCACCGCGGCGACCGCCGCGCCGACGCCGGGCGTGCGGGCCAGCGCTGCCTCCACCTCGCCAAGTTCGATCCGGTAACCGCTGATCTTGACGCGGTGGTCGGCGCGCCCGACGAACTCAAGCGTGCCGTCCGGACGGTAGCGGGCGAGGTCACCGGTCCGGTACCAGGTGCGGCCCTCGTGCTCGACGAACTTCTCCGCCGTCAGGTCCGGTCTGCCCCGGTACCCGCGGGCGATCCCCCTACCCGTGAACCACAACTCACCCGACACCCAGTCGGGGCAGTCCTCGCCGCGGGCGTCGACCACCCGGCAGGCGTTGTTGGGGAACGGGATTCCGTAGGGCACCAGCGGCGCGTGCGTGGGCAGCGCCTGGTCGACGTCGGGGCCGACCTCGAAGATCGTGCCGTGCACCGCGGTCTCCGTCGCGCCGCCGAGGCCGGCGAACCGGACGAGCGGGGAGCGCTCGCGCACAGCGCGCACGAGGCTCGGCCGCACCAGGTCGCCGCCGATCATCGCCACGCGCAGCGACGACAGGTCGCCCGGCACCTCGACGAGCATCTCCAGCCAGCCCGGCAGGAAGTTGACCACCGACACCCCGTGCCGTGCGATGAGCCGTGCCCAGGCGTCGGGGTTGCGGCGATCCTCCTCGTCGACCACGACGAGGGCCGCGCCCACGCGGAGCGTGCCGAAGACGTCGGGCACCGACATGTCGGATTCCAGGTGCGACAGCGCCAGCGCGCGGTCGCGGGCGTCGATCTCGAAGTGCTGGTAGAGGAATTCGAGCGTGTTCAGCACGGCGTCGTGGGTGAGTTCGACGCCCTTGGGCACACCGGTCGACCCTGAGGTGAACAGGACGTACGCCAGGTCGTCCGGTCCGATGGCCGGCCGGTCGAAGTGCGCCGGATCGCCGACGATCCCGGCGTCGGCGACGGTCAGCCCAGGGATGCCGCAGTCGTCGAGGACGTCGGGCAGCCGGTCACCCGTCGCGAGCGCGAACTCGACGCCGCCGGTCTCGAGCATCCGGGCAGCGCGCTCGGCGGGCTGTTCGACGCCGACCGGCAGGTACGCCGCACCGGCGGTGAGGATTCCGAGCAGCGCCGGGATCTGCTCGGCGTCCTTCGGCCCCATCAGCGCCACCACGTCGCCGCGGTGCACACCGCGCGACTGCAGCGCGGCGGCGATGGCCAGCGCCTCGTCACGCAGCTCGCCGTAGGTCAGCGTGCCGCCGTCGGAGATCACGGCGATCGCGCCGGGAGAGTCCCGGGCGTGCCGGTGGAAGCCGTCGACGAGCGTCTCGCCGCTCGGGGTGGCCGTGGTGGCGTTGACGGCGTCGCGGACCGCGCGGGACTCCGGTGCCAGTGCCGGCGGGTCGGGCGCGTCCCAGGCGGCGTCGTCGGTGGCGAGTCGGGCCAGTTCGCCGAGCTGATGGGCGAACATCGCCTGGGGCACCCCTGGCGGGAAGGCGTCCCTGCGGACGTCCCAGTTGATCATCAACCCGTCGGTCAACGGCGTCGCCTGGGCGTCGATGAGCACCTGCGGCCCCTGCGAGATGGTCCACACCGGCTCGCCGAACTGGTCGGTGACGTCACCGGCGAACAGATCGCCAAGGCCGAGCGCGCTGGTGTACACGATGGTGGCCAGGGTCTGCGTGCCGCGGTGACGGCTGACGTCGCGGAGCACGTCGAGGCCGGACACCGAGGAGTGCCGGGCGGTCGCGTGCAGCACCTCCTGGACGGCACGCGCCCGCGAGGCGGGGGTGTCGGTGCCGGCGAGGTCGATGTCGAGCATCAGCGACGAGGTGAAGTCGCCCACCAGCGCGTCGACGTCGGGATGGTAGGGCTCCCGGCCGAACATGGGCAGGTTCAACAGGAACCGGGAGTCGGTCGACCAGTGCGCGAGCGCGTTCGAGTAGGTGGCGGCGACGGCCATCGCGGGGGTGATGCCACGCCGGTGTGCGGCATCGAACAGCGCGTCGCGGGTGGGCACGTCGAAGACGTGCCAGAGCCGGATGCTGCGCAACGGGTCCTGCTGCTCGTCGCGCGGGATGAGCGGCAGCGCAGGGGGTTCGGGCAGATCCGGAATCCGCTCGGCCCACCACCGCACGTCCTCCTCCGGTGGAGGCGGCGTGGTCGCGGTCAGCCTCGCGCGGTACTCGCGGTAGGTGTAGCCGAGGCCGGGAAGGTCGGCACCCCGGTAGTACGCCGCGAGGTCGGCCATGAAGTTGCGGTAGCTGACGGCGTCGGCTGCCTGCATGTCCATGTCGACGTGCAGGCGGGTGCGACCGCCGGGGAGTAGCGACAGCGCGATCTGCAGCACCTCGCCGTCGAGCAGCTGGTGGGACTTCGCGTCGCGGATCCGCAGGAGTTCGGCCTCGGCGTCCGCGGCATCGAGGTCGCGGAGGTCGGCGACCGTGACGGGCAGTTCCCGATCGCCGATCAGCTGCGTCCCGTCGGGCAGGATCTCCTGGCGCAGCATGGGATGGCGCTCGGCGAGTCTGGCCGCCGCGGCGGCGAGGCGCGAGGGATCGACTCCCGAACCGTCGAACTCGACGTAGAGGTGCGCGGCGACGCCACCGAGTTCCTGCTCGCCGTGCCGGCCCACCCACATCGCGTGCTGGATCGGGGCGAGGGGGAACGGCGCGTCGGGATCACCGGGGTCGATCGTGTCCGGCGCCGGCTCGGAACGCTCCACACCGGTGCGTTCGGCGACGAGGGCCGCCCAGGCCTCGACCGTGGGTTGCGCTGCGAGCGCGGCGAACCCGACGTCGATCCCCTGCTTGCGCCATCGGCCGGACAGCGACATCATGCGGATCGAGTCCAGGCCGGACGCGATGAGGTCGGCGTGCGGGTCGAGGGCGTCGGACGAGATGCCGAGCAGTTCGGCGACCTCCTCGCGCACGGTCTGCGGACTCGTCGCGGCGACACCCACGGTGGATCCTCCAACAATTAGTAAAGGCTGCCCTAACTTGGGGGAGGCTACCCTATCCTCGACGTGCCGAACACACCTACCCGGAGGGCCAGCGGTCACCCATGAGCACCGGTTTCGACCACCAGCAACGTGATCTCACGCGGGGTTTCGTCCCGTTTCCCGACGACCGGGCGGCCGTGTACCGGCAGGCCGGTTACTGGGAGGGGCGTGCGCTCGACACCATCCTTCGGCAGGCCGCGGCGCAGTGGCCGGACAAGGCGGCCGTCGTCGACGCGGGCGGCTCGTACGGCTTCGCCGAACTGGACGCCCTGGCCGACCGCATCGCCGCCGCACTCGCCGCACGCGGGCTGCGTCCCGGCGACCGTGTGCTGCTGCAGCTGCCGAACTCCCGGGAGTTCGCCGTCGCCGCGTTCGCACTCCTGCGGGCCGGCATCGTGCCCGTGCTGTGCCTGCCCGGCCACCGCTCTGCCGAGATGGGTCACTTCGCCTCGGTCAGCGGCGCGGTCGGCATGGTCATCCCGGACGTCGTCGCCGGATTCGACTACCGCGACATGGCAACCGACGTCGCCGCGGCGAATCCCGGCTTGCGTCACGTCCTGGTGCTCGGCGACCCGGGCCCGCACGAATCGTGGTCCGCGCTCGCCGACGAGACGCCCACCGGACCGCCGGACGTCGTCGTCGACACGTCGGCACCCGCTCTGCTGCTCGTGTCCGGCGGCACCACGGGACTGCCCAAGCTGATCCCCCGCACGCACGACGACTACGTCTACAACGCAACGGCCAGCGCCCGAGCGTGCGGCCTGGTCCACGACGACGTGTACCTGGTGGTGCTCCCAGCGGGCCACAACTTCCCGTTCGCGTGCCCCGGCATGCTCGGCTCGATGACGGTCGGGGCCACCACCGTCTTCACCGACGACCCCAGCCCGGAGTCGGCGTTCCCCCTCATCGAACGGCACCGCGTCACGGTCACCGCTCTGGTCAACGCGCTGGCGAAGCTGTGGACCCAGGCGTGCGAGTGGGAGCCGGTGCTCCCGACGTCGCTGCGCCTGGTCCAGGTGGGCGGCTCACGGCTGTCGCCCGACGAGGCTCGCTACATCTACGACGGTCTGACCACCGGCCTGCAGCAGATCTTCGGCATGGCCGAGGGGATGCTGCAGTTCACCCGCCCCGGCGATTCCGTCGAGGTCGTCGCCAACACGCAGGGGCGGCCCGTCTCGCCGCACGACGAACTGCGCGTCGTCGACGAGGCCGGTGTCGACGTGACGCCCGGCGCGGTGGGCGAACTCCTGGTGCGCGGGCCCTACACGCTCAACGGCTACTACCGTGCCGACGAGGCCAACGCCCGGTCGTTCAGCCCGGACGGCTTCTACCGGTCGGGTGACCGGGTGCGCATCTTCGCCGACGGGCCGCTGGCCGGGAACGTCGAGGTGGTCGGGCGCATCAAGGACGTGATACACCGAGGCGGCGAGACCGTGTCCGCGACGGACCTCGAGGACCACCTGCTCACCCATCCGGCCGTCTACGCCGCCGCGGCGGTCGCCCTGCCCGATGAGTACCTCGGCGAGAAGATCTGCGCCGCAGTCGTCTTCAGGGGCACCCCCGTCGGACTGGCCGAACTGAACGGCTTCCTCGACGAGCGTGGCGCGTCGACGCACGCCCGTCCCGACGTCTTGGTGCCGATGCCGTCGCTGCCGATGACGGCGGTCGGCAAGGTGGACAAGAAGAAGGTGATCGCCGCGGTGTCGGCGCACTGACCCGCGCCTGCCGCGGATCAGCGCGCCGGGGCCGTCCGTTCCTCGGCCGACAGCAGCTCGGAGAGCATCTCGATGACCGCGGCCGCGGTGGGGTGCTCCCACAGCAGCGTGGGCGACAGCGACAGGCCGGTCTGCTTCTCGAGCTGGCGGCGCAGGCGAACGGTCATGATCGAGTCGACCCCGAGTTCGACGAGCGGCAGGTCGAGGTCGACGTCGCTCTCGGGCAGACCGACCTGTGCGGCCACCGCCGCGAGGACCTGACCACTCACCCACTCCGGGTCGGCAGGTCCCGACTCGACCCGGGGGTCGGCATCCGACTCCCCGTCCGAGCCGTCGCGGCGTGCCGCAGGTGCCACCTCGGCGAGCATCGGCACCCGTGCCGCCGCCGATAGCAGCGGCAGCACGACGACATTCGGATCGTCGTCGCGCATCGCGAGGTCGAGTGCGCGCATCGCGTCGTCGACGCCGACGGTACCCATGCCCAGCGCGTCGAGCTGCGCGGCGACGAACTCGGACGACGAGCCCATCCCCTGCCCGCGCCATGCCGTCCACGCGATCGCCGTCGTGCGGTCACCCAGGCTGCGCCGCTGGCGAGCCATCACGTCGAGGAACGAGTTCGCGCAGGCGTAGGCGCCCTGCCCGGGGAAGCCGGCCAGGTACCCGCACGACGAGAACAGCACCATCCAGTCCAGCTGCTCGGGCGGGAACACCTCGTGCAGGACGAGCGTGCCGCGCACCTTCGGATGCATCGCGGCCGCGAAGTCGGACGGTGTCGTAGTGGCAAGCAGCGCACCGGCTTCCACTCCCGCGGCGTGGACGACGCCGCGGACCGGGGGAAGGTCGCGCAGGACCGCCCGCAGGTCGTCGGCGGAGCCCGGCGCACCGAGGTCGACGGCGGCGATCGTGACCGACACGCCGCGGTCCTCGAGCGCCGCGACGCCGCGAACCGCCGCGGACTGGCCGGCCCCGCCCCACGCGGACCGCTCCGGCAGACCCGAGCGCGACAGCAGGACCAGTCTGCGGGCGCCGAGATCGGCGAGTCGCTGCGCGACGAGCAGACCGAGAGCGCCCGTGCCACCGGTGACCAGGTACGTGCCACCGGGTGAGCACTCCATGGGGACGCCGGCCGACGGCTCGATCGGCGCGAGCCGGGCGACCAGTGCGGTGTCGTCACGGACGACGACGACACCGTGCCCGTGCAACGACGCGAGTGCCGCGAGGGGTGGACGGCCGTCCGCCACGTCGACGACACCACCCCACAGATTCGGGTGTTCGGCTGCGGCGATCCGGGCGAGACCCCACAGCGGCGAGTGTGCGAGGTTGGCACCCTCGTGCACGCCGGTGGTCAGGACCCATAGACGCGCGGTCGACGCCAGCTCCTGCATCCGGCGCAGCGTCCGGACGACGAGGTCGACGGATTGCACCGGATCGTCGTCGCGGCGCGGGAGTACCAGCACCACTGCCCCGGCGCCGAGATCTGCTGGGGTCGAATCACTCTCGCTCGAACTGACCAGTTCGCGGGGATCCTCCACCGCGCGGTAGGGCACCCCGGCGGCCGAGACGTCGCGAACGGCGGCGGCGAGACCATCGGCGTCCCCACCCACGAGCAGCACGTGCGTCGGCCTCACCCCGGGCGGGCACGCCACCTCGCGCCATGCCACGTGGTGCAGCATCCGGCCGACGTCGTCGGCGAGGGGTTCCGAACCGGGGTTCTCGAGTTCCTCGAAGCCCATCCCGGTGATCGACATCAGCACCGACCCCGACTCGTCGGTGATCCAGACGTCCGTGACCGTGGTGTCCGGCCTGCGTCGGACCACCAGCGTCGCGACGGCGGGGGGTTCGCCGTGCACGTGCACGCGTTCGATTCGGGCGGGCATGCGCAGCCGCGGTGGACCGTCGAAGATCACCGACGCCGCGGACGTCGCCGCATCGACGAGCGGTGCCCACGACGCCGGCACCGATCCGTCGCGGGCCGCGGCCACCACGGCCAGCAGTTCACCGTCGCCACGACGGAGATCGTCTACGTCCCAATCGAATCCCATGTCTGCGACACCCAGACCGGCCAGCGCGTCGACGACGTGAGGCGCGGGCAGCACCTCGGCGCATCTCCGTCGAACGGCCGCCAGGTCGCAGGTGGTGGCGAGGAGTTCGTCGATGTCGTCCCCGACGGCGACCACCGCACGACTGTGGACGAGCCACCCGCCCTCGGGCCCGTCCACCAGCCGCGACGACAGCGTCAGCTCGCGGTCCTGCAGGACGATCTGGAGGTCGCGGGCGCGCGCCGGCGCGACCGGGGTGCGCAGGCGGACGTCTGCGAGCCCGATACCCTCGCAGCCACCCGTGCGGACGGATCGTCCGGTGCGCGCCGCCGCCAGGAAGGTGGTGAGAAGCACTGCCGCGGGAACGATCTCGGTGCCCCGAACGGGGTGCGTGCCGGGATATGGGCGACTGTCGTAGTCGAGGCGGGTCTGCCACATCGCGGTGGGCACGCCGGCGGTGACGTCGGTCCGCCCGCCCAGCAGCGTGTGGGTCGACGTGTCGTGCAGGCCGCTGCCACCGGGCGGCGGGGTCGGGGTCCGCCAGAAGCGGCGGTGCTGCCACCGGGTGCCGGGCAGGTCGCCCGCCCAAGCGTCCGTCGTGGAGAGACCGTGGTCGATCGACGCGCCGTGGCAGTACAGCCACGCCACCGCGGTGGCGACGGCACGCATCTCGGGGGCGTCGCGGCGCAGCACCGGCACGGCGGCGTGCTCGTCGATGCCGAGGGTCAGCAGGGTCTCGGCGATGGAGTGCGAGACCACCGGGTGCGCGGACACCTCGAGGAACAGCCGGTGACCGTCCTCGGCGGCCGCGGTGACCGCCTCGGCGAAGCGCACCCTGCCGCGCAGGTTGGCCACCCAGTAGGCGGCGTCGCGCGCGGCGGTCGACCTCGGATCGGTGAGCGCGGTCGAGTAGAGCGGGACGTCGGCGTCCAGCGACGGCGCGAGCGCCGCCACGTTGCGCGCGAGGTCACCGGTGAGCGCGTCCATCGCCGGGCTGTGGAATGCGACGTCGGTGTTGACGCGGCGCACCACGACGCCGTCGTCGGACCACGAAGCGCCGACGGCCTCGACGGCGTCGACGAGCCCGGAGATCACCGTCGACTCCGGCGACGCGCTGATCGCCGCGACCACGTCGGTCCGGCCGGCGAGCCGGCGCTCGGCCTCGTCGAACGGCAACCGGACCAGCGCCATGGCGCCCTCCCCCGCCACCGACCGGAACCCGCGGGCACGGTGGCAGGCGACGGCCGCACCGTGGCGGAGCGTGAAGACACCGGACACGACGCATGCCGCCACCTCGCCGACGGAGTGACCGATGACGGCCGCGGGCGTCACGCCGCGTTCGCGGAGCACGGCCGCCAACCCGACCTGCATCGCGAACGTCAGTGCCTGCACCCGGTCGGTTCCGCCGAGGTCTCCCGACTCGAGGGCCGCGCGGGCGGAGAACCCCAGTTCGGTGGCGAACACCTCGTCGACCTCGTCGACGACGCGGGCGAAGACCGGCTCGGCGGCGAGCAGTTCGCGGCCCATGCCCGGCCAGTGTGAGCCGTGCCCGGAGAACACCCACACCGCGTCCGCGCCGCCGTCGGCGGGCACGGTTCCGGTCACCAGGTCGGTGGCGGCCTCCCCGCGGGCGAGGGCGTCGAGGGCACCCGTCAGCTGGTGCGGGCGCTCGGCGACCACGGCGGCCCGGAACCGTTCGTGGCCCCGACGGGTCCAGGCCGTCGCGGCGACCCGGTCGACGGGGACGTCGGCGGTCCGCAGGTGGTCGGCGAGTGCCTCGGCCTGGCTCGCCAGGCGGCTCCCCGAGCGGGCCGACACCGGGACCACCAGCGGTCCGGCGACGTCGCGGTTCCGCGGCGCGACGGCGGCGGGCGCCTCCTCCAGCAGGACGTGCGCGATCGTGCCCCCGTAGCCGTAGCTGCACACCGCGGCACGCCGCGGCGTCGCGGAGCGGGGCCAGGGCTCCACCTCGGTCGGGACCCGCAGACCACTGCCCGCCCAGTCCACGGCCGGGGTCAATCGGCGGAGACCGGCAGTCGGCGGGATCACCTCGTGGTGCAGGGCGAGGACCGCCTTGATCAACCCGATCACCCCTGCACCGCCCTCGAGGTGGCCGACGTTGGGCTTCACCGATCCGATCCGGCAGGCGTCGCCGGCGCTGCGGCCGACGCCGTAGACCTCGGCGATGGCCCGCACCTCGGTGGGATCACCCGTCGGCGTGCCGGTGCCGTGCGCCTCGACGAAGCCGACGCTCCCCGGGTCGACGCCGGCGGTGGCGCAGGCCCGCCGGAACATGTCCGCCTGGGCCTCCCCGTTGGGCGACATGATCCCGACGGTCCTGCCGTCCTGGGCGATCGCGCCGCCCCGGACGACGGCGAGCACGCGGTCGCCGTCGCGGCGGGCGTCGTCCAGTCTCTTGAGGACGACGACGCCCGCTCCCTCGCCGCGGCCGTAGCCGTCGGCCGCGGCGTCGAACGTCTTGCACCGTCCGTCCGGGGCGGTGGCGCCGGCCTCGTCGAGGACCCGGACCAGCCCCGGACCGATCAGCGCGCTGACGCCGCCCGCCAGCGCCAGCGACGTCTCGCCAGCCCGGAGCATCTGGCAGGCCTGGTGGACGGCGACCAGCGAGGCGGCGCAGGCAGCGTCCAGCGCGACGCTCGGACCGCGGAGGTCGAGCAGATGCGACACGCGATTGGCGATGCCGCACAACGACGTTCCGATCCCGGTCCATGCCTCGACGCCGGACAGGTCCTCCATGATCAGCTTGCCGTAGTCGTCGGAGTTCACGCCCATGAGCACGGCCGTGTCGCTGCCCGCCAGCGACGACGGCGGGACACCGGCGTGCTCGAGCGCCTCCCAGCTGACCTCGAGGGCGAGCCGCTGCTGCGGATCCATCAGCTCCGCCTCGCGGGGAGAGACGCCGAAGAACTCCGCGTCGAAGCCGGGCAGGTCGTCGAGGAAGGTCCCCCATCGGGTGGTCTCCCGCAGCACGGCGGCGTTGCGCGGATCACGGTGCAGGTAGGGCTCCCAGCGCTCCTCGGGCACCTCGCGGACGTCGCTGCGACCGTCGAGCAGGAAGGTCCAGAAGTCGGCGGGGGTGCCGACCGCACCGGCGACGCGGCAGCCGAGGCCGATGACGGCGATGGGCGTGGGCAGCGGGCCACCGTCCGAACTCTGGATAGCCTTGCCTAAGTTCATGCCAGAATCTTGGCACGAGGACACCCGCGACGGACGACTACCCGGACCGGGGACCAGGCCCCGAGCGGTCAGTCCAGGAGGTCGCGCACGACGGCGTCGGCCAGCAGCCGGCCGCGGTCGGTCAGTACCAGGCGACCGTCGCCGCCGAGGAGAAGCCCGTCCTGGCACAGACTCTCGGCACGTGCCCGCTCGCGGTCCTCCAGCAGGTCCACGGACAGGCCGTCGCGCAGCCGCATCCGCAGCATCACGTCCTCGAGGTGGCGTTCGGCGGTCGACGGCTCCTCGAAGCCCGCGACCGGCAGCTCTCCGCGCGCCAGCGTCTCGGCGTACGTGCTGGGGTGCTTGACGTTCCACCAGCGCCTGCCGTCGACGTACCCGTGCGCCCCCGGACCCGCACCCCACCACTCGCCGCCCGCCCAGTAGCCCATGTTGTGCAGGCACTCGCCGCCGGGACGGCACCAGTTCGACACCTCGTACCAGTCGAGGCCGGCGGCGGCCAGACGCTCGTCGAGCAGCTCGTAGCGGGTCGCCATCACGTCGTCGTCCGGCGAGACGACCTCGCCCCGGCGCACCCTGCGTGCCAGCGCCGTGCCGTCCTCGACGATCAGTGCGTACGCCGACACGTGGTCCACGTCGGCGCCGATCGCGGCGTCGATGGAACGACGGAGATCGTCGTCGGTCTCTCCCGGCGTGCCGTAGATCAGGTCCAGGTTGACGTGGTCGAACCCGACGGACCGGGCCTCCAGCGCCGCCTCCACTGCCCGGCCGGGCGAGTGCACGCGGTCGAGCACCCTGAGCACGTGCGGGGCGGTCGACTGCATGCCCAGCGAGATCCGGGTGAACCCGGCGTCGAGCAGCCTCGCGAAGAACTCGGACGACGTCGACTCCGGGTTGGACTCGGTGGTGACCTCCGCGCCGGGCGCCAGGACGAACTCGGACCGGATCGCGTCCAGCACCTCGGCGAGGCCGTCGGAACCCAGCATGGACGGCGTCCCGCCGCCGACGAACACCGTGTTCACCGCGCGTGCGCCCGCAGGCGTCGCGGCGGCCAGCGCCAGTTCCTGCTTCAGCGCCTCGAGCCAGCCCCGGGGGTTCGCCCCACCCAACTCCGACGGCGTGTAGGTGTTGAAGTCGCAGTATCCGCAGCGGGTGGCACAGAACGGGACGTGTACGTAGATGCCGAATGCCCCTCGACCGACCGCGATGCTCACCCGACCAGTGTCCCAGAACGACTTTTGCTCACCACGAGCCTGAATCTGGCCCCATTAGGGCGCGATGGGCCGACCGTGGCAGAATGGGCTCCGTGACTGTCGCCTTCAGCTCGCCCACCCGCGTATCGCTGGTGGCCCGGCGGCATGTCGACTTCAAGCGGGTCTGTAGCAGTTGCTGTCTTCCCTGCAACGTTTGATCTCGGACCACCAGCCACACTGAACTTCAGCTGGCCGCTCCGGATCCTCGACGCCGGACAGCCCCCGGTGCGTAGCGATCCGAACGCCGGCTCCTTGCGAGAAGGGGCGAACCCCATGACCACAGCAGAATCCACGCCGCCCAAGGCCAAGCCCGCCAAGCGTCCTCGCGGCGAAGGCCAGTGGGCGCTCGGCTACCGGGAACCGCTCAACGCGAACGAGCAGGCCAAGAAGGACGACAACCCGCTCAACGTCCGCGAACGCATCGAGAGCATCTACGCCAAGGGCGGATTCGAGAGCATCGACAAGGGCGACCTGCGTGGCCGCTTCCGCTGGTGGGGCCTCTACACCCAGCGCAAGCCCGGGTACGACGGCACGTGGACCGGTGACGACAACACCGACATGCTCGAGGACGAGTTCTTCATGCTGCGCGTCCGCAGCGACGGCGGCGCGCTGACCGCGGCATCGCTGCGCACCCTCGGCGGAATCTCCACCGACTTCGGACGGGACACCGCCGACATCTCGGACCGGCAGAACGTCCAGTTCCACTGGATCGGCGTGGAGAACATGCCGGAGATCTGGCGTCGCCTCGACGAGGTCGGCCTGCAGACCACCGAGGCGTGCGGCGACTGCCCCCGCGTGGTGCTGGGCTCCCCGCTCGCGGGCGAGTCCCTCGACGAGGTGATCGACGGCACCCCCGCGGTCCACGAGATCGTCAAGCGCTACGTCGGCAAGCCCGAGTACTCGAACCTGCCGCGCAAGTTCAAGACCGCGATCTCCGGCCTTCAGGACGTGGTGCACGAGGTCAACGACGTCGCCTTCATCGGCGTCGAGCATCCCGAGCACGGCCCCGGCTTCGACCTGTGGGTCGGCGGCGGGCTGTCCACCAACCCGATGCTCGGCCAGCGCGTCGGCGCATGGGTGCCGCTGGACGAGGTGCCCGACGTCTGGGAGGGCGTGGTCAGCGTCTTCCGCGACTACGGCTACCGCCGTCTGCGCGCGAAGGCGCGTCTCAAGTTCCTCATCAAGGACTGGGGTGTCGAGAAGTTCCGCCAGGTGCTCGAGACCGAGTACCTGAAGCGTCCGCTGATCGATGGCCCCGCCCCGACGCCGGCGACCCGGCCGATCGACCACGTCGGCGTGCAGAAGCTCAAGAACGGGCTCAACGCGGTGGGCGTCGCGCCGATCGCCGGGCGCGTGTCGGGCACGATCCTCACCAAGGTCGCCGACCTGGCGGAGGCCGCGGGCAGTGACCGGATCCGGTTCACGCCGTACCAGAAGCTGATCATCCTGGACGTTCCGGACGACCAGTTGGATGCGCTGCGCGCGGGACTCGACGAGCTGGGCCTGCCCTCCCAACCGTCGCACTGGCGTCGAAACCTGATGGCTTGCACGGGAATCGAGTTCTGCAAGCTGTCGTTCGCCGAGACCCGCAGTCGGTCTCAGGTGCTGGTGCCCGAACTGGAGCAGCGGCTCGACGACCTCAACGCCCAGCTCGACGTGCCGGTGACGATCAACATCAACGGCTGCCCCAACTCGTGCGCCCGGATCCAGGTCGCCGACATCGGCTTCAAGGGCCAGATGGTGGACGACGGCAACGGCGAACAGGTCGAGGGTTTCCAGGTCCACCTCGGTGGCAGCCTGGGGTTGGACAGCGGTTTCGGCCGCAAACTGCGTCAGCACAAGGTGACGTCGGACGAACTCGGCGACTACATCGAGCGGGTCGTTCGCAACTTCGTGAAACAACGCGAGGACGGCGAGCGTTTCGCTACGTGGGCAGTACGAGCAGACGAAGCCGATTTGAGGTAGCACATGACTGATTTGCGCACAGAGCACGACCTGATCGAACTCGCCGAGCGCGGCGCACGGGAGATGGCCGACGCGTCGGCGGTGGAACTGCTGCGCTGGACCGACGACCACTTCGCGGGCGATTACATCGTGGCCTCCAACATGCAGGACGCCGTCCTCGTCGACCTGGCCGCGAAGATCCGGCCGGGTGTGGACGTGCTGTTCCTCGACACCGGCTACCACTTCGTCGAGACGATCGGCACCCGTGACGCCGTCGAGGCGGTCTACGACGTGAACGTGGTCAACGTGCGGCCCGAGAAGTCGATGGCCGAACAGGACTCGATTCACGGCAAAGACCTGTTCGCCCGCGATCCCGGGGCGTGCTGCGGGATGCGCAAGGTCGAACCCCTCGGACGGGCCCTCAAGGGCTACTCCGCGTGGGTGACCGGCATCCGGCGGGTCGAGGCGCCGACGCGCGCGAACGCCCCGCTGATCAGCTTCGACAAGGCCTTCGGTCTGGTGAAGATCAACCCGATCGCGCCCTGGTCGGACGACGAGATGCAGGACTACATCGACGAGCATGGCATCCTGGTCAACCCTCTGGTGGACGAGGGCTACCCGTCCATCGGCTGCCTGCCCTGCACCGCCAAGCCGATCGCCGGCGCCGATCCCCGCAGCGGGCGTTGGGCCGGGCTGGCCAAGACGGAGTGCGGGCTACACGCCTCGTGACCTCGTGACCGAGGTACTCGTCCTGACCGCACACGGCAGCGCCGATCCGCGGTCGTCCGCGGTCGCGCACGCGTTGGCGGGACGGATGCGCCGGTTGCGCCCGTGGCTGGACGTCCGGGTGGCCTTCGTCGAACAGTCGGAGCCCAACCTGGCCGACGTTCTCGCCGACGTCGCCACCCGCGGGGATTCCGCGGTCGTCGTGCCGATGCTGCTCGCCGGCGCGTACCACGCACGGGTCGACATCCCGCGGATGATCGAGGCGTCCGGCGCACACGTCCGGCTGGCCGACGTCCTCGGCGAGGACCCGGCGCTCATCGGGTTGCTCGGTCAGCGCCTCGCCGAGCACGGCGTCGCACCGGACGATCCCGAACTCGGCGTGATCGTGACCTCGGTCGGATCGTCGAGCGACGCCGCGAACGCGCGCACGGCGTCCGTCGCGACGACACTCGAGTCCGCCACGGACTGGGCGGGTGCGGAGGTGGCGTTCGCGACGCGGCCGGAGCCGACCGTCGCCGACGCGGCACGCGCGCTGCGCCTGCGCGGGGCCCGACGTCTGGTCGTGGCGCCCTGGTTCCTGGCGCCCGGCCGCATCACCGACCGCGTCGCGGTCTCGGCGGCAGCCCTCGGCTGCTCGGTCGCCGCTCCGCTGGGTGCCCACAACCTGGTGGCCGCGACATTGCTGGACCGCTTCGACGAAACGCTGTCCGCGTACGCCGCTGCCTGACCGGCTGCCGATCCAGGAGGTTCGTCGCACAGCCGTGTGGTTTGCGGCTACGCTTCGGTCCGTCAAATCTGTGGCATCATATTGACGTCAGTGTTGCAACGCCGACCACTCGTACAGCAGCGGTCGGTGCCAATCCCGGGGATGAGAATGGACAACACCATGATTTCAGGTCGTATCACCCGTCGCTTGGCACTCGTTGCCGGCGGCGGAGCGATCATCGCGATGGGTGCACTCACCGCCGGCTGTGGCACGAGCGAGGAGCCGACTCCGTCGACCACGCCGACGACCACCACCACGACGTCCGCCGTCGCTCCCACGCCGACGGAGAAGGGGCTCACCCCCGGCGGCGCGAACAGCTTCTCGCCTCCCGTCCTGGCGCCGCCGGCCCCGACTCAGGGACCCGGAAACCACCGCGAGAACGGCGGCCACCGCAGCTGATCGTGTCCAGCGGCTCCGGCGGAGCGCGACGGCGTCGTCGCTCCGCGGGAGGCGCACGGGACATCGGCTCATCGACGACGACGTCATGACACGTACACGCGGACCGGCGAGGTTGATCCTCGGCGGCTGGCTGACGGTGACGATGCTGTTGGCCACGACCGTGCTCGCGCCTGATCCCGGGCAGCGACCGGAGGCCTCCTCGACCATCGGCGGCCCGTACGCCGCGCTGCTGGCCAGCGCGGTGGATCTCGGCCCCTCCCGTCGGGCCGACGCTCGACTGACAGTGGCGCTCCGGGATTCTGCGCACCCATCGGCCCTGATGCGGTGGGCCGACGGGGTGGGTCTCGGCGTGCGCTGGCACCCGGGCGAGGACTGGGCCATCGTCGAGGGCTCGGCCGACGCCGTCGCCGATGCCTTCGACGTGCCCGTGCACGACTACCGCGGTCGGCGGGACGAGGTGTTCTACGCATCGCCCAGCCAGCCCGCGGTTCCGGAGGCGGTCCGCGACGGCGTCACCGACCTCGGCCGCATCCTCGGCTTCACCCCGCACCGCGAGGCACGGCCGGGAACGTTCCCGCTGGACGTCCCACGCCAGGGCCTGACCCCCACCAACCTGCTGACCGCGTACAACGCCGATGGTCTCGCCGCACGGGGTTTCACCGGCAAGGGCCAGACGATCGTCGTCTACGCCTTCCACGGCTTCGACCAGAAGGACCTCGACGACTTCACCACGATGTCGGGACTGCCGCCGCTCGAGCCCGTCCTGCTGGGCGGCATGCCCGACGACACGAACGGCGCCGAGACGGTGATGGACCTCCAGGTCGCACACGCGATCGCCCCCGACGCGCGAAAGGTGGTCGTCAACGCGCGTCCCACGCTGGAGGGCGGCCGGACCTACGAGCGGATCGCCGAGATGTTCGACGAGGCCGACCGCGAGTACCCCGGCGCGGTGTGGAGCCTCTCGATCGGCTGGGGATGCGACGCCCTGATCACGGCGACCGACCTCAAACCGGTGCAGTCGGCGCTCGAACGGGCCCAGTCGCACGGGACTGCGGCGTTCACCGCCAGCGGCGACACCGCAGGCCTGGAGTGCAAGGGCGGACCCAACTGGTCGGCCCCGCCAGGGCCCGACGACGTCGGGCTCGACGCGGTGGCGTCTCTGCCCGCCATGACGTCGGTGGGTGGCACCACGCTCTCGACGGACGCGGCGGGTCAGTGGCAGGCCGAGCAGGCCTGGTTCGACTCGCCGCTGTCGCAGGGCACGAGCGGCGGGGTGTCCAAGCTGTTCCCCCGACCGGCGTGGCAGCGGGGGCTCGACGTCGAGCGCGACAGCGGTAAGCGCAAGCGCCGGCTGACCCCCGACGTCTCCGCCGCCGCCGATCCGTTCACGGGAGTGAAGATCCGGTTCGACGGCCAGGACCTCGTCGGAGCGGGTACGTCGCAGGCCGCACCCATCTGGGCGGGCCTCACCGCGCTGATGAACCAGTACCTCATCGCCAACGGCGGTCGGGCGGTGGGAGCGATCAATCCCATGCTGTACCGGGTGGCGTCCGGGGCGAATGCACCCGGGTTCCGCGACGTGGACCTCGGCGCCAACGCGGTCGATCTGACCGGCCCGGGATACGACCTCGTCACCGGACTGGGCAGCCCGAACGTCGAGGCGCTCGTCGACGACTTCCTCGACGTACAGCGGGGCGTCGCACCGCGGTGAGCGCGCCGAAGTGCCGTGCCTGCGGCATCGGACCGACCGACGGCGACTTCTGCGGGCAGTGCGGCGCGCTGACCACGTCGAGGCGCGGTGACGGCCCGGATTGGTTGCGCCGCTCCAGGTATGGCGGTGCGGCGCACGGTTCGGCGGTCGGTCCCGGGCTCGTCACGACCGTCTATCCGCTGCTTCCGCGCCGGCTGCTCGGCGTCTTCCGCATCGCGCTGATCGTCGTCGTGGCCGTGCTGGTGGTGACGGCGGCGTTCCGGTGGCAGCCGCCACTGGTCGCGGCGGTCGGTCTGGGCCTGCTGCTCCTGTTCGTTGCCTACGCGTGCACGATCGGCGTCGTCGGACGAGTAGTCGGGCTCGGCGTCCTGTCGGTCACCGTCGGCACGAGTGCCGGCCTCGGCGTCGCGTGGGCGCTCGGCACGGAGGCTGCGGCGGCCCTCGAGTCGGGCGACGCGCTGGGCCTTCCCGTCAGCCTCACCCGTGTACTGGTGACGGACCTGGCGGTCCCGCTGTCGTTCGTACTCTGCCTGTTCACCACCGTCCTGGTGGTGCGCCTGTGGCGGCGCAACGACCGAGACGTCTTGACCGGGTACGTGATCGGCGCACTCGCCGCCTACTGCTTCACCGGCGTGGGCACTCTCGTCCGGTTGGCGGCCTCGTTCGCCTCGGAGGCGGACGAGGACAACACCCGGTCGTTCGTCGGGTTGGCGGCCGCCGCGATCGTGCAGGGCGTCGCGCTGCCGCTGACGGCGGCGGCCGTGGCCGGCGCGTTCGGGGCCGGCCTCTGGTTCTCGGCACGGCCCGATGATCCCCGTCCCCCGCCACGCCGAGCGACCTCGCCGCTGGGCGTCGTCGCGTTCGGAGTCGTCGCCTACCTGGGTCTCGGGTTGCTCGACCTGGTGGAGGTCCCCTACGCCGTCGACGTGGCGGTCTACGCGCTGCTGGCGGTGCTGGCGGTGGCCGCGCTCCGGATCGTGCTGCACACCACGCTGCTGCACGAGTCCCGTGACGACGCGCCCACCGACGAGACGTGCCCCCAGTGCGGCGCGGACGAGTCGGGCCCGCGGTTCTGTGTGAAGTGCGGTGCGGCGCGAGCACTGCCCACGGGAAGCCGGGTTCGGCCCGCTTTGCTCACCACCGCGATGGGCGCAGGCACGGCGGTGCTGCTCGCGGGATCGGTTGCGTTGTCGGCGTGGCTGACGCCACCGGAGCCCAACTACGTCTGTCCTCCGGAGTGCGGACGCCCGCCGATCAGCGAACCGGTCGCCACCAACCCGCGCTTCACCCCGGACACCGGAGAATTCACGGTGTCCTACCCGGGCGAGGGGACGGCATACCAGGCGACGTTCGAGCCGAATGGGGTGGTGCTCGAACTCCTCGCAGGGGAAGGCGGCGTCCTGCGCCTCTTCGGCGAACCCGCAGAGGGCCGCAGTGCCCGTGAGATCGCCAAGCAGGTCGTCGAGGACCACTATGACGACGCGACCTTCGCCTACGAAATCCCGAACGCAATGGTGGGTTACGAACCGGGCTACGGCGAGGTGGTCGACGTCTTCCCGAGCGACTCGGTCGACGACGACGCGAGGGCCCGGGTACTGGTGATGGTGGCGGTCAAGAACGACTACGCCCTGATCGCCGCCGGGGCGGGCCCGTTCCGGGAGTTCACGCCGGAGTTCGGGTCGGGGCATCCGTCGGGGGCCAACTTCTTCCTCGCCCTCGACATGGGCAAGTACGTGAACAGCTTCACCTGGCGCGGCGACCCGCCACGCTGACGGTCACGCCTTGCTGAGCGCCGACACGTCGTCGTCCGCAGGCGCCAGCTCGCCGCCACCCGGGATCGGCGGGATGCGAGTCGCGCGGACGTAGACGACGTCGCCCTCCTTCAATCCCAGCGCCTCGAGGTCGCCGCGGGTGATCTGCGCCTGGAACGGCTGCTGCGTCGCGGCGTTGGTGAGTTCGATGCGCACTTCGAAGCCGAGCACGACCACGCGGTTGATGGTCGCCTTGACCACGCCCGTGGAGCCGTCCGCACGGTCGGTGGCGATGGCCATCTCGGGGTTGCGTCCCACGCGGATGTCGTGCGGGCGCACCAGGTTTCCGTTCAGGGACGAGACGGCGCCGAGGAACGACATCACGAATGCATTCGCCGGGGCGTCGTAGACGTCGGTCGGTGTTCCGACCTGCTCGATCCGCCCCTTGTTGAGCACGGCGATGCGGTCGGACACGTCGAGCGCCTCCGCCTGGTCGTGGGTCACCAGCACCGTGGTGACGTGCACCTCGTCGTGGAGTCGGCGTAGCCAGGCCCGGAGGTCTTCGCGGACCTTCGCGTCGAGCGCGCCGAACGGCTCGTCGAGCAGCAGCACCTCGGGGTCGATGGCGAGGGCGCGCGCGAGGGCCATGCGCTGGCGCTGCCCGCCCGAGAGCTGATTCGGGTAGCGGGCGTGGAAGCCACCGAGACCGACGACGTCGAGGAGGTCGTCGACCTTCTGCTTGACCTCCTTGGCCGGGCGCTTGCGGATCTTGAGCCCGAACGCGACGTTGTCGCGCACCGTCAGGTGCTTGAACGCCGCGTAGTGCTGGAACACGAAGCCGATGCCCCGACGCTGCGGCGGCTCGTGCGTCACGTCCCGGCCGTTGATCGTGATGGTTCCGGTGTCGGGCTGGTCGAGACCCGCGATGGCGCGCAGCAGGGTCGACTTGCCCGATCCGCTCGGCCCGAGCAGTGACGTGAGAGAGCCCTTCGGCACCTCGAAGTCGACGTTCTCGAGCGCGGCGAAGTCGCCGTAGTGCTTGGTGGCGCCTCGCACGATGATGGCGTCGGTCATGGCTTCAGTCTTCCCGAATCGGTGGACATGTCACTTGCTCTGCTTGGCACGGCGGGCGTCGAGGACCACCTGGACGACGAGCACGATGACGGCGACGGTCATCAGCAGGGTGGAGATGGCGTAGGCGCCGTACATGTCGGCGCGGTTGTAGCGGTCGGAGACGAGCAGGGTCAGGGTCTGCGAGATGCCCGGCAGGTTGGACGACACCATGACGACGGCGCCGAACTCGCCGAGGGTCCGCGCGATCGTCAACACGATGCCGTAGGTGAGTCCCCAGCGGATCGACGGAAGCGTGATCCGCCAGAACGTCTGCCACCACGACGACCCCAGGGTGGAGGCCGCCTCCTCCTGATCGGTCCCGAGTTCGTGCAGGACGGGTTCGA
Source organism: Mycolicibacterium sediminis (assembly GCF_010731735.1). Lineage (GTDB taxonomy): Bacteria > Actinomycetota > Actinomycetes > Mycobacteriales > Mycobacteriaceae > Mycobacterium > Mycobacterium sediminis. The sequence continues at coordinate 5,024,006 of NZ_AP022588.1, forward strand.
CCTCGCGGATCACGAACGGCACCGTGACGAAGATGCTGGCGAGCACGATGCCGGGGAATCCGAAGATGATCTTGAAGCCGAGGTCGTTCTCGACGAATCCGAAGACGCCCGCGGTGCCCCACAGCAGGATCAGCGCGACGCCGACCACGATCGGCGACACAGCGAACGGCAGATCGATCACGGCCTGCAGTGCGCTCTTGCCACGGAACTTGTTGCGCGCCAGCACCAGTGCGGTCGGTACGCCGAACAGGACGTTGAGCGGCACGACGATCGCCACGGTCAGCAGGGACAGCTGTAGCGCCGACTGCGCCGCCGGGGTGGAGATGGAGTCGACGAACGCGCCGAAACCGGGCGCGAACGTCCGGTAGAGGATCAGTCCGACCGGGACGATCAGCAGACCGGCCAGGTAGAACAGCGCCGTGAACCGCAGCAGGCGCTTCACCGTCGGGGACAACGTCACGTCGCCAACTCCTGCCGCTTCGCCGCGCGCGACCCGATCGTGCGCAGGACGAACAGGACGACGAACGAGACGGTCAGCAGGACGATCGAGATGGCGGCCGCGCCCGTGCGGTCGTCGTTCTCGATGAGGGTCCTGATCCACTGCGAGGACACCTCGGTCTCGCCGGGCACCGCGCCGCCGATCAGCACCACGGAGCCGTACTCGCCGATGGCCCGGGAGAACGCGAGGCCCGCGCCCGACAGCAGCGCCGGCAGCAGCGCGGGCAGGATCACCTTGGTGAAGATGACCCAGTTGTTGGCGCCGAGCGACGCGGCCGCCTCCTCGGTCTCGCGATCGAGTTCCTGGAGCACCGGCTGCACCGAGCGCACCACGAACGGCAGCGTGACGAAGAGCAGGGCGATGCCGACGCCCCACTTGGTGAAGTTGAGCTGCACGTCGATCGGGCTGGCGGGGCCGTAGAGCGCCAGCATGACCAGGCTCGCCACGATGGTCGGCAGCGCGAACGGAAGGTCGATGATCGCGTCGACCAGACGCTTGCCCGGGAAGTCGTCGCGCACCAGCACCCAGGCGACGAGCAGGCCGAAGAACAGGTTGATGACGGCGACCGCGAACGAGATGGTCAGCGTCACCTTGAACGAGGCGATCGCCGCGTTGGACGTCACCGCGGTCCAGAACGCCTCGGGTCCACCGCCCACCGACTGCCACACGATCGCGGCCAGCGGGAGGAGCACGATGACGCTGAGCCAGATCGACGCCGCACCCACGCGCAGCGACGTGCTGCCGTGGCGCGACCTGCGCCCGCGGGGCGCCCCGGGGCCGGCATCGCCGGCACCCGGAACGGTCACCTCGGAGATGGAAGAGGTCATCCAGTCGCCTTGCCGTAGATCGTCGAGATCAAGCCGTTGGACTTGTCGAACAGCTTGGGATCGGCGTCCTTCCAGCCACCGAGGTCGGCGATGGTCCACAGCTTCTGCGGCGCGGGGAACTGATCCGCGAACTGCTCCAGCACGGCCGGGTCGACGGGGCGGAAACCTGCTTCGGCCCATGCCTTCTGACCCTCGGGGGTGTACAGGAAGTTCTTGAGCTGATTGGCCTTGGCCTCGTGCTGTCCACCCTTGATCACGGCGACCGGGTTCTCGATCTTGAAGGTCTGGGGCGGGGTGACCCATTCGATGTCCGGGTGGGTCTTCTTCGAGTTGATCGCCTCGTTCTCGTAGGCGATCAGGACGTCGCCGCTGCCCTGCAGGAAGACGTCGGTCGCCTCGCGGCCGGAACCGGGTCGCACCTTCAGGTGCTCGCCCGTGAGCAGTCGGCCGAGGTAGTCGAGACCGGCCTGCTGATCTTGGCCGCCGTTGCTCTTCGCCGCGTACGGGGCCAGCAGGTTCCACTTCGCGGATCCGGAACTCAGCGGGTTGGGTGTGACGACCTCGACGCCGGGCTTGAGCAGATCGTCCCAGTCCCTGATGCCCTTCGGATTGCCCTGGCGGACGACCAGCGTGACGACCGAGCCGAAGGGGATGCCCTTGGTGGCGTCGGCATTCCAGTCCTCGGCGACCTTGCCGGCCTTGACCAGCCGGGTGACGTCCGGTTCGACGGAGAAGTTCACGATGTCGGCGGGGGTGCCCGCCTCGACCTTGCGGGACTGGTCGCCGGAGGCCCCGTAGGACCCGGTGACGGCGACGCCCTTGCCGTCCTCGGTGTTCGCGAAGGCGCTGCTGACGTTCTTCCAGCCGGGCTCCGGGACCGCGTACGCGACAAGCGTCAGCGTCGTGTCCGCCGCCGGTTGGTCCCCACCGCCGGCGACGTCACTCGCGCCGCCGCCGCCGCATGCGGCGAGCAGCGAGGCCGTGAGGGCTATGGCACCGGCGGACAGCCAGGTCCTCGTGGTCTTGGGCATCTGAAGCCTTTCCTTGCGATGTGGGGGTGGGGTTCCCCGTCGCGGAAGGGCGATGCGTTCGAATCGTGGCCGGCGCAAGCACCTGGACGACCATCACCGACGCCGAACCGCGAACGGGCTGGGTCAGCGACAACAGGAGACGTCGGCTACGGCGCGGACATCCACGGCAATGAGGGCCAGGACGTGGCCCTCGGTGCTGCCGGACGGTGCGCGCATGGGCGGAAATATAACAGAGCCAGGTAGCCGGTATTACCGAGCGACCAGCCACATGACGACCACGAGGAGTAGCAGCAGCACGAGGATGAGGGTCACCCGTGAGCGCGGCATGCCGTTCACGACTCGTCCTCCTCGGCGTGCCTGGCGCGGTTCAGCAGGCGTATCCCGTTGCCGAGCGCACCGTCGAGCACCACGGCAGCACCGTAGGCCAGCAGCAGGACCACCGGCATGACGACCACGGTCTGCGCGACGAAGCCGAGCCCGGACAGCCAGAGTTCGACGCCGTCCCACCAATTCAAGATGCCGCCCATCGCGTCCACCTTACGATCATGGTCGTGAACGACTACGCGGCGTCGACGACATGCCTGGTCGTAGGGGGTGGCCCCGCGGGGATGATGCTGGGTCTGCTGCTCGCCCGTGCCGGGGTGGACGTCACGGTGATGGAGAAGCACGCCGACTTCCTGCGCGACTTCCGCGGTGACACCGTGCACGCCAGCACGCTGCGCCTGCTCGACGAACTGGGCCTCGGCGAGGCGTTCGCCGCGCTGCCGCACCGCATGATCGACAGCATCACCGCGAGCATTCAGGGCACGGACGTGCACGTCGACCTGGGCGGGCTGCCCGGCGCGCACAAGCACATCGCACTCGTCCCGCAGTGGGACTTCCTCGAGTTGCTGGCGACGGCCGCCGAGTCAGAGCCCAGTTTCCACCTGTTGCGCAGTACCGAGGTGCTCGCGCCGATCCGGTCGAGTGGGCGCATCACCGGGGTGCGGTACCGCGGGGACGACGGGGTGGAGCGGGAGATGCGTGCCGTCCTCACCGTGGCGTGCGACGGCCGGTCCTCGACCCTGCGGGCCGCCGCCGGGTTGTCGACGCGCAACTTCGGCGCCCCGATGGACGTGTGGTGGTTCCGGCTGCCCCGCCACGCGGGCGACCCGCATGGCCTCAACGGCGTCTTCGCGTCCGGCCACGGGTGTGCGCTGATCGACCGCGGGGACTACTTCCAGATCGCCTACCTCATCCGCAAGGGCACCGACGCAGCGGTCCGGGCAGAGGGCATCGACGCCCTGCGCGACAAGGTGGCCGAGCTGGCGCCGTGGCTGGCCGGCCGCGAGGGACTGGAGTCCTTCGACGAGGTCAAGCTGCTCGACGTCCAGCTCAACCGACTGCGCCGCTGGTACGCCGATGGCCTGCTGCTCATCGGCGACGCCGCCCACGCCATGTCGCCCATCGGTGGGGTGGGCATCAACCTGGCCGTGGCGGACGCCGTCGCGGCCGGCCGCATCCTCGCGGCGCCGTTGCGGCGCGGCGCGGTCGCACGACGGCATCTCGCAACGGTCCAGGTGCGGCGGTGGCTGCCCGCGGCCATCGTCCAGCGGGTGCAACGGACCGTGCAGGACCGTGCGATCGCCGTCGCGATCGGCACTGACGCCGGCCTGCGCGAAGCGCCCCGGGCCGTGCGACTGGCCAACCGGTTCCCCGCGCTGCGCGCCATCGCCGCGTACGGCGTGGCGATCGGCCCGCTGCCCGAGCACGCCCCCGCGTACGCGCGGCGGTGACCTCCGGTAGACGGCGGACGGGTCCGCGGTCGATGATGTCCGACATGGTTCTGCAGCAGATCGGATCCTCGGACGGCACCAACGGCGACGGGGACGCCCACGAGCGACCCCACGCGGACTTGGTCACGCCGTTCACCGTCACCTCGCCGGTGCCGTACGTGGCAGGAGGTGCGCTGCGCAATCCGTTCCCGCCGATCGCGGACTACGCCTTCCTGTCCGACTGCGAGAACACCTGTCTGATCTCCTCGGCGGGGTCGGTCGAGTGGATGTGCGTGCCACGCCCGGACTCCCCCAGCGTGTTCGGCGCGATCCTGGACCGCGGCGCCGGCCACTTCCGGCTCGGGCCCTACGGCGTCACCGTGCCCGCCGCCCGGCGGTACCTGCCGGGCAGCCTGATCCTCGAGACGACGTGGCAGACGCACACCGGCTGGCTGATCGTGCGGGACGCACTCGTCATGGGGCCGTGGCACGACCTCGAAACCCGTTCCCGCACACACCGCCGGACGCCCATGGACTGGGACGCCGAGCACATCCTGCTGCGCACCGTCCGCTGCGTGAGCGGCGTCGTCGAGCTGGTGATGAGCTGCGAGCCGTCGTTCGACTACCACCGTCAGAGCGCCACCTGGGAGTACTCGGCCGCCGCCTACGGCGAGGCGATCGCCCGGGCAGGCAAGGATCCCGAGGCCCATCCGACGCTGCGCCTCACCAGCAATCTGCGGATCGGCCTGGAGGGCCACGAGGCGCGGGCGCGGACCCGACTGTCCGAGGGCGACAACGTGTTCGTCGCGCTGAGCTGGTCCGGTCATCCGGCGCCGCAGACGTTCGACGAGGCCGCGGACAAGATGTGGAAGACCAGCGAGTCGTGGCGGCAGTGGATCAACATCGGCGACTTCCCCGACCACCCCTGGCGTTCGTACCTGCAGCGCAGCGCCCTGACCCTCAAGGGGCTGACCTACTCGCCGACCGGCGCACTGCTCGCGGCGAGCACCACCTCGCTTCCGGAAACCCCGCAGGGTGAACGAAATTGGGACTACCGGTACTCGTGGATCCGGGACTCCACCTTCGCCCTCTGGGGCCTGTACACGCTGGGACTGGATCGGGAGGCCGACGACTTCTTCGCGTTCATCGCCGACGTGTCGGGCGCCAACAACGGTGAGCGCCATCCGCTTCAGGTGATGTACGCCGTGGGCGGCGAACGACACCTGGTGGAGGAGGAACTGCACCACCTGTCGGGCTACGACAACTCGCGTCCGGTCCGGATCGGCAACGGCGCATTCGACCAGATGCAGCACGACATCTGGGGCACCATGCTGGATTCGGTGTACCTGCACGCAAAGTCACGCGAACAGATCCCGGAGATGCTGTGGCCGGTGCTGAAGAATCAGGTCGAAGAGGCGATCAAGCACTGGAAGGAGCCCGACCGGGGCATCTGGGAGGTGCGCGGCGAGCCGCAGCACTTCACGTCCAGCAAGATCATGTGCTGGGTCGCTCTGGACCGCGGCTCCAAGCTGGCGGAACTGCAGGGCGAGAAGAGCTACGCGCAGCAGTGGCGGGCGGTCGCCGAGGAGATCAAGGCCGACGTCCTCGCACACGGCGTCGATCAGCGAGGCGTCCTGACCCAGCGCTACGGCGACGACGCGCTCGACGCCTCACTGCTGTTGGCGGTGCTGGTGCGATTCCTGCCGTCGGACGATCCCGTCGTTCGCAACACGGTTCTGGCGATCGCCGACGAACTCACCGAGGACGGTCTGGTGCTGCGGTACCGCGTCGAGGAGACCGACGACGGCCTGTCCGGCGAAGAGGGCACCTTTACCATCTGTTCGTTCTGGCTGGTGTCGGCGCTGGTGGAGATCGGCGAGTTCAGTCGCGCCAAGCATCTCTGCGAGCGACTGCTGTCGTTCGCGAGCCCGCTGCACCTCTACGCCGAGGAGATCGAGCCGCGCACCGGACGTCACCTCGGCAACTTCCCACAGGCGTTCACCCACCTGGCGCTGATCAACGCGGTCGTGCACGTGATCCGGGCCGAGGACGAGGCGGACAGCACGGGCGGGTTCCAGCCGGCCAACGCGCCCACCTGAGTTCAGCGGGCGTTCAGACTCGTGCTGCTCCGATGTGTTGTCCGCGTCGGGGGCACCCTGGACCATGGGGTGGTCTTACGAAAGGACGCCACATGAGCCGTACCAGGGCCGCAGATGCATCACGACGGGATCTCGACGTCGCCGTCGGAATCCTGATCGGACTGCGTGGCTGTGCCGAACGAGACGCCTTCGACGAATTGGTCGCGGTCGCCACCCGAACCGGCCTGGGCCTGTTCAACGTGGCGCGGAGCCTGTCCGCGCTCGCCGGAGGGTCGTCCTCAGCGGACGACAGCGAGGCGTTCAACGCGTGGGGTGAGCTGATCCGTCGTGCGCGAGCGGCGGCGCTGATGCCTGTGGTCTGAGGGACGCGGGTTCGCTGGCACGTGTCGGATGTCATCTCTTAGGACATGGGTGACAGTTCTGCATCAGGACATCGGTGACGTTTCGGTTGGTCTTGGTGGTGACACTTCTGCACCGAGGCTGCCGGGGTGGCTGTCAATGAACCCATCGATCCTCGCGTCCGGCTGGCGATCTCGCAGTGGCCCGATGACGCGCCGCGGGGTGCGGTCTCGACGTTCTGCGCCGAGCACGGTATCTCAAGAAAGTCGTTCTACGCGTTACGTCAACGCGCGATAGCCGACGGGCAGGCCGCGGTGCTGCAACCGAGGACACGACGACCGAAGTCGAGTCCGTCAAGGTTGAGTGATGAGGTCAAGGCGCAGGCAGTGGCGGTACGTGCTGCCCTGGAGGCCTCCGGACTGGATCACGGGCCGATCAGTGTGCACGACAAGATGCACGCGATGAGCCTGCCGCAGGTGCCGTCCACGGCGGCGCTGGCGCGGATCTTCCGGGAGGCCGGCGTGGCTCGGCTCGAGCCGAAGAAAAAGCCCCGGTCGGCGTGGCGACGGTTCGTCTACCCGGCACCGAATGCGTGCTGGCAACTCGACGCGACCGAGTACGTCCTCAGCGGCGGGCGCACGTGCGTGATCTTCCAGCTCATCGACGACCACTCCCGCTACGCGGTCGCCTCCCACGTGGCGTGGTCTGAGACGGCCCAGGCCGCCATCGCAGTGTTCGACAAGGCCGTCGCCGATCGTGGTGTACCCCAACGACTGTTGTCCGACAACGGGGCCGCGCTCAACCCGTCCCGGCGCGGACACCTCGGCCGACTCGTCAGTCATGTGGGCGCCCTAGGCGTGCAGACCATCACCGGCAAGCCCTACGAGCCGACCACCCAGGGCAAGAACGAACGCTTCCATCAGACCCTGTTCCGCTACCTCGACAAGCAACCGCTCGCCGGATCGCTGGCCGAACTCCAAGCCCAGGTCGACGCGTTCGACCACCTCTACAACACCGAACGCCCCCACCAGGGCCTGCCCGGTCGCATCACCCCGCAGACGGCGTGGGACGCCACCCCCACGCCGATCCGCCCGTCCCCAGCCGGACCGGCCGATCTACCCAGCGCCCGTTCCGAGCGCCTACCGCAGGCCCCGCACTCCGCCACCACCGAACCTGCCCGCCAACACCCGTGCCAGAACGATCAGCACTGCGGGGACCATTCATCTGGACACGGTCACCTACCGAGTCGACGCACAACGCGCCTTCGAGCAGGTCCTCGTCGTCACCGTCGACGACCAGGTCATCATCACCGACCTTCAGGGCGAAGTCCTCGCCGAGCACACCCGACCCGCACCCGGTATTCGATACGTCGGCAACGGTCGACCACGGGGCCCACGCCCCAAAACCGACAGACCGTCACCGAAGTCCTGACACATCAACTGTCACCGAAGTCCTGATGCAGAACTGTCACCCATGTCCTAAGACATCACACTGGCACGTGTCGGACGTCAGATGTAGAATCGAACACATGTTCGACATGCTGGACTTCGACCCCGCCACGGTGGACGAGGCCGGCCTGATCGAGCGCATCGAAGCCCTCGAAAAGTTCAAGTGCACCGCCGCCGCCGCGCAGGCCCGCATGACCGCAGCCCTCGACGCGATGCGGCGTTCCGCCGAAGCCGACCGAGGGGTACCCGCCCACAAACGCGGCAAGGGACTCGCCTCGGAGATCGCCTTGGCCCGCCACGACTCCCCCACCATGGGCGGGCGGCACCTCGGGTTCGCCCGCGCCCTCATCCACGAGATGCCCCGCACCCTCGCAGCGTTGGAGCAGGGTGTGCTCTCCGAGTGGCGGTGCACCCTCATCGTCCGCGAATCAGCCTGCCTCGACGTCGAAGACCGCCGCACCCTGGACGCCGAGATGTGCGGCGACCTCACCGCGCTGGCGGGCAAGGGTGACACGCGGATCGCCGCCGAGGCCAAGAAGATCGCCTACCGACTCGACCCCCACGCCGTCGTCGACCGCGCGACCAAGGCACCCGGCGAACGCGGATTCTGGATCCGGCCCGCCGCCGACGGCATGGTCTGGGCCACCGCCCTGCTCCCCCTGACCCAGGGCGTGTCGGTCTACGCCGCGCTAAAGCGCGAAGCCGACGTGTGCGGTGACGGCCGAGGACGTGGCCAGGTCATGGCCGACACCCTCGTCGAACGCATCACCGGCCGCCCCGCCGACGTCCCCGTCCCGGTCACCGTCGACCTCGTCATCACCGACGAGACCCTGCTCGGCGGCGACACCGAACCCGCCCGGATCCCCGGCCACGGACCCGTCCCCGCCGCCGTCGCCCGACACCTCATCAAAGACGCCATCGACGACCGCCGCTCCACCGCCGCACTACGCCGGCTCTACCGCCACCCCAGCACCGGCGCGCTGGTGGCGATGGAATCCCGCGCCCGCCACTTCCCCACCGCACTCGGGAAGTTCATCGAGTTCCGCGACGACACCTGCCGCACCCCCTACTGCAACGCCCCCATCCGCCACCACGACCACATCACCCCCGCCGCCCGCGGCGGACCCACCACCGCCACCAACGGCCAAGGGTTGTGCGAAGCCTGCAACTACACCAAGGAAGCACCCGGCTGGCACACCACCACCCATACCGACGAAATCGGCCGCCACAGCACCGAACTCACCACACCCACCGGCGCCACACACCACTCACACGCACCACCACTACCCGGACGCATCACCACCAACCTCCGGTACATGGACGTCGTCCGGTTCCGCGTCGCCGCCTAGTTCCCCTGGCCTCCGCGGCCGAGGGCGGCCAAATTGGACACGGGCGTCGTGCCGTTGACGAACCAGTCACCGAGGATCCGGGCCTTGTAGACACGAGGGTTGTGCGACGCGAGCGTCCTGGCATTGCGCCAGTGCCGGTCGAGGCCGTGGTCCTCGGACACACCGGATGCGCCCAGCGCATCGAACACCTCGGTGGTGGCCTTGAGGGCAGCTGCGACGATCACCAGTTGCGCCTGCGTGACGGCCACTTCCGCAGCGACGACCAGCTTCTCGACCGAGTCGTCCCGCCCGGACGCGCGCGCGACCGCGATGTCGTCGAGTGTCCGACTGCTCCGCGACAGTGCGGCGTCCGCCGCGAAGGCATCTGCCGAAACCTGACCGACGACCTGGAGGAGTTGCGCGTCGTCCGACGGAACGTCGGTCAGGCCCTGCGGGTAGTTGCGGACGCGAGACCTCAGCTGAGCGGTGCCGTCCCGCAGCGCCGCGTGGGTGATTCCCGTCAGCACCGCCAGCATCGCGTTCTGATAGAAGTGCGCCTGATAGACGAAGCGGTCGGCGGCCGGGAAGACGTCGTCCACGTCGGCACGCACCCGGTCGTAGCGGGCCGAGCCACTTGCGGTGGTCCGCTGGCCGAATCCCCGCCAGTCATCGATGAGTTCGACACCGGGGTCGTCCGCGCGCACCAGCGCGGTGCGAAGCGCTCCGTCGTCGTCCCGGCCGATCACGTCCAGCCAGTCCGCGTACAGGCTGCCGGTCGCGTAGTACTTGGCACCGGTGACCACCCAGTGGTCGTCGCGCGCGGTGATGGTCGACGCGATGTTCGCCAGGGTGAGGTTGTTGGCCTCGGTCCAGCCGCCGCCGACGAAGGCGCCGGACAGGAACCGCTTCAGCCAGGTGTCGTTGCCGGCCGAGCGCGGGGCGTTGAGGCGGTCCTCCACGAAGGCCAGGTGGTTGCGGAAGATGTGCGCCACGTTCGAGTCGGCCGCCGCCAGCCCCGCCAGTAGCGCGAACGTCTGCTCGAGTGAGGCGCCGAAGCCACCGTCCTCTTTGGGAATCCGCACGACACCGAACCCCGACTCCTTGAGCAGGCGCACCTCCTCGTGTGGGTGGGTGCGGGTGCGCTCGCGCTCGACGTTGCCGACGGCGACGGCATCGAACAGCGGCTGAAACCTCGACCACAGCTCGTCGTCGGTGGCGCTGGCCGCCCGAAGGTAGGTGTCTACGTCGCTCACGGCTTCTCCTGGACGGGATCGATTCGATAGGCGTACTGACTCTGCACCGCGACGTACCCGAGTCGCTCGTACAGCAGATGCGCATTGCTCCGATTGCGGATGTCGGTGCCGAGCGACGCGGCGGTCAGACCGCGCCGCAGTGCCGCCAGCCAGATCTTGCGCAGCAGGAGTTCGGCGATGCCGCGCTTGCGGTGATCGGCGCGCACCCCGATGTAGTCGGTGTGCGCGCTGCGCTCGGCCGCGGGGGCGGCACCTGCCGTGAAGGTCGACCCCAGCACGTAACCCACGACCTCGCCCGTCGCGGTGTCGACCGCCGCGAGGCTGAAGTCCGGTGTGAACGAGCGGCTGTGAACGTGACGGTGAAAGGCCTCGCGCGACTTGGACATGTTGCCGAAGTGCTCGGCGAAGGTGTCGAACTGCACGCGACGGACCGACTCGCCGAGGCCACGGTCGACGACCTCCGCCCAACTGAGTACCGCCACAGCGGGCAGCGACGCGGAACCCAGCGCCACGACGTCCTCCCGGTCCAGTGGCTTGCGGGTGCGGACGAACTCCGCCTCGCGCCAGGCACCCTGGCGGGTCAGCGCGTCGATCGCCGGTTGCTGATCCGTGCCGACGGTTGAGCGTAGGAACGCCGAGCCGTCGGTCTCGGCGTGGAACCGGTCGACGGTCGCCTCGACCACGCTCGAGACGACCCGTTCGGGGACATCGGGACCGAAGACGAAGTCGGCGCCGACCTCGTCGCCGTGCGGTTCGCGCAGCAGTGCGTAGCCGCGGATGATGCCGGCGGCGTCGCGCACCACCGTGACACCGCTCGGGTAGGCGCCACCGACGTGCTCGGCGACGTCCCGGGAGTCGGACGCGAACTTCCGGCCTCCGAGTCCCTGTGTCGTGGCGAGGAAGTCGGCGATTGCGGAGTGGTCGAGCGCAGTGGCGGGCGCGGACGTCCAGGTGACGACGTCGCGGTGGTCGACGAGCGTCATCGTGCGACCCGGTCCTTCTGGCGCGCCGAGTCGGCGTCGCCGTCGGTCGACGTGGACTCCTGGCCGAGGACCTCGAGAATGCCGACGTCCGCCAGGCGACGCTGTTCCTCCTCCGAGAGCGTCTGGATGGTCCCGACGCGGGCCGCCACGTCGGGTTTCGTCCATCGCAGGTAGCCGTACCAGAGCAGGCCGGCGAACAGGATGCCGGCGTAGATGAACGGCAGGATGTTGAACGGGAACTCCGGCACCGGGTAGAAGTTGCTGAAGATGACGTACCCGAGTCCGATTGTCGCGGCTGCCGATACGGCGAGCCGCGTGGGCGTGAGCGCCTTGATCCGTGCCAGCCAGATCGGCGTCGCGATCACCACCAGGAGGTAGGCGCCGAGGAAGCCCCACGTCGCGACGTAGCCCCCGTAGACGTCGAACACGAGACGACCCGCGGAGCTGAACGTCGCGACCACCGAGAACACCAGCGCCACCGCGCCGACGAACACGACACCGACCCACGGGGTGCGGTGCGTGTCGTGCACCCGGGCGAAGACCTTCGGCAGGGCCCCTTCGTGCGCGAAGGTGAACAGCGAGCGCGCCGCCGACGTCGTCACGGCCGTGACGAACACGATGAACGCGACGGCGACGGCCGCGCTGACGAAGTAGTTCACCCACCCGACCCCGACGTTGTCCGCGAGCTGGGGCAGGACGGCCTTGTCGCCGTCGATCTGATCGAAGAACAGGATCTGCGGGTAGGTCGCGAACACGTAGAGGACGCCGAGCAGCAGCACGACACGCAGCAGCGACCGGGCGATGTTGCGGTGGGCGTCCTTGGCCTCGGCGCCGAGTGAGGCGACGCTCTCGAAACCGGCGTAGGAGCCGACCGCGGTCACGGCCGCGATGAACGTGGCGCTTTGCCCGAGGTGCGCGGGATTCCATTGCTCCCAGTCCAATCGGAACCCGTAGGCCACGTACGAGCCGACGATGATGACGAGGATGGAGGCAATGGCGACCAACTCGAACGCCAGCTCGTACTTGGCGGTCAGCGACACGCCTCGGTAGGGCAGGTAGACCGCGACCGCGACGACCACGACGACGAGCAGGAGCTTGGTTCCGGTTGATTCCGAATGAACTCCGATCGACTCGAGGAACGAGTCGAGGTACAGCACACCGCCGAGCGTCCCCGTGGTGGCGAAGCCGATGTATCCGAGCAGGAGGCTGAAGCCAGCAGCGAACGCGAACCCGGGACCCAGCCCGTTGCCCGTATACGTGCCAAGCGATCCCGACGAGACCGTCCGCTTCGCCTGGAAGCTGATCGTGATCGCGAGGAGTACCGCGATCGCGAGACCGACCAGCACGGCCCAGGCCGCGCCCCGTCCCGCAGCGACGAACAGCGAGAACGGAACGACCGCCACCGCGACACTCGGCGCTGCCGCTGCCAGTCCCTGAGCGAAGACGCCCCACGGTCCCAGCGCGCCCCGTTCCAAACCCGTGTCCTCCGCGGCCCTCAACGTCCTGCCACCGAGCGATACGGTCGCTCCGTCCGCATGGTCCGATCCCGACATGTCCTGCCACCCTTCGCGCGTGCGTGATCACCGTGTGCGTCGTATTCATCTCGCACACAACGGCTTAACGTAGTTTTGACCTCGACTGAAACAATGCCTCGATCAGCGCCGATGCGGCAGGAATGTGATCGCCGAGATTATTAACGCCACCGACGCCCCGTCAGGCCGGGGATTCGAACCTGCGGGGAACCTCGAGCCCGAGGTGCTCGCGCAGGGTCGAGCCGGTGTACTCGTGGCGGAACAGTCCGCGTTTGCGCAGCAGCGGCACGACCTGGTCGACGAACACGTCCAGCTGACCCGGCAGACCCGAGTCGCCGAGCACGAAGCCATCGGACGCACCGGTGTGGAACCACTCCTCGATCTCGTCGGCGACCTGCTCGGCCGTCCCGACGATCTGCGCGCCGAAGCCGTTGACGGTGCGGTACAAAAACTCTCGCACGGTGGGGTTGCCCTCCCGCGCGAACGCGCGGTACCCGGCCAACGCGGTCTGATGCGTCTGGGTGGAGTCGGGGAAGGCAGACTCGGGCACCGGCCCGTCCAGATCCGCACGCGTCACGTCGACGTCGACCTCCAGCAGCCAGCCGGCCTGATATTCGGGGCTGAAGTGTTCGTAGGCCAGCCGTTCCGCGCGAGCCGCCTCCTCCTCGGTGGACCCGACGACGAAGCGCAGGGACGGTGTGATCAGCGGAGCGCTGCGCCGGCCGAAGTCCGTGGCCTTGGCGTGGATGGAACGGTAGAAGTCCCGGGCGCGCTCGCGGTTGCCCTGCCCCGTGAAGATCACCTCGGCGTGCCGGGCCGCGAACGAACTGCCGGTGTCCGACGATCCCGCCTGGAAGATGACGGGCCTGCCCTGCGGTGATCGAGCGGCGCCGATCGGACCCGTGACGTCGAAGTACCGGCCATGGTGGTCGGCCACGTGGATCTTGCCGACGTCGTTGAACACACCGGTCGCCCGATCCGCGACGATCGTGTCCTCGCCCCAGCCGTCCCACAGCGCGCTGACCACCTCGATGGCCTCCTCGGCGATACGGTAGCGCTCGTCGTGGTCGACGACTCCGCGGGCACTGAAGTTGTCGGCGGCCGCCGCGGCGAAACTCGTCACCAGGTTCCATCCGGTGCGCCCTCCGCTGAGGTGGTCGAGGGAGAGGAACTGCCGCGCGAGGTGGTACGGATGCTGCAGCGTGGCCGACCCGGTCAGCACGAACCCGACGTTCTCGGTCACCGAGGACAGCGCCGCCGCGGTGGTGAGCGGCTCGAAGTCCTCGGTGGTCTTGTACGGCCACGTTGCGGGCGGGCCGTAGTTCAGGCCGTCGGCGAAGAACAGCGCGTCGAAGGTACCGCGTTCGGCGGTGCGTGCCCGCTCGATCAGCTCCCGTCGCACCCCGGCGGTGCTGTGATCGACCTCGGGGTGTCGCCAGGGTCCCGCCGAGCGGGTGTTGCCGAACAACAGCAGATGCAGCTGACGTGTCACGGGTGATCCTCCTGACGAGCGTTGCGACCGTGCGGATTCCGACGCTAGGACGGGGACGCGACGCCGTCGCCGGTAAAGCGCGGCGCGATCGGAAGGTCATCGCTCTGCACTCCGCACGAGCGCAAGGGTTGGCACCGCGGCCCGAACCGGCGACAATTCGACGGTGAGCACACCGGAGCCGAATCGGACCGACACCACCGACGCCCTGTCCCCCGTGGCCGACGAACTGGAACGGGTGGCGAAGCTGCTCGACGTCAAGTCGGTACTGGTGATGGGGTCGGATCCCGATCAGATGACGGTCGCGGCCACCGCGGGTGACGCCACCCGCCACTACACGGTGGGCGCCGCGGGCACCAAGGCCGGCAGCGACGCGGGGCGCGTGCCGCTGTACTGCGAACGGGTGGTCGACACCGACGAGGCGCTGTTCGTCCGGGATTCCCGTGAGGACGCCACCTTCGCGGGCAACGAGGACGAGAAGGAATTCGGGCTGCACAACTACCTGGGTCTGGCGGTGCACGATACCGACGGTGCCGTGGTGGGGACGGTCTGCGTACTCGACGACAGGTCACGGGACTACTCGGACGAGGAGCGCGCCCAGCTCGAGGGTCTGCGCGCCGACGTGGAGCGGATCGTCGGCAACGACCCGAGCGCGCTCGGCTGACCGCTTGACCAGGTGAGTCGGCCGCTCAACCGGGCGAGAAGTAGTACCCGCCCACCGCGACGGCGACGACGCCGAGCGCCAACACGAGCCACGGCCACCACGCCGACCAAGCCAGAGCCGACCAGACCTGGGGATGGGCGTCCCGCGCCGGATGCAGTTCGACCGTCATGACGTAGAACCTAGGACGCGAACCCACGTCAGCAGCGGCCCGCGGCGAGCGGACACCCCGGTTGAAACCCGGGCACTCCACGAAAGTTGATGTCCGGGAACATGATTAAATCTCACCCGACGACGTGGCCCGTTTCGGTCACGCGGATCGGAACACCCGCCTAGGCCTTCGCGGCCTTCGCCAACATTCGTTCGGCGATCTCGACGGCCCCGTCGGTCGAGCCGACTGAGCACGCCCACGTCTCGACGACGAGGTTGGACACGTGGGACATCGCGTGCTGGCACCGCCAGTCGTCGTAGTCCTCCTCGGAGGTGACCTGTGTGATCATGTCTCCGCCGACGGAGAGTTCGTCGATCGCCCAGATGTAGCTGAAGTCGGTGTCGTCGACGGACACCGAGAAGCCCGCACAGTCCTGCCACGAGGCCGTCGACTCGTCGTAGAACGCGCGGGCACCGTCCTCGTCCGGATAGAGCACCGCGGTCTGCTCCACCCAGTGGTCGTCGTCCGCGTCACCCACCACGTGGTCACGCACCGCCGTCCACCCGCTGCCCCCGTAGACGGCGTCCTCGGCACCCATGATGGCGCCCAGACAGGCCGGATCGGAGACCGAGTCGACGTTGTCGGACATCTCGTCGGAGTCGATGATCGTATCGAGTTCGGCCGCGCCCACCGCGGTCTCGAGCTCGCCGATGCTCAGCATGACGTCGTCGAGCTGCGACTCGCTGAGATTCGGGACGTTCAGGGGCGCGCCCGCGGGATCTCGCACCGCGGTGCCCGACACCGCGCTGGTGCATCCGGCCGTCAGCAGGCATGCCGCCGCCGCGAGGACGAGACGCCCTCGCCGCGGTCTCGCAACGGTGATCACCGCGTCATTGTGACGGACCGACGGGCAGCATCGCCAGCTACCGGACCTTGTCGAGCATCGCCGTTGCCACCGCAGCGGCACTGCGACCCGGATCGGCGCTGCGCCCGGCTCCGGGTGAGAGCGCGAGGGACACCTCGACGATGGTGTCGCGCCGCACCCCGACCGCACGCTCCAAGGCGACGGCTCCCGACGTGACGGCCGCCTGGGGCCGCTGAGCGGTGTCCACGGCGGCCACCAGCACCGACCCCGTCACCTGGACGTCGCTGACCGCGGCATCCACTTCTGCGTCGGTGACGCCGCGCAGATGCTTCACGACGCTGGTGCCGTCGCACTCCTGCCACTGACGGGCGAAGTCGTCGAACGTGCGCTGGGCGTCTTCGGCCGAGGCGAGCCGGATGACGGCCGCATCGGCACCGGTCGTCTTGGCACCCGGGTTCCAGTTGAAGTAGCTCTGCCGGGCCGCCTCGACGACGGGCAGCGCCTCATAGACCACCCGCGGGGCGGTGTCGGTCACGGCGACGCAAGCGAGCGGGGACGCGTCGGCGTCGGTCCGGTATCCGTCGGGGAGTATCTCGGCTCCCCCGATGAACGGCTCGAAGTCGAACGTACTCAACCGGTTTCCGACGGCGGTGCTTATCTGGTCCTCGGTCGGCAGGACCGCGAACGCGGTCTTGGCCGCGGACGGGCTGCCCGGGACGACGCTGCTACAGCCCGTCAGCAGGCACGCGGCCAGCAGGGCCGCGCGACTACTTCTTCGGCTTGTCACTCGCCGCATCGGAGGACAGTGCGGCGACGAAGGCTTCCTGCGGGACCTCGACCCGGCCGATGGTCTTCATCCGCTTCTTGCCTTCCTTCTGCTTCTCGAGCAGCTTGCGCTTGCGGGTGATGTCACCGCCGTAGCACTTGCTCAGCACGTCCTTGCGGATGGCACGGATGTTCTCGCGCGCGATGATCCTCGCGCCGATCGCGGCCTGGATCGGCACCTCGAACTGCTGGCGCGGGATCAGTTCCTTCAGCTTGGTGGTCATCTTGTTGCCGTACGCGGCGGCCGAGTCCTTGTGCACGATCGCACTGAAGGCGTCGACGGCCTCCCCCTGCAGCAGGATGTCGACCTTCACCAGATCGCTCACCTGCTCGCCGGCCTCCTCGTAGTCGAGGCTGGCGTAGCCGCGGGTCCGCGACTTCAGCGAGTCGAAGAAGTCGAAGATGATCTCGCCGAGCGGCATCGTGTAGCGAAGTTCCACCCGCTCGGGCGACAGGTAGTCCATGCCGCCCAGTTCGCCGCGCCGCTGCTGGCACAGCTCCATGATCGTGCCGATGAACTCGCTGGGCGCGATGACCGTCGTCTTCACGATCGGCTCGTACACGTCGCCGACCTTGCCCTCGGGCCAGATCGACGGGTTCGTCACGGTCAGCTCGGTGCCGTCGACCTTGACCACCCGGTACACGACGTTGGGCGAGGTGGAGATCAGGTCGAGGTCGAACTCGCGCTCGAGGCGCTCGCGGGTGATCTCCATGTGCAGCAGGCCGAGGAATCCGCAGCGGAAGCCGAAGCCCAGCGCCACCGACGTCTCGGGCTCCCACACCAGCGCCGCATCGTTGAGCTGCAGCCGCTCCAGCGCGTCGCGCAGGTTCGGGTAGTCGGAGCCGTCGACCGGGTAGAGGCCCGAGTAGACCATCGGCTTGGGCTCCCGGTAGCCGGTGAGCGCGTCGGTGGCCCCGTTGCGCGCCGAGGTCACGGTGTCGCCGACCTTCGACTGGCGGACGTCCTTGACGCCGGTGATGAGGTAGCCGACCTCGCCGACGCCGAGCCCCTCGGTGGCCTTCGGCTCGGGCGACACGATGCCCACCTCGAGCAGCTCGTGGGTGGTGCCGGTCGACATCATCTTGATCTTCTCGCGCGGCTTCAGCGTGCCGTCCACGACGCGGACGTAGGTGACCACGCCGCGGTAGATGTCGTAGACGGAGTCGAAGATCATGGCCCGCGCGGGCGCGTCCTCGTCGCCGACCGGCGCGGGGACGAGGCGGACCACCTCGTCGAGCAGTTCGCGGACACCGACGCCGGTCTTGCCGGAGACCCGCAGGACGTCCTCGGGCTCACAGCCGATGATGTGGGCTATCTCACCGGCATAGCGGTCCGGGTCGGCCGCGGGCAGGTCGATCTTGTTGAGGACGGGGATGATGGTCAGCCCGCGGTCCAGCGCCAGGTAGAGGTTGGCGAGCGTCTGCGCCTCGATGCCCTGCGCGGCGTCGACCAGCAGCACGGCACCCTCGCAGGCCTCCAGCGCGCGGGACACCTCGTAGGTGAAGTCGACGTGGCCAGGTGTGTCGATCAGGTGCAGGACGAACTGTTCGTCGTCGACCGTCCACGGCAGCCGCACGTTCTGCGCCTTGATGGTGATGCCGCGCTCGCGCTCGATGTCCATCCGGTCCAGGTACTGGGCCCGCATGTCGCGGTCCGCGACGACGCCGGTGATGCCCAGCATCCGGTCGGCCAGGGTGGACTTGCCGTGGTCGATGTGCGCGATGATGCAGAAGTTCCGAATCTGCGCCGGCGCAGTGAAGGTCTTGTCGGCGAAAGTGCTGATTGGGTTTCTCCTGTTGAGCGCAGACTCACGTGGCGTGGTGAGCAACCCCCAGCCTATCGACCCAGCGCCGCGTCGACACAATCGTGCCTATGCTCGCTTCCATGGCGTCACAGTGGAGACCGTTCCAGCGGTTTCTCAAGGGCACGGAGAAGCTGGTGTTCGACGAGGCGCCCAAGCTCATCCGCCAGCTACCCCGCAACGAAGGTTTGCAGCGCAGCCTGCAGCAGGGCATCAAGCTCGGCATCGACGCCGGGCTGGCGGCGCTCTCGGGTGCCGCCGCCCCGCAACAGCAGGCCATCACGACGGGCCGTCCGGTCACCGAGACGAGCGTCCCGACCGCGCATCGCGCCCGCCGGCTGCAGTACTCCCCCGATCTGGACGGACGTGCCGACCCGGGCGAGATCGTGTGGACCTGGGTGGTCTACGAGGACGATCCCACCCGCGGCAAGGACCGGCCCGTGCTCGTGGTCGGCCGCGACTCGCGCACCCTGCTCGGCCTCATGCTGTCGAGCCAGGACCGCCACCACGGCGACGACGCCTGGGTGGGCATCGGCACCGGCAGCTGGGACCACGAGGGCCGGGCGAGCTGGGTCCGCCTGGACCGCGTGCTCGACGTGCCCGAGGAGGGCATCCGGCGCGAGGGCGCGGTGCTCGACCGCGAGCGCTTCGAGATCGTCGCCACCCGGCTGCGCGCCGAGTACTCCTGGTCGTGACTCTCGCCGAGCCGCGTGACTCAGCGCGCGTTGCGCCACATCGGGATCAGTGACGGCCCGCCGTCGGGCAGGGCGATCTCACCGGTGATCTCGAACCCGAATCGCTCGTAGTAGGGCACGTTGTCGGGGTTGCTCGACTCGAGGTACGCGGGCGCGTGCTCGGCGTCGACGCGATCGAGCCGCGACTGCATCAGGGCGTGCCCGTGCCCCTTGCCACGCAGCAGCGGATCGCTGCCGATGACCGCGAGATACCAGTGCGGCTCCTCGGGGTGCACCGCCGACATCCGCTCCTCGACGGCCATTCCGCGCCGCACCGTGACGCCGAACGCCCGCAGCAGGCTCGGCATCGCGCGCAGTTGCTCGCCGGTGGTCTGTCGCCACTGCCCCGGCGGATCCCACAGCGCCGCACCGCCGACGTGGTCGCCGGCGAGCGCCACCTCGACTCCCCCGCGGGACAGGTGGTGGTACTTCGTCAGCGCCGCGAACAGACGGTTCAGCCGTCGCTGGCGGACCTCGGGGTCGGGCAGCATCCACGCCATCACGGGATCGTCGAAGAACGCCTTGCCGAGCGTGGCCGACAGGGCGCGGACGTCCTCGCGCCGAGCAGGCCGTACCGCGATGGTGGTCATCGGTCCACGATCGCACGTCTCGTCAGCCCTGCGTGATGTAGGCCTCGAGGTGCTCCTGCTGCGCCTCGAGTTCCTCCATTCGCGTCTTCACGACGTCGCCGATGCTGACGATGCCGGTCAGCGCACCACCGTCGACGACGGGTACGTGGCGGACGCGGTTGGTGGTCATGAGGCCGCTCAGGACGTCCACCGAGTCGGCGGGCGTGCAGGTGACGACCTGGGTCGTCATGATGTCGGCGACCCGGCGGTCCAGCACGTCGACCCCGTGGGAGTGCAGGCTCCGCAGGACGTCGCGCTCACTCACGATGCCCACCGGACCGGTGGCGTCGACCACCACCATGGCGCCGACGTTGCGGGTGACCAGTCCGGCGACGAGTTCGGCGATCGTCATGTCGGGCGACACCGTCAGCACGCCCGCACCCTTGTTTCGCAGCACGTCGGCGATCTTCATCGGATCCTCCTCGAGTGACGTGGATCACACCAGAGTAGGACGGATCGGGGCGTGGGGGAATCCCCCGCCCACCTACGCCAGGCGGGTGATCTCCACGATCACGTCGAGGTCGGTGGACCCCTCACCCGAATAGATGCCCTTGAGCGGGCTCACGTCCGCGTAGTCACGGCCGACGCCCACGCTGACGTACTGCTCGTTGATGTGCTTGTCGTTGGTCGGGTCGTAGTTCCACCAGCCGCCCGTCCACGCCTGGATCCACGCGTGGCTCTCGCCCTCGATCGTGTCCCCCACCGCGGCCTCCCGGTTGGGATGCAGGTAGCCGGACACGTAGCGCGCGGGAATTCCCATGCTGCGCAGCAAGATCAGCGTCAGATGCGTGTAGTCCTGGCAGACGCCCTTGCCCTCACGCAGCGCATCCAACCCCGACGAGTGCACCCCGGTGGTGCCCGGCACGTACTCGAGTTCGCCGTTCACCCAGTTGGCCGCCGCGACGACGGCCTCGCGGGGTGCGTGCTCCTTGGCGATCTTCTGGCCCACCCGCGCCAACCGCCTGCTCTCGGGGGTGTAGTCCGTGCCCGTGAGGATCTCGTCGAAGCGGTCGATCACGGCCTCCGACTGCAGGTCCTCCCACGTGACGTCCTCGTCGGGCAACGCACCCGCCTCGGTCTCGACGACCGACGACGACGTCACCTCGAGTTCGGTGTGCGGGGCGTGCAGGTCGAACGTCGTGACCGCGGTCCCCCAGTAGTCGACGTACCGGTAGGAGCGGGTGGCCGGCGTCGTCTCGATGCGGTTGAGGATGACGTTCTGCCGGGAGTCGGACCGCGGCGTGAGCCGGGCCTCGTTGAACGACGCCGTCACCGGTGACTTGTACGCATAACCGGTGGAGTGCACCACACGCAGACGCCACATCATCTACTCCTCTTCGCGCAGGCGCTCATCATCAGACCTCGCCTTCCTCGATCACCGATGCGCCGTCGCGACCCGCGTCGCTCCAGGCGACCCAGGGTGCGGAGTGGAAGTACTCCAGCGCCAACGCTTCTCCGACCTCCGCGCAGGTCTCCTGCAGTTCGCCCAACCGGGTCTCGAGCGATTCGAGCAGGACTCCCGGCCGCAGGAACTCCAACTCGCTGCGGGCGCGACCCAGGAGACGCTGCGCCTCCGCGGTCGCGCCGACGCGGTTGAGCCTGCGGTGGTGCAGTTCGTCGAGGCTGTGCTCGGCAAGCCGCAGCGAGTACATCACCGACCGCGGGAAGAGCCGGTCGAGCATCATGAACTCGACGACGCGGCCGGCGTCGAGGACGCCGCGGTACGTACGCAGATAGGTGTCGTGGGCGCCCGCCGAGCGCAGCACCGTCACCCACGCGGGTGACGACGCGCTGTCCCCGACGCGGGACAGCAGCAGTCGCACGATCATGTCGACGCGCTCGATCGCGCGGCCCAGCACCATGAATCGGTAGCCGTCGTCGCGGGACAGCGTCGAGTCCGCCAGGCCCGCGAACTGCGCGGCCCGTCCCTCGATGTAGGACAGGAACTCGTGCGGTCCGAGCCGCTTGGCCGCGCGCTCGCGCTCCGGCAGGGCGTTGTAGGTCGTGTTGAGGCACTCCCAAATCTCGGTCGAGGTGACTTCGCGTGCGCCGCGGGCATTCTCGCGGGCAGCCGAGATGGAGTCGACGATCGAGCAGCCGCCGTGGGTGTCCCGGCTGAACGCCACCAGGTCGGTCAGCGACCAGAGGTCGAGTTCGGTGTCGGGCGGGTCGATGCCGAGGACCTTGAGCAGCGTCCGCGACGCCTGGTCGGGGTCGACGCTCGAATCCTCGAGCAGCTGGTGGACCGTCACGTCGAGGATGCGGGCCGTGTCGTCGGCCCGCTCGACGTAGCGTCCGATCCAGTACAGCGATTCCGCGTTGCGCGCCAACATCAGTGCATCACCTGCTGCTGCTGTTGCTGCTGTTGCTGCTGCTGATCCTGCGGACCCATCGCCAGCGACTGCTGCTGCTGCGAGGACGAGTCGCCGTTCTTCTCGGTCTTGCCCGGCTTGGCGGCCTTCGGCAGCGCGCGCACCACCTCGGCCCCCGCCAGTTCGCGTTCTGCCGCAGAGGTTCTCGACGCGAGCACCCACGTGTCCTTGGAGCCACCACCCTGACTCGAGTTGACCACCAGCGAACCCTCGGGCAGTGCGACGCGGGTCAGGCCGCCGGGGAGAACCCACACGTCGTCGCCGTCGTTGACGGCGAAAGGCCGCAGGTCGACGTGTCGCGGCGCCAGTTGATCGTCGATCTGCGTGGGCACGGTGGAGAGTTGTACGACGGGTTGCGCGATCCAGCCGCGGGGATCGGCGCGCACCTTCTTGGAGATGGTGGCCAGCTCCTTCGCCGACGCGTCGGGGCCGAAGACGATGCCGTAGCCGCCCGAGCCCTCGACGGGCTTGATGACGAGTTCGTCGATGCGGTCGAGCACTTCCTCGCGCTCGTCGTCGAGCCAGCACCTGAAGGTGTCGACGTTGGCCAGCGCCAGCTTCTCGCCGAGGTAGTACTCGACGATCGTCGGGACGTAGCAGTACACCAGCTTGTCGTCACCGACGCCATTGCCGACCGCGCTGGAGATCACCACATTGCCGGCGCGCGCCGCATTGAGGACGCCGGCGACACCGAGCACCGAGTCCGGCTTGAAGTGCATCGGGTCGAGGTAATCGTCGTCGATGCGGCGATAGATCACGTCGACCTGACGCTCGCCCTCGGTGGTGCGCATGTAGACGGTGTTGTCCCGGCAGAACAGATCACGTCCCTCGACCAGTTCGACGCCCATCTGCCGCGCCAGCAGCGAGTGCTCGAAGTACGCGGAGTTGTAGACGCCCGGCGTGAGCACCACCACCGTGGGGTCGGCCTCGTTGGAGGCCGCCGCGTTGCGCAGCGCACGCAGCAGGTGTGAGGCGTAGTCGCCGACCGACCGAACCCGGTGCGTGGCGAACAGGTTCGGGAACACCCGGGCCATCGTGCGGCGGTTCTCCATCACGTAGGACACCCCGGACGGCGACCGCAGATTGTCCTCGAGCACCCGGAACACGCCCTGGGCGTCGCGGACGAGGTCGATGCCCGCGACGTGGATGCGGACGCCGTTGGGCGGCTTGATCCCCGCGGCCTCGCGGTGGAAGTGCTCGCAGGACGTGATCAGCCGGCGCGGGATGACGCCGTCGCGCAGGATCTCCTGCTCGCCGTAGATGTCGTCGAGGAACATCTCGAGGGCCTTGACCCGCTGCTTGATGCCCCGCTCGAGGCGGGACCACTCCGCGGCGGAGATGACCCGGGGCACCAGGTCCAGCGGGAACGGCCGCTCCTGGCCCGACAGCGAGAACGTGATGCCCTGATCGATGAAGGCACGGCCGAGAGCCTCGGATCTCGCCTCCAGATCGGAGGCGTCCGACGGTGCGAGTTCGGAGAAGATGCCCTTGTAGGGCCCGCGTACGTTGCCCTGCGCGTCGAACATCTCGTCGAAGGCCTGCGAATAGCCGCCGACGTCGTTGTAGCCGTCGAAAATTCCGTCATAACGCTTGACGGAGCGCGAATTCTGCCGGGTCGACCGCCCGGCATCCGTGGGAAGGGTTCGAAGGCTCACAGGTGACATGCTCCCCTAGTCGTTGCGTTTCGGCAGGCCAGCGACACGCGCTTTGGGTCTTTTCCCCACCCGCTGGTAGTCTGAACCCTCGCTGCCTGGCTGCACACGACGGCCGGCCGCCACTACGTGACCGAACCCAAGTTCTACTCGAAGGAATACGCGTGGCCAACATCAAGTCGCAGGAAAAGCGCATCCTCACCAACGAGCGCGCTCGGCTGCGCAACCAGTCGGTGAAGTCCGAGCTGCGTACGGCCATCCGCGGTCTCCGCGAGGCCATCGACGCCGGCGAGAAGGAGAAGGCGAGCGAGCTGCTGGCCTTCACCAACCGCAAGCTCGACCAGGCAGCCAGCAAGGGCGTCATCCATAAGAATCAGGCAGCCAACAAGAAGTCGGCCCTGACGCTCGCGCTCAACAAGCTCTGACCCACTAGCCGACCAGTTCGGCAACCTTCCGCACCGCGGTCTCGAGGGCGTAGTCGGCATCCGCCGCTGCGCCCTTGACGTCTGCGTTGAGCGTCGCCACCAGACGCATCGCCTCGGCGACGGAGTCCCTGGACCATCGCCGGGCCTGACGCTGCACCTTCTGCACCCGCCACGGCGGCATGCCGACCTCACCGGCCACCTGGTTCTGATTGCCCGACAGCGGCCCGATCCTCGCGATCGCGTGCACCGCCTCGGCGAGCGCGTCCGCCAGCACCACGTGCGGTTCGCCGCCCATCATCGCCCAGCGCAACGCCTCCGCCGCACCCTCGACGTCGCCGGCGACCGCCATCTCGGCGATGACGTAACCCTTGATCTCCGCCTTTCCATTGTGATAGCGGCGCACGGCGGTGACGTCGACGTCGCCCGCGGTGTCGGCGACGAGCTGCGAACACACGGCGGCCAATTCGCGGAGGTCCGAGCCGACCGCCTCCAGCAGTGCGGCGACGGCGTCATCCCCGACCTTCGCCCGGTGCGAGCGGAACTCGCGCTTGACGAAGTCGGCCCGCTCGGACGGCTTGGTGAGCTTCGCGCACGGGTGGACCTCGGCGCCCAACTTCCGCAACTGGTCGGCCAGCGCCTTGGCGCGGCCGCCGCCGGTGTGCACCACCACCAGCACCGTGCCGGGCGGCAGGTCGGCAGCGGCTCCGGCGATCAGCGCGACCGCGTCCTTGCCCGCATCAGCGGCCGACTCCAGCACCAGCACGCGCTCGTCGGCGAACAGCGAGGGGCTGAGCAGTTCGGCGAGTTCGTTGGTGCTGACCTCTCCCGCGCGCATCCTGTCCACCGGGACGTCGACCGTCCCGGCCGCCGTCCGTGCGGTCGTGAGCACGGCGGCGACGGCGCGCTCGACGAGCAGCTCTTCGTCGCCCAGCACGAGGTGGAGTTGGGTCACGGCTGAAATGGTGTCACGCCCCGGTGACGTGACCGCCCGCCGCCCATGCCACCAGCCCGACGAGGCACCAGACCACCAGCACTCGACCCCACGGCCGTCGCCACGCCACGATCGCAGTGAGCGTGCCGATGGTCACGCACAGCACGCCCGCGACACCGGACGGGACCGGAATCGCCGCGCCCGGAACCGAAGCCGCGTACTCGGCCACCCGCAGCAGCCACCAGAGTTCGGGTCCGGTGAACCGGATCAGCATCGCCGCACCGGTGGACCAGGGCGTCGCCAGCGTGGCCGCCAGCGTCCCCAGGATCGTGATGGGCGCGACGACGACCGTCACCGCCAGGTTGGCCAGCACCGCGACCACGCTGAACGTGCCCGCGATGCCCGCCACCAGCGGTGCCGTGACGAGGTGTGCGGCCACCGCCACGCTGACGGCCCCGGCCAGTGGCGCGGGCCATCCGCGCGCCTCGAGCACTGCCGCCCATCTCGGCGCGATGACGACCAGGGCGGCGGTCGCCGACGCCGACAGGGCGAAGCCGACGTCGACGGCCATCTCTGGCCAGCCGATCATCACGGTGAGGACGGTGGCGGCGAGAGCCGGGATCGCCTGTCTCCTGCGGTGCGACAGCACCGCGAGCAGCGTGATGGCGCCCATGATCGCCGCGCGCAGGACGCTGGCCGTCGGTTGCACCACGAATACGAAGGCGACCAGGGCCAGCGCGGCGAGCACGACCGCGATCCGCGGCCCGACGAGCATCGCGGACAGCAGGACCGCGCCGCACACGATCGTGACGTTCGCACCGGACACGGCGGTGAGATGGGTGAGGCCGGCGGTCCGGAAGTCGTCGACCGTCCGCCGGTCGACCGCAGACGTGTCGCCGAGTACCAGCGCCGGCAGCATCGCGGCCTGGTCGACCGACAGCGCGGCACGCGCCGCCTCCGCGAAGTCCGAACGCACCCGGGCGGCGAGCCGGTTCGCCGGCCCCGCCTCTCCGAGTCGGGGAGCACCGGTCGCCGACAGCGTCGCCACGGTCAGGTCACGCCGCGTCGGCGCACCGATGCTGGCGCGGAAGTGCGCGGGGCGGCCCGTGGTCAGCTCTCCGAACCCGGACACCGACGCGAACACCAGGACCCGACCGGACTGGGGGCGGTCGTCGACGGCCAGCAGGGCGCCGCGGAACATCACCCGTCCCCCGGCGACCACGCGCGGGCTCTCGACGGCACGGACCGTCACCTCGACGGTGTCGCCGGTCCGGGTCCGCACCGGATGGTCGGCGACCTCGGCGGCCCGCATCCCGATCGACACCGCGAAGCACGCCCCGACCAGTGCGACGGCGGCCATCGCGGGCCACCGTGCCGCGGCGGTGTCGGAACCGCGGCGCGCGAGCAGGGCCGTCACCGTCGCCACCGATCCGGTCGCCACGACGATCACGGCCACTGTGACCGTCGGCGACCACAGGATGCCCGCGGCGGTCACCGCCCACGCGGTCAACGCGGCGGGGACCAGCCGGAGGTCGACGTCCGCGGTGTCCGTCACACATGGACCAGGTCGCGGAGCTTCTCGAGGCGTACGGGACCGATGCCGTCGACGTCGCCGAGCTGCTCGACGTCGGTGAACGGCCCGTTGGCGTCCCGCCACGCGACGATCGCGGCCGCGGTCACCGGACCGACGCCGGGGAGGTCGTCGAGCTGCTCGACGGTCGCGGCGTTCACGTCGATCGGACCCGCGGGGTCCGCGGGCGACTGCGGCACCGGCTCATCCCGAGCGGCAGGCGCGATGGAGCTGCCCATCGCGGACGGCGCGCTCGGGGACGTCGCGAGCCCGACCACGATCTGCTCACCGTCGGTCAGCCGTCGCGCCACGTTGAGCCCCACCAGGTCGGCGCCGTCGAGCGCACCGCCCGCCGCGGCGAGCGCATCGTCGACGCGCGCGCCGGCGGCGAGGCTGACCAGACCGGGCCGGTGCACCAGACCCATGACGCTGACCACCACGGGCTGCGCCGGATCGGGTTCGGCCGGGGCTCGGGCCGTCGACACCATTTGCACCGGAGGCAGATTCGCCGATGCGACCGGCGGCGGATCGTTCCCGGCGACCGTGAACACGGTGATCGCGACGGCGATGGCGCCGACCACCGCCAGCGCGACCACCCCGGTCCGGCCGGGATCGGCACGCAGGGCGCCGATCCACTGCAGGCGACCGGGCGGCGAGGCGTCGGGTAGCCACTTGGCCAGCGAGGTGTCCGACTGGTCGGCGTCGGTGGCGTCGTCGTCGGTGGGCGCATCGGTTCCGCCAAGCCTGCGGTGCGCCCGGTCGGTGGGCTGTTCGAGTCGCATGGCGCGAACGTAGGCCGCGGCCGGGACGAGGAACCTCCCTCGACGGCCGAGCGGACCGGCCCCTGGGGACGAAGGCGGCACTGGGGACAAACGGCGATCCCGCCCGAACGGTGAACAGGTTCCGCATAGTGTCTGGTGCACGTTCCCCATCGCCGAGGAGGCCCCTGCATGAGCACACCCGCCGACCGTCCGCTGCGGGTGATCCAGTGGACCACCGGCAACATCGGCAGACGCTCCCTGCACGCCGTCATCTCCCGTGACGACATGGAGCTGGTCGGGGTGTACGCGCACGGGGCCGACAAGGTGGGCGTCGACGCCGCCGAACTCGCCGGGTGGCCCGAGCCCACCGGGTTCCTCGCGACCAACGACGTCGACGCGCTGATCGCCCTGGCTCCGGACGCCTGCTGCTACAACCCGCTGTGGCCGAGCGTCGACGAACTCGTCGCGTTGCTCGAGGCCGGGATCAACGTCTGCTCAAGTGCCGCGTGGATCACGGGCGGGAAGCAGTCACGCCAGGACCTCGACCGGATCGAGAAGGCCTGCGCGACGGGCAATTCGACCATCTTCGGCAGCGGTGCCCACCCCGGGATGACCAACATGGTCGGCATGGTGCTGTCCGGCTCGTGCGAGAACGTCGACGAGATCCGCATCACCGAGTCCGTGGACTGCTCGACGTACGAGTCGGCGGGGACGCAGTCCGCCATGGGATTCGGCCGGGACCCCGCCACCGAGGGCCTCGCCGACAGCGTGCGTCGCGAGAGCGAGGTGTTCGCCGAGTCGGCCGCGATGATGGCCGACGCCATCGGGGCGCCGCTGGACCGGATGACGTTCGACGTGGAGTTCAGCACCGCAACCGGGGACACCGACCTGGGGTTCATGCAGATCCCGAAGGACACGGTGGCCGGCGTGTTCGGCTACCACCGGGGCTGGGTGGGAGACCGCAACGTGGTGAGCGTCGGGTTCAACTGGACCATGGGCAACCACGTCACCCCGCCCAAGCCGCTCGAGCACGGCCACGTCATCCAGGTCTTCGGGACGCCCAACATGCGAACCGTGCTGCACTGCCTGCCCCCGCGCGACTGGACCGAACCCGGCTTCATGGGGCTGGGCATGATCTACACCGCGCTGCCCGTGACCAACGCCGTGCCCGCGGTGGTGGCCGCGGCGCCGGGGATCGTGACGCTGAAGGACCTGCCTCCGGTCACGGGCCGGTTCAGGGGCTAGAGCCGCCGGGCGAGCGTGGCCGCGCCGGGACCGGAGACGTCGCGCAACCCGTCGGCGCGGCCGGCCATCACCACGAGCAGCGCCTCACCCGGTCCCCGCACCTCCGGCCCGCGGCCGGCTGCCCAGGCGAGGTCGGTGGCGACGAGCCGGACTCCCCTGGTCTGCCAGGCTCCTCTGATCAGCGGCGCCCAGCGCGCGAAGTCCAGCGCGACGGTCAGTCGGTCCGGTGCAATGACGCGCGGCAGGCCGAGCGGACGACGAACGTCCTGTTGGTGGATCATGTTGTCGACGAGCGCAATCCGACCGCCGAACCCGGATCCGAGTCCGCTGGGCGTGGCGTGGGTCCGCACCATCGCGACGAGGTCGTCGGTCGACGTGCCCGCAAGATCCGCGACGGCGAGTTCGTTGATGCGATCGGTCTGGAGCCGTCCCCGCAGGAAGCGCGCCGCCAGCGCACCGGGGGCCACGCCCTCGAAGCTCATGGTGTGAGCGGCCACGTCGCGCACCCGCCACCCGGCGCACAGCGTCGGAGCGTCCCACTGCTCGGCGGTGAGACCGGCGAGCAGGTCGGCGAACTCGAGGCGCTCCTCGCGTGCGAGATGGAGCGCGGTCACCGGTCGGCCACCGTCAACGCCACCCCGATGGCGCCCGCGCCGACGTGCACCGACAGCACCGGTCCCATGTCGGCCACGGTCAGCGACTCGAGCTGGGGCAGCCGTGCGCTGAGGCTGGCGCCGACGACGTCGGCGTCGTCGTGGTTGTCGACGTGGTGCACCACGATGGACGCCGCACGGTCGCCGACGAGGTCGGCCACGGCGTCGACCATCGCGGCGTGCGCCTTCGATGCGGTACGGATGCGCTGTGACGGCACCAGCCTGCCGTCGACGTCGAGCGCCAGCAGCGGCTTGAGCGACAGCGCGGTACCCAGCCATGACGACGCGGTGCCGATGCGGCCGCTTCGCCGCAGATTGTCCAGTCGGTGGACGACGATGAAGGCATGTCCGCGCGGCACCGCCTCCCGGGCCACCGCCTCGACCGCGTCCAGTGCGTCCCCGCGGGCGGCGGCCCTCGCCGCGGCCAGCGCGACGAAGCCGACACAGGCCGCCGCCGAACGCGAATTCACCACGCGAACCGACGATCCGAACTCGCGGGCCACCGCGGAGGCGGTACTGAAGGTGCTCGACAGGGCAGCGGACAGGTGCACCGCCACCACGCCGTCGCCGTCGCTGTCGGCCAGTGCCGTGCGGTAGGCGTCGGCCAGGTCCGCCGGGGAGGCGCCCGCGGTGGTCACGTGGGCTCTGGCGTGCACGTCGTTGGGGATCTGATCGACCCCGTCCCGCAGATCCTCGCCGTCGACCAGGACGTGCAGCGGTACCTCGCGAACGTTCCAGCGCCGGCCGTCTTCTGGGCTGAGCCTGCCCGACGAGTCGGTCACCACGACGACCGCCATGGTCAGCCGGCGCTCGCGACCGGCACGCCGGCGTCGGCGAGCGCCGCCACGACGAGGGCGGCGACGTTGCGGTGCGCCTCGAAGTTCCAGTGGATGCCGTCGGGATTGCCGCGCCCACTGGTGATCTCGTCTCCGACGGCGGCCTTGAGGTCGACCAGCGGGACGGCGTGCCGGTGCGCCCACTCCTCGATCGCCGCGGCGGTGCCGTCACGCCACCGGTGCGAGCGACCGTACGCCTGTGCGACGTGCACCGACGGGACGCAGGCCACGAACGGGATCCCCGGCCGGTTGAAGTCGATGGCCGCGCGCGTCTGCTCGAGGTAGTCGGCCGTCAGCTTCGGGGGTAGCGCCGGCCGCGCGATGGGAGACAGTCGAGGCTGCACCCAGCCGTACCCGTCGCGAACCCACCTGCGCAGCAGCGGCGGACGCACATAGCGGATGAGTTCCCGCAGCGCGGTGGGCAGAGGCGAGGGCAACGAGTCCATGCCACTGGTGGCGAAGACCACCGCGCCCGCGCGGGGCAGCGCTGCCCAGGCACGCGGATCGCCGATCGCCGCCCACCAGACGTCGCGGGAGGTCCACCCGATCCGGCCGATCACCTCGACGTCCCAGTCCAGTTGCGAGGCAACGATATTGGGCCAGATCCGCGGGTCGTCGGCGGGCAGTCCGCCGGCGGGTCCGTAGTAGGACAGGGAGTCGCAGAAGACGAGCAGGGTCCGGCGGGCAGGAGCGGAGCGACCCGGGGAATGTTCGGCTCCGGGCTCAGAGGACATCGTTGGCGACCTGCGCCGAGGCGTTCCACACGTCCAGACGCCACCGGACGTCGCCGAAGGGCGCATCGGCTTCGGAGTGCCCGGCGAGCTGTACCCAACTCGCGTTGCCCATGCCGCCGAGGATCGGCCAGTTGTCCACCGGCAGTCCGAGGATCGCGCCGGTGAGGGCGGCGATCAGCCCGCCGTGCGCGACGAGCACGACGGGGCGGTCCGCGTCGTCGACACCCCAGTCCTGCTGCTGCTCGACGAGTTCGGCCACCAGCGGGAGGCTGCGCTCGGCGACGTCGACGCGGCTCTCACCGCCGTGCGGGGCCCACCGTGCGTCGTCGCGCCAGGCCAACCGGGCGCCCGGGGCGATCGCGTCGACGTCGTGGTGGGTCAGACCCTGCCAGTCGCCGAGGTGTGTCTCACGCAGCCTGGTGTCGGTGAGGACGGGCACGCCGGCGCGGTCACCGAGCGCGGTCGCGGTGTCGAGTGCCCGCCGCAGATCGGACGACACGATCAGGAGCGGGTGACGCTTGGCCAGCACCTCGGCCGCCGCGGACGCCTGCTCGCGGCCCAGGTCGGACAGGTCGGTGTCGAGTTGGCCCTGCATCCGGCTGCCCGCGTTGTATTCGGTCTGACCGTGCCGCAGGAGGACGAGTCGCCGCACCCTCACTGCGGTTCGTCGCCCGCGTCGGGATCGCGCTCCACGCCGTCGAGGTCGATCGGCACGATCGGGCAGTCGCGCCACAGCCGGTCGAGCGCGTAGAAGTTGCGCTCGTCCTGATGCTGGACGTGCACGACGATGTCGACGAAGTCGAGCAGGACCCAGCGGCCCTCGCGCGTGCCTTCGCGACGCGCGGGCTTGAACCCGGCGACGCGCATCTTCTCCTCAACCTCGTCGACGATCGCCTTGACCTGACGGTCGTTGGACGCCGACGCGATGACGAAGTAGTCGGTGATGACGAGCTGTTCCGACACGTCGATGACGACGACGTCGTCGCCGAGCTTGGCCGCGGCCGCCTGGGCGGCGACCGTCGCCATCTGAAGGGCTTCGGGCGTGGCACTCATCGCGGTGTCTCTCCTGTGGGTGGGTGGGTGTGGTACAGACCGCGCTTCGAGACGTACTGGACGACGCCGTCGGGCACCAGGTACCAGATCGGGCGTCCGGACTCGGCCCGCTTGCGGCACTCGCTCGACGAGATGGCCAGGGCGGGCACCTCGACGAGGTGGAGGGAATCCTGGGGTAGTTCCTTCATCGCCGCCGCGACGTGCTCGCCGTCGAGTTCGTATCCCGGTCTGCTGACGCCGACGAACCGGGCCAGCGAGAAGAGGTCCTCCCAGTTCTGCCAGCCCAGGATGGAACCGAGCGCGTCGGCACCGGTGATGAAGTACAGGTCGGTGTCCGGGTTGAGTCCGGCGAGGTCGCGCAGCGTGTCCTTGGTGTAGGTGGGCCCGGCGCGGTCGATGTCCACCCGGCTCACCGAGAACCGCGGGTTGGCGGCCGTCGCGATGACCGTCATCAGGTAGCGGTCCTCCGCGGCGGTGACGCTGCGGTCGCGCTTCTGCCACGGTTGGCCGGTGGGGACGAACGCCACCTCGTCGAGGTCGAAGAGGTCGGCCACCTCACTGGCGGCGACGAGGTGCCCGTGGTGGATGGGATCGAACGTCCCGCCCATCACGCCGAGTCGTCGTCGAGTCACGACTAGGCAGCTTACGGGAGTGATCGACGACGCCCGGATCTCGCGGACCGCGGGCGGTCAGACCGGGAGCAGCGAGTCGATCACGGTCGCCAACTGCTTGGCCGACCTGCACTCGTGCATGCTGATGACGTCCTCGTAGCGCGGCACGGCCGAATCGCCGCTCCCCCACAGGTGCTTGGGCTCCGGGTTGAGCCAGTGCGCGTGGCGCGCGGCGTTCACCATGTGCGCCAGCAGGTCGACCTGGGGGTTGCGGTAGTTGTTGCGGGCGTCCCCGAGCACCAGCAGCGAGCTGCGGGGCGAGAGGACGTTCGGGTACTTGTCCTGGAACGACACGAAGGCGTGGCCGTAGTCGGAGTGGCCGTCGCGGGTGTAGACGCCCGCCTCCCGGGTGATCCGCTGCACCGCTACCGCCAGATCGGCCTCGGGGCCGAACATCTCGGTCACCTCGTCGGTGGTGTCGATGAACGCGAACACGCGAACGCGGGAGAACTGCTGACGCAGCGCACTCACCAGCATCAGCGTGAAGTGGCTGAAACCGGCCACCGAACCCGACACGTCGCACAGCACGACCAGCTCGGGACGAGCGGGATGGGGTTTCTTCAGAACGACGTCGATGGGGACGCCACCGGTCGACATCGACTTGCGCAATGTCTTGCGCAGGTCGATCTCCCCTGCCCGCGATCGGCGCCGGCGCGCCGCCAGCCGGGTGGCCATCGTGCGGGCCAGCGGTGCCACGACCCGGCGCATCTGCCGGAGCTGATCACCCGACGCCCGCAGGAACTCGACGTTCTCGCTAAGCTGCGGGATGCCGTACATCTGCACGTGCTCGCGGCCCAGCTGTTCGGCGGTGCGCCGCTTGGTCTCGCCCTCGACCATCCTGCGCAGCTGCGAGATGCGCTTGGCCGCAATCGACTTGGCGATCTGCTCCTGCGTCGGGGTCGGGTCGTCCCCGTAGCCCACGAGCAGGCCCGCCAGCAGCCGGCCCTCGAGTTCGTCGAGCGCCATCGCCTTGAGCGCCTGGTACGACGAGTAGGACGGTCCACGGCTGGAGTTGTACCGGCCGAACGACTCCACGATCTGCGCGATCATCGCCGCGAGCCGGTCGTCCATACTGGCCAGATCGGGGTCGTTGGCCAGCATCTGGACCAACGCATCGCGCATGGCCTCGACGTCTTGGGGTGGCGGACCGTCGGGTTGCTCGGCAATCTCGTCGTCGTCGTCGACGACCGTCCTCGCCCCGAGTGCGGCCGGCCACCACAGGTCGAACATCGCGTCGTAGGTCTCGCGGTGCTCCGCGCGGCGCATCACCGCGCACGCCAGTCCCTCCCGCAGCTGATCGCGGTTGCCGAGGCCGAGCGTGGCCAGCACGCGGCCCGCGTCGACGGTCTCCGACGGGCCCACCGCGATGCCGACCCCGCGCAGCGCCTCGACGAACTCGACCAGGTGCCCCGGGATGCCATGCGGGGCAAGCGGTTGCGGGGCTCGAGTGCGGCGAACGACCATCGGGCCAGTCCTCAGTTCAGCTTGAGTTCGCCGGCTGCGCGCACCTGGTCGGACTGGTGCTTGAGCACGACCCCTAGCGTGGCGGCGA
Source organism: Mycolicibacterium sediminis (assembly GCF_010731735.1). Taxonomy (GTDB): domain Bacteria; phylum Actinomycetota; class Actinomycetes; order Mycobacteriales; family Mycobacteriaceae; genus Mycobacterium; species Mycobacterium sediminis. Next base: position 5,058,710 of record NZ_AP022588.1, read on the forward strand.
CCATCGCGTCGTCGATGGTGTCCATCCCCAGGGCGAGCACCGTGCGGCCCCAGTCGATGGTCTCGGCGACCGACGGCATCTTCTTGAGCTGCATGCCGCGCAGGACCCCGATGATGCGGACCAGTTCCTCGGCCACCTTCTCGGGCAGCTCCGGAACGCGGGACAGCAGGATCCGCCGCTCGAGGTCGGGCTCGGGGAAGTCGATGTGCAGGAACAGGCAGCGACGCTTGAGCGCCTCGGACAACTCGCGGGTCGCGTTGGACGTCAGGAGCACGAAGGGCGGGTGCTCGGCGACGATCGTGCCCAGTTCCGGCACGGTGACCGCGAAGTCGGACAGCACCTCCAGCAGCAGGCCCTCGATCTCGATGTCGGCCTTGTCGGTCTCGTCGATCAGCAGCACCGTCGGCTCGGTGCGCTTGATCGCCGTCAGCAGCGGACGCGTGAGCAGGAACTCCTCGCTGAACACGTCCATCTTGGTCTGGTCCCAGTCGCCCGACCCGGCCTGGATGCGCAGGATCTGCTTCGCGTGGTTCCACTCGTAGAGGGCACGCGCCTCGTCGACGCCCTCGTAGCACTGCAGGCGGACCAGACCGGCCCCGGTGCACTGGGCGATCGCACGTGCCAGCTCGGTCTTGCCGACGCCCGCCGGGCCCTCGACGAGCAGCGGCTTGCCCAGCCGGTCGGCGAGGAACACCGCGGTGGCTGTGGCGGTGTCGGGGAGGTAGCCGGTCTCGGCCAGCCGCGCGGCGACGTCGTCGATGTCGGTGAACAGTGGAACCCGGGTCGGGACGGTCACGTGGCGTGTCTCCTGGTCAGACGGGGCGGACGTGGCCGGTGACGGGTGAGCCCCACACCACCCACTTGGTCGAGGTCAGTTCGGGCAGGCCCATCGGCCCACGGGCGTGCAGCTTCTGCGTGGAGATGCCGATCTCGGCGCCGAACCCGAATTGTTCGCCATCGGTGAACGACGTCGCGGCGTTGACCATGACCGCGGCGGCGTCGACCTCGCCGGTGAACCGTTCGGCGGCAGCCAGATCCGTGGTCACGATGGCCTCGGTGTGTCCGGTGCCGTACTCGTTGACGTGCGCGATCGCGGCGTCGATGCCGTCGACGACGGCGAGCGCGATGTCCATCGAGAGGAACTCGGTGCGCAGCTCCTCCTCGCTCGGGTCCTGGTGCACCGTCACCCCGGCGTCCTGCAGCGCCCCGACGAGACGCGGCAGCGCGCGGTCGGCGATGGCGGCGTCGACCAGGAGCGTCTCGGCGGCGTTGCAGACGCTAGGTCGGCGGGTCTTGCTGTTGAGCAGGATCCGCTCGGCGACGTCGAGGTCGGCATCTGCGTGGACGTAGACGTGGCAATTGCCGACACCGGTCTCGATGGTCGGCACCGTCGCGTCACGGACGACCGCGTCGATCAGTCCGGCACCCCCGCGGGGGATGACGACGTCGACCAGCCCGCGCGCCTGGATGAGGTGGGTGACGGTGGCGCGGTCCTCGCTCGGCAGGAGCTGCACCGCATCGGCGGGCAGACCCTCGGCGACGAGCGCCGCGCGCAGGGCGACCACGAGCGCCCCATTGGAGTGCCGTGCGGACGAACTGCCGCGCAGCAGTGCGGCGTTGCCCGACTTCAGCGTCAGCCCGAAGGCGTCGACGGTGACGTTGGGCCTGCCCTCGTAGACCATGCCGACCACGCCGAGCGGCACCCGCTGCTGGCGGATCTGCAACCCGTTGGGCAGCGTCCGGCCCCGCAGCACCTCGCCGACGGGGTCGGGCAGGCCGGCCACCTGGCGCAGACCGGCGGCGATCCCGTCGATCCGCTGAGGATTCAGCGCGAGCCGGTCGAGGATGGAGTCGGGCGTACCGGAGGCGCGGGCGGTGGCGAGGTCGGCCTCGTTGGCCGCCAGCACGGCATCGGCCGCGGCCAACACCGAGTCCGCCGCGGCGTGCAGCGCCCGGTCCTTCGTCGCGGAGGTCGACGTGGCCAGCGAGCGCGCCGCGATCCGTGCCCGGCGCGCGGCATCGTGCACCTGGTGACGCAGATCGGGGCCGGCGGGAGCGTGCACGGTCATCCGACCAGCGTATCGAGGGAAGACCCATTCCGTCTGGTCGGGGTTACGGTAGGGCCGTGACACGGTCCGGTAGCCGAGTGTGCGTCGTGGGCAGCGTGAATCTGGACCAGTCGCTGCGGGTGCGCGCCCTGCCGCTGCCCGGTGAGACCGTGCTCGCCTCGTCGGCATCGTGGGCGCCGGGCGGCAAGGGCGGGAACCAGTCGGTGGCGGCCGCGCGTGCCGGCGCCGCAGTCGACGTGGTGGCAGCGGTCGGCGACGACGATGCCGCGGCGCGACTCCGGAAGCATCTGACGGCCAACGGGGTCGGGCTCGACGGCGTGGTGACGGTGCCCGGACCCAGCGGCACCGCGGTGATCGTCGTCGACGACGAGGCGGAGAACTCCATCGTCGTGGCACCGGGCGCCAACGCCCACCTGCACCTCGCCTCGGCACGGGTCGAGGCCATCATCTCCGCCGCCGACGTGGTGCTGCTCCAGCTCGAGATCCCGATGGACACGGTGCTCGCCGCCGCGCGGCTGGGCGCGGCCTCGGGCGCGGTGGTCGTGCTCAACGCATCGCCGTCGGCCGCTCCCGAACACCTCGAGGCGTTGGCGGCCACCGTCGACGTGGTCGTCGTGAACGAGGCCGAGTCCCGCGACTGGCACTGGCCCGTCGACCACCTCGTGATCACCCGCGGCGCCGAGGGCGTCACCCACCGCGGCGCCGACGGAGAGCTGACCGTGGCCGCGCCCGAGGTGGAGGCCGTCGACACCACCGGGGCGGGCGACGTGTTCGCCGGCGTGCTGGCCGCGGACTGGCACCGCGGGGTCGAGGTGGCGTTGCGCCGTGCCTGCGCGGCGGGTGCGCTCGCCACGCTGGTGGCCGGTGCGGGCGACTGCGCGCCGACCCGCGAGGCCATCGACGACGTCCTGAACGATTGAGACCCGACGACCAAGGAGGCACGTGACGACCACCGAGAACACGCCCCGCCCGCCCGACGGCGACTGGCTTGGCACCCCCTTCCTGCGATTCGAGCGCGAGGGGCCCTTCGGCGTGGTGACTCTGGACCGTCCCGAGGCGCGCAACGCGATGACGCCCGCGATGTACTTCGGCATCCGGTACGCGGTCACACACGTCGAGAACGACGACGACCTGGCCGGCCTCCTGATCACCGGCACCGGCGACGTCTTCGCCCCGGGTGGCGACCTCGGCGGCGGGGACGGCGTCGACGATTGGATGACGTTCGGTCCGGCGCTGTCGATGGACGTCACCCCCTTCGAGACACTGCGGCAGTCGGTGAAGCCCGTCGTGTCGGCGGTCAACGGTCTGTGCCAGGGCGGTGGTCTGCAGATCGCCATGTGCAGCGACATGGCGGTGGTCAGCGACCGGGCGACGTTCCGGGTGCCGGAGCTCTACCGCGGCATCGCCGACACGTACTACAGCCAGATGCTCGCGCGCATGATCGGCCCGGTGCGCACGCGTGACCTGATGTTCACCGGCCGCACGCTGAGCGCCGAGGAGGCCGCCGACTGGGGCATGGTCGCGCGCGTGGTTCCGCACGACGATCTCGGAGCCGCGTCCCGCGAGGTGCTCGCGCAGATCTGCCGCACCGCGCCGAGGGCCCGCTCGGTGATCAAGTCGAGCCTCGACAACTACATGGGGCTGTTCGACCGGATCGGAATGAAGGCGTCATTCGGCGGACAGGAGGCCGCCGAGGGCTTCGTGGCATTCAAGCAGCGCCGGTCCCCCGAATGGGTGCATCCCGACCTCCGCACCGAGGGTCGGCTCTAGCCGGCTCAGGCCATCGGTCGGCGCACGTCGTGCGCGATCGCCATGCCGATGCCGGACTCGAAGTCCGCGGCGGTCTGGCTCAGGAGCACACGGCTTCGGTTGGGCGACAAAGCGATCGACAGGAAGTGGTGCGGCTGCCCGGCGGCGTGCGCCACGGTGTTCACCCGGATGACGGCCGTGCCGATGGCCGTGCCGAGCAACGACGCGATGCGCGGTCCCGCGACCTCCGCGCTCAGGTCGTGGTCGACGCGTTCGAGGCCCACTCCCGCCCCGTACAGCAACTGGTAGAGCGGTGCGCCGGCCAGGGCGGCCGGGGTCAGCGTCTGCTCCAGAGCGGCGGGCAGCCAGGCCTCGGTGACCATCAGCGCCTCCCCGGACGTCCGTGCGCGCCGCAATCGCATCACGTGCAACCGGGGCCCCGCCGACTGCAGGCGCTGCGCAACGGGGGCCGGGGTGGGTCGCACGTCGCACTCGAGCACCTCCACCACCGTCTCGAACTCGACCTGGCGCAGCCCGTCCATGTAGGAGCGCGCCGGGTCGCGCTCTCGGGCGGTGCCGTTCTCGGCGACGAAGGACCCCACACCGTGCCTGCGCTCGATGAGCCCGGCCTCCGCGAGGTCGGCCAACGCGCGTCGGACGGTGATGCGAGATACCCCGAACTGCTCGCACAGCGCCTGCTCGGTAGGCAGCGCCTGGCCGGCGACCACGGCGCCGCGGGCGATCTCGTCGTGCAGCACGAGGTACAGCTGGCGGTGCAGCGAGACGCCTGAATCTGCGCTCACCAGCGTCTCACCGTCGTTGATCTCGGCCATCGCCGTGATCCTCGCACGAACGGGGGCCGCGCGTACGCCGTTGACGAGTCACGATTGCCTGGTCACGGGGTCGCGTCAGGCGTCGGGCACCTCGCGTTCGATCTCGTCGAGCCAGGTCCGCGCGGACATGTCCGACGGTGCCCGCCAATCGCCGCGTGGCGACAGCGAGCCGCCCGCCGACACCTTCGGGCCGTTCGGCAGGGCTGAGCGCTTGAACTGACTGAAGGAGTAGAACCGCTGGACGAACACCGTCAGCCAGCGGCGGATCTCGCCCAGCGAGTAGGACGGCCGGTCGTCGACCGGGAAGCCCGCCGGCCAGTCGCCGTGGTCGGGATCGCGCCACGCGTGCCACGCCAGGAACGCGACCTTCGACGGCCGAAAGCCGTATCGCAACACCTGGAACAACGAGAAGTCCTGCAGCACATAGGGTCCCACCTTCGCCTGACTGCTCTGCACCTCCTCGTCCTCGCCCGACGGCACGAGTTCCGGCGTGATCTCGGTGTCGACGACGGATTGCAGCACCTCGTTGACGTCGTCGCCGAACTCCCCGGTGGAGATCACCCAGCGGATCAGGTGCTGCACCAGCGTCTTCGGCACGCCGCCGTTGACGTTGTAGTGCGACATCTGATCGCCGACCCCGTAGGTCGACCACCCCAACGCCAGCTCCGACAGGTCGCCGGTGCCCAGCACGATCCCGCCGCGCTGATTGGCGAGCCGGAACAGGTAGTCGGTGCGCAGGCCGGCCTGCACGTTCTCGAAGGTGACGTCGTAGACCTTCTCGCCCCGCGAGAAGGGGTGGTCCATCTCGGTGAGCATCAGCGACGCGGTGTCACGGATGTCGATCTCGGCGAACGTCACCCCGAGCGCCTCGCTGAGCGCGATCGCGTTGCCCTTGGTGCGGTCGCCGGTCGCGAAGCCCGGCAACGTGAACGCCAGGATGTCGCTGCGCGGCCTGCCCTCCCGGTCCATCGCCCTGGCCGCGACGATCAGGGCGTGCGTCGAGTCGAGTCCACCGGACACGCCGAGGACGATCTTGGGGTAGTTCAGTGCCCGGAGCCGCTGCTCGAGCCCCGACACCTGAATGCCGAACGCCTCGTAGCAGTCCTGCTCGAGCCGAGCGGGATCGGCGGGTACGAACGGCATCCGCTCGACGTCGCGGCGCAGGCCGATGTCGTCGGTCGGCGGGTCGACGGTGAACGCGATGCGCCGGTAGCCGTCCACCCGCGCGGCGTGCTGGCGGCGGTTGTCGTCGAAGGTGCCCATCCGGTTGCGCTCGGCGCGTAGCAGTTCGGTGTCGACGTCGGCGATGGAGCGGCGCTCGCCCTTGGGAAAGCGCTCGGACTCGGCGAGCAGCACGCCGTTCTCGTAGATCATCGTCTGGCCGTCCCACGCCAGGTCCGTGGTCGACTCCCCCTCGCCGCCCGCCGCGTACACGTAGGCCGCGAGACACCGCGACGACGCCGACCGGGCCATCAGCTTCCGGTCGTCGGCACGGCCGATGGTGATGGGGCTGCCGGACAGGTTCGCCAGCACCGTCGCACCGGCCAGTGCGGCCTCGGCGCTCGGCGGGATCGGCACCCACATGTCCTCGCAGACCTCGACGTGCAGCACGAAGCTGGGCAGGTCCGTCGCCGCGAACAGCAAGTCGGGTCCGAACGGCACCTCGCGGTCCCCCACGCGGATGATGCCGCGCACGTCGTCCCCCGGGGCCAACTGCCTGCGCTCGTAGAACTCGCGGTAGGTCGGCAGGTAGGACTTCGGGACGACGCCCAGCACCGTGCCGCGGTGGATGACGACCGCGGTGTTGTAAATCCTGTTCCGCCACCGCAGCGGCGCACCCACCACCAGGACGGGCAGCAGCGAGGCCGATTTGGCGACGACCGTGGCGAGGCCCTCCTCCACGGCGTCGAGGAGGGCCTCCTGCATGAGGATGTCCTCGATCGAGTACCCCGACAGCGTCAACTCGGGGAACACCGCGAGGGCGACGCCGTCGGCATCGCACTCACGTGCCAGCGCCAGTACGGATTCGGCGTTCGCGACCGGGTCCGCGAGCGTCGTGTGGTGCGTGCACGCGGCCACCCGGACGAAGCCGTGCCGGTAGGCAGAGTAGAAGCTCATCGGATCACCCTCATGCGACCATCATTGCCCGGAAAGTCCGCGGACATGCACGGCCCCGGCGATCTGCACCGGGCACGGTGCGGGCGCGCCTATCCTGGATGGAGTGGATGCCCCCGATCTCGTCAGCCTGCTCGCAGGTCAACGCCTCGCCGTGCTGACCGGCGCCGGACTGTCCACCGATTCGGGAATCCCCGACTACCGCGGCCCGGACTCCCCGCCGAGCAACCCGATGACCATCCGGCAGTTCACCTCCGACCCGGAGTACCGACAGCGCTACTGGGCGCGCAACCACATCGGCTGGCGACACATGGCGGCGACGCTGCCGAATGCCGGCCACCGCGCGCTGGCCGCCTTGGAGCGGGCGGGAGTGGTGCACGGCGTCATCACCCAGAACGTCGATCTGCTGCACACGAAGGCGGGCAGCCGCAACGTCGTCGACCTCCACGGCACCTATGCGCGGGTGGTCTGCCTGTCGTGCGGGACCGGGATGTCGCGGGCCGACCTCGCCGACCGACTCGAGGCGCTGAACCCCGGCTTCATCGAGCGCGCCGAACGCGTCGGCGGCATCGCGGTGGCACCCGACGCCGACGCCATGGTGAGCGACACCTCGGCGTTCCGCTTCGTCGACTGCCCGAACTGCGGGGGCATGCTCAAGCCCGACATCGTCTACTTCGGCGAAAGCGTGCCGAAAGCACGTGTTGCAGAGGCGTACTCGCTCGTCGACGCCGCGGATGCGCTGCTGGTCGCAGGATCGTCGCTGACCGTGTTCTCGGGGCTGCGGTTCGTCCGTCACGCCGTCGCGGCGGGAAAGCCCGTCGCGATCGTCAACCGCGGTGTCACACGCGGTGATCCGCTCGCCACCGTCAAGGTCGACGGCGGCTGCTCGGAACTGCTGGCCCTGCTGGCCGACGAACTGGCGGAGGTCGCTAGAAGGTGACGGGCATGGCGCGGATGGCGTGGACGAAGTTCCCCTGCAGGTAGTCCGGATCGCCTGCCTCGAGGTCGGGCAGCTGAGCGAGTAGCTCCCCGATGACGGCCCGCACCTGTGCACGGGCGACGTGCGCGCCGAGGCAGAAGTGCCGTCCCCCACCACCGAATCCGACGTGCGGGTTGGGCTTGCGGCCGAGGTCGAGGACGTCGGGGCGGTCGAAGGCGTCGGCGTCGCGGTTGCCCGACGAGTAGAACATCACGACCTTCTCACCCGCCGAGATCTGCCGGCCGCCGAGTTCGCAGTCGACGGCCGCGGTGCGGCGAAACGTCATCACCGGCGTCGCCCAGCGGACGAACTCCTCGACGGCCGTCCCGATGCGACCGTCGAAGTCGGCCGCGAGCCAGGCACGTTGGTCGGGGAAGTCGGTCAGCGCACGCACCGAGTGACTCAGCGTCTGACGGGTGGTGTCGTTGCCCGCCACCGAGAGCAGGACGAAGAACGCCGCCACCTCGGCGTCGGTCAGGCGGTCGCCGTCCACCTCCGCGTGCACGAGCGCGCTGATCAGATCGTCGCCCGGGTTTTCGCGCCGCTCGGCGGCGAGGGCGCCGGCTACCTGGTGCAGGTACATCTGGCTGCCGATCAGGACCTCGAGCCGGTTGCGGCCGGCGAGGAAGATCGGGTCGGCCCACGACACCATGGCGTCGACGGCCCCGACGACCTGCTCCTGCTCGGACTCCGGGATGCCTGCCATGTCGGACAGCGTGCGGATCGGCAACACCTTGGCGCACTGCTCGACGAAGTCGACACCGCTTCCTGCGCCCCGCATCTCGGCGACGATCGTCCGTGCGTTGAGCTGGATCGACTCCTCGATCCTGCGCACCTGGCGTGGGGTGAAGGCCGAGTGCACGACCTTGCGGATCTGCGTGTGTCGCGGGTCGTCCATCGCCAGGAAGCTCTGCGACGCCTCGAGCAACTCCTCGGGGACCGTCTCGAACAGCACTCCCCTGCCGGAGAGGTAAGTGTCGCTGTCGCGGCTGACGGCGACGATGTCGGCGTGCCGTGTCACGGCCCAGAAGCCGCGATCGTCCGGATCCTCCATCAGCGCGTCGTCGACCGGGCGGTGCCAGCTCACCGGGCGTTCGGCACGCAGCTCGGAAAAGGACCGCTCACGGTCGACGGCTGTGGTCGCCCAGAACGCCCGGGAGGACAGGTCGATCGGGTCGTAGTCGCGGACGGTATCCGATGTGAGCGGTGTCACGGTCATGTCCTGGACGATATGACTAGACACCATGTCTAGTCAAGGTGTTCATACCGGGGTTACGCTGTGCCGATGCCGTCCGTGACTCGCAAGCCGCAGGTCGGGAGGCAGGAGCGGCGCGAGCGCATCGAGCGCCAACTGCTCGACGCCACCGACCGGCTGATGGCCGCGGGCGCCAGCTTCACCGAGTTGAGCGTGGATCGCCTCGCCACCGAGGCGGGCATCTCCCGGGCCAGCTTCTACGTCTACTTCGAGGACAAGGGACATCTGCTGCGCCGGCTTGCCGGCCAGGTGTTCGGCGACCTGGCCGCCGCCGCGGAACGGTGGTGGAGCGTCGCCGACCGCCGCCGGTCCGCCGATGCCCACGCTGCCGTCACCGCGATCATCGCCGCCTACCGCCACCATCAACCGCTCCTCGTCGCGCTGGCCGAGATGTCGGCCTACGACCCGCAGGTCGGCGACACGTACGACGACCTGCTGACCGGCATCGCCGCCCGGCTGACGTCAGTCATCGAACACGGCCAGGCCGACGGCGTGATCCGGCGCGAGATCGTGCCCGCCACGACGGCGTCGACGCTCACGTGGATGGTGGAGCGGGCATGCCAGCAGAACCTGCCCAGCCGCCCCGAGTCCTACGACTCGGAACTCGCCGACAGCCTGACCCAGATCATCTGGGGCGCAATGTATCTGGAACAGCCCTAGACCGCGACAAGGTCGTCGGCGTGCACCGCCGGGCGGCGCATGTCGGCGGGCAGGTCCGATGTCGACCGACCGATCATCGTGGTCAGTTCGCTCGCCTCGTAGGCGACCACGCCGCGCGCCACCGTCACCTCGTCGGACCCCCGCAGTTCGACGACGTCGCCACCGTGGAACCGGCCCGACACGGCCGTGATGCCCGCCGACAGAAGCGACTTGCGCTTCTCCAGCACCGCGCGGACCGCACCGTCGTCGAGGGTCAGGACACCGGTCGACTCCGCGGCGTAGCGCACCCAGAACCGTCGGGCCGACATCCGTTCCGGCCGCGGCGCGAACACGGTACCCACCGATGCGCCGGCCAGCGCGGTGGCGGCGTCCGCAGCAGCGGCCAGGAGCACCGGTACCCCGGCGTCGGCGGCCAGCAGCGCCGACGACAGCTTCGAGGCCATGCCACCGGTCCCGAGTCGACTGCCGCCGCCCGCCACCACGCCGTCGAGGTCGTCGGGTGCCGCGACCTCGGAGATGAAGCGCGCGTCTGACTTCCGGGGATCCGAGTCGTACAGGCCGTCGATGTCCGACAGCAGGATCAGGGCATCCGCGCCGACGAGATGCGCCACGAGGGCCGACAGCCGGTCGTTGTCGCCGAACCGGATCTCGTTGGTGGCGACCGTGTCGTTCTCGTTGACGATCGCGACGGCGTGCAGCGCCCGCAACCGATCCAGCGTGCGCTGAGCATTGTTGTGCTGCACCCGCATCGAGATGTCGTGCGCCGTCAGCAGCACCTGACCGACGGTGCGTCGGTACCGGGCGAACGCCGCGCTCCACGCGTTGACGAGCGCGACCTGACCGACACTGGCCGCGGCCTGCTTCGTGGCGAGATCCGTGGGCCGCTTCGTCAACCGCAGGGGTTCCATCCCCGCCGCGATCGCACCGGAGGAGACGATCACCACGTCGGACCCCGCCGTCATGCGGGCCTCGATCGCCTCGGCGAGGGTATCCAGGCGGCCGGCGTCGAACTCGCCGGACGGCGTGGTCAGCGCAGTCGTACCCACCTTGACCACGATGCTGCGCGCCGTCCTGACTGCCTCGCGGTGTGCACTGGTCACTCGTCGTCGCCGTCGGGGCGGCGCCGCTCCTTGCGGGCGACCTTGCGTTCGGCCGCACCGATGCGGTCGGTCTGCTCGAGCCGAATGTCGGTGCCACGACCGGACATCGTGACGTCGATGCCCGCCGGGGTCTGCGGCTCCCAGTCGAACGTCATGCGACCGATCGTGACGGCGCAGCCGGGACGGGCGCCCTGCTTGAACAGCTCGTCCTCGACCCCGAGCCGGGCCAACCGGTCGCCGAGGTATCCGACGGCCTCGTCGTTGGTGAAGTCGGTCTGCGACACCCAGCGCTCGGGCCGGGTGCCGCGCACCACGTAGCCGCCCTCCCCGTCGGAGGTGACGGTGAAGCCGTTGTCGTTGACCGCGATCGGCCGGATGACCGGCCGGCGCGGAGCCACCGCGGGGAGCGAGGCACGGTAGGTGGCCACCATGTCCCAGAGCGCGAAGATCAACGGACGCAACCCGTCCCGGCGGACGGCCGACACCTCGAACACCGGCCAGCCGAAGCGCTTCGCCACGTCGTCGCGGATGAAGTCGGCCATGTCGTGGGCGTCGGGCACGTCGATCTTGTTGAGCACGACGGCGCGGGGACGGTCTGCGAGGTCGCCGAGCGTCGAATCACCCTGCAGCGTCGGGGTGTACGCGGCGAGTTCGGCTTCGAGCGCCTCGATGTCGGAGATCGGATCGCGTCCCGGTTCCATGGTCGCGCAATCCACGACGTGGACCAGCACGGCGCACCGCTCCAGGTGCCGCAGGAACTCGAGGCCGAGCCCGCGGCCCTGCGACGCGCCCGGAATCAGGCCGGGGACGTCGGCGACGGTGAAGGTGTGGTCGCCCGCGGACACCACGCCCAGATTGGGCGCCAGGGTGGTGAACGGATAGTCGGCGATCTTCGGCTTCGCGGCGGAGATGACCGAGACCAGCGAGGACTTACCAGCCGACGGGAAGCCGATCAGCCCGACGTCGGCGACCGTCTTAAGTTCGAGGGTGAGGTCACGGGCTTGGCCCTCCTCGCCCAGCAGCGCGAAGCCGGGCGCCTTGCGGGCCCGGGAGGCGAGAGCGGCGTTGCCGAGTCCACCTCGGCCGCCGGCAGCGGCGTCGAACCGGGTGCCCTCGCCGACCAGGTCGGCGAGTAGACGTCCGTCCTCGTCGAGCACGACGGTGCCGTCTGGAACGCGGACCTCGAGGTCGGCACCCGCCGCACCGTCGCGATTGCTCCCGGCGCCCTGCTTGCCGGAGGGCGCGACGACGTGCGGATGGAAGTGGAAGTCGAGCAGGGTGTGCACCTGCGGATCGACGACGAGGACGACGCTACCGCCGCGACCGCCGTTACCGCCGTCGGGACCACCCAGCGGCTTGTACTTCTCGCGGTGAACCGACGCGCAACCGTGGCCTCCGCTACCCGCCCGCGCGTGAATGACGACGCGGTCGACGAAACGAGGCATCTGAGAATCCTTCCCGATGGTGAAGCTGATCTGCGAGGCGTCCTGAGAGAACTCGCAGCAGCTTCACCGTCGCGGAAAGTCCTCGGTGGCTCAGGCTCCCTGAGCGGCGGTGGCGGGAACTTCGGTGCCCGGCCGCGGGATGCGCACGATGTTGACCGTCTTGCGGCCACGCTTCTCACCGAAGTGCACGGCGCCGGGGGCGGTCGCGAACAGCGTGTCGTCGCCGCCGCGTCCCACGTTGACGCCGGGGTGGAAGTGGGTGCCGCGCTGACGGACGATGATCTCGCCAGCCTTCACGACCTGGCCGCCGAACCGCTTGACGCCGAGGCGCTGTGAGTTCGAATCGCGACCGTTGCGTGAGCTGGAAGCGCCCTTCTTGTGTGCCATTGGTTCGCTCCCCTACTACTTGATTCCGGTGACTTTGACGACCGTCAGCTTCTGCCGGTGGCCCTGCCGCTTGTGGTAGCCGGTCTTGTTCTTGAACTTGTGGATGCGGATCTTCGGGCCCTTGGTGTGCTCGAGAACCTCGGCCGTCACCGCGACCTTCTCCAGCTCCTTGGCGGCGGTGGTGACGTTCGCACCGTCGACGACAAGCGCCACGGGCAGCGACACCGAGTCGCCCGCCTCGAGTTCCAGCTTCTCGACCTTGACTATGTCTCCGACCGCGACCTTGTACTGCTTGCCGCCGGTCTTGACGATTGCGTACGTCGCCATCGTTGTCGTCATCCTCTACATCGGTATTGCGGGCGCGCGCTGCCCGAAGGCGGGCGCACATGGGTCTTTTGGTTGCGGGTCCAACGTGAGTCCGGTTCAACCCGCTGCCACCGGCTCAGATGGTCACGGAGCCGACAGACAACTGCACAAGATTACGTGACCAGCGGGTAGGGGGTCAAACCGCCTCCACCGCAGGTCGCATCACCCATCCTGGCTCGGAGGTCCCGCCGGCCGGGCCGAGGCGCGTCGGCGCGCCGGCCTGGACGGCGCAACGGACACGATCTCGTCGTCGTCGTCATCGTCATCCGAGTCGTCGTCATCGTCATCGTCGTCGTCCGAGTCGTCGTCGTCATCGTCGTCGTCATCGATCACCTCGATGTCGTCGTCCTCGTCGTCGTCCTCGTCGTCGTCCTCGTCGTCGTCGGTGTCGTCCTCGTCCGAGTCGTCGTCATCGTCCGAGTCGTCGTCATCGTCGTCAGAGTCGTCGAAGTCCGAGTCACCGGTCGTCTCGTCGGCGACCAGCGCCGGAGTGATCGTCTCGTCCTCGGCCTCGTCGGCGACGTCCTCGTCGTCGATGGGCTCGCCGTCCTCGTCGTGCCGACCGTTCGCCGCAGCCATCGCCTTGAACATCGGGTGCTCGTTGGCGCCGTGGTTGGGGACCTTCGCCATCGGGACGGCCTCGGCGACCTCCTCGGTCCGGCCGCCCTTCTTGCCCCGCTTGCTGCGCCGCCCGGTGCCCGGTTCGGCCTTGCGGCCCTGCTGCGGCGCACCCGAGTCGACCGGGTCGCCGTGCAACAGCAGCCCACGGCCGGCGCAATGTGAACACGTCGTCGAGAACGCCTCGATCAGGCCGGTACCGAGCTTCTTTCGCGTCAGCTGCACGAGACCGAGCGACGTGACCTCGGATACCTGATGACGGGTCCGGTCGCGGGCCAGCGCCTCGGTGAGCCTGCGCAGCACGAGATCGCGGTTCTGCTCGAGCACCATGTCGATGAAGTCGATGACGATGATGCCGCCGATGTCGCGCAACCGCAGCTGCCGCACCGTCTCCTCGGCGGCTTCCAGGTTGTTCCGCGTCACCGTCTGTTCGAGGTTGCCGCCCGATCCGGTGAACTTGCCGGTGTTCACGTCGACCACGGTCATGGCCTCGGTGCGGTCGATCACCAGCGTGCCGCCCGACGGCAGCCAGACCTTGCGGTCCATGGCCTTGGTGAGCTGTTCGTCGATGCGGTGCACCGCGAACACGTCTGGCCCGTCGGCACCACCGGCGGGTTCGTACTTCGTCATCCTCGGTACGAGTTCCGGTGCGACGGCCTTCACGTACTCGTCGATGGTCTGCCACGCGTCGTCACCCGACACGATGAGACCGGAGAAGTCTTCGTTGAACAGGTCACGGATGACCTTCACCAGGACGTCCGGCTCCTCGTACAGGGTGAGCGCGGCACCGGCGGCCTTGGTGGTCAGCTCGGCGGCCTTCGCCTCGACCTGGGCCCACCGCTCCTGCAGCCGGTTGACGTCGGTGCGGATGTCCTCTTCCTTGACGCCCTCCGACGCCGTGCGGATGATGACGCCGGCATCGGACGGGACGACCTCGCGCAGGATCTCCTTGAGACGCTGCCGCTCGGTGTCGGGGAGCTTGCGGCTGATGCCGGTGGACGACGCCCCGGGGACGTAGACCAGGTAGCGGCCGGCCAGCGACACCTGCGTGGTGAGCCGTGCACCCTTGTGTCCGACGGGGTCCTTGCTGACCTGCACGACGACGTAGTCACCGGGCTTGAGTGCCTGCTCGATCTTGCGCTGTGCCCCACCGAGGCCTGCAGCCTCCCAGTTCACCTCGCCTGCGTACAGGACTCCGTTGCGACCGCGGCCGATATCGACGAACGCCGCCTCCATCGAGGGGAGGACGTTCTGCACGATGCCGAGATAGATGTTGCCGACGAGGGATGCCGACGCTGCGGACGTGACGAAGTGCTCGACCACGACGCCGTCCTCGAGCACCGCGATCTGCGTGTAGCGGGCGCCTTCGTGCGGAGGCTCGGTCCGAACCTTGTCCCGCACGACCATGACTCGGTTGACCGCTTCGCGGCGGGCCAGGAACTCGGCCTCGCTGAGGATCGGGGGCCGCCGGCGTCCGGCGTCACGCCCGTCGCGGCGGCGCTGACGCTTGGCCTCCAACCGGGTCGATCCACTGATGCCCTGGATCTCGTCGGACTTCGGGGACTTCTCCGCCCGCGCACGCGGTGCACGTTCGTGGACGACCGTGTTCGGCGGGTCGTCGGGTGAGGTCGGCTCGTCGCTCTCGGCGGCGGCGCCGGACTTGCGCCTGCGACGCCTGCGCCTGCGTCGGCTGGCACCGTCGCCACCGGCGGCCTCGTCGTCACCCGAGTCGTCGTCGTCGTCCGAGTCGTCCTCGGAGTCGCCGGTTTCGTTCGACTCGTCGTCGGCGTCGCCCTCGGGGGCGTCGTCGCCACCCTGCTCGCCGCGGCCACGGCCACGACCGCGCCGGCCGCGCCTGCGCCGGCGGTTGGCGGGAGGATCGGAGGACTCGTCGTCGGCGTCGGTCGAGGACTCGTCGTCCTCGACGTCATCGTCCTCGTCGTCGTCATCATCGTCGTCGTCCACGACGGCCTTGGCGGCGCGGAACGTCTCGAAAGAGACGGGTTGCGGCGCGACGAACAGTGGTAGGTAGTCCGCGGGGGCGGCCACCGCGGGCTTCGGGGTCTCGAGCAGGAGCCGTGACTCGGGCTCGTCGCCCTCGACGATCTCGAGCGCGCCGACAAGTTCCTCGTCGATCACGACGAGGGGAACGTCGACTGCTGCCGACTCGTCGGCATCGACGTCGGGTGCTTCGATCTCGACTGCCGGCGGATCGACCTCGTCGAGGACACCGGGATCGTTCAGCTGGGCAGGTGGGTCCTGCTCGAGCTGAACGTCTTCGGGCTGATCTTGGTTGGGCACATCATGGGCCACGAAATCTCCTCAGCCCCCGGGCGCGTCAGGTCGACGCGGCCACGCGAGGGCTTCCGCTATGAGCCCGAGGGGTTCCCCGGGCTTGTATGGTCTCGCTCCGAGCGGCTCGTGGTGAGCCCCCGATGCCTGGCTGAATGATGGCTGGACGGTCGGCGCCACACCCGTGAACGTCTGGGTGGTCGCGCTCGTCCAAGTCTTCATCCGGATGCCCGATTCTGGTAGCGAACCGGTTACCCGAGGCCAGTATCCCACACCACAGCGGCGGAACCGACGAGGTGCCGTCGATCGGCGGTCGAACAGCTAACGACCGGGGAACCAGAGTTCGATCTCGCGGGCCGCCGACTCGGGCGAATCGGAGCCGTGCACCAGGTTGTCCTGGGTGACGAGGGCCAGGTCAGCGCGGATCGTGCCCGGCGTCGCCTTCTCCACGGGATCGGTCCCGCCGGCGATCTGGCGGAACGCGGCAACGGCGCGCGGGCCTTCCACGATGGCTGCGACGACGGGTCCGGAGGTGATGAACTCCAGCAGCGAGCCGAAGAACGGCTTGTCCTCGTGCTCCGCGTAGTGCGCGCGGGCCACCTCGTCGCTGACGTCCTTGAGTTCCAGGGCGGCGATGGTCAACCCCTTGCGCTCGATGCGGCCGAGAATTTCGCCGACGAGCTGGCGCTTCACGCCATCGGGCTTCACCAAGACAAGAGTCCGTTCAGTCACGGCGCACACCCTACCGGGTCAGTCCTGGACGTCCTGCTGTCCAGGCAGCTGGCCCCGCTCCTGACGACGCTTGACCTCGGCCCGGAGGTAGGCGATGAGCAGCCACACCGCCGCGAACACGACGCCGATGAAGGCGCTGGCCGGGTGGATGAACACTCCCGCGATGAGCAGCACCTGGACACCGAGGTTCACCGACAGCGCCCACGGCTTGCCCTGCACACCGGACAGGAGGACGAGGACGACCGCCATGCCGATGAGGAATCCGCCCGACCACACGGTCAGGCCCCCGTGCGACATCGACACGACGGGTAGCGCGAGCAGGACGACGATCGCCTCGAGGATCAGCGTGCCCGCCATCACGCCGCGGAAGCTGCGCCACGGGTCGGGCGGTGCGGGTGCGGCAGGTGGTTGAGCGGTCACTGGGGGTCCCGTCCGAAGAGTGTGCGTGCGGCCCCGGCGGTGACGACGGAACCCGTGATGACCATGCCCGAACCGGAGAAGCCGTCGTCCTCCCCGGCTTCCTCCACCATGGCGGTGGCGGTCTCGATCGCGTCGGCCAGCGTGGACGCCGTCACCACGCGTTCGGGGCCGAACCGCTCCTCGGCGCGCATCGCCAGTGATTCGACGTCCATCGCGCGTGGTGAGCCGTTGTAGGTGACGACGAGCATGTCGAACGCGGGCTCGAGGGCCGCCAGGATGCCGTCGACGTCCTTGTCCGACATCACCGACACGACACCGACGAGGTAGCGGAAGTCGAATTCCTGCTCGAGCGTGGTGGCCAGTGCCACGGCGCCGGCGGGATTGTGGGCGGCGTCGATGAACACGGTGGGCGCGCTGCGCATGCGCTCCAGGCGACCAGGGCTCGCCACCGATGCGAAGCCGGCCCGCACGGCGTCGACGTCGAGCTGCCGGTCGGCGCCCGCCCCGAAGAACGCCTCGACGGCTGCCAGTGCCAGCACCGCGTTGTGCGCCTGGTGCTCGCCGTGCAGCGGGAGGAACACGTCGGTGTAGACGCCGCTGAGCCCCTGCAGCTCGAGAAGCTGTCCCCCGACGGCGATCTCGCGCCCCAGAACGGCGAACTCCGAGTCCTCCCGTGCCACCGCGGCGTCACTGCGCACCGCCTGGGCCAGCAGCGCCTCCATCGCCTCGGGAGTCTGTCGCGCGATCACCGCGACGGTGTCGACCGGCACGAGGTCGTCCTTCGCCTTGACGATGATCCCCGCCTTCTCCGACGCGATCTCCGCCACGGTCTCACCGAGGTATTCGGTGTGGTCGAGGCCGATCGGCGTGATGACCGCGACCGGTGCGTCGACGACGTTCGTGGCGTCCCACCGTCCGCCCATCCCGACCTCCACGACCGCGACGTCCACCGGTGCGTCGGCGAACGCAGCGAACGCCATCGCGGTGAGCACCTCGAACTTGCTCATCCTCGGTCCGCCGCCGGCCTCCGACTGCTGGTCGACGAGTTCGACGAACGGCTCGATCTCCCGATAGACCTCGACGTACCGCGCCGGGGTGATGGGCCTGCCGTCGATGCCGATGCGCTCGACCGCCGACTGCAGGTGCGGACTGGTGGTCCGTCCGGTTCGCCGGTGCAGGGCGACGAGCAGTGCGTCGATCAACCGGACGACCGACGTCTTCCCGTTGGTGCCCGCCACGTGGATGCTGGGATAGCCGAGCTGCGGGGACCCGAGCAACTCCATCAGCGCGCTGATCCTCGCGGTGCTGGGTTCGAGCTTGGTCTCCGGCCACCGTTGGTCGAGCAGGTGCTCGACCTGTAGCAGTGAGGCGATCTCGTCGGGGGTCGGTTCGGGTTCCGTCACGTCGGACTACCCACCTGCCGGCAACCCGGCCAGGCGCCCGGAGATCCGCTCGACCTCTTCGGCCGCCAATTGTGCACGGGCGCGGATCTTCTCGACGACCGGTTCGGGTGCCTTCGCGAGGAACGCGTCGTTGCCGAGCTTGCCGGTGGTCTGGGCGAGTTCCTTCTGCGCCGCCGCGAGGTCCTTCTCGAGCCTGCGCCGCTCCGCCACGACGTCCACGGTTCCCGAGGTGTCGAGTTCGACGGTGACCGTCCCCCGGGACAGTCGCACCTCCACCGACGCCGACGGCGCGAAACCGTCGGCGGGCTCGGTGAGCCACGCCAGCGACGCCACGGCGGCGACCTGGGTGTCGAGGTCGGCGTCACCGATCCCGACGAGCCGCGCCGGCACTCGCTGCCGATCGCCGAGTCCCTGGTCGCTGCGGAATCGGCGCACCTCGGTGACCAGCCTCTGCATGTCGGTGATCCGTCGGACCGCGGTGGCGTCGGTCGCGAACCCGGAGGGCTCGGGCCACTCGGCGATCACCAGCGACTCACCGCCGGTGAGCGTCTTCCACAGCGTCTCGGTGACGAACGGCATGACGGGATGCAGCAGCTTGAGCAGCGCGTCCAGGACCGCCGCGAGCACCGCGTTGGTGGGTCCGCCCGCATCACCGGACAACTGCACCTTCGCCAACTCGAGGTACCAGTCGCAGAACTCGTCCCAGGCGAAGTGGTACATCGCCTCGCACGCACGACTGAACTCGTAGCCGTCGAGCGCCGAATCCACCTCTGCGCGAACCTCTTCGAGACGGCCCAGGATCCACCGGTCGGCGTCGGTCAACGCGTCGGACGTCGGCAGCGGCGCCGGGGCGGCGCCGTTCATCAGCGCGAACTTGGTGGCGTTGAACAGCTTGGTCGCGAAGTTGCGCGACGCGCGGGCAGCGTCCTCGCCGATCGACAGGTCGCCGCCGGGGCTGGCCCCGCGGGCCAGCGTGAACCGCAGCGCATCCGCCCCGAACGTCTCGACCCAGTCGAGCGGGTCGATGCCGTTGCCCTTCGACTTGCTCATCTTGCGACCGAACTCGTCGCGGATCAGACCGTGCAGGAAGATGTTCTCGAACGGGACCTGCGGCCCGCGGGCGGCACCCGACGTGATCACGTCGTCGTCGCCGACGAACGTCCCGAACATCATCATGCGCGCCACCCAGAAGAACAGGATGTCGTAGCCGGTGACGAGAACGCTGGTGGGATAGAACTTCTCGAGTTCGGGCGTGCGGTCGGGCCATCCCATCGTGGAGAACGGCCAGAGCGCCGACGAGAACCACGTGTCGAGGACGTCGGGATCCTGCTCCCAGCCCTCCGGCGGGGTCTCGTCCGGACCGACGCAGACCTTCTGCCCGTCCGGACCGTGCCAGATCGGGATGCGGTGCCCCCACCAGAGTTGACGCGAGATGCACCAGTCGTGCATGTCGTCCACCCAGGCGAACCAGCGCGGTTCGAGACTCTTCGGGTGAATGACGGTGTCGCCGTTGCGCACCGCGTCGCCTGCGGCCTTGGCGAGCGACTCGACCCGCACCCACCACTGCAGGGAGAGCCTCGGTTCGATCGGCTCACCGCTGCGCTCGGAGTGGCCCACGCTGTGCAGGTACGGGCGCTTCTCCGCGACGATGCGTCCTTGCTCGGCGAGCGCCTCGCGCACGGCGACCCGGGCCTCGAAGCGGTCCATCCCGTCGAATCGGGTCCCCGTGTCGACGATCCTGCCCCTGGTGTCCAGGATCGACGGCATCGGGAGATCGTGGCGCAGCCCGATCTCGAAGTCGTTGGGGTCGTGGGCCGGGGTGACCTTCACGGCGCCCGTGCCGAACTCGGGGTCGACGTGCGCGTCGGCCACGATCACGATCCTGGTGTCGAGGAACGGGTGCACCAGGGTCTGCCCGACCAGCGCCCGGTAGCGGTCGTCGTCGGGGTGCACCGCCACGGCGGTGTCGCCGAGCATGGTCTCCATCCGGGTGGTGGCGACCACGATGTGCGGTTCGTCGTCGTTCATCGAGCCGTACCGGAACGAAACCAGTTCGCCCTCGACGTCGGAGTACTTGACCTCCAGGTCCGAGATCGCCGTCTCGAGCACCGGCGACCAGTTGACCAACCGCTCGGCCTGATAGATGAGGTCGGCGTCGTACAGCCGCTTGAAGATCGTCCGGACCGCCCGGGACAGTCCCTCGTCCATAGTGAAGCGGTCCCGGCTCCAGTCGACCCCGTCGCCGATGCGACGCATCTGGGCGCCGATCGTGCCGCCGGACTCGCGCTTCCAGTCCCACACCTTGTCGACGAAGAGTTCGCGGCCGAACTCCTCCTTGGACTTCCCCTCGGCGGCCAACTGCTTCTCGACGACGCTCTGGGTGGCGATTCCCGCGTGGTCCATGCCCGGCAGCCACAGCACCTCGTAGCCCTGCATGCGCTTGCGGCGGGTCAGGACGTCCATGACGGTGTGGTCGAGCGCGTGGCCCATGTGCAGGCTGCCGGTGACGTTGGGCGGAGGGAGCACGATCGAGTACGGCGGCTTGGGGCTGGACGGATCGGCGGTGAAGTACCCGGCGTCGACCCAGCCCTGATACAGCGCGCTCTCGACCTCGCCCGGGTCCCACGACTTCGGCAGGGCCGAGGCCCCGGGGTCATCGGTGGGCTGCGCAGAGTCGGTCACCTCAACATTCTAGGAAGACCGCGCGAGCGGGTTTCGACGCGGTTCGCGCCGGAGCCGCTACTTCTTGCCGCCCAGCAGGCCGCCGAGGATGTCGCCGAGCCCTCCGCTGCCCTTCCCGCCGCCGAGGACACTGCCCAGGATGCTTCCCAGCGGGTTGTCGCCGCCACCTTTTCCACCGCCCAGGATGCTGCCGAGCACGTCGCCGATTCCCCCGCCCGAACCCGTCTGACCGGCGGGTCCGCCGCCCGACAACTTCTTGCCGATGTACGCCAGCACGATCGGCGTGAGGATCGGCAGCAGCTTCTGGATCAGATCCGAGTTGCCGCCACCACCGCCCGCCAGCGCCGACGCCACCTGGCCGGTGTCGTTGCCCCCGAAGATCTTGGCGACGGCCTTCGAGCCGTCGGCCTGGTCGACGCTCACCCCGCCGTCGAGCAACCCGCGCGCAGCGTGGTCACCGGCGGCGTTCTCGATGCCGGCGGCCTGGCCGGGGTCCTGCGCATTCTGCTGCAGGCCGCCGACGAGCAGTGGAACGAGGGTCCGGACGGCCCCGTTCACCTCGCCCTCGTCGGCTCCGAGCCGGGCCGCGATCTGGGCCGTGGGGATCTGGTCGAACAGTTCGTCGAGGCCGGCCATGACGTGTCCACCTTCGTCGCTGGGATGTCAGTCGATCCCCTGCGACACTAGCCGCCGCGCGCCCGTCGTGCGGTGGGGTCAGGCGAGCCGTTCGGTGGTCAACGTGACCTCGGCGCCCGGGAACCGGGCGAGCAGCGCGTCGCCCATCGCCGCCGCCGGTGTCAGGACGCCGTGCAGGTCCGACAGCTCGTCACGGTCGAGGGCCAGCGCCAGACCGCACTCGCCGAGCAGTACCGACGTGGCCTTGTAGCCGGGGTCGCCCTGCTGGGACATCGTGGCGCGATACCGGGCACCGGAAGCGGTCGTCGTGTACGTCTCGACGGTGTAATGCCCCTTCTCCCTAGTGCTCTCGCTGGGCCCGGTGCCGGGCTTGGGAAGGATGCGCTCGATCAGGCCGCGCGGCAGCTTGTTGAAGTACCGGCCTCCGAGTCCCAGCATCGCTGCGTTGGCGGCGGTGTCCATCGCCGCCGCCACCGGCGCGACGATCGAGGAGCCCATGCTCATGGTCTCGGCGTACCGGAAGGTGCGGCCGTAGGACCAGTCGAGCAATGCGTTGCTGCGCCGCACGATTCGCGAGTTCGGGGCGCCCATCGCGAAGGCGCCCGCCCAGATGCCGTCCAGTTCCGGGGCGATCTCGCGGCCCCGGCGCCACGGGGTGTCCGTCTGATGTCCCAGCTCGGGCTCGGCCCCCCGGTCGGTGCTCAGGGTGTAGGGATCGTTCATCTCGCGCCGCGCCTCCGGGTCGGACGATGCGGTGTCCAGCACCTCGAGCATGGACGCGAGGGTGCCGCCGGAGATGCCCCCGGCGAAGCGACGGACCACGAGGGTGGTGTCTCCCAGCGGCCCCGTGCCGTCGCGCTCTGCTTCCCGGTGCAGCGCATACACGGTGAGGTCGGAGGGGATCGAGTCGAACCCGCACGCGTGCACGATCCGCGCACCGTTGTCGGCTGCCTGCTTGTGATAGGTGTCGATGCTCTCGCGGACGAACATCGTCTCGCCGGTCAGATCGGCGTAGTCGGTTCCGGCGGCGGCGCACGCGGAGACCAGGGGCAGCCCGTACTTGGTGTAGGGACCGACCGTGGTCACGACGACGCGGGTCCGCGATGCCATGTCGTTCAACGAGGACGGTTGCGAGGCGTCGGCCTCGATCAGCTCCCAGTCCGCGGCAGCCGGCCCGAGTGAGTCGCGGACGTCTCGGAGCTTCGTCGCCGACCGGCCCGCGAGCGCGATGCGGGCGTTCCCGCCATGTCTGGCCAGGTAGTCCGCGGTCAGCTTCCCCACGAATCCGGTGGCGCCGTACAGGACGATGTCGAACTCTCGCTGTGCTGCGGTCATAGCCCCAACCTACCGGTCGGTGGTCCGGCGTCCGGCTCAGCCGAGGGCTTCGGGAAGGTCTTCGTCGAGGCCGAGGACGTGCACGCCGAGGAACGAGGCGACCACCTGGTACCAGATCTTGGCGTGCTGCGGCGAGGCGATCCAGTGCCCCTCGTCGGGGTAGTAGAGGAAGCGGTGCGGGCTGGTGCCGTCAGCCGCGGCGGGTAGACCGGAACACGACAGCAGTTCGTACCAGAGGCGGAGTGCCTCGCCGACGGGAACGCGGTAGTCCTTGTCGCCGTGCACGACGAGCATCGGCGTACGGATGTCGCCGACGGAGCGGTGGGGCGAGTTGCGGTCGGTCATCTCCCCGGTCATCTCGCGGGCCCACCAGTCGGCGCCGTCGGTGGTGTGCGCGAACTGATCGAGCGCCCACAGGCTGGCATGGGTGACGATGGCCCGAAATCGGTCGGTGTGTCCGGCGATCCAGTTGGCCATGTAGCCGCCGAACGACCCGCCCATCGCCGCCGTGCGCGTGCCGTCGACGCGCGGGTGGTCTTGTGCCGCGTCGACGGCTGTCATCAGATCGGCGTAGGGCGCCTCACCCCACGCGCCCCAGCCGCGCTGTACGAATTCCTGTCCGTAGCCCGTCGACAACGCGGGGTCGGGCAGCAGCACCGCGTATCCCCGCGCGGCCAGCAGCCAGGGACACCACCGCCAGTGCCAGGCGTTCCAACTGTTCAACGGGCCGCCGTGGATCCACAGCGCCAGGGGCGCCGGGTCGGATCCGTCGGGTAGGACCAGCCATGACCGGACCGTCGCGCCGTCAGCGGTCACGGCGGTCGTCTCGACGAGATCGCCGGGCAGCGCCGGAACGTCTACGCACGGTAGGGACGTGGCCGTGCCGTCCGCGGCCACACGCACCGGATGCGGGGGGAACGCGTACGAACTGCGCAGCGCGTAGAAGCCGCCACCGGGGGCCGGCGTCACGTTCGTGTACGTGAAGTCGTCGTCGGTGAGGCGCGTGACCGTCGAGTCGGTCGGGTCGACGGCGAACACTGGGCCGCGGCCGTTCTCGTCCGCGGTGACGAGCAGGACCGACCCGTCGTGCGCCCACGCAACCGAGGTCGGCCAGCGATCCCATCCCGAGGCGAGCTGAATGGGATCCTCGCCGAACACGGAGTACCACAACGTGATTCGGGGCGCTTGCTCGGGCGTGCTGAACGACTCGCGAAGGTAGGCGACGCGCGATCCGTCCGGTGACACGGCGGGATGGGACAGGTCGGCGTCGGGGTCGTCGACGACGGTGGTCTTCGCGCCGTTGTCCGTGTTCCAGCGCACCAGGATGACCCGACTCGATGCGCCCGGCGCCGGAACCCGCCACGTGGCGATCGCGAAGTGGCCGTCGCGGCTGACGTCGACGTCCGCCTCGCGCAGCGCCGGCCCGGGGTTCGGCGTCAGGTCGCGCAGGCCGTCGAGGACCAGCAGGTGAGGCTGCGCCGGCCCGATGTCGTGGTCCCAGAACCGCACCGGATATCCGGAGTGCAGCACCGCCGACACCTTGCCGTCCTTGCGAAGCGCCCGCAGCCGCCCGTCCTCTTCGACGTCACCCGCCGACGGCAGCAGAGCCGCACCGACGAGCACGACGTCGGCGCCCCGCGCGGGCAGTGCGGCGTCGACCCCACCTGGCAGCGCGAGTTCCACGTGCGCTTCCCCACCGGCCGCTGGTAACCGCCAGAGCGTCGATGGAGGCTTCTCCTCGTCGGGTCCCGGCCTGCGGGCCAGGAAGAGGAGGTCGCCGTCGTGGGTGAACACCGGCGCGGACTCCCCCGTGCCGCCGTGGGTGATCCGCCGTGCCGGTTCGACGCCGTTGGGGTCGAGTTCCCATACGGCGGTGATGAATTCGGTCGCTGCGTCGTTCAGCTCGGCGATCGTGGTGACGACGCGCTCTCCATCGGGCGACACGGCGAGGCCGGCTACGCGAGGTAGTCGCAGGAAGTCGTCGAGATCGTGGAATGGCGTCGAGGTCACGCACCCGTGGTAGCACACTGCCCTTCCGTTCGCGCTGACGCCGTGAATCAACGCAGCCGAACCTGAAGGCTTGGCATCTCGAATTCCCCTGTGTCACTTGCATTTCAGTGGTCCCACCTTGCCCTGAACTCTTCGAGTTCTCTTACCTCCAAACCCTTGAAAGTTAGCTTCTTCGAACGTATGTTCGAAGTATGTCGGTCGATGAGGTCCTCGCAGCGCTCACCGCGCTGCTAGACGCCTACGACACCTTCGATCGCTGCGACCTCGAGAGTCTCACCAGCCCCCAACTGCTTCAGGTCCTCGACCGGCTGCAGACCCTGGGCTGCCAACTGCCCACCCAGGACCACCGGATCTTGGCCCGCCTGCGCGCCGAGACGACGCCGTCGGAGTTGGGGGCGAAGTCCTGGCGCGACGTCCTGGCGACCCGGTACCGCATCTCGACCGCCGAGGCCGGGCGCCGGCTCACCGACGCCGAGCACCTCGGCCCCCGCCGGACGCTGACCGGGGAGCCGATGGCGCCTCGGTTGGCGGCGACCGCCGCGGCGCAGCGGCTGGGATTGATCACCGGCGAGCACGTCACCGTGATCCGCAAACAACTCAAGAAGGTTCCCGGCTGGGTCGACGGCGCGACCCGCGACCAGATCGAAGTCGACTGGGTCCGCCACGCCGTCGGGTGCGGGCCCACCGAACTGGAGAACCTCGCACGGCGCACGGTGTTCCTGCTCGATCAGGACGGCCCCGCTCCCGACGACACCGAACGCGCCCGCCGCCGCAGCCTCGTCTTCGGTAAGCAGCAGGACGACGCCATGACCGGGATGCGCGGCAATCTCACCCCGACGGCGTACGCCGTGTGGGAGGCCCTCGACGCCCGGTTCTCCGCCCGAGGGATGTGCAACCCCGCCGACGAGCACCCCTGCACCACCGGCACCCCCACCCAAGACCAGATCGACGGCGACCTACGCACCCTCGAACAGCGCCGTCACGACGCGTTCGAATACATCGGCCGGATGGCCCTGGACAAGACAGAACGCGGCCAGCACGGCGGCCTACCCACCACCATCATCGTCCGCACCACCCTGCAGGACTTGGCCACCCGGGCGGGGATCGGTGTCACCGGCGGCGGCACCCTCATCCCCGTCGCCGACGTCCTCACCATGGCCGCACGGAAGGATGCCACCAATTACCTCGCGGTGTTCGACGACGCCACCGGCGCGGTCCTGGACCTGTTTCGCACCCGCCGCACCGCCTCGGTCGCCCAACGCCTGGCGTTGATCGCCCGGGACGGGGGTTGCACCAAACCCGGCTGCACCGTCCCCGCCTACCGCACCCAGGTCCACCACGCCGCCGCCGACTGGAGCAATGGTGGGGACACCAACGTCGACGACCTCACCCTCGCCTGCGGGCCCGACAACCGCGCCGTCGGCCCCGGCGGCTGGACCACCCGCCTCACCGACACCCACCACGTCGAATGGATCCCCCCACCCGGCCTCGACACCGGCCAGACACGCACCAACGACTACCACCACCCCGAAACACTGCGCCCACCACCACAGGACGCCTGGCAACCACCCGAATGGCAACCACCCACGCCGACGGCCGGCGCCGACGACGCGGCAGTCACGGCTACCGACCCCGCGACGAACCCCACCACCGACGATCGGCATCACGCCGAACCGTGGATGCCCGAACACGATGCTCCAATCGTCGACGAACCCGCCGACGAACCCGCCGACTACGAGCGAGTCGACCACGACGACGCGACCGCCGACACCCACGACGAGCCCATCCCATGGTGGTCCGTGGACCCCGCCTGGCAGGCCGCCGACGCCGCACGCACAACGCGCAAACGCGCCACCGACCAGCCCGCAACCGCGCGCGACGAACCGCCAGCACCCTCAGCGGAAGCGGCCACAACCGACGACTTGGTCGCCGCGCATCCCGACCCGCCAGACCCGCACGGCGACAACGACACCCACGGACCCGGCGCACCAGCACCACCCACCAGCACCACCGCGGCCTAGCCGCGTCGCAGTGGCAACCGGCATCGCCTGCCGTCTCAGCTTCGGTTTGATTTTCAAACCGTCCACCGGCAAGCTTGTGCCATGTCCACCGCGCTCCTGGCCGACCTTCCGGGACGGCCGTGCCCGATCGCGGCGGCGCTCGAAGTCGTCGGCGAGAGGTGGGCGCTTCTCGTGGTGCGCGAGATCATGCTCGGATCGACCCGGTTCGGCGACATCGTCCGCGGCACCGGCGCACCCCGCGACCGCATCGCAGCCCGACTCAAGAGCCTCGAGGCCGCCGGCGTCGTCGCCCGGGTGCCACGCACGCCGCGTCGCGACGAGTACGCACTCACGGACTCCGGTCGCGCGCTCACCCCGCTGCTCGGCGCCCTGCTGACGTGGGGCATCGACCATGCGGTGGCCGACGACGATCCCGACCGAACACGTCACAACCGCCTGACCCTTTCGAAGGAGACTCCGTGACCGCCGAACCGATGTCCGATACCCGGGAGTGGGGCGAACGTCGCACCAAAGTCGTCGAGTGGCACGACCCGACCCCCACGACGGCCAAGGGACTGTCGATGGCCGGCCTCGACTATCTGCAGGCGATGGTCGACGGCGTCCTGCCGCCACCCCCGATCTCCGGTCTGATGGCCTTCGAGATGACGTCGGTCGAGTCCGGCCGCGTGGTGTTCACCTGCACGCCGGACGAATCGGCCTTCAACCCGATCGGCGCCGTCCATGGCGGCCTCGTCTGCACGCTCCTCGACTCCGTCGCGGGATGCGCGCTGCACAGCACCCTTCCGCAGGGCAAGGGCTATACCTCGATCGAGATAAAGGTCAACTACCTCAAAGCAGTGCGGCCGGCGAACGGGCCGTTGGTGGCGACGGGCACCGTGGTCAAGGCGGGCTCGCGCGTCGGGTTCACCGAGGGCGTGGTGACCGACGCGACGGGCGCAGTCGTCGCGACGGCGACCAGCACGCTGCTGGTGTTCGACATCTGACCCGCGTTAGCGTCGAGGCGTGACGCAACGGATTCTCGTCGTCGGCGCGGGCATCGCCGGCCTGGCCAGCGCCGTGGCGCTGCAGCGCCAGGGTCTCGACGTGACGGTCGTCGAGGAACGTTCCGACACCGCGTCCGGATCCGGAATCAGCATCTGGCCCAACGCCTTGGCCGCATTGGACGAGATCGGCCTGGGTGACGCGGTCCGCGACTCGGGCGGCCGCGTGTCAGCCGGTGCGATGCGGTGGCGCGACGGGTCCTGGCTACGACGCCCGTCCCCCGAGCGGATCGTCACCGCACTCGGCGAGCCGCTCGTCGTCGTGCGGCGATCCGACCTCATGGCACGGATCTCCGACGCCCTCGTCGACGGCACCGTTGAACATGGTGTGAGCGCAACGAGTTTCGCCACAGTCGGTCGCGGCGTCCGTGTCATGCTGTCGGACGGCAGCACCCGCGACGCCGCGGCCGTCATCGGCGCCGACGGTGTCGGTTCGGTGGTCGCACGACACCTGAACGGGACACTGCGGCGGCGGTACGCCGGCTACACCGCCTGGCGGGGTGTCACCGCCTACCCGATGGACCCCGACCTCGCCGGCGAGACCATGGGCCCCGGAACGCAATTCGGCCACGTCCCCCTCGGTGACACGCACACCTACTGGTTCGGCACCGAACGCGCCCCCGAAGGGGGATCCGCCCCAGGCGGCGAACTCGCCCACCTCCGACGGAAGTACGCCGAATGGGCGGAACCGATTCCGGCGCTGCTCGCTGCGACCGATCCGGACGCCGTCCTGCGCAACGACCTGTACGACCGCGACGAGGCCAAGGTGTGGTCGCGCGGACCGATCGTCATCGTGGGCGATGCCGCGCATCCGATGCGCCCGCACCTCGGTCAGGGCGGGTGTCAGGGGCTCGAGGACGCGGCGGTGCTGGGCCATTGCGTCGGGCTCGACGACGACCTGCCGACCGCCTTCGCCCGGTTCGCCGCGGCCCGGCGACCGCGTGCGCTGGCACTCGCTCGGGAGTCGAGGATGATCGGCAGGGTGATCAACACCCGGCCCGCCGTCGTGGGCGCGGCACTGATGCGAGCATCGGCGGTCCTACCCGAGGCCGCCCTGACACGACATCTGGCGTCGATCGCCTCCCGCACCGCCTTCACGCTGCCGTCCTGAGCGGTCTCAGCCCGCCTGGCTGAACACGGCGAGGGGCCCGAGGACCGTCGAGCACATCTTGCGCAGGTCGAGGATGCCGAAGACGCCACCGGGACGGATCGCGTCGCACCCGGTTCCCGTCCCCGCCCCACCAGCGGTCGCCGGCGCGGTCGGGGTCCGCCACACTGCGGGAGTACCACCGAGCGGGCCACACTTCGGCCACGCCTTGACGCCCTGGCTCTGCAGGACGTTCTCGGCCACGCGGATTTGTTCTGCGCGTGACGCCGACGCCGGCGAACCATACCCGCCGTTGGAACTCCAGGTCGCCTGCTTGAACTGCAGGCCACCGTAGTGGCCGTTGCCGGTGTTGGCCGCCCAGTTGCCACCGGATTCGCACTTGGCGACGGCGTCCCAGTTCATGGTGTCCGCCTGCGCGATGCCGCTCGAGAGTGCGGTGGAAGCAGCGGTCGCGAGGAGCGCGAACGCCCCGGTGAACACGACCAGGCGTAGCGCCCTGGCGACGACGGATCGCAGACCCGTGACGGCGGTGATGCGTGGTGCGATGCTGAGGTTCATCTCTGCGGTCCTTCCCCGACCGGTTGACATGAGGACCGCTGCGGCGTGTCGCACGTTGCCTGGCGCAGTCATGTGATAGGTCGTGTGACCCGCTTCACGTGTTACAGAAGAGGTGGGGGATCTTTACCGGGGCGTGATGGAACTCAGTGATGCACGAGGTAGGTGGGACCAGAAAGGCGGTGCCGGCCTGAGCCGTGCACCGCCTTCGAGGAATGAGTCAGCCGCGTCGACCGCAGACCGGCCACGCGCCGATGCCCTGGCTGTGCAGCACGTTGTTGGCCACCCGGATCTGCTCTTCACGGCTGGCCTGGTGCGGCGATCCGCTACCGCCGTTGGAACGCCAGGTTCCCATCGTGAACTGCAGACCGCCGTAGTACCCGTTTCCGGTGGCGGTCGACCAGTTGCCTCCGGACTCGCAGGCGGCAACGGCGTCCCAGTTCACGGAGTCCGCATTCGCAGGTCCGGCCGCCGCCACCATTCCAGCCATCGGAGCCACCACGAGGGCTCCGGCGATGGTGGCCAGGCCGAACGTCATACGGATGTTCTTCAAACTCGTTCCTTTCGCCATGCGCGCACCAGTCCTCGTCCGCGCAGCCGCGGACGAGCGACGCCTGGTCACCCAGGCAAGAAGGTTGGGTCGTGCCGTCTCCGTCGGGCACGACAGCAGGAACGTCGGATCGCGTCACCGGACGTATCCGGCCGACACGCAGGCACGGGGTGGTCCCGACCCGCCGCATCTCCTGCTCACACGCAAGTTCGTGAATGTGTAATTGTTTGCTCCCTGAGGAGACGATGGGACGCTACAAATGATTTCGGCCGAAGTCACATGCTGAATCCGGCCGATCACGGACGATAACGATTCGGTCACGGTCCGGTTTCGGACGTATACCCACTGGTCAGCAATGGTGTCTAGACCATCTGAACGAATGACTGACGCTCGCGTCATTCGTGATGCAGGTCACCAGCTTTTTGTGAGCTGGCGCACCTCGAGCGC
The DNA here is from genome assembly GCF_010731735.1 of Mycolicibacterium sediminis. GTDB lineage: Bacteria > Actinomycetota > Actinomycetes > Mycobacteriales > Mycobacteriaceae > Mycobacterium > Mycobacterium sediminis. The sequence continues at coordinate 5,089,517 of NZ_AP022588.1, forward strand.
TGGCTCATCTCGAGTGACTGCGGTGATTCCCGCTGTCTCACAGCACATCTGCAGCATGGGCCGTGAAACATCCTGCAGCGGTTCGCCGTGGCGGACGACACGGTGTCGTCCGGCGTCATGACAGATAGCAATGTGGCGCAACCGTTTTGGATTCGACGCGCGATTGAGCGACGCCGAAGCACTCACGAATGATGCAGCAAAAGTGTTGTTCAACAATGACTTTCAGAAGCCGAAGCGGGTGACATTGGATGCCTCCACGGTCCGGCGGGAGTCACCTTCGCCGGACGGCAGGGTATTTCGAGGTTGCGGCGGCAATGGAGTCACCTTGCGCTGCAATTCGAAAGGCGTCGATTCGGCGCGCTTTACACCCGTTCGATCACCGCGACGGCGAAACCCGTTGGCACATCGATCATCCGATCCGCCACCAAGCTGCTCGCGCACGCACGGACGTGGTGCAATGGTCGCAATTCGGTCGTGAACACCATGCCCCACCGGTCACGAGAACTCGAACAGAATGGTCGAACGGCGGAATCACCAATTAATCACGACGTAATTCGTAATTTGCTGGCGGAATCTACCGGAGATCGGCCGGGGTGTTGGCGTTGAGCAGCGACCGCTGCTCGGGCATCACCACCCGCTGGGTGTCCACGGTGTCGAGGAGCGCACGCATGCTGCGCTCCCCTGCTGCGACGAGGTCGTCGGCTCGGGTCGCCAGGGCGCTTCGGTAGATCCCGGCGAGATAGTGGTCGCGTCCATCCCACGGCAGTACGACGTCGACCCCGAGCCGCTGGGCGGGCCCGAGCAGCGCGTCGATCAGGTCGACGTCGAGATGAGGCATGTCCACGGCACTGACGAACGCCAGGTCGAAGCCGGCGTCAGCCGCGGCATGCAGGCCACGGGCGGTCGCGAGGAGGGGACCGACGCCCCGCACCTCGTCACGGAGCACCGTGGCGTCGAGGGCGGGAAGCGGTTGGCCGGGGGCCGCGATGACGAATACGCGGTCACAGCGCAACGTCAGCGTCGCCACCACCCGTTCGACCAGGGTGACCTCACCGTCGGCTCCGGGGATGCGCAGCGTGGCCTTGTCACGGCCCATTCGCCGCGAGGCCCCGCCGGCCAGTACGACGGCGGCCAGCGGAGCTATGACGTCAGTCGACGGTCCAGGTGTCTTTCCCACGGAGCAAGGATTGCAGAGCCGCGGTGTCGTGGGGCTTGGAATCCATGGCAGAACTCACCTGATCCCGAGCCATCTCGTCGTACGTGGGTCGGCTCACCTGACGGAAGATGCCCATCACGGTGTGCTCGAGGTTCTGCTCGGAGAGCCGCGAGAGCGCGAACGCGTACGCCGGGTCGTCGATCTCGGCGTTGTGCACGACGATGTCGGACGGGTCGACGTCGGCGGTCTTGCCGACCTCGAGTCCGTAACCGGACTTCACGACGCAGAACTCGCCCTCGGCACCGAAGGTGATCGGCTGACCGTGCGCGACGTTGATGAGCCGCTCCTCGGCGCCTTCCTTGCGCAGCGCGTCGAAGGACCCGTCGTTGAAGATCGGGCAGTCCTGCATGATCTCGACCAGCGCGGCGCCGCGGTGCGCCGCAGCGGCACGCAGCACCTCGGTGAGGCCCTTGCGGTCGGAGTCCAGCGCCCGGCCCACGAACGTCGCCTCGGCGCCCAGCGCCAGCGACACCGGGTTGAACGGGTAGTCCAGCGAGCCCATCGGGGTCGACTTGGTGACCTTTCCGACCTCGGAGGTCGGCGAGTACTGGCCCTTGGTCAGGCCGTAGATCCGGTTGTTGAACAGCAGGATCGTCAGGTTCACGTTGCGGCGCAGCGCATGGATCAGGTGGTTGCCGCCGATGGAGAGGGCGTCACCGTCACCGGTCACCACCCACACCGACAGGTCCTCGCGGGCCAGCGCGAGCCCGGTCGCGATGGTCGGGGCGCGGCCGTGGATCGAGTGCAGACCGTAGGTCTCGAGGTAGTACGGGAAGCGGCTCGAGCAGCCGATGCCGCTGACGAACACCATGTTCTCGCGACGCAGCCCCAACTCGGGGAGGAAGTTGCGGATGGTGTTGAGGATGACGTAGTCACCGCAACCGGGGCACCAGCGGACCTCTTGGTCGCTGGTGAAGTCCTTGGCCTTCTGCGGCTGGTCGGTGGTCGGCACCGCGCTGGTCTTGGTCAGAGCAGCGGGGGTCAGGCCGAGATCGGCCCCAATCACGTCAGTCATGCGTCAACTCCCATGTCCACGGTGGCGGCGGCCAGCCGTGCGAACTTGGCCTTGTCAGTTTCCTTCTCCGCGAGCGTTCCGTCCAACGCCGCGTCGATGATGCCCTCGACCTCGTCGGCCAGGAACGCCATGCCCTCCATCTTCGTGACGGACTGCACGTCGACCAGGTACTTCGCCCGCAGCAGCGTGGCGAGCTGGCCGAGGTTCATCTCCGGGGCGACGACGGTCGGGTAGGCCTTCAACACGTCGCCCAGGTTGGCCGGGAACGGGTTCAGGTGACGAACGTGGGCGTGGGCCACCTTGATGCCCTGCCGCCGGGCGCGCCGGCATGCCTCACCGATGGGACCGTAGGAACTGCCCCATCCGACGAGCAGCAGTTCGGCCTCGCCGCTCGGATCGTCGACCTCGATGTCGGGCACCGAGATGCCGTCGATCTTGGCCTGACGCAGCCGCGTCATGAGGTCGTGGTTGGCGGGCTCGTAGGAGATGTTGCCCGAGCCGTTCGCCTTCTCGAGCCCACCGATGCGGTGCTCGAGTCCGGGGGTCCCGGGTACGGCGAACTGCCGTGCGAGCGTCTCCGGGTCGCGGGCGTAGGGCTGGAAGGGCTCGCCCTCCTTGGCGAAGGTGTGGTCGATCGCCTCGTAGGACTCGACGTCCGGGATTCGCCACGGCTCGGAGCCGTTCGCGATGGCGCCGTCGGACAGGATGATCACCGGCGTGCGGTACGTCAGCGCGATGCGCGACGCCTCGACGGCGATGTCGAAGCAGTCCGACGGCGAGCGCGGTGCCAGCACGGCCACCGGTGACTCGCCGTTGCGACCGTAGAGCGCCTGCAGGAGATCGGACTGCTCGGTCTTGGTGGGCAGGCCCGTGGAGGGACCACCGCGCTGCACGTCGACGATCAGCAGCGGCAGCTCCATCATGACGCCGAGGCCGATGGCCTCCGACTTCAGCGCGACGCCGGGGCCCGAGGTGCTGGTGACGCCGAGTGCGCCGCCGTAGGACGCACCGAGTGCCGCGCCGATGCCGGCGATCTCGTCCTCGGCCTGGAAGGTGAGGACGTTGAAGTGCTTGTGCTTGGACAACTCGTGCAGGATGTCCGACGCCGGCGTGATGGGGTACGTGCCGAGGATGACCTGCGTGTTGGCCAGCTGACCGGCGGTCACGATGCCGTAGGCGAGCGCCGTGTTACCGGAGATCTGGCGGTAGTCACCGGAGTTCAGCTTGGCGGGCGACACCTCGTAGGTGGTCGCGAACGCCTCGGTGGTCTCGCCGTAGTTCCAACCCGCCTTGAGCGCGAGGACGTTGGCCTCGGCGATCTCGGGCTTGCGGGAGAACTTCTCGCGGATGAACGATTCGCTGTGCGCCAGTTCGCGGCCGTACATCCAGGACAGCAGTCCCAGGGCGAACATGTTCTTGGCGCGCTGGCCGTCCTTCTTGGTCGCCCCGATCGCCTCGACGGCGCCGAGCGTCAGCGTCGTCATCGCGACGGCCTGCACGACGTAGTCGGACAGCTCCTCCGAGTCGAGCGGGTTGCTCTCGTAACCCACCTTCGCCAGGTTGCGCTTGGTGAACTCGTCGGAGTTCGCGATGATCAGCCCGCCGCGCGGCAGATCCGCGACGTTGGCCTTGAGCGCGGCGGGGTTCATCGCCACCAGCACGTCCGGCCGGTCACCCGCGGTGAGGATGTCGTAGTCCGCGATCTGGATCTGGAACGACGAGACACCCGGCAGGGTGCCCTGTGGCGCGCGGATCTCTGCGGGGTAGTTCGGTTGCGTCGCAAGGTCGTTGCCGAACAACGCCGCCTCGGACGTGAAGCGGTCGCCGGTCAGCTGCATGCCGTCACCGGAGTCACCGGCGAAGCGGATCACGACCTTCTCGAGCTTCTGCCGCGGCGCGGTACCGCCGTTGCTGGTGCCGTTGCCGCTCAGACTCACGACCCCTGCCTTTCGCGATTGGACCGGGCGGCCATCCCGGGTCGCGATCGAAGCCTCCGGAGAGGCCGATGTCGCGCGATGCGCCGCCGGTATGACACGCCAGAATTTTTCTGTCACTGGCAGTACCGATTATTGCACTTCTCTTAGGCTGACCTGCGCCGGGCACGCCGGTTACCAGCAGGTAAAGGACCGCGATGTGCGCAGGTCAGAGGGTGCGAATTCGACGGGCGGGGGGAAAGTTTGTGGTCTTCGTCACTTTTCGAGAACGTCGTTCTCTAAGATCGGGGTTACCGACCGGTAGCCCGACGGGCGGACGCCCTACCAGCGCCTACGGCGAGCCGACGGAACGACGTTCTTGACGCTTGTCGAGTTCTCGGGCGACCAGTTCGCTGGCCTGTTCGGCCGACGGCACGGGATCGTCGCCCGCCGCCCGGTGCGCGACGTAGCACGCGGTGAACATGTCGCCCGCTCCCGTGGTCTGCACGCCGTCGACCCGCCAGGCCGCCGGAACGCGCTCGACGGAGCCGTTCGTGTAGATGTCGCAGCCCTCGGATCCGTAGGTCACGACGATCTCCGGGACGCCAAGCAGCTTTGCGGCCGCGAGATCGAAGTCGCCGTCGGCGACCACCACGGCTTCGTCCTCGGCGAGCTTGAGCATGTCGAGGTGCTGCAGCATGTCGGGCGCGAAGTTCCGGTCCTCGACGAGGGGCCCCACCCGGTCCGCACGCACCAGTCCCTGGCCGTCGTAGGCGACGCGGTGTCCGCGCGCCGCGAGCAGCGCGAGGGTCTCGGCGGGGAAGTCGGTGCGCAGCAGTGGCGCCAGGTGCACCCAGGTGGTGTCCGGGTTCGCGGCGGCGATCTCGGCGGCACCCCATACCGGGCCGATGGTGTCCACGGACATGCGACGGTGGTCGACGTCGACGTAGTCGAGGCGGAATCCGCTGGTGACCGTCGACGGCAGGATCCGCACGATCGTCCCGAACCTCTCGACCAGGGGGTCGAACAGCGCGTGGTCCTCCGGCGCCCCCAGGGCGGCGATGTGACCCGGGCCGCCCACGGCCTCCAGGGCGACGCCGGCGAACGAGGCACATCCGCCCGGACTGGGCGGCGCGCCGTTGATCACGTCGATGGCCAGGTTGCCGAGCACGGTCACCCCGTTGACGAGCCCTGGCTGCACCGATCGATCTCCTGAATGCGCGAAGTTCCGCACCCGAACGATCGTCGGGGTGCGGCGAAATGGTAGTCGCAGAAACCGGGAAGCACGATTCACGGGTCGGACCGCGTCGGTCAGGCCGGCATGTTGTAGGGCGTGATCACCTGAATCGGCGCGGGCCGGACGGACTCGGACGGCAGTGCGCCGTGCTGCTGGAGGACCTGCCGGATCGCCAGACGGGCGTCGGCGCGCAGGTCGTTGTGCAGGACCACCGAGACGAGTCCCTCGCGCAAGAGTCGCCGATTGTCGGCATCGAGGTCGTGGGCGATGAACACGCGGCACGTCCGGCCCAGCCGGGCGAACGCATCGACCGTCGCAGCGTTGCCGCCGCCCGGCGAGTACACCGCCTCGATCCGGGGATGGCGTTCCAGCGCCTCGAGCACCAGCCGTTCGGTCGTGGCGTCTATGCCGTCACCGTCGCTGACCTCGACGATGGCGCGGCCCGAACCGCGCAGGCCAGATCGGAACCCGACCTCGCGCTCACCTTCGCCGCGAAACACCGTACGACTCAACGTGATCAGGACGTCGGCCGGTTCGCGACCCAGCCACTGCTCCATCAGATAGGCCGCGGTGACGCCGGCGCCGTGGTTGTCGATGCCGACGTAGGCACACCGCGCGCTGGACGGTACGTCCGTCGTATAGGCGACGACGGGCACACCCCCGGCGACCAGGGCGTCGACGGCCTCGACGACCGCCGGTTCGTCCTGCGCCTTGAGCACGACGCCGTGGCTGCCGCGGATGCGCGAGAGCGTGTCGACCATCTGCGCCGTCTCCCCCGTCTCCCACAGGTGGAACCTCGCCCGCACCATCGCGGGCGCGAAGGCCGGCAGTTCCGCCTCGATCGCCGCGCGGAAGGCATCGGAGAAGCGCCGCGGGGTGTGCATCACGACGTCGATCAGGAAGCGGCGACCACTGAGACGGAGTTGTGCCCGCTGCTTGTCCAGGTCGGCGATCGCCTGCGTGACCTCTGCGCGGGTGTTCTCCCGGACGCCGGGGCGGTCGTTGAGTACGCGGTCGACGGTCGCCTCGCTCAGCCCGGCCTGCTGCGCGATCTCGCGGACCTTGTATCGGTGCGCCATCCCGGACCTCCCCCTTCCCCGTGAGCAGTCGCGAACTCCCCTGTTTCGGCCCGCACGAGGGGAGTTGGCGACTGCTCGCGGGAGAAGGGTAGCGCGCGCTGAGGTGTTTTTGACGGCTTTTTGGTGTTGATCGAGGTCCACGTCACAGCCAGACTCATGGACATGACCAGAGCCGCGACGACGACCGGAGCGTGGATCGAGCAGTCGGACCACGACCTCGACGCGTTCCACGCAGAGGTGGCCCGGGACACCGATCCGGCCGACTACCCGACGGCCACTCACGTGCGCCAGGGCGTCGTCGTCTACTCGGCCGCCGCGGTCGCGGGTGCCGACCGGCGCGCGCTGCAGGCCGAACTCATTCGTGCACTGATGGACGGACCCGGTGTCGTCGCCTTCGAGGACGCGTTCTCACACGACGTCGTCGACGCGGCGTCCGAGGCCTTCACCGCGATCATCGACGCCCAGCGCGCCGAGGGCGGCGTGGCGGGCGACCACTTCGGCAAGGCCGGCGCCAACGACCGGATCTGGAACGCCGCGCAGAAGTTGGCACTGCATGCGCCCGAGGTGTTCGCCGAGTACTACGCCGCCGACGTGCTCGCACTGGTCTGCGAGGCGTGGCTCGGCCCGCGCTACCAGGTGACCTCGCAGGTCAACGTCGTCAATCCCGGCGGTGGAGCGCAGGTCCCGCACCGCGACTTCCACCTCGGCTTCGTCGACCCGGACCAGCTGAGCGCCTACCCCGCCCACGTGCACGCGCTGTCGCCGGCGCTGACCCTGCAGGGCGCCGTCGCCCACTGCGACATGCCGCTCGAGAGTGGACCCACGATGCTGCTGCCCCACTCGCAGCGGTTCACCGCCGGCTACGTCGCGTTCTACCGCCAGGAGTTCATCGACTACTTCGCCGCCCACCACGTGCAACTTCCGCTGCGCAAGGGGGACGCAGTGTTCTTCAACCCCGCGCTGATGCACGGCGCCGGCGCCAACACCTCGACCGACATCCGCCGCATGGCGAACCTGCTGCAGATCTCGTCGCCGTTCGGGCGGGCGATGGAGGCGATGGACCGCACCGCGATGGTCCGGGCCGTCTATCCGTCGCTGCTGGCCATGAAGGCCGCCGGCCGCTCCGAACGCGACCTCCGCAACGTGGTCAACGCGACCGCGGAGGGATACGCGTTCCCCACCAACCTCGACCGGGACCAGCCGATCGGCAGCCTCGCGCCACCCAGCCAGGTGGACACCGTGCTGGCCGCCCTCGCCGACGGGCTCACCCCGCAAGCACTCGACCTCGCACTCGTAGATCAAATCGGACGGAGAATCACATGACCACCCTCGGAGTGATCGGACTGGGCCGCATCGGCGCCTTCCACACCGAAACCCTCAGCGGCCTCGACGGCATCGACGGGCTGGTGATCACCGACGAGCGTGGTGACGTGGCCGAAGCGGTGGCCGCCAAGCACGGCGCCAGGTACGTGGCGACCGTGGACGAGCTGCTGTCGTCGGGCGTGGACGGTGTCGTCGTGGCCGCCGCGACGCCCGCCCATGCGGAGCTGACGCTGGCCTCCGTCGCACGCGGCATCCCGACGTTCTGCGAGAAGCCGATCGCGTCCACGGCCGTCGAGAGTGCGCGCGTCGCCGAGGTCATCCTGGCCTCCGGCGTACCCGTCCAGGTGGGCTACCAGCGCCGGTACGACGCGGCGTTCGCCGCCGCGAAGCGCGCCGTCGACGACGGATCGCTGGGCCTCCTGCACACCGTGCGCAGCACCACGATGGATCCCGCTCCCCCGCCGCTGGACTACATCAAGGGCTCGGGCGGCATCTTCCGCGACTGCGCGGTCCACGACTTCGACGTCATCAACTGGATCACCGGGCAACGCGCCGTCGAGGTGTACGCGACCGGCACGGTGCAGGGCGATCCCCTGTTCGCCGAGTACGGCGACGTTGACACCGCGGCCGTCATCGTGAGGTTCGACGGCGGCGCCCTCGGCGTGGTGTCCAACGCCCGCTACAACGCGCGCGGCTACGACTGCCGCCTCGAGGTGCACGGCTTCGACGACAGCGTCGCCGCCGGCTGGGATCAAGGCGTTCCGCTGCGGAACACCGACCCGCACAACGAGTTCCCGACCGGGCCGTCGCACGGCTTCTTCATGGACCGCTTCACCGAGGCGTTCCGCACCGAACTCGCGGCGTTCGTCGAGGTGACGAAGGGCGGCCCCGTCCTCGGCGCGACGGTCGCCGACGCGGTCGAGGTGGCGTGGCTGGCCGAGGCCGCCACCGAATCCCTGCGCCGCGGAACGCCCGTCACCCTGGAGGAGGTCAGGAACGCGTGAGCACCGTGAAGATCGCGGGAGCACCGATCTCGTGGGGTGTGTGCGAGGTGCCCGACTGGGGTCACCAGCTCGATCGCGAGCGGGTGCTGCGCGAGATGCGCGGCGCCGGTCTGACCGCCACCGAGTTGGGACCCGACGGCTTCCTACCGTCGGACACCGCCGAACTGACTGCGGTACTGAATGGGCACGACCTGGCCTGCGTCGGCGGCTTCGTGCCGGTGGTCCTGCACGACACCGACCACGACCCCGCCGCCGACCTCGCCGGACCATTGGAGTCCCTGGTCGCCGCCGGTGCCGGCGTGGTGGTCCTCGCCGCCGTCACCGGGTCCGACGGTTACGACGCGCGCCCAGTGCTCGACGACGCCCAGTGGCTGACGCTGCTGACGAACCTCGACCGGCTGGCGGCCATCGTCGAATCCCGCGGACTGCTGGCGGTGCTGCACCCGCACGTCGGGACTCTGGTGGAGACCCGTTCGGACGTGGACCGCGTCCTCGCGGGGTCGGCGATCCCGCTCTGCCTGGACACCGGTCACCTGATGATCGGCGGCACCGATCCCCTCGAACTGGCCAAGGCAGTCCCCGGCCGGGTGGCGCACACACACCTCAAGGACGTCGACGCCGCACTGGCCGCGAAGGTCCGGTCCGGCGAACTCACCTATACCGAGGCCGTCAAGGCGGGGATGTACACCCCGCTCGGCACCGGCGACGTCGACATCGCGGGCATCGTCTCGGTGTTGCGGGACAACGGCTTCGACGGATGGTTCGTCCTCGAGCAGGACACCATCCTCGACGCCGAGCCGACCGGTGAGGGTCCCGTTCGGGACGTCGTCACGAGCGTGGCGTACCTGCGGGCCATCACGTCGTGAGCCGTCAGCGAGAAGCGCAGCGGGATCGCGCATGAGCCTGCGCATCGGCGTTCTCGGGGCCTCGCGGATCGCCGAGAACGCGATCGTCGGGCCCGCCGCCGAACTCGGCCACCGATTGGTCGCCGTCGCGGCCCGGGACCGTTCGCGCGCCGAGGCGTTCGCCGAGAAGTACGTCGTGGAGCGCGTCCTGGACGGTTACCAGGACGTCATCGACGACCGAGACGTCGACGTGATCTACAACCCCCTCGCCAACTCGCTGCACGCGCCATGGAACCTCGCGGCGATCGCAGCGGGGAAACCGGTACTCGGCGAGAAGCCCTTCGCCAGAGACGAATCCGAGGCGCGCCGCGTCGCCGACGCTGCGGACGCCGCCGGGGTGTCGGTGCTGGAGGGGTTCCACTACTTCTTCCACCCGGTGACCCAGCGCGCGTTCGCACTGGCCGCCGACGGCAGCATCGGCGAGGTGACCCGGGTCGAGGTGCGGATGGCGATGCCGACACCCGACGACGGGGATCCGCGATGGTCACTGGAGATGGCCGGCGGGGCACTGATGGACCTCGGCTGCTACGGGATGCACGTCATGCGGTCCCTCGGCCGCCTCGCCGCACCAGGCATCGACGGGGCACCCTCGGTCGTGCGTGCCGTGGCCGAGCAGCGCACTCCCGGCGTCGACGCCTCCTGCGACGTCGAGGTCGCCTTCCCCGGCGGTGCCACGGGTCTCAGCACGAACTCGATGACGGCAGAAGACTATTCGTTCACGATCGCCTTGACCGGGACGGCCGGCGAGCTGCTGGTGCACGACTTCATCCGCCCGGGGAGCGACGACCGGTTGACGATCCGCACCGCCGACGGGACCGTCGTCGAACGCTTGGGGACGCGTTCGTCGTACTCGCATCAACTGGAGGCGTTCGCCGCGCACGTCGAGGGCGGCGGTCCGCTGCCCTTCGGTACCGACGATGCCGTGGCGAACATGGCGCTCGTCGACGCTGCCTACCGTGCTGCGGGCATGCAGCCTCGCTGACGTACACGACTACCGGGAAGAAGTGACAATGAGCCAGTTCGAACTCGCGATCAGCGCGGAGATGGTGTTCACCGACCTGCCGATCGTCGATCGCGTCCGCCGCATCCACGACATGGGTTTCGCCGCCGAGATCTGGAGCTGGGACGACAAGGACCTCGACGCTCTTGCCGCCACCGGCGCGACGTTCACCTCCATGACCGGCTACCTGCACGGCGACCTCATCGACCCCGAGACCGCGAGCGAGGTGCTGCGTACGGCGAAGCTGAGCATCGAGGCCGCGCAGACGCTGGGCGTCACGCGACTGAATCTGCACACGGCCGAACTCGTCGACGGGTTGCCGGCGCGTCCACGTCTGCGGGCGACGGGTGAGATGTGGACGACCGCGCTACGAACGCTCGAGGCCCTCGGCGAGATGGGCGCGTCCGCGGGAGTGCAGTTCTGCGTGGAGAACCTGAACACGATCGTCGATCACCCCGGCGTGCCGTTGGCCCGCGCCAAGGACACCCTCGCCCTGATCGAGGGGGTCGGCCACCCGAACGTGAAGATGATGCTCGACCTCTATCACGCCCAGATCGGCGAGGGGAACCTCGTCGACCTCGTCCGGCGCTGCGGCGATGCGATCGGGGAGGTCCAGGTCGCCGACGTCCCCGGCCGGTGCCAGCCGGGGACGGGTGAGATCTTCTATCCGGCGATCGCGAAGGCGCTGTCGGACGTGGGATATCGCGGCACGGTGGGCCTGGAGGGCTACGCGGCCGGAGACGATGCCGCAGCGCTCGAGGCCTTCCGCGCCGCATTCACGCTCTAGCCGGCGAACCTGTCGGCGAGGGAGGTGAGGGTCGACTCGATGCCCTCGGCGTTCTTCTTGTGGTAGCCGGTCAGTTCGATGAAGATCGGCAGCTTGGCGGTCGAGTAGTCGAACGTCTCGGTGACCTTCGTGGTGCCGGGGCTCACCTCGGCGAGGTCCCAGCGCCAGCGGTGTCCGAGGGGATGCTGCCACTCGACGACCCGGTTCTCCTCGACCTCGGTGGCCTTGGAGGTGATCTTGTACGGCACGCCGTACTGCGTCATGCCCACGGTGAACTTGTCGCCCGCGGACAGGCGCTTCGGCCCCTTGACGTCGACGTCCCGCACCGTGCCCGAGCCGTCGATCTCGGCGTGCCGGTGCGGGTCGGCGACGAGGGCGAACACCTCTGCGACGGGAGCCGCGACCTGGACGCTGCGGCTCACCCTGCGCGGACCCGTGTTCTCTGTCTTCAGCGTGGAGGTAGTCATGCCTCCCTCATACCCGGCGCGGGGCAGCGCGACACACCCGTCCCGCGCCGGGCGTCGGGACTACTTCGGGGGCATCCTGATGCCGCCGTCCACCCGGACCACCTCGGCGTTCATGTAGGAGTTGGTGAGTAGTTCGATCACCATCGAGGCCAGCTCGTCGGGCTTGCCCAGTCGGTGCGGGAACAACACCGACTGACCGAGCTTGGCCTTGAAGGCCTCCGAGTCCTCGCCCTCGCCGTAGATCGGGGTGTCGATCAGGCCCGGCGCCACGGTGTTGACGCGGATGCCCACGGCCGACAGGTCGCGAGCCACCGGCAGGGTGAGGCCGACGACGCCGCCCTTGGACGAAGAGTAGGCGGCCTGGCCGATCTGGCCGTCGAAGGCCGCAACACTGGTCATGTTGACGATCGCGCCCCGCTCACCGGTATCGGTGAACTCGTTGCGGCCCATGGCCGTCGCGGCCAGCCGGATGCAGTCGAACGTGCCGACCAGGTTGATGGCCAACACCTTCTTGTAGGCGTCGAGGTTGTGCGCCGAGGCGAACTCCCCGTCCTTGCCGATCGTCCGCTGGGCCCAGCCGATGCCTGCGGAGTTCACGAGTGCCCGCAGCGGGCCGAGGTCGGCCGCCGTGTTGACCGCGTCCTCGATCTGCTCGGTTTTGGTGACGTCGACGCCGACGAAGACGCCGCCGATCTCGTGGGCGAGTTCCTGTCCGCGCTCCGCGTTCAGGTCGGCGACGACGACCCTCGCGCCCTTGGCGGCCAGTTGACGTGCGGTCGCCGCGCCGATGCCCGACGCGCCTCCGGTGACGATTGCGCTAGCTCCATTGATGTCCACGAGGACACCCTAGGCCAGCGCACCACGGCGGTCGGCAGGCCTCGACTCGTCCCGGCATGGTGCCGTCGACCCGCGCACCACCAGGTCGGGCGCGTGCCGGACGTCCACCACGGGTCCGTCCTCGTGCCGGATCCGGGCCAGGGCCGCGGCACCGGCGTCCTGTCCGAGCCGACGCGCGTGCTGATCGACGGACGTCAGGTCGACCCCGTGCAACCGGGCGATGCGCGAATCGTCGTACCCGACCAGGGACAGGTCCTCCGGGATGCGTAAACCGAGCGAGTACGCCGCCTCGCGGACGCCCAGCGCCATCTCGTCGTTGTGGGCGAACACCGCCGTCGGAGGGTCGGCCACGTCGAGCACCATCCGCGCGACGCCCTCGGCGGCCTCCTGCGAGTAGCCACGAGCGACGACGGTCTGTGGCGTTCTCCCGGCCGTCGTCATCACCGCCTCGTACGTACGGCGGCGCAACAGATGACCTTCGTACTCGTCACCGGTGAGGTGCGCGATGCGGCGGTGCCCGAGGTCGAGCAGGTGTCTCGTCGCCGCCTCGGCGCCGGCCTCGTCGTCGGCATAGACGCAGTCGACCCCCGGCACCCGACGCGCGACGCTGACCAACGGGACCGCCTTCGCGAGCGCTCGAACGTCGACGTCGGTCAGCATGAGGGTGGCGGCGATGACCACTCCGACACGGGCGTCGACGAGCGAGTCGACCGCCTGCTGGTCGGTGGGTTCATCGGCGTCCGACACTGCCAGCACGACGCGGTTTCCGGAGCGCTCCAACGCATCTCGGACTCCCCGGTAGACGTCGGCATACACCTCGTTGCGGAAGTCCAGCAGGTAGAGACCGATCGTCGTGCGGGTCTTTGCGGCGAGATCGGCGGCGATGGCGTTGTGTCGGTATCCCAGCGAGCGTGCCGCCTCGAGGATCGTTCGACGCGACGCCTCACTGACGCCGGGAGCCCCCCTGAAGGCCAGGGAGACGAGCGCCCGGGAGACGCCCACCTCCTGCGCGACGTCGTCTTGCGTCACCGGGCGCTGTCTGCGCCTCCCACTGGGGTCCCGCACGGCGCAATGGTCCCACGAACCTCGACGCCGGCACCGCGAATCGTCCATTTGTCCGTATGGCTTTACAAATGCCTAGCGCGCGCTAGTCTGGGGTTACCTGTGACGGGCATCACCGTCATCCAGCAGTGCCGGCGCGCCCCGCGCGCCGATCGACGAAGGAGCCACGAGATGACCGCACATGCGGAATCGGCGGCGGAAGCCGACCTACCACCACTGACCAGCGGCCCGCACCGGAGCCGGATCGGCGTCATCTCCGTCGTCGCCTGCCTGGGCGGCCTGCTGTTCGGCTACGACACCGGCGTGGCCAACGGCGCCGAGGGCCCGATGGCACGGGAACTCGGGCTCTCGCTGCTGCAGCTGGGCGTCGTCATCAGCGCGCTGCTGTTCGCCGCGGCGATCGGCGCGCTGGTCGGCGGGATCATCTCCGACGCGATCGGGCGGCGCAAGACGATCCTGATCCTCGCGGTGCTGTTCTTCGTCGGCGTCCTGCTGGTCGTGTTCTCACCGGCCGGGCCGGAGCCCGGGACCTTCTCCGCGACGGGCTTCGCCACGCTGGTGGCAGGCCGCATCGTGCTCGGCCTCGCGGTCGGCGGGGCATCGACGGTGGTGCCCGTGTTCCTCGCCGAACTCGCACCCTTCGAAATCCGCGGCTCGATCACCGGGCGCAACGAGTTGGCGATCGTCGTCGGCCAGTTGTCCGCGTTCGTGGTGAACGCGATCCTCGGCACGACCCTGGGCCACGTGGACGGCGTGTGGCGCATCATGTTCGCGGTCTGCGCCCTGCCCGCCGTCGCCCTGTTCATCGGGATGCTGCGGATGCCCGAGTCGCCGCGCTGGCTGGTGGAGAAGGGTCGGAACGACGAGGCGCTCGCGGTGCTCAAGACCGTCCGCTCCGAGGACCGGGCCCTGGCGGAGATCGCTCAGGTCGAACTCATCGCCAACCAGGAGAAGGAGAGCCACCAGATCGGGATCCGCGCCATCATGGCCAGCAAGTGGCTGCGGCGCATCATCTTCGTCGGCATCGGTGTGTGCATCACCCAGCAGCTCACCGGCATCAACTCGATCATGTACTACGGCACCAGGGTTCTCGAGGAATCCGGTATGGGCGAGGAGGAGGCCGTCCTCGCCAACATCGCCTTCGGAGTCGTCGCCGTCATCGGCGGCATCATCGCCCTGCGCAACATGGACCGGATCGACCGCCGCAAGACGTTCATGATCGGCCTGACGCTGACCACGACGTTCCACTGCCTCGTCGGGGTGGCGTCGATGCTGCTGCCGGCAGGTAATCCGGCACGGCCCTACGTGATCCTCGTCCTCGTCGTCGGTTTCGTGCTGTCGATGCAGACCTTCCTCAACGTGGCCGTCTGGGTATGGCTGGCAGAGGTCTTCCCCCTGCACATGCGCGGCCTCGGCATCGGCATGGCGGTCTTCTTCTGCTGGGTCACCAACGGAATCCTCGGGTTGTACTTCCCCACCCTGGTGGCGACCATCGGCATCACGGGGTCCTTCTTCCTGTTCGCCGGGATCGGCGTCGTAGCGTTGCTGTTCGTGTACACCCAGGTGCCGGAGACCCGCGGCCGCTCGCTCGAGGCGCTCGAAGAGGACGTCTCGACCGGTCAGATCTACGTCGGCCTGCGCTGAGGCGGTGACCCGTGACCGTCGCCGAGCAGGAGGAATTGACCCGGTTCCTCGCCGGGGTCGAGCTGTTCAGCGCGCTCGCCCCGCCGGAGTTGGCGGCGATCACGGCGGCGGCGACGGTCCGTCAGTTCTCTGCGGGCGATCTGGTGGTCGACGCCTTCACGGCGCCGCCCACCGAGATCTACGTGGTGCTCACCGGTGAAGTCGACCTCTGGCACGACCAAGATCAGGTGACGAAGGCCGGTGACGACCGGTTCGTCGCAGGTGACGTCTTCGGCTTCTCCGCGATGCTCACCGAACGCCCCATCGGGCCCCGGGTGGTGGCCACCACCTCGGCGGGCATCGCGGTTCTGCCGGGCCACCTGGTCGAGCCCGCGTTCTACTCGCGCAGCGGCGCCCGGTTCCTCGCCGACTACATCTCCCGCACCCGGAGGCGTACCACCTCGGCACCGATGTTCAGCACGGTCGAGGACCTCATCGCGACCACACCGCTGGTGGTCGCGCCGGACACGCCGGTCGCCGAGGTCGCACGCCAGCTGACCGACCGGGAGATGCACTGCGCCGTGGTCGAACTCGGTGACGGGACCTACGGCATCGTCACCGACTCCATGCTGGGACGCCGCGTCGTCGGCGACGGCATCGCCGGGGACACCCCCGCGCGCGCGGTGATGATCCACCCGGCCACGACGGTCGAACTCACCGGCTCGTCGGTCGAAGCCCTGATCACCCTGCTCGACACCCGGGCCGAGTACCTGCCGGTGGTCGACCGCACCGACAGGTTGCGCGGCGTACTCGGCGCGCGGGACTTCGTGCTGGCGCCGACCACGGCCGGATTCGGGATGCTCGAACAGATCCGCCGCGCCCGCGACCGAACCGAGCTGATCGAACGGGCCCGGCGCGCACCGGCGGTGCTGAGCGACATCCTCGAGCGCGGGTTGGCCGTCGACCGCGTGATCCGCGTCTGGTCCGCAATCGTCGACGCGATCGTCCGCCGGTCCATCCAGGTGGTCTTCGCCGATCATCCCGGACTCTCCCTCGACCAGTTCACCTGGCTCTTCCTGGGCAGCCACGGCCGGCGCGAGGCGATGCCCGGTTCGGATCTCGACGTCGCCATCGCCTTCGACGACGACGTGTCGCCGGAGGCCATGGCGCTGTACCGGCGCGCGTTCGACGACGTGAACGAACTGCTCGCCGCCGCCGGGCTCGGCGTCGATGTCAACGGCGCCAACGCATCCAACAAGGCCTTCTCCCGGACGAACGGTGAGTGGCGAGCCGCGGCGACGCGCTGGCTCACCGCACCCGGGGAACACTCCCGCGCGGCCATGGCGGTGCACCGCACGGGCCTGGCCGTCATCGCGTCGCTCCTGGTGGACGCCCGACCCATCCACGGCACGCCCGGTCTGCCGGAGGTCGCCCGGGTCTTCGCCGACTTCCGGCAGCACCCGGCCGCCATGGATCTGCTGCTGTCGGAGTCGGTTTCGCACCGCGCCAAGGAACGGGAGCGTACGCTGCGCGACGTGTTCACCGGCAAGGGCGACACGTTCGACGTGAAGACCCACGGTCTGCTACCGGTGGTCAGCATCGCCCGCTGGGCAGCCCTCGGGGTCGGCTCCACGGAGCTGCAGACCGTGAAGCGACTGCGCGATGCGTCCGGATCGGTCATCCTGCCCAGCGCAGAGGCCGGCCGACTGATCGAGGTGTTCGAGGTCCTGCAGCGAATGCGTCTGCGCCACCACCTCAATCGACTCCGCGACGGACAGCCGCCCAGCGACCTGATCGACCGGGACGACCTGTCACCGATCGAACGCAGCATGATCGGTCAGGCCGTGCGAGAGATCAACGGCATCGCGCGTCGGATGGACCGCGCCGCAGTGAGGCCTTCCGCCCTGCGCTCCGCGGCCCTGACCCGGCCGATCCGGCGGAAGGCACCCTGAACCCGATGCGGATCGCCGTCATCGGTGACGTGGGTGGACATGCCACACCACTGCGTCACGAACTCGCCCGTCTCGGCGCGCGTCCCGACGGCTCGCTACCCGACGACCTGATCGTCGTGCAGGTCGGTGACCTGATCCATCGTGGACCCGACTCCGCCGAGGTGGTCGACATCGTCGATCACTACCTGCGCACCCAGCACGGCCAGTGGATCCAGCTGATCGGCAACCACGAGGCGCACTACCTCCAACCGCCGGTCTTCCGGTGGCCGGAAACCCTGCGGCGCAAGCACGTTCGCATCCTGCGACGCTGGTGGAACGACGGGACCGTCGTCGTCGCCGCCGCACTCGAGACCACCCACGAGTCGTTCCTCGTCACGCACGCCGGCATCACCGCCGAGTTCTGGGCGAGCGCCCTCGGCGGTCCGAACAGCGCCGTCGAGGCTGCTCGCCGGATCAACGACCTCGCCAGGGTGGATGCCGACACGGTGTTCCGCGCCGGCACGATGCTGCACGGCACGACCGCCTCGGACGCGGGACCGCTGTGGGCGGACACCAAGACCGAACTGCTGCCCGGGTGGGCGGACCGCCAGATGCCCTTCAGCCAGATCCACGGCCACGACGGCATCACCTCGTGGCGCGGGAATGACGCCACCGTTCCCCCGGCAGGCATCGAAGCCCTCGTGACCGTCGACGCCGATGCCAAGCACGAAACCGTGTACCTGGCCGGTGGCCGCCTAATAGGTGTCGACCCCGATCATCGTGATACGCCCACGATCCCGTGGCGCGCGTTCGAACTCGCGGGGATCGTCACCGCCCGCTGAGCACGTCAGAACCCGTCCCCCGCCCACGTGGCGGTGGTCCCGCGGACGACGAGCTGGGGCAGCAGAACCGAGGACGCCGGCGTCGTGCGACCACCGTCGAGTCGTTCGACGACGGCCTCGACCGCCCGGTTCGCCTGCTCTCGCGGCGCCTGGCTGACCGACGTCAGATCGACGTGACCGAGCTTCGCGAGCGGGCTGTCGTCGTAACCGGTGATGGACATGCGCCCCGGCACGTCGACCCCCGCTCGGCGCACCGCGTCGAGCACTCCGAGGGCGCTGCGGTCGTTCGCGCACACCACGGCGCTGGGCAGGTCGTCAGACGTCAGCAACGTCTTCGCCGCGTCGACCCCGGCGTTCTCGGTGAAGTCGCCGTCGATGCACTCGGCGTGATCCTCCAACCCGTTGCGCCGCATCGCCCGCAGATATCCCTGCCGGCGATCGGCGGCGATCGAGCCGGAGCCGCCCGTGACGTGGACGATGCGCTGGTGGCCGAGTTCCACGAGGTGATCGACCACCAGTCCGATGCCGCGAGCGTCCGCGGCGCGGACGACGTCGAGTGACGCCGACGCCACCCGGCGCCCGACGACGACGGTGGGCAGCCGTGTTCCCATCGCCGTGAGCGTCCCGATCTCGGACTCGGGACCGAGCAGGATGACTGCCTCGCAACGGAAGTCGAGGAGCGTGTCGATCACCCGCGCCTCACCGTGGGTGGAGGTGACCGCGCCGAGTACGACCTCGTAGCCGGCGCGGTCCGCCGCTTCCACGATGTCCTCGACCATCTCGGCGTGGAAGCTGCTGCGGATGTCGGTCATCACGCCGATGAGATGCGAGCGCCGCGCCGTCATCAACGCCGCTGCCCGATTCACGCGGTACCCCAGTGCATCGGCGGCGGCGAGGACCTTCGCCCGCGTCTCCTCGCTCGGGCCCGGGGCCCTCCGGATCACCAGCGAGACCAGAGCCTTGGACACTCCCACCTCGTCGGCGATGTCCTGCATCGTCGGCCGTTCGCGGCGTCGTTCCACTTCGCACTCCTCACGGCGGACGGGGGGCTTGACACACCCCGGTGACCCGCCTCATAGTACTCACTTAGACCGGTCCAATAGACCGGACAAATCACCGGATCTCAGGGAGCCTTCCATGTCAGACTCACTCGGCGTCGCCGTCATCGGCGGCGGCATGGCCGGCCGCGCCCACGCGGCGGGATACCGCGGGTCGTCGACGCTGTTCGGCACCGACCGACCCGCCGTTCGCCTGGTCGCCATCGCCGACACCAGCGAAGCGGTCGCCGACGACACCGCCAAGCGCTACGGCTACGGGCGGGCCGAGTACGACTGGCGCGCGATCGCCGACGCACCCGACGTCGACGCCGTCAGCGTCGTCGTCGCCAACCACCTGCACCGCGAGATCGTCGAAGGCCTTCTCGCCGCGGGCAAGCACGTCCTGTGCGAGAAGCCCCTGGCCGGCTCGCTCGTCGACGCCGAGGCCATGGTGGCCGCGGCGCAGGCATCCGACGCGGTGACCGCGGTCGGCTACACGTACCGCCGCTCCCCCGCGGTCGAGATGATCCGGCGTGAACTCGCAGCCGGCACGCTCGGGGATCTCGTCCACTTCAACGGGCACTACTGGTGCGACTACGCGCTGGACCCCACCTCGCCCATCACCTGGCGCTACCGGGGCGGTCCCGGCACCGGCGCGCTCGCCGACGTCGGCAGCCACCTGCTCGACATGTCCGAATTCGTCTGCGGACCGATCGTCGAGGTCAGCGGTGCGTCCTTCGCCACCATCGTGACCGAACGCCCGGTCCCGGTGGGCGTCACCTACGGCCACACCAAGGGTGCGGTCGGTGACGAGGTGTCGCCGGTCGAGAACGAAGACGTCGCCACCTTCACCGCCCGCTTCGAGAACGGCGCCGTCGGCACGTTCTCGGCATCGCGGGTGGCGCACGACCTGCCCGACGGACTCGGCTTCGAGCTGTTCGCCTCCAAGGGTTCCGCGGCGTGGAACTTGCACCGCGCCGGCGAGTTCCAGCTCTCCGCCGACGACGTCCGCAGCGACATCGGCGGTGCGCGACGGGTGCTGATCGGTCCGGATCACCCGTACATCCGCGGCGGCCTGCCCATGGACGCCGGCGGCGTCGGCCACGGCGTTGCCGATCTCTTCACCTTCCAGGCGCGTGCGTTCCTCGACCAGATCGCGGGGATCGGCGACACGGGCCCACTGCCCGGCTTCGAGGCCGGACTGCGCGGCCTTCGGGTCGTCGCCGCCATCACCGAATCCGCCGCCGGCGGCGGGCTCGCCGTCAAGGTCACCTGATCCACCGAACCCGAAGGGACACCAGCACGATGAAGCTCGGCCTCTACGACGCCATCCTCCACGACCGGCCACTGCCCGACGCCCTCGCGGCCATCGCCGACGTCGGCCTCACCGGCATCGAGATCAACACCGGCGGATTCCTACCCCCGGTGCACGTCCCGACCTTCGACGACATCCTGGTCAGTGACGCCGCACGCGACGACTACCTCGGCGTCTTCGAGGGCACGGGAGTGTCCATCGCCGGGCTGAACTGCAACGGCAATCCCCTGCACCCGAACCCGGACATCGGTCCGAAGCACGCCGAGGACGTCCGCCGATCGATCCGTCTCGCCGAGCGACTCGGCCAGCATCGCGTCGTCACCATGTCCGGCCTGCCCGGTGGCGAACCCTCGGCGACACGCACCAACTGGATCGTCAACGCCTGGAACTCGGCCGCACTCGACGTCCTCGACCACCAGTGGGCGATCGTCGCCGACTTCTGGCGCGAGATCGACGCGCTGGCCCGTGACAGCGACGTGAAGGTCGCCCTCGAGCTGCATCCGCAGAACGTCGTGTTCAACAGTGCGACCATGCACCAGCTCGTCGAACTCGCCGGCACCACCAACGTCGGCGTGGAACTCGACGCGTCACACCTGTTCTGGCAGCAGATGGATCCCGTGGCCGTCGTCCGCCACCTCGGGGACCTCGTGGTCCACGCAGCAGCCAAGGACGTCCGCGTGAACCCTGAGTACGCAGCGCTGAACGGCGTGCTGGACAACGGCTTCCGTCGACTGTCGCCGGAGGAGCCCCGCACCAATCTCGGTGACGACGAGTGGGCCAACGAGTGGCCGAAGGAGTCCGCGTGGGACTTCGTCGCACTCGGCAAGGGCCACGACACCGCCTACTGGACCGAGTTCCTGCGCGCCCTGCAGGAGGTCGACCCGGACATGCTGGTCAACATCGAGCACGAGGACACCGAACTCGGCCGCATCGAGGGCATCGCGGTGGCGGCCGACGTGCTCAAGGCCGCCGACGCCGCGCTGGTCTAGGACTTGCGGCCCAGCTCGTGCGTCAGCGCCTCGAGTTCGTCGCCGCCGGCCATCTCCTGGGTGAGGTGGTCGAGCGTGATGTCCTCGTAGGCGCAGTCGAGCTTCTGCCGCCCGCGGTTGAGCAGCACGAAGTGGTCGCCCACCATGTGCGCGTGGTGCGGGTTGTGGGTGATGAACACGACGCCGAAGCCCGCCTCCTTGGCGGCGGTGATGTACTTCAGCACCACGCCGGACTGCTTCACGCCCAACGCCGCGGTGGGCTCGTCGAGGATCAGCACCCGGGCACCGAAGAACACCGCGCGGGCGATCGCCACGCACTGGCGCTGACCGCCCGACAGCGACCCGATCGGCGCGTCGACGTCGGGCAGTTCGATGCCCATCTTCGACAGCTCCGCCAAGGTGGTGGCGCGCATGGCGTTGGCGTCCAACGAGAACGGGAAGGACTTCTTGCGCACTTCCTGGCCCAGGAAGAAGTTGCGCCACACCGGCATCAGCGGGACGACGGCCAGGTTCTGGTAGACCGTGGCGATGCCCTTGGCCAGTGCGTCGGCGGGTGACCCGAACTTCATCGGTTCCCCGTCGACGAGCAGTTCGCCGTCGCTCTGCTGGTGCAGACCCGAGATGATCTTGATGAGAGTGGACTTGCCAGCACCGTTGTCGCCGAGGATGCCGGTGACCTCGCCGGCATGCACTCGCAGGCAGATGTCCTTCAGCGCGGTGATGTTCCCGTAGGTCTTGCCCACGTTCTTCAGCTCGACCAGCGGCACCTTGCCGCCGGAGGGCGCCTCGTTGGCGGAGGCCTCGACTGTCGCGGTCATGTCCGTCACCTCTTCGATGCGTAGTTGCGGAAGGCGTTGTTGGCGATGACCGCGAACAGCAGCATCGCGCCCAGGAAGAACTTGAACCAGTCCGGATCCCAACCGGCGTAGACGATGCCCTGGTTCGTCATGCCGAAGATGAACGCGCCGATGGCGGCGCCGATCGCCGTGCCGTAGCCGCCGGTCAGCAGGCATCCGCCGATCACCGCGGCGATGATGTAGAAGAACTCGTTGCCGATGCCCTGTCCCGACTGCACGGTGTTGAAGGCGAACAGCAGGTGCATGCCGACGAACCAGGCGCAGAACCCGACGAACATGAACAGGCCGATCTTCACCTTGGTGACCGGCACGCCGACGGCGCGGGCACTGTCGGAGTCGCCGCCCACCGCGAATATCCAGTTGCCGATCTTGGTCTTGAACAACACCCACGTCGCGACCGCCGTGAAGACCAGCCACCACACGACGGTGACGCGGATGCCGACGCCGAACACGGTGAACGACGATGCGAACACCGCTCGCGCCGACTCGAATCCCTGCATGTCGCTGACGCTCTGGGTCGCGACCTGGCCGGCGACCAGCTTGGTGACGGCGAGGTTGATGCCGGCGAGCATGAAGAACGAACTCAGCGTGATCAGGAAGCTCGGGATCTTGGTCTTCATCACCAGGTAGCCATTGAGGAAGCCCACTGCGAGCGCCAGGACCAGCGCCAGCGCCGCACCCGCCCACAGATTCAGGTGCAGGTTGTAGGCGAGCATCGATGCGGCCAGCGAACTGAACGTCACCGCCACGCCTGCCGACAGATCGAACTCGCCACCGATCATCAGCACCGCCACGCCGCACGCCATGATGCCGATGGTGGAACTCGCGTACAGCACGGTGGCCAGGGAGGCCGCCTCCCGGAACGGCGCCGCGACGACGAGGAAGAAGACGAAGATGCCGATGGCACCGATCCCGGCGCCCATCTCGGGCCGAATCAGTAGGCGCTGAGCCCGATTGCGCTCCTTGACGCGCTCGTCGCGGACGACCTTCTGGTCGGTGATGGTGAGGTCTGCCTGCGTACTCATGTCAGTTCTTCCCGTTCCTAGCGAGTTCCGGCCTTGGCCAGCTCTGCGACGGCGTCGATGTTGCCCTGGTCGATGAACGACGGTCCGGTCAGCGTGGGTTCGCCACCGCCGATGAGGTTCTTGTTGTTGACGAACAGCCACAGCGCGTCGATGGCGAGGTAGCCCTGCAGGTACGGCTGCTGGTCGACCGCCCACTGCACCTGACCGCCCTTGATGGCGTCGACGAGCGCGGCGTTGGTGTCGAACGTGACGATCTTCGCCTGGCTGCCTGCGTTGCCGACCGACTGGACGGCGGTCAGCGCGATCGGCGCGCCGAGGGCGACGATGTGGTCGACGGACGGATCCTGCTGCAGCTTGGCGGTGATGGTCGCCTCGACCGACGGCATGTCCTTGCTGTTGACGTTCAGGATCTCGCTCTCACCCTTGAACCCCTGCCGCACTCCCGCGCAACGGGATTCGAGTGCGACCTGGCCCTGCTCCTGGATGACGCAGACGACCTTCTTCGCGCCGTCGGCGTTGAGCTTCTCGCCTGCCGCGATGCCCGCCAGCTTCTCGTCCTGGCCGAAGTACTCCTGGACGCCCATCGACTTGAAGTTGTCGAAGCCGGAGTTGAATGCGACGACGGGGATGCCCTTGGCCTCGGCGGCCTTGACGGCAGGCGCCATGGCGTCCGGCTTGGCGAGGGTGACGGCGATGCCGTCGACGCCGCTGTCGATCGCGCTCTGGACGAGGTTCGCCTGATTCGGCGCCTCGGGGTCGTTCGAGTAGCGCAGCTCGATGTTGTCCTTCTTCGCCGCGGCTTCGGCGCCCTTGCGGATCAGGTCCCAGAACGAGTCACCGGGGACCTCGTGGGTGATCATGGCGACGACCATGCGAGGCGTATCGACGGTGCCTCCGCCCGACCCCTCACCCGACCCCGCGGGCTTGCCGCCGGTCGACGAACACGACACCAACCCCAGCGCCAACACGCCCGCTCCGGCGATGGCCGCCAGCCGAATGAACTTCATCGTCTCTCCCGTCTGCGGTGCCGTGTGTCACGGCCCTGCAGACGATGTAATACGGGTCACAGCGGAAAGTCAACACTTTGTTCGGACAATAGGACTGCACGTCATTTGCTGACGGGCGCCGATGCTACGCCGCCCGATCACCCATGAACCGGGATGACCTGCGACGCCTCAGCGGTCGACGAGCGTCGTCTCGAAGAAGTACCGCGAGGCGCGGTAGCAGTGATCGCCGTACTCGACCGCCTTGCCGGAGTCGTCGAACGCGGTGCGGCTCATCGACAGCAGTGGCGCACCGACCTTCTCGGTCAGCAGCTTCGCCTCGGTACGGCTCGCGGGGCGAGCGCCGATGCGCTGCCTGGCGAGCCGGATGTGCACGCCGCGGGCCCGCAGCGCCTGGTACAGCCCGCTGCGTTCGAGTTCCCCCGCGTCCGGCGCGAGGTCGACGGGCAGGTAGTTGACCATCACCGCGAGCGGTTCGCCGTTTGCACAACGCAGCCGCTGGATGGTGACGACCTCGTGGCCGGCGGGCAGGCTGAGCTGGGTCGCCACCTCGTCGTCGGCCGTGCCCACCCGATAGTCGAGCAGTTCCGTCGTCGGCTCCTGGCCGCCGCGGGTGAGGTCGTCGAACAGGCTGGTCAACTCGACACGGCGGTGCACGGGGTTCTGCACCACCTGCGTGCCCACCCCGCGCTTGCGGACCAGCAGACCCTTGTCGACGATCTCCTGGATCGCGCGCCGGGTCGTGGGACGTGACAGCGTGAGGCGCTTGGCCAGGTCGAGTTCGTTCTCGAAGCGGTCCCCCGGCGCCAGGTGGCCATCTCGGATGGCCGACTCGATGGCTTGCGCCAGCTGGTAATACAGCGGGACGGGACTCGACCGGTCGAGTTCGACATCAAGCGGCACGTCGGCTCCGATCTCGGGTGACCAGACAAAGTGGCCCCTAGGGTAACACCGCCATGACAACAAGTCCGATTGTCAGGACAAAGTCTTGACAGAACTTAGTGATGGAGGGCACAGTCGTGGGCGAGCCCAACACATCACGTTCAGGGGAGCCGACTTGTCCACCTCATCACCGTTCGACGTCCTCGCCATCGGGCGCAGCGGCGTCGACGTCTACCCGCTGCAGGTCGGCGTCGGCCTCGAACACGTCGAGTCGTTCGGCAAGTTCCTCGGCGGCAGCGCGGCCAACGTCGCGGTGGCCGCGGCACGGCTGGGCAACACCACCGGGCTGATCTCCGGCGTCGGCGACGACCCGTTCGGACGGTTCGTTCGCGCCGAACTCGCGCGCCTCGGCGTCGACAACCGCTACGTCGCGACCCACGACGCCTACCCGACGCCGGTGACGTTCTGCGAGATCTTCCCGCCCGACGACTTCCCGCTGTACTTCTACCGCAAGCCCAGCGCCCCCGACCTGCAGATCACGGCCGACGAACTCGACCGCGACGCGATCACGTCGGCCCGGCTGTACTGGTCGACGGTGACCGGACTGTCCGAAGAGCCCAGCCGTAGTGCGCACTTCGCGGCATGGGAGGCCAGAGGGCGTGCCCCCCTGACGGTCCTCGACCTCGACTACCGCCCGATGTTCTGGGAGTCACCCGCCGCGGCGACCGAGCAGGTCCAGCGGGCGCTTCAGCACGTGACCGTTGCCGTCGGCAATCGCGAGGAGTGCGAGATCGCCGTCGGCGAGAGCAACCCGCGCAAGGCCGCTGACGCGCTGCTCGACCTCGGCGTCGAACTGGCGATCGTCAAGCAGGGCCCCCGTGGCGTGCTGGGCAAGACCAAGCACAGCTCGGTGACCGTGCCGCCCAACGAGGTCGACGTCGTCAACGGCCTCGGCGCCGGGGACAGCTTCGGCGGCAGCCTGATTCATGGCCTGCTCCGCGGCTGGCCGATGGAGAAGACGCTGCGCTACGCCAATGCCGCAGGCGCCATCGTCGCCTCCCGGCTCGAGTGCTCGACCGCGATGCCGACCGCTGCCGAGGTCGCCGAACTCGCCGAGCGGACCGCCGAGGAGGCCGTCAATGTCTAACGCGCTGTGCACCGACTACGCCGCTCTCACGGACCTGCGCGCCGCCGACCCCGGTGCGGTGGCCCGCGCCTGGGAGTCGCGCACCACCCGTCCGACCATCCGTGGCGACGGCCGGCTGATGATCGTGGCCGCCGACCACCCCGCTCGCGGCGCACTGGCCGTCGGGAACCGCCCGACCGCGATGAACAGCCGCACCGACCTGCTCGACCGACTGCGCGCCGCGCTGGCCGATCCGGGCGTCGACGGCGTGCTCGCCACCTCCGACATCCTCGACGACCTGCTGCTGCTCGGCGCGCTCGAGGACAAGGTCGTCTTCTCCTCGTTCAACCGCGGCGGACTGGCCGGCTCGTCGTTCGAGTTCGACGACCAGATGACCGCAGCCACCGCGGAGTCGACCGCCACGGCGAAGATGAACGGCGGGAAGATGCTGTGCCGCATCGCCCTCGACGATCCGGGCACCGTCGCCACCATGGCGGCGTGCGCCAAGGCCGTCGACGAACTCGCCGCCCGTGGCCTCATCGCGATGCTCGAACCCTTCATGTCGAGCCGCGTCGACGGCAAGGTCCGCAACGACCTCAGCCCCGACGCGGTGATCAAGTCGGTGCACATCGGTCAGGGTCTTGGCGCGACGTCGGCGTACACGTGGATGAAGCTGCCGGTCGTCCCGGAGATGGACAGGGTCATGGACTCGACGACCCTCCCGACACTTCTGCTCGGCGGCGACCCCGTCAACCCCGACGAGGCCTTCGCCTCGTGGGAGAAGGCGCTGAGCCTGCCGTCGGTCCGCGGACTGATCGTCGGGCGCACCCTGCTCTATCCATCCGACGACGACGTGAGTTCCGCCGTCGCCACCGCCGTCTCGCTGGTGCGCTGACATGCACAGCAAGCTGTACGTCCCGGCCGGCAGTGCGGCCGCGCCCTTCACCGTCGACGTCACCCCGGAGACGGCCGGCTGGACCGAATCATCGCTTCACGTGGTCGAATTGGGCGACGGCCGATCCGTCGAACTCGGCACGGGCGACACCGAGGTGATGATCCTCCCCCTCGCCGGTGGCGGATCCGTCTCGTGTGGCGGCGAGACCTTCGAGTTGGCGCCGCGCGCATCGGTGTTCGACGGTCCGAGCGACATGGTCTACCTAGGCATCTCGCAGACATACGTACTGTCCGGCTCGGGGCGATTCGCGATCTGCGGGGCCAAGGCGAAGAACGCCTTCCCCAACCGCCGCGTGGCGGCCGCCGACGTGTCGGTCGAGCTGCGCGGCGCGGGCAACTGCAGCCGTCAGGTGCACAACTTCGGCACGGCAGGCGTCTTCGAGGCCGACTCGCTGATCGCGTGCGAGGTGATCACGCCCGGCGGCAACTGGTCGAGCTACCCCGCGCACAAGCACGACGAGAACACCCCGACACAATCGGAACTCGAGGAGATCTACTACTTCGAGATCGCAGGTGGACCGGACGGTTCCAGGGGCTTTGGCTACCACCGCGTGTACGGCACACCCGACCGTCCGATCGAGGTGCTCGAGGAGGTCCGCACCGGCGACGTCGTCCTGGTGCCGCACGGTTATCACGGCCCGTCGGTCGCCGCCCCCGGTTACCACATGTACTACCTGAACGTGATGGCCGGACCGGGCGCCGAACGCGCCTGGAAGATCGTCGACGACCCCGAACACGCATGGCTCCGCGGCACCTGGGACGACCAGGCCGTGGATCCTCGACTGCCCCTGCACGCCCCCAGAACAGGAGCCTGATCCATGGTTTCCACCGCACCCAAGCGGGCCGAGAAGATCGCCGACGGCGAGTCGACCGTCCGACTCACCGTGGCGCAGGCCACCGTTCGGTTCCTCGGCAACCAGTACGTCGAGCACGACGGCGTGCGCACCAAGTTCTTCGCCGGCGCGTTCGGCATCTTCGGCCACGGCAACGTCGCGGGCATCGGCCAGGCGCTCCTGCAGGACGAGATCACGGCGGCCGAGAACGGCACCGAGCCGCACCTGCGCTACGTCCTCGGCCGCAACGAGCAGGCCATGGTGCACAGCGCCGTCGCCTACGCGCGGCAGAAGGACCGGCTGCAGACCTGGGCCGTCACCGCCAGCGTCGGACCCGGTGCCACCAACATGCTCACCGGCGCGGCCCTGGCCACGATCAACCGGCTGCCGGTCCTGCTGCTGCCGGCCGACACGTTCGCCACCCGCGCGAGTTCGCCCGTACTGCAGGAACTCGAGCTGCCGTCCTCCGGCGACGTCACCGTCAACGACGCCTTCAAGCCGCTGTCGCGCTACTTCGACCGGGTGTGGCGGCCCGAGCAGCTACCCGGCGCCCTGCTGGGCGCGATGCGGGTGCTCACCGACCCGGTCGAGACCGGCGCGGCCACCGTCGCCATTCCCCAGGACGTACAGGCCGAGGCCCACGACTGGCCGGAATCGCTGTTCGCTCCGCGCACCTGGCACGTCGCACGCCCGCTGCCGGAACGCTCGGTGATCGCCCGGGCGGCCGAGGTCATCCGGTCGGCCCGCAAGCCGCTCATCGTCGCCGGCGGTGGCGTCATCTACTCCGACGCCACCGAGGCTCTCGCCGCGTTCTGCGAGAAGACCGGCATCCCCGTCGGTCAGAGCCAGGCGGGCAAGGGATCAATCCCCTACGACCACCCGCAGTCCGTCGGCGCCATCGGTTCCACCGGCACCACCGCTGCCAACGCGCTGGCCACCGAGGCCGACGTCGTCATCGGGATCGGTACCCGCTACAGCGACTTCACCAGCGCCTCGCGGACGGCCTTCAACGATCCGGACGTACGCTTCGTCAACGTCAACGTCGCGTCGATCGACTCGGTCAAGCAGGGCGGCGTCAGCGTCGTCTCCGATGCGCGGGAGGCGATCGAGGCATTGGGCGAGGCGCTCGGCGACTACTCCGTCAGCGACGAGTACCGCACCCGCACGGCCGATCTCGCGACGGAGTGGGAGGACACCGTCTCCGCGGTCTACCGGGTCGACGACGGCGCGGCGCTGAACCAGAACCAGGTGATCGGCCTGGCCAACTCGCTGTCCGATCCGCGCGACGTCGTGGTGTGTGCCGCCGGTTCCATGCCCGGCGACCTGCACAAGCTGTGGCGCACCCGCGACCGCAAGGGCTACCACGTCGAATACGGCTACTCCTGCATGGGTTACGAGATCGCCGGCGGCATCGGCGCCAAGATGGCCGAGCCGGACCGCGACGTGTTCGTCATGGTCGGCGACGGCTCGTACCTGATGATGGCGACCGAACTCGTCACCGCCGTGCAGGAGAACGTCAAGGTCATCGTGGTGCTCGTGCAGAACCACGGCTTCGCGTCCATCGGCGGGCTCTCCGAGGCGCTGGGCTCGCAGCGGTTCGGCACCGCCTACCGATACCGGTCGGACGACGGTCGGCTCGACGGCGACAAGCTCCCGGTGGACCTGGCCGCGAACGCCGCCAGCCTGGGGGCCGACGTCATCCGCGTCGTCACCGCCGCCGAGTTCACCGATGCGGTCAAGGTCGCGAAGGCCAGCGACAGCACGACCGTGATCCACGTCGAGACCGACCCGATGATCTTCGCGCCAGACAGCGAGTCATGGTGGGACGTACCGGTATCCGAGACGTCCACGCTGGAGTCCACCCGAACCGCCTACGAAACCTATGCCGACTGGAAGAAGATCCAGCGGCCCTTCGTCCGTCCCACCGAATCCTGAGAGGTACGAGAACCATGAGCAACGGCTCGAGCAAGATCCTGGTGGGGTCAGCCCCCGACTCGTGGGGCGTCTGGTTTCCCGACGACCCGAACCAGACCCCCTACACCCGGTTCCTCGACGAGGTCGCCGCGTCCGGCTATCAGTGGATCGAGCTGGGACCGTTCGGCTACCTGCCAACCGATCCCGACACGCTGTCCGACGAACTGGCCTCTCGCAACCTGAAGCTCTCGGCGGGAACGGTGTTCGAGCACCTGCACCAGGATGACTCCTGGGACGCGGTGTGGGCGCAGATCGAGGACGTCGCGAAGTTGACCGCCGCGGTCGGCGGCAAGCACGTCGTCGTCATCCCCGAGATGTGGCGCGATCCCGCCACCGGTGCCGTGCTCGAGGACCGCACGCTGACCCCCGAGCAGTGGCGCAAGAAGACCCAGGGCATGAACGAACTGGGTAGGGCCATGTTCGAGAAGTACGGCGTCCGTGCGCAGTACCACCCGCACGCCGACAGCCACGTCGACACCGAGGAGAACGTCTACCGCTTCCTCGACGGCACGGACGGCGAGTTCGTCAACCTGTGCCTGGACACCGGCCACATCAGCTACTGCGGCGGTGACAACATCGCGATCATCGAGCGCGCACCCGAGCGCATCGGCTACCTGCACCTCAAGCAGGTCGACCCCGTGGTGCGCGCCAAGGTCGAGGCCGAGGACCTGCCGTTCGGCGAGGCCGTCAAGCTCGGCGCCATGACCGAACCCCCGCTGGGCATCCCGGACATGCCGCCGCTGCTCGAGGCCATCGAGAGGCTCGGCATCGACGTCTTCGCCATCGTCGAGCAGGACATGTACCCCTGCGCCGTCGACGCACCCCTGCCCATCGCCCAGCGCACCCGGAAGTACCTCGGATCCTGCGGCGTCCCGTCCGTCCGCTTCAACTAGTAAGGACCAGAACAGATGTCTGACCTACGCGTGGCCGTCCTGGGCGTCGGCGTCATGGGCGCCGACCACGTCGTTCGGTTGAGTTCGAGGATCTCCGGTGCCCGTGTGACGGTGGTGAACGACTACGTCGCCGACAAGGCCGAGCAACTCGCGGCGACCATCCCGGGGTGCCGTGCCATCGCCGATCCCCTCGACGCCATCGCCGACCCGGACGTCGACGCCGTCGTGCTCGCCACGCCGGGGCCCACCCACGAAAAGCAGCTGCTGGCCTGCCTCGAGCACACGAAGCCCGTGATGTGCGAGAAGCCGTTGACCACCGACGTGTCCACCGCCCTCGACGTCGTCAAGCGCGAAGCCGAACTCTCGACCAGGTTGATCCAAGTCGGCTTCATGCGCCGCTTCGATCACGAGTACGCGGCGCTGAAGGCGCTGCTCGACGGCGACGAACTCGGCCTCCCGCTGGTGCTGCACTGCGCCCATCGCAACCCGGCCGTACCGCCTTCGTTCGACAGCGCGATGATCGTGCGGGATTCGCTGGTGCACGAGGTGGACGTCACGCGCTTCCTGTTCGGCGAGGAGATCGCCTCGATTCAGATCATCAAGCCGCAGCCGAATCCGGCTGCGCCCCGGGGGCTGGCCGACCCGCAGATCGCGATCATGCGCACCACGTCGGGCAAGCACGTCGACGTGGAGCTGTTCGTCACCACCGGAATCGCCTACGAGGTGCGTACCGAGGTGGTCGCCGAGCGGGGCAGCGCGATGATCGGCATGGATGTCGGGCTGGTCCGCAAGGGCGCAGGAGGGACGTGGGGCGGACAGATCACCCCCGGGTTCCGTGAGCGCTTCGGCCAGGCCTACGACACGGAGTTCCAGCGGTGGGTCGACGCGGTGCACCGCGGACGGAACACCGGGGACTTCACCGACGGACCGAGCGCGTGGGACGGCTATGCCGCGGCTGCCGTGTGCGAGGCCGGCGTGGAGTCGCTGAACAGCGGACAGCCCGTCGACGTTCAGATGGTCGATCGCAGAACGATTCCGGGGGCCTGACGTGAAGATCGCCCTCGACCCGACGCCGTTCCACCACGACTACGAGCTGCTCGAACTCCCGGCGCTGGTGGCCGAATTGGGCTACGAGTACCTCCAGCTCACCCCGCACCGGGACTTCATCCCCTTCTTCAACCACCCCCGCGCGGATGACGACCTGGTGGCCAAGTTCCGCACGGCGTGCGCCGATGCGGGCGTCGGCATCGCGTCGGTGCTTCCCGTGTTGCGGTGGTCCGGTCCCGACGAGGACGCCCGCGAGGCGGCGGTACGCAACTGGAAGCGGGTCGTGCAGATCACCGTCGACCTCGGCGTCGACGTGATCAACACCGAGTTCTCCGGCCGCCCCGAGCGCGCCGAGGAGTCCGAGCGAGCGTTCTTCCGGTCGATGGAGGAACTCGTGCCGATCTTCGAACGCGAGGGCATCGACGTCCGGATCGACCCGCACCCCGACGACTTCGTCGAGGACGGCATGGAGGCGCTGCGGATCATCCGCGGCGTCAACTCGCCGAACATCGGGATGGTGTACGTCGCGTGCCACACGTTCCACATGGGTGGCGCGATGGCCGACATCATGCGGGCCGCCGGTGACAAGCTGCGTCTCGTCCACGTCGCGGACACGATGGACCACCACCGCAGCCACGGGCTCCGTTACATCACGAACCCGCCGGGCAACCCGGTGCGGGTGCACCAGCACCTCAAGATCGGCGACGGCGACGTCGACTGGGACGAGTTCTTCGGCGGCCTGGGCGAACTCGGCTTCTACGACCGTGACGACACCGTCATGGTGTCCTCGGTGTTCGCCGAGGACGAGACCGCCCACGACGTCTCGCGCTACCAGCTCAAGACGATGACCGAGTACGTCGCCAAGCATCGGGGGTAGATCTCCTTCTCCGCGAGCGTGCGTGTCTGCGGGCGACACGCCGGATGAGAACCTGACTATGCGCACGCTCGCGACCTAGGAACCTCATGGCCGAATCCCGACTCGTCGCGACCGCGTGGACGAGTGCCGGCGACACGTCGCCGATGCACGTCCCGCCGGTCAGCCCCGTGCCGATCGCCGAGCGCATCAAGGCGATCGCCGAAGCGGGGTACGTCGGCATGGGTCTGATTCAGGACGACCTCCGGGTCATCCGCGACTCGATCGGCTTCTCCCAACTGCGGAGCCTGATCGACGCCGCGGGGCTGACGCACGCCGAGATCGAACTCATCGAACGCTGGTGGATCCCCCGCGGCGCCGACGGCCACTCGTACGAGGTGCGCGAGTTGCTGTTCGACGCGGCGGACGTCCTGAGACCGGCGTTCATCAAGATCGGATCGGAACTCGGCCCGCCGGCCACACGACCCGATGAACTCATCGAGCAGTTGCGGCGACTGGCCGACGAAGCCGCCACCCACGGCACCAGGATCGCGATCGAAACCATGCCGTTCTCGCGCATCGCCACGGTGCCGATGGGTGCCGACATCGTCACCGCCGCAGACCATCCCGGCGTAGGCCTGCTGGTCGACGCGTGGCACGTCTTTCGCGCGGGCACGTCACTCGACGAGCTGAGCGACGCCCTGACGCCGGGGATGGTGTTCGGCGTCGAACTCGACGATGCCGCCGACGAGGTCGACGGCACCCTATTCGAGGACACGGTGCACAACCGCCTGCTGTGCGGCGAGGGCGAGTTCGATCTGCCAGGTCTGGTGAGTGTGCTGCGCGACAGCGGCTTCGATGGACCCTGGGGCGTCGAGATCCTGTCCGACGATTTCCGTGCACTGCCCGTCGCAGAGGCGCTTCGGGCCGCGGCCGACACCGCTCGGGCGGTGCTGTAGCCGGCAGGGTGCACGTCCCGGCCTTCCCGCGAGCGTGCGCATAGTCAGGTTCTGACTCGGCGTGTCGCCCGCAGACACGCACGCTCGCGGAAGGAGGTGACCTCAGAAGGGGTGGACTCAGAGGATGTAGAGCATCTCCTGGTAGGTGGGGAGCGGCCAGAGGTCGTCGGCGACGAGGTTCTCCAACGTGTCTGCGGCCCAACGGACGTCGTCCATCAGGGCCAGCAGGCTCTGCGCGTGCGCGGCCTCCTCGGCGGCGGTGTCTCCGCCATGGGCGTCCATGCCGGCCTTGAGCGCCGTCAGGGCGGCCGTCAGGTCCGAGATGGGCGCCGACACCGTCTGCAGCATCGTCAGGTCGGGTTCGACTCCCGCCGCCTTCAGCGTCGCGACGTTCTGCGCCAACTCCGTCTGGTACCGGATCGCCGCGGGCAGGATCACGGTCGACCCCATCTCAAGGGTCAGCTTCGCCTCGACGCCGACCGTCAGCGCGTACATCTCGTAGCGGACCTCTTCGCGGCTGTGCAGCTCGCGCGCGTTGAAGACGCCGTACTTCTCGAAGACCTCGATCGCCTCGGGCTTGCCCAGTTCCGGGATGGCGTCCAACGTCATCTTGAGGTTCGGCAACCCGCGCGCCTCGGCCTCGACCGCCCAGTTGTCCGAGTAGCCGTCACCGTTGAAGACGACCGCACCGTGCTCGGTGATGATCTCCGTCAGCAGCTTCTGCACGGCCATGTCGAAGTCCTCGCCCTCGCCGACGGCCTTCTCCAACCACGTCGCCATGTAGTCCAGCGAGTCGGCCATGATCGTGTTGAGGATGATCATCGGCACGTTGATGGTCTGACCCGAGCCCGGCGCGCGGAACTCGAAGCGGTTGCCGGTGAAGGCGAACGGGCTGGTGCGGTTGCGGTCGCCCGGGTCGGTCGGCAACACCGGAAGGGTGTCGACGCCGATGATCATGCTGCCCTTGCCCTTCGAGGACGTGGCCGCTCCCTTGGCGATCTGCTCGAACACGTCGGCGAGCTGGTCGCCGAGGAAGATCGAGATGATCGCGGGCGGTGCCTCGTTGGCGCCGAGGCGGTGATCGTTGGTGGCCGACGCCACCGACACGCGCAGCAGGCCGGAGAACTTGTGCACGGCGCGGATGACCGCGGCGCAGAACACCAGGAACTGGGCGTTCTCGTGGGGCGTGTCACCGGGCACCAGCAGGCTGCCGAACTGGGCGTTGCCCAGCGAGAAGTTGACGTGCTTGCCCGATCCGTTGACGCCGGCGAACGGCTTCTCGTGGAAGAGGCACTCCATGCCGTGCTTCTTGGCGATGTTCTTGAAGGTCGTCATCAGCAGCTGCTGGTGATCGGCGGCGATGTTGGCCTTCTCGAACATGGGCGCGATCTCGAACTGACCCGGCGCGACCTCGTTGTGCCGCGTCTTCGCCGGGATGCCGAGCTTGAACAGCTCGCGCTCGGTGTCCATCATGAAGCCGAGCACCCGGTCGGGGATGGCGCCGAAGTAGTGGTCGTCGAACTCCTGGCCCTTCGGCGGCTTGGCGCCGAACAGCGTTCGGCCCGAGTTGATCAGGTCGGGACGAGCCAGGAAGAAGTGCCGGTCGATCAGGAAGTACTCCTGCTCAGGTCCGCAGAACGACACGATGTGATCGAAGTCCTCGTGGCCGAACAGGCGCAGGATGCGCTCTGCCTGCGCGCCCATCGCCTGCTGGCTGCGCAGCAGCGGCGTCTTGTAGTCCAGGGCCTCACCGGTCATGGACACGAACACCGTCGGGATGCACAGCGTGTTCCCGTTGGGGTTCTCCAGGATGTACGCGGGGCTGGTGACGTCCCAGCCGGTGTAACCGCGTGCCTCGAAGGTGCTGCGCAGACCGCCCGACGGGAAGCTCGACGCGTCGGGCTCACCCTGGATGAGGGTCTTGCCCGCGAACTCCGCCAACGTCTGACCGTCGCCGACGGGCTCGAGGAAGCTGTCGTGCTTCTCCGCGGTGAGGCCGGTCATGGGGTAGAAGACGTGCGCGTAGTGAGTGGCGCCCTTGGACAGCGCCCAGTCCTTCATCACCGAGGCGACGGAGTCGGCGATGGCCGGATCGAGCTTGGCGCCCTTCTCGATCGTCGCGACGACCGACTTGTAGGCCGCCTTCGGCAACCGAAGCCGCATCTCGGCCAGGGTGAAGACGTTGGCGCCCCAGATCTCTCCCGGCGCCTCGGCCGGGTCGAAGCTGATGGCCGGAGGCACGTACGCCTCGACGTTGGTGATCGCCTGCAGACGGACTGCGTTTCCGCTCAAAGTCATTCCTATCCCTCGTCCGTCCGCAACCGTTTTCGCGGACGTGACCGGCCCACAGACTAGAAACGTTGCGTGGCGAACTCGTTACACGCGCGTCACCGGCGTGATTCGGGGTACACCATCGGCATGCGTCGTCTCCCCCTGCTCGTGGCCGCGGTCCTGTTCGTCGGCGGATGTTCGAGTACGACCGAACCCGAAGAGTCGTCGTCCGCGTCGTCGTCGACCGCGACGCAGACCACGCCGACCACGACGGGTCTGCTGCCGCCGGGCGTGCCGACCGAGGGCAGCAGGCCGCCGGCGGACAACCTGCCCCCCGCCGCCGAACCGCAACGGGCTCCGGCGCTGACGGGCCCGGCGTCCGGCATGCAGGTTCCGGTGGGCGACTCACCGGAGGGCATCGTCGCCGACGAGCAGACGCGAACCGTCGCGGTCGCCAAGCGCAACCCCGACGAACTCGTCCTGATCAACGCCGACACCGGGGTCGTCACCGGTAGGACACCGCTGCCGGGCGCGGTCCGCCACCTCCAGCTCGCCAAGCCCGGTGGACCCGTGCTCGTTCCCGTCGAGAGTGCGAACGCCCTCGTCAGGGTCGATCTACCCAGCGGCCGGGCTGAGCAGCAGATCATCACGGGCACCGTCCCGCACGACGCCTCCGAGGCACCGAACGGCACGGTGTTCGTCGCCAACGAACTCGGCGGGACCACGACCGTCCTGCGCGGCGACGACATCGTCAAGGTGTTCACCGACAGCGTGCAACCGGCGGGCATGGCGCCGGTCGGCAATCTGATGGGGATGCTCGACGTCCGGAAGAACGACCTCACCGTGTACGACGCCGACAAGCTGACCATCGTCGGATCGACGCCCGCGGGTGACGGGCCGACCCACCTCGTCGCCGACAAGCACGGCCGCTACATCGCGGCCGACACCCGCGGCGACGCCGTCCGCGTGTTCAGCACCGAACCCCGCGCGCTGTCCGAGATCGCACAGCCCGGCGGCCCCTACGGCATCACCTACGATCCGGCGCGCGACATCCTCTGGGTGGCGTCGTCGGGCACCAACGAGGTCGTCGGCTACGACATGGCGACGGAGACGCCCCGCGAGGTCAAGCGCGTCGCCACCGTTCAGAACCCGTACACGGTGGCCGTGGACCCGCTCACCGGGCGACTGTTCATCGCCGGCGTCACCGCCGGCGTGGTGCAGATCGTCGATCCCGCGGCCTAGATTGGTTCCATGGGCATTCGGCATCTGATGACGGGCCGCGACGTCGCGAAGGACATCCCGGTCAGCTACGACGAACACGCGGTCGTCACCACCGGCGCGGAGCACGAGGCGGCCGGCGTCAAGGCCGTCATGGTCTCGCTGCAGCGCGGTCTGACCTCGATGGGACCGCTGCGCACCGCCGCCGCCCTGGTCCGGCTGAACCAGCGCAAGGGCTTCGACTGCCCGGGGTGCGCCTGGCCCGAGGAGCACGGCGGACGCAAGTTCGCCGAGTTCTGCGAGAACGGCGCCAAGGCCGTCGCCGAGGAGGCCACCAAGCGCGTCGTCACGCCCGACTTCTTCGCCCGCCACTCGATCGACGACCTCGCCGATCGCCCCGAGTACTGGCTCAGTCAGCAGGGCCGGATCACCCACCCGGTGATCCTGCGCGCCGGGGACGACCACTACCGA
This sequence comes from Mycolicibacterium sediminis, assembly GCF_010731735.1. Lineage (GTDB taxonomy): Bacteria > Actinomycetota > Actinomycetes > Mycobacteriales > Mycobacteriaceae > Mycobacterium > Mycobacterium sediminis. Next base: position 5,127,466 of record NZ_AP022588.1, read on the forward strand.
CCGATCAGCTGGGATCACGCGTATCACGTGATCGCCGAGCATCTGCGGGCACTCGACAGCCCAGACGAGGCGGTGTTCTACACCTCCGGGCGGACCAGCAACGAGGCCGCGTTCGCCTACCAGCTGCTGGTGCGCAGTTTCGGCACCAACAACCTGCCGGACTGCTCCAACATGTGCCACGAGTCGTCCGGTGCGTCCCTGGTCGACTCGATCGGCATCGGCAAGGGTTCGGTGACGGTCGAGGACCTCGAATACGCCGACGTCATCCTCATCGCCGGCCAGAACCCGGGCACCAACCATCCCCGCATGCTCTCGGTGCTGGAGAAGGCCAAGGCCAACGGCGCGAAGATCATCGCGATCAACCCGCTGCCCGAGGCCGGCCTGATGCGGTTCAAGGACCCCCAGAAGGTCAACGGCGTCGTGGGCAACGGGATCGGGATCGCCGACGAGTTCGTCCAGATTCGCCTCGGCGGCGACATGGCGCTGTTCGCCGGACTCGGGCGGCTCCTGCTGGAGGCCGACGACAGGGCACCGGGCACGGTCGTCGACCGCGCCTTCGTCGCCGAACACTGTGCGAACTTCGAGGCCTACGAGGCACAAACGCGCGCGGTCGACCTCGACCTCGTCCTCGAGGCGACCGGCATCGACCGCGCCCAGCTCGACCGGCTAGCCGAGATGCTGATCACCTCGGAACGCACGATCGCCTGCTGGGCAATGGGTTTGACGCAGCACCGCCACGCCGTGCCGATGATCTCCGAACTCACCAATCTGCTGCTGATGCGCGGCATGATCGGCAAGCGCGGCGCCGGGGTCTGCCCGGTCCGTGGGCACTCCAACGTCCAGGGCGACCGGACGATGGGGATCTGGGAGCAGATGCCCGAGACGTTCCTGTCGGCGCTGGACGCCCGGTTCGGCATCGTCAGCCCCCGCAAGCACGGCATGGACACCGTCGACGCCATCCGGGCGATGCGCGACGGCCGCGCCTCGGTGTTCATGGGGATGGGCGGAAACTTCGCGCTCGCGACTCCGGACACCCACGTGACGGAGGCGGCGCTGCGCAAGTGCTCGCTCACCGTGCAGGTCTCGACGAAGCTGAACCGCAGCCACGTCGTCCACGGGACGACGGCCATCATCCTGCCGTCGCTGGGACGTACCGACAAGGACCTGCAGCAGGGCTCCAAACAGCAGGTGTCGGTGGAGGATTCGATGTCGATGGTGCATCTGTCCCGCGGCAGCCTGCAGCCACCGAGCGACCAGGTCCGCTCCGAGGTGGCGATCGTCGCCGAGCTGGCGCGAACACTGCTGGGTCCCGACCACCCCGTGCCGTGGGAGGAGATGCGGGCCGACTACGACCGCGTCCGCGACGCCATCGCGGCCGTCGTCCCCGGTTGCGACGACTACAACCGCAAGGTGCGCCAGCCCGACGGGTTCCAACTGCCGCATCCCCCACGGGATTCGCGCCTGTTCCCGACCACCACGGGCAAGGCCAATTTCGCCGTCAACCCGCTGGAGTGGATACCGGTCCCCGAGGGTCGGCTGGTGCTGCAGACGCTGCGCAGCCACGACCAGTACAACACCACGATCTACGGCCTCGACGACCGCTACCGCGGGGTCAAGGGCGGCCGCCGCGTGATCTTCGTCAACCCCGACGACGTCGTCGCGCTCGGCTTCTCCGAGGGCGACCGCGTCGACCTGGTCTCCGAATTCACCGGGGCGAGTGGTGACGTCGAGGAGCGCCGCGCCGAGGACTTCCTGATCGTGCCGTACTCGACGCCGGTCGGGAACGCGGCCGCCTACTACCCGGAGACCAACTCACTGGTGGCGCTCGACCACGTCGCCGCCCGGTCGAACACCCCGGTGTCGAAGGCCGTCACCATCCGGCTGGAAGCCCGCGCCGCCCGTGGGTAGGGTCACCGCCCGGCGCAAGGCCAGCCACCTCACCGCCGACTCGTCGACCACCAGGCCCGAGACGCTCGCCGTCGAGGAGCCGCTGGAGATCCGGCTCAACGGCAGCGCGCTCACCGTCACCATGCGTACCCCCGGCTCGGACGTCGAACTCGCACAGGGCTTCCTGCTCACCGAGGGCGTCATCGGCGGGCGAGACGACATCGCCCGCGTCGAGTACTGCCGCGGCACGGGCGATGACGGCATGAACACCTACAACGTCCTCGACGTGAGACTGACGCCCGGCGTCCCGATGCCCGACGTCGACGTCACGCGGAACTTCTACACCACCTCGTCGTGCGGCGTGTGCGGCAAGGGTTCGATCGACGCGGTGCGCACCGTGAGCCGCCACTCCCCCGGCGACGACCCGACGGTGGTGACCTCCGACGCGCTGACCGCGATGCCCGACGAGCTGCGCAGTGCACAGAAGGTGTTCGCCAGCACCGGCGGACTGCACGGCGCGGCGCTGTTCGACGCCGACGGCACCATGCTGGTCGTCCGCGAGGACATCGGCCGCCACAACGCCGTCGACAAGGTCATCGGCTGGGCGCTGGAGAACCGCCGCGTCCCGTTGACCGGAACCGTGCTGCTCGTCAGCGGGCGGGCATCCTTCGAACTGACGCAGAAGGCGGTCATGGCGGGCATCCCCGTCCTCGCGGCCGTCTCCGCCCCGTCGTCGCTCGCCGTCGACCTCGCGACGCAGGCCGGGCTGACGCTGGTGGCCTTTCTGCGCGGGCAGTCGATGAACGTCTACAGCCGACCGGACCGCGTCACGCACTGACGGCACTAGGGTGGCGCTGTGCCCGCCGACCCCCCGCTGCCGCGGCGGGCTGTCGGCGCGGTCGCCGGCCTGTTCCGCCTGCGCCCGTCGCCACCGCGCTGGCCGAACGGAGCCCGCGCCGCGATCAGCGCGGCAATCCCCATTCTCATCGGCTGGGCGGCAGGCGATCTCGGCGCGGGACTGATCGCGACGCTGGGAGCGTTCACGTGCCGATTCGGGAGCGGCAGACCCTATCGGAACCGCGATGTTCAGCTGGCCGCCATCGGCGCCGCCCTGGCCACCGCGATCACGCTCGGCGCCTGGGCTGCGCCGGTCATCTGGCTGGCGGTCGGCGTGGTCTCGGCGATCGCGGTGGTGGCGGTGTGGGTGTGCTCGGCGCTGGAGGTCGGGCCACCCGGCGCCTACGTCTTCGTGATCGTCTGTGCCGCAGGGATCGGGGTCTCGGCGTCGCACCTGCCGCCATGGCACATCGGCCTGCTCGTCCTCGCCGGCGCCGCGATCGCCTGGACCACCCAGATGGTCGGAGTGCTCGTCGACCCCCGCGGGCCGGAGAAGGCGGCCGTCTCCGCGGCCGGTGACGCGGTGGCCACGGCCATCGAGCACGCCGGGTCCGTCGATGCGGGTCTGGCGCGTGGCCGGGCGGCCGAGGCGCTCTACCGGGCGTGGACGATTCTGGTCGGTCACCAGGCTGCGACCGTGCCGACGGGTGGCACCCTCGACCGGCTGCGCCAGGCCACTCATGCTCTGCACGTGCTGTTCGCCGACGCGATGCGCGCGGCCGCGCTCGGCCTACCCGTGCCCGACGGCGCCGTCGACACCGCACGCGGGCTGGCGGCGCTGACGATCGACCCCGCGACGGTGGGGCGGCGCGACCCCGACCGCGCCGCGCTGCGTCAGCCCCGGGCACCTGAACTGCTGCGCCACGCGGTCACACCCGGCGCGCACACCCGTCGCGTGATGGTGCGCGTCGCGATCGCCGCACCGGTGGCGGGCGCGCTGGCCGCACTGGTCGGCGCCGGCCACATCTACTGGGCGATCGCGGCGGCGGTCCTCGTCCTGCACCTCGGTATGGATCGGCGGGGAACGCTGCAGCGTGGAGTCGAGCGGCTCGCCGGAACGTGGATCGGACTCGCCCTCGCGGCCGGCATCCTGCTGATCCATCCGCAGGGTGTGTGGCTGGCGCTGGTGGTCGCCGCCCTGCAGTTCGCGATCGAGACGACCGTGACGCGCAACTACGTCCTCGCGAGCATCTTCATCACGGCTGCGGCGCTGACCGTCTCGTCGGCGTCGCACCCCGTCGACGTCGGCGGCGTGCTCGTCGACCGCGGCCTCGACACGTTGATCGGCTGCTCGGTCGGCGTCGCCGTGTTCCTGCTCGCGTCCGCCCGGCAGGAGAGCGACAGGGTTCCCGCCGCGGTGGCCGACGTCCTGCGTCGGGTCGCCGTCGTCGCCGGGCATCTCGCCGGCGACGGCCCCGGCACCGTGGCCGCCCGCGAGGCGCGGCGCACCCTGCAGCGCGCCGCCATGGACCTGTCCGTCGCACGCGAGGCGGCACGTGGGGGTTCGCCTCGGCAGCGCATGGCCGCCGATCGACTCGACACGACCGTGACGGCCGCCGAGGGACTGGCCTACCTCGCGATCACGACCTGCTGGTCGGTCGACCGCGGCGGACCGGACCCCATGCGGGCCGCCGACGCCGCCGAGTACCGGGCGACCCTCGACTCGCTGGCGGATCGCGTCGCCACCGGTGAGGTGGTCGCATCGCAGCTGGCAGCGCTCGACCCGCGAATGCACTGAGGGTCGCGATCCGGAGTGGATCACGACCCTCAGTGCGTGCGAAGTGCGTCAGGCGCTCTTGTCGCGCCGTTCGCTGCGCGGAGGCTTGCGCGGGACGATCGTGGGAAGCACGTTGTCCAGCACGGTCTCCTTGGTGACGACCACCTTGGCGACGTCGTCGCGGCTGGGGATGTCGTACATCACCGGCAGCAGGACTTCCTCCATGATGGCGCGCAGGCCACGGGCGCCGGTGCCACGGTGGATGGCCTGGTCGGCGATGGCGTCGAGCGCCTCCTCGTCGAATTCCAGCTCCACGCCGTCCATCTCGAACAGCCGCGAGTACTGCTTGACCAGGGCGTTCTTGGGCTGAGAGAGAATCGTGACGAGCGATTCCTTGTCCAGGTTGGTGACCGACGCCACGACCGGCAGGCGACCGATGAACTCGGGGATCAGGCCGAACTTGATCAGATCCTCGGGCATGACCTCGGCGAAGTGGTCCTGGGTGTCGATCTCTGCCTTCGACCGAACCTCGGCACCGAAGCCCAGTCCGCGCTTGCCGACGCGGTCGGAGACGATCTTCTCCAGGCCCGCGAAGGCACCGGCCACGATGAACAACACGTTGGTCGTGTCGATCTGGATGAACTCCTGGTGCGGGTGCTTGCGTCCGCCCTGCGGGGGCACCGACGCCTGCGTGCCCTCGAGGATCTTCAGCAGCGCCTGCTGCACGCCCTCGCCGGAGACGTCGCGGGTGATCGACGGGTTCTCGCTCTTGCGGGCGATCTTGTCGACCTCGTCGATGTAGATGATGCCGGTCTCGGCGCGCTTGACGTCGTAGTCGGCGGCCTGGATGAGCTTCAGCAGGATGTTCTCGACGTCCTCGCCGACGTAACCCGCCTCGGTGAGCGCGGTGGCGTCGGCGATGGCGAACGGAACGTTGAGCATCTTGGCCAGCGTCTGGGCGAGGTAGGTCTTGCCACAGCCGGTCGGACCGAGCATCAGGATGTTGGACTTGGCCAGCTCGACGGGCTCGGCCCGCGAATCGCGTGACTTCTCCTGCGCCTGGATCCGCTTGTAGTGGTTGTAGACGGCCACCGCCAGCGTGCGCTTGGCCGTGTCCTGACCGATGACGTAGCCCTCGAGGAACTCGCGGATCTCGGCCGGTTTGGGAAGCTCGTCGAGCTTCACGTCATCGGCGTCGGCGAGTTCTTCTTCGATGATCTCGTTGCACAGGTCTATGCACTCATCGCAGATGTAGACGCCGGGGCCGGCAATGAGCTTCTTGACCTGCTTCTGACTCTTGCCGCAGAACGAGCACTTGAGCAGATCACCGCCATCTCCGATGCGAGCCATGGTCCTGGTGGCCTACTTTCTGCGATCGACGTCGATAACTGTCGTAGCTCCGAGTGTGCACCCGACGCTACCCGCTCGTTCCCGCACCGGGCGACCGATGAAGCCGAATCGCCTCGGTGATATTCGTGCGTTAGGTGGAGAACATATCCCCTGCCATGCCGCACTGCCCGTGGGACGCGCCACCGCTGAGTGGCGTGTCGTCACCGTGACCCGGCCGAGGCATGACTACCTCGTCCAACGTACTGAGCCGTCGGCCGGTCAGCGGTGATCGTCAGGCGTTCTGCGCGGAGAGCTTCCGGTACTCGAGGACGGTGTCGATGATCCCGTACTCCTTGGCCGACTCGGCGGTGAGGATCTTGTCACGGTCGGTGTCCTTGCGGACCTGCTCGGCACTCTTGCCCGTGTGGCGTGCCAGCGTGGTCTCCATCAGCGTGCGCATCCGCTCGATCTCGGCGGCCTGGATCTCCAGATCCGAGAACTGACCCTGGATGACGCCGCCGAGCGACGGCTGGTGGATCAGGATGCGGGCGTTGGGCAGAGCGAGCCGCTTGCCGGGCGTCCCCGCAGCCAGCAGCACCGCGGCGGCCGACGCCGCCTGGCCGAGGCAGACGGTCTGGATGTCGGCACGCACGTACTGCATCGTGTCGTAGATCGCCATCAGCGAGGTGAACGATCCACCGGGCGAGTTGATGTACATGGTGATGTCGCGGTCGGGGTCGAGTGACTCCAGCACCAGCAGCTGCGCCATGACGTCGTTCGCCGAGGCGTCGTCGACCTGCACGCCGAGGAAGATGATGCGTTCCTCGAACAGCTTGTTGTACGGGTTCGACTCCTTGACACCGAAGCTGGAGTGCTCGATGAACGACGGCAGGATGTAGCGGGCCTGCGGCTGGAGCCGGGGATCGGTGTGGTCGGTCATGACGTCACTCCGTTGAAGTTTGCGTGGGTGATGATGTGGTCGACGAAGCCGTACTCCAGCGCCTCCTGGGCGGTGAACCAGCGGTCGCGATCCGAATCGGCCTCGATGCGCTCGATGCTCTGACCGGTGAACTCGGCGTTGAGCCGGAACATCTCCTTCTTGATGACCGCGAACTGCTCGGCCTGAATGGCGATGTCCGCCGCGCTGCCGGTGACGCCACCGAGCGGCTGGTGCATGAGGATGCGCGCGTGCGGCAGGGCGTAGCGCTTGCCCTTGGTGCCGGCGGCGAGCAGGAACTCGCCCATCGACGCCGCCATGCCCATCGCGTAGGTCGCCACGTCGCACGGCGCGAGCACCATGGTGTCGTAGATCGCCATGCCGGCGCTGATCGACCCGCCGGGCGAGTTGATGTAGAGGTTGATGTCCTTGGTCGGATCCTCCGCCGAGAGCAGCAGGATCTGCGCGCACAGCCGGTTGGCGATGTCGTCGTCGACCTGCGACCCCAGGAAGATGATTCGTTCGGAGAGCAAACGCTCGTAGACGGAGTCGACGAGGTTGAGTCCCGACGTGCTCGAACGCATGTCAGTCACGACTGGTTACCTGCTTTCTCGAGTATTCGTACTCGGCATTCATCTTCACCGACACTAACGAATGCGCGCCGCCCGGGAGTCCCCGGAGCGGGCGCTTTCGCTCAGGGCTGCATTCGCCCGGCTGCGGTGTTACTTCGCCTCGTCCTCGCCGGCGTCCTCGGTGACGTCGTCGTCGGAGTCGTCGTCGTCGTCGGCCGAGTCGTCCGCCGCGGCGTCGACCAGCCCGGCGAGCTGGTCGGGCTTCGGTCCGAAGTACTCGGTCGTGTCGACCTCGTTGCCCTCGCTGTCGGTGACCGTCGCGCCGTGCACGACGGCGGCGATCGTCAGGCCGCGTCGGACGTCGGCGAACATCGCGGGCAGCTGGTTGTTCTGTTGCAGCACCTGCAGCAGCTGCTGCGGCTCGATGCCGTACTGCCGGGACATCAGCACGAGACGCTCGGTCAGGTCGCCCTGACCGACCTGGATGCCCAGGGAGTCGGCGACGGCGTCCATCAGCAGCTGGGTCTTGACGGCCTTCTCGGCATTGCTGCGGTTGTCGGCGTCGAACTCGTCGCGGGTGGTGCCTTCCTTCTCCAGCGCCTCGGCGAACGCGGCCTCGTCGTGATCGAGCCCGTGGACCGCGTTGTGCAGCGTGTCGTCGACCTGCGCCTGGACGATGGCCTCGGGCAGCGGTACCTCGACCTGCTCGAGCAGCGTCTCGAGCGCCTTGTCGCGGATCTGCTCGGCCTGCTGGATGCGCTTGACCCGCTCGACCTGCTCGACGAGGCTGGCCTTCAGCTCGTCGATCGTGTCGAATTCACTTGCCAGCTGGGCGAACTCGTCGTCCGGCTCCGGGAGTTCGCGCTCCTTGACGGAGTTCACCTTGACGGTCACCTCGGCCTCTTCGCCGGCATGCTCGCCTGCGACGAGCGTGGTGGTGAAGACCTTGGACTCGTCGGCCTTGAGGCCCGTGATCGCGTCGTCCAGGCCCTCGATGAGGTTGCCGGAGCCGATCTCGTGGGACAGGCCCTCGGTCTTGGCCTCCTCGACGTCCTTGCCGTCGACGGTGGCCGACAGGTCGATCGACACGAAGTCGCCGTCCTGGGCCGCGCGGTCGACGCCGGTGAGGGTGCCGAAGCGGGCACGCAGGTTCTGCAGTTCGGTGTCGACCTCGTCGTCATCGACGGAGATGGCGTCGACCTCGAACTTCAGCGCGGACAGATCGGGCAGTTCGATCTCCGGGCGGACGTCGACCTCGGCGGTGAACACGAGGTCCTCGCCGTACTCCTTGCTGGTGATGTCGATCTCCGGCTGGCCGAGCGGCTGCACCTCGGCCGAGGCGACGGCCTCGCTGTAGCGACCGGGGACGGCCTCGCCGACCACCTGGTCGAGCATCGCCTGCTTGTCGATGCGCTGCTCGAGGAGCCGCACCGGCACCTTGCCCGGACGGAAGCCGGGGAGGCGGATCTGCTTGGCCATCTCCTTGAACGCACGATCGAAGTCGGGCGCGAGTTCAGTGAAGGGCACCTCCACGTTGATGCGAACCCTGGTCGGGCTCAACTTCTCGACGGTGCTCTTCACTGCGGTACTCCTTGCATGTCGGTCCGATGACGGTGTTCTGTCGGGGTGACAGGATTTGAACCTGCGGCCTTCCGCTCCCAAAGCGGATGCGCTACCAAGCTGCGCTACACCCCGTCTCACTGTGCGGACGGAATACTACGGCCTGGACGTACGACACCTTCAATTGGATTTGCCTAGGTGGTCGCCGGTACAGTCTGCGAGGCAGCGCATGCGGGCGTAGCTCAATGGTAGAGCCCTAGTCTTCCAAACTAGCTACGCGGGTTCGATTCCCGTCGCCCGCTCCATCGCGACCAGAACGGAGTCCGCCGAACACCGGTTCGGCGGACTCCGTTTTGGTTCATCCGGTCAGATGAACCAGGAGAAGGTTCCCACCGTGAAGCACGCGGTGGAGGAGCAGTTGCCGACGTTCTTTTCGCCACCGAACAGGATCGCGAAGTTGACGCCGTTACCCAGGTTGTTGGCCGAGTTCTCGATGCCGTTCCCGATCGCCCAGACGTTGTTGAAGCCGTTGCCCTTGTTGTTGCCCACGTTGGTGTTGTTGGACCCAGCGAGGGTGGCCAGGGTCAGGCCATTCCCATAGTTGTTCACCACGTTGGTGTTGTTGGACCCCGTCAGGGTCGAGATGTTGGCGGCGAGGTTGGTGTTGCCCGGGTCGCCGAAGGTGTTGCCGTCGCCCCACTGGTTGCCGACCTCGGTGTTGCCATTGCCGTTGATGCCCACGAAGTTGTGACCGTTGCCTTCGTTGACGCCGGCGCGATCGTTCCCGGAGCCGGCAACCGACGCGTAGTTGACCCCGCCGAGGATGTTGTTCCCCGAATTCTTGTTGCCGCTTGCGACGACGGCGTGGTTGCTCGCCCACAGCGAGGGCGGCGTGCCGAAGACGCTGTTGTTGCCCGAATTGATGGTGTTGTCGCCCAGGAACGCCAGGTTGAGGCCGGTGCCGAAGTTGTTACCGGAGCCGGTGGCAAGGCCGCCCTGGGCGCTGCCGTTGCCGTTGCCGAGGGTGACGATGTTGAACCCGGAGCCGAGGTTGTTGCCGGAGTTCGCGTTGCCGCTGCCCGCGCTGACGAAGTTGATCAGCCCTTGGAGGCCGTTGGTGCCACCGACGGTGTTGCCGTTGCCGAACGTGACGGAGTTGACGCCCACGCCGTTGTTGTTGCCGACGCCGCTGTTGTCGTTGCCGATGTTGAAGCTGTTCGTGCCACCACCCGGGTTCTGGCCGCTATCGACGTTGCCGGTGCCCTGTGTGCTGGTGGGCGAGTTGGGGATGGTGGCCGCCGGGGCGACCGCGGCCCGTGAGCTACCGGTCACGGTCGGGCTTCCGGAGACCTTGGTCGACGGCCTGCCCGTCTTCGTGCCGGTCGCTCCCGTCGTGCGGTTGCCTCCGGTCGTCCCGGCCCCGGGCTGCGGGCTGAACGCGGCGACGAACTTCTTGATGGTGTCCGCCGCCGATGGCGCACCCGTCGGCTTGTCAGGAGTCTTGGCCGACGCGGCGGGCGATGCACCTGCGGTACTCCGAGGGGTGGACGATGCTCCGTCGCCATCGTGCGCGGTGTCCGCGGAGGCGACCGCCGCAGGTGCGAACGCACCGAACGCGACCGCGGCACCGACTGCAACCGCGCCCAGCACCGCGGGCCGCCGCCGACTCGGTTGTGAATGTTTGCCCATGAATTCCCCTCAGCTCCCGGGTCCACGTGTGTGTCCACGGTCACGATGAGGCTAACAGTGCATGGACCCGTCCACTACTGCCCGCCAGGCAAAAGTTCCGGCATATGCATGATCAGTTATTTGCTGCTGCGATCGCGTCGATCCCCGCTAGCTACCTCGACGAGCGCGCGCCGTTCTGCCGGGGTTGTGTCGCCACCAACATCGGAGTCTCGATAGGTGTGTGTCTATAGACATTGCCCAGGTCACACTCGGGCGCGACACTCGACTGCATGACCGATACCATCGCTGCGTCCGCCGACGCGTCGTCCACCCCGGACGCGACCACCCGCGAGATCATCGACCCCGCCACGGGCGCGGTCATCGCCACCGTGCCCGAGGAGGGTGCGGACGGCGTCGATGCCGCCGTGGCCAAGGCTCGCGCGGCCTTCGAGGGCGGACCCTGGCCCGCCCTCCCCAGGAGTGCTCGGGCCCGCCTCCTGCTGCGCATCGCCGATGCCATCGAGAACGACTCCGAGCGGCTGTACACGCTCGAGGCCCACAACAACGGGCGCCCGATCACCGAGACCCGGGCGCAACTGTCCCGCGTTCCCGAGTGGTTCCGCTACAACGCGGGTCTGCTCGCCGCGCAGCGCCTCGCGGTACTGCCGGGCGACGGCCCCTATCTGACCTACCAGCAGCGGCTTCCGCTCGGGGTGTGCGGCATCATCACGCCCTTCAATCACCCGCTCCTCATCCTCGCGCGCAGCCTGTCGGCAGCACTGGCCAACGGGAACACCGTCGTGGTCAAGCCGTCCGAGATGACGCCCCTGACCACACTGGCCCTCGCCGAGATCCTGGCCGACGCCGGACTGCCGGACGGCGTCCTCAACGTCGTCACCGGAGGCCGCCCCGCCGGCGAGCGCCTGACGCGCCATCCCGACGTCGCCAAGATCACCCTCACGGGCGGAACCGAGGCGGGCCGCGCCGCCGCATTGGCCACCGCGGCCCGATTCGCCCGCGTCACAGCAGAACTCGGCGGCAAAACCCCGGTCGTCATGTTCGACGACGTGGATCCTGGCATCGCCGCCGAGGGTGCCGCCTTCGCGGCGTTCGTCGCGGCGGGCCAGTCCTGCGTCGCGGGATCGCGCTTCCTCGTACAGCGCGGCATCTACGAACCCTTCGTCGACGCCCTGGCGGCGCGGGCCCGTGCGATCCGGGTCGGCGATCCCAGCCTGCCCGAGACCCAGATGGGCCCGTTGATCAGTGCACGGCAACGGGACAAGGTGCTCGGTCTCATCGAGACCGGCCCCGCCGAAGGCGCCCGGATCGCCGCGGGTGGCGGCGTTCCCGAACTGTCCGAACGACTTCGGGGCGGATACTTCCTGGAGCCCACCGTCATCGCGGACGCGACGATGGAGATGACCGTCGCGCAGGAGGAGATATTCGGCCCCGTCGCCGTCGTCATCCCCTTCGACACCGAGGCCGACGCCGTCGCGATGGCCAACGAGAACCGGTACGGCCTCGGCGCCGGCGTGTGGACCACCGACGTCGCCCGCGCGCACCGGGTCGCGGCGAACATCGTGGCCGGCATGGTCTGGATCAATGACCACCACCGACTCGAGCCGTCGCTGCCGTGGGGTGGGGTCAAGAAGTCGGGCACCGGCAAGGACGCGGGAACCGAGTCGTTCGACGACTTCTCCTGGATCAAGTCCATCGTCGTCCGGACCGCCGCAGACCACGTCGACTGGTACGGCGACGCCGACCAACGTCGACTCAACTGATCCACTCCCCCCAATCAGCCTCCCCTGAAGGGACTTTCACATGGTGACGCACGGCAAGCCGAGGCCCGGGGTCCGCACCCGCTGGCACCACGAGATCACCCGCACCCAGTGGCTGGTGCTGGCGGGCACCACGCTGGGCTGGGGCCTGGATGGCTTCGCGGGCAGCCTCTACGTGCTGGTCCTCGGGCCCACGATGACCGAGCTGCTCCCCCACAGCGGGGTGACGCCGACGTCCACGTCGATCGGCTTCTACGGCGGGCTGACGGTGGCGCTCTTCCTCATCGGATGGGCGACCGGCGGCATCCTGTTCGGCATCCTGGCGGACTACTTCGGCCGGACGAAGGTGCTGTCGATAGGGATCCTGACCTACGCGGTCTTCAGCGCACTCGCGGCGTTCGCCGACACCTGGTGGCAGCTCGGCATCCTGCGGTTCATCGCGGGCATGGGCTCCGGAGTGGAGGCGCCGGTCGGCGCCGCCCTGATCGCCGAGACGTGGCGCAACCGCTTCCGCGCTCGCGCCGGCGGGGTGATGATGGCCGGGTATGCAGCAGGCTTCTTCGCTGCCGCAGCGGCCTACGCCCTCCTGGGTGACCACGGGTGGCGACCCATGCTGCTCCTCGCAGGCGTACCCGCGCTGCTGGTCTGGTTCATCCGGCGCTACGTGCCCGAACCGCCCGAGATCAACGCCCACCTCCAGGCTCGGAAGGATCAAAAGGCGAAGGGAACGAACACGTCTCACGACCGGTTCGTCCTACGCCGGCTGCTCTCGCCGCCGCTGTTGCGCCCGATGGTGGTGTGCACCGCACTGGCTACCGGCGCGCTGATCTCCTTCTGGAGCGTGTCGACCTGGTACCCGCAGATCATCCGGCAGATGACGGCCGCCGCGGACCTTCCGACGGCCCTGGCGGACCATCGGGTGGCGACGGCGGCGATGGTCTTCAACGCCGGCGGCATCATCGGCTACGCCTCGTGGGGCTTTCTGGCGGACGCCGTCGGACGCCGCAAGGCATTCGCCATGAGCTTCGCGGTCTCGGCCGTGGCCATCGTGTGGGCATTCCCCTTCGATCGCGACTACGGCGAGTTCCTCGCGGCCATGCCGTTCCTGGGATTCGGACTGTTCGGCGCACTGTCGGGCACCTTCATCTACGCGCCCGAACTGTTCCCGCCGAGTGTCCGCGCCACCGCGCTCGCCGTCTGCAACAGCGTGGGTCGCTACGTCACCGCGCTCGGTCCCCTGACCGCGGGCGTCATCGCGACCTCGTGGTTCGGCGGCAACCTCGGCCTGGCGACGGCGTCGGTCGCGGCGTTCGGTCTGATCGCGGTCGTCGGCCTGGCCTTCGCGAGGGAGACCCGCGGCGAGTCCATGCCCACCGACCCCGAGGCCGTCGGAGCCGTCGCGCCCGCCGAGGAGCCGCGGTAGCCCGCCGGCCGACCGAGGGAGGGCCGCGAACGTGCGGTGGTGGCGACGAAACCGCGCTTTCGTCGCCACCACCGCACGTTCGGCGTTGGACGGTGACCGGAGGCGGCCAAAACGGTGGCCAAGCCGCCGTAACCGGCGTGCACGTGATCGCACACGTGACCAATCAATGACGTGGTCGCGTCCCTGACGTGCACTCTCGACCCGACCGTCGCTCCGGCGTTGACGCCGCCACTGCCCATCGTCGCTCGCCGCCCCAGGCAGCAGTTAACGAGTGCTGGCACCGGCAACTTCGGCGACTCGTCCTCGCGACGGCGGCGTGCTCTGATCGAGGCACGGCTGCGCCGCCCGGCGTCGCCTGCCCGCTCCGACGCCTGATCGTTCACGCGCGGTCGACCACCCACGCCGATCCCGATCGGGACACCCACTCCCCCTCGGCCGCCCGGTACGCGACATCGGTGTCAGTTCATCGGTCACACCAGCACCCGCGACGCGGAAGACTTTCTCCAACTGATTGATTGATTCAAGAGGCCGAGGGTCCGTCGGTCGACGGACACCCGCCCCGTCACGTCGCGCGGTACGAATCAGCCACCCTCGCCCTGGGCCATCCCCTGCCACGGGGCACGGCGGCACGGGTGCCATCGGCACCTGCCCTAGGAGATCGAACCGGCGGTGGTCCCGCCTGCACACGGCAGTGGGATCGCCCCCGCGGGACCAGGCGCGGGACAACCGGGCGACGATTCTGCGCTCGCACGGCGCGCCACACTCCGCCTCTTCAGCAAAGGACGTGCGCGAGAGACATAGCGTTTTCGACGACCGTGCCGGATCCGCAAGATGCGATCTTGAAACGTCTTTGATGCCACGACCTTGACAGTTGGCCGTGTTAGCTTGCCGTGAGCCGGGGAATCCAGCAAAGGAGTTGGCATGGCCAGACAGAATCGTTCGCTCGGCTCGGCTACCCGGAACGCCCGCCGGGGGCGGGGACCGAAACGACTCGTTGGGGTAGCCGCGGCCATCGGCGGAGCCGGCATCGTCCTTGCCGCGCCCGGCGTGGCGTTGCTCGCCAATCCCGCTGAGGCACAGGCGCAGCCCACGGGCGCCGCGTCGGGAATCCCCTTCATCGGGTCCGGAGCGTTCACGGCCTTCGACCCCGTCGCACTGTCGAATCCCTTCTTCGACATCGCCGGGTCGATTCCGATCCTGAACATCTTCGTCGGCAACGGTGTCGACGGCACGGCCTCGAACCCCAACGGCGGCAACGGCGGAATCTTCGCCGGCAGCGGCGGGAGGGGCTACACCCCATCCGCCGCGGACGCCGCGGCAGGCCTGAACAACGGCGGTCGCGGCGGCAGTGCGGGGTTCTTCTTCGGCAACGGAGGCAACGGCGGCGCCGGCGCACCCGGGAACGCAGCCCTCGGGCTGGCGGGCGGCAACGGCGGGAGCGGCGGGGCCGCTGCGACCTTCATCGGCAACGGCGGGGCGGGTGGCGCCGGCGGTGCGGGTGGTGTCGGCGCGAACGGCGTGAATCCCACGACGACCACCACAGCTGCGACTGGCGCTCTCGGCACGACACTCGGCGCCGCGGGCAACGGTGTGGACGGCGTCGGCCTGCAGAACGGCGGGGTGGGTGGAGCCGGCGGCGTCGGCCTCTCCAACCCGCCGGGGAACGGCTTGTTCGGCGGCAACGGTGGGAGCGGCGGCATGCTCGGCGGCAATGGCGGCGCGGGCGGCGATGGCGCACCCGGTTCAGACAACCGATTCGCCAGCAGCGGCGGCAACGGCGGGAACGCGCTGTTCGGCGGAGGCGCGGGCGGTGCCGGTGGGTCCGGCGGTGACGATCCGACGGGATCCGGCGGCTTCGGCGGCAAGGGCGGCAACGGCGCGGCGGGCGTCGACGGTCGTGATGGCACCCCGGGCGGCAACGGCGGTGCGGGCGGAGCCGGTGGCCTCGTCTTCGGGACCGGCGGTTCCGGTGGCGCCGGCGGACTGGGCGGCGGCGGCGGCGCAGGCGCGACCGGCGGTGCAGGCGGCGCCGGCGGCTCTGGCGGCGACACTGCCACTCCCGTCCTCGTCAGCGCCGGCAACGGTGGCAACGGCGGCAACGGAGCGGTCGGTGGCGCCGGCGGAAGGGGCGCAAGCGGCGGTAACGGCGGGGCGGCAGGTTCCGGCGGCTTCATTCCGGGTCTGACCAGCGCAGGGACCGGTGGCGCGGCCGGCAACGGCGGCGTAGGTGGAGCCGGGGGCTCCGGAGGTGCAGCCGGCAAGGGCGGCAGCGCGGGCCTCAACACGTCGAATCCCGCGACCAATGGCACAGCCGGGAACAACGGCACTGCCGGAGTGGGTGGCACCGGCGGCAGCGGCGGCAAGCCGGGCACCAGCGCCAACGGCACTTCCGGCACCAGCGGCGCGAACGGCGGCAGCGGCCCGTCCGGTGGCGGAAGCTCCACGGGCAGTGCGGCGGGCTGAACCCCTTGAGCACCACGTAAGCACCAACTGAACGATCGGCCTCGGCCCTGGGACGTCACGTCCGGGCCGAGGCCGTTCGCGTCACGTCACGGATTGGACACGCTCGAGTGTTGCTCGAGTGGCGGATGTGACCGCTGGGTACCACCTGGGTGATCATGATTCCCTACCCGGTGAAGGAGCGGTCGTGACGGTCAGGCGCAGTCTCGCGCTGGTTGCGGCGATGCTCGGCGTCTCGACCGCCGGCCTCCTCACCCCCGCCCCGGTCGCCGTCGCCGCCTCCGAGTGCCCCGACGTCGAAGTGGTGTTCGCCCGTGGAACCGACGAACCGCCCGGCATCGGCGTCGTCGGGCAGGCCCTGGTCGACGCGCTGCGGCCGATGGTCAAGGGCATGGAGATCCGTGCCTACGGCGTGAAGTACCCCGCGTCCTACGACTTCCTCGGCGTCGCCACCGGTGCGACCGACGCCAGCGTCCGCGTGCAGAAGGTCGCCAAGGACTGCCCGAAGACCAAGATGGTGCTTGGCGGTTACTCCCAGGGCGCAGCGGTGATGGACGTGGTCACCACCTCGCCCATCGCCGGACTCGGCTTCCGCAATCCCCTGCCGGCCGCCATGGCCGACAGGGTGAGCGCCGTGGCGGTGTTCGGCAACCCGTCGGCGCGCATCGGGCAACCGCTCACCACGCTCAGCCCGCTGTACGGCGCCAAGACCGCCGACATGTGCAACAAGGCCGACCCCATCTGTTCGCTGGGCCGGGACTTCTCGTCGCACACCAGATACGAGGAATCGGGTCTGGTGAAGGTCGCCGCACAGTGGGTCGCCAAGCACCTCAAGGCCGAGCCGGCACGGTCGTAGGCGCCGCGTCGGGCTCACCTGAGAGCGGACTCAGCGGAGGCGTCGTCTGCCCTGTTCCTGGCCTTTTGCGTCGGTAGGGTGGTCGCATGGACGTATTCCTGCTGCTCCTCATCGTCGTGGTCGTCGTCGGGATCGCCGTGGCCGTCATCGGCTCGAAGAAGGCGACGGGTGCGCGCGAGGCCACGTCGCTGGCGGACGCGAAGGCCGACGCACGTCGGCTGATCGACCGGCTCGGCGGCCAGGTGCTGAACCTGTCGGGTACCGACGACGCCTCCAAGCAGGCGCTGGCGGACGCGTCGGAGCGCTTCACCGCGGCGGGCTCCCAGATCGATCAGGCGACGACCGCCAAGCAGGCGCTACTCGCCAAGGAGAGCGCCATGGAGGGGCTGTACTACGTGCGTGCCGCCCGGGTCGCGATGAACATGGATCCCGGTCCGGAACTCGAGACGCTGTCCGGCCAGAAGTCCGCGGGCGTCGTCACCGAGGATCGCCGCGTGGAGTTCGAGGGCCGACAGATCGAGGCGTCCCCCGGACCGTCGGAGCGCACACCGAATTACTACCCGGGCGGTCGTGTCGCGGGCCGGCCCGTCCCCGCCGGTTGGTACTCCGAGCCGTGGTGGAAGCCGGCCCTGGTCGCGGGCGCCTGGGGCGTCGGCTCGGTTCTGCTGTTCAGCACGCTGTTCTCGGGCATGGGCGGCGTGAGCTACGACGCCCAGGCCTTCGAGGGCGGCTACGGCGAGGGATTCCAGGACGGCATGGACCAGGGTCAGCTCGACGGCGCGGGCGCCGACGGCGGCGGTTGGGATGGCGGCGGTGACGCCGGCGGCGACGGCGGCGGTTGGGGCGGAGGCGACCTCGGCGGCGGCGACGGCGGCGGCTGGGGTGGCGGCGACTTCGGTGGCGGCGACTTCGGCTTCTGAGGCCGTGCGCTCAGAACCGGCTCTCCAGCCTCGCTGACACGCCTGCCTCCTGCAGGTCCAATCGCTCGAGCATGGCGCGTGCGGCCTCGTCCTCGATGCGGCCTTCGTCGCGCTCGACGATCAGCGCCTCGCGTTGTGCGCGCAGGACGTCGCGGTAGAGCCGGGAGAACACCTCCGCCCGCTTGGTGGGCGCCTCGGGATCGGGCATCTCGTCGGCGTCCTGGGATTGCCGGGCGATCGCGGCGCGGATGTCGGCGAGCACCCCCGGGTCCATGCCCCTCGGAGGGTTGGCGCCGAACTCGGTGAGCACCTCGTCGGCCGCGTCGTGCACCACGCGTTCGGCCTTGAGTTCCTCCTCCCGGTCGGCGGCGTGGTCGTCGGAGAACCGCGACAGGCGGAGCTTGCGGATGAGCAGCGGGAGCGTCCAGCCCTGGATCAGCAGGGTGCCGACGCTGACGACGAAGGCCATCGCTTGGATGGTGGCCCGCTCGGGGAACGGCTCACCGGTCACGGTGGTCGCGGGGATCGCGGCGGCCGCGGCGAGCGTCACGACCCCGCGCATGCCGGTCCACGACACCACCACGTTCTCCTGCCAGGACAGCGACCGCCGGTCGACCCGCGCGCGCCATCTGCCGGGGACGCGTTCGCGGCGACGGGTGGCCGCCGATCTGCGGCCGTCGCCGTCGGGCACCGGCACGCTCAGCCGCTGCTCGACGTGCCGGAACAGCTTGTTGCGGCCGAAGATGGCGAACACCGACAGTGGGCGAATGACCAGCACGATCAGCAGCACGATCGCCGACGCGACGGCCACCTCGCCGAGTGAGTCGTTGGCCTCTCGCAGGTCCTCGAGGACGAACCGCAGGTGCAGACCGATGTAGGCGAACACGAATGCCTCGAGCAGGACGTCGACCGAGTTCCAGACGTAGCGTTCCTGCAACCGGGTCTGATAGCCCGCGCCCAGGGTGCCGTTGCCGACGACGAAGCCGGCGACCACGACGGCCAGCACGCCGGAGGCGTGGAGTTCCTCCGCGGCGATGAACGCCCCGAAGGGCACCACCAGCCCCTGCACCGTCTCGAGGCCCGGGTTCGCGAGGCGCCGTCTGATCCACAGCGTGACGTACCCGAGCACCGCACCGACGATGGGGCCGACGACGGCGCTGTACCCGAACAGCAGGAACGGGTTCTCGATGAACGTGTGGCCGCCGGCCACCTGTGCCACCGCGATCGAGAACAAGGTGAGCGCGGCCGCGTCGTTGATCAGACTCTCACCGGTGAGGATCGCCATGACCCGCTTGGGCAGCCCGAGCTTGCGGCCCACCGCCACGGCCGTCACGGCGTCCGGCGGGGCCACGATCGCGCCGAGCACCAGGGCGGTCGCGAAGGACAGCGGCACGACCACCAACCACGACGACACGGCTGCCACCACGAAGGCGCTGATGACGACGAGACCGACGCCGAGCCCGAGGATCGGCCGGATGTTGCGCAGGAACGTCGGGAACGAGAAGTTCAGCGCCGCCGAGTACAGCAGCGGCGGGAGCACGACCGTCAGCAGGATGTGCGAGTCGAGTTCGGGTGCTTCGAAGCCCGGCAGGAACGACACCGCGATGCCGATCACCACGATGATCAGTGCGGGTTCCAGCCCGCGCCGGTGGGCGATGGCAGTGACCGCTATGGCGCCGACGACGACCAGGATGAGTTCCACGGACCGATTCTCTCGTCAATCCGGCCGCACCGCTCGTGTCGGGCGGAGAATTAGTTTTTGATGTCCGTACCTCTCGACAACAAGCTGGACGGTGAAGGGACCACAAGGACTCGCACCACGACACGCCCGAGCGGTCCGGGACTGGGTCCGACCGGGCGAATAACCTGAGTCAAAGCACGGCAAGGTGCGCGAGACTCTAAGAATGGAAGCTGTAGTTGATTTCACGTGTTGAGATGCGTAATTATAAGGGATTTGAACAGTTTTCCCTGAAACTTGCGTCGAAGACGTCAATTCTGGTAGGTCCCAACAATGCCGGCAAGAGCACTGCCATCGGTGCGCTACGGCTAGCCGCTCAACTAATCAACTATGCGAAACTCCGGAAAACAGAGTTTGTAGCTGAAGATAAAATTCGCCGCCGCAGTATTCACGCTTACAGGCTTTCTTCGGCAGCCCCCGGATTTATCGATGAAAACGTTGCCTACGAGTTTCGCGACGTCGAGGCGCGAATAGAGATACATTTCAAGAACAAATCCGCTATATATGTCTCCTGGCCACTGGAAGACGGTGCGTATTTCTACCTCGAGCACATTCCAGGCGCCCAGCCTCCTAACATCAAAGTCGTCCGCAGGGACTATCCGTCCGTTGGCGTGATTCAGACGCTTACTCCCGTGGAGCACCGAGAGCAGATCCTGTCCACGGAGTACGTGCGGAAGCGGCAAGGATCAAGACTTGCCAGTCGTCATTTCCGGAACCAACTTTATGCCGTTCAGGAAAATGACCCCACGGCGTATATGGAATTTCAGAGATTTGCGCTTACTCACACACCAGAGATAGCCACGCTGGATTTATTTCGATCCACGCTCGCACCAGAACTAGATCTTTTTTATACGGAACCCAAGTCCCGCGTTGAGAAAGAATTATTCTGGGCCGGTGACGGACTTCAAATATGGTTGCAGTTGCTCTACCACATCTGGAGACATCAAGACGTGTCCTCCATAATCATCGATGAACCCGATGTCTACTTGCACCCCGATCTCCAACGCCGGCTGGTGCAAATTTTGGATGAGTCTCAGTTACAAGTGATTCTTGCTACTCACGGACCCGAGGTCTTAGCAGAATCAAACCGCGAATCAGTGATTGTTCTAGATCGAGCGCGGCGTTCGTCCAAGCGGATCACTAACGACGCAGAACTTTCAACTCTGAATAATGCGCTCGGTTCAGGTTTCAATCTGAGACTGGCAAAGGCCCTCCGCTCAAGAGCCGCTCTTTTCGTCGAAGGGCAAGACATGAAATTGCTATCCAACATAGCTAAAACGGTGGGCGCGGATAGATTCTATCGCGAAGACGGATTGACCGTAGTGCCTATGGGGGGATCGTCTAAGCGAAAACTCGCAGAATCATTCGGATTTCTGAACTCCACTCTGCTCGATTCATCGGTGCGCGTGGCAGTCCTTCTAGATCGAGACTTCATGAGTGACGAAGAAGTTGCTGAGATTGTTGCTGATTTCAAAACTAACGACGTCTACGCGCATATTTGGTCCGCTAGCGAGATCGAAAACTACCTCCTATCCTCTAGCGCGCTCGCGCGCGCCACCTCGTTGGAGGACTCCGTTGTCCATCGACTCCTCGATCAGGCGCTCGAACTGCTCAAAGAGGAGATTTATGGCCAGCTGCTGGCAAAACAGCTTCAAGCATCTCGTTCGACCGGCGAACATGCTTCAAGCACCGCAACCCGAACCCGGAGGCAATTCGAATCTGACTGGAGCGGAGATATTGAGTACAAACTCCGAGTCGCCCCCGGTAAAGACGTGTTGTCCACCTTGAATAAGCTCCTGCAGGACAGCGGCGGAAAATCCGTTAGCGCTCGCAAATTGTCTTCGCTGCTAAGGGTGCATGAAATTCCCGCTGAAATGAGAGAGACAATCATACGAGTCGAGTCCATGTTGAGCGAATAGCATGATACTAGAAGAGGTCAGGTCTGGCAGGTGGGGCACCAGAAGAGGTTGCGGCCCTCCATGACCTCGGTGCGGATGGTGTCGCCGCAAATCCGGCACGCATCGCCGGCCCGGCGGTAGACGTAGGACCGCTGACGCCCGGCCCTGCTGGGTGCGGGGCCCTTGTCGTCGGCCTTCCGGATGGTGATGATCTTGCCGCGGCTCACGCCCACCTTCATCAGTGCGACCAGATCGGTCCACGCCTCGGAGAACTCGGCTTCGTCGACGTGCGTGCCTGGGCGATGGGGATCGATGAGGTGGCGGTACAGCAGCTCGTTGCGGTAGACGTTTCCGATCCCGGCGATCACCGACTGGTCCATCAGCAACGAGCCGATCGGCCTGCGGGACTTCGTGATCCGTGACCACGCCTTGCCGACGTCGGGACTGCGGCGCAGCGGATCGGGACCGAGGCGCGCGATGATCTCGTCGACCTCGGCGCGGTGCAGTACCTCGCACGCCGTCGGGCCGCGCAGGTCGGTGCCGTACTCGGCGCCCTCCATCCGCATCCGGACCTGTCCGACCGGCGCGGGCATGGGGATGCGGCGTTCGGTGAACTTCCCGTAGAGCCCGAGGTGGACGTGGACGATGAGGCCGCCCTCGTAGTCGTGGAACAGGTGCTTGCCCCACGCACTCGCGCGGCGCATGACGCGTCCGCTGACCGATGCGGCCCCCTCGACGAACCTGCCCTGCGGACTGGTCACCTCGACCGGTGCACCCGCATACCTCTTCTGGTGCAGCCGCGCGAGGCGGTGCAGCGTATGGCCCTCGGGCACGGGTCAGGCCGGGGTGCCGGGAACCGGCGGCGCGACGTGCGTCTTCTCGTAGTCGGCCAGGATGTCGATGCGCCGCTGGTGGCGGGGCTCCTCCGACCACGAGGCCGACAGGAACGCGTCGACGATCGCGAGTGCGTCCGCCGTGGAGTGCATGCGACCGCCGATGCCGATCACCTGGGCGTTGTTGTGCTGGCGCGCGAGTTGTGCCGTCTCGACACTCCACCCGAGCGCGCAGCGGACACCGGGCACCTTGTTGGCCGCGATCTGCTCACCGTTGCCAGAGCCGCCGACGACGATGCCGAGGCTGCCGGGGTCCGCGACCGTCCTCGTGGCGGCGGCGATGCAGAACGCCGGGTAGTCGTCCTGGGCGTCGTAGGCGAAGGCGCCGCAGTCGACGGGGTCGTGGCCGCCGGCCCTGAGGTGCTCGACGATTGCCTGCTTGAGTTCGAATCCGGCGTGGTCGGCACCGAGGTAGACGCGCATGGCCGTCACGATACTTGGCCGCTGACCGGTGCCTGCGGCACGGCGGGCGCGTACCGCACGCCTGCCGCCATCACGGTCCGATGATGACGATCCGGTCGTCGACCGCCGCCATTGCGCTCTCGAAGATGGCCCGGTCCTCGGGCGCTGCGATGAAGTCGATCTGGATGAGGTAGTAGCCCTGCCGCCACTTGCACAGCACGATCTTCTGGCCCAGGATCTGGCGCACTCCGGGGTCCCGGTCCCACGTGCCGGAGAGCGAGAACTCGGGATGGCCGGACAGGTATCCCGTGCGGCCGGGGTTGTCGGGCACGAAACCCGGCCGGTTGTTGAGGTCGCCCGAGGCACGCAGGAACAGACTCTGCGGGTCCACGTTGCCGATCAACTTCAGGACGGTCGACACGACGAACGGCGGGTACGGCCCGGCGAAGGGCGCGTCGAGGTTGTACACCAGCATCTCGTAGGCGAAGTTCGGAGTGTCGAGGCCGCCGTCGTGCCACCTCTTGTCTTCCGGTATCGGCAGTGTCACCGTCGGGGCGTTGCCGTCGCCGCGGTGCTGGAACTCCGTCGTGATCTTCCGCGAGTCGAGATAGTTGGCGATGGTCTGGTACTTGCCCGGAGTGCCCACCAGGATGGGCGGGGACAGCGTGGGCGGCGCATCGGCGGTGCTCGACGTGGTGCGCGAGGTCGACGACCGGGCCGTGGTCGACGCGGCGGTCGACGCATCCTCACCGGAGTTCAGTGCGACGACGCTGCCGGCGGCCACCAGCGCCACCACCACGACGCCCGCGGCGATCGCCGGCCACTTCCTGGTCCGGCGCGGCGCGGGAGCGAATACCAGCTGGCCGCTCACCGATCCCACGGGTGGGACCGCCTGTACCGGCGGAGGCGCGCCCGGAGGACGACCCGACCCCATGCCGAGGATCGCGGCGGCGCGCTCGGCGAAGGCCTGCGCGAACTGCCCGCTGGTCGCGAACCTGTCGTCGGGGTTCTTGGCCATCGCCTTCATCAGCACGTCGTCGAGCGGGGCGAGGTCCGGCCGCACCATCCCCACCCGCGGCGGCGGCGCCTGCAGGTGGGCGCTGATGACGGCCACCGGATTCGACTCCCGGAACGGCGACGTGCCCGTCAACAACCGGAACGCGGTGGCGGCGAGGGAGTACTGGTCGGCGCGACCGTCGATGAACCCGTTCATCAGTTGCTCGGGCGCCGAGAACGCCACCGTGCCCACGGTCGTATTGGCTGCGGTCAGTCCGCTGACGTGACCGATCATGCGAGCGATACCGAAGTCGCTCAACAGGATTCGGCGGATTCCGCCGCCCTCGCCGATGAGGATGTTCGCGGGCTTGACGTCTCGGTGCAGCAGCCCGCGGCCATGGGCGTAGTCCAGTGCGGACGCGACGGACTCCACGATGGAGGTGACGAATTCGAGTGGCACCCCGCGCGGAAACCGGTCACGCTGCAGCCGGGCCGCATCGGTTCCGTCGACGTAGTCCATCGAGATCCACAGTCGGCTCTGGAACTCGCCGCGGTCGTGCAGGCCGACGATGTGCGGGTGCCAGAGCGTCGCCGCCAGTTCCGCCTCGCGGTTGAAGCGTTCCCGGTACTCGTCGTTGACCTCGGGGTTCTCGCGCAGCACCTTGAGTGCGTCCAGACGAGGGAGGCGCGGATGTTCGACGAGGTAGACGTCACCCATCCCGCCGCGGCCCAAGAGGCGCCGCACGGTGTACCCGGCGAACGGTGCGCCGTTCTCCAGCGGCATGCGCGCATCCTACCGACGGGGCGGCGCGCCGCTCCCGTCGATGTCGATTCAAGGCGGGTGGGTGACCGGCCGGATCGGCCGCGTCAGCGTTTCGTCACGTCCTCGCGGCATCCGGGGCGAGCGCGGTGACGAATGACACGCATGCCCACGACCGCGCGCCCGACGTTCACCCGTGCCGCCCTCACCGGACTGATCGCGGTGGTGGTGGCCCTCGGCGTCGGCCACCTGGTGTCGGGTCTGCTGCTGCTGCCCTCGTCGAGCCCGTTCCTCGCCGTCGGCAACGCCTTCATCGATCGGACGCCCGCGCCGGTCAAGGACTTCGCGATCCGCACCTTCGGCACCAACGACAAGCTGGCGCTGCTCGTCGGGATGACCGTGGCGCTGATCCTGATCGGGGTCGTCATCGGGCTGCTCGCACGGCGCAGCGTGATCCCCGGGCTGATCGCGGTGGCAGCACTCGGCATCGTCGGGATCCTCGCCGTCCGGGAGCAGTCGAGCGGCGCACTGGGACTGCTGTCACCGGTCGCGGCGCTGGTCGCCGGCGTCGGGGTCTTCTGGGTGCTGCACCGGCTGGCACGCCCCCGCTCCGACGCTGGCGACGACGTCGACGGCGGTGGTGTCGGCCGGCGCGGCTTCGTGGTGGGCGCGCTCGCGGCCTCGGTGGGGGCGGCCGCCGCGGGAGCGGGCGGTCTCGTGCTGACGCGACGCATCGACGTCACGGCCTCTCGTCGCGCCGTCGGCGAACTGGTGCCGGAGACTCCCGCGCCACCCATCCCCGCGGGCGCCGCCTTCCCCGAGTCCGGCACACCGCCGTTCTTGACGCCGATCGCCGACTTCTACCGGATCGACGTCAACCTCGCGGTGCCGCAGCTGCGTGCCGAGGACGCCACCCTGCGGATCACCGGACTGGTGAACGAACCCCTCGAGCTGACCTTCGACGACATCCGGTCCATGCCTCTGGTCGAGAAGACCATCACGATGACGTGCGTGTCGAACGAGGTCGGCGGCCCCTACGTCTCGACCACGAACTTCATCGGCGTCCCCCTGCTGGCGCTCCTCGAGCGGGCGGGGATCGCCGATGGCGCACAGCAGCTCGTCGGGCACTCCGTCGACGGCTTCACCATCGGCACTCCCCTGGACATGCTGCGGGCGGCGGGCGACGAGGCGATGCTCGCGATCGGCATGGACCGTCGGGCGCTGCCACCCGAGCACGGGTTCCCGATGCGCACCGTGGTGCCCGGCCTGTACGGCTACGTGTCGGCGACCAAGTGGCTGACCGAACTCGAACTGGCGACCTACGACGTCATTCCCTACTGGGTGGAACGCGGCTGGGACGGTCAGCCGCCCGGAGTGGTGCCCATCAAGATCTCGTCGCGCATCGACGCTCCGAAGTCGTTCCAGCAGGTGCCCGGCGGCGACGTCACGATCGCCGGCACCGCCTGGGCACAGGGCCGCGGGATCAGCCGGGTGGAGGTCCGGATCGACAAGGGCGACTGGCAGCCCGCCGAACTCGCCACCGAGGTCAATCCGTTCACGTGGCGGATGTTCCGGCTCACCACCTCGCTGCCGTCGGGGCAGCACACCGTGGCGTGCCGCGCCGTCGACGGCAGCGGGGTCATGCAGGTCGAGGAACGTCTCCGGCTGATCAACCCGGGTCCGGTGCCGGACGGGTCGACCGGCTGGCACTCGATCGTGTTCACGGTCGAGTGAGGTCGGCTCAGTCGAATTCGGGCGATTCGGTGCGGGAGCGCTTCAGTTCCCAGAAGTGCGGATAGGCCGCGAAGATGACCGACGCGTCCCACAGCTTCCCCGCCTCTTCACCGCGCGGGATCCGGGAGAGCACCGGACCGAAGAACGCGACGCCGTTCACGTGGATCGTCGGGGTGCCGACGTCGTCGCCGACCGCGTCCATGCCCGCGTGGTGGCTCGTGCGGAGCGCCTCGTCGTAGGCGTCCGACGTCGCGGCCTCGGCCAGATCGGCCGGTAGGCCGGCTCGATCGAGCGCCTTCACGATGACGTCGTCGAAGTCCTTGTTGCCCTCGTCGTGGATCAACGTGCCCATGGCGGTGTAGAGCGGCGCGAGGACCTCCTTGCCGTGGGCATGCTCGGCGGCGATCGCCACGCGGACCGGGCCCCACGCCTTCTTCATCATCTCCTGGTACTCCTCGGGCAGGTCCCTGCCCTCGTTGAGCACCGCGAGGCTCATGACGTGCCACTGGACCTCGATGTCGCGCACCTTCTCCACCTCGAGGATCCACCGCGACGTGATCCAGCACCACGGGCACAGCGGGTCGAACCAGAAGCCTGCGACGTCCTTCTTCTCGGCCATGTGGACCAGATCCTCTCGACGACGTGCGCCCGCCACCGGCGGGCCTCCCGGGCACAACTGCCCGAACGGCTGGTGTGTTCCCAGCGGCCCGACCTACAACACGTCGGCCGATCGGCGAACCGGGCTCGGACATGGGTGGCGAACCGGTACCGGAACGTGTCGCTTCCGTGACGGGAGGCAACCAGTGTTACGCACGTGAATACGATCTCCCTCCGCACGGCTGCCGCCGTCGCCGCCCTGGCAGCCGCGCCGGTCCTCGCTGCGCCCGCCCACGCCGACCCGATCGACCCGTCGTTCCTGACCGCACTGACCAGTTCCGGCGTCGGGTTCGGCGACCCCGCGCTGACCACCGAACTCGGGAAGTCGGTCTGCCCGATGCTCGTCGAGCCGGGCAAGAACTTCGCGAGCGTCGCCCAGACCATCCGCGGCGGCAACGACGGCGGCATCTCGCCGGCGATGGCGTCCTTCTTCACCGGCATCGCCATCTCGATGTACTGCCCGCAGATGATCTCCTCGATCAGCGACGGGTCCGTACTGAACCAGGTGAGCGGGCTGCAGGGGATCGGTGCGTTGGCCGGACTCAACGGTTTGACCGGACTGGGCGGTTTGACCGGCCTGATGTCGGGAGCGCGCTGACACGTCGACCACTAGGTTGGACGCGTGGCACTCCCCAACCTGACCCGTGACCAGGCCGCCGAGCGCGCCGCCCTCGTCACCGTCGATAACTACCGCATCGTCCTGGACCTGACCAACGGCTCGGGCGCCCCGAGCGACCGCACCTTCCGGTCCACCACCACCGTCGAGTTCGGCGCCCTCGCCGGCTCGGACACCGTCATCGACATCGCCGCCGACGCCATCCGCGGCGCGACGCTCAACGGCGTCGACGTCGACGTGTCGGGCTACGACGAGTCGACCGGAATCCCCCTCGTGGGCCTCGCCGAGCGCAACGTCGTCGTCGTCGACGCGGACTGCCTCTACTCCAACACCGGTGAGGGACTGCACCGCTTCGTCGACCCCGTCGACGACGAGGTGTACCTGTACTCGCAGTTCGAGACCGCCGACGCCAAGCGGATGTTCGCGTGCTTCGACCAGCCCGACCTCAAGGCGACCTTCGACGTGAGCGTGACCGCGCCGGCGCACTGGCAGGTCATCTCAAACGGCGCCACCGCGAGCGCCGAGGGCGGCGTGCACGAGTTCGTCACCACTCCGCGGATGAGCACCTACCTGGTCGCCCTGATCGCCGGGCCGTACGCACGATGGGACGACGTCTACGCCGACGAGCACGGCGAGATTCCACTCGGCATCTTCTGCCGTGCGTCGCTGGGCCAGTTCATGGACGCCGAGCGGCTGTTCACCGAGACGAAGCAGGGCTTCGGCTTCTACCACCGGAACTTCGGCGTTCCCTACGCCTTCGGCAAGTACGACCAGCTCTTCGTGCCCGAGTTCAACGCCGGCGCCATGGAGAACGCCGGCGCCGTCACCTTCCTCGAGGACTATGTCTTCCGGTCCAAGGTGACGCGCTACAGCTACGAGCGGCGCGCCGAGACGGTGCTGCACGAGATGGCTCACATGTGGTTCGGCGACCTGGTCACCATGACCTGGTGGGACGACCTGTGGCTCAACGAGTCGTTCGCGACGTTCGCGTCGGTGCTGTGCCAGGCCGAGGCAACCGAGTACGACCAGGCGTGGACGACGTTCGCGAACGTCGAGAAGTCCTGGGCCTACCGGCAGGATCAGTTGCCCTCGACCCACCCCGTGGCCGCCGACATCCCCGACCTGCACGCCGTCGAGGTCAACTTCGACGGCATCACCTACGCCAAGGGCGCCAGCGTCCTCAAGCAGTTGGTGGCATATGTGGGGCTCGAGGCGTTTCTCGCGGGCCTGCGCGACTACTTCCGCGACCACGCCTTCGCCAACGCCACGTTCAGCGATCTGCTCGGCGCGCTGGAGAAGTCGTCCGGCCGCGACCTGTCGCACTGGGGTCGGCAGTGGCTGAAGACCACGGGCCTGAATACACTGCGCGCCGACTTCGACGTGGCCGACGACGGGTCGTTCACCCGATTCGCCGTCGCTCAGAGCGGTGCCGCACCGGGTGCGGGCGAGACCCGCGTGCACCGGCTCGCGGTGGGCATCTACGACGACGACGGCAACGGCAAGCTCGTCCGGGTGCACCGCGAGGAACTCGACGTCGAGGGCGAGAGCACCGACGTGCCTGCGCTGCAGGGAGTTTCCCGCGGAAGGTTCATCCTGGTCAACGACGAGGACCTGACGTACTGCTCGCTGCGGCTCGATCCGGAATCACTGAGCACGGTGCTCAACCGCATCGCCGACATCGCCGACCCGCTCCCCCGCACGCTGGCCTGGTCGGCCGCGTGGGAGATGACCCGCGACGCCGAACTGAAGGCCCGCGACTTCGTGACGCTCGTCATGGCCGGCGTGCACGCCGAGACCGAAGTCGGTGTCGCGCAACGCCTGCTGCTGCAGGCGCAGACTGCGCTCGGGTCCTACGCCGACCCGGAGTGGGCCGCCGAGAACGGCTGGCCGGCATTCGGCGACCGGCTGCTCGACCTGGCCCGCGAGTCGGCGCCGGGATCGGACCACCAGCTGGCGTTCGTCAACGCGCTGTGCACCTCGGCGCTCTCGCGCAACCACGTCGCCGTGCTGTCGACGCTGCTCGACAACGAGCCCGCGGCGGTCAACCTGACCGGCCTGGTGATCGACACCGACCTGCGCTGGCGGATCGTGACCGCGTTGGCTGCGAGCGGTGACGTCGACGCCGACGGCACGGACACGCCGTTCCTCGACGCGGAGGCCGAGCAGGATCCGACCGCGGCGGGTAGGCGCAACGCCGCCGCGGCCGCGGCGGCCCGCAGCCCGCCGTCAAGGAGGCTGCGTGGCAGCAGGTCGTCGAGGACGACACCCTCGCCAACATCACCACCCGCGCGATCGTGGGCGGCTTCGCCCGGCCGGGACAGGGTGAGGTGCTCGCGCCGTTCTCGGCCAAGTACTTCGAGTCGATCAGTGGCGTGTGGCAGCGCCGTTCCAGCGAGGTCGCGCAGACCGTCGTGATCGGGCTGTACCCATCGTGGGACATCAGCCAGTCGGGTCTGGACGCCGCCGATGCGTTCCTCGCCGCCGACGACGTGCCGCCCGCGCTGCGCCGCCTGGTCCTCGAGGGTCGCGCCGGTGTCGAGCGGTCGCTGCGAGCGCGGGAGTTCGACACCGCGTAGCCCTGGGGTCCTTCGGCGAGCGCGCTGCCGGCGTGGGGCTCTTTCGGCGAGCGTGCGTGTCTGCAGGCGACACGCCGCAGCCGAACCCGAGTTCGCGCACGCTCGCGCACCATGATGGCCGGGTGGCGGCAACCAACAGTCGACGGGCGCGAGCGGCGCGCAGACGCACGCGCCGGGTCGCGGCCGTCGTCAACGACCTGACGCCGGTCGAATGGCTGACGATCAAGACGGCCTGGGACGACGGCTGCGCCTACTGCGGGGTGACGGGGCGGCCGCTACAGCGCGACTGCGTGATGGCGATCTCGCGCGGCGGCCGCTACACCGTCGACAACGTCGTCCCGGCCTGTGGGCCATGCAACGCCAGCAAGTGCAACGACGAGGTGACCGGCTGGCTGCGCCGCAAGCGCCTCGACGAGCGCGCCTTCCTCGAACGCTACGTCCGGATTCGCGCGGCGATACTGGCCCAGGTGTCGGCCGGTCAGCCGTCAGGCGAATAATTAGCAAACGCGTAGCCACCTCCTGACCACCGCCGCCAATTGGGCTTGACCGCCGATCGCTGATGCGACGACCGCCGTCCGATGAGTCTGAACTCACACGTCAGAAGTTGATTTACACGCCGTTAACACGGACCATTGAGGAGCCCGCCGACTGGGCGATCCTCATGTCGGCGGGCGCACAGCAACCACAGCCCTGTGACCCGGGGCACAACGTAGGAGTAGGCATGTCCATCTCGAAGTACCGCGCGGACTTCACGCGCGCCATGAATCGGCGCCGCCTGTACGCACGCATCAATTCCCTGCCGCAGTCGACGGTGCGCGAAGAACTCATCGCCATCGCGCAGAGGCACGACGCCGAGCAGTAGATAGATCTTTCAGGCCGGTGATCCCACGGGGATCACCGGCCTTCGTCGTTTCCGAGGCCGGTGCGGCTCTCGCGAGCGTGCGCGAAATCAGGGTCCGGTGCGGCGTGTCGGCCGCAGACACGCACGCTCGCGGGGCAACCCGCTCGCGGGAAGCACGCTCGCGGGGAGCAGATCTAGCGGGGCGAGACGCCCGCCGACAGCACGCGCACGGCGCTGATCAAGCCGTCGATGAGGTTGCCCTCCTTGAACGACGCCGCGGCGGCGGAGACACCGAGGGGTGCCGCCTCTTCGATGCCGCGGCCCCTGACCTCCGAGCCGTAGACGACCTCGATGGCCTTCTCGTTCGGCGAGACGGCCAGCAGCACCGCGTTCTCCGGCGTCGCCACCCGGGAGAGGATGTCGCGCGCCGTGGCGGCGGAGTCGGCGCCCAGGTCACCGAGGTAGACGGCGAACCGGGCCCTGGCCGCGCGTGATCCGTACTTGAGCGCGTCGTCGAGCGTCACCAGGTCCTTGATCGGGAACGGGTAGTGCACCGACAACTCGCCGGGCTCGGTGACCGCGGAGATCCGTCCGCTGAGCGTCTGCGCGGCGCCGTAGGGCAGTACCGCATTGTCGGACGTCTTGACGATCTCACCACCGGCCACTTGCGCCACCTCCCACGATCGAGTGCGAACCATGGTCGGCGTGACCGTGGTCCGCGGGTTCTTCGGCCGCCCAGAGGATCGGGGCGTGCGTCCACTCCTGGGACAGCTCGTAGGTCGCGGGATGCGGCCCCTTGCGGCGATAGATGAGCGCCACGAGGATCAATGCCACCAGCAACGGGATTCCGCCCATGAGGGAATGGGCCACAGCGACTTCGCTCACGAGCAGAATCTATCAGCAGGCCTTCGACGCGGTGTGCGCGAACGGCTTGCCGTCACGCCGCGCCTTCGCCGAGGTAGCGCATCCACGCGGGATCCAGATCCTTGACGGTGGACAGCAGCCGCCAGTGCTGCCCCTTGGGCGGCAGCGGCGCCGATCGCAGAGTCCAGCCGAGATCCGACAGCAGATGGTCGGCCTTGCGGTGATTGCACTGCGCGCACGCTGCGACGCAGTTCTCCCAGGAGTGGTCTCCTCCCCTGCTCCGCGGTACGACGTGGTCGACGGTGTCGGCCTTGTTGCCGCAGTACGCGCAGCGGAAGCGGTCACGGTGCATCAGCGCGGCGCGCGTCATCGGCACCCGCGCCCGGTACGGCACGCGGACGAACGTGCGCAGCCGGATCACCGACGGCACGGTGATCGTGCGGGTGGCGGAGTGGATGACCGGACCCGACGGGTCGTCGTGCACGACGTCCGCCTTGCCGCACATCAGCATGATGACCGCGCGCCGCATCGGCAGCGCGGTCAGCGGTTCGTAGGTCGAGTTGAGCAGCAGCACCCGCCGGCGTCCCCAGATGGACGCCTCCTTGCCGACGACGCGAGGCTCCGCGGCCGCGTGCAGTGTTCGAGGCTGGTCGGGGGCAGGCAACATTCCAGACGAGCTGGCCGCGGTCCCATGGTGCCGGTGGCCGCGAACTCTTCCACGCTGCGACATACGCCCTCCGAGGAGACAGTCCACCACGGATCGGTGCGGACTGCACGACAATTCTCGACGTGTTCGCAGGTCAGTTCGGTGAACAGCTCGTGACGCGGACGGATTCGACGGCGCCGTCCCCCGGCAAGGACAATGGACGTCGTGACAGAGGAACCTGAGTCGTTCTACGACGCGGTCGGCGGGGCCGACACGTTCCGCACCATCGTGGGGCGGTTCTACGAGCTGGTGCGCGACGACGAGATCCTGCGCCCGCTCTACCCCGAGGACGACCTCGACGGCGCCGAGGTCCGGTTGCGGATGTTCCTCGAGCAGTACTGGGGCGGTCCGCGTACCTACTCCGACCAGCGCGGTCATCCCCGGCTGCGCATGCGTCACGCGCCGTTCCAGATCGGCTTCCTGGAGCGCGACGCCTGGCTGCGCTGCATGCACACCGCCGTCGCCGAGATCGATTCGAGGACACTCGACGACGCCCACCGGCAGGCGCTGCTCGACTATCTGGAGATGGCCGCGCAGTCGATGGTCAACTCGTCGTTCTGATCTGCGGCAGGATGGGTTGGCGTGACCGAGTCCCGTCAGGCGTGGTGGTCCCGCGCCGTCTTCTATCAGGCCTACCCGCGTTCGTTCCGCGACAGCGACGGCGACGGCGTCGGTGATCTCGACGGCGTGACCGAGGGCCTCGACTACCTCGCCCGACTCGGGGTCGACGCGCTGTGGCTCAACCCCGTCATGGTGTCCCCCATGGCCGATCACGGCTACGACGTCGCCGATCCGCGTGACGTCGACCCACTGTTCGGTGGTCTCGAGGCGCTCGACCGACTGGTCGAGGCAGCCCACGCGCGAGACATCAAGGTGACGATGGATCTGGTGCCCAACCACACCAGCTCGGCACACCCGTGGTTCCAGGCAGCGCTCGCCACCGGACCGGGCGGCAATCAGCGGGAGCGCTACGTCTTCCGCGACGGCCAGGGCCCGGACGGCCTGCACCCGCCCAACAACTGGGTGTCGATCTTCGGCGGTCCGGCGTGGACCCGGGTCGTCGAGCCCGACGGCAACCCCGGCCAGTGGTACCTGCACATCTTCGATCCCGAGCAGCCCGACCTGAACTGGGACAACCCCGAGGCGTTCGAGGACCTCGAGAAGACGCTGAGGTTCTGGCTGGAGCGCGGCATCGACGGGTTCCGCATCGACGTGGCGCACGGAATGGCGAAGCCGCCGGGACTGCCCGACATGCCGCGCCCCGACGCCGAGATGCTCACCCACGACGCCGACGATCCGCGGTTCAACAACGACGGCGTCCACGCCATCCACCGCGGCATACGGACGGTCGTGAACGACCACCCGGACGCCGTGACGATCGGCGAGATCTGGGTGTTCGACAACGAGGACTTCGCGAAGTACCTGCGGCCAGACGAACTGCATCTCGGCTTCAACTTCCGCCTGGTACGCGCCGACTTCGACGCCGCGCAGGTGCGGGAGGCCATCGAGAACTCATTGGCCGCAGCCGATCTCGCCGGGTCGCCCCCCACGTGGACGCTGTCGAACCACGACGTGGAACGCGAGGTCACGCGGTACGGCGGCGGCGCGGTCGGGTTGGCTCGTGCCCGCGCCATGGCGTTGGTGATGCTGGCGCTGCCGGGCGCGGTGTTCGTCTACAACGGCGAGGAGTTGGGGCTGCCCAACGTCGACCTCCCCGACGAGGTGCTGCAGGACCCGACGTGGGAACGGTCGGGCCGCACCCAGCGCGGCCGCGACGGCTGCCGTGTACCGATGCCGTGGTCCGGAGACGAACCGCCCTACGGGTTCTCGTCGTCGGCCGACACGTGGCTTCCCATGCCGCCCGACTGGTCGTCGTTGACGGTCGAGGCGCAGGACGGCGTGGCGGGGTCGACACTCGAGTTGTTCCGCACCGCCATCGAGATCCGGCACTCGCGGGGCGACCTGGGGGCCGGCGTCGAGTGGCTGGCGGTGCCGACGGGGGTGCTCGCGTTCCAGGGCACCGACGGGGTCACGTGCCTGCTGAACGCGACCGACCATCCCGTCCCGCTGTCGGACGAGGACGTGCTGATCACCAGCGCTCCACTTGTCGGCGGCGATCTCCCGCCGAACGCCGCTGCCTGGATTCGCTGACTCCTCCGCGAATTCGGCGCGTCGAGGAGCGGTCGACGCTACTCAGCGTGCCGAGATCGCGAGACTGGCCGAGCCGCGACGGCGGTACACGCTGCCGAAGCGGGCGTCGACGCGCAACCAGGCCGGTAACGCACGGACCCGCACCACTTCGTCGGCGGCCACTGACTCGGGCGTGAAGTCGTCGGTCCGAGTGGACGTCTGCGGGAGGAAACCCATTGCGGTGAGGGCGAATACGCATCGCATCGGCACTCCCACCGACTCGTCTCCGGCGCTCACCGCGAGCACCTCCTGATCCAGCAGCGAGGCCGGCGGACCGTGGGCACTCCCGTGCTCCTTGGACAGAGCCACGCCACGCTGGGCGAGGTCGAGCACGGCGCGGGCCGGCACGTCGTCGAGGTGGACGAACCCACCGTCTGGCGGCAACGCACCGCGCCACGCCGAGTCCATCGCGAAGCCCGGTTCGACGAAACCCGTCAGGTCCATCCGCGGCAACGCCACCGACAGCGCGTCCGCTCCGGCCGACAGGTCCGCAGGACGCACCCGACCCGACACCACGCGACTGGCCAGCACGTCGAAACCCGTTGCCACCCAGGCCACGACCTGACCGCCCTGACGTTCACGCAGCCGGATGACCGCCGACTCGTCCAACCGCAGCGCGCGGTCTACGAAGGTCGTCATATCCTCTCGGTGTGAGGGGTCGGCGAGCCACAGCCCGCGCTCGCCATGCGTGCTCATCGCAACCCTCTGCTCTTCACGCAAGCGCTCATCGCCGCCCTCTGCTCTTCACGCAAGCGCTCATCGCTGAAAACGCTGGAGGTACTCCCGATGATGCGGCGCCAGTCGCACCAGCTTCTGCTCCTCGATGTCGAACGCCGCGAGCTGGGTGTCGGCGATGATGGCCGGCTTCGAGTCGGGATCGGCGAGCACGGACCGCACCTCGTAGCCCAGCGTGAAGTCGACCGCACGGAGCCGCTGCACCCAGATCGTCACCTGCAGCGGCGAATCACCCAGACGCAGCTGGCCCTTGTAGGCGACGTGCACGTCGGCGATCAGCAGGCCGGTGGTGACGAAGTCGTCGGCGAACGGCGTCGACAGGAACGGCACCCGCGCCTCTTCGAGGATCGTCACCATCGTCGCGTGGTTGACGTGCTGATACATGTCGATGTCGGACCACCGGATCGGCACCGGCGACACGTAGCGCTCACCGGTCACGAATGACTGCCCGTCCCACTGGTTCTCGTCATGCTGCGGATCTGCCGCGCCGCCACCGACAGGGTGGCGAGGTCCTTCTCGCCGTCGCCGTAGATCTCGGTGAGGGTGCGCCGCGCACGGGCGACGCGCGAGCTGTTGGTCAGCTCCCACTCCTCGATCTTCTGCTCACCGGTCTCGTCGGGCTCGCCCACGGCCAGCACGTCGAGGCACAGCGCCCGGATCGAGCCGTAGATGTCGTCACGAATCGCCAACCGCGCCAGCGAATGCCAGCGATCGTCGCGTGCGAGTCCGGAGACCGCCGTCAACAGCCCGTCGGTGCCGAGGTGGTCCATCAGCGCGAAGTAGGTGTCGGCGACCTCCGCGGCGTCGCGGTCCTTGATGTCCGCGATGTCGATCACGTCGAGCAGGCTGTACTGGTAGAGGCCCGTCGCCACCATCCGCGCCAGATCCTCGGCCACGCCCTTGTCGGTCAGCTCCCGGGTCTGCGTGACGACGATGTCCCGGTCGTCGCCGCGCAGCCACTCCGACATTCGCGGCGTCAGTTCGGCGACCTTCGCGGCGAAGCGGTTGACCTCGGCACCCACCGCGAGCGGCTGCGGCCGGTAGTTCAACAGCCAGCGTCCGGCCCGGTCGATGAGCCTGCGCAGGTCCAACGTCATGCGGTCGGTCACGGCGACGGGCACCCCCGCCGCCCCGGCGGCCCGGATCTGCTGCCACACCTCACCGACGCGGAAGATCTCGTCGGTCGCCACGTAGCTGCGCACGGCGTCGACCGGTCCGACGCCGGTGTCCTCGCTGATGCGGTAGGCGTAGCTGACGCCACTGGTGTCGACGAGATCGTTGACCAACATGGTGGTGACGATCTCTCGACGCAGCTGGTGGGACCTGATGTCGGAAGTGAACCGGCCGCGCAGCTGCGCCGGGAAGTAGTCGGGCAGCCGTGCCGCGAACACCTCCTGGTCCGGCAGGTCGGTGGCGAGCAGCTCGTCCTTGAGCGCCAACTTCACGTGCGCCATCAGCGTGGCGATCTCCGGTGAGGTGAGGCCGAGGCCCAGTTCGGCGCGACGCCTGATCTCCTTCTCCGCAGGCAGCGCCTCCAGCTCGCGGTTCAGTCCCGTCGTGGCGACCAGCTCCTTGATCTGACGCGCATGCACCGAGAGCAGGCTGACGGAGTTCGCGCGGCTCGTGCCCATCAGGTCGTTCTGGGACGCGTTGTCCGCCAGCACCAGATGTCCGACCTCGTCGGTCATCGACATCAGCAGTTCGGTGCGCTCCTCGGGACTCACCTTGCCCGCGGTCACCAGTGCGTCGACGAGGATCTTGATGTTCACCTCGTGGTCGGAGCAGTCGACGCCCGCGGAGTTGTCCATCGCGTCGGTGTTGACATGGCCGCCGGCGAGGTCGAACTCGATGCGACCCCGCTGGGTGACGCCCAGGTTGCCACCCTCGCCGATCACGTGCGCGCGCAACTGATTCCCGTTGACGCGTATCGGATCGTTGGCGCGGTCGCCGACGTCGGCGTCGGATTCCGTCTCGGCCTTCACGTAGGTGCCGATGCCGCCGTTCCAGAACAGGTCGACGGGCGCCTGCAGGATCGCCTTCATCAGCGCGGGTGGCGTCATCTCCTCGACGTCGGCGCCGAGACCGAGCGCCGTACGCACCTGCGGGCTGACCGGGATGGACTTCTGTTCACGGCTGTAGATGCCGCCGCCCTCGCTGATCAGGGAGCGGTCGTAGTCGTCCCAGCTGGACCGCGGCAGCTCGAACATGCGGCTGCGCTCCGTCCACGAACTCGCCGCATCCGGGTTCGGATCGAGGAACACGTGCCGGTGATCGAACGCCGCGACGAGCCGAATGTGCTTGGACAGCAACATGCCATTGCCGAAGACGTCGCCGCTCATGTCGCCGACGCCGACGACCGTGAAGTCCTGCGTCTGCGTGTCGACGCCCATCTCGCGGAAGTGCCTCTTGACCGATTCCCAGGCACCCTTGGCGGTGATGCCCATCGCCTTGTGGTCGTAGCCCACGGATCCGCCGGAGGCGAACGCGTCACCGAGCCAGAAGCCGTAGGACTTGGCGACGTCGTTGGCGATGTCGGAGAAGGTCGCGGTGCCCTTGTCGGCGGCGACCACCAGATAGGCGTCGTCGCCGTCGCGCCGGACCACGCCGTCTGGGGAGACGACGTTCCCCGTCGCCGTGTCGACGTTGTCGGTGACGTCGAGCAATCCGCTGATGAACAGCCGATAGCAGGCGACGCCCTCGGCGCGTTGGGCGTCGCGGTCGGTGCCGGCGTCACCGGTCGGCAGCGGCGGATCCTTGAGGACGAACCCGCCCTTCGCGCCGACGGGCACGATGACGGCGTTCTTCACGGCCTGCGCCTTGACCAGACCGAGGATCTCGGTACGGAAGTCCTCGCGACGGTCCGACCACCGCAGTCCGCCGCGCGCGACGTTGCCGAACCGCAGGTGCACGCCCTCGACCCGCGGCGAGTACACGAAGATCTCGTACTTCGGTCGCGGCAGCGGGAGTTCGTCGATCAGACCGGGGTTCAGCTTCACCGACAGCACGTTCTGCTCGCGGGCGGACCCCGCGCGGGTGACGAAGTAATTGGTCCGCAACGTGGCCTGGATCATCGACGCGAACGCCCGCAACACCCGGTCGGTATCCAGGCTGACCAGCGCCTCGATGTCGGCGGCGACGGCGGCGGCCGCGGCCTGCGCATCGGGCCGGGTGTCCGACTCCGTGGGATCGAACAGGGCCTCGAAGAGTCGCACCAGCGCCGCCGAGGTCTTCGCGTTGCCGTTGAGGACCGTCTCGATGTGCGACTGACTGTACGGAAAACCGGCCTGCCGCAGGTACTTCGCGTACGCCCGGAGGATCGCGACCTGCTGCCAGGTCAGGCCCGCCCGCATGACCAGCTCGTTGAACCTGTCGATCTCGCTTCTGCCCTGCCAGATCGCGGTGACCGCATCGGCGAAGCGCGTCGCGGTGGCCGCGCGGGCATCGGCGTCGGCCTCCTCCCGAATGGACGGGTGCACAGAGATCTTGAACTGGTAGATCCACACCGGCAGGCCGTCGGCGCGGGTGACCGTGAACGGCCGCTCCTCGAGCACGACGACGCCCATCGATTGCAGCATCGGCAGCAGCTCGCTCAACGACGCCGACCTGCCGCCCAGGTACCACGTCAGCTGCGCGGCGTGATCCTCGCTGCCCTCGGTGAAGACCAGCTTCACCGACTCGTCACGCAACTGTTCGACGATCTCGATGTCGGCGATCGCGTCGACCGGGCTGAACGCTTGCTTGTAGACCTCGGGGAACGCGGCGGCGTAGTGCGCGGCGTGGCGGTGATCGATGATGCCGTCCTTGACCGCACCGATCAGCCTGTCCCCCCAGGTGCGGGCGGCCTCGGTCAGCAGACCCTGGATGCGGTCCTGGTTCTCCTGGGAGACGTCGACGCTCTCGGGGCTGGTGCCGTCGGGCAGCTTGACGGTGAAGTGCACCAGAGCCCAAGGGGATTCGCTGACGCGCGCGGTGTACTCCAGCGACAGTCCGCCGAGTTCGCGGACCAGGATGTCCTGCATCTCGAGGCGCACCGCGGTGGTGTACCGGTCGCGCGGCAGGTACACCAGGCACGACACGAAGTGGGCGAGCTTGTCACCGCGCATGAACAGCAGCGCGCGACGCCGGGAGCCGAGATCGACGACCGCCTTCGCCATGTCGAGGAGCTGCCGTGCGCTCAGCGAGAACAGCTCCGAGCGCGGGACGGTCTGGATGATGTCGAGCATCAGCTGCCCGGGGTGGCTCGGGTCGCCGTGCGACAACGCGAGCGCCTCGTTGACCCGACGCGAGATGAGCGGGATCTCGAGCACGTTCGCGTTCATCGCGGCGACGGTGAACAGACCGACGAAGCGGTGCTCGATCGTCTGCCCGCCGGGTGCGTTCTCGCGCACCACGACGATGTAGGGGTAGGCGCCGTAGCGCAGGAAGCTCGGCATCGTCGCCTGCGCGAGGACCAGGAGGTCGTCCTCGCCGGTGAGTTGAGGCAGCACGTCGGTGCGCAGCCGTAGGACGCCGAGCCGGCTCGCGGGCTCGACGGACGCCTGGCCGTCGCGCACCGCGCAGCGCTGGTAGCCGAGTAGCACGAAGTGCCCCGCGGCGAGCCATCGGAGCAACGCCGCCACGTCGCGCCTGTCGTAGGCGGAGAAACTGCCCGCGATGTCGGAGTCGAGGGCGTTCGCCAGCCCGACGAGGGTGGCGTTCAGACCACCCGAGTCGATCGCGACCTGCCGCGCGTCGGCCAGCACGTTGGGCAGGAGGGTGGCGGCCTCGGTCACCGTGGCGGCGTCGGCCGACGGTGAGAGCTGAACGTGGATCCACGACTCCTCGACGCCGTCGCGCGGTGCGTCGGGGTCGGCGGCGGGCCACATGTCGAGCATTTCGCCACTCGCGCTGCGGCGAACCCGGAACACGGGGTTCATGATCGCGAGGTACGCCACGCCCAGGCGGTGCAGCAGCACCGTCACCGAGTCCATCAGCATGGCGCTGTGGTCGGTGACGATCTGCATCGCCGGGCCGATGCCCGACTGGTCGCCCGAGGCGTAGACGGCGACGTTGGTCTCACCGGCCGCCCGCTGACGGCCCACCTTGCTGTGTGCGGCCAGCAGGGCCGGGGTAACCAGCCCCCCGCCGGCCGTCAGGGTGATGGGCGCGGTCACCGCGGAGTCGGCAGCGGGCGCGTCGCCGTGCGGGCCCTGATGGGTCTGCAGATATGCCCGCGCGAGGCTGGTGACCGGATCCTTCTTCAGCACCGTCGTCGCCTCACCCGAGCCGTCGAAGTCCCTGCCGCCGTCCGTCATTCCGATCCGCTCCCGCCTGCGCGTCGTCCGTCGTTGGCCGACGCCGACGGCCCCTCATGGCGGACCGCGGCATCGGGACACGCACAGGCGACACTATCGCCCCCCGGGTCGCTGCGCTCCCGCCCCGCCGGATGAATCCTCCCCCGGGTCGCTGCGCTGGAGCCACGCTTGCGTGGACTGCCCCGCCGGATCAATCCCGAGTCAGGCGCCGGTGTGTCACCCGGTGCGGACGGGCCGCATCGATACCGAGTCGTTCCACCTTGTTCTCCTCGTAGGCACCGAAGTTGCCCTCGAACCAGAACCACTTGGCCTCGTTGGTGTCGTCGCCCTCCCACGCCAGGATGTGCGTGCAGGTGCGGTCCAGGAACCACCGGTCGTGCGAGATGACGACGGCGCAGCCGGGGAACTGCTCCAGCGCGTTCTCCAGCGAGCTCAGCGTCTCGACGTCGAGGTCGTTGGTGGGCTCGTCGAGGAGGATGAGGTTGCCGCCCTCCTTCAGCGTCAGCGCCAGGTTCAGGCGGTTGCGCTCACCGCCGGACAGCACGCCTGCAGGCTTCTGCTGATCGGGTCCCTTGAAGCCGAACGCCGACACGTAGGCGCGCGACGGGATCTCGTTCTGTCCGACCTCGATGTAGTCGAGGCCGTCGGACACGACCTGCCACACGTTCTTCTTCGGGTCGATGCCGCCACGGTTCTGGTCGACGTAGCTCAGCTTGACCGTCTCGCCGACCTTCACCTCGCCGCTGTCGGCGCTCTCCAGGCCGACGATCGTCTTGAACAGCGTGGTCTTGCCGACGCCGTTCGGACCGATGACGCCGACGATGCCGTTGCGGGGCAGCGTGAACGACAGGTCCTTGATCAGCGTGCGACCCTCGAAGCCCTTGTCGAGGTGGCTGACCTCGACCACGACGCTGCCCAGGCGCGGGCCGGTCGGGATCTGGATCTCCTCGAAGTCGAGCTTCCGCGTCTTCTCGGCTTCGGCGACCATCTCGTCGTACCGTCCGAGACGCGCCTTGTTCTTGGCCTGGCGGGCCTTGGCCCCCGACCGCACCCACGCCAGTTCCTCGGTGAGGCGCTTGTGCAGCTTGGCATCCTTGCGGCCCTGCACCGCGATGCGCTCGGCCTTCTTCTCCAGGTAGGTGGAGTAGTTGCCCTCGTAGGGATAGGCCCGGCCACGGTCGAGTTCGAGGATCCACTCGGCGACGTTGTCCAGGAAGTACCGATCGTGGGTGACGGCGAGGATGGCGCCCTTGTAGTCGGCGAGATGCTGCTCGAGCCACATCACGCTCTCGGCGTCGAGGTGGTTGGTGGGCTCGTCGAGCAGCAACAGGTCCGGCTTCGACAGCAGCAGGCGGCACAGCGCGACGCGGCGACGCTCGCCGCCGGACAGGTGGTTGACCGGCTCGTCGGGCGGCGGGCAGCGCAGTGCGTCCATGGCCTGTTCGAGCTGGGAGTCGATGTCCCAGGCGTCGGCGGCGTCCAACTCCTCCTGGAGGACGCCCATCTCCTCCATGAGTTCGTCGGTGTAGTCGGTGGCCATCAGCTCGGCCACCTCGTTGTACCGGTTCAGCTTTCCCTTGATCGCCACGCCGGACTCGACGTTCTCGCGGACGGTCTTGTCCTCGTCGAGTTCCGGCTCCTGCATGAGGATGCCGACGGTGGCGCCGGGCTGCAGGTACGCATCTCCGTTGTTCGCCTGGTCCATGCCGGCCATGATCCGCAAGACGCTCGACTTGCCGGCACCGTTGGGCCCGACCACGCCGATCTTCGCGCCTGGAAGGAAGTTCAGCGTGACGTCGTCGAGGATGACCTTGTCGCCGTGCGCCTTGCGGACCTTCCGCATCGTGTAGATGAATTCGGCCATGCCGTTGCCGTTGCCTTTCGTCTCCCCGGGTAATGCTCGGGAACCATCCTAGGCGCGGCACTCGGACGCTAGGCGGCCGGTGGCAGGCCCTCGGCGGCGTCCTCCACGTCGTCGGGCCCGTCGCCCGATAGCTCGGACGACGACTGCTCGGTCTGCTTCCTGCTCCGGTCGATCTTCGCGATGCACCGCGCCAGATCCGGGCCCACCGACGTCGCCCGCATCTCGATCGACGTCCGCTTGATGTCGTCGCGGTCGGTGTACTCACTGGTGTAGACGTTGCCCACGACGATCACGGGATCGCCCTTGACCAGCGACGCCGCGGTGCCCGAGACCAGCCGGCCCCAGCAGTTGACCGAAACGAACAGCGTGTCACCCTGCTCCCAGACGCCGTCGGCGACGCGGCGACGGGAATTGCTGGCGACGCGGAACTTGAAGACCTCCTGCTCGCCGACCTGGCGGTGGACCGGATCGTTGACGACGTTGCCGACGATGGTGATGGGTGTCTCGTACATGGGTGCTCCCTCTCGTGTCGCTTCTGGCGATGTCCGCGGTGGACGACTCCATTGACGGTGCGAGGGGTGACGACGAGGGCCCGGGCGGCGGTCTCGTGGTGCCGGGCTGTGGATGGACGTGCGACTGGGGATGGTCGTCGAGCGAGCGATCGTTCGAGGGTGGCGCCTAGCGCCGATCCGATTCTCTACTGGCCATCTGTGCCAGCATCCTGTTGTAGGCGGCCAGGTCGGCGTCGTCGTCCCGGTCGGCTGCCCGATCCAATCGCTTAGCGATGCGCCGGTCGCTGCGCGTCCACTGGATCAGCAGCGCGATCAGCACCAGCACCAGTGGGACTTCGCCCGCCGACCAGGCGATGCCCCCACCGAGCTTCTGATCGTCGATCAGGTCGGTGTGCCACGGCAGCTTCAGCGACTCGTAGAACTGGCCCGCGAGCACCTCCCGCGTGCCCATCAGGACGACACCGAAGAAGGCGTGCAGCGGCAGCGATGCGAAGACGATGCCGAGCTTGGCCAGCGACGGGATCGGCCGCGGTGTCGGGTCGACGCCGATGACCACCCAGTAGAAGAGGTATCCGCTCAACAGGAAGTGCAGGTTCATCGCGACGTGCGCGGCGTGCGTGCTCGCGGCGGCGTCGAACAGACCGCCGAAGTACAGGCCGTAGAACCCGGCCACGAAGAGCACCAGCGCGACGATCGGGTTCGTCAGCACCAGCGAGACCTTGCTGTGCAGTGCTGCGAGCAGCCATTCCCGCGCGCCGGGAGGGTCG
This sequence comes from Mycolicibacterium sediminis, assembly GCF_010731735.1. Lineage (GTDB taxonomy): Bacteria > Actinomycetota > Actinomycetes > Mycobacteriales > Mycobacteriaceae > Mycobacterium > Mycobacterium sediminis. The sequence continues at coordinate 5,171,513 of NZ_AP022588.1, forward strand.
GCGCGCCCGGCGGCGGGCAGCGCGCGCAGTGCCAGTGTGACCGGCGCCCCCAGCACCAGCAGCACGGGCACCAGCATCGACAGCAGCATGTGCGCGGACATGTGCACGCTGAACATCGCGGGCATGTACCGCCCGAGGCCGGACGACGTCGTGAACAGCAACACCGCGCAGCCACACAGCCAGGCGACGATGCGACCCGTCGGCCAGGCGTCACCCCGGCGCCGGAGCCGGACCACCGCGGCGACGTACATCGCCGCGATCACGATGGCTGCCGTCCCGAAGATGAGGTCGAAGCGCCAGTCGAAGAGGATGCGGGCCACCGTGGGCGGGCCGGCGAGGTCGTAGCCGAGTTCGACCGCGGTGATCGACGGGTTGAGCACGGGCGGCGGGGGTGGCGGCGTGCGGCCGAGCGCGACGGCGATGCCGAACGTGACCGCGAAGATCACGGCCTCGACGATGGCGAGACGGATCAGTCCGCCGCGGTCGCTCGAATCCTTGGCGAGCGCCGCGACGCCGCGACGCCGGTGCTGCCAACCGATGACACCCAGCATGCACAGCGCGGCGACCTTGCAGAGCACCAACCACCCGTAGCTGCTGGTGACGAGGTCCTGCAGGCGCACTCGGACCAGCGCGTTGACCACGCCCGAGACGGCCATCGCCACGAAGCACCAGAAAGCGATGGCCGAGAAGCGGCGGGCGGCCACGTCGGCGTGCTCTCCCCCTCGCACGGCGTGGGCCAGCAGCGCGAGCAGGCCACCCGCCCACAGCGCGCCCGCGACGAGGTGGATGATCAGGCTGTTGGTCGCCAGGTCGTGCGAGCCGCCCGACGAGGAGTGCCCCGACAGCGCCAACGGCAGCAGGGTGAGCAGCGAGCCGCCGAACAGCAACGGCGTCCACGACCATCGCAGCACCGGGATGCTCGCGATGGTGACGATCAGCGCCAACGCCGCCGTCCACCGCCACGCGCCGGCGGTCTCGACCAGTCCGGCCACCGACCAGACGTCGGACAGCCCGAGGGTCGACAGCGGTTGGCCGGTCACGTCCGACGCCGTCAACGGGACCAGGAGCGCGGCGCAGACGGCCCACAGTCCCGATGCGGCGGTGCCGGTGCGCAGCGCGCGGTACCCGGCCACGTCGAGGACTCCGGAGGCCTGCGGCGGCACCAGGAACGCGGCGAGGAGGAACGAACCGACGGCGATGACCGCCGACAGTTCGCCGGCGGCGCGGACGAAGGGCAGACCGTAGTTGGTCACCGGCCCGGGGTTCGGCAGCCCCGTGGCGGTCAGCGCGTCGGCCAGGGCGAGGCCGGCGATCGCCGCGGCGGTGACACCGCCCAGCAGCGCGACGCCCACCAGGAGTGGCACGACCGACCCGTGGCCGGTGCGGCGCGAGACTGCGGTGGTCATGCCTTCAGCGTATGACCGTTTTCCCGTGCTGCCCCGCCGGCATCGGCGCGACGACGCCTCTCGCGCGCGACGAACTGCTTGCGGGACATCCGTTCGACCTTGGCCATGTCCGCCAGGACCGTCCGCAATTCCTCGGAGAAGAGCGCGCGCCGCTCGCTCAGATCGTCGGCGGGCTCGAGAAGCCCCTGGTCAGCGCATACCTGACGGGCGGTGGCGAACAGCAGTGCCGACACCGCCTCGTTGCTGTGCACCCGGTCCTGTGCGACGTACTGCGCACCGACACCGAGCGCGCGGCGGGTGAGTTCCTTCTCACTGACGTCGGGCGGATCGTCGCGCAGCACGTCGGCGACGATCTCGTAGGCCTCGAAGAAGGGGCGCAGCATCGCGCCCGCCACCACAGGGCGCTTGCGCAGCAGGATCGCGTCGATGCGGTCGCCGCCGGCCGTGACGTCCTGCTCCCAGTCCGGGAACCACGACATCTCCTCGGCGAGGTGCTCCCGGAAGGCGGTCGAGTCGGCGAAGTAGAAGTCGAACTTGAGCAGGTCGCGCAATCGCATCGCCTGACGCCAGAAGGCGGCGAGGCGGTCGTCGTCGGTGCGGGCGGCGTGCGCCAGCGCGAGGTCGACGATGGACGTCTCCAGGAAGGCGTCGATCAGGGTGTTGCGGTAGAACGCCGCCTCGTGCTCGTCCTGCGGGGCGATGAGCCACACCGGTTCCCGGCCACCGTCGACGCGTGTGACGGGATGCCCGCCCGACAGTGCGTCCACCGCGGCGCGTACCCCCTCGGGCGTGCGCAGGCGCAGGGTGCTGTTCGTCATCGGGTTCTGTTTGCGCTCGAGGTAGTCGAGCGAGTCCTGCAGGGTGTGGTGCAGCTGGTCGAGGGTCAGCGCCACCCCCTTGGTCGTCAGGAGCAGGGCCGATACCAGCGCCGAGGCGTTGATCGGCGTGGCGCGCAGGATGCGCCATGCCACCTCGAACGCCATCTTCTGCAGCGCGAGCCGTTTGGCGTTCTCGTCGGTCGTCATGTCGCCGTGCGGTTCGCCGAGATACTCGCGCATCGAGACGGCCTCGGGGAAGCGGACGTAGATCTTGCCGTAGTTGCGGTCACCCTGGGCCTTGATGAAGTTGTACATCCAGGACAGGCCTTCGGGCGTCTTCTCGCCGCCGCGGGCGTACGCCGCGTACTCGGCGGTCTCGTGCAACTGGTCGAAGCTGATCGACACCGGCTGCAGCAGGATGTCGTCGCTGCGACCGTCGAGGTAGGCGTCCGCGACGTAGGCCAGCAGACCGAGCTTGGGCGGCAACATCTTTCCGGTGCGCGACCGGGTGCCCTCGATCGACCAGCTGAGGTTGAAGCGCTTCTCGACGATGTAGCCGACGAACTGACGCAGGACGTACTTGTACAGGGGGTCGTCGAGCTTGCGGCGGATGAAGATGACGCCGGAGTGCCGCATCAGCGGACCCATCGCACCGAAGGACAGGTTGATGCCGGCGAACGTGTGCACCGGCGGAAGCCGGTTCTCCTGCATCGCCACCGGGACGATGACGCCGTCCAGGTAGGAGCGGTGTGAGAACAGCAGCACGGCCGGGTGCGTCTCCAGCGCCTTGCGCATGGCCTCGACCTGGGGGCGGTCGTAGTCGACGTTCGGGTCGAAGCCCCTACTGAAGATGGCGCGGCCCAGCGAGGGGATCAGGTCGACGGAGAACCGACTCCACCCGGTGGACAGCTCGTCGAGCATCGTGCCGGCCTTCTCGATGGTGGCACCCGGAATCTGCTCCAGGCCCTCGCGAAAGCGGTTGGACGCCAACATCTCCGGTTTGACCAGTCGCGGCGACTTGTACTCGGGACCGAGCAGGCGCAGCTCCACCCGCTCGACGGCGAGGGAGGCGCGGCGCAGCACGAAGTGGGCGAACTCCCGTGGGTTCTCGGCGATCGTGGTGTCGCTCCACTGGTGATGGAGTTCGGCGACGGTGGCGGGTTCGCCCGCGACGACCCGCGCACGCGACGGATCGCGCTTGAGGATGCGGTGCTGCAGGATCACCGGCGGACGGTAGGTGTCCCGTCCCGACAGGAACGCCACCACCTTGGACCGGGTGGGAAGCCCGCCAGGGATCCAGAACACGCGCGCCGGGACCACCGACCGGTTCTCGTCGGCGTCGAGCAACTGGACCAGGCGGGCCAGTGTGGCCGCGGGCGGCTCGTCGTCGCCGGGGAGTTCGAGGACCTCGATGCGCGCCTCGGGGTGCTTGCTGCGCTGATCCGAGAGCCAATGATCGAGCAGCTCGCGCTCGGCGGGTGAGCCGACCGACGCCAGGACGAGCGCGTCGCCGGTCGGACGGAACGTCGCGAATTCGTCGGCGGACGCCTTCATGGCCGGCCCTTGACGGTGCGCGTTGCCGAATCCGACTGCGCCGCCGCATCGTTGGGGGTCGCCTTCTTCGCCGGCGCCTTGCGGGGCTTCGCGGGTGCGGCCGTCGACGCATCGGCGCCGACCGCCTTGGCCGGAGCCTTCTTGGCGGCCGTCTTCTTGGCGGGCGCCTTCTTCGCGGGCGCCTTCTTCGCGGGCGCCTTCTTGGCAGCCGCCTTCTTGGCCGGAGCCCTCTTGGCGGCGTAGAGCGGCATCTCCGGTAGCCCGTCGTAGGGCCAGTCGCGCAGCGTATCCAGGTAGAGCTGACGCACCTCGGCGATGCGGTCCGACAAGTTGTCGGTGGTCCAGTCGTCGACGGGGATCGGCGGGAAGACGGCGACGTCGACGGAGCCGGCGTTGAACGTGCTGGAATCGCGTTCGGCGATGATCTCCGCGTTGCGGATCACGATCGGGACGATCGGGATGCCCGCCGCCATCGCGATGCGGAACGGCCCCTTCTTGAACTCGCCGACCTCCGTGGTGTCCAGACGCGTGCCCTCCGGAGCGATGAGTACCGAGAGCCCCTTCTGCGCAAGCTCTTCCACCTTGCGCAGTCCCTCGATGGCGGCCTTCGGATCGTCCCGATCGATGAACGCGGCATCCATCACCTTGCCGACCGTCCCCATCAGGGGGTCGTTCTCGAGTTCCTTCTTGCCCACGGAGGTGAAGTTGTCGCTGATCAACCTGCCTGCGATCAGCGGGTCGGCCTGGTTGCGGTGGTTGAACAGGAAGACGGCGGGTCGCGCGGCCGTCAGGTTCTCCTCGCCGATCACGTTGAGGTCGATGCCGATCACCGTCATCAGCAGACGACTCCACGTGGAGGTGAAGAAGTTGACGCCGGTGCGACGATTGCGTGTGAGGAGTCCGACGCCGATGGCCCCCGCAGCGGCGGGCACCAGCGACGCGATGGCCGCGACGGTCCTGATCTGGGACACGGGGCTACTCCCGCTGCGACTGGTGAAGCGCAGCACCGGCCACCCGCGCTTCATGGCGACTGCCTGCAGCTTGCCGGCCGGGTTGGTGGGCCGGGGGTTGCCGACCAGGTACATCAGCGCGACGTCCTCGTCGCCGTCGGCGTAGAAGTAGCTCTTGGCGAGGTCGACGCCGTTCGCGGCGGCGAAGTTCTGCACCGCCCGCGCCTTTCCGGGTCCCCAGATGATGGGCCGACGCACCTCGCCGGTGACCAGACCGTCGTCGTCGGTCTCGAACTGGTTGCTGAGCACGTTGGTGATGCCGAGGAAGCGGGCGACGGGTTCGACCTGGACGGTGAGCGCCGAGGAGCTGAGCACGACGGTGTGGCCGCGAGTCATGTGCGCCCGCACCATCTCCCGCATCTCGGGATAGATGCGGGACTGTACTGACTGGACGAAGAGACGCTCGCCCAACTCGTCGAGATCGGCGAGCGAGTTGCCGTGCAGCATGCGGGCGCCCTTGCCGATCAGGTCCTCGAACTCGGACCGACCGAGCTGATGGTTGAGCCCCGCCTGCACCATGCCGAAGAACTCACCGACACCCATCTGCCTGCGACGCAGTCGGTCCCGGGTCATCAGGACGCCAGTGAACCCGGCGACCAGCGTCCCGTCGAGGTCGAAGAACGCGCCCACCTCCGGGCCCTCCGGGCTGGCCAGAATCTCGGCCACCGATCCCGGTAGACGCAGGTTGCGCTGGCTCTGACCGTTCTGCGAACTCATTGCGGCACACTCCCATTGGCTGAGGCGGACGAGCTTCCGGGTGCGTCGGGCACGAACGACGCCGGGACGGCCCGCCCATCGCCGCCGAGCGCGAGCACCTCGTCGAACCCCGCCGCGAGGCACCGTGCCCACAGTCCGGGGTCGGTGATGGAGGCTCGGTCGTAGCGGGTGCTGACGGTGCAGAACCCGGCTCGCGACACCAGGACGACCATCATGGCGACGCCGGGCAAGGGACCGAGCCCGTAGTGCCGCAGGATCTTCGCGCCCGAGATGAACGTGTCACCCGGGTAGATCGGGATGTTGCTCGCCTGGACGTCGGAGGCGACGACCGAGCCGGCGACGGACTCCAGGATGGGATCGGGCAGGAAGCTGAGGATCGGCGCGATCGACCCGACCAGGTCGATGGCCCTCTCCTCACGCTTCTGCATCATCTGTTCGCGGACCTTCAGGATTCGCTCGGCCGGATCCACGATCGACACGGGTGCAGCCAGATTGACCCCCGCGAACCGGTTGCCGCCCGCCGGGTCGTCCTCCGAACGCAGGTTCACGGGGACCGCCATCGGGAGCGTGTCGACGGGCAGACCCATCGCGTCGTGGTAGAGGCGCAGGGCCCCGCACAGCCCGGCCAGGTAGGCGTCGTTGATGGACCCGCCGACGGACTTCGTCGCCGTGCGCAGAGCACCGAACTCGATGTCGATCGCCTCGCTGCGCGAGGTCAGGCTACGACGCCGCAGCAACGGCGACGGCTCGGACACCGGACCGACGACGCGCGCCCCGGACCTCGCGTAACCGAACACGCCACCGACGGCGGACAGCGGGTCGCGCACGACACGGCCGAGGGTGTGCGCTGCGCCGCCGAGCGCACCTCGAAGACCGCCGACGATCGAGTTCGGCAGGTTGTTGATGCCCTCGCGCATGAGGTCGTTGGGTGACAGGTCCTGCGGGATCGGCAGTGGCGCAGGCGCCTCGGCGGGTGGGTCACGCTCGAGGTCGTAGACGTTGGCGAACATCTCGACGCCGCCCACCCCGTCGGTGACGGCATGGCTGAGGTGCAGGATCTGCGCGGCTCGTCCGTCGGCGAGACCCTCGACCAGCGTCGCCGACCACAGGGGCCGGGAGATGTCCATCGGGGACTGCAGCGCGACTTCGGCGAGGTCGAGCACCTCGCGGAGGGTTCCGGGCTCTGGTGCGCGGACGCGGCGAACGTGGAAGTCGAGGTTGAAGTCTGGATCGACGACCCACCTCGGCGCTGCGGTCGGCAGCGTCGGCATCACGACCTTCTGGCGAAGGCGGAGGACCCTCCGGGAGGCGTTCTCGAAGTTCGCCCGATACCGGTCCCAATCGGGGGTGGCGTCGAGCAGTTCGACGCCCATGATCCCGGACCGCGTGCGTGGGTTCGCCTCTCCGCGATGCAGCAGCTGATCGACCGCGCCCAACTCCTCGGGCAGTCCGTCCGCGTCCGACTCTGGCGCGCCGCTCATCGCGTGTAGCTCTCCTCCCCTGGGATTCCCGTGCGGAGACCACGCTAGTCCGCGGCCCCCCGGCGTGGGGCGCAATAGGTCGGAGCGTCATCGTCTGGCAACCGGCTGGGAGATACACTCGTGCGGCGCTGCCCCCGTAGCTCAGCGGATAGAGCAGCCGCCTTCTAAGCGGTTGGTCGCAGGTTCGATCCCTGCCGGGGGCGCCACTCCCAGAACCCGCGCGGACGGTGCAGTTCCGCCGTCGGCGAGCGTCGGCCGCGCGGGTCCCGCGGACCTACCCGACGAGCGGGCGTCCCAGCGGCAGCGCCCGGCCGCCCGTCTCCTCCCACAGCGAGGCGGCATAGAAGTAGACGACGAAGGCGACGAACACGAAGACGGCCCAACCGCCGGCATGGGTGGCCCCCGCGCTTCCGGTGAGGCTGCCGACGAGCAGCAGGACCAGGGCGACGTCGACGACGAGCAGCAGCACGGGGTAGGTCCACGGCAGGCGGAGCAGCAGCACCGTCAACAGTCCGATGGTCAGCAGCCAGCTGCCCAGCCACAGCGAGGTGGTCGCGCTCGCATCGGCGGCGGCAATGCCGAACCAGTCGTGGGTCAGGCCCAGCGACAGGACGGCGAAGCTGCCGTAGAAGCCGAAGAACGTGCCGTAGACGGTGGCGTTGACGTTCTGCCCCAGCGCGGCCGCCCAGATGGTGGCGATGACCAGGCCCACCGAGGTCGCCGACAGCAGGATCGGGATCGACGCGGCGGGGACGTTCAGCAGGCCGGTGTTGGTCAGGCCCAGGCCGAAGCCGCCGGCCACGATCAGCGGGAGCGCGACCAGCCCGGGGTTGCCGGGTCGCGGCGGTGGGTCCGCGTCCGGGACGGACTGGTCGAGGAGGGTGGACGGGGAGTCGAGCGTTGCGGTCACGAAGTGGCCCTTCGGTGGTGGGTGCCGTGAATCCATTGCGGCACAACGGACGTCGAACATGCCTCGAAACGTAACGTCGCCGGTGCGCGCACCACAGGGTTGCGATCAGCGGGACCGCAATGATCAGTGCGCCGTCCGGACGATGCCGTGGTGCCGTTCGGCGACGTCGGGATGCGCTCGCGTCCGGGACTTCCAGGCGTTCTCGCCGTAGGTGTCGAAGATCGGGTTGTCCGGGTCGGCCTCCACACCGCGAGAATTCCGCGCGAGGTCGGCGGGGAGCGTGATGATCGGGATGGTGGCATCCAGCGCCGGGTTGAGGAAGTACGGGATCGAGATGCGGTCGGCACCCGGGCGTGGCGCGAGCACCCGGTGCCGGGTGGCCCGCAGGTACCCGCCGGTCGCCACCTCGAGCAACTCGCCGATGTTGACGATGAACGATCCGGCCCGCGGTGGTACGTCCACCCACTCCCCCGTCGAGGCCTCGACCTGCAGACCGGTGGACCCGGGTTCGAGCAGCAGCAGCGTCAGCACGCCGGAGTCCTTGTGAGCGCCGACGCCCTGCGGGTTGTCGACGCTTCCGGGGTAGCGCACGACCTTGATCAGTGTCGCCGGCCGCTCGGCGAACGCCTCGTCGAACACGTTCTCGGCGGCGCCCAGGGACACCGCCCAGTGACGCAGCAGGCGCAGTCCGACCGCGGACAGCGCCTCGTCCCACTTCTCGAATGCGGCGCGGAACCCCTCCGGTCGCCGTGGCCAGAGGTTCGGACCCTGCAGCCGCCAGTACCCGTCGGCACCGGGAATGGTCGGCCGTTCGGGTCCGATGTCGATCTGTTCTCGCCAGTCGACCTCGCCGTTGGTCAACTCACCGCCAAGTCGCGAGTAGCCGCGGAACTGCGGGCTCTGGAGTTGGCTGATCTCGTCCTTCTCCTCGGGAGGCAGCGCGAAGAACTCGCGGGCCAGCGCGGACACCTCGGCGATCTGAGCATCCGACACACCGTGGCCGTCGAGGTAGAAGAACCCCGAGACGTGCGCGGCCGAGCGAAGGGCGGCGCGGAAGGCGTCGACGTCCGACGTCGACAGGTCGAGAACGGGCAGCATGAATCGATCCTCCGCCGCCGGCGTCGTACCGCCAAGGCGCGTCAAGGAAGTCTGCACACCCGTTCTCGATCCGTGGACCCGGCCACGCGGCGACCGCACGCGATGCCGGATCGGCCGTGCGGTACACATGACGCGATGCCCAGCAACGACGTGGACCACCGCCTCAGCCCCCTCCCGGAGCAGGGTTACGTCTACCGCACCTCCTGGCCCGTGACCACCGGCGACATCGGCGGCACCCTGCACCTGCGCCTCGACGGCGTCGCCCGCTACATCCAGGAGGCGGGCGCCGAGAACCTGATCGACGCCGGCGAGGCCGAGAGCCACCCGCACTGGATCGTCCAGCGCACGGTCATCGACGTCATCGAGCCGATCGAGTGGCCCACCGAGGTGACGTTGAGCCGCTGGTGCTCGGCGCTGTCCACCCGGTGGTGCACGATGCGCGTCGACCTGGTCGGCAGCGAAGGCGGCCGCATCGAGACCGAGGGCTTCTGGATCGCGATCAACAAGGACACCCTGACGCCGCAGCGGGTGACCGACACCCTGATCGAGCGCTTCGCCAGCACCACCCAGGAGCACCGGCTCAAGTGGCGGCCGTGGCTAGAGAATCCGGAGACCACGACCGACCAGACGCCGTTCGCGTTGCGTCGCACGGACATCGACATCTTCGAACACGTCACCAACACCGCCTACTGGCATGCGGTGCACGAGCTGATCGCACTGGCACCCGACGTGTGCACCGCGCCCTTCCGCGCGGTGGTGGAGTACCGCCGGCCGATCCAGTACGGCGAGGACGTCACGATCCGGTACACCCGAGGCGAGGACGACGTACACGCCGCACTCGCCGTCGGCGACGACGTCCGCGCGGCGATCCTGTTGCGCAGGCTGTGAGCGACGGCCTCAGCGCTCGAACCGTGGATACACCCCGGGGACGCCCTTGGACAGCCCGGCCAGGACGTGCCGGCTGACGTCGTCGGCCAGCACCTCGGAGACGCCGTCGGCGATGCCGTCGAGCGCCAGCGCGGCGACCATCGCGGGATCCGACTTGGGGACGTCGGCGCCCTTCATCATGTCGGTGTCCATCGCCCCGACGTGCAATGCCGTCACGGTGATCCCGCGGTCTGCGACCTCCTGGCGCAGCGCGTTCGTCATGGACCACGCCGCCGACTTCGAGGCGCAGTACCCTCCCGCGGCGGGCATGGCTAGCCAGGACAGCACCGACAGCACGTTGAGCAGTCCGCCGCCGCCGTTGCGCTCGATCACCGGAACGAAGGCGCGCGTGACGGCCAGCGTCCCGAAGTAGTTGGTGTCCATCTCGTGGCGGACGTCGTCGAGGTCGCCCGTCAGGAGGCCGGCTCCGGTGGAGACGCCCGCGTTGTTGATCAGCAGTGTCACGTCGCCCGCGGTCTCGGCGGCCGCGGCGATCGAGTCGGGATCGGCGAGGTCGATCGCCACCGGCGTCGCGCCGTCGAGGTCGACGGTGCCCGGGTCACGCGCCCCTGCGTACACCCGCGCTCCACGCTGTAGGAGTTGCGACGCGAACTGCCTGCCCAAGCCACGGTTGGCTCCGGTGACGAGCGCCGTGCACGAAGAGAGATCCATGGGGGCCATCCTGCTACGTCCGCGACTCCCGCACGTGGCACTACGCTGACCTGGTGTCCGATCTCGTACTGATGCAGGTCGACGACCGCGTCGCACTCATCACCATCAACGACCCCGACCGACGCAACGCCATCACGGCGGAGAGTTCCGCCGCGCTGCGAGCGGCGGTGGAAGCCGCCCAGTCCGACGACGGCGTGCACGCGGTCGTGGTGACCGGCGCCGGCAAGGCCTTCTGCGCGGGCGCCGATCTGACCGCTCTCGGCGCCGCGACCGAGGAGGGGCTGCGCGTGATCTACGACGGCTTCCTCGCCGTCGCGCAGTGCTCGCTGCCCACCATCGCCGCGGTCAACGGCGCGGCCGTCGGTGCCGGCCTCAACCTGGCGCTCGCGACGGACGTGCGCATCGCCGGCCCGCACGCGTCCTTCGATCCCCGGTTCCAGAAGCTCGGCATCCACCCCGGCGGCGGAGCCACGTGGATGCTGCAGCGGGCGATCGGCCCGCAGGCGGCGCGGGCGGCGCTGCTGTTCGGCGCCCGGTTCGACGCCGAGGCAGCGGTCCGGCACGGTCTGGCCCTCGAGATCGCCGACGATCCCGTCGCCGCGGCGCTGGCCCTGGCATCGGGTCCCGCGTCCGCGCCGCGCGAGGTGGTGCTGTCGACCAAGGCGTCGATGCGTGCCACCGCCAACCCGGGCACCGTCGACCTCGACCAGCACCGGATCGCCGTCGACGTGGAGATCGGCCCGCAAGCCGTCTCCATCGAATCACCGGAGTTCGCACAGCGATTGGCCGCAGCCAAGCGCAAGTGACCGCTAGGGCGCCAGCGTGACGATGCGCTCAGCCTTGCGCAGCACGGGAGCGTCCACCATGAGGCCCTCGAACTGGAAGACGCCGCGCTGGGTGCCCGCCGCGTCGAGCACGCGACGGGCCCAGTCGACCTGGTCGTCGGTCGGCGTGTACGCCGAGCGGATGACCCCCACCTGGGTGGGATGGATCGCCACCTTCGCGTCGAAGCCGACGGCCACGGCGTCGTCGCTCTCGGCGCGCAGCCCGTCGAGATCCTTGATGTCGAGGTACACCGAGTCGAGCGCCAGCCGTCCGTAGGCCTTCGCGGCGAGCAGGCTCTGCGACCGCACGTGTTGCGCGACGTCGCGATAGCTGCCGTCTGGCCGGCGGTTCGCGGTTCCGCCGGTGGCGGCGAACAGATCTTCGGCACCCCACATCACGGCATACGCGTTGTCGACGCGCGCGGTCTCGGTGACGGCGAGGGCGCCCAGCGGAGTTTCGACGAGCACGATGACGTCGAAGGGCGCCAGCGACCGGACCTGCTCGGCGGTCTCGGTCTTGGCCAGCATGATCGTCGTGTAGTCGGTGTGGGCCAGGGTCGTCATGTCGAGCGCATGGTCGGGCGTGGTGACCGGATTGACCCGCACCACCGTTCTGGCCGGGTCCAGCCGCGTCTCGAGCAGGGCCTGGCGCGCCGCCTCCCGGTCCTTGGCGGCGACGCCGTCCTCGAGGTCGAGGATCACGACGTCGGCTGCGGCAGCGGCCTTCTCGAAGCGTTCCGGGCGGTCGGCGGGGCAGAACAGCCATCCGGGCCCGTTGGTGCCGAGTGCCATCAGGACTCCTCTGCGGGGCGCTTGCGCACCATCGTCTTGCGCGATGCCGTGGCGACTACGTCACCGTGCTGGTTGCGCCCGACGTGCGAGAACGTGACGATGCCCTCCCCTGGCCGGCTCTTCGACTCCCGGGTGTCCAGTACCTCGGTCTCGGCGTACAGCGTGTCACCGTGAAACAGCGGCTTGGGGAACGCGACCTCGCCGAAGCCGAGGTTGCCGACGATCGTCCCCTGCGTCAGCTGCGCGACCGACAGCCCGACCAGCGTGGAGAGCGTGAACATCGAGTTGACCAGCCTCTGATTGAAGGGCGGCAACGCATCTGCGAACGCAGCGTCGAGGTGCAGCGCCTGGGTGTTCATGGTCAGCGTGGTGAACAGGACGTTGTCCGCCTCGGTGATGGTGCGCCCGGGCCGGTGCTGGTACAGCACGCCGGTCTCGAACTCCTCGAACCACAGTCCCCGCTGAGTGATTACCCGCTTCTCCGTCACAGGCCCGCCTCGCGGGCGATCAGCATCAGCTGCACCTCGGTGGTGCCCTCACCGATCTCGAGGATCTTGCTGTCGCGGTAGTGCCGCGCCACCGGGTACTCGTTCATGAATCCGTAGCCGCCGAACACCTGGGTGGCGTCGCGCGCGTTGTCCATCGCCGCCTCGCTGGCGACGAGCTTGGCCACCGCCGCCGCCTTCTTGAAGGGCTTGCCCGACAACATGAGTGCGGCCGCGTCGTAGTAAGTGGCACGGGCCACGTGCGCGCGGGTCTCCATCCGGGCGATCTTGAACGCGATCGCCTGATTGGTGCCGATGGCCGCGCCGAACGCCTCGCGCTCCTTGGCGTACTTCACGCACTCGTCGACGCAGCCCTGCGCGACGCCCACCGACAGCGCCGCGATCGCGATGCGCCCCTCATCGAGGATCCGCAGGAAGTTCGCATAACCGCGGCCCTCGTCGCCGAGGATGTTCTCCTCCGGGACGCGGACGTCGTCGAAGCTCAACGGGTGGGTGTCGGACGCGTTCCAGCCGACCTTGTCGTAGGCGGGCTCGGCGGTGAATCCCGCGGTGGGGACCGGCACCAGGATCGACGAGATCTGCTTGCGGCCGTCGACTTCGCCGGTGACGGCGGTGACCGTGACGAGTTTGGTGATGTCGGTGCCCGAATTGGTGATGAACTGCTTGGTGCCGTTGATCACCCAGTGGCCGTCGTCGCGCTTCGCGGTGGTCTTGGTGGCGCCCGCGTCGGTGCCGCCACCGGCCTCGGTCAATCCGAACGCACCGAGCGCCTTCCCGGACGCCAGCAGCGGCAGCCATTCCTGCTTCTGCGCGTCGGTGCCGAAGCGGTACACCGGCATGGCGCCCAGCGACACACCGGCTTCCAGCGTGATGGCGACGCTCTGGTCGACCTTGCCGAGTTCCTCCAGCGCCAGGCACAGCGCGAAGTAGTCGCCACCCATGCCGCCGTACTCCTCGGGGAACGGCAGCCCGAACAGTCCCATGTCCGCCATGCCCGCGACGACCTCGTAGGGGAACGAGTGTTCGCGGTCGTGCTTCGCCGACACCGGCGCGACGACGCTGCGGGCGAAGTCCCGGACGGTCTTGGCCAGCTGCTGGTAATGGTCCGGAAGCGTTCCGGTGCTGAGGAACTCGCTCACGATGGGGTCTCCTTGATGGTTGCGACTATCCGGGCCATCGGCTGGCCCACCTTGACCTGGTCGCCGACGGCGACGAGTAGTTCGACGACGCCGTCGACGGGTGCCGACAGCGCGTGTTCCATCTTCATGGCCTCGACGGTGACCACCACGTCACCCGCGGCGACCTGGGCGCCGTCCTCCACGCCGACCGCGACGACCGAACCGGGCATGGGACTGACGAGTTCGGCGTCGCCGGCGTGTGCGGCGTCCGGGCGCACCGGTGCCTCGCGCACCTCCTCGATTGCGACGGTGCGTCCGCCACCGGCCAGCCAGACCACGCCGTCCGCGGCGGCCACCACGTACTCCGTGCGCAGACCGTCGAGGGTGACGGTGAGCACGCGGCCGTCGAGAGATGCCGACAGCGACCGGGTCTCGCCGTCCTCGATGCGGGCCGTGGCACGATTCCGGGTGCCGCAGACGAACACGTGCTCGGTGCGCTCGCCCGCCCGCAGGCGGATCGTGGTCGGGGCGTGGGCGCCGGTGCGCCAGCCCGACGGGACGGCCCAGAGATCGCCCGGTTCCGCGGGCCACCGTGCGAGCCAGTGGTAGGCCGCGGCGGCGACGATCTCGTCGTCGCCGGCCACCATGCCGACGTAGTCCGGCGTCCGCCGGTCGAGCAATCCCGTGTCGAGCCTGCCCGCCGCCACGTCGGGATCGGCGAGCAGGAAGCGCAGGAAGTTTACGTTGGTGGTCACGCCGAGCACCGCGGTGTCGGCCAGTGCCTTATCCAACGCGGCGAGCGCGGCGGGACGGTCATCGGCGTAGGCGATGACCTTCGCGAGCATCGGATCGTAGTCGCTACCCACGACAGTGCCGGCCCGAATGCCCGAATCCACTCGCGCGGTACCGGGTTCGACCACGTCGAGCACCGTCCCGCCGGTCGGCAGGAAGTCGCGGGCGGGATCCTCGGCGTACACGCGGGCCTCGATGGCGTGTCCGGTCAACGTCACGTCGTCCTGGCCGAGCGGCAGCGTGCCGCCGGCGGCGATGCGCACCTGCAGTTCGACCAGGTCGACGCCCGTGACGAGTTCGGTGACCGGATGCTCGACCTGCAGCCGCGTGTTCATCTCCATGAAGAAGAACTCGTCGGGCCGGTCGGCGGAGACGATGAACTCGACGGTGCCCGCCCCCGTGTAGTCGACGCTGCGCGCGGTGTCGCATGCGGCCGCACCGATGCGGGCGCGGGTCGCCGCGTCGAGCAACGGCGACGGCGCCTCCTCGATCACCTTCTGGTGGCGCCGCTGCAGGCTGCACTCCCGCTCCCCGAAGTGGATGACGTTGCCGTGCCCGTCGGCGACCACCTGCACCTCGATGTGCCTGGGGTTCAGCACGAACCGCTCCAGGAACAGCGTGTCGTCGCCGAAGGCCGATGCCGCCTCGCGGCGGGCGGACGCCAGCGCGGCGGGCAGGTCGGCGGCGTCGTGCACCACGCGCATGCCCTTTCCGCCGCCGCCCGCGGACGGCTTGACCAGCACGGGGAATCCGACGTCGGCGGCCCCGCCGATCAGGTCGTCGTCGGTGAGACCGGGCCGCGAGATGCCGGGTACCACCGGCACGCCGAACTCCGACACCGCTGCCTTGGCCGCAATCTTGTCGCCCATGGTCCTGATCGCGCCGACCGGCGGACCGATGAATGCGATGCCCGCCTCACCGAGCGCGGCCGCGAATTCGGAGTTCTCGGAGAGGAATCCGTAGCCGGGGTGGACGGCCTGGGCGCCGGCGCGCTGGGCGGCCCGCACCACCGCGTCGATGTCGAGGTAGCTCTGCCGGGCAGGCGCCGGACCCAGCCGGACCGCGACATCGGCCTCGGCCACGTGGCGGGCGTTTACGTCAGCGTCGCTGTAGACGGCGACCGAACGGATGCCCATCTCGCGCAGTGTGCGGAGGACGCGGACGGCGATCTCGCCGCGGTTGGCGACCAGAATGGTGCCGAACATCTCGGAGGTCATCGCGTCACATCCTGAAGACGCCGTAGGAGACCGGTTCCAGCGGCGCCTGCGCGACCACCGAGAGCGCCAGTCCCACCACGGTTCTGGTGTCGGCCGGATCGATCACGCCGTCGTCCCACAATCGCGCGGTCGAATAGTAGGGGTTGCCCTGGTGTTCGTACTGCTCGCGGATCGGAGCCTTGAAGGCCTCTTCCTCTTCAGCGCTCATGTCGCCGCGCACGGTCGCGAGCACCGAGGCGGCCTGTTCACCGCCCATCACCGAGATGCGCGCGTTGGGCCACATCCACAGGAAGCGCGGCGAATACGCGCGCCCGCACATCGAGTAATTGCCCGCGCCGTACGAGCCACCGATGACGATCGTCAGCTTGGGCACCCGCGCACACGCGACCGCCGTCACCATCTTGGCGCCGTGCTTGGCGATGCCGCCCGCCTCGTAGTCGCGGCCCACCATGAACCCTGCGATGTTCTGCAGGAACAGCAGCGGCGTGGAGCGCTTGTCGCACAGTTCGATGAAGTGCGCGCCCTTGACCGCAGATTCGCCGAACAGCACGCCGTTGTTGGCGACGATGCCGACGGGATGGCCGTGAATGCGGGCGAACCCCGTGACCAATGTCGTGCCGTACTCGGCCTTGAACTCGGTGAACTCGCCACCTTGGGCACGCGAAGCGCCGGGGGAAGACCCGTCGACGATGCGGGTGATCACCTCGTGGACGTCGTAGGGCACCCGCGAGTCGGTGGGCACCACGTCGTACAGCTCGGCCTGGTCGGCTGTCGCGTCGACGGTCGGGACCACCTCCCACGGCGTCGGGGTCTTCGGACCCAGCGTCGCCACGATGCGGCGCACGATCCGCAGGGCATCGCGATCGTCCTGCGCGAGGTGGTCGGTGACGCCGGAGACCTTCGAGTGCAGATCCCCGCCGCCGAGGTCCTCCGCCGTGACGACCTCGCCGGTGGCGGCCTTCACCAGCGGCGGCCCGCCCAGGAAGATGGTGCCCTGGTTGCGGACGATCACGGCCTCGTCGCTCATCGCGGGGACGTAGGCGCCGCCCGCGGTGCACGATCCCAGCACCGCGGCGATCTGCGGGATGCCCTGGGCGCTGAGATTGGCCTGGTTGAAGAAGATCCGGCCGAAGTGCTCGCGGTCGGGGAACACCTCGTCCTGACGGGGCAGGAAGGCACCGCCGGAGTCGACGAGGTAGATGCACGGCAGTCGGTTCTGGCCGGCCACCTCCTGTGCGCGCAGGTGCTTCTTGACCGTGATCGGGTAGTAGGTACCGCCTTTGACGGTCGCGTCGTTCGCGACGATCATGCACTCCCGACCGGAGACGCGGCCGATGCCCGCGATCATCCCGGCGCCCGGGCACTCGTCGTCGTACATGCCGTCGGCGGCCAGCGGCGCCAGTTCGAGGAACGGCGAACCGGGGTCGAGCAGCCCGTCCACCCGGTCACGCGGCAGCAGCTTTCCGCGACCGACGTGGCGCTCACGGGCACGTTCCGGGCCGCCCAAAGCGGCCGTGGTCAGCTTGGCGCGTAGTTCGTCGACGAGCACCAGATGCTGCTCGCGATGCGACACCTTCGTTGGCATCTGACTGCACCCGCTTCAGTTGAGTTAATGATGACTAACTGGTGGTATGTTAGTCACGATTAACCGAACTGTCCATGGCCTAGGAGGCACGCCGATGGCCGACACCGCCACGTCCGCGTCCACCGAGACCCGTCGCAGCAGGGCGAAGTCCGACCGTCGCTCGCAATTGATTGCCGCCGCAGAACGACTGGTGGCCGAGCGCGGATTCCTCGCCGTGCGTCTCGAGGACATCGGCGCCGCCGTCGGCGTGAGCGGCCCGGCCATCTACAGGCACTTCCCCAACAAGGAGGCGCTGCTCGTCGAGATCCTGGTCGGCATCAGCACCCGCCTCCTCGAGGGAGCCACCGACGTCGTGACGGTCGCGTCCGAACCCGGCGAGGCGCTCGACGGACTCATCGACTTCCATCTCGACTTCGCGCTCGGCGAGTCCGACCTGATTCGGATCCAGGATCGCGACCTCGGCCACCTGCCGGCGCAGGCCGCGCGTCAGGTCCGTAGGGCGCAGCGCCAGTACGTGGAGATCTGGGTCGACGTCCTGCGCCGACTCGACGAGCGACTCGACGAGAACGAGGCGAGGCTCATGGCGCACGCGTGTTTCGGCCTGCTGAACTCCACCCCGTACAGCGTGGGAACGAGAACGCCGCCACGATCCTCGCGCGCGGTGTTGCGCGCGATGACCGTGGCGGCGTTGACGTCGCAGACGAGCGGTTAGTACCAGACCTTCCGGCCGCCCACCGCGTGGCCGGCCGCGCCGAGCAACCAGAACACGGCGCCGATCACGAGGGCGACGACGCCGATGTAGGTGAGCATCGGCACTGAGAAGATCAGGCCCAGGACGAGCAGGATCACTCCGATGGCAATCATGTGTGGTTTCCCTTCGATGAATGGACCGACCGTGTCGGAGCCGACCGCTACTGGCTCGGTTCCGGCAGCTTGCAGTCGGTGACCTTCGGGTTCACACCCGCGTAGTTGAGCGGACCCGCGACGACCGTCAGAGCAATGGTCCCCGCTGTCCCGCAGCTGTTTTCGGCCGTCTGGAAGTAGTCCCGCTGGTAGGCGGCGACGACGCCGATCAGCAACCAGACGAGCACGATGACGCCGAGAATTCCGCCACCTCGCATGATGGTCCTCCATTCTTCTGGCGCCTCCATGGCGCGTGATCTTGTTTTACCCATCCGAAAATATCGCTAAACGCAGGAGGTCTCGCCTCCGAGGAGCACCACGGCGCGGCACGTCGCGGCGCGGGTACCCTTCGAGACATGAGGTGGGCATGACGGAAAACCCGCGGCGCGACGGTCCCGAACCGACGCAGCCGCCGCGCGATTCCCATTCCGGGTACAGCGACCCCGCATATGCGAATCAGGCGCCCTACGGGCCGTCCTACCAGGCACCGCCGCCCCGGCCGACCCAGCAACTCCCGCCGCACTCGCCCTACGCGTATCAGCCTCCGCCCACCGATCAGTTCGGCGCCCACTACCCTCCCGGTGAGCCCGAGCCCCTCGAGCCGGACGAGCCGGGACGGGGGCTATGGCTGTGGGCGTTGGCCGCGCTGTCGGTGGTGATCGTGATCGGCCTGGTGATCGCCCTGGTCATCGTGAACAGCTCGCAGCAGCAAACCGTCGTCGCTCCGCCAGGATCGCCCCCGGAGCCCACGTTCTCGACGCCCGCGCCCACCACGTCACGCACGCCCTCGACCACCCGGGCACCTCTGCCGATCCCCCTGCCGGGAACGACCACTGCACCCGGTGAATCCGCCACGCCCGGCGCCACCGAGACCGTCGTCTACGACGTGGGCGGTGAGGGACGCGCCATCAACATCACCTACATCGACAGCGGCGGGGTCTTCCAGACCGAGTTCAACGTCATCCTGCCGTGGAGCAAGGAAGTACGACTCGCGGCACCGGCGCGTCAGTCGGCGAGCGTCAGCATCATCAACGTCGGACGCGAGATCAGCTGCTCCATCTCGGTGGACGGCACACCGGTTCAGCAGCGGTCAGGCTCGGGCCTCACCATCTGCAGCCCGGTCTGACGCCGACCGGGGCATCCGCACGAGGAGCATCGCCAGCAGACCCGCCGCGAGCACCGCGACCAGCCCGCCCATGCCGGCGCGGTCGGTGCCGAAGACGCCGATGAACGTGGCGAACATCCACGGCGCCAACGGTGCCGCCGCACGGCCGGTCGTGGTGTAGAGCCCGAACGCGATGCCCTCCTTGCCCTCGGCGGTCAGGCGGAGCATCTGGGTGCGGGCCGAGGACTGCGTCGGCCCGATGAACAGACACAGCAGCAGACCGCACACCCAGAACGCCGTCGTGCCGTCGAGACCGATCAGCGTGCAGGCGACGATGATCATCGAGGTCAGTGATCCGACGATGACGGGCTTGGATCCGACGCGGTCGTCGAGCAGTCCACCGAGGACGGCGCCGACGGCCGCCACGACGCACGCGCACACGCCGAACAGCAGGACGTCGGCCTGTGACAGGCCGTACACGGTCACGCCGAGCACCGCACCGAAGGTGAACACACCCGTCAGGCCGTCGCGGAAGATGGCGCTCGCCACCAGGTAGTACACGATGTTGTGATCGAGGCGCCACTGCTCGACCAGCTCGGACCACAGCCGACGGTATGCGCCGCCGACTCCGACCCGTGGACCCGTGTCGACCGGCGTCTCGGTGCGGCGGGCGAGCAGCAGCGGAATGGCGAACAGGATGAACCACGCGGCCGCCAGGAGCATCGTGGCGCGCACCGGCCACCCGTCCGCGGCGGTGATGCCGAGCAGACCGCGGGTGTCCCCCTCCCCCGAGATGAGCCCCAGGTAGACCATCAGCAGGAGGGCGACGCTGCCGAAATAGCCTGCTGCCGCCCCGAACCCGGAGATGCGCCCCGACGTGCTCGGAGTGGAGAGTTCACGCAGCATCGCGTTGTAGGGCACCGTGGCGAGATCGCTGCACGCGGCGGTGAACGACAGCAGCGCCAATCCCGGCCACAGATAGGCGGGATCGTCGCGGATGAGGCTCATCGATGCGGTCAGCAGGACGGCGGCACCGGTCAGCGCGGCGAGGACCAGTCGTCTGCGATGCGCCGCGTCCACCCAGACGCCGGTGGCCGGTGCCAGCACGGCGACGACGAGACCCGAGAAGGTCAGCGCGCGGCCCAGCCATTCGGCGGGCGTCGTCGGTCCGCCGAGCCCCTCTCCGACCTGACCAGTGAGGTATACGGAGAACACGAACGTGACGACGATGGCGTTCATCCCGGTTGCGCCGCAGTCCCAGAGCGCCCACGCCACGACGCGCGACCGACCGGGCAGGGGCGCAGCCGGGCCGGGGCTGCTCATGACCTCGACTCTATTGCCCAACCGCCGATCCCTACGATTGGCGCCATGCCAGTACCCGCTCCCCACCCCGACGCGCGCGCGGTCGTCACCGGCGCCTCGCAGAACATCGGCGAGGCGCTCGCCACGGAACTCGCCGCACGCGGGCACCACCTGATCATCACGGCGCGCCGCGAGGACGTACTGACCGCTCTCGCCGCCCGGCTGACGGACCGCTACGGCGTGACGGTGGAGGTCCGCGCCGTCGATCTCGCCGATCCGGCGGCACGCCGCGCGTTCTGCGACGAACTCGCCACCCGCACCGTGTCGATCCTGTGCGCCAACGCCGGCACCGCCACCTTCGGTCCGATCGCCGGCCTCGACGTCCAGGGCGAGAAGGACCAGGTGCAGCTCAACGTCCTCGGCGTGCACGACCTGGTGTTGGCGGTCCTACCCGGCATGGTGGCGCGACGTGCGGGCGGCATCCTGACGTCCGGGTCGGCGGCCGGGAACTCGCCCATCCCCCACAACGCGACCTACGCGGCGACGAAGGCCTTCGCGAACACGTTCAGCGAATCGCTGCGCGGCGAGGTGAAACCACTGGGCATCCACGTCACGGTCCTGGCGCCGGGACCGGTCCGCACCGAGCTACCCGATCCCGACGATCAGTCGCTGGTCGAGAAGCTCATCCCCGACTTCCTGTGGATCTCGACCGAGCACACGGCGAAGCTCTCGCTGGACGGGCTGGAACGCAACAAGATGCGCGTCGTCCCCGGCGTGACGTCCAAGGCGATGTCGGTCGCGAGCGGTTACGCCCCGCGCTCGATCGTCACCCCGATCGTGGGTGCGGTGTACAAGAAGCTCGGCGGCGAATAACCCGCTCGTCCCTTTCGCCGAAATGGCATTCCCTGTCGCTGAGACGCACGCTCAGCGACAGGGAATGCCATTTCGGCGCATCGGTGAGAGGCGGCGGGGCGGCGCGCTAGCGCCGGCGACGACGTCCGGTGCCGAAGATGCTGCGGGTGATCTCGCGGCCGATGACCGTCCCCGCCGAGCGCATCGCGCTCTTGAATGCCGGGCTGGCCATCATCTTGTCGAACATGCCGGGTTCGACGGCGCCCCTGGCGCGACCGGTTCCCGACGCGGTGGCACCGTCCGACGGGGACGGCACGGCGACCGGAGGCGGCAGGTCCGGTGTCTCGGGCTCGGCCTCGGCGACGCGGGCGTTGAGCCGCTCGTACGCTGACTCGCGGTCGATGGTCTGCCCGTATTCCGCCTGCAGGGGTGACGCCTTGGCCGCCGCGGTGATGGCGTCGGGCCCGATGGTGTCCATCAGCGATCGCGGCGCTCGCATCCGCGTCCACGCGACCGGGGTGGGGGCACCCTCCTCTGACAGCACGGTCACGATCGCCTCGCCGATGCCGAGCGCGGTGAGCGCCTCCTCGAGGTCGTAGACCTTCGTCTTCGGGTAGGTCCGGACGGTCTTGCCGAGGGCCTTCTGATCGTCGGGGGTGAACGCACGCAGCGCGTGTTGGATGCGGGCGCCCAGCTGCGACAGCACGCCGTTGGGCACGTCAGTGGGCAGCTGGGTGCAGAAGAAGACGCCGACGCCCTTGGAGCGGATGAGCTTCACCGTCTGCTCGACCTGCTCGAGGAACGCCTTCGAGGCGTCGGTGAACAGCAGGTGCGCCTCGTCGAAGAAGAACACCAGGTTGGGCTTCTCGACGTCACCAACCTCGGGCAGCGTCGTGAACAGGTCGGCGAGCACCCACATCAGGAACGTCGAGAACATCACCGGCCTCGCCGCCTGGCTGCCCAGCTCCAAGAGCGTGATCACGCCGCGGCCCTGCTCGTCGAGACGGATCAGGTCCTTGGGCTCGAGTTCGGGTTCGCCGAAGAACGTGTCGGCACCCTCTGCCTCGAGGTTGACCAGCGCACGCAGGATGACGCCCGCCGTCGTCGTGGACACGGCGCCGAGGTTCTTGAGTTCGGGCTTGCCCTCGTCGCTGATGAGGTACTGGATCACCGCACGCAGGTCCTTGAGGTCCAGCAGCGACAAACCCTTCTGGTCGGCCCAGTGGAAGATCAGCCCGAGCGTCGACTCCTGAGTCGCGTTGAGGTCCAACACCTTCGAAAGGAGGATCGGACCGAAGCTGGTGATCGTCGCGCGCACCGGGACGCCGATCCCGCTGGTGCCCAAGGACAGGAACTCGACGGGGTAGGCCGTCGGCGTCCACGCGTCACCCGTGTCGGTGGCACGCTGTGCGGTCTTGTCACCGGGGGCGCCCTCGCGCGCCAGGCCGGACAGGTCGCCCTTGACGTCGGCCATCAGCACCGGTACGCCGGCGGCGGACAACTGCTCGGCGAGGACCTGAAGCGACTTCGTCTTGCCCGTCCCGGTCGCACCGGCGACCAACCCGTGGCGGTTCACCATCGCCAGCGGGATACGCACCCGTGCCGACGGGTCGACCACCCCGTCGACGTCGACCGTGCCCAACTCCAGCGCAGGTCCCTCGGACGCGTAACCGACGGCGATCTGCTGGGCGGGGCTGGCCGTCGGCTCTGCTGTCATGGGCCGAACCTACCTCTCGGACCTGCACGGCGGTCGTCGCGCCGGACGCAAACGGCATGCTTGCGGCGACACCGCGAACGGGTGGGAATACTGTTGATCGTTGTGCGCGACGAACTGGTGTGGATCGACTGTGAGATGACCGGCTTGGACCTGGGGTCCGACCGACTCATTGAGATTGCGGCTCTGGTCACCGATTCAGAGTTGAACGTCCTCGGTGACGGTGTCGACGTGGTGATCCACGCGGACGACGACGCCCTCGACGGGATGGTCGAGGTGGTCGCGACGATGCACCGGAAGTCAGGCCTCACCGAGGAGGTGCGGACGTCGACGGTCGACCTCGGTACCGCCGAGAAGATGGTCCTCGACTACGTCCGCGAACACGTCAAACAGGCCAATACCGCGCCGCTGTGTGGCAATTCTATCGGGACCGACCGCGGCTTCATCGCCCGCGACATGCCCGAACTCGACGGCTACCTGCATTACCGGATGATCGACGTCAGTTCCATCAAGGAGCTGTGCCGGCGTTGGTACCCGCGCATTTACTTCGGCCAACCCGAGAAGGGCCTGGCCCACCGCGCGCTCGCCGACATCCACGAGTCGATCCGTGAACTCCGGTACTACCGGCAGACCGCATTCGTGCCCCAACCGGGACCCGCAACCAGCGACATCGCCGCCGTCGCGGCCACCCTCGGCCCACCCGCCGGCGGTCATGCCACCAGCGATTCGGACAGCGAGCCCACGAGCGGCTAGTATCTACGACGCCGCAGTGCTCGTTTCCGAGCCGGCGGTGCATGGTGGCTGTAGTTCAGTTGGTAGAGCACCAGGTTGTGATCCTGGCTGTCGCGGGTTCGAGTCCCGTCAGCCACCCGAGTGAGTGGGAGGGCCTCCGGGCCCTCCCACTTCTCGTTTCCGGACGGGTGTGACGCCGCACCGGATGTCAGACCTTGGGCGGACACTCCTCGGCATGTACGACACTCGCCCGTTCATCGATCCGCAGCCCCGCGTTCCCGGGTTCCACGACGTCGGATGCCACGTCGAATGGTTGCCGCGGGCGCGAGGAGCCCGGCGGCGCAGCGCGGTCGGCGATTACCTCGACGCCGACTCAGCGGACGGCCGGATCACGCTCGGGTGCGGAATCGAACAGGCCGCCACCGACTTGGACGTCGCCTTCCCGGCCCACGTCCTGCGGATGTGCGACGCAGTGGACGAACAACTCGCCCAGCATCCGTGGGCGGAACTGACGTGCCGAGAGGGCGTGCTGCGCATCGTCCTTCGCAGCCGCTGAGTCACCGGCCTTAGACGGTGGCGTTGCCGGCCTTCCACTGCTCCCACGGGATGTTCCAGTCCCCGAGGCCGTCCACGCCGGGCAGCACGGATCCAACCGTGTTGACCACCTCGACGATGTCACCGCGCTTCGTGTTCTCGTAGAACCACTTGGCGTTCGAGGTGCTGACGTTGAGGCATCCGTGGCTCACGTTGCTGTACCCCTGGCTACCCACGGACCACGGTGCGCCGTGCACGTAGATGCCGCTGTAGGACATCTGGGTGGCCCAATCCACCTCCGTGCGGTAGCCGTTCGGCGAATTCGACGGAACGCCATAGGTCGACGAATCCATCACCATGTGACTGAGCCGGTCGCCGATGATGTAGGTGCCGTTGTTGGTGGGGGTGCTGTTCTTGCCCATCGAGATCGGCATCGTCTTGACCACCTCGCCGTTGCGGCGAATGGTCAGGGTCTTCGTGGCGTCGTCGGCGATAGCGAGGACCTCGTCACCGATGGTGAACTTCGACGTGACGTTCTCCTGGCCGAACAGGCCGTCGCCCAGATCGACGCCGTAGGTGTTCACGGCGACGTCGACAGTCGTACCGGGCTTCCAGTACTGCGCCGGACGCCACCGCACCTCGCGGTTGCTCAGCCAGTAGAAGGCGCCCTCGACCTTCGGCGTCGTGACGACGCTGATGGCCTTCTCCGCGGCCGCACGGTTGGGGATGTTCTCGTCGAACCGAACGGCGATCGGTTGACCCACGCCCACGACCTCGCCGTCGTTGGGCAGCAGGTAGGGCATCGTCAGGTTCTCGGGCGAGTGGGTCTGGAACGTCATCGACCTGCTCGTCACCCCGCCCAGGCCGAGGGACTGCGCGCTCAGGGTGTACCGGGCGTTGTAGTCGAGCGGATCGGTCGTGGTCCACCGCAGACCGTCCTTGCTCAGGTCGCCCGCCACCGCCGTGCCGCTCGCATCGGTCATGGACACGGCGCCGAGCACGCCGTCCTCGGCGCTGACGGTGACCGGAGAGTCGACCGTGACCCCGACCGCACCATCGGTCACCGAGGACGTCAGCTTCGGGACCAGGAGGTCACCGAAGGGCGTGCCCTTGTCGGTGATCGTCTGCGGCTGCGCGGTTTCGGAGGTCGAACCGGTGCAGGCGCTGAGCCCGAGCACCACGGCCGGTATCAGCAGTAGGGCCGCAACCGCCGTAGGTCCCCTACGCGGACGGGTCACCGAACGGACTCGCCACATGCTTAACCCACCTCTACCTACGGATATGAACGACCGACTCGCCGCGACTACTTGGCAGTAGTCTAAGGGAAACCGCAGACAAGGGCGCGATCGTTACAGTCGGCCCGGAATCGTCGCCCGTTCGGATTTCACCTGTGCCGCGACGCCTGTTATCGTCTTCCACGCGCGCCGTTAGCTCAGTTGGTAGAGCAGCTGACTCTTAATCAGCGGGTCCGGGGTTCGAAACCCTGACGGCGCACCACGTATACGCAGCGGGCCAGGCAATCGCCTGGCCCGTTTTGCGTTGTGATGTGGGCCCGTGTCCGACCCTCCTTGCAGGTCCGAGGGCCGAAGGAAAACGGTGAGATTCCTCGGCGCCATCGAGCTGGGCGAAGTTCGCTGCGAGCAAACCTCATCTGATGTTCTTGGCCATATTTGCCGTCAGAGACAAAAATTTTTGAGCACACTAGCATCACAAGATCAGCTATCTAGCCAAATCCAGGTAACTCGCCGACGTCGACACCACCACGGATCCCGCGCTGCCATAGACGGTCGGCATGATCGACGCGGCGAACCCGTGCGCGGCATCGCTCACGTTGATCATTGTCACTGATAAGACGGGTTATTGTCGGGTCTTCGACTCTGCCTGGGGCCGGCCGCCGACACTGCGACTGCCACGCGACAGGCGCGCCTCCCAAAAACTGAGGAAATCCTGAGTGTGACAGTTGACACACCACTCAGCAAAGTCATACTCTCCGTTTAGCAATTCGCGAATTTACATCTGCACTGTCGACAAGGGGACCGGGATGACTCCGGATGGCAACGGCGCCAACCGGCGGCAGCGCAGAGGGGGTGCGCACCGCGCGCCCAGGAGGCATTCAGCCCTCACGCGCGGCATCGCGGTGGGTGGCGCAGCGGCGTGCATCGGGGTCGGGATGGAACTCGCCGCTCCCGTTGCAGGCGCCATCACGATCACGATTCCGACTCTCGACGCGCAGGGCCACGGGCGCCTCATCCAGATCAACGTCTTCGAGGGGAACGTCTTCGACTTTCAGTTCCGCATCGGACACTCGAACATCAGCGAGAACTCCATAGTCGGGAACGTGTCGACCGGGTACGGCAACGACGGCGAGGATGGCGTGACGTCCGGCAGACGCGCCGCAGAGGCTGCCATCGGCGCCTCGGCGGGCGGCGGGAACGTGGTGCAGCTGAACGTCCTGTCCTACAACATCTTCAATCCGCAGGTGGCCATCGGCGGTAACAACACCAGTAACAACATGACGTTGAACAACGTGGCGGCCGACAACGGCAACAACAGTCGCGCCCGCTCCGCATCCGGCGGCGGAGCCTGGCTTGGCTCCATGATCGGCAACGGCAACGTCGTCCAGCTCGCATTCGGGTCCGGGAACATCTACAACCCGCAGTTCAGCATCGGCGGCGAGAACATCAGCAACAACGTCGCCGTCACCAACCTGTCCGTGGACAACGGCAACGACAGCGACACCGAGACCCATGTGACAGCAGGGGCCCTCGGATACGGCGTGCTCGGCGGGCTGATCGGCAACGGCAACACGTTTCAGGCGGCCGCGCTCTCCTCGAACATCATCAACCCGCAATTCAGCACTGGCAACGGCAACACCAGCAACAACACGGCAACCACGAACGATGCGACTCGGAACGGCAACGGCAGCACGACCTTGGGCACCGTGGCAGGCGGTTCATCCGGCCTCTACGTCGGCATGTCCGGCAACGGCAACACCATGCAGTCCGCCGCCGGTTCGAGCAACATCTACAACGATCAGTGGAACGTCGGTATCAGCACCGGCCGGCGGCCGAGCGGTACCACGCCGCAGCCACAGCCCTACGATCTCGACCCCGGCGTGTACGGAGACGACGACTCGGGCCAGGACGACACGGCAAGCACCGACGTCACCACGCAAGCGGCCTCGACTACCCGACGGGGACGGACCGATGACGCAGATCCCATCCTCGTGGAACGGGATCGACCACAGCAACGTCTCCGCTCGGCCTCGGCCGGTGCGGCTGGTGTCACCAACTCCGCGGGTCCGGCACCGGGCACCAACGCCGGAAGCGCTGGAAACAGCGGGGGCACGACGGTTTCCCGTGGTGCCACGAAGGCTCCGCAGGCAGCCAAGCCGGCCGGGAGGAGCCCGTCGACTGGCTCCGGCCCTTCGAACGACACCGGGGGCTCCCCCGGTTCCGATGACTAGATATCTGAGCCCTGGGGAGGTGCGGATGCAGTGACCAGACCAGCAGTGTCACCCGACGTTGCACAACGCATTACTTCGAAGCAAGACAGATCTTCCCGACAGCGGTGTCAGGCCGACGTCGGACATGAACTACACGGCAATTGAAAGGAACTGAAAATGAGCAAGGAAATCTCCCAAAGAACCCCCGGGTCCTCGTCGCGGATGCGCACGATCGGCGTGTCCACGTTCGCGGGATGCGCCATCGGCCTGGGCGCCCTGTCCGCGGTACTCGCACCGACCGCGTCCGCTGACAGCAGCTGGTGGCTGTTCAGCGGCAACGACGCCAACATCGCCGGCAACAACGGCAACGGCAACAGCAGCCAGTACGGCTTCGCCAACGGAAACATCGGCAACGCGCAGAACAACATTCCGATCCTGAGCCCGAACATCGCCAGCGGTATCGCGACCAACGCTGCGCCGGCCATCGGCGGCGCGGCCGTCGGCGGCGTGGCCACCAGCGCAGCCACGACTCTCGGCGTGCCGATCGGCGGCGCTGCGGTCGACGCGACCGTCGGCCTGAGCCCGGCACTCGGCGGCCTGGCCACCGGTGGTGCCAACGTCGCCGCGCCGATCGCCGGCCTCGGCGTCGGCGGCATCGGCGCCGTCGCGGCAGCGGTCCCGGTCGCGCTCGGCGGCCTGGCCACGCAGGTGGCGACGGGCGCGCAGACGGGTGTCGGCGGCGCCGGCGCTGGTGTCGGAGCTCCTGCCGTCGGCGGTCAGGGGACTGGCGATCAGACCACCGGCGGAGTGGTTGCCGCCACGGGGACGAACGGTGACACCTCCGCCAGCGCGGTGAACGGCGGCGGTACGGGCGGCGACGCAACGCTCGGCGACCAGACCGCCGAAGGCGGCACCGGTGGAGCCGCTCAGGGCGGCACCACGACGGGCGGACGGGCCCGCGGCGGGGCAGCGACCAACACCGGGTCCTCCCGGAGTGGCGCGGCAAGCGGCGGCACTGCGGTCGGCGGCAACGCCCGCACGAACTCCTCGGCCAACGCCGGCGGGAACCAGTCCAACAACAACTCGAGCACCAATTCCTCGAGCAACAACGGCAACAACAGCAGCAACAGCAAGACCAACAGCAGCACCGGTGGCAGCAGCAGCAGCACGAACGACAACTGATCGGTGGTAGCGCGGCGTTCACCCGGGGGGTGGACGCCGCGCCGCTTCAGCCGACTCGGCCCCAGGCGACGTTTGCGAGATTGCGGCGGGCACTGTGGTGAACGTCACCCCGTCGATCCTGCTGAGACTCCAACCATGTGCTGAAACCGCGCATACCCGTCTATTTCGACTGGCAATCCGAAACCGATGGGCTGCCAAGATGGGCATCAGCAGGCCATTCGCATCGTTTAGTGCGCACGAAAGTAAAGATCCCTGCTAGTCTTACGAAATTAGCTAGAGCAAACGGCGGCGGTACGCGCCAACGGGCAACACGGGAAAGGGAGGTATTAGCTAGATGACAACGTTCAGCGCACACACCCCGACCCGGGTTCCGGACACGGAGCACGACGACGCCGTGACCGGCCAAACGCCGATCAACGTGCTCTCCTGCGGCCGGCTCGGACGGACGGCGAACCCGCCGCGCTTCTCGATCCTCGACTGGTTCAGGTTCGGGCGACGTCGCTGATCGCGCGTCTGCCCACGACGGTCAGCGGTTCCGGACGCGCCTGACGAAGAGTACGAACACCACGGCTCCGACGCCCGCGAGCGTGACCGTCACCGCAGGCTTCTTCACGAACCCCACGATTCCGGCCTTGACCTCGTCGGCGATGCGACGCGGGTTGGCGCGCACGGCGAGCTTGTCGACCGTTACCGCCAATTGATCACGCGCCTCGTCGATCTCCCGCTTGATGGTGTCCGGATCTCTATCCGCCACAACAGCCCTCCAACTCGCCTCGCGCCTGTCGCACTACCCTAGTTCAGGCACTACCCCGTCGCTTCGCGCGCCCCGGCCACGTCACGGACTCGTGGGGACCGGCGAAGCCGTTCAGAGAGGGACAACCATGGCTCCCACCGCACGTCTCGAGGTTGGCGACGTCGCCCCCGCGTTCAGCCTGCCCGACGCCGACGGCAACACCGTCAGCCTCGCGGACTTCGCCGGGCGCAAGGTGATCGTCTACTTCTACCCCGCCGCATCCACCCCGGGCTGCACCAAGCAGGCATGCGACTTCCGGGACAGCCTCGCCGAGTTGAACGGCGCCGGCCTCGACGTCCTCGGCATCTCACCCGACAAGCCGCAGAAGCTCGCCGCGTTCCGCGACGCCGAGGAACTGACCTTCCCGCTGCTGTCCGACCCGGAGCGCTCGACGCTCGAGGCGTGGGGAGCATTCGGCGAGAAGACGATGTACGGCAAGACGGTCAAGGGCGTGATCAGGTCGACCTTCGTCGTCGACGAGCAGGGCAAGATCGAGGTGGCTCAGTACAACGTGAAGGCCACCGGTCACGTCGCCAAGCTGCGACGCGACATCTCGGTCTGACCTAGGGACTCCAACAGCAGAGCCTCGGCCGTCGCAGCGCGCTCGAGCACCCCGAGATCCAGGCTCTCGTCAATGCTGTGCGCCTGGGTGTTCGGATCCTCCACCCCTGTGACGAGGATCTTCGCCTCGGGGAATGCGGCAGCGAATTCGGCGATGAACGGTATCGAGCCGCCCACCCCGGCGTCGACGGCGTCGACCCCCCAGGCCTGCCGGAAGGCGGCACGCGCGGCGTCGTACACGGGCCCGCTCGCGTCGATGGCGTAGGGCTGGCCGACGTCGCCGGGCGTCACCGTGACACGGGCGCCCCACGGCGCATGCTGCTCGAGGTGCCGGATCAGCGCGTCGAGGTGCTCGCGGGCGTCACCGCCCGGCGCGATCCGCATGCTCACCTTGGCCTTGGCCCGCGGGGTCAGCGTGTTCGACGCCGACGCAACGGCCGTCGTGTCGATCCCGATGACGGTGATCGCCGGCTTCGCCCACAGCCGCTGTACCACCGAACCGCTGCCGATCTCGGTGACGCCGTCGAGCAGTCCGGCGTCGGCGCGAACCCGCTCGGGCGGAAAGTCGACGTCGGCCGCGACGGCCTCGTGCAGACCCTCGACAGCGACGTTGCCGTCGTCGTCGTGCAGGCTTGCGAGCAGCCGCACCAGCGCACTGAGTGCGTCGGGCACCACCCCGCCCCACATGCCGGAGTGCAGTCCGTGGTCGAGCGTCGAGACCTCGACGACGCAGTCGGCCATCCCGCGCAGCGTCACGGTCAGCGATGGGATCTCAGTGCTCCAATTGTCCGAGTCGGCGATGACGATGACGTCCGCGGCCAGCTCCTCCCGGTGCTTGGCCAGCAGAGCCGACAGCGACGGCGAACCGGATTCCTCCTCGCCCTCCACGAAGACGGTGACGCCGACCGGCGGATTGCCGCCGTGTGCGCGGAACGCCGCGAGATGCGTGGCGATGCCCGCCTTGTCGTCGGCGGTGCCGCGGCCGTACAGCCTGCCGTCGCGTTCGGTGGGTTCGAACGGCGCCGACTGCCACTGCCCCCGGTCCCCCTCGGGCTGCACGTCGTGGTGGGCGTACAGCAGCACCGTGGGCGCGCCGGGCGGAGCCGGATGGTGCGCGATCACAGCGGGGGCACCGCCCTCGCTGACGATGCGGACGTCCTCGAATCCGGCGGCGGACAACAGCTTCGAGACGGCGTCGGCGCTGCGGTGCACCTCGTCGCGGCGGGCCGGGTCGGCCCAGACCGACTCGATGCGCACCAGATCCTCGAGATCGGCTCGCACGGACGGCAGGACTTCGCGGACGCTCTCCACCAACTCGCTCATAGCGGCCAGGCTAGTGGGCCGCTGGTGCGGCACGACGCTCGCCGGCCTCGTGCTGCGCCGAACCAGAACGCACAGTCGTCAAGCCGCACGGTTGACGACAGGGAATGCCATTTCGGCGAAGAAGACCGCTGGCTAGGCACCCGTCTCGAGGATGGCGACGGCCGCGGCGGTGTCGTTCTCGTGGGTCAGCGACAGGTGGATCGTGACGTCCTTGAGGTGCTCGGCGATCGCGCCGGTGAGCCGCACCCTCGGACGTCCCCACATGTCGGTGACGATTTCGATGTCGCGGTGGATCCCCTCGGGCAGCACCGGCCGCTTCGAGAACCGCGAACCCGACCACGCCTTGATGACGGCTTCCTTGGCAGCCCAGCGGGCCGCGAGGTGCCGCGCCGCCGACGAACTCTTGTCGGCGGCGTCGCGGCGCTCCCCCGGCGTGAAGGTCTCCGCGAACACCGTGCCAGGTTGGTCCACCTGCTCGGCGAAGTCGGGAATGGAGACCAGGTCGATACCGACTCCCACGATGCTCATTCCGTGAAAGCTAGCTCGTGCCGTCGGAGCGCCACGCGGGCAGTCACCTCGCGTACCAGCCGTCCTCGCCCAGCCTCGAATCCACGTCGAGCAGCATCGCCGCTTCCTGCCGCTTCTCGCTCTCCGCGGCGTCGTGGTTGAAGCGACGGTCGGCGGGCTTCTCGTACAGCGCGGGACCGCCGGCGATGGCCGAGGCCAGCCTGCGCTGCCCGGTCAGCACGCGGTCGCCGGACCTCCGCACGTAGTCCTCCCGCTGCTGCTCGTCGAGAGCGGCCAGGAATGCCTGCGGATGAACCAGCGCGATGAGACCCGACACGTGGCCGAACCCGAGGCTGGTGATCAGACCCGCCTTGAGCGGGAACTTGTCACCGAGTTCCAGCGTCTCGCGCACCCACACGAAGTGCGATGCATGCGCCATCTCCTCGTCGACACAGTCCAGACTGCGGTTCGGCGGGATGACCCCGTCGCGCAGCATCTGGCACATGCCCATCATCTGGAACGCCGCCGCACCACCCTTGCTGTGACCCGTCAGGCTCTTCTGACTGACGATGAACAGCGGGTTGCCCTCGGACCGACCCATCGCCTTCGCGAGACGCTCGTGCAACTCGGTCTCGTTGGGATCGTTGGCCAGCGTGGACGTGTCGTGCTTGGAGACCAGTGCGATGTCGTCGGGGCCGACGCCGAGCTTCGCCAGCGACTTCGCCAGCTGTGACTCGCGCCCGCCACGACCCGCGCCGAGCGCGCCGAGACCAGGTGCCGGGATCGACGTGTGGACGCCGTCGCCGAACGACGCGACGTATCCGACGACCGCGAGCACCGGCAGACCCATCTCCAGCGCCAGGTCGCCGCGTGCCAGCAGGATGGTGCCGCCACCCTGGCCCTCGACGAAGCCGAGCCTGCGCCGGTCGTTGGCACGGGAGAACTTCGAGTCGCTGATCCCCTTGGCGCGCATGCTCGCCGTGTCGGCGGTGGCCGACATGTCACCGAAGCCGATGATGGCCTCCAGCGTCAGGTCGTCGTAACCGCCGGCGACGACGAACTCGGCCTTGCCGAGCCGGATCTTGTCCGCGCCCTCCTCGACCGACACCGCCGTGGTGGCGCACGCGCCGACGGGGTGGATCATCGCGCCGTAGCTGCCGATGTAGGACTGCACGACGTGGCCCGCCATGACGTTCGGCAGGACCTCCTGCAGGATGTCGTTCGGCTTGTTCTTGCCGAGCAGGTTGCCGTGGTACATCGTCTGCATCGACGTCATGCCGCCCATGCCGGTGCCCTGGGTGCTGGCGACCATGCTGGGGTGCACCCACCGCATCAGCTCTGCGGGCGTGAAGCCGGAGGACAGGAACGCGTCCACCGTGGTCACGAGGTTCCACAGCGCGAGGCGGTCGATCGAGTTGATCATGTCCTGGCTGACGCCGTAGACGGCCGGATCGAAGCCGGTCGGGATCTGCGCCCCGACCGTCCGGGACAGCTCCACCTTCCGCGGCACGCGGATCTCGGTGCCCGCCTTGCGGGTGACCTGCCAGTCGCCGCTGTCGGCCACCGGCGCGATCACGGTGTGCTCCGGATCGAAGCCCACGAAGCCACGTGCGTCGGCCTCGGACGACACCACGAAGGAGAAGTCCTTCTCGAGGAACACCGAAACCAGCAGCGGGGAGGCGTGATCCGCCGAGATTGCACCGTCCTCGACGAACTCGCGGATGCCGACCCGTTCGAGGACGGCATCGTGGTAGCGCTCCACCAGTTCGCCCTCGTCGACCATGTCACCGGTCTGCGTGTCGTACCACCCCGGCTTCGGGTCGTCCTCCCACGTGACCAGACCGGTGGTCCAGGCCAGCTCGAGAACGCCCGCGGCAGAGAGTTCGCCGGACACCTCGACCTCGAAGCGGGTCCGCGACGAGCCGTACGGTCCCAGCTCGGCTCCACCGACGATCACCACGAGGTCGGCGGGGTCGACGTCGAGGTCGTCCCACGCCGGCGGCGGTGCCGCCGTGTAACCGCGGGGCGGCGACGGCAGCGCACGGATGGTGCCGAAGTCGTCGTCGGTCTCGTCCGGCGCCGTGTCGGCGACCATCTCGTCGCGGGCCTTGGCGGCGATCGCACCCATGTCGATGTCGATCTCGCCGAGACCACCGGTGAGGTCGGCCTTGATCGGCGAACGCGCGGCGGCGACCTTCGACTCGATGTCGCACAGGTCGAGCAGCATGGCTGCCATCTGCTCGGTGCTGTAGGTGGTCACACCGGCTTCTTCGACCGCACCGACGATGGCGTCGTTGTGGCCCATCAGACCCGTGCCCTTGGTCCAGCCGATAAGGGCGTGCGCCAGGCTGACTCGCTGCGACCACGACGTCTCGGCCTTCCACCGCGACACGACCGCGTCGAGGGCCGACTTCGCCTCGCCGTACGCGCCGTCTCCGCCGAACATGCCGCGGTTCGGCGAACCGGGCAGGACGACGTGCAGCCGTGAGGCGATGTCGCGCTCGGAGCCGATGTGCGACAACCCACCGATGAGCCGCTGGACGGCCCACAGCAGGACCTTCATCTCCATCTCGGAGCGAGACCCCGCCTCGGAGAGGTCACCTGCCACGCGCGGCGCCGCGAACGGGAACAGCAGCGTGGGCGTCAGGGCGTCCTTCAGGTGGATCGATTGCGGGCCAAGGCTTTCGACCTGCTCGTTGCCGACCCAGTCGACCAGGGCGTCGATGTCGGAGTAGCTCGCCATGTTGGCCGGCACCACCCACAGGGTCGCACCGAACCGGGCGTGCTCGCGGTAGAGCGTCTTGTAGAAGCTCAACCGGTCGTCGTCCAGCCGGGAGGTAGTCGCGATCACGGTCGCGCCGCCACCGAGCAGCTTCGCCGCGACCGATGCCGCGATGGACCCCTTGGAGGCCCCCGTCACGACGGCGATCTCGTGGGCGTAGCGACCGGTGGCGGGGTTCTCCGCTCCTGCTGCCGCGCGGCCGTACAGCGCCGCGTGCACGTTGCGACCCGACGCGAGGGCCTTGCCCTGCCACCAGTTCGCCTGGGTGGCCACGACGTGGCCTGCGCCTTCGAACCGCTCGGCCAGGGTCGACCAGTCGGCATCGATGTCGGCCTCGTCGGCCAGCCACAGCCGCGCGAGATCCTCACGCGCGCTTGCCCATCGATCGTCGAACACCACGGCCTTGCGGCTGTCGAACGTCGGCGCCACCAGGCGCGGCCAGTCCGAGCCGAGCTCGGCGCTGACGAGGTCGATCAGTTCGGTGTCGGACACCGTGTCGGCGGTGTTCACCGGGGCGTCCAGGCCGAGCTGGCCGAGGATCAGTCGGGCCGCGGAGGCCAGTACGCCGTCGCGACCGGTGACCTTCTCGGCGAATTCGCCGAGAGCCGCCGAGTCCACGACTCCGCCTGCCGCACCACCGGCGGACGGCAGCGTCACGGCGACGCCCTTGCGGGCGGCCACCGAGGTGACGGCGGCGTCGATCGCCTTGTCCACGGCTGCGGCGTCGGCCAGGGCGCCGTCGTGCAGCCCACCGAGTCCGCCACCACGCACGCTGGACCCCTCACGGGTTCCGAGTGCCACCTCGACGATGACGTGCTTGGCCCAGCCGGCACCCAGCTCCCACGTCTTGGTGACGCGCTC
This sequence comes from Mycolicibacterium sediminis, assembly GCF_010731735.1. Lineage (GTDB taxonomy): Bacteria > Actinomycetota > Actinomycetes > Mycobacteriales > Mycobacteriaceae > Mycobacterium > Mycobacterium sediminis. The sequence continues at coordinate 5,207,536 of NZ_AP022588.1, forward strand.
GGTCACGTAGGCCGGACGCTTGCCCGACGGCCCGAGGATCGTCCGCAGCTGATCGTTGATCGCGTCGCTCAGCACGGGGCCGAACGGCTTGTAGGTGCGGGCGAGCTTGGAGACCTGGCCCTTCAGCGCGGCCAGATCCGCTTCCGCGGCACCGTCGATCGCGCCGAGGTTCAGCTCGGAGCCCAGGTCGACGAGCAACTGGTTGCGGCGGGAGGACGCACCGTCGGTGATCGACTCGATGGAGTCGAGCGCCTCGATCTGATCGAGCCGCATCTTGGCCGACAGGGCGATGAGCGCCACGGTCGCGTCCGCGGCGTCGAATCCGAGGTCGTCGGGACGCGGTCCACCCGACGGCGCCGCGGGTGCGGCGACCGGGGCAGCGGCGGGCGCAGCCTCGGCGGCCGGCGCTGCAGCGGCCGGACCGTCCTCGGCGGGTTCGTCATCGGGCTCCGGGTCGGTGTCCGTAGCGAACAGCACCGCCGCGTCGCGCTCGGAGTTGAGCACCTCCGTGGTGCTGTGCGAGTACTCGGGCAGCTTCAGCGTGTTGGTGGCCAGGCCCGCCACGGTCGGCGCGGACTTCACGCCGATCTCGACGAAGCGCTCGACGCCGAGTCCGCCGGCGGCCTCCTCGATGAACAGGAGGTCCTGCGTCTCGATCCAGCGCACCGGGCTGGCGAACTGCCATGCCAGCAGCTCGATCACGATCTTGCGGCACAGCTCGCGCGGCCGCTCCGTGCGCCAGGTGTCGTAGTCGGCGAGGATCTCGTCGAGCGGCTCGGCGGGCACCAGATCCCGGATCTCCTGGATGAAGTCGCGGTCGAGGGTGAACGGCCGCGGCACCAGGTTGGGGACGTACTTGCCGACGAGCAGCTCGGGATCCGCGTCACGCGGCATGACCCGCTCGAGCGAGCGGCGGAAGTCGGCGACGCCGACCCGCAGCACCTCGGAGTGGAACGGCACGTCGATGCCGGGCACCAGGATGAACGAGCGCTTGCCGCCGGAGATCTCGCGACGCTTCTCGACCTCCTCCTCGAGGACCTCGAGCCCGCGGACGGTGCCGGCGATCGCGTACTGCGAGCCACGCAGGTTGTAGTTGACGATCTGCAGGAATTCGCCTGTGCGCTCGCCGATCTCGGAGACCCAGTCGGTGACGTCGTCGTCCGCCAGGTCGATCTGGGACGGCCGGATGGCGGCCAGTCGGTAGTTCGACCGGCCGTTCTCGTCGCGCGGCACGATGTCGTGCATCTTGCTGCCGCGGTGGAAGACCACCTCGAGCAGTGCCTCCAGCGGGTAGACGCCGGACACGCAGGCCAGGGCGGTGTACTCGCCCACCGAGTGGCCACAGGCGATCGCGCCCTCGACGAAGGCTCCCTGCTCGCGCATCTCGGCGACCTGGGCCGCCGCGACCGTCGCCATGGCGACCTGGGTGAACTGCGTCAGGTACAGCACGCCCTCGGGGTGGTGGTAGTGCACGCCGCTGGCGATCAGGCTGGTCGGGTTGTCGCGGACGACGTGCAGCACCGAGAAGCCGAGCGTCTCGCGGGTGAACTTGTCCGCGGTGTCCCACACCTTGCGTGCGGCCTTGGACCGGGCCCTGACCTCCATGCCCATGCCCTTGGACTGAATCCCCTGGCCGGGGAAGGCATATGCGGTCTTGGGGGCGGCGAGCTGCGCCGTCGCGGCCATGACGAGTTCGCCTGCGACCTTTGCCGTCACCTCGATGATCTCGGCGCCGCGGTCGATGCCGACGCGGTCGACGCGGAACTCGATCTCGTCACCGGGTAGGACCATGCCGAGGAAGCGCGACGTCCAGCCGACCAGGCGGGCCGGCGGGGTCGCCCGCCCGTCGGTGGCGGTGACGACGTGCTGCGCGGCGGCTGAGAGCCACATGCCGTGCACGATCGGCGTCTTCAGCCCGGCGAGCAGTGCCGCGGCCCGGTCGGTGTGGATCGGGTTGTGGTCACCGGACACGACCGCGAAGGCGCTCATGTCGGTGGGCGCGGTGACGGTGACGTCCCGACGCCGGCGACGAGGCGTCTCGGTGGCGTTGTCGGTGATCGCTCCACCGGCGCGGACCGGATCGGCCAGCTCGACCGAGCCACTGCGGCCACGGATGGCGAAGCGCTCGGCCAGCGTGGCCAGCACGGTGCCCGAGGCGTCCGCGACGGTCACGTCGACCGGGACGACGCGACCGACCTCGGTGTCCACCGCAGCGGAAGCCGTTGCGGTGACGGTCAACTCGGCCCGCTCATTCGGCATCGGCGCGAGCAGGTGGGCGGCGTGGTCGAGGTGGACCAGGCTGAGCAGACCCTCGACGACCGGGAATTCGGTCTCGGTGAGCGCGGAACCGATCACGGAGAACACGGCAGGCCAGCAGCGGCCGACCAGGGCATCGGGAACCAGCGTGAGCCCGGGGGCCAACGGCGCACCGAACGTGGCGGTGACGCCGGTGTGGTCGGCGACCTCCTCGGGATCCCAGGAGACGGTGACGGTGGTGCTGTCGTTCTCGACGGGCGGGAGCGCCTCGGGCCCCTCGACGTTGGCGGCGATGGCCAGGACGGCGCGCATCGCTGCCGAGGCGTCCTCGGTCGTGACGACGGGCATGCCGCCGTCGACCGTGGTCGCGGGAAGTGTGAACCGGATGGTGATCCACACCTCGGACAGCGGCAGGCTGAGCGTGACCGCCCCGTCTCCGGCCAGTTCGAGTCGCGCACCCGTGGACGGGTGTGTGGCCGAACGGTTCTCGTTGACCTGCCACTCCCGCGGCTCACCGATCCGGTGCACCGGGTTGATCGCGGTCCGGCCGGCCCAGAGGACGTCGGGCGAGTCGAGGACGACCGCCAGCGGACCGGTCACGTCGCGGCGCGCCTGCCGACGCGATACCACGGGGACGGGTCGGACGCCGGCGGACAGCACCTCGTCGATCGAGGCCTGCTCGAAGCGATCGAGCAGGTCGCCGACCGGCTCGTCGACGCGCGTGATGCCCTCGACGGCCTGGGTGCCCGGGATGATGCAGACCTCGTCGGCGGTGTAGCGGGCGTCGTGCGCCTGCCACAGCGAGTCGCTCCGCCACCAGCGGCGGACGTCCTTGTCGATCACGGGTACGAAGTTGACCGGTTTGCCCAGCGTCTTGCAGAGCGTGAAGAAGAACGGCACGTCGGCGGGGTGCAGCTTGACCGTCTCGGCGTCGGGGTAGCTCTCGAGCAGGACGGCGATGGCTCGCCGCGGGTCCTCGAGGAGCGCCTCGCCCTCGGCGTCCGCACCGAAGAGCGTCGGGATCGGACCCGAGTCGGCGGGGTTGAGACGCGCCTCGGCACGCTTGAGCATCTCCTCGAAACGATCACGCCAGCTGACGTCCAACCACGGCGACCCGGGCTTCGAGGTGTCGGCGGTGCTCTGGCCGTCACCGACGGCCAGGTCGACGTAGCGCTGCAGCCAGCCCAGGAACGTCATGTCGGCGACGTCGCCGAAGTAGGGCTTGGCGGTGCTGGCCATCGCGGTGATGATCTCGTCGCGTCGCTCGGCGACCGCGTCGGCGTCGCCGGCCACGTCGTCGAGCAGACGGCCACAGCGGGACGCGGCGTTGTCGATCTCATGGATGTCGGCGCCGAGCTGGCTGCGGCCGGAGGCCATGCCGCCCTGCGCCTTGCCGGCGCCCACCCATGCGGGGGTGCCGGTGGTGTCGACCAGCAGCTGCTTGACCGCCGGCGAGGTGGTGGCCTCGAGTGCGGCCATGGCGGCGGTGCCGACGAGGATGCCGTCGACCGGCATCAGCGGGAAGCCGTACTGCGTGGCCCAGCGGCCGGAGAGGTACTCGGCGGCCCGCTCGGGCGTACCGATGCCACCGCCGACGCAGATCGTGATGTTGGACGACTTCCGCAGGTCCCCGTAGGTGGACACCAGCAGGTCGTCGAGGTCCTCCCAGGAGTGGTGACCGCCGGCCCGACCGCCCTCGATGTGCACGATGACGTCACGCTCGGGCACCTCGGCGGCGATCTTGATGACCGACTTGATCTGGTCCACGGTGCCGGGCTTGAAGCAGACGTAGGTGATGCCGATGTCGTTGAGTTCCTCGATGAGGGCCGTGGCCTCCTCGAGTTCCGGGATGCCGGCGGTGACCACCAGGCCATCGATCGGAGCGCCGGACTGGCGCGCCTTCTGCACCAGGCGCTTGCCGCCCACCTGCAGCTTCCACAGGTAGGGATCGAGGAACAGCGAGTTGAACTGCACGGCGCGGCCCGGCTCGAGGAGCTGCGTCAGCTCCTCGATGCGCGCGTCGAAGATGGGTTCGGTGACCTGTCCGCCACCGGCAAGTTCGGCCCAGTGTCCGGCGTTGGTCGCCGCCGCGACGATCTTCGCGTCGACGGTGGTCGGCGTCATGCCGGCGAGCAGGATGGGCGAGCGACCCGTGAGGCGGGTGAACTTCGTGGACAGCTTGACCTTGCCGTCCGGCAGTTCGATCGCCGACGGGGCGAAGCTCGACCACTTCGGGGCGATCTCGGGGGCGGCGCCCACGGTGAACAGGCTGCGCTGACCGGCGCGGGTGGCGGCCGGCACGATGCCCATGCCGAGACCGCGGATCACCGGCGCGGTGAGGCGGGTCAGGGTGTCGCTCGGGCCGAGGTCGACGATCCAGGTGGCGCCGGCGTCGTGCAGGCGGTCCGCCTCCGCGACCCAGTCGATCGGCTTGACGAAGATCGCCTCGGTCATGGCGTGCGCGAGGTCGGCATCGATCCCGGTGCGGGCGGCCCACCCGTCGACGACGTCGATGCCGTCGGCGAGGCGCGGCGTGTGGAAGCCCACCTCGACCTGGACACCGTGGAACACGGGGCTGAAGACGGCGCCGCCGCGGAGCTTCGCCTTCCGCTCGGCTTCTTCCCGCTCGGTGATCTTCGAGCAGTAGAGCTCGAAACGGGACAGTTGCTCGGGCGTGCCGGTGATGACGACGGAGCGCCTGCCGTTGCGGATGGACAGCACGGGCGGCAGGACGGTGCGGACGTCGGTCGCGAAGTCCTCGAGGAGTTCGACGATGCGGTCGGGGTCGACGTTGGTGACCGACACCATCGGCGACTTGTCGCCGCGGCCGACCATGCCGCGCCGGCGCGAAATCAGTGATCCGGCGGCGCCGATGAGTTGGAGCAGCGCGAGGAGTTCTGCGTCGCGTGCACCGCCGGCCTTGAGCGACTCGGCGGCCACGATGCCCTGCGAGTGGCCCGCCACCGCGACGGGCGGCGTGCCCTGTAGGTCGAGGCCCTGGCGTTCGACGGCGCGCATGGCGGCCATCTGGGCGAGCAGGATGCCGGGGCCCGAGATGGCGGCGGTGACCAACTGCTTGGTGTTCGGCAGCGGCTCGTCCGCGGCGAGGGCGCGCACCCACTGCATGGGCTGGAAGCCGATCGGTCGGACGACCACCAGCTCACGGGCGACGGGCTCGAGCAGCAGCTCCGCCTCGCCGACGACCTCGCTGAGTTCGGATTCGATCCCGGCCGAACTGATCAGGTCCTCGAGGTTCTCCAGCCAGTCGCCGCCCTGGCCGCCGAACGCCACGGCGTAGGGCTCGCCGGCGTTGAGGAGGTCGACGAGCGCCTGGGCGCCATGCGCCGACCTGTCGGTGGCCGCAGCCTTGCGTCCGGTCGAGATCCTGTGTTCGTTGATCGTCACGTCTTGCCATCTCCTCGTGCGCTGTCGCGCGTATTTCTCGTCTGCGGCGTGTCGTCCCGGCTGCGGACCTCGCTGCTCTGCGAGGGGCGATTCGGCGTCGAATCGAAGCTGAGACCCGGTGCCGTGGTCCGGCGCCGGGGACGCCATCCGGGGCCTCTCGTCGAGGACCTGGCGTGCGTGTCAGCCCTTGTAAGAGTGTCATAAGAGGCAAGGCGGACTTCGGGCCGAAAATGGTTACTGACGAGTTCTACGCTCGAGTAACCACCCAATGCGTAACGCGGGCCAGACGGCGCCCGTCGACCTTCCGGGACAAATGTCCTGTTGGAACGTGGTTACGGTCGAGTAACCACAACGGCGCTGATCACGGCGGTATTGTTATCAAATCGTTATCTAGCTTTCGAACCCTTCGATTCGTCCCGACCCTCGACGGCGCAACAGGACATCGGACGGCCGAGTGTCTAGTCATGACGGGCAGCCGCTGCCGGTTGTTTGCTGGGCAATCTTACTGATCGGTAACATTCGAATCCTGGTCGCCTTCCGATCGCCTCCCGGCGGCACAGGGCGCGCCGGCGACCGTCAGCGCGCCCGGTCCCGGAAGAACCGGGCCGCCGCCGCGATGGACTCCTCGACCGGCCGCGGCGTCCATCCGAGTTCCCGCTCCGCTTTGGTGTGATCCAGGGGTGACATCAGGTCCGCCATGCGGATGCCGACGGCAGCGAACATCAGGTCGCGTCGCAGCACCGCGGACGCCGCGTCGTTGATCCGGGCCGCCGAATACAGCAGCGGCAGCGGCAGCGGGATGCGCGGCGCCCGTCTGCCGACGGCCTCGGCAGCGACGGCGTGCACCTCCCGGGAACTGAGGTAGCGGTCCGAGACGATGTACCGCTCACCGGGCGAGCCGTGGTCGGCTGCCAGCAGCATCGCTCGGGCGGCGTCCTCGATGCCGACCACCTCGGACGAGAAACCGAGGTAGAACGGAAAGCGCCCGGCGGCGACACGGGCGATCAGGTCACCGTGCGGAGTGGGTGCCCAGTCCCCGGGACCGTAGGTGGTGGAGATGCAGAGCGCGACGGCCGGCAATCCCCTGTCCCGTGCATGGCTCAGCACCAGGTTCTCGGCCTCGACGCGCGCCTGGACGTACGGCCCACCGCCGTCCCAGTCGTGCGGGTCGTTCTCGGTGACCGGCCGGGTGCGGTTGATCGCCAACGTGCCCGTCGTGCTGGTGTAGACGAACCGTCGGAGTCGCGCCGTCACGGCGGCGTCGAGGACGTGCCGTAGACCGTCGACGTTGGTGCGGAACAGCGGTGCCGGGTCACGCAGCCACATGCGGGCGTCGACGACGCAGTGGTAGACCACGTCGCAGCCGCTCATCGCGGCGGCGAGCGCAGCGTCGTCGAAGACGTCGCCGTAACAGCGCTCGACCGGGAGGTCGTCGATGCCGCGGGTGGCACTCGTCCGGCGCAGCATGACCCTGACGTCCTCGCCCGCGGCGACGAGTTGGCGCGTCACGTGCGAACCGAGGAAGCCGCTCGCCCCGATGACGAGTTTCCTGGGTCGGCGACCCGCGACCATGCCTCCGTCGTCCACGCCGCCGAGCCTAGGCTGAGCGACCGCACAACCCGTCCGGCGGCACCCGATCGCTGTAGGACGACTGTGAGCGCCGCTGCGGAACCCGTGGGTCAGAGGCATCGAACATGCGTAATCGGACATGACGCTGCAGGATCGCCACCGAATTCATAGGATCAGCCATGCTCTCCGGACGGACCGACGCGTCGACCACCGCCGGCACCGACACCCGAACCTCCGAACCGCAGATCGAGTTGGTCGGGGTGCGAAAGGTGTTCGCGGATCGTGGGAACGGACGCGGCGCCGAGGTCGTGGCCGTCCACGGCGCCGACCTGACCGTCTTCGACGGCGAGTTGTTCGCCATCCTCGGCCCCTCGGGATCGGGCAAGACCACCGTGCTGCGCATGATCGCCGGATTCGACGAACCGACCGCAGGCACCATCCGCCTCGGCGGCACCGACGTCGTCGGGGTGCCCGCACGCCTGCGCGACGTCAACACGGTGTTCCAGGACTACGCACTGTTCCCGCACATGACCGTGGCGGAGAACGTCGAGTACGGCTTGAAGGTGAAGGGCGTGTCGAGGTCCGAACGCCGGACCCGTACCGCGGAGGTCCTCGAGCTGGTGCGACTCGCCGACTTCGGGCCGCGGCGGCCGACTCAGCTGTCGGGCGGTCAGCGTCAGCGCGTCGCCCTGGCTCGTGCGCTGGTCGGCAGGCCACGGGTGCTGCTGCTCGACGAGCCGCTGGGCGCGCTGGACCTCAAGCTGCGCGAGCAGATGCAGGTCGAACTCAAGGCGATCCAGCGCGAGATCGGCATCACCTTCGTGATCGTCACCCACGACCAGGACGAGGCGCTGACCCTCTGCGATCGCCTGGCCGTGTTCAACGACGGCCGCATCGAGCAGGTGGGTGCCGCCCGCGAGGTGTACGAGCATCCCGCCAACCGTTTCGTCGCCGACTTCGTCGGGACGTCCAACGTGTTCGACGGCGACGACGCCCGCGCCCTGATCGGCAGGTCGGGATCGTTCTCCGTTCGTCCCGAGAACATCGCCGTCCTCCCCGCCGACGACGTCGGCGCCGCGGGCATGCGCACCGTCGAGGCGACGGTCGCCGAGGTCATCTACTCCGGCGCCACCACGCGGGTCGCGGCGATCACGGCGCCCGGGGTCACGCTCACCGCCACGGTGCTCAGCGCCAGCGCGACGTGGGCACGGGACCTCGACCACGGCACCCGCATCACGCTGGCCTGGCCCGAGAACGCCGTGCACGACCTGTCCACCTGACGCCACGACCGACCGAACCATCACTACGGAGGAGAGCCCTCATGAGAAGCCACGTCATCCGACTGGGACTGGCGCTGACCGCGTGCGTCGCCCTCGTCGCCTCCTGCTCGAGCGGCTCCGGCGGCGGCACCGGCGAGGAGCCGCCGAAGATCGAGCCCCTGGGCGCACTCGGCGCGGGTGAGGGCCAACTCAACCTGATCGCGTGGGCGGGCTATGCGGAGAACGGATCGAACGACCCGGCCGTCGACTGGGTGACGCCGTTCGAGAAGCAGTCCGGTTGCAAGGTCAACATCAAGATCGGCAACACGTCCGACGAGATGGTGCAGCTCATGAGAAGCGGCCAGTACGACGGGGTCTCGGCGTCGGGTGACGCGACACTGCGGCTGCTGTACGCCGGTGACGTCGCGCCGGTGAACACCTCGCTGGTACCGAACTACGAGACCATCTCCGGGTTCCTCAAGGACAAGCCGTGGAACTCCGTCGACGGCCAGATGTACGGCATCCCGCACGGCTGGGGTGCCAATCTCCTGATGTACAACGTCGACGTCGTGCGGGATGCGCCGAACTCGTGGGGCGCGGTGTTCACCGACGCCGGGAAGTACGCGGGCAAGGTCACGGCCTACGACTCGCCGATCTACATCGCCGATGCCGCGCTGTATCTGTCGAAGAGCAAGCCGGAGTTGGGAATCAAGGATCCGTACTCGTTGACGGCCGAGCAGCTCGACGCCGCCGTCGAGCTGCTGAAGGCGCAGCGCGAGAACATCGGGGAGTACTGGTCGGACTACACCAAGGAGGTGCAGGCCTTCGAGTCCGGCACGTCGGTGATCGGTACGACGTGGCAGGTCATCGCCAACACCATCGGCTCCGAGAACAAGGTCCAGGTCAACACCGTGCTGCCCAAGGAGGGTGCGACCGGCTGGTCGGACACGTGGATGGTGTCGTCCAAGGCCGCCCACCCGAACTGCATGTACGAGTGGATGAACTGGATCACCTCACCCCAGGTCAACGCGCAGGCCGCCGAGTACTTCGGCGAGGCGCCGGGCCAGACCAAGGCCTGCGAGTTCACCACCGAGAAGGACTACTGCGACATCTACCACGCCACCGACCAGGAGTTCGCGGCCCAGATCCACTACTGGACCACCCCGCAGAAGCAGTGCGTCGACGGCAGCGGTGACAACTGCACCACCTACGACGAGTGGGTCGACAAGTGGCAGCAGATCAAGGGGTGACGGCAGCCACCACGGACGCACCACCACCTCCCGCGCGCGCCGGCCGGCGCGGGCTCGGCCGTCGCGCGGGCCTCGCGGTCCTGCTGGTCCCGCCGCTGGCGTGGCTGGTGGTGGCCTACCTCGGATCGCTTGCCGTGCTGCTGGTCTCGGCGTTCTGGACCAGGAGCTCGTTCACCGGCGCCGTCCTGCACGAGTTCACGACCGACAACGTGGTCCGGGTCGTCACCGACGAGTTGTTCCGGGCGGTCACGCTGCGCACGGTGGGCGTGGCGCTGCTCGTCACGGTCATCTGCGCGGCGCTCGCCGTGCCGCTCGCGCTGTTCATGGCGAAGGTGGCGACGCCGCGGATGCGGCTGGTCCTGGTCGTGGCGGTCACCACGCCGCTCTGGGCCAGCTACCTGGTCAAGGCCTACGCCTGGCGCATGCTGCTGTCGCCGGAGGGTCCGCTGGACTGGGCCACCGGCTACTCCCCCGGGTACGGCCTCGCCGCCACCGTGATCACCCTGACCTACCTCTGGCTGCCGTACATGATCATTCCGGTGTTCGCGGCCTTCGACCGGGTGCCCGACTCGCTGATCGACGCCAGCTCCGACCTCGGCGCCTCGGATCTCTCGACGATGCGGATGGTGATGGCGCCCCTGGTGTTCCCCGGCATCGCTGCCGGCTCGATCTTCACGTTCTCGCTGTCGATGGGTGACTACATCGCGGTGACGATCGTGGGCGGCAAGAGTCAACTGCTGGGCAACGTCATCTACGGCCAGCTCGTGACCGCCAACAATCAGCCGTTGGCCGCGGCGCTCTCGGCGATCCCGCTCCTCGCGATCATCGCCTACCTGCTCGCCATGCGCCGGACCGGTGCCCTGGAGAACGTCTGATGCTGTCCCGTTCCGCCCGGCGAGGGCTGCGCGCGTGGACCGTGCTGGTTCTGGTGTTCCTGTACGCGCCACTGCTTCTGGTCCTCGTGAACGCCTTCAACGCGTCACGGTCGTTCGCGTTCCCGCCCAGCGGGTTCACCCTTCAGTGGTGGCGCGCTGCGGCCAACAGCGAGGGCATGTGGACCTCGCTGGCCAACTCGGTCGTCGTCGGACTGGCCGCGACCGCGATCGCACTGGTCCTCGGCACGATGGCTGCCTTCGCCGTGCAGCGCTACGACTTCTTCGGCCGCAACACGATCAGCTTCCTGGTGGTCCTGCCGTTGACGCTGCCGGGGATCGTGACCGGCATCGCGCTGAACGCGACGTTCACCTCCGCCCTGGGCGTGACCCTTGGCATGGCCACGGTCGTCGTCGGCCACGCCACGTTCTGCATCGTGATCGTCTTCAACAACACCCAGGCCCGCCTCCGACGGCTCGGCACCCATCTCGAGGACGCCTCGGCGGACCTCGGCGCGTCGACGTGGCAGACGTTCCGCTACGTGACGTTCCCGATGATGCGCGGCGCACTGGTCGCCGGCGCGATCCTGGCCTTCGCGTTGAGCTTCGACGAGATCGTCGTCACCACCTTCACCGCGGGCCCTGCGGTGCAGACCCTGCCGATCTGGATCTTCGGGAACCTGTTCCGCCCCAACCAGGCGCCCGTCATCAACGTGGTGGCCGCGGCCCTGACACTGGTGGCGATCGTGCCGGTGTGGCTGGCTCAGCGCATCGGCGGTGACCCGGCGACGACCCGCCTCTGAGGCGTCCATCACGTCGGCGACCTCGATTCGCCCGAACCGCCGTCGGTGCGAGACGATGGGAAGAGTGCGCGCCTGGATCATCTGGTCGACCGGGCTCCTCGCCTACATCGTCGCCGTCCTCGACCGCACGACGCTGGGCGTGTCCGGCCTCGACGCCGCCGACCGCTTCTCCGCGGGACCCAGCGTCCTGTCGACGTTCGTGGTGCTGCAGGTCGTCGTCTACGCCGGTGCGCAGGTCCCCGCGGGGTTGCTGCTCGACCGCTACGGGTCGCGCGTCCTGATCGTCACGGGCGCGGCGCTGATGGCGGCCGGGCAGGTCACGCTGGCGCTGACGGACTCGCTCCCCCTGGCGCTCGGCGCCCGTGCGATCGTCGGACTGGGCGACGCCGTCACCTTCATCTCGGTGCTGCGGCTCGTCCCGCACTGGTTCCCGCCGCGGCGGGTACCGCTGCTCACCCAATTGACCGGCATCTGCGGGCAGTTCGGGCAGGTCCTGTCGGCGATCCCCTTCCTCGCGATCCTGGCGAGCGCCGGCTGGGCGACGGCGTACGTCTCGGTGACGGCCTTCGGCGCGCTGGCCATGGTCCTTGCCTTCGCTCTCGTCCGGGACACCCCGCGCGGCCGGGTCCGGGCGACCGAGACGTTGACGGTGCGGGGCACACTGGCCAGCGTCAAGACGGTGTGGCTCCGTCCGGGCACCCGGTTGGGGTTCTTCACCCACATGGGTACGCAGTTCTCGGTCACCGTGTTCGCGCTGATGTGGGGTGTGCCCTACCTGACGGTCGCACAGGGTCTTTCGACACACGCCGCGGGCGCACTGCTCACCGTCTCGGTGGTCGCCGCCATCTCGGCCGGGGTCGTGCTGGGCATCCTCACCGGCCGGCTGCCCCATCGACGGTCGTGGTTCGTCCTGATCATCATCGCCAGCAACGTGCTGATCTGGACCGTCGTGCTCGCACTCCCCGACCGCGCCCCGCTGTGGCTGCTGGTGGTGCTCGTCGTGGTGATCTCGGTCGGCGGCCCCGGGTCGATGGTCGGGTTCGACTTCGCGCGGACGTTCAATCCGAGCGCGACGCTGGGCACCGCCCAGGGCATGGTTAACATGGGCGGCTTCCTCGCCGCCCTGCTGGTCATGCAGTCGATGGGCGCCATCCTGGACGCGAGGGGCGGCTACTCCTTCGACGCGTTCCGGGTGGCCTGGACGGTCCAGTACGTCGTCTGGGCGGTGGCGGTCACCGGCATCCTGATCACCCGTGGCAAGGCCAGGCGGCAGATGAGGGCGGAGCAGGAACGCTCGCTGCTGGAGACCTTCGAGGCCAGCTGACGCCTACCGCTTCGCCGCGGTCTCGCGGCGGTTCGCCTTCTTGATCGCCGTCACCAGCTCGTCCTTGGACATCGTCGAGCGTCCGGAGACGTCGAGACGACGAGCGACGTCCATCAGGTGCTTCTTGCTGGCGTTCGCATCGACGCCCTCCGCGGTCTCCCCGCGTGCGTCGGGTCCGCCGCTGCGCGCACGTTGATCGGAGGGACCCTTCTCGTCCTTCGGCTCCCAGTGGTCGCCGACCTTCTCGAAGCTGTGCTTGACGGCGCTGTAGGCGACACGGTGCGCGCGCTCCCCCTCGCCGTACTCCTCCGCCGCGGAGTCGTGAGCCTTGGCGAACGTGCGCTGCGCCTTCTTCGGAGACTTCTTCAGCGTGCTGGGCAGCTCGGACTTCTTCGCCGATCCGTCACGGTTGGTCTTGGGCATGATGTGCTCCCGTCTGGTCGGGCGTTGGGCCTGACTTCGGGTACCCACGGCCGGGCGACCGAATCGTCCGTCGTTCAGGCGAGATCCGGTTCGGCGGTGTTCCCGCGATGGCCCAGGACCTCGAGGCCCACGACGCTCACGGCCGGAGCGAACGTCGCGATCAACAGGCACGCCGTCATGGGGACGCCCATCGCCGCCGCCACCACGGCCGCCGCGAGGACGAGGCCGGTCAGCACCGCCAGCACGACGTGGACCATCGCCCATTTCCGCACCACCAGCACGTGCAGCAGCACGACCAGTGCGACGAACACGGCCACCGGCACCACCACCGACAGCACCGTTCCCACGGCGCCGAGTTCGGAGTGGTCCTCGACGTAGTATGCCGCCGTGTGCAGGCCCGCGCCGGTCGCGACGATCGCCCCGAAGACGGCGATGTGCACGTAGCCGAACTCGAACGACCGTTCGCGGTGGGCGTGCAGCACGTCGGGGCCGGGGATGGCGGAGAAGTAGATCCACCACATCCCGAACGTCAGTCCGGTGCCTGCGACGACGAGGATGACGGCGTCCGGCGTCCACCCGTGCTCACTGACGACCGCGGTCAGGGATGCCACCGTGCCGACCACGCCCTCGCCGAGCGCGATGATGGCGAGCAGCCCGTAGCGTTCGGCGATGTGATGAGCGTGCCACGGCGTGCCACCCTTGCGGCTCTCCGCAAGCCACGGGCCGAACATCTCCGCGGCGGCGAGGATGGCGAACATCGCCAGGCCGACGGGCACCGACACCGGCAGGAAGATCGCGCCGATCCAGCCGATCTGGACGAGCGTGATGACCGCGGCGTAGGTGAGGCTCGCCGACCGTCGGGCGGGATCCTGCCGAGCGGCGCGCAACCACTGCGCCACCATCGCGACCCGCATCACCACGTACCCGGCGACGAGCATCTCGTTGGAGAGGTGCCCCCCGTGCTCGATCGACGCGTAGAACGGCGGGATGCCGAGCGCCAGGATGAGGACGCCGACCATCTGCACCATCGTCAGGACGCGGTAGATCCAGTCGTCGGTGTCGTAGGCCGAGGCGAACCACGTGAAGTTGATCCATGCCCAGCAGGTGGCGAACGTCGCGAACAGGAAGCCGATCAACCCCACCCCGACGTGCCCCGCGGCGAGTGCGTGCGCCAACTCCGATGCCGCGACTCCGAAGGCGATGACGAACGTCAGGTCGAAGAGCAGCTCGAGCGGGGTGGCGGCCCGGTGCGACTCGTGCGGGTCGCGACCCGCCATCCTGCGGACCCGGTGCGTGCGAGCCGCCCGCGGCGTCGATTCGTTCATCCCGACCTGCCTCCTCCGACGGCCGTGACCGTACCGGGTGGGGAGCCGTCGCGCGCGGCGCGGTCATCAGTCGGCGACGTGTCCGGCCGCGCTAGCGTGAGCGGATGCGCACGTCGAGCGGACCCGTGGCGGTGGGCGTCGTCCTCGCCGCGGGGATGGGCACCCGTGTCGGCGCCGACGGCAACAAGGCCTATCTGCCGCTCGCGGGCCGCAGCATGGTGTCGTGGTCGGTCGAGGCCGTCGCGTCCACCCCCGAGATCGACAGGACGCTGCTGGTTCACCGGGCCGGTGAACGCGATCTCGCCGAGACGATGCTGAACACCGAACTACCCTCTCTCGTCGTCGAACTCGTCGAGGGAGGCGACACCCGACACGGCTCGGAGTTCAACGTCCTCACCTACCTCGCCGACGACGTCGGGGCGGGCCTCGTCGACGTCGTGCTGATCCACGACGGCGCGCGACCACTGGCGGGTCCGGACCTGATGCGCGCCGCCCTGACGACGGCGCGACGCTTCGGCGGCGCGATCCCCGGCCTCCCCGCCGGCGACGTGGTCCGCGACGACGGCCACGGACGCGCGACGACGGTCGACGGCACGCTGGTCCGGGTACAGACTCCGCAGGCGTTCCACGCGGGGCCGCTCCTCGCGGCCTACCGCGCCGCCGACGCCGCCGGCTTCGACGGCACGGATACCTCGGCGTGCATCCAACGGTTCACCGACGTCGACGTCCACTGCTTCCCGGGCGCCGCGGCGAACTTCAAGGTGACCTTCCCCCACGACGTCGACGTGGCCGCCCGGCTGCTGGACTCCCGGGCCGGCTAGCCGCGTCGGGATCCGAGGATCGCCTCGAGCAGCGCCGTGTCCGCCGGCAGCGCCGCCGTGATCGCGTCGGCATCGCCCGGCACCATCTCGATCGGGTGGCCCGCCGCGACGGCGGCGGCGAACTCGTCCTCATCGGGTGGCGCCAGGAGTGCGCGGAGGACGTCCGCGCGGTAGCCGCGTGGGTACTGCACGGTCCTCAGCGACTGCCGGTCGACGGTCTGCAGCACCGCACCTTCGTCGTCGGTCTCCTTGACCGTGTCGGTCATCGCCAACGCGGGCACCACCACGGCGTGCCCGGAGGCGAGGCCGGCGAGGACGCGTTCCGTCACGGCGCCGGACGCCAACGGGTGGCGATGGTCGTGCACGAGGATCGCGCCATCCGGTTCGGGGTCGAGATGCGCCAGTCCCACTGTCAGACAACGGCTTCGGGACGCGGTCGGATCGCAGCCGACGACGCTCGCGCCGATCGGCCCGGCCTCGGCCACCGCCTGCTCGACGTCGAGGAGGATGCCGGCCGCGGCGACCACGACGACGCGGCCGGCGGGTACGCGCGCGGGCCCGAGGAGCGAGTCGAGCACCCGCACCAGCGCTCGCCGCCCGGCGATCGGACAGACGACCGAAGCCGCCGCGACCGTCGCGTCCAGCGGCAGGATCGCGGCAGGTGCGGTCGGCGTCATCGGAACCGGCGCCGGTACGCCGCCCAGTCCCAGTCCGTCAGGAAGCGCTGCGCGGCGGCGTAGCCGTTGCCGTAGAGCGCCTCGACCTCGGAGTCGGTGATGTCGAAGTCGAGGAACCCGACGTCGGTCGAATCGACCCGGATGGCTCGAGCGCTGACCCACGGTTGATTCAGGTAGGCCTGATCCCGGCCGACGAGGACGGTGGTGATGACGTCCTCGAGCAGATGCGGCGCCCCGATGAAGGGCGGCAACCGCAGGGCGGCCAGCGCGGGGATCACCTTGTCGTTTCCGTTCGGCAGATTGGGCAGCACCGTGACGCCGAAGGTCGGCCAGCGGGGCGCCTTGCCGTCGCTTCGGTCGAGCGAGTCGATCGGGAAGTTCGACAGCAGACCGCCGTCCACGAGCGTCGACTCCAACCCGGCGGCGCTGGTCAACGTGACGGGACGAAAGAAGAACGGGATCGACATCGAGGCTCGGACGGCGTCGGCGACCGGTTGTTCGTCGGGGTCCAGACCGTAGACGCGGCGGTAGTCCCACGGCAGCCGGACCAGTTGGCCCGTCGTCGTGTCGGCCACGGTGACCACCAGCCGGTACCGCTGCTCCGCGGGCAGGTCCTCGTCGGGCAGGGCGAGGTCGCCGAACGTCCGTACCCCGAGGTCCGCCAGCTGGCCGCGCACCCAATCGTGCGCGTAGTCGCCGCGGTAGATGCCCGAGCCGCGGACGATCGCCAGCGACGGCCCGAGGATCGGGAGCCGTTCGACTGGGCCCGGGTCCAGGAACTTCGAGTAGTCGAGTTGCAGCGCAAGGTCTTTGACCTGCGCTCCGGTCAGGTTTCCGGCACGGGCCGCGGCGGCGACGACGGCACCGACGATCGACCCGGCGGACGTTCCCGACACCCGATGCGGCTGGTATCCCGCATCCATCAGGGCGACGACCGCGCCCACCAGACCGACGCCCTTGACGCCGCCACCGGACAGGACCAGGTCGACGGGTTTCAGTGACACGGCCGAACAGTACCCGGGCGGGGTCAGACGGGGTCGAACGCGGCGATGAGCCAGGTGTCGCCGGACTTCACCAGGCCGACCTTCACCGCGCTCGCCGTGAAGGAGCCGTCGGGATTCTCCTTGCTGGTGGTGTTCTGGTTGATGAACACCAACACGGTCGCGGCGTCGGGGTGTAGGTCGGATACCGCCGACCGCACCACGGTGGCGGTGGTCTTGACGTCCTTGGTCTTGGCCGCCGGGGTGACGATGTCGTTGGTGAACTGCGTGTAGTAGTTCAGGAAGTCGCCGGTCAGGTGGGACTTGGCGTTGGTGAAGTCCTGATCGAGCGTGGTCGGCGTGTAGGACAGCAGCGCCACGGTTCCGTCGGTGGCCGCCTTCGTCGCCTCCGCGGCGACGGCGGCGTCGGTCTGCTGGTCCGGCCGGTACTGGCTGAGGTAGACCCACGACGCGAACGCGGCGGACGCCACGAGCAGGATGGCGATGACGGCCGGCACCAGGACGCCCCGCGCGCCACCGGTCCGGCGACGTGCCTCGAGGGCCGTACCGGACTCCTCGACGGTCGGCCGGTCCAGCTCCTCGGCGGTCGATCCGACCTCGGCGCCGCCGGGCTCGTCACGGGTCACGTCGTCGTTCTTCTCGGTCACGGCACGAACTCCACCTTGGCCAACTTGATCTGGCCGCCGTCACGGGCGACGTCCACGCTCAGACGCCACGATCGTGGGGGCTGCTCGTTGGCGGCGGCGTTGGACACGCGCGTGGTCACCGCGACGAGGACGTTCGCGGCGTCCGCCGTCATCGACCGCACGGCGATCGCATTGACGGTCGCCTCGGTGACGACCTTCGACTGCTGTGCCACCTCGGTGAAGTTCTCCGCCTGCCCGGCGAACTCCTTGCGGAAGTCACCAGTGGTGTTGTCGAGGATGCGTTGCACGTCTTCCTCCGCACGGGTGAAGTCCAGCGACATCAGGGTGACGACGCCCTGTCGCGCGGCGGCGACGAACTCCGCGGATCGCTGCTGCTCGGCGACCACCTGGCGGTGATGCCAGAGCATGAAGCCGCTGGCCGCGACGAAGCCCACGGTCAGCACGATCGCCACGGCCCCGATCGCGACACGCAACCGCGCACCCGGGGCCGCGAGTCCGCTCTCGTCGTCGGGGACCACGCCGTCGTCCGGAGTGGGTTCGGGGTCCTCCGTCGCGCCACCGGCGAGGACGTCGTCGGTCGGCACGGGTTCGGTCGCCCCGGGTTCGGTCGCCACGGGCTCATCCGTCGGCACGTCGTCATCGACGAGCGTCGGTTCCGGAACGGCGACCGCGGCGGCCTCGGCTGCCTTGGCCTCCCTGCGCAGTCGAAGCGCCCTGGCTCGCGCACGAGCGGCGGCCGCAACGGCGTCGGCTTCGGCAGCTTCGGCCTCGGCCTCCTCGGCCAAGGACAGGACGTCTTCGGGCGTCGTCGCGTCCGGGGAGGTGACGGCATCGCCGTCGGACCCCGGCGAGGTGCGCTCGCTGGGTGACACGAGACCTCCCCTTCATCCGTCGCGCTCATGAGAATGCCATTGTCAGCAGGCGATAAGAACCGACCCTACCGCATGGCTTCGACCGCCAGTTTACCGTCAGCTGCCTGCGGAAATGCCGTTCTCACGCTGTGCGTTCGCTCAGTGCAGTCTGCTCTTCACGACCTTGCCGGTGGCGTTCGTTGGTAGCTCGTCGAGGAACTGTACATACCGCGGCACCTTGAATCCGGCCATTCGCGCGCGACTCCACTCGAGCAGGTCCGCCGCCGACGGGGTTTCGACGCCGGACCGCACCACGACGAACGCCTTGCCCACCTCCCCGAGGCGGTCGTCGGGCACGCCGATAACGGCGACCTGCGCAACCGCCGGATGCTCGAGGAGGAACCCCTCGATCTCGGCGGGGTAGGCGTTGAAGCCGCCGACGATGAACATGTCCTTCTTGCGCCCGAGGATTCGGAGTCTGCCGCCGCCTGTGACGTCGCCGAGGTCGCCGGTGTGCAGCCAACCGTCGGCGTCGATCGCCTCGGCGGTGGCGTCGGGATCGTCGAGGTAACCCTGCATCACGCTGTAGCCACGGACGAGCACCTCGCCGTCGTCGGCGATGCGCACGTCGACCCCGTCGCACGGCATCCCCACCGTTGTCGCGACGTCGTCGAAGGAGTCACCGGGCCGGGAGAGGGTCGCGGTGCCGCACTCGGTGAGTCCGTAGCCGGTCGCGAGCGTCTGGAAGGGAAGTTCGGCGTGCACCCGACGGACCAATTCGACCGGGATGTCGGATGCGCCGGTGACGCCCGCTCGCAGGCTACAGAGCCTGGTCTTGTCCGACACCGCCAGCAGCGAGTGATACAGCGTCGGAGGGCCGGGCAGCATCGTGACGCGCTCGGCGTCGATCAGATCGACGACGGCGTCGGGGTCGAACACCGGGACCGGCAGGATCGTCGCCCCACGGATCAGCGACGCCAGGCAACCCGCCTTGTAGCCGAAGGTGTGGAAGAACGGATTGACGACCAGGTACCGGTCGCCCTCCCGCAGGTCCGCCAGATCGCACCATTCCTCATAGAGCCGAAGCGTCTGGGCGTGATTCATCATGACGCCCTTGGGCCTGCCGGTGGTCCCCGAGGTGTAGATGACGTCGGCGACGTCGTCACCGTTGAGCCACTCGCGGGGTTCGCGGTCGAATGCCGTTGCGCTGGTGAGGAAGTCGGACGTCAGATCGATCGACGGCACGTCGAGTCCGGTCGTGAAGTCCTGCCCGAGGAATCCGGGCTGGACCATGACCGCCTTCGCGCCACTGCGCGACACGACGTCGGCGGCCTCCTCGGCCTTGAACCTGGTGTTGACGGGGACCAGCACGCCGCCTGCGGCCAGCAGGCCGATGGCGGCGATGATCCACTCGGCGGAGTTCGGCGCCCAGATGGCGACCCGGTCACCCTTGGAAACGCCGAACTCGCCGAACGCACCCGCGGCGCTGCGGATGCGGTCGGCGAGGTCGACGTAGGACAGCCGCAACGGACCGTCGACCACCGCTTCGGCGGAACCGAAGCGGTCGGCTGCGCTGAGCACCATCTCGGGGATGGTGTCCCAGCGCTTCCGGTAGGTCACGTCGTGACGAGACGACCCAGGTTGCCGCCCATGATCTTTGCCTGATCCTCCACGGCGAGGTGCTCGAGCGCGGTCACGTAGTGGGTCGGCTCCGCCAGGCCCTCGGGGTGCGGCCAGTCAGAACCGTAGAGCACCTGCTCGACGCCGATCAGGTTGATCAGGTCGTCGATGCCCTCCTCGTAGAAGGGGCTGACGTAGATGCGGTTCTTGATCTCCTCCATCGGGTTGCCGAGGAAGGCCTCCGGCGCCTTCTTGTAGACCTCGGCCATGGAGTCGAGCAGCGGGAACATCCACTTCGAGCCGGCTTCGACGATGCCCACCTTGAGGGTCGGGAACCGGAACAGCGCGCCGTGGATGACCCAGGACGCCACCGCATCCTGGATGGGTCGCCACTCGTTGAGGATCGACATCGCGTTGGTCTGGAACGGCAGCATCTCCTGCGCGCCGCCGTCCCACTCCGAGGTGTAGCGGGAGTAGCCGCTGTCGCTGGAGTGCATGCCGACGAAGATGTCGTACTCGACGCACTTCTGCCAGAACGGGTCGAACTCGGGCAGCGCGAACGACCGCGGCCCGCGGAAGCCGGGCACCGGTGCCGGGCGGATCAGGATGGCGCGGGCGCCACGCTTCACCGCCCACTCCAGTTCCTCGATCGCCTTGTCGACGATCGGCAGGGTGATCACCGGCGTCGTGAAGATCCGGTTCTTGTAGTTGAAGCCCCACACCTCGTGCAGCCATTCGTTGAGCGCGTGCACGATGACGTGGATCGCGATCGGGTCGTCGGACAGCCGCTCCTCGATCAGGCTGGCCAGCGTCGGGAACATCAGCGACCGGTCGAGGCCCAGCTCGTCCATCTTCGCCAGCCGCGGTTCGGGCTCGAAGAAGGCGGGGATGGCGCGCATGGGCTCACCGAACAGCTCGCGCTTGCTCTTGCCGTCGGGGTTGCCGAACTTGAAGTACTCCTCCCACGCACCCGGCTGAGCCACCACGGAGAAGGTGGGGTTGGGGATGTAGTTGCTGATCTGTCCCTTGAGCGCGATCTTCGTCCGGCCGTTGATCTCGACGTACTGGACGACGTCCTTGTACTCCTTCGGCAGGTACTTCGTCATCGCCTCGGGCGGCTCGTAGAGGTGGTTGTCCGCGTCGAACAGCGGAAACGGAATGTCGACCCGGTGGGAAAGCTGACCCATGGAAAACTCCTTATCGTCTCGCGAGAATCTTATTCTCATTTATCACGGGTGGCAATCCTCTCGGGCGTTCCGAGGCTCACCGGTAATGACGTTCCGCAGGGCCGGAGCAGGATCACCCGACTGCGGCTCAGTCCACGAGGCTCCGGCGGACGACGTATTTCTGCACCTTCCCGCTCGCCGTACGCGGGTACTCCGCCACCTCGTGCAGTTCCTCCGGCCACTTCTGGCGTGCGACGCCGGCGGCCTCGAAGTGGCTGCGCACCTCGGCCATGGACGGCATCACCGTGCCCGGCCGCAGACGTAGCACCGCCGCCGCCCGCTCGCCCAGCCGGGCATCGGGTGCGGCGACGACGACCGCCTCGGCCACCTGGGGCATCCCCAGCAGGACCTCCTCGACCTCGAGGGCACTGATGTTCTCGCCGGCCCGGATGATGACGTCGGCCTTGCGGTCGGTGATGGTCAGGTAGCCGTCCTCGTCGAGCACCCCGACGTCGCCCGTGCGGTACCACCCGTCGTCGTCGAAGGCCGCGGCGGTCAGGGCGGGATCGGTGTAGCCCAGGCAGAGGTCCGGGCCCCGACTGAGGATCTCCCCGTCGTCGGTGAGCCGGATCTCGACGCCCGGCCGGCAGTTCCCGTCGGTGAACAACCTCTTGCCCTCGGGTGCCGACGGGCTCGACCCGGTGATCGACGGGTGTTCGGTGCTCCCGTAGGAGCGGTAGACGAGCACGCCTTCGTCGGACAGTCGTCGGGTGACGGTGGCCGGAACGGTGGATCCGCCCAGCCCGGCGGTCCTGATCAGCGCCATGTGATCGGGGGTGAAGTCGGGATGGTCCATGAGGCTGGTGAGGAAGTACGGCGGCCCACCGCCGATGGACAGGCCGTCGGACGTCATGAGGGCGAGCACGCGACCCGGATCCCACACGTCGCACAGGTCGATGGGCGCACCGTCGAGGACGGGTATCAGGAATGCGCTGAGCATCCCGATGAAGTGTCCGACCGGCGTCGCGGTGAGCTGTCGGCCGCGGTCCTCGGGATAGTTGGCCAGCAGCTGGCGGGTCTCGAAGTTCAGGGTCTGGTGAGTGTGGATCACGCCCTTGGGATCTCGGGTCGTCCCGGAGGTGAAGGCGATGAGCGCGGCGCCGGCGGGGTCGGCGGCGAGCACGCCCTCCAGCGGTTCGGGGGCGAGCAGGTCCTCGAAGTCGAGCACGCCGGTCGCGTCTCCCGTCCCGCCGACCAGGGCCACCAGCGGCACGTCCGCGCAGACGTCGCGATGGAGGGTCATCCGACCGAACTTCTCGGTGGTGACGAACACCCGTGGCGCCGACGTGCTCAGGATGTGCCCGAGTTCCTTACGGCCGTAGAAGTGGACGACCGGAACGACGACGGCGCCGAGCAGGGCCGACGCCCAGAACGTCGCCGCCGCTTCCATCCAGTTCGGCAACTGCATCACCACGACGTCGCCCGGTCCCACGCCGCGGTCGCGCAGACCGGCCGCCAACCGCCGGGCGGAGTGTTCCACGTCGCGCCAGGTGCCCACGTACGGACGCACCTCGGAGTGCACGACGAAGGTCTGCTCGGGAGCCGCGAGCAGACCTCGGGCGATCAGGTCGCCCAGCGTCTCCGAGGTCCACCAGCCCTGCTTCTCGTAGTGTTCTACCAGCGCCTCGGGGATCTTCCGCATGGCTTGCTCGGTCCTTTCGCTGGGCCGGCCGGATGTCCCCGGGATGCTATTCTCCGTCCGCGAGAATGCCAATACCGCAAGGAGAGAACGTGGCCGACGACAGCCGCATGGTCGACCTGACCGTCGACGACGGACTGGCCGTCATCACGATCGACCGCCCCCATGCGCGGAACGCCATCTCTCTGACGACGATGGACCGACTCGACGAGGCACTCGACGGCGCCGCCGGCGCACGCGCACTGGTGATCACCGGCGCCGGCGACAAGGCGTTCGTCTCGGGCGGCGACCTGAAGGAACTCGCCGCCCTGCGCACCGAGGAGGACGCCCGGGCGATGGCGTGGCGCATGCGCCGCGTGTGCGACCGGATCGCGAGCTTCCCGGGTCCGGTCCTCGCCGCGTTGAACGGACACGCACTGGGTGGCGGCGCGGAGGTCGCCGTCGCCGCCGACATCCGCCTGGCCGCCGACGACGTGCGGATCGGCTTCAACCAGGTCGCACTCGAGATCATGCCCGCGTGGGGTGGCGCCGAGCGGCTCGCCGCCCTCGTCGGACGGAGCCAGGCCCTGCTGCTCGCCGGCACCGGCGTCGTCCTGGACGCCACCGAGGCCCAGCGGGTGGGGCTCGTCCAGCGCGTTGTTCCGCGGCACGCGTTCGAGGACGAGTGGCGAGCCGTGGCACGAAAGTTGGCCCACCGCGCGGCATCCGAGGTGAAGCGGGTCATGTCCGGGGCCTCGCCCGATGAAGCGGTGGCGGCGTTCGCCCGGCTGTGGGTGGACGACGCGCACTGGGTGGCCGCCGACGCGGTGATGAACCGTCGCCGGTAGACCCGGCCACCAGTTCGGGCCGACGTGGAGTCGGACCGGAGAACATTGAGCAGAACTGGGCTCACGAGGCAAACACCGTGCTAGGGTTTGGCTTGGATGTCTGTCTGATGACATCTGTGAATACCAAGAAATGGGAATATCTGTATGACGCAGGGCACTGTCAAATGGTTCAACGCGGAAAAGGGCTTCGGCTTCATCACCCCGGACGGAGCCAGTGAAGACGTTTTCGTCCATCACTCGGAGATCCAG
Organism: Mycolicibacterium sediminis; assembly: GCF_010731735.1. GTDB lineage: Bacteria > Actinomycetota > Actinomycetes > Mycobacteriales > Mycobacteriaceae > Mycobacterium > Mycobacterium sediminis. The sequence goes on from NZ_AP022588.1 coordinate 5,231,580, forward strand.
TCTCAGGGCTACCGCACACTCGACGAGAACCAGCGGGTCGAGTTCGAGATCACCCCAGGCGCTAAGGGACCCCAGGCAACTGGCGTCACCACGCTGTAACTGAGCTTCACTCTTCTGCGCCGCTCGCACGGTGTCCCCTCGGGGTCATCAGCGGGCGGCGCAGTCGTATGTCACGAGTGAAGCGATCTTCCGCAGACGGCATGTCGCGCAACGTAATTCGCGCCAGCCGAGCCGGTCAGCTGGTCGATCGCTTGTCCGCGAAGTCCTTCGAGGCGATGCTCATCATCTCAACGAGCGCGCGTCGGTCGATGGTCCACACCTGTGCCGCCACCGCGCGGTTGTTCTCCCCCACGACGTGCACGGGACCGTTCCCGACGTTCTCGACGATCTCGCGGGCCACGTCCTCCGACGTCATGTGAGCCCGGGGGTCGTACTCGAGGCCCATCCGCCGCAGCGCCGGCGTGTACGTCATCCCGAGTGGCATCACGCACACGTCGACGCCGTGTGGTTCCAGCTCCGCCCACAGACCCTCGCCGAAGTTGTGTTGGAACGCCTTGACGCCGGAGTACATGGCGAGCGTCGCCGACCCGGCGACGCACGCGAGCGAGGCGACGAGCACGATGCCACCCCGGCCCCGTCCTCGCATCGCCGGTCCGAAGTGGCGAGCGAGGACGACGGGTCCGACGCAGTCGAGCGCGATCTGGTGCAGCGAGTAGTCGAGTTCGTTGTCGAGGAAATCGGACGTTCGGTCCGACGCCCCCGCGTTGTAGACGACCAGACCGACCTCGAGTCCGTCGGTGGCCGATGCGACGCGCTGCTCGAGGTCGTCGACCGTCAGGTCGAGCACGACCGACCGGACCTCGACGCCGTGCCGCTCGCGCACGCCTGCGGCGACCTCCTCCAGCAGCACGGCATTGCGGGCGATGAGCACCAGATGCACTCCGCGCGAGCCCAATTCGTCGGCCAGACAGGCGCCGATGCCCTCGGACGCCCCGGCGATGACCGCCCACGGACCGTACCGCTCGGCGACGTCAGTCACGGTCGGCGCCCGCCGCGGTGGCGGCACCCGCCCTGGCGCCACCGGTCAGCATCCGTGCCATGTGGGTCGAGCGCCGCCAGATCCGCCAACCCGCGTCGGTCCGGACGAGCACGTCGTCGTAGTGACCGACGACGTCGATCCAGTTGTCGGCGTCGCCGGGGGTGAGTAGCAGCACCGCATGCACGTAGGACCTCGCCGTTGCCCGGTCGCCGTCCACGTCGACGACGAGGTTGGTGAGACGGTGGTAGGTCGGCCCCATCGACCCGTGCAGTTCGGACATCAGCTCGGTGAACGCATCCGGGTCGGTGAACCGGCCCACTTCGGCGTAGTCGACCTCCACCTCGTCGGCCCAGCACGTCCGGAACAGCGGCCAGTCCTTGGAGTCGATGCCGGTGGCGTAGCGGATGAGTACGTCGCTGATCTGGGCGATGTCGGGGTCCACCCGTCGGACGCTAACACCTTCCGCGGAAACACCGGCGGCCATTGCGAACGTCGTTCTAGTATTGCGGTAACGATGTTTCCGCCCGGGAGGACGACGACGACCATGAAGCGCTTGGTGACGGCTGCGCCCGTTCTGGTCCTGCTGCTGGGCGGTCTGACGTCGACGGCTGCGACGGCGTCCGCCGAGGGGCCGCCGTTGCGGCACGTGAAGTACACCGTCTTCACCGAGAGCCCGTTTGCGCAGGCGGAGATCTACTACCGCGACGTCGATCCCCCGAACTTCGCCGAGTACAGCCACAATCCGTACGCCTTCAGCCCGAACGTCGAGGCCGACCTGGGGCCCAGCCAGATGTGGACCCTCGACGTGATGCTGGCCAACCCGGATCAGTGGGCGATGGTGACCGCGACGAGCCTCGACTCCCCGCAGCAACCCAACTTCCACTGCGTCATCGCCGTGGACGGCCAGGTGGTGGTGACCGACCAGGGGCCCAGGGGAGCACTCTGCTCCATCCGGAACTGGTGACCTCGAGGATCGTTCCGTCAGGCCGACGCGGAGGCGTCGACCGGCGCTCGCTCGCCCTCCAATTGGCGCAACCACTCCTCGCAGAACGACAGCATCTCCTCGTGGCCGAACGAGATGCCGAGCGACTGCTCCAGGACCAGCACCCGCGACACACTGGTCGCGAAGACCGCCCAGACCACGGCCGGCACGTCGGACCTCTCCTGCCCGTAGCGCTTGAGCGCGGCGGTCATCACCTCGACCTGTTGCTCGCGGAAGCGGTCGGCGAAGACGGCGATCTCGGCGCGCAGTGCCTTGCGGTGGTTGGCGAGACCCATGAACTCCATGGTCAGTCTGGCGACGTGCGGATCGCTGCCGAACTCCCACATCGCCCAGAGCGGCTGATCGGACTTGAGCACCTCCGCGTGAGCCTCGAGGCCCAGCTTGGACATCCGCCGGAACACCTCGATGAACAGGTCGTCCATGGTGCGGAAGTAGTAGTGCACCAGTTGCGGTTTGAGGCCCGCGCGCTCGGCGACGCGGCGCGACGTCACGGCCGCGTACCCGTCCTCGAGCATCAGTTGCTCAGCGGCGTCCAGCAGCACCCCACGGTTCTTGGCCTCCGGCGCACCGATCCTCCGGTCCGATGCCATGCCCACACTTCCTTCTTCCACAGCCGTAGCGCCTCGGGTATGCACGCAGATCGTAGTCGCTGGTCGGGCCCGCGAACCTTGACCGCGACAGTACGCCATGCTAAGCAGGTGCTCAGCACTTTCACCTCAACTGCCGCCGGACAGCTCGCCGGCGTGCGATCCGACTCCCTGCCTAGCGGCTCCGGAAGGAACTCCCCTCGATGACCACCGACTTCGACGCCGTCGACTACTTCACCGACCAGTCGCTGGTTCCCGACCCACACCCGTACTTCGACCACCTCCGCAGCAAGTGCCCGATCGTTCAGGAACCGCACTACGGCGTCCTGGCCATCACCGGGTACGAGGAAGCGGGCCAGGTCCTGAAGGACACCGACACCTTCTCGTCGTGCATCGCGGTGGCGGGTCCGTTCCCGCCGCTGCCGTTCACCCCCGAGGGCGACGACATCACGGACCAGATCACCGTGCACCGGCCCCAGATGCCGATGTTCGAGCACATGGTCACGATGGACCCGCCCGATCACACCAATGCCCGCTCTCTGCTCAACCGGCTGCTGACGCCGCGCCGGTTGAAGGAGAACGAGGACTTCATGTGGCGCCTCGCCGACGAATGCCTCGACGACTTCGTCGCGGCGGGGAAGTGCGAGTTCCTCACCGCCTACGCAAAGCCCTTCTCGCTGTTGGTGATCGCCGACATGCTCGGCGTGCCCCAGGAGGACCACGAGGAGTTCCGAATCGTTCTCGGTGCGCCTCGGCCCGGCGCGCAGGTCGGCTCCCTCGACGGCGACCTCGTGGGCCTGAACCCACTGGCATGGCTCGACGACAAGTTCGTCGGCTACCTCGAGGAGCGTCGCGAGTCGCCGCGCGACGACGTGCTCACGTCGCTCGCCACCGCCATGTACCCCGACGGCTCGGTGCCGCCGGTGCTCGAGGTGGCGCGGTCCGCGACGTTCCTCTTCGCCGCCGGGCAGGAGACCACCACCAAGCTGCTGTCGGCGTCGATGAAGGTGCTGGGTGAGCGTCCGGACGTCCAGCAGGCGCTCCGCGACGACCGCACCCGCATCCCGGTCTTCGTCGAAGAGTCTCTGCGCATGGACGCTCCGGTGAAGAGTCAGTTCCGACTCGCCAAGAAGCCGACCAAGGTGGGCGACACCATGGTGCCCGCCGGCACGACGGTGATGGTGTGCCCCGGTGCCGTCAACCGCGACCCTGGCCGCTTCGACAACCCCCACGTGTTCGACCTGGACCGCAAGAACGTGCGGGAGCACATCGCGTTCGGCCGAGGTGTGCACTCGTGCCCCGGTGGCCCGCTGGCCCGCGTCGAGGGTCGCGTGTCGATCGAACGCATCCTGGATCGCATGGGCGACATCAGGATCGACGACGAGAAGCACGGCCCCGAGGGGCAGCGCAACTTCACCTACGAACCCACGTTCATCCTGCGCGGTCTGACCGAGATCAACATCGAGTTCACCCCGACCGGCTAGCGGGCCACGACGCAGTTCCGTTGTGGCAACGGCGAAACCGTCGGACCGAAGCGACTGACGGCGGTACGACCAGAGGATAGGCTGTGCCGAATGATGGGCTCGCGACGACGGGAGACTGCTGTGGCCACGACCGCTGAGGCGACGGCCAGGGGTGCTGGGATCGCCGTCGCCCTGCTCCTGTCGGCGACGGCCCTCGCACCCACGGCGAGCGCGGGTGAGGGACCGAAGATGAAGGTCGGCAACTACGAGGTGGCGAACAACCGCTGGAACGATCACTCGTTCGTGTGGTCGGTCACCCACTCCTGCGGCGCCCCCGACTGCGGTACCTACTTCGTGGATCCGGTCATCAACCCCGACGACGGGAACCTGAACGTCATCGCGATCCCGCGGCCGCTGAAGAGTCAGCGGTTCCAGAACACGGCGTACCACCAGGACGGTCGCTACACCGTGACCGTCGACGTCATCGACGGGGTGCGATGCATCGGGTACAACCTGCCGTCGCATGACGTCTACTCGTGGGACGCGGTCTCGCTCGCGGGCACCATCACGTCGACCTACGACGCGGGATGCCTTGGAGCGCCCGGCGGTACGAGTACGTACGACTTCTCGCTGATCCCGTTCTAGGTCCCGGAGCGGCGGTGGCTCAGATGTCGCCGCGAGTCCACGTGGCGGCGCCGTTGCGGGTGTCACACGACAGGAACAGACCGTCCGGGGCCTGCGCCATCTCGCCGTCGCGCCCGGAACAGTTGGCGCCTTCGATCTTGATGCCCCGCAACTCCAGCGACCGGAACCACCGCGGTTCCTTGCGACGTGGTGAGCCGCAGAACACGATCCGCCCCCACGACGTCACGCCGAACACGTAGTAGGTGGTGTTCGTGCAGGGGGCGCCCAGCACCGCACCGGGCTGAATCCCGGGAACGCACGACGGGTCGTTGCATTCGGGTGCCGGAGGAGCCGGCGGCGGTTCGGCCGCGACGGGAGGCGCTGACAGCACTCCGACGGCCAGCAGGCCGGCGGCGACTGCGGACAGGGCGATGCGCACGACACCCACTGTCGCACAACGGAGAGCGAAATTCTCCGGATCCGAGAAGATGAACGAGCGGACCGCCTGCGTCAGCCGTCCGAACCCGTCCGCCGACCGGTGCCGAAGTGTTATTCTTCGACTCGAGAACGGCATTGCCGCCGGCCAGCCGAACCGAGGAGCAGATCGTGGGCCGATTCCGGGCGCTCGCCGGCACGGTGACCCTGGGTGCCACGCTCGGAATGCCCTGCGCGCCACAGGCGGCGGCCGAGTACGAGCAATACGCCATGAACGGCACCTACTCCGTCGTGTCGAACGGCGAGTGGGCCCGGATGAACGATCGGTACCAGGACGAGCCCACGGTCCGAAGCACCTGGGACGTCTCGACGACGTGCACGTCGGCCATCACGTGCTCCGGCACCGTGACCAGCAGCCTGGGGTGGACGGAGAACGTGTACACCGGCACCGGGAACATGTGGTACGTGAAGCACTATGTGCCGGATTGGATTCCGTGCCCGGACGGCACCCGGGCGCCGGGTCTCCAGGTGTACCGGTTCTACCCGTCTACCGATGAGGGTCTGTCGAAGCGGATCTCCGACCTGTGGGTCGGCGAAGACCAGACGACCGGCGAGAGCGGAAACTGCGGCCGCAACAAGTCCCTCGTGCTCAACCTGCCGGTGAAGATCAGCAAGATCGCCTGAGCGGCAACCGAACTCCGGGCGCCCCGTCCTCGACGGGACGCCCGGGCTGGTCTCAGTGCAGCAGCAGGTCCTTCCACGAGGTGACCAGCGGCTTGTCCGCCACCAGGTTCGTCACCCTGTACAACTTCCCGTCAGATCCCACGTACTCGCCCGTTCGCGGGTTGTACTGCGCGAACGCGACACTGGGACCCTTGCCGCTCCCCCGCGTCCCGAATGCGCTGGGTGCGGCGGGTATCGCGCCGCCGTCGGCCGGCGGGGCGACGATCTCGCTCGGGGGCGCCGGCGCCACGGGCTGGGCGGCCGGCAACACGGGCTGCGCGGGGGCCACGTCGGGAGCCGGTCCCGGCGGTGGGCCGAGGGGCGCGATGGGCTGACCGTTCAGCGAGTTGCCCTCGGGGGGCGGCGGCGCGATCGCCGTCGCGATCGGCGCCTCCAGCGGCGACACGGGCGTCCCGAGCGGCACGGGGCCCGGCGGCGTTCCCGACGGAACCGCTCCCGGCGGCAGCGGGGTGCCCTCCACGGGCGCGTAGATGTCGTCGCCGAGGGTGGCCCGGTCGTCGATCGGGATGCCCTGCGCGACGAGACTCGGATCGAAGGGGGCGGGACCCGTCGCGTGCTGGCGCATCGCCAGGGGCTGGAACGGCTTGTCGCTGTTGCAGATCTGCACGGTCGGCGCGCGCTTCCCGGGCTTCCTGATGCACGGGAAGTTGCGGGCGCCGCGTACCGAGATCGGCGAGTCCTGAGGCAGCTTGCAGTAGATGTCGTCCGGGGTGTCGATGTCCGATTCGTCGGCAGGCGACCGCCAGGACGACGGGGGCAGGAAGCCCACCGTGCACGCGGGTGGATCGCTGACGGTTGCCGCGAAGTCACCTCGGGCGCCACCGGTCGAATCCGAGCCCGACGAATACGACTGCTGCTGGGCGAAGTACGGCGGCAGGAGCACCAGCAGCTGCTCGAGCGATGCGTTGTACGTCATCAGGATCTCGCTGACCGTGCCCAGATTGCCCAGCAGGACGGGCAGGGTCGGCTTGAGCTGGGTCAGGAAGCTCGACACCTCGTCGGAGAATCCCGGGAACGTCTGCAACACCGTGCGGACCTGCGGGTCGTTCGCGGCGAGTTGCTCGGTGAAGCCGGAGAGGCTCCGGGCCCACGTCCGGATGGAGTCGGACGTCGCGGCCTGGCCTTCGAGCAGCGGACGGCTGTCGTCGGCGAGCGCCTTGGTCTGATCCGCGACACCCTCGAGTTCCGAACTGAGGGTGGCGCCGGAGTCCAGCAGGGAGCCGAAGTCGAATGCCGCCCCGTCGAAGCCCTTGTAGGTCTCGTCGAGCAGGTCGCTCAGACGATCCGAGGGGAAGGTGCCGACGAGCCTGCTGACCTTGTCGAGCACCGGCCCGACCGCGGGCGGCAGCGAGACGTTCCCTCCCTCGATGACCGAGCCGCTCCCGAGGAACGGGCCCGAGTCGGTGCGCGGCCGCAGGTCGACGTACTGCTCGCCGACCGCCGACACGCTTCGGACCTGAGCCTCCAGGTCGGCGGGCACCTTCGGCGACGTGGCGATCGACAACGTCGCCACCGCACCGGTTTCCGTGAGCTTGAGGTCGGTGACCTTGCCGATCTCCACACCACGGTAGGTGACGTTGCTGAACCGGTAGAGGCCACCGGAACTCGGCAGCTTCAGCGTCACCTCGTAACGCCCGATGCCCAGCAGGGTCGGCAGCTGCACGTAGGTGAACGCCATCCACGTCACGCCGATGATCGACACGACGGTGAAGATCGCCAGCTGCACCTTGATGAATCTCGTCAGCATCAGCTACCTCCCCCGTACGGACCGGCGAAGATCGGTCCGCCTCCGGCCGGCGGCGGTGGACTGTCGACCAGCGCCCCGTCCGCGTTCTGCTGCGGGACGACCGGCAGCACCGGTCCGGTGATGGGCGGTGGCGGCGGGGCCTGAGGCAGCGACCCCGGACCCGGCAGGCTCCGGTCCGCGCCGGGCGGGTCCGCGGTCAGTCCGGCGGTCGGCGGGTTGCCGGGCAGCGCGGACAATGGGCCACCTGGCGGCTGAGGGGCCAGCGGCCGGCCCAGCGGATCGAAGGTGTACCGCTGGAAGAACGGTTCGCCCGGGAGCGGAACCAGGTCGCGGCCCTCCTGGCCGGCACGTGATCCGAGGAAGATCGACTTGCGCAATCGCGGCCCGGAGATGTCGACCGTCGCGAAGAGGTTGATGAAGTCGCCGCGCACCGCGCGGTCGATCAGGTTCTGGCCGTAGGGGAAGACCGTGGCATACGCGAGGCTCGCGTCGAGGTCGGGTCCGACGTCGGCGAGGGCTTTGATGGTCGGCTGGAGATTCTTCAGATTCTTCACCAGGTCGTCTCCGGAGTCGTTGACGAGCCGGGTTGCGACGTCGCTGAACTGGCCGAGTTTGGTGAGCGCCGTCGTCAGCTGCGGGCGTTCCCGGTCCAGCACTTCGAGCGCCCGCGGAATGCGTTGCAGTGCACGGTCGATGACGTCGCGCCGGTCGGCGAAGTTGGATGCCACGCGGTTGAGTCCCTCGATGGTGGCCACCAGGCTCTGGCGCTGCTGATCGAGGACGCCGATGAACTCGTCGAGGCGGGTGAGGAGGTTGCGCCAGTCCTCCTCGCGGCCGGACAACGCCTGGTTGAAGGTGTGGACGACGTCACCGATCTGGCCCAGACCGCCGGCGTTGACGACCACCGACAGCGACGACAGCGTCTCCTCGGTCGTCGGGTAGGTGGACGACTCGTTGAGTCCGATGGTGGAACCGGGCGGCAGGGCGCCCTCGGGCGCTTGACCGAGCGGCGGGTTGAGGGCCAGGTGCATGGATCCGAGGAGGCTGGTCTGACCCACGCTGGCCACCGCGTTGGCGGGGACCACGACGTCGGGCTTGACCGAGATCTCCACGTTCGCGTGCCAGTCCTGCACGTCCATCCTGCCGACGCTGCCCACCACCACGTCGTTCATGAGGACCGGCGAATTCGACTCCAGCGTGGCGACGTTCGCGATCTGGACGTGATAGGTCACCGCGTCCGGGCCGCGGCCGACGGCACCCGGCAACGGCAGTGAGTTGATGCCCTGGAACGCACACCCCGACGCGGAGACCGCCACGGCGGTACCCACCGCGAGCAGTCGGGTCAGCGCTCCTCGAGGACGACGCATCGGTGCTCCGCTCATCATGATGGTGGCGTCCCCTCGGCGGGTAGCAGCGGTCCCGGAACGGGACCGGCCGGTGGCGGCTCGGCGGGGAGCATCAGGTCGGGCAGCCCGGGGTCGGCTGGCGGCGTCCCCGATGCGGGTGGCGCGACTGGAGGTCCGATGCGAGGAGGGTCCGTCGGCACCGGCGCTCCCGGGTACAGCGCGGGGAACGGCGCGATGTTCGGCCGGTCCGGTGCCGAGAACGGGCCTGGCGGAGGCGGTCCCATTCCCGGCGGCGGCGGCACGTCGCCGTCGAGTCCGGTGTAGGCCGAGATCTCCGGTGGGTTCTCGGGCACCCTGGGCTCACCACCCGCACCACCGGGAGCGAGCTTGGGATCGGCGTACACGATGTTCTCCGGGCTGGCCGACTTCGCGAGGTACGGGTTGAGCGGCACCGGGATGTAGTTCAGGTTGAGCAACCGCAGGGCGGGGCCCAGGTACTGCTGACACAGCTTGGCCGTCTCGGGCGCGGTCGTGTTCTGGGTCGCGCCGATCATGCCGCAGACGAACTGCATGGGGCTGGCGAGGTTGGGGATCGAGAAGCCGCCGCGCGGGGTTCCGGTGTCGGGGTCGTAGATGTTGTAGCCGTTTGCGAAGGAGTTCGGCGCCACGTGCAGAACCTGTTCGAGATCGGTCTTGACGTCCACGAGGGTCTGGGAGACCTGGCGCAGTCCCTCGAGCTGCTCGACGGTCTGGCTGCGGGTGTCGACCACGAAGCGCTTCACCTCTCCGATCGCGACCGACAGGTCGGTCAGGGCCGCGTCGAGGTCGGACCGGCTTCCGTCGAGCACGCTCGACAGCGTTGCGAGCCGATCGTTGAACGACACGATCTGCTCGTTGCTGTCCCGTAGGGCGGTCACGAAGATCTGCAGGTTCTTGATGATGCCGACGAAGTCGCCACTGCCCTCGGCCAGCACGCGGCCCACGCCGGACAGCTCGGCGAGCGTTCGGCGGAGCTTGTCCCCGTTGCCCGCCAGCGAGTTCGCCGCGCTGTCGATGAACCGCCCCACCGAACTCGTCGACGTGTCCCCGGTGGGCGCGAGGTCGGTGGCGAGCCGCTCGAGCTGTTCCTTGACCTCGTCCCACTCGACGGGCACCCCCGTGCGATCCATCGGGATGACGGCGCCATCGGCGATCTCGGGGCCGCCCGTGGTCGTGCGGTACGCGGGGGTGAGCTGAACGTAGCGCGCGGCGACGAGGTTCTGCGCCACGATGATCGCCTTGGCGTCGGCAGGCACGGGTACGCCGTGGTCCACCGACAGGGTCAGCCTCGTCTGCGTGCCCTCGGGGTCGATGGAGTCGATGGTGCCGACCCGGACGCCCGAGATGCGGACGTCGTCACCCGGATAGATCGCCGTGGCGGCCGGAAAGTACGCGGTGATCGTCGTGGGCGCGAACAACATCGCCCGCAGGACGAGAAACCCGCCGGCGACGAGCGCGACCACCAGCATGGTCGCCACGGCCGGCTTCAGCCAGCTCCGGGACGTCGCCATCACCGCGAACCTCCCGGAATGGCGTTGTAGGGCAACGGGACTTCTGCACGCGGCCCCGTCTCCGGCGTGGTGGGCGGCACGCCGGCACCGAAGGCACCGCGACGGAAGCCGAACGCGTAATCGAGGAACGGCTGCAGCAGCTGCGCGGGCTGGAAGTTCGGCACGTAGGCGGTGTAGTAGAAGCCGCTCGAGACGGCCTCACCGAGGATGGTCTGGTACTTCGCGGCGCCGGGGATCGCCTTGGCCAGGTTGTCGCGGTTGCGCACCAGGACCTCGTTGACCTTGTTGAGCCGTTCGAGGGTCGGGGCGAGTTCCGCCTCGTTGTCCTTCACCAGACCGACGAGCTGCTTGGACACCGCCGAGGTGTTGGCCAGCAGGTCGACGATGGCCTGGCGGCGCTCCACCAGGATCGCCAGGAGGTCGTTGGCGTTGAGGATGAGGCTGTTCACCTGCGCGCTGCGCTCGGACAGGATGCCGGTGACGCTCGCCGCGGTCTTGAGCAGTTCGCCGAGGTTGCCGTCACGGCTGTTGAGCGCCTGCGACAGTCGGGACAATCCGTCGAAGGTCGGACCGAGGCGTGGGGAGATCTGATCGAGCGTCGTCGACAGGGTGTCCAGCGATTGGTTCAGCGCGGCGGTGTCGGTGCCCGCGGTGTTGTTCGTCAGTTCACCGACCGCATCGCTGAGCGAGTAGGGCGACGACGTTCGCGCCACGGGGATGGTCTCGGTGCGGCTGAGCGACCCGCTGCCCGCGGACTCGAGGGTGAGTACGCGCTCGCCGAGCAGCGTCCCCGTCTTGATCTGCGCGGTGGTCTCGGCTCCGAGCGGGTACTTGCTGGCGACGGTGAAGGCGACCAGCGCCTCGCCGTCGTCCAGCGTCACGTCGGTCACCGATCCGATCTTGATGCCGGACAGGGTGACGTCGTTGCCGACGCCGATCCCGCCTGCCTCGGCGAACAGCGCCCGGTACTGCAGTGACGTCGCGTAGGACATCAGCCGCTCCGGCTGCAGGCCGACGGCGATGACGAGGATGGCGAGGACGACGCCCATGAAGCCGGCGCGCGCCAGTTTCGCTCCGCGGTATTTGAGCATTACGGCTCAGCGCACCTTCCGTTTTCCTGCTTGATGAAGGGGAAGAACGAGGCCCTGCCCTGCAGGTCGGTCACCCTGATCGAGAGTTCGCAGATGTAGTACTGCACGAAGGCGCCGTAGGAACCGATGCGGGCGAGCTTGCGGTAGTTACCGGGAGCCCGCATCAGCGCGCCGTCGAGATATCCCTTCCCGCTCTCCAGATTGGGTGCCAGACGGTTGAGTTCGTCGACCGTGCCGGCGAGCGGCGGCCTCGCCTGCGTCAGCAGGTCCGCCAGCGAGGCGGTGCCGTTGTCGAGTGAGGTGATCGCGGTGGCGATCGGGTCCCTGTCCGTCGACAGGCCGGAGATGAGCTTCTCGAGCCGATCGATCGCGCCGGAGAACTGGTCGCCGTCCTTGGAGATCGTGGCCAGCGTCGCGTTGAGGTTGTCGATGAGCTGCTGGACCGTCTCGTTGTTGTCCGCCAACGTGTTCGAGAACGACGAGGTGCGTGAGAGCAGGGAGTCGAGCGTGCCCTCCTGCCCCTGGAACACCTGCACCAGCGACGCGCTCAGCGCGTTCACGTCCTGCGGGTTGAGCCCCTGGATGACGGGTTTGAGACCGCTGAGGAGCAGGTCGAGGTCGAGCGCCGGCTGCGTACGGTCGACCGGGATCTGAGCACCGGCCGGAAGCAGCATCGTGGAACCGGGCCCGTCGATCAAGTCGAGGTAGCGGTCGCCGGTGAGGTTGAGGTAGCGGATCGCCGCCTGGGTGCCGCTCGTCAGCTTCACCTTCTCGTCGGCGTCGAAGCCGACCAGCACGTTGCGATCGGACTGCAGTGACACGTCGGTCACGGTGCCCACCCGGATGCCCGCCACCCGCACGGTGTCGCCCACCGCCAGCCGCGACGCGTTCGTGAACACCGCGGAGTAGTCGTTCGTCGATCCGGTCCGATACTGCCCGAAGGTGAAGAACAGGAACACGGTCAGCACGCACATGACGACGGCGAAGGCACCGAACTTGAGCATCATGCGCACCGAGCCGCTCATCCGGGCTGCCCGATCTGCGCGGTGTTGCGGGGCGGCCCGTCGATGTCACCGAACAGCGCCTGCTTCAGCCCATCGGAGTTCAGCAGCACGCCCTGGTTCCCGTAACTCCACGGGTTGGCGCCGACGTCGGCGACCAGGAACGGCGGGCGCTTGTTGCTCGGCACGATCGGCAGCATCTGGTCCTTGCAGGACGGTCCGCTCTTCGCGGCCACCTTGGGCAGGTCCTGCGGATAGCGGTAACGCTCGACGCCGAGGGTGAAGTTCGCGGTCACGTCGACACCGGGTCGGTCGAGCGCCGGGGTGTAGAGGAACGGGATCAGGCCCTGGATGCCACAGCGGAGGTTCTCCTGGTACTGGCTCGCGGTCGACAGCGTCGGCACCAGCATGCGCAGCAGGTCGGTGAGCGGCTGCCGGCTCTCCCCCACGACGTCGTTGCCGACGTCGGCCAAACCGATTGCACTGACCAGGAATCCGTCGAGGTTCTGCTCCTGGTCGACCAGGGTGTCGCCGACCTTCGTGGTGCTGTCGAGCACGTTGAGCAGTTCGGGGGCGGTGTCGGCGTAGCCGCTGATGGCGACCGGCACGACCTCGAGGTCACGATTGATGTTGCCCAGGCTGGGATTCAGCTTGTCGAGCAGCGCCGAGAAGTCGGTCACCGTCTGGCCCAGCTTCTCGCCGCGGCCCTTGAGCGCACCCGAGAGTGCACCGAGGGTCTCGTTGAGCTTCACCGGGTCGACGGCCTTGAGCACCGAGGTGAGCTGCTGGAACAGGGTGTTCGTCTCGACGGTGACGCGTTGCACGCCGAGTTGCTGACCGCTCGCCAAGGGGACCGACGAGGGATCGGGCGGCGCCACCAGTTCGACGGACTTGGCGCCGAACACGGTCGACGACGCGATGTCGACCGTCACGTTGCCCGGAATGTCCTTGAGCTGTTCGGGATCCATGGCCAGTTTGAGGACCGCCGTGCCGTCCGGCCGGTTCTCGATCGACTCGACCTGGCCGACCTGGACGCCCCGCATCTTGACCTTCGCCTCGGGGTTCATCACCAGGCCGGCACGTTCGGAGACGACGGTGACCGGCACCGTGGTGCCGAATCCGCCTCGGAACAGCCCGATCGAGAAGAACACGATGCCGGCGAGCACCACGACGGTCACGAGACCGGCGAGCGGCCGAACCGCTGAGTTGGACATCGACCCGCTCCTCCTATCCGGACAGGTTGAAGTTGCCGTTGGAACCGTAGACGGCCAACGAGACCAGAAGGGTGACCGAGACGACGACGATGAGGCTGGTGCGCACCGCATTGCCCACTGCGACACCGACTCCCGAGGGGCCGCCGGTGGCGAAGTAGCCGTAGAAGGTGTGGATCAGCAGGATCGACACCGCCATGAGGATCGCCTGCAGGAACGACCACAGCAGGTCGATCGGGTTGAGGAAGGTGTTGAAGTAGTGGTCGTAGAGCCCACCGGACTGCCCGAACAGCATCACCGTGGTGAAGCGGGACGCCAGGAACGACAGGATCACCGCGATCGAGTAGAGCGGGGTGATGGCGATCATCCCGGCGACGATGCGGGTGGAGACCAGGTACTGCACCGGTGGGATCCCCATCGACTCCAGTGCGTCGATCTCCTCGTTGATCCGCATCGCGCCCAGCTGTGCGGTCACGCCGGCGCCGAACGTGGCGGCCAGGCCGATGCCGGCGACCACCGGCGCGGCGATGCGCACGTTGATGAACGCCGCGAGGAATCCCGTGAGGGCCTCGATGCCGATGTCGCCCAGGCTCGAGTAGCCCTGCACCGCGAGCGTGCCGCCGGTGGCGAGGGTCAGGAAGCCGACGATCACCAGGGTGCCGCCGATCATCGCCAGCACCCCCGCACCCATGGAGATCTCCGCGATCAGCCGCACGATCTCCTTGCGGAAGTGCGCCGCGGCGTAGGGGGTGCCGGCGAGCGCACGACCGAAGAACAGGGTCTGGTCGCCGATGCGGCCCAGCACGTCCACCGGACGCCGTGCGGTTCGCGCGGCACGCGGGAAGCGGCTGCGAACCACCTGCATGGTGCCCATCAGCGCACCCCCTACTTCGCCGTCAACTGGATGCCGATGGCGGTGACGACGACGTTGATCACGAACAGCGCCATGAACGCGAACACGACGGTCTCGTTGACCGCGTTGCCGACCGCCTTGGCGCCGCCGCCGGTGATCGTGAGGCCGCGGTAGCACGCGATCAGTCCGGCGAACAGCCCGAACAGGGCGGCCTTGATGCAGGAGATGATCACCTCGGGCACACCGGTCAGCAGTGTGATGCCGGCCGCGAACGCTCCGGGGTTGACGTCCTGGACGAACACGGAGAAGAAGTAGCCGCCCAGGATCCCGATGATGACCACCAGGCTGTTGAGCAGGAACGCCACCAGGCCCGAGGCCAGCATCCGCGGGGTGACCAGACGCTGCACCGGGTTGATGCCCAGCACCTCCATCGCGTCGATCTCCTCGCGGATGGTCCGCGAGCCGAGGTCGGCACACATCGCCGTCGCCCCCGCACCGGCCACGATGAGCACGGTGACCAACGGCCCGACCTGGGTCACGGCGCCGAACGCCGCACCCGCGCCGGACAGGTCAGCCGCACCGAGTTCGCGCAGCAGGATGTTGAGGATGAAGCTCACCAGCACGGTGAACGGGATCGCGACCAGCAGTGTCGGCGCCAGCGACACGCGCGCGACGAACCACGACTGCTCCAGGAACTCCCGCCACTGGAACGGCCGGACGAACACGAACCGGAATGCGTCCACGCCCATCGAGAACAGCCCACCCACGGCCTGCATGGGCGCCCCGAGGCCCTTCGGCAGCGAGATGCCCGGCGACCACCGCTCCGGTCCCTTAACCGCCATGCGAACGGGATCCCTTCTCATTCGTCGTCGTCGATACCGCGATCGGACCGTCCGGGTTGTGCGCCAGAGCATTTGGCTGACCGTCGGGCTTGTGGACGGTGCTTCTCCGGAGCGGGTGGAACGACTCGACGCACTGTGTCACATCAATGCCACCCCGCGGGTGGCCTTTGACGGGAAATCCGGAACCGGGTTTCGTGGCAAACACTTTCCGAGACTGACGGTATCGGTCGCCGAGGTGGTCTCGGGCATGCCCGGATCCGGCCTGGCCGCTTCGACGCGCGTCGGCACGCATCACCCCTGCGGACGTGTCGCGGGTGGCGTCGGCACCCATGCGACAACCGGCGCATCCGGCCTCGGCGGCGGTCGACGTGCGGGGCGGCGCGCTGTCCCATGTTCTCGGGATGATCTGCCCGACAGGCGATCTCACCGGGCCGAGCCGTCCGTCCGGCCCGCGTGACCTGCCGGCGGCGGGAGCGGCGACGTCCGCGCCGGGGACGGGTCCGACGACGCGCACGGTGCGCCCGGTCGCCCGCCGGACGTCACGGACCGGCGTGGGTCGAGCCCCTGCGGCGGGCGGGACCCGGTTCGAGTTCGCCACGGTCGCGGCCCGAACGGCAACCGAAACCGTGGAACCGACCGCTCCACGACGCCCATACACCCCGACCGCTTCGTGTAACGGCACCCGCACGGCGGCGCACGCCGTCGAACGCCCGGCCGGTGGCCGTGCGCCGCTCGCCGCGTCGATCGGCATCGTGGTGTCTTCGCTCCCTCGGCCGCTCAGGTGACGGCGCCGGCCGTCTTGAGTTCGATGATCCGGTCCCAGTCCAGCCCGAGTTCGACGAGTATTTCGTCGGTCTGCTCGGCGAATCCGGGTGCCGGCCCGGTGCTGGGAGCACCGACGTCGAACTGCACCGGGTTGGCCACCAGCTCCAGTTCACCGGTGCTGACGATGTACTCGTTCGCCCTGATCTGCGGATCCTGGGCGGCCTGCAGCGTGTCCTGCACCGGAGCCCACGGCCCCGCCAGCGTTGCGAACCTCTCGGTCCATTCGGGCAGCGTGCGAGTCGCGATGACCTCGCGCAGGATCTCCACGGCCTCCGCCGTGTGCTCGGCGATGCTCTCGGCGGTGCCGAACCGTGGATCGTCGACGAGGTCCTCGCGGTCGACGTGCCTGCAGACGTCGGCCCAGAACTTCGTCGGCTGCATCATCACCAGGGAGATGTAGCGGTCGTCCTTGGTGCGGTACACGCCGACCAGCGGGTTGATCGGCGAGCCGTGCACCCCCGGCGGCGGCTGAACCATCAGCTGATCGAGGTGGGACGTCAGCGCCACGGTGTGGCCCATGGCCCACAGGCCGCTGCCGAGCAGCGACACGTCGACCACGGACGGTTCGCCGGTGCGCTCCCGCTTGAGAAGGGCCGCGGCGATGCCACCGGCGAGGTTGGTGCCGGAGATGGTGTCGCCGTAGGCCGGTCCGGGCGGGCCGATCATGCCCTCGATACCGGGCGGGGTGATCGTGGCGGCGGTGCCCGCGCGACACCAGAAGGCGGTCATGTCGTACCCGCCCTTGGTCGACTCCGCACCGCGCGGCCCGAGCGCGCTGCCCCTGGCGTAGACGATCGTCGGGTTCACGGCTCGGATGTCGTCGACGTCGATGCCGAACCGCGTGCGATGCCCGGGCAGGAAGCTGGTCAGGAAGACGTCGGCCTTACGCGCGAGTTCCAGCAGCACCTCGAGACCCTCGGGCTTCGACACGTCCAGACCGATGCTCCGCTTGCCCCGGTTCGCGTGCTCGATGTTCGGGTTGGGATCGCCTTCGACCCGCAACGGCCCGGTCTGACGCAGCCCACGCTGCGGGTCCCCGGTGACGGCGTGCTCGACCTTGATGACCTCGGCGCCCCACTCGGCGAGCACGGCGCCCGCCGACGGGACGAACCCGTACATCGCGACCTCGAGGACGCGGATGCCGTCCAGCGGCCCGGCCACTAGCGCCATCCCCTCTCCGCACGAGCGCTCATCAGCCGACCACCGTCGCGAATGTCTTCGACTCCAGGAACTCCTCGAGCCCGGCTGCACCCATCTCGCGGCCGATGCCCGACTGCTTGAACCCGCCGAACGGGCTGTCGGGACTGAAGTAGTTGCCGCCGTTGATGGAGAAGGTCCCCGTGCGGATGCGGCGCGCCACGCCCAACGCACGCTCCTGGTCACCGAACACCGCGCCCGAGAGACCGTAGATCGAGTTGTTCGCGATCCGCACGGCGTCGTCGTCGTCCTCGTAGGCGATGACCACGAGGACCGGTCCGAAGACCTCCTCCTGCGCGATCTCGCTGTCGGGGTCGACGTCGGTCAGCAGGGTGGGCGTGTAGAAGTAGCCCGGATCCTTCTTCTCTCCGCCGGTCACCAGGGTCGCACCCGCCTCGACGGCGCGCCGCACCATGGCGTCGACCTTGTCGCGCTGCTTCTCGCTGATCAGCGGACCCATGTAGGTCTTGGGGTCGGTCGGATCGCCGTAGCGCACGTGGGAGAAGTTCGTCTTCACCATCTCGACGATCTCGTCGTGATGCGCGCGCGGGACCAGCAGGCGAGACGTCAGCGCGCAGCCCTGACCGGCGTGGGTCACCATGCTGAACGCCGAGAACATCGCGGCGGTGCCGAAGTCCGCGTCGTCGAGCACGATCGCCGCCGACTTGCCGCCGAGTTCGAGGAACACCTTCTTCAACGTGTCGCTCGCGGCGGCCATGATGCGCCGACCGGTGGGCGTCGATCCGGTGAAGGTCACCATGTCGACGTCCGGACTCGTCGTCAACACGGCGCCGACGTCCGGATCCGACGAGCTGAGCACGTTGACGACGCCCGCCGGAATGTCGGTGTGTTCGGCGATCAGCTCGCCGAGCCGCAGGGTGATGAGGGGTGTGTCCGGTGCACCCTTGAGCACGACGGTGCACCCGGCGGCGAGCGCCGGTGCCAGCTTGGCCAGCGCCAGCTGATTCGGGTAGTTGTAGGCGATGATGGCCGCCACCACGCCGCCGGCTTCCTTCTCGACCCAGCGGTGGTGCTGCATGCCACGGCTCTCGATGTTCCCGAGGTCCTCGGTCAGCGGGTAGTCGCGCAGCAGGTCGGCGTAGTACTCGACGATCGCGATCGGCTGGTCGAGTTGGGCGCCCTGGGTCAGCGCCGGCGTCGCGCCGACCTCGGCGGTGGTGAGCGCCGCCAGCTCGTCGCGGTGCTCGACGAGTGCGGCGTGGAACTGCTCGAGGCAGCGCACCCGGAACGCCACGTCGGTGGCCCAGTCGCCGGCGTCGAATGCGCGGCGTGCGGCGGCGATGGCCCGCTCGGCGTCTGCCACGGTGCCGTCCGGGGCGTATCCGAGGACGTCGCCGGTCGCGGGGTTGCGGGACGCGAAGACGTCCGTGGCCCCGACCAGCTCGCCGTCGATCAGCATCCGGCGCTGCGACGCGTGCTCGACGGACGGCGCGGATTCGCCTTCGGAGATGGTCGGCGTCTGGGACATCCAGCCTCCTGGCTATGGGTTCTGGCGCGCTGTTCGCACTGTGATGGAAATTTCATTCTCATCGACGGCGAATCTTACATTCGCCCGGTGAGAACACAACAATGACTAGATGACCTAGTCAGCTTGCCGGAGAGGCCGGTCGGCATACGACAGGCAACGCGACGGGGGGCGTTCGATCTTGCGGTTCCGTCGACTTCGAGAGTACGGTTCTCATAATCGAAAGGGAGATTCTTGATGGACGAGGCGACACTGTGCACCAAGGCGGCCGCGTGAAGAACGCCGTCGTCACGGGCGGCGGTTCGGGAATCGGCCAGGCCATCGCCAACCGGCTGCGCGCCGACGGGTACAACGTGGCGATCCTGGACCTCACCGCGTCGGACACCGAATTCAGTTTCGTCGCCGACGTCACCGATCGGGCCGCAATCGACGAAGCGCTGACGGGAATTCGCGCGCAGCTCGGTCCCGTGTCGATTCTGGTGAACGCCGCCGGCCTGGACAGCTTCAAGAAGTTCCAGGACGTGTCCTTCGAGCGCTGGCTGCGCGTCATCGACGTCAACCTTCACGGCGTCTTTCACTGCATCCAGGCCGTGCTGCCCGACATGCTCGAGGCCGGCTGGGGCCGGATCGTGAACATCTCCTCGTCGAGCACGCACTCGGGCGCGCCCTACATGGCGCCGTACGTGGCCGCGAAGTCGGCCGTGAACGGCCTCACCAAGACGCTGGCGCTCGAGTACGGACCCAGCGGCATCACGGTCAACGCCGTGCCACCCGGTTTCATCGACACCCCGATGCTGCGGGCGGCCGCGGACAAGGGCTTCCTCGGCGACATCGAGCAGACCATCGCCGCCACCCCGGTCCGGCGCATCGGCAGGCCCGAGGACATCGCCGCGGCGTGCGCCTTCCTCATCTCCGAGGAGGCCGGCTACATCACGGGCCAGATCCTCGGGGTCAACGGCGGGCGCAACACCTGAGCCGTCTCCACCCTCACACCACCGATTGCGCAATGAAGGGACAACCAGTGGGACGCGTATCAGGCAAGGTCGCATTCGTCACCGGCGCCGCACGCGGTCAGGGCCGCAGCCATGCGGTCCGTTTGGCCGAAGAGGGCGCCGACATCATCGCCGTCGACATCTGCGAGAACGTCGACTCGATCGGTTACGCGATGGCAACGCAGGAGGATCTCGACGAGACCGCGGCGTTCATCGAGAAGACCGGTCAACGCGTCTACACGGCGAAGGCCGACGTCCGGGAGGCCTCTCAGCTCAGGCAGGCGCTCGAGGAGGGCATGGCCCAGCTCGGCGGGCTCGACATCGTCGTCGCCCAGGCCGGTGTCGCGGGCATGAAGGGTCAGCCGCCGCTGCAGGCGTGGATCGACGTCATCAACACCAACCTGATCGGCACCATAAACGCCATCCAGGTCGCCCTGCCCCACCTGAAGGAAGGCGCGTCGATCATCGCCACGGGATCGACTGCGGCACTGATGGACACCAGCAAGAAGGACAACCCGGGCAACGATCCCGGTGGCATGGCGTACGTGCACTCCAAGCGCGCGCTCTCGAACTTCGTCCACGATCTCGCGACCGAACTGTCGCCGCGCGGCATCCGGGCCAACGTCGTGCACCCGACGAACTGCAACACCGACATGCTCCGCAGCGAGCCGATGTACCGGTCGTTCCGACCCGACCTCGAGAAGCCGGAACTCAAGGACGCCGAGCCCGTCTTCTACGTCCAGCAGGCCATGAAGGTTCCGTGGGTCGAGCCCGAGGACATCAGCAACGCCGTGCTGTGGCTGGCCTCCGACGAGGCGCGGTTCGTCACCGGGGCGCAACTGCGGATCGACGCAGGCGGCTATCTCAAGTGGTACGACTACCACAACTGACCCTCTCGATCGACAAGGAGTGCGACAGTGAAGGTTTCGGTTGACGGGACGCGTTGCCAGGGCCACACCCTGTGCGCGATGATCGCGCCCGACTCGTTCGAACTCGACGACGTCGACGGTCATGCCTCACCGGTTTCCGAGGAGGTGCCGGCCGATCAGGAGTCTCAGGTCACCGAAGCCGTCCACTCCTGCCCCGAGCAGGCCATCGTCATCGAATGACCTTGAACCACTAGGAGCCACGGCCGTGAGCATCGACGACGACCGCAAGATCAACACGTACCACTTCGACCGGCACACCCCGGAGTACCGCGAACAGTTCGGCAAGATCACCGAAGAGATGCAGGCGAAGTGCCCGGTCGCCTGGTCCGATACGTACGACGGGCACTGGGTCGCCGCGGACAGCAAGCACGTCTTCGAACTGGCGCGCTGTCCCGTGGTCTCCAATCACCACGACCTCACCGGCGAAACGCCGTATCAGGGCATCACGATCCCCAAGGCACAGCGGGCCACGGTCGTGCGCGGTGGCATCCTGGAGATGGACGAGCCCGAGCACAGCACCTACCGCGGTGCGCTCAACCCGTACCTCTCCCCCGCGGCGATCAAGCGGTGGCAGCCGTTCGTCGACGAGGTCGTCCGCGCCTCACTGGACGAGAAGATCGAGTCCGGTCACATCGACTTCGTCGACGACCTCGCCAACATCGTGCCCGCAGTTCTGACGCTGGCGATGATGGGGATCGAACTCGAGAAGTGGCCGGTCTACAGCGAGCCCGCGCACCTCTCGGTGTCCACCCCCGAGCACTCGCCCGACGCGGCGCGGGTCGCCGAGATGAGCAGACAGATGGGCATCGACATGCTCACCACCATGTTCGCGATGAAGGAGAACCCGCGCCCGGGCCTGATCAATGCACTTCTGCAACTGCGCATCGATGGAGAGCCCGCTCCCGATCTCGAGATCGTCGGCAACCTCGGGCTGATCATCGGTGGCGGTTTCGACACCACGACCGCCCTCACCGCGCATTCGCTGGAGTGGCTGTCGGAGAACCCGGACAAGCGCGAACTGCTCAGCCGCGAACGCGACACCCTGCTGAACCCCGCCACCGAGGAGTTCCTACGCTTCTACACGCCTGCCCCCGGTGACGGACGGACGTTCGCCGAGGACGTCGAAGTCGAGGGCCACCGCTTCAAGGAAGGCGAGCGGCTCTGGATCTCCTGGGCCATGGCCAACCGTGATCCGTCGGTCTTCGACGATCCCAACGAGATCATCCTGGACCGAAAGGGCAACCGGCACTTCAGCTTCGGCATCGGCGTGCATCGCTGCGTCGGGTCGAACGTGGCGCGCACCGTCTTCAAGGCGATGCTCACCGCCGTCTTGGACCGCATGCCGGACTACGTGTGCGACCCCGCGGGCACCGAGCACTACGAGACCATCGGCGTCATCCAGGGCATGAAGCACCTGCCCGCCGACTTCACACCCGGCAAGCGTCTCGGTCCGGGTCTGGACGAGACGCTCCAGCGCCTGCAGCGGGTCGTCGACGAGCAGCAGTCCGCGCGGCCCATCACCGAGCACAAGGACGCCGTCGTCATCGACTGGTAGCGGGCTTTTTGTCCGGCGAGCGTGCGTGTCTGCGGGCGACACGCCGCCGGGAAAACCGACTTTGCGCACGCTCGCGGGCGGTCGGTCGGCGGGGTCGCCTGGACGACGACGCAGTGCGCAGATCCAGCGGCGAGGCGGTGTGTCGCCCCGCCGCGTCATAAGTTGATGAAGCGTCCCAGCGCGGCCCTCAGCCGAGGGCGACGGTCGGCGAGAACGCCGCCTTCGCACGGGCCGCCGGCACTTGTCCGCTGGTCCGAACCTGCGCGAGCGTGCGCGAACTCCCGTTCCGGACCGGCGTGTCGCCCGCAAACACGCACGCTCGCGGAAGGACCTGCTCAGCCGCGGGGCAGACCCAGGACCTGCTGGGCGATGATGTTGCGCTGGATCTCCGACGTGCCGCCGGCGATGGTGCCGGAGAAGCTGCGGGCATACCGCTCGAACCAGCTGGCGAAGTAGTGATCGAGGTTCATGTGGGCATACGGGCCCGACGTCGACGGGTGGATGAGCCCGTCGGGCCCTGCGCCCGTGAGAGCGTTTGCCGCGGCGCGCATCTCGGCCTCGGCCCCGAGCAGCTTGGGGATGGACACCGCGGCCACGTCGACCTCGCCACGCGACGCCTGCGCCAGGCCGACCGAGCCGAGTAGACGCAGCGCCTGGTAGTCCATGATCGTGCTGGCGAACTCGTCGCGCTCGAGCGCGTTGGAGGGCCGGAAGTCGGCGATCGAGTTCGCAATCCGGTCGGCGAACCCGAGCCACATCATGGTGCGCTCGTGGCCGAGCGACCCGTTGATGACCTTCCAACCGCCGTTGAGCGGACCGACGAGGTTCGCCGCGGGCACCCGGACGTCACTGAAGAACACCTCGTTGAAGTCGGTGTTCTCCTCGCCGCAGAGGTCGGCGAACGGGCGGCACACCACACCGGGCAGGTCGGTCGGGATGATGAGCGCGCTGATTCCCTTGTGCTTGGGCGCATCCGGGTCGGTCCGCACGAAGGTCAGCAACCAGTCCGCGTCGTGGGCACCGGAGGTCCACACTTTCTGACCGTTGACCACGAAGTCGTCGCCGTCGCGTACGGCCTTGGTCCGCAGCGACGCCAGGTCGGAGCCTGCGCTCGGCTCACTCATGCCGAGCGACGCCGTGCGCTCACCGCGCAGCACGGGCACCGCCCACTCGTGCTTCTGCTCGTCGCTGCCGAACGTGATCAACGATGCCGCAACGATGTTCACGCCCTGCGGATTGAAGCTGTGGTAGATCCGGCGGGTACAGAGTTCCTCGAGGTGCACGTACTGCTGCAGCACCGACGCGTTGCGACCGCCGAACTCCGGCGGCTGCGCGGGGAGTAGCCAGCCGTTGTCGAACAGCAGTCGCTGCCAGTCCCTCGCCCACTGCGGCATGTGGGACACCGAGCGCGGCCGCTCGAGGGTCTCGGCGGCCGACGGCAGGTGGTCGTCGAGGAACGCGGAGAACTCCGCACGGAACTCGTCGACGTCGGAATCAAATGAGAGTTGCATCGAACTCCTCCGCAATCATCGCGCGGTGCTCTGCGGCGCCGCCGAGCATCAGTTCTCCGGCCTTCGCCCGCTTGAGTGCGAACTGCAGGTCGTTCTCCCACGTGAATCCCATGGCCCCGAAGGTCTGCAGGCCGTGCCGGAAGACGAGTGCCTGACACTCCCCCGCGGACGCCTTGGCCATCGCGGCCGCCAGCCGCCGGCGCGGATCGTCCGCGGCGATGGTGAGGGCCGAGAAGTAGGAGAGGGCGCGGGCCCGCTCGATGGCGACGTGCATGTCGACGGCCTTGTGCTGGATGGCCTGGAAGGAGCCGATCGGCACGCCGAACTGGTAGCGGCTCTTGGCGTGCTCGAGCGCCAGGTCGAGGATGCGTTGGCACGCACCCACCATCGTGATCGAGATGCCCAGCAGCGCGATGTGGCGCGCGCGCTCGGTGTCCACCTCGAGCCGGTCGGAGTCGGCGACGTGGGCGCCCGCGAGCGACACCTCCGCGACGTGCAGTACGGGATCGAACGTCGCCGCTCGCCGCGTCGTCACCGCATCGGCGCCGACGAGGAACACACCCGCGTCGGTGACGACCGCGAACCGATCGGCGCGGTCACCGTCGAGGACGAAGCGGTCGGTGCCGCTGAGTACCCATCCGTCGGCGTCGCGGTAGGCGCTGATCCCCGAGTACACGGCACTGCCGGACCCCTGCGGGTCGAAGCGGTCGCCGACGAGCGGTGCGAACTGGGTGAGCGTGGCGAGGAACGGCGTCGGGTCGGTGGCGCGGCCGAGTTCCTCGAGCACGATCGCCAGTTCGACGGCGTTCTCGGTGTCGGTCAGCTCGGTCCACCCGGCGTCGACGTAGGACTTCCAGAGCGGAGTCGGGTCGGTTCCGTCCTCGGCGACGTTGCGGACGAACGAGGCAGGACACTGCTTGCCGACCGCGTCGCGGACCGTCTCCTGCCAAAGGCGCTGATCAGCGTCGAACTCCAGTAGCATTCAGCCGCCTCCCGACGATCGACCAGTGGTTGGAGCGAGAATATCATTCTCACGTTGTGTCGCCGACGTTCTCTCGAAGCACGCATGGCGTTCTGGCGCGAGCACGCTGCGCGACTGACCAGCAGACAGGCTCACCAGCACAGACGCGTTCGCGCCGCCGCGAGAACATTGTTCTTGCTAAAGAAGAACTTCGATCTACACTGGGGACATGACCGACGTCGGTGGTGCCTGCGCGCGGCCCACCCACACCACCGTCGTCGCACCCCTGAGCGGACCATCGGAGGACGAGTCTCGGTGAAGGAACTGACCGACGGAGACGGGAACGTCGTCACGACCCCCGTCATCGACGCCAGCGTGCACGTCTTCTGTCAATCGACGAAGGAACTACGCAAGACGTTCATGCGCGAACCGTTCTCCAGCCGCGGCTTCCCGGACTACGAGATGGACTGGTACGGCGCACCGGGCGGGGAATACGCCAAGGGCACGGAGGGACCGGACCGTGAATACCCGGGCTCTGATCCTGCGATCGTCGCCGGGCACCTGTTCGACGATCGCGGCGTGGACGTCGCGGTCCTGCACCCGATGACCCGCGGCATCATGCCCGACCGCCACCTCGGCACGGCGATCGCCGCCGGCCACAACGAGATGCTGGTGACCCGCTGGTTGGACCACTCCGAATTCGGCGAGCGGTTTCGCGGCACCATCCGCGTGAATCCCGACGACGTCACCGGCGCACTCCGCGAGATCGAGAAGTACCGGAGCCACCCGCGGGTGGTGCAGATCGGCATCCCGCTGCAATCGCGCGAGCTGTACGGCAAGCCGCAGTTCTGGCCGCTGTGGGAGGCCGCGGTGGACGCGAATCTGCCCGTGGCCGTGCACTTCGAGGTCGGGTCGGGCGTGATGCTGCCGCCCACACCGAACGGGTTGACGCGAACCTACGAGCAGTTCCTGGGGTTCACGGCGCTCAACTTCCTGTACCACCAGATGAACATGATCGCCGAGGGCGTGTTCGAGCGTCTCCCGGACCTCAAGTTCGTCTGGGCCGACGGAGCGGCCGACATGCTGACGCCGTTCATGTGGCGGATGGACTGCTTCGGCCGGCCCCACCTGGAGCAGACCCCGTGGGCGCCGAAGATGCCGAGCGACTACCTGCCCGGCCACGTGTTCTTCGTGCAGGGCAGCCTGGACGGTCCCGGCGACGTCGACTTCGCCGGTGAGTGGGCGGGTTTCACCGGCAAGGACGACATGGTCATGTACGGCTCCAGTTACCCGCACTGGCAGCTCAACGAGCTGTCGGTGCCCAGCTCCTACAGCGCCGAACAGCGTGACAGGTTGTGTTGGCGCAACGCCGCCGAGCTGTACGGCATCGACATACCGGCCACCGCATCCGCGATCCCGGCTCAGTAGAGGAGGCCCTCGTGACCGTCACCGCCAACCCGCGAGTACCAGCTGCAGAACGCGTCGCCGTGCGGTGCGTCGACTCCGACGTCCATCCGGCGCCCCGCAGCGGCGAACTGGGGCAGTACATCCCCGAACCGTGGCGCAGCAAGTACTTCGGCACGCACAAGGTCGGCGACCAGATCTACTACGACGCCCCCGACTACGCCCACTCGTACGCGATGCGCCTCGACTCGTTTCCGCCGGACGGCGAATTCGCCTGCAGTGATCCCGATCTGGCGTTCAAGCAGTTGATCATGGAGGCCGGCGCGGACATCGCCATCCTCGAACCCGCCGCGTATCCCGCGCGGATTCCCGAGGCGCAGCACGCGATGTCGTATGCGATCAACGACTGGCAGGCCAATCACTGGCTCGACCCGCACAACAACTGGCACGAGCGGTGGCGTGGCTCCATCTGCCTGGCGATCGAGGCTCCCGAGGACAGTGTGGCCGAGATCGAACGCTGGGCCGGCCACCCCTACATGGCGCAGATCCTGATCAAGGCCGAACCCCGGCCGTCATGGGGCAACCCCAAGTACGACCCGATCTGGGCGGCCGCCGCCAAGCACGACATCACCGTCAGCTGCCACCTGTCGCGCAGCCACTACGACGAGCTACCGATGCCCCCGGTCGGGTTGCCCAGCTACAACCACGACTTCATGGTCACGTACTCGCTGCTCGCGGCGAACCAGGTCATGAGCCTCATCTTCGACGGGACGTTCGACCGTCATCCCAACCTCAAGATCGTGTTCGTCGAGCACGCATTCACCTGGATCCTGCCGCTCATGTGGCGGATGGACGCCATCTATGCGGCGCGCAAGTCGTGGATGGACATCAAGCGCAAGCCCAGCGAGTACGTCAAGGACCACATCAAGTTCACCACCCAGCCGCTCGACTACCCCGAGGACAAGACGGAGTTGTCCCGCGCGTTCGAGTGGATGGAGTGCGAGAAGATCCTCCTGTTCAGCAGCGACTACCCGCATTGGACGTTCGACGACCCACGCTGGCTGGTGAAGCATCTGCCGGAGCACGCGCGCGAGGCCATCATGTTCCGCAACGGCATCGAGACGTACAAGCTGCCGGACACCGTGCCGGCACTCGAGGGCCAGGTCCGGGTCTTCTGATGCGGCAGGCAGGAGCGGAGCGACCGGGGACCGCGAGCTAGATGGACCAGGAGAAGACGCCCCGGCTCGCCCAGGGGCGCGAACACGTCGTGGCCACCGTCGACGAGATCGCACCGGGCACGCACAAGCTGGTGCCGATCGGACGCCACGGTGTCGGGGTCTACAACGTCAACGGGACCTTCTACGCGATCGCGAACTACTGTCCCCACGAGGGCGGTCCACTGTGTTCGGGCCGCGCACGTGGCCTCAACGTCGTGGACCCCGACGTTCCCGGCGACGCCGTGATGGTGCGCGACAAGGAGTTCATCTTCTGTCCCTGGCACCAGTGGGGGTTCGAACTCGCGACGGGTACCACCGCCGTCAAGCCGGAGTGGAGCATCCGCACCTATCCCGTCCGGGTCGTCGGCAACGACGTCCTGGTTCAAGCCTGACGTCATAGGAGACGCGTTGCCCAACAAGAAGATCGAGATCAACGGCGGCAACGTCGTCTACGAGATCCTCGGCAAGGAGGGCGACTTCATCGCGCTCACGCCCGGTGGCCGGTTCAGCAAGGACATCCCGGGCCTCAAGCCGCTGGCGCGCAAGCTCGTCGAGGGCGGTTACCGGGTGCTGCTGTGGGACCGGCCCAACTGCGGCAAGTCCGACGTCCAGTTCACCGGGCAGAGCGAATCGCACATGCGCGCGGACACGTTGCGGCAGCTGATCACGGCGCTGGACATCGGGCCGTGCATCATCGCCGGCGGCTCCGGCGGCGCGCGCGACTCGATGCTGACCACCATGCTCTATCCCGAACTCGTCACGAAGCTGGTGGTGTGGAACATCGTGGGCGGCGTGTACGGCTCGTTCGTGCTGGGTTCCTACTACATCGTGCCGAGCATCCTCGCGGTGCGCGGCGGCGGCATGAAGGACGTCGCCCGCGTCGGCGAGTGGCAGGAGCGCATCGCCGAGAACCCGGACAACGAGCAGCGGATCCTGGATCAGGATCCCGCGCAGTTCCTCAAGCTGATGCTGCGCTGGCTCAACGCCTTCGTCCCGAAGCCCGGCCAGACCATCCCAGGCGTCGAGGACGAATTGTTCGACAACATCACCGTTCCGACGCTCATCATCCGTGGTGGCGAGAACGACATGGACCATCCCAAGCGGACCTCGCTCGAGATCAGCTGCCTGATCAACGGTTCCACGCTGATCGACCCGCCGTGGCCGGAGGACGCGTGGGAGCGGGCCGGAGAGGCGCGCGCCTCGGGCAAGGTCAAGCGCTTCAACATGTTCGACACCTGGGTGCAGGCCGCGCCGGCGATCCTCGACTTCCTGAAGACGTCGACGTGACCCTCCCGGCCGCTCACGTCACGACGATCCGCACCTCGCAGTTCAGGGATGCCTCCAGTGCCGTGTGCACGCGACTCTCGGGCACCCGCGTCAGGTCGGACCTCGTCAGCGTCACCGTCACGAGGTCCCAGCCGGCGTCGGTGGCGGTGCGCTCGACCTCCGCGCTGAGGCCCATGCCGGCGAGGACGCCGTGTGCATCGTCGTCGGTTCCCCTGCTGACGTACGTGAGAACTCCCGGTGACGGTTCCGCGCCGAAGTCGCCGAACGCCCGCACGCACAGTCCCATCGCCGTGCGCTGCAGTGCGTCCGGGTCGTTGCCGGAGATCAGGACCTCGACCTGCCGGCGATCGGCGGGCATCGACGCGAGATCCGCTGCGACGACGTCTGCGCCGAGATCGGCCGCCAACTCCGCGAGCCTCGCCATGCCGTCGCGCAGCTGGGCGGCGCTCAGCGACGCCGAGGGATCGACGTCGACGCGCACCACGGCAGTCCTCATGTCTCGCAGCCTATGCCCGGGCGACGGGGCTCGATCGTGACCACGATGGAGAACGGGTCGACCGCCCTCGTGTCCGCCGCGGTCTGGCCCGGACTCGAACCCCGCCTGCTGCGCCTCGAGCAGACGGCCGAGGACTACGCGACCTACGTCGAGGCCGGCGGGTATCAGGACCTCGATGATCCGGACGCCCTGCTCGACGAGGTGGACCGCAGTGGACTGCTGGGGCGGGGCGGCGCCGCCTTTCCCCTCGCCGTGAAACTGCGGACGGTGCGCGACGCGGGACGTGGCGGCGTGCCGACGGTGGTGCTGGCCAACGGCGAGGAGGGTGAGCCCGCCTCGGTGAAGGACAAGTGGCTGCTGCGCAACCGACCCCACCTCGTGCTCGACGGCATCCGGTTGGCCGCACGGATCGTCGGCGCCGACCATGCGCACGTGTACCTGTCCGACGTGCTGGCCGCCGAGGCGGTCAACGCCGCTCTGCACTCCGTCCCCTCGACGGGACTCGCGGTCGCGGTGGTGACGGTCGATCCCGGCTACGTCGCCGGGGAGGAGACCGCCGCGGTCCGCGCCGTCAACGGTGGTCCCGCCAAGCCCACCGACAAACCGCCCCGCCCATTCCAAGAGGGAGTCCGCGGTCTGCCCACCCTCGTCTCGAACGTCGAGACATTGGCCAACCTGCCGTTCATCCTGCGCCACGGAAGCGACACGTACCGCGCGCAGGGCACGTCGGCCTCCCCCGGCACGTTCCTCGCGACGGTGACCGGTGGGGACAGACCACCCGCGCTGTACGAGTTGCCGCACGGCACGTCGGTGACCGAACTGCTCACCCACCATGGTGTTTCGATCGAGAACGTCAGCGGCGTACTGATGGGTGGGTACTTCGCGGGGCTGCTCAACCGCGAGGTGCTGGACGTCACGCTCGACCACGAGACCATGCGACGGCTCGGCAGCGGACTCGGGTGCGGAGCGGTGGCCGTCATCTCCGACGAGTGCCCGGTCGCGGTCGCGGCGTCGGTCCTGTCGTACTTCGACCGCGAGAACGCCGGCCAGTGCGGTTCGTGCTTCAACGGCACCGCGGCGATGGCCGCAGTCGCGGGGGCGCTGCGGGACGGCGCCGCGACGCCCGAGGATCTCGGCAGGCTCGAGCGGTGGTCGGTGGTGCTGCGCGGACGTGGGGCGTGCGCGACGTTGGACGCGGCGACCAACGTGGCAGCCAGCCTGCTCAGGGCGTTTCCGAATGACGTCGCCCGCCACCTGGCCGGCGCCTGCGAGCCGTGCCGCACGGACGCGTACGCAGCCGCCCGGCCCTACGAAGTGGAGGCGGTGTCGTGAGTGATCCGATGCGCATCAGGCTCGACCGCACGATGTGCGATGGATTCGGGATCTGCGCCAAGCACGCGCCCGAGTACTTCTCGCTCGACGACTGGGGCTACGCGTCGCTCATCGGCGACGGCACCGTACGAGATTCCGACCGTCCAGCCGTGGTGCGGGCACTGCTCGACTGCCCGGTACACGCGATCATCGACATGGGCGGGCAGCCACCTTCTCGCGCACGCCCGCAAGCCGTTCCGGACGAGGCTCCCGAGCCGCACCCCTCGACCGAGGACAACGAAGCGATCTCGGAGTTCGTCCGGTGACACGCCCGCTGCCCCAGCTCACCGCACAGAACGAGTTCTTCTGGACCTCGGGCGCCGACGGCCGGCTGCGCATCCAGGAGTGCCTCAACTGTCGGGCGCTGATCCACCCGCCCGCACCGGTGTGCCGGTACTGCCGTCGTACCGAGATGGGCGTCCGCGTCGTGTCGGGGAAGGCCACGCTCGCGGGGTTGTCCGTCAACCACCGCTTCGGTTTTCCCGACCTGCCTCCGCCTTACGTAGTAGCCGAGGTCGCGATCCTCGAGGACCCGCGAGTCCGATTGACCACCAACGTCATCGACGCCGATCCCGACGACCTGGCGATCGGCCAACCCGTCGAGGTGACGTTCCAGCAGATCGAGGACGTCTGGCTCCCGCTGTTCAGGCCGGCGCCCGACGCGGACGCCCCCACCGCGATGCCGGCGGATCTGATCCCGCCCGAGCGCTTCGCCGACCACGTACGGCCGATGCTGACGACGGCGAAGTTCGAGGACCACTCGGCCATCACCGGCATCGGCATGTCGACGATCGGCCGCAGGCAGATGGTCCCGCCGCTGTCGCTGACGATCCAGGCGTGCGAGGAGGCCATCGCCGATGCGGGCCTCACCTACGACGACATCGATGGCCTGTCCACCTATCCCGGCCTCGACGTGGCGGGGATGGGCGAAGGTGGCGTCAGCGCGCTGGAGGGTGCGCTCGGTCTGCGTCCGACGTGGATCAACGGCGGCATGGACACGTTCGGTCCCGGCGGTTCGGTCATCGCGGCGATGATGGCGGTGGCCACCGGGATGGCCCGCCACGTGCTGTGCTTCCGCACGCTGTGGGAGGCGACGTTTCAGCAGCTGATGAAGGAGGGCAGGATGGCCCCTCCGATGGGTGCCCGCACCGCCAGCTTCCAGCATCCCTTCGGCGCGGTCTCGGCGGCGCACGTGCTGGCGCAGAACGCGAGTCGCCACTTCGACCGCTACGGCACCACGCGCGAGACCCTGGGGTGGATCGCGCTGAACCAGCGTGCCAACGCCGCGCTGAACCCGACGGCCATCTATCGCGACCCGATGACCATGGACGACTATCTCTCCGCCCGGATGATCACGACGCCGTTCGGGCTCTACGACTGCGACGTCCCGTGTGACGGTGCCGTCGCCGTCATCGTCTCGGCCGTCGACGCCGCGAAGGATCTCGCGAAGCCCCCGATCCGGTTCGAGGCCGTGGGCACGCAGATCATCGAGCGGCTCGACTGGGACCAGACCACCCTCACCCACGAGCCACAGGTACTCGGCCAGAGCGCGCACATGTGGTCCCGAACGTCGTTGCGTCCGAGCGACGTTCACGTGGCGGAACTGTACGACGGCTTCACGTTCAACTGCCTGTCGTGGCTGGAGGGCCTCGGCTTCTGCGGCATCGGCGAGGCCAAGGACTTCCTCGACGGCGGCAGGAACATCGCCCGCGACGGCATCATTCCGCTCAACACGCACGGCGGACAGCTGTCGCACGGCCGCACGCACGGCATGGGCCTGATCCACGAAGCCGTCACCCAGCTGCGCGGCGAGGCCGGTGACCGGCAGGTGGCGGGGGCACGGGTCGCCGTCACCAGTAGCGGTGGGCTGACGCCCAGCGGCGTGATGCTCCTTCGGTCCGACGCGTGATCCCGACCCCCCGCGTCGTCATGGTCGACGGCATTCCGATGTCCGCCCTCGTGGCCGAGGTCGCCGACCCCCGCGCGGTCGTCGTCGCGATCCACGGTGGTGCCACGTCGTCGGCGTACTTCGACTGCCCCGGCCACCCGGAACTGTCGCTGCTGCGGGCCGCCACGGCCGCCGGCGTGACCGCGATCGCGCTCGACCGGCCCGGCTACGGGGCATCCGCGCTGTGGGCCGACGAGATGACCGAGCCGGACCGACGGGTGGCGCTGTCCTACGGCGCGGTCGACCGCACTCTCGGCGAGACGCAGCGAGGTGCCGGACTCTTCCTCGTCGCACACTCCGCCGGTTGCGAACTGGCACTGCGGATGGCGGTCGACGACCGCGGTGGCGACGTCATCGGCCTCGAGCTGGCGGGTACCGGGTTGCGCTACCGGCCCGAGGCGCTCGCGCTGATCGAGGCGGCCACCGTCACCTCGCGTCCGGCAGGACTGCGCGACCTGCTGTGGCAACCCACCGAGTTCTACCCGCCGGAGGTGCTGACGGGCGCGCTGTCGGCGCCGGGCGTGGCCTACGAGGGCCGGGTGACCGCTGGGTGGACGCGCCGCGACTTCTCCGAACTGGCTGCGCGCGTCTCGGTTCCGGTCGAGTTCAGCGTCGCCGACCACGAAGCCGTCTGGGAGTCGTCAGCCGACGCGGTGGCGGCGATCGCTTCGGGGTTCTCGAACGCGCCGACGGTGGCGGTCAACGAGATGGCCGACAGCGGACACAATCTCAGCGTCGGGCGCACCGCAGGCGGCTATCACCAGCGCGTACTGACGTTCTTGGACGGATGCGTGGCCGCCAAACGGGGCGGTCGCGTCGAATCGAAGGTGGAGGCGGAGTGATGCGGGTCGGATTCATCGGGCTGGGGAGTCAGGGCGGGCCGATGGCGCGCAGGATCGTCGAGGGCGGGTTCGACCTGACGCTGTGGGCCCGCCGGCCCGAATCCCTGGAGCCCTATGCCGACACCGCGGCGACGGTCGCGGAGACGCCCGCGGAACTCGGTGCGGCGAGCGACCTGGTCTGCCTGTGCGTGGTGGGTGACGACGACGTCCGGCAGGTCCTCGACGGGGAGACGGGGGTGCTGGCGGGCATGGCGCCCGGGGGCATCATCGCCGTCCACAGCACGGTGCACCCGGACACCTGCCGTGAACTCGCGGGCCTGGCGGCCACCAAGGGGCTGATCCTGATCGACGCGCCGGTGAGCGGGGGCGGGCCCGCGGTCGAGGCGGGCACTCTGATGGTGATGGTGGGCGGTGACGAGGCCGTCGTAGAGAAGGTCCGGCCGGTCTTCGCCACCTACTCCGACGCCATCGTGCACCTCGGTGAACTGGGCGCCGGACAGGTCGCGAAGATCCTCAACAACCTGCAGTTCAGCGCCAATCTCGGCAGCGCGATCAGCACACTGCAGCTGGGCGATGCGCTCGGCATCCCGCGCGACCGGCTGTGCGAGGTACTCAACCGGGGCTCCGCGACGAGCAAGGCAATCGGGAGCATCACGATGTTCGGCGGCACGCTGGAAGGCCTGGCGCCCATCGCGGGGGCGTTGCTGCAGAAGGACGTTCGGCACGCGGCGAGCCTCGCCGAGCACGCGTCGGTACCGGAGGGCAGCGTTTTCGCCGCCGCGGACACCGCGCTGGCGTCGATGGACCACGCGCGGTGAAGGTCGGCTTCGTCGGCGCGGGCCGCATGGGGGCACCCATGGTGCACCGCCTCGCCGAGGCCGGCCACGACGTGCGCGCGCTCGGACGCACCGACGAGAAGCGTTCCGCCATCGCTGATCTGGGGGCCACGCCGGTCCGCGAGATCGCCGACGTCGCCGCCGGAGCCGACGTCGTCGTCGTCTGCGTGTTCACCGACGACCAGGTGGCCGATCTCTGCCTGAACGGCGACCTGGTGGAACGGATGACGCCCGGCGCGACGCTCGTCGTGCACACCACCGGCAGTCCGGACACCGCACGGGCCATCGCGAGCCGCTTCCCAGCGGTCGACGTCGTCGACGCACCCGTCAGCGGCGGCCCGCACGACATCGCCGCGGGCCACGTCACGCTGTTCGTCGGCGGCTCCGAGGACGCCGTCGGCCGCGTCGGGCCGGTGCTCGGTGCATACGGTGACCCCGTCCTGCATGCGGGGACGACGGGTGCCGGGCAACTGGTGAAGCTGCTGAACAACACGATGTTCGCCGCACAGATCGGTCTGGTCGCGGAGGCCGTCCGCCTGGCGGCGCGGCTCGGGATGGACGAGACCCCGCTGCTTGAGGCCCTCGTGCACGGCAGCGCTGGAAGCCGCGCGCTCGACCTGATCGCCTCGGCCGGCTCGGCGCACGCGTTCATCTCCGCGGTCGGCGAATTCATCGGCAAGGACGTCGCGGTGGTGCGTCGTACCGTCGCCGAACTGGGTGGTGACCTCGGCGTGCTGGACGCCCTCGTGGACGCGGGCGCAGCCCGGTGACCGAGGCTCGACCGGTTGGCGATTCGGCTGAATTCCCCGACGCCGTGGCCCATACTGTTGCCGTTACAAACCCGCAGCCTTCCGTAACTGCGCCATCTGCCCGTCCAGCGCCGAGGAGGACCTCGTGACCAAGCCCAAGCTGGTATTCCATCCATTCGCGCAGGAGTACTTCGACAACCCGTACGACGTCTACCAGCGGATGCGCGACGAAGCCCCCCTCTACTACGACGAGGTCGAGGACTTCTACGCGCTGACCCGACACGAGGACGTCGCGGCAGCCTTCAAGGATCACGAGTCCTTCTCGTCGGCGCGCGGATGCGACCTGGGCATGGTGCGCTCCGACGAGCCGCCGCAGAAGTCGATCATCTTCATGGATCCACCGGATCACCGGCACATGCGCAGCCTGCTCAACAAGGCCTTCACGCCGCGTGCCATCCTGTCGCAGCGCGAGACGGTCGTCGAACTCGTCGAGCACTACCTGGGGAAGGCGAACCCCGACGACTTCGACGTCGTGCAGGACTTCTCGGGCCCCTTCCCCGTCGAGGTCATCACCCGCATGGCGGGCGTACCCGAGGACTTCCGCCAGCAGGTCCGCCACTGGATCGACAAGAGCCTGCACCGCAAGCCCGGTCAGATCGACGGCGACGACGACAACATGCAGGCCAACATCGATTCGGGCATCTACTACTACGGCCTGGTCCTCGAGCGCCGGGAGAATCCTCGGGACGACATGATCAGCCGTCTGATCGCCGCGGAGATCCCGTGCGAGGACGGCACGATGCGCAAACTCGACGACGTCGAGATCACCGGATTCACCATCCTTCTGGGTGGCGCCGGCGCCGAGACCGTCACCAAGCTCGTCGGCAGCGCCGTGGTCGAGTTCGCGCGGCATCCCGACCAGTGGCAGAAGCTGCTCGACGATCGCAGCAAGATCCCCGCCGCCGTCGAGGAACTGCTGCGCTGGGTCGGACCCGTGCAGTACAACGTGCGCTACAGCGTCAAGGACGTCGAGGTACCGAGCGGCCTCATCCCGGCGAACAAGCCGGTCTTCCTGATGGGAGCGTCGGCCAACCGCGACCCGCGGGCCTTCACCGACGGCGAGACCTTCGACATCGACCGCGACCGCACGGAGGCCCAGAATCTAGGGCTGGGCTATGGGATTCACAGTTGCCTGGGCGCTGCGCTGGCCCGCATGGAGACCGCTATCGCGCTCGAGCACCTGCTCGACTTCATGCCGCGCTACGAGGTCGACTTCGACCGGCTGCAGCGGGTGAACATGCAGAACGTCGCCGGCTACCACCACGTGCCGGTGCGGGTGCTGAGGTAGCCATGACACAGAAGATCGAGGTCGACTTCGGCCTGTGCGAGAGCAACGGGGTGTGCATGGGCATCATCCCCGAGGTATTCGACCTCGACGACGACGACTACCTGCACGTACTCACCGACCACGTCACGCCCGACAACGAGCAACAGGTCAGGGAGTCCGTGCGACAGTGCCCGCGACAGGCCATCGCCATCGTCGACGAGTGATCCGCTGCTCAGTCATCCGCGAGCAGTCGCGAACTCCCCTCGTACGCGACGATTCAGGAGAGTTCGCGTCTGCTCGCCGGTAGGCCAGCGGCGGAGAATCTAGAAGCCGGTGAGGATGGCGCCGTTGCAGTCGGCCGCCGCCTGGCGCAGCTTCAGCGCCTCCTGGTAGGCGTCGGACTGGTACCACTCCTTGGCCGCCTCGACGGACTCGAACTCCAAGAGCACGGTCTGCGTGCCGTGCCACTCCCCCTCGAGGGTCTCGACGACGGGACCGAACGCCAGCACGGTGGCGGTGGCCATCGTCTGACTGGCCAGCTTGGCGTACTCGCCCATGCCGGCCTGATCCTTGATGTCCTCGGTGATGATCACATATCCCTTGGCCACTGCATCTCCTTTGACGTCAACTGATTTCGCGGATGGCCCGTTCGGGGCAGTTCGCGATCGCCTCGCGGGCGGCGGGTTCCAGCTCGACCGGAACGTCACCGGGATCGGCGACTGCCCAACCGTCGTCACTCATGTCGAAGACCTCGGGGCACAGCGTCAGACACATGCCGTGCCCCGCGCACCGGTCCTCATCGACGAAAACCTTCATCGCAGGTCGAACTCCAGGTGCAGCTCGGTGAGTCCGCGCAGGATGTAGGTCGGAATGTACTGGTAGCGGCGATCGCCGGCCGGCCCGTGCTCGTCCTCCGAGATGCGGATGTCCGTGGTGCGGTCGAGGATCCGCTCGAGACCCACCCTGGTCTCGGCGCGAGCCAGCGGCGCACCCGGGCAGCTGTGGATGCCGCGTCCGAAGGCCAGGTGCTGACGCGCGTTCTTGCGCTCGGGATCGAAGTCGTCCGGATTCTCGAACCGGCGGGGATCGCGGTTGGCCGCACCGTTGATCACCATCACCGTGCACCCCGCGGGCAGCGCCTGCTCCCCCACGGTCGTCGGGACCCGGGACAGCCGGAAGTCGCCCTTGACGGGGCTCTCGATGCGAAGGCACTCCTCGATGAAGTTGGGCAGCAGGCTGCGATCCGCACGGAGCTGGGCCTGGACGTCGGGACGGTCGCCCAGCACCTTCAACGCGGTACTGAGCAGCCGCACCGTCGTCTCCTGGCCGGCGGAGAACACGTTCGTGGCCACGCGCACCACGTCGGCGACCTCGGGCATCGTCCCGTCGGGGAACGCCGCCGTCGCCAGGCCGGTCAGGACGTCGTCGCGGGGTTCGGCCCGCCGCTCCTCGACGTAGGTCGCGAAGATCTCGTACAGGTACTCCAGCGGCGTCTTGTTCATCGTCTTGTCGGCGTTGCCGACCGCGCTGCCATGAGTGCCGCGGGCGAGACGGTCGAGGAGTTCGGCCCGGTCGTCCTCGGGCACGCCGAGCAGGTCGGCGATGATGCGCAGGGTGAACGGGGCGGCGAAGCCCTTGATGAACTCGCCCTTGCCGGGGGCGAGGTAGCCGTCGAGGATGTCGTCGGCCAGCTGCCACATGGCGTCCTCGTTCTCCTTGAGGCGCTTGGGGGTGATCAAGCGCATCAGGAGCGCGCGGTGGTTGGTGTGCGTCGGCGGGTCGAGCGTGGGCAGCTGATCGCTGAAGGGGATCTCGTCGCGGTGCTCGACGATGAGGTCGGTGATGTCCCCGTCCGCCAGACCGTCGAGCGGCACCGGGAAGCCGGGGAACGGTCCGGTCACCGAGATGCAGGACGAGAAGGTGTCGGAGTCGTTGTAGACGTCGACGGCCTCCTGCCAGCCGGTCACCATCGTCACGCCGTAGTGGTCCTCGCGACTCACCGGGCACTTGTCGCGCAGCGCCTCGTAGAACCGGTACGGGTCGTCGGTCAACCGCCCGTCCCGGAAGAAGTCGACCGTGGTGAGGTCCTCCGTCATGCGCTGCTCCTTCGGGAGACGATCTCGTCAGACGAGAACGTAATTCTCATCTTTGCGTATCAGGTTTTCACACCGGCCAACCTCCGTCAACGACGGCGGTCAGTCATCGACGATGCCGAACGCGTTCACGGCCAGCGCCAGGAGGTGATACGCGCCGACGGTGAACACCAGATCCATCCGCTGTCGCTCGTCGAACGGCTCGCTCAGCGCTGCCCACGTCCACTCCGAGAGGGTGTCGTGGGTGTCGAGTTCGTCGGCGGCGGCCGCGACGAGCAGGTCCAGGTCACCCAGTGCGACGCCCCCGCCGGTTCGCACCGCCGCGATCTCGTCGTCCGTCAGTCCGGCGCGGCGCGCGAGTGGCACGTGGTGGTCCCAGAGGTAGTCGCAGCCGCGATGCACCGCGGCGCGCAGGATCAGGATCTCCCGCACCCGCGGCGACAGTGTCGAGTGCAACAGGAGATGGGCGTTGAAGTGCAGGTAGGCCCGCGTCAGCGACTCGTGCCGCAGCAGCGTCGAGAGCAGCGCACCGGCGTCGTCCGGGTTGGCGCGCTCGGCGGGCAGCAGCGGGCTCAGGGCGTCTGGCGTGCCGTCGTCCCACTCCTCGGGCCGCAGCGGCTCGATCCTCGGCTGCCTCACCTACTGAATGGGCTCGTCGCCGAGGACCGTCGTGCGCAACATCTCGCGCGGCGAGTCGGGCGCGTACCGCGCTGCGCGGTGCAGGACGCCGTTGTTGTCCCAGATGACCGTGTCCCCCACCGACCACCGGTGGCCGTAGACGAGCTCGGGCCGCGTCGCCTGGTCGAGCAGGTCCGCGAGTAGCGCCCGACCCTCGTCGGGGTCCATGCCCACGACGTGGTCGGCTGAGGCTCCCAGGACGAGCGACTTGCGACCGCTGCGGTGGGTCCACACCAGCGGATGTTCGTGGGTGGGCCGAGCACGCCACCGCGCCAACTCCTCCGGCGACGGGTCGGGCGTGACCCGACGTTGCGACGCCTCCAGCGAGTGCACGACCCGCAGTGCGCCGAAGCGCTCCCTCTCGGCGTCGGTGAACGCGTCGTAGGCGGCGTAGGAATTCGCGAACTCCGTTTCGCCACCGCTGGAGGCCACCTGCTTGGCGGACAGCACTGTGGCCTTCTGCGGGCACTCGTCCCGCAGCGGGGTGCAGCCGTCGATGTGCCAGTCGAAGGTGGCACGCAGGTAGGCGGCCGACGAGTTCTTGGACTTGTCGAGCGTCACCGGATAGATGCCGGCCACGGGATGATGGCCGTCCGAGGAGTGATCGATCTCGCCCAGCCGCCGGCAGAAGGCCACCTGCGCCTCCGGCTCGAGGGCGAGGCCGGGGAACACGAGGACTCCGTTGTCCTCCAGCGCGTCCAGGATGTCCGCACCCAGCGTGTCGTCGCTCGCGAGTCGGTCGGAGTCGACGCCGGTGACCTCGGCGCCCACCGACGCGGTGAGTTTGGTGATCGTCAATACGGTCATGTGCGAGCCTTTCTCAGGGCACCGGCGCGCTGACGCGGTCGATGACGGCGTCGGCGGAGTCGGCGGGCTTCTGCGTCCCGAAGACCTCGACGGCCATCGACACCAGGATCATCGAGTAGACGAGGTGCAGCAGGTTCAGCACGTCGTCGGGCAGTTCCTCGAGCGGGAACTTGTCGCAGTAGTCGATCGCCTCTTCGAACCGTGGCGTGAACGCATCGTAGAACTCCCGTATCACCGGCATCGGCGTCGACAGGCGCATCGCCCAGCGCTCGGGCTCGGTTGCCAGGCACCACTTCTCGGCGTACTGCTCGTACTCGGCGAACGAGCTGGGAAGCATGGTCACACCTTCACCGCCTCGTGCTCGCGCCGGTAGTCCTCGACCCAGTCGACCGACACCTTGTGCAGGTGGCGCACCAGGATCTCCTGGTCGTTGAGCGGATACTCGTCGACCACGTCGTACTCGAGGGCGGCCTGCGTGCCGCCGAGCATGCCCGCGTCCTGCAGCGCGAACTCCTTCAGCACCACCGAGGCGACCTCGTGCTCGACCCGTTCGCGCACCGTGGCAGCCGGGTGAAAGGCGTTGTACGCCTCGAATCTGTGGGTGTTGTGCGAGGTCGGCCAGTACCGGTAGAGCAGGTACCACCCGTGGTAGATCAGGATCTCCAGGTTGGGGAAGATCTGGAAGTTGGTGATGCCCCACGGCTCGATGCCGCCGGGGTTGAGGCCTTCGGATTGATGCGTCTCCGGCGTACGCCACGGTCCCACCAAGCCGCTGCGCGTCGCGCGCTCGACGGGATACATGAACTCCGGCGCGAGCAGCCACCTCCTGGTGCCCGCCGTGGACACCAGGCGGTGCGGCCCGTCGATCTGAAAGTGCCCGCACTCGAACGTCGCATCGGGTTGACGCACCTCGGTCGGGATCTGCTGGCTGTGCAGCGACGGCACGTGGTAGTACTCCTGGAAGGCGTCGGCGAAGACCTTCCAGTTGCTGTCGTTGTGCGCCACGAAGTCATAGCGCTCGGTCATCAGCTCGAACGGATAGTCGTCGAGCGCGGTGATCATCGGGCCGAGGAACTCGCGCAGGTTCTGCCGCGGCTCCGGGTCGAAGTTGATGAAGACGAACCCGTTCCACACGTCGCACGCGACCGGAGCGAGCCCGTATTCACTCCGGTCGAGGTCGAAGAACTCACCCGGCTGCTGGACGAAGTTCAGCTCACCGGTGAGTCCGTAGCGCCAGCCGTGGTACTTGCAGGTGAACTGCCTGCACGTGCCCCTGGTCTCGTCGTTCGGGAAGTCGTTCCACACCAGCTTGTTTCCGCGATGGCGGCAGATGTTGTGAAAGGCGCGAATGCGACCGTCGCGATCCTTCACCACGATCACCGACGACTTCGCGACCTCGATCTCCTTGGTGAGGTAACTACCCGTCCGCGGCAACTCCTCGACGCGCGCGACATTCAGCCAGGCCCGCTTGAAGACGGCCTCGCGTTCGAGTTCGTAGAACTCGGGCGAGATCGAGTCGCGGAAGGACACCGGTCCCGTACCGAGTTCGGGATAGTGCTCGGTCCAGCTGCCCTCGCTGGGCTTCGGCCACTTACGCACCTGACATCCCCTGCCTCTCGCCGTCATCCGTCATCACATCACCGACCCACCGTTGACACCGAGCGTTTGTCCGGTGATGAAGCCGGCCTGCTCCGAGCACAGGAAACCCACTGCCGCCGCGATGTCGTCGCCCGTGCCCAGATGACCCAGCGGAATGCTGGCCGCCATTTGTTCGTTCGGGGGCAGGTTGCCGGTCGCCTGCCCGTGGTGCTGCATGGGCGTCTCGATGCCCGACGGCGGAATGTTGTTGACGGTGATGCCGATCGGTCCATATTCGCGCGCGAGGGACTTGGTCAGCGAGATGAGCGCGCCCTTCGACGCGGCGTAGTGGGCCATGCCCGGCGACCCCCGCTGTGCGCTGGACGACGAGATCATCACGATGCGGCCCCAACCCGCCTCGATCATGTCGGGCAGTGCCGCTTGCGCGCAGAAGAAGGTGCCCGTCAGGTTGACGTCGATCACCCGTTGCCATGCCTCCGGCGTCAGATCGACCGAGGGACACCAACCGACGACGCCCGCACTGGTCACCAGAACGTGCACCGGTCCGAGTTCGGAACGCACCTTCGCGAACGCCCCCGTGACGGCCGCATGATCGCTGACGTCGGCCGCCACCGCCAGCGCGGTCACGCCATCGGCCCGCAACGCGTCGACGACGCGCTGCGCGGCGCCTTCGTCCAGGTCCAGCACCGCGACCGCGTGGCCACGTCGGCCTAGCTCGTGACAGGTCGCCTCGCCCATGCCTGATGCGCCGCCGGTCACCACCGCGACCCGGCCCGTCGGACTACTCATAGGTCATCCGAACCCTCCGGCTGGTGGGCAGTGACTGACACGTCAGCACCCAGCCCTCGTCCACTTCGTCGTCGTCCAGCGCATCGTTGTTCAACATCCGGGCACTACCCTCGACGATGCGGGCCATACAGGTTCCGCACGAACCCGTTTCGCACGACGCAGGCGCGCGCAGCCCCGCAGACCTGGCCGTCTGCAGCAGCGTGTCGCCCCGTCGATAGGACGCGACGACCTTCTTCCGGTCGAGTTCTATGACCACGTCCTCGGTGACGGATGACTCGTCCATCGCGTTCGGCTCCGGGACGGCGACCGTGAAGCGTTCGAGGTGCAGGCGCGACTCCTTCACACCCGCCGCGAGCAGACTCTCCTCGACGGCTTCCATGAACGGTCCAGGCCCACAGACGTAGTAGTGGGCGTCGCCCGCGGGTTCGATGAAGGCCTCGATCGCGGCGGGGGTGACGACACCGTCGTCCTCGTCGAAGTGCTTGTGTACCAGCACCCGCTCCCCGTGTTCGGCG
This sequence comes from Mycolicibacterium sediminis, assembly GCF_010731735.1. GTDB lineage: Bacteria > Actinomycetota > Actinomycetes > Mycobacteriales > Mycobacteriaceae > Mycobacterium > Mycobacterium sediminis. The sequence continues at coordinate 5,274,530 of NZ_AP022588.1, forward strand.
ACGAGCCGGTCGAGCGGTCGCGCGAAGATCACCGACTCGCGCGACCGGTTGGCGTAGAACACCCGGACGCGACGATCGGGGTCGTCGACCGCCGCACGCGCGAGCGACATGATCGGGGTGATCCCGCTGCCCCCGGCGAACGCCACCACTTCCGTTGCGCCGCTGAGGTCTCCCCGCAGCACGAACCGTCCCTCCGGCGGGCCCACGTGTACCTCGTCGCCCTCGACGACCGTGTCGTTGATCCAGTTGGACACGACGCCGCCGGGATCGCGCTTGACCGTGATGCGCAGTTCGTCCTCGACCGGCGCCGACGACATCGAATAGCACCGTCGGAGGTCACGCCCGCCGACGGTGACGCGGAGCGTGAGGAACTGGCCTGCCTGATAACGGAATCGACGCGCACAGTGCTCGGGCACGTCGAGCACCAGGGACACCGCGTCGGCCGTCTCGCGTACGACGCGCGCGATGCGCAGCGGGGCGAACCCGTCCACTTCGGTCTCCGAGGCCATGATGCCTCGACATTATCAAGTACTTGTCATTGATGGCAAGGGGCACGACGACGAAGGAACCGGGACTACTCGGGTCCGATGTGATCGTGGTGCAGCTCGTGCCCGGTGCCCTGCTCGATGATCCGACCCAGCAGCTCCCGGAGCGTGGCCTGCTCGGCGTCGCTCAGAACGCCGAAGACCTTGTCCTGCGCGGTGATGGCATCACTGACGACGGCCTCGGCGACCTTCCGTCCGTTCTCGGTGAGGAACGCCTGCAGAATGCGGCCGTGCTGTGGATCCTGTTTGCGTTCCACCAGTTCGCGGCGCTCGAGTTCCTTGAGGCCGAGTTGGACGCCCTGCGGGCTGATGAGCATGCGCCGGGCCAGTTCGGCCCCGGACAGCCCGGGTTCAGAGGCGAGCTGCCGCAGCATGCCGATCTGCGCGGTGCTGACGCCGTGCTCGCTCACCGACTCGTTCACCGAGGTCAGCGAGAAGTACCAGGCCTGCTTGAGCAGCCAGAGGATGTTGTCCTTCTGTTCCATGCCCGCTTCTCCCCACGCGACGTCAGTTCTTGTAGACCACGCCATTCTTCATCACGAACCGCACGTCCAGGGTGTTGGCGATGTCGACGGAGGGATCACCGGGGACGGCGATGACGTCGGCGAGGTAGCCCGGCGCGAGCCGACCCAGCTCGTCGTCGGCCGCGATGAGTTCCGCGCCGGTGATGGTGGCCGCCCGCAGCGCCTCCATGGGAGTCATGCCGCGGCGGACCAGCGCGACGATCTCCTTCGCGTTGTCACCGTGCGGGATCGCCGGCGCGTCGGTTCCGCAGGCGATCCGGACGCCGGCGGCAATCGCCTTCGGCAGCATCGCCTGCGCCTGCGGGAAGACCACCTCGGCCTTCTTTCGCAGCTCGGGTGCGATGCGGTCGATCGCCATCGCCTCGGTGAGGTAGGTGGTCGAGACCAGGAACGTGCCCGTGTCCGCCATCAGCTTGATCGTGTCGTCCGAGGCCAGAAAGCCGTGCTCGATGCAGTCGATGCCGGCCCTGATGCACGCCCTGATCGAACTGTCGCCCACCGCATGTGCGGCGACGCGCACGCCGGCGCGGTGGGCCTCGTCGGCGATCGCGGCGAATTCGTCGTCCGAGTACTGCTGCGCACCCGGCGCGGTGCTGTGCGACATCACGCCGCCCGACGCCGACACCTTGATGAGCTTGGCGCCGTGCCGAACCTGGTAGCGCACACAGGCGCGGACCTCGTCGACACCGTTGGCGATGCCCTCGGCCACCGACAGGGGCATGATCCCGGGGGCGAGCCTCTGGAACACCGTCGGGTCGAGGTGACCGCCGTACGGGGTGACCGCGTGACCCGCCGGGTAGATCCGCGGCCCGACGTGCCAACCCTGATCGATGGCCCGCATCAGCGCGACGTCCAGCAGATAGCCGCCGGTCTTCACCATCAGGCCGAGGTTGCGGACGGTGGTGAAGCCGGCCTCGAGGGTCGAGCGTGCGTTGACTGCGCCGCGCAGCGTCCGGTAGGCCGGATCGTCCTGCACTCCGTGCATCGGGCTCGGCAGCCCCTCCGGCCCGCCGGGCCCGCCGATCAGCAGGTTGAGTTCCATGTCCATCAGACCGGGGAGCAGCGTCACGTCCCCGAGGTCGATGACCTGGTCGGGGTTCTCCGGTGGCACCTCGGGATCGACCGCCGAGATCCTGTCGTCCTCGATGACGACCACGGCAGGCGACCGGACCAGACCCGCCTCGACGTCGGCCCACCGTGCGGCCCGCAGGATCGTCGTCGTCACGGCACGGGCTCGGAGTCGCAATCCAGCGACGTGGCGCCGGAGTCGGGCACCCGGGGTTGCTTCCAGCACTCCACCGGAAACGACACCATGATCATCGAGTACAGCAGGTGCATCAGGTTGAGGACGTCCTCGGGGAGTTCGTCGAGGGTGAACTTGTCGCAGTAGGAGATCGCCTCCTCGGCTCGCGGCGTGATCGCGTCGTAGAACGCCTGCATGTCGCGCATCGTGCTGCCGAGTCGCTTCGCGTACCGCTCCTTCTCGGAGCCGAGGCACCACTCGGAGAAGGGCTCCAGATCGGCGAACTCCGTCGGCAGCATGCCGATTCGCGTCGTCGTCACGTCACGCCTCCGCAGTCTTGCGGCGGTAGTCGTCCACCCAGGCGGCCGTCTCCTGGTGCAGGTGCCGGATCAGCACCTCCTGGTCGCACAGCACGAAGTCGTCGAGCACGCGTGACTCGATCATGCTCTGCGTGGCCTCGAGGGTGTTCGCATCCTGCAATCCGTATTCCTTGAACGAGACCGCCGCCAGTTCCTGCGCGATGCGCTCCCGTGGGGTGCGTGGTTCGGGAAAGTAGACCGTCCCCTCGAACACGTGGGTGTTGTACGACGTCGGCCAATAGTGGTAGGTCAGGTACCAGCCCTGACCCCAGAACAGGATGACGAAGTTCGGGAACAACTGGAACGAATCCAGGCCCCAGGGATCGCATTTCGCGGGGTTCAAGCCCACGGGCATCTCGCCGATGTCCGGGTTGTCCCACGGCCCGAACAGACCACTTCGGCAGATGTCCTCGATCGGCTTGCGCATCTCGTCGGCCATTTCCCAGGCGCGGACCCCGGACGTACTGACCAGCCGGTGCGGACCCTCGATGCGGTAGTGCGGCGCCTCGAACCCCGCCTCCGCGGCCGCCTTCGAGTAGGCCGTCGGCGACTGGTTCGCGTGCAGTACGGGCGCGTGATAGAACTCCTGGAAGGCGTCCATGTAGAGCTTCCAGTTGGCCTTCACCTCCGACTGGTAGTGCCAGCGCGACGTCATCTGCCCGAACGGGTAGCCCTCCAGATTCGTGATCATCGGACCGAGGAAGTCGCGCAGCGTCTGCTCGGGCTCCGGCGCGAAGTTGACGAAGATGAAGCCCTCCCACACCTCGCAGTGCACGCCGACCAGTCCGTACCGGCTCTTGTCCAGGTCGAAGAACTCCCCCTCCTGCTGCACGAAGGTCAGGTTGCCGTCCAGGTCGTAGCGCCACGCGTGGTACTTGCAGGTGAACTGCCGGCACACACCGCTGGTCTCCTCCAGCGGCATGTCGTTCCACACCAGCTTGTTGCCGCGATGCCTGCAGATGTTGTGGAACGCCTCGATCTCGCCGGTGCCGGTGCGCACCACGATGATCGACGTGTTGGCGACCTTGAGTTCGCGGGTGAAGTAGCTGCCCTTGCGCGGGATGCGTTCCACGCGACCGACGTTCAGCCAGGCACGCTTGAAGACCGCCTGACGTTCGACCTCGTAGTGCTCGGGATCGATGGAGTCCTCGTAGGAGACCGGAGCGGTGCCCAGCTGCGGATAGTGCTCGGTCCAGCTGCCCTCCGCCGGTTTCGGGAAGCGAGGCATGGGCGTCTCCTGTCGACTCGGGCTGCACGTCGTCGCACGAGGTCTGCGTCGTGCGATGCGCAATCAGCCTCGCAACAAGGCCTTTCGAGCAACGTGGCCTTTCGACGCAATCTCGAGAACCCGCTCCCTCGACGGTATATGCTCGGCGCATCAATCACAAGTAGTTGATAATGAGTGCCGTTGCACGAAGGAGATCGTCGATTGCATCAGGACAGGCTCTTCATCGGCGGTGCGTGGATGGCACCCGGCACCGATGCCCGCATCGAGGTGGTATCGCCGTCCACCGAAACCCCCGTGGCACGGGTGGCCGCCGCGGCACCTGCGGACGTCGATGACGCGGTGGCCGCCGCCCGGGCGGCGTTCGACACCGGGCCGTGGCCGAGACTGGACCCCGGAGAGCGCATCGCCGCCATCCGCCGGTTGGCCGAGTGCTACGGCGAACGGCGCACGGAGATGGCCGAACTCATCACCTCCGAGCTGGGGGCTCCGATCGGCTTCGCCAGGCGTGCCCAGGTCGCCCTGCCGTGGAGCATGATCACCGCGTTCTGCGATCTCGCCGAAACGTACCCGTGGCGGGAGGTGCGGCCGGGGCGGTACGGCTCCGACCTCCACGTTCTTCGCGAGCCAATCGGCGTCGCTGCGGCCGTCGTGCCGTGGAACATGCCGCAGTTCCTGATCATCACCAAGCTGGTGCCCGCCCTGTTGGCCGGATGCTCGGTCATCGTGAAACCCGCACCGGAGACACCCCTGAACGCACTGCTGCTCGCCGAACTCATCGCCGAGGCGGACCTGCCGCCGGGCGTGGTCAGCGTGCTTCCCGGCGGCCGTGAACTCAGCGAGTACCTGGTGGGGCACCCGGGTGTGGACAAGGTGTCCTTCACCGGTTCGACCGGCGCCGGCAAGGCGGTGGCCGCAGCCTGCGCCACCGATCTACGCCGCGTCAGCCTCGAACTCGGCGGGAAGTCCGCGGCCATCGTCCTCGACGACGCGGACCCCGCCACCGTGGCGACGGGCATCCGGTCGGCGAGCCTGTCGAACAGTGGGCAGATCTGCAACGCGCTGACTCGCGTGCTGGTGCCTGCCGGCCGCGCCGACGAATTCACCGACGCGCTCGCCGCGGAGGTCGCCGGCCTCACCGTCGGCGACCCCTGGGACGACGCGACGCAAGTGGGTCCGCTCGTCGCGCAACGCCAGCAGGACCGGGTCCGCGAGTACATCGACGTCGGTCGGCGCGAGGGCGCCCGCCTCGTCGTGGGCGGCCCCGACATGCCCGACGGCATCGACCGCGGGTGGTACGTCCGTCCGACGCTGTTCGCGGAGGCCGACAACTCCATGCGCATCGCCCGCGAGGAGATCTTCGGTCCGGTGCTCGTCGTCATCCCCTATACGGACGACGACCACGCCGTGACCATCGCCAACGACTCCGACTACGGCCTGGCCGGCTCCGTGTTCACCGCCGACTCCGACCGCGGACTCGCTGTAGCCCACCGCATCCGCACCGGCACGTTCGGCGTCAACCAGGGCTACACGATGGACCCGTTCGCTCCTTTCGGCGGCGTCAAGAACAGCGGATATGGCCGCGAGCTGGGCCGCGAGGGAATCGACGGGTACGCCGATACCAAGTCGATCTCGGTGGCGCAAACCTGATTCGGCCGGTGTGCCGTCGCCCACGTGGGTTCAGTCCGGCAGCTTGATCGCCGACAGGTACATCTCCACGACGGGCCTGAAGAGATCCACGTCGTCGAGCTGGCTGCCGAGGACCACGGAGTCACTGGTGGCGACCAACGCCCGGGCGAAGGTCAGCGGCGGGATCAACAGGCTGCCCCCGAGCGCTTCGATGCCCTCCACGATGAACGTCGCCAAGGCGTCCACCACTTCTGACCGCTTGGCGGCCACTCGGTCTCGAGCCTCCGGATTACGGACCAGGTACAGCGTGAACTCGAGGCCCAGTGCGGCATGCTCGGCGCCGCGGTCGATGCTCAGCTGGCGCCAGCGCTCGGCGATCTCGTCGAGTTCACGTCCCCCGACGCGGTTTGCGTCCGACATGACCTCGGCGAAGTTGTCGAAGTAGCGTCGCCAGTAGCGATCGCTGACCGCCAGGAACAGCTCCTCCTTGGTCGCGAAGTGCTTGTAGATGGCGCCCTTGGTGTAGCCGGCCGCGTGCGCGATGTCATCCAGAGTCGCTGATGTGAAACCCTTTTCGGCGAAGACGTCTTCGGCGGCGTCGAGCAGCAGCGCGCGGGTGTGCTCGAGCCGCCGTTCGCGGGTCCACCGCTCCACCATGGCGAAAGTCTGTCACAGATTCTCAGATACCCATTGGCTATTCAGATACCGATGAGTATATTCGAGCGCATTGGGTCGCCGACGCCAGGTGCGCGGCGGGTGACCGCTGTCAGATCGCCGGGAGGAATCCGATCATGAGTGACCCGTTCAAGAAGTCCGCCATCACCGAGTCGGTCAGTGCGACAACCGACCTGGGGCGAGAGAGGCCGCCGTCGTCGGGCGCCTTCAAGGTCTGGGCGACGGTGGGCGCCGTGTTCCTGGCCTACACGCTCTACGTGTTCGTCCGTTGGGTCACCGGCCCCTTCTTCGAACCGGTGGAGGGGGGACCGAGCGAGCCGCCGATGTACATGCAGATCCCGCTGATGGCCAACGCCGTCATACTGTGGATCGGCCTGCCGTTCGCGCTGTGGTTCTTCCTCGTCCGGCCGTGGCTGCGGGAGAGGCGCATCACGCTCGACGGCATGCTGCTGGTGTCGATGGGCCTGATGATGTTCCAGGATCCGATGCTCAACTACTACAGCACCTGGTGCACCTACAACGCATGGCTGTGGAACCGAGGTTCCTGGGCACCGCACATCCCGGGCTGGGTGGCACACGAGGAGCCGGGCCACACCGTCCCCGAACCGTTGCTGACCAACATCCCCGGCTACATGTACGGCGTGCTGCTGATCACCATCGTCGGGTGTTGGCTCATGCGAAGGATCAAGAACCGTTGGCCCGCGATGTCCAATCTGAGACTTGTTCTGGTCACCTATGCGATCACGTTCGTGCTCGACTTCGTCATGGAGGCGTTGGTCATGCTGCCGATCGGCTTCTACTCCTATCCCGGTGCCATCCAGTCGTTGTCGTTCAACGCCGGGACGTACTACCAGTGGCCGATCTACGAGGGCTTGATGTGGGGTGGCGTTCAGGCGGCACTGTGCTGCCTGCGTTTCTTCACCGACGACCGGGGACGCACCGTCGTCGAGCGAGGCCTGGACCGTGTGCGCGGCGGGGTCGTCAAGCAGCAGTTCATCCGCTTCCTGGCGATCTTCGGCGGTGTCAGCGCCTGCTTCTTCCTCTTCTACAACGTGCCCGCGACCTGGCTCGGCATGCACGGCGACCCGTGGCCGGAAGACGTGCAGAAGCGCTCGTACTTCAACCCCGGCATCTGCGGCGAGGGAACCGACCGACCGTGTCCGAATCCCGTTCTGCCGCTAACGACCAAGCACTCGGGGTTCGTCGACCACGACGGCGAGCTGGTACTGCCCGACGGCGTGACGATGCCATCCGTGGTGCCGATCCAACGTGCCGATGACGGTCGATAGTCTCCGGCCGCCGGCCGAGAGCGGTTCACCGGCACCGTTCTACCGTGCCGTCGGCAAGGAGGTCGAGACCTTCCGGGCGGCGGCGCGGCGAGGTTCACCGGTACTGCTCAAGGGACCCACCGGGTGCGGTAAGACCCGCTTCGTCGAGGCCATGGCCCACGAGTTCGGACGGGAACTGATCACCGTGGCCGGCCACGAGGACATGACCTCGGCAGACCTCGTCGGCCGGTTCCTGCTCAAGGGTGGTGAGACCGTCTGGGCCGACGGTCCGCTGACCCGGGCCGTGCGGGAGGGCGCCATCTGCTACCTCGACGAGATCGTCGAAGCCCGCCAGGACACCACTGTCGTCATCCATCCGCTCGCCGACCACCGCCGCGAGCTGCCCATCGATCGCCTGGGGATCACCCTGTCCGCCGCCCCGGGCTTTCAGCTCGTCGTCTCCTACAACCCCGGGTACCAGAGCATCCTCAAGAGCCTCAAGGAGTCGACGCGTCAGCGATTCGTCGCGATCACCCTCGGCTTTCCCACTGCCGACGTCGAGACCGACGTCGTCGCCCGCGAGGCGGGCATCGACGAGTCGACCGCGCGATCGCTGGTCGCGCTCGGCGCTGCCATCCGCGGTCTGGACGGGTCGGCGCTCAACGAGGTCGCATCGACGCGGATCCTGATCCTCGCGGGCGGCCTCGTCGCCGAGGGGCTCGGCCTGCGGGACGCGGTCCAGTCGGCCGTCGTCGAGGTGCTGTCCGACGACCCGGACGTGATCCGCGCCCTCGGTGAGCTGGCCGATGCGGTCCTGCCACGGCCGTGAATTCCATGGGGCCCGAACGGTTCCGCTTCCTCGCGAGCGTCGTCGCAGGACGGCACGTCGACGTCGCGGCAGCCGCTGATGGTCAGTCCGCCCATACCGACGGGCAGGTGATCTTCGTCTCGGCGGACCGCAGCGCCGACCACCAGCGTCGCGAGGTCCTGGTGCAGAGCGCTCTGCTGGGTGCGGGCAGCTTCGATCGTCGGCACTTGCGGCACCTGCGGGGACGGCCCGCGGTGGCACGGCGCTACCTGGCACTGGAGGGCCGCCGCGTGCTGGTCGACCTCGTGCCGCGCCTGCCTCTGGCAGCCGCCGTGTGCGAGGGCGACGCCCGAACGTGCTCCGCCGAGGAGTCCCTCGACATCGCTTCGAGCAGAACGTCGATCGCGGCCGCGCCCGAGTGGTTCGGCACCATCCGTCCCTCGGTGCTGATGCGCGCACCGACGCCGGCGGGCTCCTCCGCCGCCGAGGGAGGTCCCCGGCTGACGTTCGACCCCGCGGACGCCGCCGGCGTGGACGAGGGCGACGAGGACGACGAGCCGTCCGGGAAGAGCCGGATCCTGAGACTGTTCGAGCTTCCGGTCGGGGCGCAGGCACCGGCACGGTTCCTGCGCGCGCTGTTCGGCAGCTCGCGGTCCCCCGGGAGCGACGGCGCCGGCGGCGAGTTGAGCGTCGGTTCGATCCGGCGCGCATCGGCCACCGGCGGGGCCGCACGGCCGTCGCCGACCCCGATCGTGTTCACCGGTGACGAGCGATCCGGCAGCGCCCTCGGCGTTCGCGGCGCCCGGTACCCGGAGTGGGACGTGTACGGCAACCGATATCGCGAGGATTGGTGCCGGGTCGTCGACTTCCCGGTCATCACCGGTGCGGACGTCCCGGGTGCCGGCGTACTCTGCGACGCCGTGTTGCGGCAACGACTCTCGCGCGTCGGGCTGGGCCCCAGGGCGTTGCGTGCCCGACCCGACGGTGACGATGTGGACACCGAGGCGCTCGTGAACCTCGCCGTGGATCTCAGATCCGGACACTCACCGGACGAGCACGTCTACACCGAACGCCGCAGGGTCGCCCGAAATCTGGGCGTGCTCGTCCTGCTCGACGCATCGGGCTCGGCGACCGACGCCGATCTGGAGGGCCTCGCCGTCCACGAACATCAACGCCGCGCGGCTGCCACACTCGCAGCGACACTCGAAGAACTCGGTGACCGCGTCGCGGTGTACGGGTTCCGCTCCCACGGGCGCAACGCCGTGCACCTGCCCGCGATCAAGACGTTCGGGCAGCGCTTCGGAGCGCTCAGCCGGGCCCGCCTGGATCACCTGCAGCCCGCGGGATACACCCGCCTCGGTGCCGGCATCCGCGGCGCCGCCGCGATCCTGCAGCGCGACTCCGGAACCCCCAATCGACTCCTCCTGGTGCTGTCGGACGGTCACCCCTACGACGACGGCTACGAGGATCGGTACGCAGAGGCGGACGTGCGCAGGGCCCTCGACGAACTTCGGGCAGACGGCATGGGCTGCCTGTGTCTGTCGATCGGCGCCGCCACCGATGGAGAATCGCTGCGACGGGTCTTCGGTCCGGCGAGTCATGCCCACGCCGCCACGCTCGCCGCGCTCAGCCCTCGGATGGACGAGCTCTTCGTGTCGGCACTGCAGGAACTCGCGGCACCTCGTGCCCGGCGTTGACACCTCGGTCGGCCATACGGTTCCCCAGACGGTGTCCCGTCGATATGCTGCCACGTGGCAAGTAGGTGAGATTGCCATTCCGGACCGCGGAGGTGGACGTCGATGACGACTGTGCAGCAGCACGAGACGAACTTCGCTCGGCCGGTCGCACCCCACCGTGGGCGCATCTACCTGTACACCGGGTTGTTCACCTTCGCGGTGTTCCTGTTGATGACCATCGGCGTGCAGATCGATCTCATCCCCCCGACGTTCACCACAGACGTGGTCGTCAATCTGATCTTCGGCGTTCCCGTGCTGCTCCTCCCCCTGGTGATCCTGTGGGATGCACCCGGCGAGAAGCGAACTCGTCTCGACCGGGCTGCCGAACTCACGCTGTTCTACCTGCCGTACACGGCGGGCAGCCAGATCGGCTACGAGCTGATGTTCCTCATCGGCCACCCGCTGGGCCTCTGGGCGCCGACCACCGATCCCGGCTGGAAGTGGTTGTGGTGGCAGTACGGACTGGCCGACACCCGCTACGTCAGCGGCAACCCGTGGATCTTCGCGCTGGAGATCGTCGGCGTACTGACCGGGACGACGGTGTTCGTCATGTGGACGCGTCTGATCCGTCCCCAGCTGGCCACCGAGGCACGGATCCGTTGCCTCTGGGTGACGTTCGCGGGCGTGGCGATCCTCATGAGCAGCACGGCGGTCTACTTCATCTCGGAAGTGGGCGCCGGTTTCGCCGACATCGGACAGGGCGCCTTCGGCCTCGGGTTCAAGTTCATCGCCGAGAACGTCCCGTTCATCGTCCTGCCCCCGTTGGTGCTGTACGCCACCTACCTCCAGATCGACCATCTGACGCGCAGGGCCGGTCCCCTCGATCCGCCCGTCGCGTAGCAGTGGCACTCACCGCCGGCGGCCGCGTGCCTTCGAGCCAACGGCGACGAACACGCTGAGCCCCACCGCCACCGCGAAGATGCCGACGATCAGGTGGCGGACGCCATCGCTCGCCACGTATGCCCACAGCTGCAGGCCTCCCGCGACCAGTGCCAGCAGCCCGAACGCCAGTGCTGCCACACGCAGTGCCGTCGTCATGCCACGAGTCTGCCGTGGATTTGCGCGCTGCCGGTTGGTCTGACTCTGGTCAGCTTCGCCGAACCGCGCTATGGTCCGAAGATGCCCACCACTCACCGCGGCAATGGTGCTGACCACGGTCAGCGGCGCGCAACGTTCCAGCGGGCCAAGTCGCACGAGACCAAGCGGATGCTGGTGCAGGCCGCGATGGCGCTGTGGCGAACCAAGGGCTACTCGCACACGACGGTCGCCGAGATCTGCACGGCCGCCGGGGTCTCCAAGGCGCTGTTCTACTTCTACTTTCCCCGCAAGGAGGACGTCCTGTTCGAGGTGGGCGTCGTGTCCACTCAGACCGCGCACCGCGCGATCCACGCGCTGCTCGACGGAGACTACGAGATCGGTGCGGTGATCGCCGCCGCGCTCCGGGCATTCGAGAAGTCGATGGCGCGCAACCCGCGCGATCTGATCATCGAGACAATCCTCGAGGGTTATCGCCACGAGCACCGACTGCTCGCCGACGGTGTCCGTCTCGGACACGACACCGACATGTTCACCGAGCTGTTCACCCGTGCCGCCGCCGACGGAAGGCTGGGCTCGGCGCCGAACGACGCCGACGTCGCACACCTCGCCTATCTCGCACAGACGCTGGTGAGCGAAGGCGCACGACACTGGGCCGCAGGCGCATTCGGTGAGAGGTCCTTCGCCGACGTCGTCACCGCGGACATCGTCATGCTCGTCGACGGCTACGCGCACTGCCACTAGAACCCGATCACCGCCGAGGAGGCGCCATGTGGGACTTCCGGACCGACCCCGACTACCAGGCACAGCTGGACTGGGCGGATGACTTCGTGCGCACCGAGGTCGAGCCCCTCGACCTCATCTGGCCGCACCTGCAGTTCACACCGCTCGACGACGCCAGACGTGCCGTGGTCGATCCGCTGAAGGAGCAGGTCCGTCAGAAGGGTCTGTGGGCGACACACCTCGGCCCCGAGTTCGGCGGCCAAGGATACGGCCAGCTCAAGCTCGCGTTGCTGAACGAGATCCTCGGCCGCTCGCAATGGGCGCCGATCGTCTTCGGCTGCCAGGCCCCGGACACCGGCAACGCGGAGATCATCGCCCACTACGGCACCCCGGAGCAGAAGGACCGCTACCTGCGGCCGCTGCTCGAGGGCGAGCTGTTCTCCAGCTATTCGATGACCGAGCCGCAGGGTGGCGCCGACCCCACGCAGTTCACCACCCGCGCGGTCCGCGACGGCGACGACTGGGTGATCAACGGCTGGAAGTACTTCTCGTCCAACGCCAGTACCGCGTCGTTCCTGATCGTCATGGTCGTCACCAACCCCGACGTCAGCCCGTACCAGGGCATGTCGATGTTCCTGCTGCCGACCGACACCCCGGGCGTGCGCATCGTGCGCAACAGCGGTCTCTACGGGGAAGCCGAGGGCGAGGGCAGCCACGCGCTCATCCACTACGACGACGTGCGCGTGCCCGAGACGGCGCTGCTCGGCGGCGAGGGGCAGGCGTTCGTCATCGCCCAGACCCGACTGGGTGGCGGCCGCATCCACCACGCGATGCGGACGATCGGCCTGGCGCAGAAGGCGATCGACATGATGTGCGAGCGCGCCCTGAGCAGGACGACCGCAGGCACCCTGCTCGCCGACAAGCAGGTGGTGCAGGGGTACGTCGCCGACTCCTACGCACAGTTGCGGCAGTTCCGACTGATGGTGCTGCACACCGCGTGGGAGATCGACGAATTCAACGACTACAAGAGGGTCCGCAAGGACATCGCAGCGGTGAAGGTGGTGATGCCCACGGTGCTGCACGACATCGCGTGGCGCGCCATGCAGGTGCACGGGGCACTCGGCGTCACCAACGAGATGCCGTTCATGGCAATGGTCACCGGCGCCGCGGTGATGGGACTGGCCGACGGTCCCACCGAGGTGCACAAGACGACCGTCGCCAAGCAGGTGCTGCGCGACTACCGTGCCACCGACGACGTATGGCCCTCGGAGTGGCTGCCCCGCAAGCGCGACGAGGCCCGACAGCGGTTCGCGGAGTTCCTCGACCTCGCGGCGGCCGAACTGTGAGCGATCCGGCCATCGACGTCACCCGGTTGGCCGCGTGGATGGACGACGCCGGCCTCCCCGGTGTCGGCGAACCCCTGACGGCCCGCTTCCTCTCCGGCGGCACCCAGAACGTGATCTACGAACTCACCCGCGGCGACCAGAAGTGCGTCATCCGCATGCCACCGCCCGGCGCACCGCCGGACCGGGACAGGGGGATTCTGCGTGAGTGGCGCATCATCGAGGCACTCGACGGCTCCGACGTGCCGCACACCACGGCGATCGCGGTGTGCGACGACGCCGGCGTCCTGGGGCGCACGTTCTACCTGATGGGCTTCGTCGACGGCTGGTCACCCATGGACGAGCCAGGCCGGTGGCCGGCGCCCTTCGACAACGACCTCGAGGCCCGGGCCGGCCTGAGCCATCAACTGGCCGAGGGCATCGCGCTGCTGTCGCGGGTGGACTGGCGCGCCAGGGGCCTGCACGACCTGGGCCGCCCGGACGGCTTCCACGAGCGGCAGGTCGACCGGTGGACCGGCTTCCTCGAGCGGATCAGAGCACGCGACCTACCCGGCCTCGAGGTGGCGACGAGCTGGCTGAAGGCTCACCAACCGCTCGACTTCGTGCCGGGCCTCATGCACGGCGACTACCAGTTCGCGAACGTGATGTACCGACACGGCGCACCCGCCCGTCTCGCAGCGCTCGTCGACTGGGAGATGGGCACCGTCGGTGATCCCAAGCTCGACCTCGCGTGGATGGTGCAGAGCTGGCCCACGGACTGCGACGCGCCCGAGCCCGGCGACATGAACTACGTCGACATGCGCGGGATGCCCAGCCGCGACCGGGTGGTCGCGCACTACGCAGAGGTGTCCGGCCGACAGGTGGACGACCTCGACTACTACCTGGTGCTGGCCAAGTGGAAGCTGGCGATCGTGCTGGAGCAGGGCTTCCAGCGGGCAGGCGACGACGAGAAGCTGCTCGCCTTCGGCCCGGTCGTCACCGATCTGATGGCGTCGGCGGCCGAGCTGGCCGAGTCAACCGACTACACCGGGTGATGCGAGCTGCGGTATGCCCGGCCCACGGGCCACCCGACGTCGTGCGGATCGAGGAGATGCCGGCACCGACCCTCGCCGACGGTGAGGCGCTCGTCCGGGTCGACGTGGCGGCCGTCAACTTTCCCGACGTGCTCCTGATCGCGGGCACGTATCAGATCAGGGTGCCGCCGCCCTTCGTGCCGGGTAGTGAGTACGCCGGCGTGGTCGTCGAAACCCGCGGCGACACCGGCAGTCTCGCGGTCGGCGACCGCGTGACGGGCACCGGCATGGTCGGCGCGTTCGCCGAACTGGTCGCCGCACCCGCGACCGGGCTGGTCCGCACCCCCGACGGCGTCGACGCCGCGCGCGCGGCCGCCGGAGGAGTGGGTCATCGCACCGCCCACCACGCGCTGCGGTCGGTCGCGCGCATCGCACCCGGCGACGACCTCGTGGTCCTCGGCGCAGGCGGCGGGGTGGGTCTGGCCGCGGTCCAGCTCGGGGTGATCATGGGCGCAACGGTCACCGCGGTCGCGTCGTCGGCCGAGAAGCTCGCCGTCTCGACGTCCTACGGCGCATCCCACGCGATCGACCACCGCAACGGCGACCTGCGCCAGGCACTTCGCGACGTCCTACCGCACGGATGCGCGGCGGTGCTGGACCCGGTCGGGGGCACGCTGTCGGAGCCGGCGCTGCGGTCGCTGCGCCGCGGCGGTCGGTTCGTCACCATGGGATACGCCTCGGGCGATATCCCGCGCATCCCCCTGAACCTGGTGCTGGTCAAGGGAATCGCGATCCTGGGCTTCCAGTTCCAGGACGTCGACCCCGACGAGTTCACGCGCAACGAACGCGAACTGCACGAGCTGCTGGCGACGGGGCGCGTGATGCCGCACGTCGGCGCGACCTACCCCCTGGACGAGGCGTCGGCCGCGCTTCGGCACGTCGCCGCGGGCCGCGCGATCGGCAAGGTGCTGATCGACGTCCGCGGCTGACGTCGCCGGGTCAGCTGGCGGGGACCAGGTCGGCCGCCACCGACGGACACGCCATGACACCGCAGAGGAACGTCTCGGCGCCATCGACGGACACCGAGTCGGCGACGTCGGCGGCCGCCAGTGCCTGCGCCTTGAACGCCCGCGCCGCCGCGCTGAGCCGATGCTCGACCGAACCGACCGCGTCGAGTTCGGCGGGCCAGTGCTCACCCCACAGCGTCACCTCGGTCATCCCCTGATCGAGCGCGTTGAGTACGCCCTCCCGCACGCGTGCGTCCGAACCGAACAGACACGAGGAGACGGCGACGGTCTGCGGATGCGGTCGCTCGGCCCACATCTCCAGCGCCCCTTCGAGGTCGGCCACGTCGACGCCGAGAATCTCCAGTGGGCGCAGGTCGCCACTACCGGAGAGCAGGACGGTGACGTCCCATCCGGCCATCACGCGGTCGACCAGCCAGCCGCCCGCGTAGCGAACCACCTCGGGGATGTCGGTGGCGACGACGTCGAGTCGGTACCTCATGGCGTACTCCGCGCCAGCCGAGTGGTCCGCCCGGCCTCCTGCGGCGTGAAGTCGCGGGCCAGCGACTCGCCGTAACCCTTGAACACGTCGTTGAGGGGAATCGAAGGATCGAGCAGCCATGCGGTCTCCATTCCATTGACGAACGCCAGAATCTCGACGGCCTTGATGGCCGCGTCGAAGTCGGTGCGGTAGCGGCCGGCGGCCTGCCCCTTGCGGATCAGCTCGGCCACGATGTCCACTGCCGCCTGCTGCCGCTGCAGCAACCGGCCGTGCAGCGGGGCATCCGGAGCGATGTTCTCGACGAGGAGCACCGTGAACGTGCCGACGAGTTCCGGTGCCCTGTCGAATCGCTCGGCCACCCGGCAGATCTCGGTGACCAGGTCGCCGGAGCGGTCGGCGTGCAGGTCGTCATCGGTGTCCCGGGCGTCGAGCACCGCGTTGAGCAGCTGCTCCTTGGACTCGAAGTGGTGCAGGAGCCCGGCCGGGCTGACTCCCGCCTCCTTCGCGATCTGCGCCAGCGACGTGTTGCGCCAGCCGTGACGGGCGAGCAACCGTTCGGCGACCGCGAGGATCCGGACCTTGCGGTCCTCCCCCTTGGCGAGCAGCGACTCGTACGGTCGGGGAACCGACGACCCGTCGCTTGCCTGTGGTGCGGACACTGGACCCCTTCGGTCAACCAACCAACTGAACACACAGTAGGTAGGTTGCGCGCCTGTGACAAGGGTCTCACCGGATCAATTTCGGGACCGACCGTCCCGCGCAGGCCGTCGAAACGGCCGGCCGAGGATCAGGGCAGCAGTTCGACCACGGTGGCGTTGGCCGTGCCGCCGCCCTCGCACATCGTCTGCAGTCCGTAGCGGATCCCGTTGTCCCGCATGTGGTGGATCATCCGCGTCATCAGCACCGCACCCGAGGCTCCCAGCGGGTGGCCGAGCGCGATGGCACCACCGAGTGGGTTGAGCTTCGCCTCGTCGGCACCGGTGTCGGCCAACCAGGCCAGCGGTACTGGCGCAAAGGCCTCGTTGACCTCGAACACACCGACCTCGGACAGGTCGATTCCCGCCTTGTGCAGCACCTTCGCGGTGGCGGGGATCGGCCCGGTGAGCATCAGCTTCGGGTCGGCACCCGTGACCGCTCCCGCTCGGTAGCGCGCCAGCGGCGTCAGCCCCAGCGCCACGGCGTTCTCCGCGGTCATGACGAGAAGTGCGGCGGCGCCGTCGGAGATCTGCGAGGAGTTCCCCGCGTGGATGACGCCGTCGTCGGTGAAGGCGGGCTTGAGGCCGGCCAGCTTCTCCGGCGTCGTGCCCCGACGGATGCCCTCGTCCTCGGTCACGACACCGGCTTCGGTGAAGACCGGCACGACCTGGTCGGTGAAGGCGCCGGCGTCCTGGGCCGCGGCCGCCAGTTCGTGCGACCGGGCCGAGTACTCGTCGAGTCGGGATCGGGACAGGTTCCACTGCCGAGCGATCATCTCCGCCGAGATGCCCTGGTTGAAGCCGAATCCGTCATACCGGGCAAGGGCCTTCGGACCGTAGGGCATGCCCGTGGCGCGCGCCGAACCGAGCGGCACGCGACTCATCACCTCGACGCCGCCGGCCACCACGACGTCCTGCTGACCGGACATGACGGCCTGCACGGCGAAGTCGAGTGCCTGCTGGCTGGATCCGCAGGCGCGGTTCACCGTCGTGCCCGGAATGGTCTCGGGCCACCCCGCGGCGAGCACGGCGTACCGGCCGATGTTGCTCGACTGGTCCCCCACCTGGGAGACGCATCCCCACACGACGTCGTCGACGACCTCGGGATCGACACCGGTGCGCTCCAGGAGTTCGTTGAGCACCAGGGCCGAGAGATCGGCGGCGTGCTGGTCGGCGAGCCCGCCGTTGCGCTTGCCGACCGGCGTGCGCACGGCTCCGACGATGACGGTCTCCCGCATGTCCACTACTCCGTTCCTCTGTCCGAGTTCGCGGTGCCTGCGGGCCGGATCGCCCACCGCCCGCTGAACTCCGGGTCACGCTTGGCGGCGAACGCGGCATAGGCCTCCGCGGCATCCGCCGTCGCGAAGTTACCCGGTTGCGCCCGAGCCTCGTTGGCGAGCGCCTGCCGCAGCGTGGCGTCCGCGCCGTCGTTGAGCAAGGCCTTGCTCTGCGCGACCGCGAACGGCGGGCCCGCGGCGAGCCGGTCGGCGAGATCGTCGACGTGGGCGTCGATCCCGTCGGCGGGCACCACCCACGTCACCAGACCCAGCGCGCGAGCCTCCTCGGCGTCGATCATCTCTCCGAGCAGGACGAGGCGCTTGGCCTGTTGCAGCCCAACCAGTTTCGGCAGCAGCCAGGAACCACCGAGGTCCACCGAGAGACCTCGCTTGGCGAAGATCTGGCAGAACCTGGACTCGGGCGTCGCCACCACGAGATCGCAGCCCAGGGCCAGGTTCCATCCGGCGCCGACCGCGATGCCGGTCACCTTGGCGATGGTCGGCACGGCGAGTTCGTGCAGTGCGAGTGCGACGTCGGTCAACCGGTCGAGCTTGTAGCGCGGATGCACGTCCTCGGGCACCGAGATGTCGGCGCCGGAGCAGAACGCGCCACCGGCCCCGGTGAGGATCAGCGCGCGGACGTCGCGGTCGCGCTTGAGGTCGCGCAGCGCGTCGGCCAGCGCCACCCAGAGCCCGGCGTCGAGGGCGTTCCTGCGGTCGGGCCGGTTCAGCGTCAGCGTCCGCACGCCGCCGCGATCCTCGGACAGCAGCGAGCCGGAGTCAGTCACCGTAGACCGGGCCGATCACGCCGTCGGCACGCAGCCGCGCCACGTCCTCGTCGGTGAGCCCGAATTCGCGCAGCACCGCGTCGGTGTGCTCGCCCAGTCCGGGTACCGCACCCATCGGCTGGGTGAAGTCGCTGATCACCGGTGGCGGCCGCAGCGCCGGGACGTCTCCCGCCGGCGTGCCGATCGTGCGCCATCTGTCGCGTGCGGCGAGCTGCGGGTGCACGACGACCTCGCTCGGCAGGTTGTAGCGGGAGTTGCCGATCCCGGCCGCGTCGGCGATGGCCTGGACGTCGGCGAGGTCGTGCTCGGCGCACCACGCGCCGATCGCCTCGTCCAGGACGTCCCGGTGGGCGCAGCGGTCGCCGTTGGTCGCGAACCGGGGATCGTCGGCCAGGTCCGGCCGATCGATGATCTCGCGCGCGACGCGCTGCCACTCCCGGTCGTTGGTCGTGCCGAGCACGACTGTCTGCCCGTCCCTGGTGGGGAACGCCCCGTAGGGCGCGACGGCAGGCGACCCCACCCCGAGCGGCTGCTGGTCGACGCCCGAGTGCTGGGTGTAAGTGAGCGCGTAGCCCATCACGTCGGTCATGACGTCGAACAGGCTCAGCTCGACCGAGGGTGCCGCCGCCCCGGCCGGCTTGCCACCGCGGGCGAACAGCAGGGCGAGGATGGAGATCGCCGCGTAGAGCCCCGTCGTGAAGTCCGCCATCGCGGGGCCGGGCTTCGCCGGCATGCCGGGATGGCCGGTGATGGCGCACGAACCCGACTCCGCCTGCACCAGAAGGTCGTACGCGCGCTTGTGCGATATCGGACCGCCCGGGCCGTACCCGTCGATCTCGACGGGGATGACTCCGGGATGCCGCGTCGCGAGGTCGGCGGGCGAGAGCCCCAGCCGCGCGGTGGCTCCCGGTGCCAGGTTCGACACGAACGCGTCGGCGCGATCGAGCAACCGGTGCAGCACGTCGAGCCCTGCCGGTGACTTGGTGTTCAGCGTGACGGATTCCTTGCCGCGGTTGCACCACACGAAGTGCGCGGCCAGCCCGCCGGGCCCGTTGACGACGTCGTCGTAGGCGCGGGCGAAGTCACCCCCGTTGGGGTTCTCCACCTTGATGACCCGTGCGCCGAAGTCGGCGAGTACCCGCGTGCACATGGGTGCGGCGACGGCCTGCTCCATCGCGACGATCGTGACCCCCGCCAGCGGTGCGGCCCGACGCTGCGGATCGTGCGCCGTCACATCACCATTCCGCCGTCGACCGGCAGTACCTGCCCGGTGACGTACGACGCGGCGTCCGACGCCATGAACACGAACGCGCCGGCGATCTCGGCGGGGCCGGCCCAGCGTTTGAGCGGGATGCGGTTCATCATGTTCGCCGCGAACTTCTCGTTGGTGCGGATGGTCTCGGTCATCGGCGTCGCGGCCAGTGGCGCAAGGGCGTTCACCATGATGTTCTTGGCGGCCAGTTCGCGGGCCAGCGACTTGGTGAAGCCGATCAGGCCCGCCTTCGCCGCCGAGTAGTTGACCTGACCGAGCGTCCCGGTGAGCCCCGCGGCCGACGTCACGTTGATGATGCGGCCGGTGCCGTCGGTGGGGATGTACGGCAGTGCGGCCTGGGTGCAGTGGAACGTCCCCATCACGTGGACGTCGAAGGTGAGGCGGAAGGTCTCGTCGGTCAGCTTCGGGAACATCGCCGGCGCAGTGACACCCGCGTTGTTGACCAGGATGTGCAGGGCGCCGCCGCCGAGTTCGGCGGCCTTCGCCGCGGCGGCGTCCGCGGCACCGCGGTCGCCCACGTCGAGGGCGGCGCTGTCGGCGGTGCCGCCACCGGCCCGGATCCCCTCGGCCACCGCAGCCGCAGCATCGCCGTCGATGTCGGTGACGAGCACGGCCGCACCGGCCTGTGCGAGCGCCGCGGCGACGGCGGCACCGATGCCGCCGCCGGCCCCGGCGCCGGTGACCATCGCCGTGCGGCCGGTCAGGTCGAAGTAGCCCGACCCCATCAGTAGCTCCTCGGCATCCCGAGCACGTGCTCGCCCAGGAAGTTCAGGATCATCTCCTGGCTCACCGGGGCGATCTTCATCAGTCGCGACTCACGGAAGTACCGGGACACGTGATACTCCTCGGAGTACCCCATGCCGCCGTGGAGTTGCAGGGCCCGGTCCGCGGCGCCGAATCCCGCCTCGGCGCAGAGGTACTTGGCGGTGTTGGCCTCCCGGCCGCAGGGCTTGCCGTTGTCGTAGAGCCAGGTCGCCTTGCGCAGCACCAGTTCTGCCGCGTCGAGGTGGGCCAGCGAATCGGCGAGCGGGAATTGCAGCCCCTGGTTCATGCCGATGGGCCGGTTGAAGACGACGCGCTCGTTGCCGTACTTGACGGCCTTCTCGAGGGCGACCCGACCGATGCCCAGCGCCTCGGCGGCGATCAGCATGCGCTCGGGGTTGAGGCCGTCGAGGATGTACTTGAAGCCCTGCCCCTCCTCGCCGACCCGATCCTCGATCGGCACGATCAGGTCGTCGATGAACACCTCGTTGGAGCTGACGGCGTTGCGGCCCATCTTCTTGATCGGCCGCACGTCGACGT
This sequence comes from Mycolicibacterium sediminis, assembly GCF_010731735.1. GTDB lineage: Bacteria > Actinomycetota > Actinomycetes > Mycobacteriales > Mycobacteriaceae > Mycobacterium > Mycobacterium sediminis. Next base: position 5,295,497 of record NZ_AP022588.1, read on the forward strand.
GGTCGCGGTCGATGTCGGTGAGGAACAGCGTCATCCCGTCGGTCTTCTTGGCGCCGCGTGCGGCCAGGGACTCCGGCGACTCGGTACGGGTGAGCAGCAGGATCTTCTCGGACTCCATGGCCTTGGAGATCCACACCTTCCGGCCGTTGACGCGGTACGAGTCGCCCTCGCGCTTGGCGAACGTCGTGATCCGCGAGGTGTCCAGGCCTGCACCGGGTTCGGTGACGCCGAAGCACACGTGCAGGTCGCCGTCCACGATGCGCGGCAGCGTCGCGGCCTTCAGCTCCTCGGATCCGTGCTTGACGACGGGCTGCATGCCGAAGATGGAGAGGTGAATGGCGCTGGCGCCGTTCATCGCCGCACCCGAGCGGGCGACCTCCTCGAGGAGCAGGGTGGCCTCGGTGATGCCGAGTCCGTGACCGCCGTACTCCTCGGGGATCGTCATCCCCAGCCAGCCGCCCGAGGCGATGGCGTCGTAGAACTCGCGAGGGAACTCGTGGTTCTGGTCCTTCTCCATCCAGTAGTGATCGTCGAACCTGCCGGCCAACTCGGCGACCGACTTCCGGATCAGTTCCTGGTCGTCGCTCAGCTCGAAGCTCATGCCACCGGACACGGTGTTCTCCTCATCCTAGAAACATCGAATGACTATGTATCACAACGCACGAGAGCGCTCGTCGGCGCGGTCCCCCGCACCGGCGAGCACTCCTCAGGCCTAGTCCTTGTTGCCCGTGAGTTCCTTGGCGTTGGCGGCGAAGTCGGCGAAGTTGGTGCCGCTCTTCTCGTGCTTGGAGAGCGCCTGGACGGACACGTCGTGTCCCTCGGCGGCCTTGCGCAGCGCGCCGACCGTGGCCTGCTCCCTGCTGATGTGGGTGAACGGATCCCAGTTGTACCAACGCATCGCGTTCTCGTAGGTCATCTTGTTGATCTCGTCGTCGGGCACGGCGTTCTCGGTCAGCACGTCGTGCAACTGCTCCGGGGCGCCCGGCCACATCGAGTCGGAGTGCGGGTAGTCCGCTTCCCAGCAGATGTTGTCGACGCCGATCTGGTTGCGCAGCGTCACCCCGACCGGATCGGCGATGAAGCACGTCAGGAAGTGCTCCCGGAACACCTCGCTGGGCAACTTGCCCCCGAAGTCCTGGTGCGTCCACGTGGAGTGCATCTCGTAGGTGCGGTCGACGCGTTCGAGGAAGTACGGGATCCAGCCGGTGCCGCCTTCACTCAGGGCGATCTTCAACGTCGGGTACTTCTTCACCGGCGCCGACCAGAGCAGGTCGGCCGCCGCCTGCACGATGTTCATCGGCTGCAGCGTGATCATCACGTCCATCGGCGCATCCGGCGCCGTGATCGCCAGGCGGCCGGAGGACCCGATGTGCACGTTCAGCACGGTCTCGGTGTCGACCAGCGCCTCCCACAGTGGCGTCCAGTAGTCGTCGTGGAAGCTGGGATACCCCATCGCCGCCGGGTTCTCGCTGAACGTCAGGGAGTGCACGCCGCGCGCCGCGTTGCGCCGCACCTCGGCCCCGCACGCCTCGGCGTCCCAGATCACCGGCAGCGTCATCGGGATGAAGCGCGCCGGGTAGGCGCCGCACCACTCCTCGACGTGCCAGTCGTTGTAGGCCTGCACCAACGCCAGGGAGAACTCCGGATCCTCGGTCGCGAACAGGCGTCCGGCGAAACCGGGGAACGACGGGAAGCACATCGAGCCGAGGATGCCGCCGGCGTTCATGTCCTTGACCCGCTCGTCGACGTCGAAGCAGCCCTTGCGGATCTCGTCGAGGCCCTGCGGCTCGAGCCCGTACTCCTCCTTCGGCCGGCCCGCGACGGCGTTGAGCGCGACGTTGGGGATGACGATGTCGCGGAACTGCCACGTGTCGGAACCGTCCGCGTTGTGCACCAGTCGCGGCGCCTCGTCGCGGTACTTGGCGGGCAGGTGATTCGCCCACATGTCCGGCGGCTCGACGATGTGGTCGTCCACGCTGATCAAGATCATGTCGTCCTTGTTCACGGACGTTCCTTTCGGTCGACGCTCGAACACCCGCGCAACGGTCGAATCAGCACGCGTTCTCTCTCTATGGAAACTATCCTCTCACCTTACGAGAATCAACGTGTTCGCATCGAGGAAAGGTCATCGATGCTGCACCGATGACCTTCTCGCGGCAACGTGAACTGCCTGCACACGGCCCCGGACGGACCGTCTCGTTGACGATTCGGCCCAGAAGTGGAAATCTATTGGTCAAATATGAGAATCTGATTCTCATAACCGCGAGATGGCGCCGAGGACCGGAGGGAGGACGTCGTGCGAGTCACACCGATCGGGCCCGAGGACTGGGACGAGAACGTGGTCAAGGCGATGTCCGTCATGCTGTCCCCCGATCGTCTGGAGCGGCGTGACCCGGGCACGGCCCTGGCCACCCTGGCGCGCAATCCCAAGCTGACGCGAGCGTTCCTGCGCTTCAACGTCTACCTGCTGTTCGGGTCGACGCTGCCCGCACGCGTTCGCGAACTCGCCGTCCTGCGCGTCGCGCACCGGCGCGGCTGCGACTACGAGTGGATCCACCACGTCGAGATGGGGACCGAGGTGGGCCTGAGTTCCGCGTCCATCGAGGCCGTCACTCGTGGGGAGGGGCTCGACGAGTTCGACCAGGCGGTGATCACCGCCGTCGACGAACTCGAGGAGAAGTCGAACATGACGGACGCGAGCTGGTCGATCCTCTCGCAGCACCTGGACGAGCCGCAACGCATGGACTTCGTCTTCACCGTCGGCTGCTATGGCCTGCTGGCCATGGCGTTCAACACCTTTGGCGTACTACCGGAACAGGAGAACTGACGACATGGCCTTCTTCAAGAAACCCGATGCGGGGAGCTGGACCGAGCACTGGCCGGAGCTGGGCACGGCGCCGGTCGACTACACCGACTCGGTCGATCCCGAGCACTGGTTGCTCGAGCAGCAGGCGATCTTCAAGAGGACCTGGCTCCAGATGGGCCGGGTGGAGCTGATTCCCAAGAAGGGCAACTACGTCACCCGTGAGTTGCCGTCGGCCGGAGCGGGCGTGTCGATCATCATCGTCAACGACGGCGAGCAGATCCGGTCCTTCTACAACTTCTGCCGCCATCGCGGTAACAAGCTGGTGTGGACCGACTTTCCCGGCGAAGAGGTGTCCGGCACCTGCCGTCAGTTCACCTGCAAGTACCACGCCTGGCGCTACTCGCTCAAGGGCGACCTGACCTTCATCCAGCAGGAGGGCGAGTTCTTCGACGTCGACAAGGCCGACTACGGATTGGTGTCGGTGCGCTGCGAGGTGTGGGAGGGCTTCATCTTCGTCAACCTCGACGACGACGCGGCGCCGCTGCGCGAGTACCTGGGCGAGTTCGCCGAGGGCCTGGAGGGCTACCCGTATCACGAGATGACGGAGCACTACAGCTACCGCTCGGAGATCAACGCGAACTGGAAACTCTTCATCGACGCCTTCACCGAGTTCTATCACGCACCGATCCTGCACATGAAGCAGGCGGAGAAGGAGGAGGCCGAGAAGCTGGCCAAGTTCGGCTTCGAAGCGCTGGCCTACGACATCAAGGGCGACCACTCGATGGTCTCGTCGTGGGGCGGCATGTCGCCGCCGAAGGACATCAACATGGTCAAGCCGATCGAACAGATTCTGCACAGTGGCCTGTTCGGCCCGTGGGACCGTCCCGACATCGACGGCATCCAGGTCGACGAACTGCCGCCGGCCATCAATCCGGGTCGGCACAAGAGCTGGGGCACCGACTCCTTCGAGTTCTTCCCCAACTTCACGCTGCTGTTCTGGGCACCGGGTTGGTACCTGACCTACAACTACTGGCCGACGGCCGTGAACAAGCACATCTTCGAGGCCGATCTGTACTTCGTGCCACCGAAGAACCTGCGTGAGCGACTGAGTCAGGAACTCGCCGCGGTCACCTTCAAGGAGTACGCCTTCCAGGACGCGAACACCCTGGAGGCCACGCAGACCCAGATCGGCACCAGGATCGTCAAGGACTTCCCGCTGTGCGATCAGGAGATCCTGCTGCGTCACCTGCACATGACCGCGCACCAGTACGTGGACAGGTACAAGGCCGAACTGGCCAACGGTTCCCAGAACGGCAAGCATGCCGCCACCACCGACGTGAAGGACGCCGCACGTGTCTAAGTTGCCCGAGGAGTTCGCCGACCTGGAGCGGTTCGCCGACTGGTGCCTGCCCACCGAGGAGGAGCGCTACCAGAAGCGCCTGAACTCGACGATGGCCGAGATGCAGGAGTTCTACGACGCAGGCATGGCGCGACTCGAGGACATCATGGTCTATGTCGACGCCCGCTTTCCGCTCGCGTCGATGCCGGAGGACGCCAAGGCCCTGGTCCACCTGGGTCAGTCGATCGTGATGGTCAGCTTCCCGATCGAGGTGTGGAAGCAGCCGCGGGTCCTCGACAGCGGCGCCGCCTACATCGACCTCATCAAGGAGCCGGTGGTCTAGGCGTGCCCCCTCAACCGCCGACAACGCTCAAGGCCGCCGGCTACGTCGACGTCGACGCAGGCGAGATCGTCCGTCCCGGCGTCGTGCACGTCGCCGACGGTGTCATCGTGGGCATCGGTGGTGACCATCCGTCGGAGTCGTCGACCGTCATCGACCTCGGCGACGCGATCCTCCTGCCCGGGCTCATGGACATGGAGGTCAACCTCCTCATGGGTGGGCGCGGCGAATCTCCTGGCCTGTCCCAGGTCCAGGACGATCCGCCGACCCGCGTGCTGCGCGCGGTCGGCAACGCCCGCCGCACGCTGCGCGCCGGCTTCACCACGGTGCGCAACCTCGGCCTGTTCGTGAAGACCGGCGGGTACCTGCTCGACGTCGCGCTCGGCAAGGCGATCGAGGACGGCTGGATCGAGGGACCCCGCGTCGTCCCGGCCGGACACGCGATCACCCCGACCGGCGGCCATCTCGACCCGACGATGTTCGCCGCCTTCATGCCGGGCGCCCTGGAGTTGACGGTCGAGGAGGGCATCGCCAACGGTGTCGACGAGGTCCGCAAGGCCGTGCGATACCAGATCAAGCACGGTGCCCAACTCATCAAGGTGTGCGTGTCCGGCGGGGTGATGTCACTGACCGGAGAGGCCGGTGCACAACACTATTCGGACGACGAGCTGCGCGCCATCGTCGACGAGGCGCACCGCCGTGGCTTGCGGGTGGCCGCCCACACCCATGGCGCCGAGGCCGTCAAGCACGCCGTCGCGTGCGGCATCGACTGCATCGAGCACGGCTTCCTGATGGACGACGAGGCCATCCAGATGCTCGTCGACAACGAGCGCTTCCTGGTGACGACCCGCCGCCTCGCCGAGGCCATGGACGTGTCCAAGGCTCCGAAGGTGCTGCAGGACAAGGCCGCCGAGATGTTCCCGAAGGCCAAGACGTCGATCAAGGCCGCGTACGAGGCGGGCGTGAAGATCGCGGTCGGCACCGACGCACCTGCCATCCCGCATGGCAAGAACGCCGACGAACTCGTCACCCTCGTCGACTGGGGCATGCCTGCCGCCGCGGTGCTGAGGGCGGCCACGGTCGTGGCTGCCGATCTGATCAACCGGACCGACCTCGGCCGGATCGCCGAGGGGTACCTCGCCGACGTCATTGCGGTGCCCGGCGATCCGCTCGAGGACATCTCCGTTACACAGCATGTCAACTTTGTAATGAAGGGCGGTAAGGTCTACCGACATGACAGTGCCTAACAGTCAGCGCACGACCCGCACCGAGGACCTCGTCGACATCCAGCAGCTCCTGGCGAAGTACGCGGTGACCATCACCCAGGGCGACGTCGAGGGCCTCGTCGAGGTCTTCACCCCCGACGGCACGTACAGCGCCTTCGGCTCGACCTACACCCTGGCACGGTTTCCCGAACTCGTCGCAGCCGCTCCCAGCGGCCTGTTCATGACGGGCACGTCGCTGGTGAACCTCGACGCTGACGATCCGGACCGCGCGACCGGCACGCAGCCGCTGTGCTTCGTCGAGCACTCCTCGCACGACATGCGCATCGGCTACTACCGCGACGAGTACCTGCGCACCGACGACGGTTGGCGACTCAAGACCAGGGCCATGACGTTCATCCGACGCAACGGCGACCACGACTCCGGTCGCCCGCACGCGATCGGAAGGCCAGAGGCAGGATGACCGCCGACACGAGCACCGACGTCCCGACCACCACCGACTTCCGCGCCCGCCTCGTCGCGTGGCTCGGCGAACACGACCTGACCCCGCCCGGTGATCACTCACTCGACGCTCACCTGGCCCAGCACCAACGCGTCCTCGGCGCCCTGAACGACGCGGGCTGGATGCGCTGGGGCTGGCCGGAATCCGCTGGTGGACTGGGCGGGCCGATGATCCTGCGCGCGATCGTGGGCGAGGAGATCGTCGGCCGTGGACTCGACGATCCCGGGCCGTACTCGATGCTCGAGGTCCTCACTCCGACGATGATCGACTACGCCCGACCGGAACTGGCCGCCGAGATGGTTCCCCTCTTGCTCTCCGGACGAGAGACCTGGTGTCAGGGCTTCTCCGAACCAGGATCCGGAAGCGACCTGGCCTCGTTGACCACCAAGGCCGAGCAGCGGGGTGATCGTTGGATCGTCAACGGGCAGAAGGTGTGGACCAGCTACGCGCAGTACGCGAAGCGGTGCATCCTGCTCACCCGGACCGGCGATCGATCCACGCCGAACCACGAGGCCCTGACCGCGTTCTTCGTCGACATGGACTCCCCCGGGATCGACGTCCGCCCACTGCGCACCATGCACGGGGTCGACGAGTTCTGCGAGGTCTACTTCGACGACGTCGAGGTGTCCGCCGACCGCATGCTCGGAAAGCCGGGTGATGGTTGGCAGCTCGCGATGGACCTGCTGCCGTACGAGCGATCGACGTGCTTCTGGCAGCGCATCGCACACCTGTACTCCAGGCTCGACGCGCTGATCACCGACGTCAGGGAACTCGGCGCGGCCGCGGACGCGGAGATGGGCGAGGCCTACCTGGCGCTGCACACGCTGCGCTGCCGTTCGCGGGCCACGCAGCACCGTCTGGGCGACGGCGAGAAACTCGGACCCGAGACATCGATCGACAAGGTGCTGCTGGCCGGCGCGGAACAGACCCTGTACGACACGGTTCACGACCTGCTGCCCGGCGCGGTGGAACTCGACGACTCGTCGTGGCGTACGGAGTACCTCTACTCGCGGGCGGCGAGCATCTACGGCGGTACCGCTGAGGTACAGCGCAACATCATCGCCCGGCGCCTACTCGACCTCGGAAGGGAGTGACCGTGTCGGATTCGCACTCCCTCGGCATGCTCGAGGACGCACTGCGCAAGAGCATGTCCTCGACGTCGGGTCCCGAGCTGGACGCCGCACTGGCCGAGCTGGGCTGGGCCGACATGCTGTCGGACGCGTTCGACGAGGCCATCCCCCTGGTGTTCCGGCTCCTCGGCGAAACCGGCTCGCACGCCTCGGTTCTCAACGACGTCGTCCTCCTGACCGCGGGTCGCGAAGAGGGCCTGACGCCGGCGCTGCCCTTCGCCGGCGGCGGCTGGGTGGAGTGGGACTACGCCAGGGAGCCGGCGAGCACCGCGCTGGGCGGGTTGCCCCTGCACCCCGTCGACGAGGGCGGTCACCTCCGGCTACCCGATGCGCGCCGGGCGGTGGGCTGGTGGCTGGTCGGCACGGCGCGGGCGATGCTGACGCTGGCCCGCCGGCACGCCCTGGACCGAGTCCAGTTCGGCAAGCCCATCGCGTCGTTCCAGGCCGTCCGGCACCGGCTGGCGGAGACGCTGGTGGCCATCGAGGGCGCCGAGGCGACGCTGAACCTGTCCGGTGTGGACAATCCCGACCTGACCGCCCTGCTGGCCAAGGCGGCCGCGGGGCGGGCCGCTCTGACCGCGGCCAAGAATTGCCAGCAGGTGCTCGGAGGAATCGGTTTCACCGCCGAGCACGAGCTGCACCTCCACGTGCAGCGTGCGCTGGTGCTCGACGGATTGCTGGGCAGCTCACGGGAACTGACGAAGCGGGCCGGGGCGGGTCTGCGTGCCCGCGGGTCGGCACCTCGCCTCGCCACGCTGTAGGTCGCTACACGGTCAGCGCGGTCACCGCGGCGCCGAACATGGTGGTCTTGATGGCTCCCAGCGTGCCGCGGTCCTTCGCACCGATGGCCGTCAGCAGTGCGGTCGCCGAACCCACGACGGCTCCCTCGGCGGCAGCGGCGTCGACGATCCCGATGGCCGCAGCGTCGTCGCCGCCGAATCGGCGACCCGTCGTCATGGACGCGACCGCGGCCCGGGGAGACAGCTTCGCCTGGATCAGTGCCGCCATCCCCGGGGTGAACGGGATGTGGATGTCGACCTCGGGGAAGCAGAAGTACCCGCGGTCGGCGCGCATGACGCGGTAGTCGTGGGCCATGGCGAGCATGGCGCCGGCACCGAACGCGTGCCCGGTCACCGCGGCCGCGGTGGGCATCGGCAGGGTCAGCATCCGCGCCAACAGGGCCTGGACGCGGCCGACGTAGGTGGTCGTCTGATCACCGTGCGCCATCAGCCAGTCGAGATCGAGACCGTTGGAGTAGAACTTCCCGGACGCCGTGGTCACGAGGGCGTGGGCGTCGGAGGCGACCACCTCGTCGAGGATCGCGTCGGCGTGGTCGAGGAAGTCCGGCGAGAACCGGTTCTCGTCGTTCCCGAGATCCAGATGGGCGACGTCGTCGGTGATGCTGAGGGTGATGGTCATCGTCGTTGGCTCCTTGACTGTCTGCGTGCTGGTGGTCCGACGGCGAGGACGGCGCCTACCGCCTCCCGAAGCTGTGTGCGGGCGGTCGCGTCGTCGAGGCGCCTGCGCGCGAGCAGGATGGCCGTCGGCAGGTCGACCACGCACGTTGTGATGACGTCGACGGCCGCGGCGTCCCCGCGGTCCCACGTGGCCCTGGCGAGCCGGATCATCAGGTCGACGAGCACCCGGTCCGTCGCCATCAGTTCCGCGGCCAGGTCGGCGGGCAGGTCGGCGCCGATCAGCTGGTCGCGGCTGACCGTCGACAGGAGTCGAGCCGACTGCGGCGACCGGTCCGCGAACACGGCGAGCGCGTCGGCGGCGGCCACGACGGCATCCGTCGGATCACCCGTCGCGAGGGCCGACTCAACCGACTCGGTCTGCATCGCGAGGAACCGATGGGCGGCCCGCAGCCAGGTGCGGGCGACGAGCGCAGCTCGGGATCCGAAGCTGTGGTAGATGGCTCCGTTGGACACGCCGGCGGACGCGGCGACGGCACGGATGGTCACCGCTGCGGGCCCCGCCTCGGCGGCCAGCGACTCGGCGGCGTCCAGGACGGCGTCGGGGTCGTGCAGACGCGGGCGGGCCATGCCGGGAAACAGTAACAGAGCAACCGCTCCGTAACTCACCCGCGAGGGAGGCCGAGCACCCGCTGGGCGATGATGTTGCGCTGGATCTCCGAGGTGCCGCCGGCGATCGTGCCCGCGAAGGTACGGATGTAGCGATCGAACCAGCTGCCCGCATACCCATCGTGGTTGAGCGCCACGAACGGCGTGGACATCGCGGGATGGGTCAGACCATCGTGGCCGTGCGCGTGTAGCGCATGGTCGGCGGCGGCCTGTCCGGCCTCGGCGCCCATCAGCTTGAGCACCGACAGCGCGGCGACGTCCTCCTCACCGCGGGCCGCACGTGCGACCGCCGCCGAACCGAGCAGTCGCAGCGCTTGATCGTCCATCGCCAGCGTGGCGAAGTGGCCTCGCTCGACGTCCGACCCCGGGTGCCAGTCCTCCAGCAGGTCGGACAGACGGTCGGCGTAGCTGAGCCACAGCATGTTCCGTTCGTGCCCGAGCGACCCGCTCGCCACCGTCCACCCCTGGTCCAGTTCGCCGACGAGGTTCGCGGCGGGTACGCGGACGTCGCTGAAGAAGACCTCGTTGAAGTCCATGTCGTCGCGATCGGCGGCCGAGGCGAACGGTCGGCAGGTGACACCGGTTGCGGCAGTGGGGATCAGCAGCACGCTGATGCCCCGGTGCTTGGGCGCGTCGGGGTTCGTGCGCACGAAGGTCAGCAGCACGTCGGAGTCGTGCGCGCCGGACGTCCACACCTTCTGGCCGTTCACCACGAAGTGGTCGCCGTCGGCATCCGTCGAGCGAACCGCGGACGTGCGCAGTGACGCGAGGTCCGAACCGGCGCCCGGCTCACTCATGCCGAGCGCTGCGGTCATGTCGCCGCGCAGGATCGGGATGGCCCAGTCCCGTTTCTGCTCGGGTGTGCCGAACGTGATGAGGGACGCGGCGATGATGCCGACGCCCTGAGAGTTGAAGCTGGGCACCATCCGCCGGCGCGACAGTTCGATCTGATGGACGTACTGCTCCAGCATCGTGGCGTTGCGACCGCCGAATTCGGGCGGATGGCCGGGTACGAGCCAGCCGGCGTCGAACAGCAGTCGCTGCCACCGCCGGGCCCAGTCCGGAAGGTGAGACGACGACCGCGGGCGTTCCAGCGCCTCCGCGTCGGTGGGTCGATGGTCGTCGAGGAACGCGACGAACTCCGCTCGGAAGGCCTCGAGATCGGCATCGAACACGAGTTGCACGGCACTCCCCGGGTATGGGTGGACACACGCGACGCGGCCTGCAGTCCGCCGTCGTCGGGCGGGAACGCGCCTTCCACGTAGCCCTTCATAAAAGGCGTAGATGAGAATACTATTCTCATCATGGGGAAGTTACAATCTCAGACACGTCGGTCGAGAGGGGGTCTTGGACCACTATGCCCCGCCGGACTCCGGTACAGTTTCTCCATGCTCTACCCGACCGCCCTGCGCACGAGCCGCTGGTGACGAGCCCCAGCGAAGAGCCGGCCTGGAAGCAGCGAGCGGTCGAGCGGTCGATCAAGACGGCCAAGCTGCGCGCCGCTCAGCGGGTTCAGCGGTTCCTCGACGCCGCCCAGGCGATCATCATCGAGAAGGGCAGCACCGACTTCACCGTGCAGGAGGTCGTCGACCGTTCGCGCCAGTCCTTACGCAGCTTCTACCTCCAGTTCGACGGCAAGCACGAGTTGCTGCTCGCCCTCTTCGAGGACGCGCTCAGCCGGTCCGCCGAACAGATCCGGGCGGCCACCGCAGGGCACACCGACCCGATGGAGCGACTGAAGGTCGCCGTCCAACTCCTGTTCGAGTCCTCACGACCGGATCCGGCCGCCAAGCGGCCGCTGTTCACCGACTTCGCCCCGCGCTTGCTGGTGTCGCATCCCGCCGAGGTCAAGATCGCACATGCCCCCCTCGTCATACTGCTCACGGAGCTGATGGAGGAGGCGTCGAAGGCGGGCGCCCTGCGACCCGAGGTCAGTCCGCGTCGCATCGCCGCGATGACGATGCAGACCGTCATGTTCGTGGCGCAATCGAGCGGTACCGACGACGGCACCAACAAGCCGATCTCGGCCGACGAGGTCTGGGACTTCTGCGCTCGGGGCTTCGCCGCCGAGTAGCCGAGAACTCCGTTCTCGCCGTCGCACAACGACTCGCGCCGGTCGCTCGAGGCCCCGACCGGCCACGTACCTGGCGGCGTCGCCCCGGTGGCGCGCGGTAACTGGCCGCTCGCGTCACCAACACCCGTGGAATGTGCGTCGGTACTTCACCTTCCGCGTCGGCGACGCGATCGGACATGACTTCTAAGCGGTCGGTACAAACGGCACGCTCGACGACGGCCGTTGACACAATGGGATGCGCGATGACAGAGTGCTGAGCAGATGCACAGCATCTGACGACCCCACATAGAGCAGAGGTTTCGCATGGCAGGGCGGTTAGAGGGCAAGGTCGCGTTCATCACCGGCGCAGCGCGCGGACAGGGCCGCGCACACGCGGTCCGGATGGCCCAGGAGGGTGCCGACATCATCGCCGTCGACATCTGCAAGCAGATCGACAGCGTGCTGATCCCGCTCGCCAATCCCGAGGACCTCGCCGAAACCGCCGATCTGGTCAAGAATCTCGACCGCCGCGTCTTCACCGCCGAGGTGGACACCCGCGACTTCGATGCCCTCAAGGCCGCGGTCGACGCCGGCGTCGAGGAATTCGGCAGGCTCGACGTCATCGTCGCCAACGCCGGCATCGGCAACGGCGGTCAGACCCTCGACAAGACCAGCGAGGGCGACTGGGACGACATGATCGCCGTCAACCTCTCCGGAGTGTGGAAGACCGTCAAAGCCGGTGTGCCGCACATCATCGAGGGCGGCCGTGGCGGGTCCATCATCCTGACGAGTTCGGTCGGCGGCCTCAAGGCCTACCCGCACACCGGCCACTACGTCGCCGCCAAGCACGGCGTCGTCGGCCTGATGCGCACCTTCGCCGTGGAGCTCGGCGCCCAGAACATCCGCGTGAACTCGGTGCACCCGACCAACGTGAACACGCCGCTGTTCATGAACGAGCCGACGATGCGGCTCTTCCGGCCCGATCTCGAGAACCCGGGACCCGAGGACATGAAGGTCGTCGGCCAGATGATGCACACGCTGCCGATCGGCTGGGTGGAGCCCGAGGACATCGCGAACGCCGTGCTGTTCCTCGCCTCCGACGAGGCGCGGTTCATCACCGGTGTCACCTTGCCCGTCGACGGTGGCAGCTGCCTGAAGTAGCGGCGTCATCCCATGCCCGCCGACGACCCGCAGCCCGGTGGACTCGAGAAGTTCAGCGTGGCCGTCACCCGACGGGTCGTCGAGCGGGCGGGCCCGCTCCTGCGCACCTGGTTCCGCGCCGAGACCCACGGTCTCGACGCCTTCCCCGCGACCGGCGGAGCATTGGTGGTGTCCAACCACTCCGGTGGGATGCTGACGCCGGACGTGCTGCTGTTCGGCACCGCCTTCTATCGCAGGTTCGGTTATGACCGGCCACTGGTCACGCTCGCGCACTACGGCGTGGTGATGGGCCCCCTCGGCGACCTCATGCCCAAGGTCGGGGTGATCGAGGCAAGTCCGTCGAATGCGGAGGCCGCCTTGGCCTTCGGTGGTGTGGTGCTCGTCTTCCCGGGTGGGGACTACGACTCCTACCGTCCGACCCACCAGGATGCGGTCATCGACTTCGGCGGCCGCACGGGGTACGTCCGCACCGCGATCGACGCCGGCGTCCCCATCGTCCCGGCGGTGTCGATCGGCGGCCAGGAAGGCCAGCTGTTCCTCACCCGCGGCAATCGGCTCGCGAAGCTGCTCGGACTGCCCAAGATCCGGATGGACATCCTGCCCGTCACGTTCGGCTTCCCCTTCGGTCTGAGCGTCCTCATCCCGCCCAATCTCCCGCTGCCGACGAAGATCGTGACGCAGGTCCTGGAGCCGATCGATCTCATCGCGCGGTTCGGGCCCGACCCGGACGTGGCCGAGGTCGACGTGTACGTGCGGTCGATGATGCAGTCGGCGCTCGACGAACTGGCCCGCAAACGCCGCTTCCCGGTCATCGGCTGACCCCGTGTGGGTTCTCGGCGACGGGACGTCGGCTCCCATCCCCGCCGACGCCGCCGCCCTGATCGACGGCGGTCCGCGCTTCCTCACCGACGCGTTCCGCCGGTTCGGCTCACTGCCGCCGACGAACGAGGTCACCGCGATCACCGAGTGCGTCGAGGTGGTGGGCGGCAGTACCGGCCGCAAGCTGACGCTGACGGTCGCCTACCGCCGTCCCGGCCCGCAGACGGAACTGTTCGTGAAGTTCTCCCGCGACCCGACCGATCCCGCTCGCGACCACGGCCGCACCCAGATGGCACCCGAAGTCGCCTTCGCCACACTCTCGACCCGCCCCGGCTTCCCGATCACCGTGCCCACGACCATGTTCGCCGACTACCAGCGCGAGTCCGGGACGGGCATCCTCGTCACGGAGCGCATCACGTTCGGCCGCAACGGCATCGAGCCGCAGCACGTCAAGTGCGCGGACTACGACATGGACGATCAGCTGGGGCACTATCGCGCTCTGTTCACCGCCGTCGCCCGACTGGCGGCCGCGGACCGCGCCGGTGCGATCACCCACGACCTGGGCGGCGATGCGCCCGCCGTCGGTGACCGGCCGAACCTGGACGCGGACCGCCTGCATCGCCGGCTCGACCGCCTGACCGAGTTCGCATCCGACCATCCGGGTCTGCTCCCCGCCAACGTACGGACCGCATCGTTCCTGTCGGGCCTGCACGACCACCTGCCGCGTCTGCTGGCCGCCGAGGCACGTGTCTCGCGCGAACTCGGCGCACACCCGGAACTCGTGGCGCTGTGCCACTGGAATGCCAACGTGGACAACGCCTGGTTCTGGCGTGACGCGGACGGGACGCTGCGGTGCGGGCTGCTCGACTGGGGTGGCGTCGGGCCCATGAACGTGGCAATGGCGGTCTGGGGTGCGATGTCCGGCGCCGAGACCGCGATGTGGGACGACCACCTCCCCGAGCTGTGCGCGGCGTTCGGCGACGAGTTCGTCCGGTCCGGCGGAGGGTCGTTGGACGTCGATCGCATGATCCGGCACGTGCTGCTCTACGCATCGGTCATGGGAATGACGTGGCTGCTCGACGTCCCCGCCCACGTGCGCTCCGCAGTGCCCGGCCTGAGCGCGGCCACCACCCGGATGGACGCCGCCATCCGCGACGTGGAGAGCGTGCGCTGCCGGCTGCAGATGCTGACCAACGTGCTCAACCTGTGGGAGACCCACGGCCTCGGTCAGATGCTCGATTCACTCGAGACCTGACCCCGGCATTCATCGTTTGCCAGAACCGATCGCTCAGGCGGTCTACACCGCGGTCATGTGCGTCTCCTATGAGGAACTGGCTTTCGTCCAGAATGCGAATACATTGGAATTCGTAGCCACCGGGGAATTCGACCGGAGGCACTCGCAGACCAATGCAACGCCACATAGGAGAAGAAGATGAAATTGCGTTACGTCGCCACACTGCTCGCGTCTGGTGCCGCCGCCGCAGCGATCGCAGCCGCCCCGGCCGCCGCCGCCGCACCGATCGCCGACACGGCCCCCACGGGTTCGACGATCACTCAGCGTGACGGCCACGTGCACATCGATGCCAGGCCACCGGTGGTGTCCGAGCCTCGGAGCTACGGCCAGTTCTCGTCCCCGGCACCGTTCATGTTCTTTGACTGAGCCGCGGCACGTGGGAGGTCTTAGACCCCCACCGCGAACCCGGAGCCGCGGAGCCGTTCCCATCGGGGACGATTCCGCGGCTCTTTCGCATTCTTGGAATGGAACCCATTCGGCGACCGATTGGCGACATTCCGTGAAGTCGGCATGAATCGGGTTTGGCCCCTTCTGTGCATTCGGCATGAAATGGTTGCCATGACCGCCACCTCATCGGTAGCACCCGCTCGCAGTTTGCCAGATGCGGCCGCGTCACGCCGTCGACCGACGACCGCCCGGCCCCGGCGCGGTACCGATCACGCGCTCCTCGACCAGTACGCGCAGTTCGTCGTCGGTGAGGCCGAGGCCCATCAGCAGCTCACCGGTGTGTTGGCCGAGCAGAGGCGCCGGGGACCGGTGGAACGACGCCGGCCCGTCGTCGAGGCGGATCGGCAGCGTGCTGTGCGACGCCGTCGGGTTCACCGGATGCTCCACCCGCTCGAAGAACCCGCGGTGCGTCAGCTGGTCGATCTCCGTCTGCCGGTGCGGTTGCATCACCTTGGCGACGGGAACGCCGGCGTCGCCCAGCGTTTCGACCACGTCGTCGCCGCTGCGGGACGAACACCACGCCGCGAGGTGTTCGTCGATCGCGTCGTGACTGCCGCGCCGGCCGGCCGCGTCATGCAGTGCCGGATCCGCGGCCCACGCCGGACGCCCGAGGGCCTCGCACAACGAATCCCACTGCCCGTCGGTCGCGACGGCGATCGCAACCCAGCAGTCCTCGCGTCCGAACTCGTCGACGCCGGAGACCTTGTAGACGTTCTGCGGCGCCGCGGCGGGCCCGCGGTTCCCGTCGCGCTGCAACAGCGCGCCGTAGGCGGTGTACTCGATGACCTGTTCGGCGGCGACGTTGAGGGCCGCGTCCACCATGGCCGCCTCGACGAGCACTCCCTCACCCGTGCGGCGTCGATGCTCGAGGGCCAGCTGTACCGCGGTCAGCGCATGGATGCCCGCGTTGGGATCGCCGATGGAGTACGGCTCGTACGGGTTGCGATCGGGATACCCGGTTCGCCAGCTCAATCCGGACGCGTCCTCGATGATGTAGGCGAACGCCGGGTTGTCCCGCCAGGGTCCGTCCAGTCCGAAGCCGGGCATCCGGAGCATGATGACGTCGGGGCGCAACTCTCGTACGGAGTCGAAGTCGAGCCCGATCTGGTCGATCACCCGGGGCGTGAAGTTCTCGACGATCACGTCGCACGTAGCGATGAGACGCCGCAGCAGGTCTCGGCCGGCCTCGGTCTGGAAGTCGAGGGTGATCCCCAGCTTGTTGGTGTTGAGGGCCGAGAAGATCGGGGACCGCTCCCACCACTGCTCGACGGTCGCCGGGATGCCCGCGATCAGGCGCGTGCCGTCCGGGCGCGGTGTCGACTCCAGGTGGATCACCTCGGCGCCGAGCATCGCGAGCGCGTGGGTGCACGACGGGCCCGCCCAGAAGGTGGTCATGTCGAGTACCCGAAGACCACTGAACGGCAACGGGTCCCGCGGTGATTCGTTCGTGGGAGCAGCCTGCCTGGGCGCAGCGGGTAGGGCGCGAGCCGCCTCGGTGTGCTCGCCCAGTGTCGGCGCCGGCGCGGGCGGCCGCAGGGTGACGCCGCTCAGCCGATACGGGTGGCCGGGCTGGACGAAGTGTCCGCGCGGATTGGGAACGAACGTGCCGCGCGCGACGTAGTGGTCCATTCCGGTGACGTTGGCGCCGTTGCCCACCGGCGAGTTGGGGATCCGGAACGCCGACGCGAGGTCGCGGACGTCGTCGACGTTCTGATTGCGCAGCCAGGCGTACAGGTCATCGGCGTGCAGGTTGGCCTGCTCGGTGATCGTCAGCGAGGAGGTCTCGTCTATCCACTCGTCGTGGCCGGACATGGCGCACAGGTCGAACCACTGCTGCGCGGTACCGCAGCCGAGGGCGACGAGCCCGTCGGCCGCCTGCGCGACCCCGGGGACCGTCGGTCTGCGTTCGGTACGCCACGGGCGACCGAGCATCTCGTGATAGGTCACCGGATAGTAGGTGAGGCCCAGGATCTGCGCCTCGAGCATCGACAGGTCGATCAGCTCGCCGTGGCCGTCACGCAGTGCGCGGTGCCGGAACGCCAGCGTCATCGCCGCCGCGTAGGCACCGGCCAGCCAGTCCCCCACCTGGCCGCCGACGTGTACCGGCGCCCGGTCCTGGGAGCCCCGGCCGATGCCGATTGCGCCGCCCGACCACGCCTGCAGGGTGAACTCGGTGGCCGGCCTGTCCCGCCACGGACCGTCGAGGCCGAACGACGTGATCGAGGTGACGACGAGGTGCGGGTGCCGGGCGCGAACGGCCGCGGGGCCGAACCGGTCGTGCTCGGCCACCGCGGATCCGCGGGACCACACGACCGCGTCGGCCGCGGCGATCAGCTTCTCGACGAGCCCGACGTCGGCCTCCCGGACGGGATCGGCGACCACGCTTCGCTTCCCGCCGGACAGGAAGGCGAACAGCGCACCGTCACCCGCGGTGTCCGCGCCCGAGGCGGACCAGTGGCGCAGCGGATCGCCCTCGGGCGGTTCGATCTTCACGACGTCAGCGCCGCCGTCGGCGAGCAGCTTGGTGCAGTAGGCGCCGGCGACGCCGGTGGACAGGTCGACGACGACGTAGCCGTCCAGGGGGGCCGTCACGTCGAGACTACTTGGGCTTCTTGCGGTTCTTCTTGCTGAGCCGGAAGTCCGGTGGGAACTTGTCGTCGTTGGCGTTGACAGCAGCGGCCAGGCCGCTGTCGATGGATTCCATCATGTCGAGGTCTCCGCTGTCGTCGTTGGCGACGCCGCTGCCCATCGACTCGAAGAACGCACTCAGCAGGCTGCCCATGTACTCGCCCTGGTGCTGCTTGTAGATCTCGAAGAACACCTTCTGCATGTACACGGTGTCGACGGGACGGTTCCTGGCGCACGCCAGCGCGTACTTCTGCGTCTCGGCCTCGAGTTGGTCGCGCGTGACCACCTTGTTGAGGAAGTTGCACTTCTCCATGTCCTCGGCGGTGAACGGTCGACCGGTGAACACCATCTCCTGGAACTTGCGCAGCCCCATCATCTGCACCCAGGTCCACATCCGCGGACCCCACCCGTAGTAGCGGAACGACGGGTGCCCGAACAGTGCGTCGTCCGAGGAGACGACGAGATCGGCGTCGGCGCACTGGTAGAAGTGCCAGCCGTAGCAGTACCCCTTGGCCTCGACGATGCTGATCTTCTTGAGTTCCTGCAGCGGCCGGTTGCCCGCCTGCACGTTGGCATACCAGCCGCTGATCGTGGCGCCGTTGCGGAACGTGTTCTTCGGTGGGTAGTTCACGCCGAGTCCGGGATCGTCGACGCGGAGTTCGCGCAACCGCTTCTCCGGTTCGTCGATGCCCTCCATGAACTCGGGCAGATCCGCCCCGCTGCCCAGATCGTCACCGACACCGCGGATGACGACCACCTTGACGTCGTCGTCCACGCTCGCCGCGCGGATGACGTCGGCGTACCGCAGGCGTGCGTCGGACGTCGGGGCGTTGAGGAACTCGGGCCGGTCGAACGTGATGGTCGCGATCCGGGTCTTGCGGTCCTTCTCGTACCGGATGATCTCGTCGGCCGCCGGCCGCTTGCTCTTCGACATCGCCGTCCTCAGTTCGATCCGACGGACGCACGGCTGCGCGCGATGCCGGACGTCAGCACCTCCGGGGCGTCCTCGGTGATCAGCACCGCGTCCCTGGTGAAGACGGCGCCCACGCCGGCCTCCCACACGTACCCGGTGACCGCGAGGACCATCCCCGGTTCCAATCGCTCGGCGGCATTCGTGACTGGTAGGTCGGCCGAGATCACGGGCGGGTCGAAGCCCAGCCCGAGCCCGTGCGCGACGGGGGTGGCGGGCAACGCCTCACCGGACGCCTCGTAGGCGCCGAGCAGGTCGGCGCCGGCAGATCCCGGCCTGCAGACCCGCAACAGGTTGTCCCACAGCGCATCCGACCGGTCGAACAATTCGGCCGATCCCGGCGCGTCGCCGACGGGCCAGGTCCGGCCCACCTCGCCGACGTAGCCGTCCGCCAGCGCCCCCGCGCTGAGCGCGACCAGGTCGCCGTCGCGGACGCGGCCGTCGCTCTCGTCACGGCGCCACGAGTGTTGCCTCGGCGTGATCCACGCACCGTCCTGGGTGGCCGGTGTGGTGACGCCACCGGCCGCCATCGCCTCCATCATGGCGCCGGTCAGCGACTGCTCGGTGATGCCGGGCGCGAGTTCGCGCCGCGCCACCTCCAGTGCGGTCTCCGCGATCCCGAGAGCGCCTCGCAGCACGGCGATCTCGTCGGGGGTCTTGATGCGGCGGGCCACCCGCAGCGCCGGCTCCGCGTCGACGAACTCGGCGTCGGGGAACGCCAGCGGCAGCAACTGCGCGAACGTGGGTGTCAGCGAGTCGGTTCCGACCCGTCGTACGGTCGCCGCCCCGGGCAGGGCCTTGAGGACGTCGACGAGGGTCATCGGATTCCACGCCAGGCCGTACAGGTGGTCGTGGCTGATCTCGTCGGGGATGCCCTCGTCCCACGTGCTGTTCAGGTGGATCTCACCGGTGGACCGGATCACCTCGCAGATGGGTCCGAACGGGCGGGTACCGGCCACCCAGAGCTGCGGGGCGCCGGTCACGTACCGGACGTTGGCCTGACGTCCCAGTACCAGGATGTCGATGTCGTGGGCGTCCATCTGGGCCAGCGCACGGTCGCGGCGTCCCCTGCGCAGCGCGGCCGGATCGGGCAGGATCTGCATAGCCATCGGTCAGTTCCTCCCGTACGGCGCGTAGGGGTAGTCCGTGATCGACTGGTAGCCGTCGTCGGTGATGACCACGATCTCCTCGCTGCGGTAGCCGCCGGTGCCGTCTTCCCAGACGACCGGTTCGAGCACCAGCATCATCCCGGCGGGGAAGACGAAGTTGTCGTCGAACTCGGCACCGAGATCCGTTCCGATCATGGGCATCTCGGCCGCGTTGGTGCCGATGCCGTGGCCCAGGTAGAAGTGCGGCAGCCACGGCTTGGTGCCACCGTTGGCGGCGATCGCCGCACGCGCGAGATCGCCGCAGGTCGCGCCGGCCTTCGTCACGGCGAGCACCGCGTCGAGGATCTCGCGCCACCGCTCGAACTGGGCGTGCTGCCGATCGGTGACCCGGTCACCGACCACCCAGGTGCGACCGAAGTCCGAGCAGTACCCCTGATAGGTGATGCTGACGTCGGTCCACAGGACGTCGCCGTCGAGCAGTTCGCGCTCGGTGGTCAGCAGTGGCAGCGCCAGGTCGCCGGTGGTCGTCCAGACGTTGCCGCTCACCCGCGTCGTCGGCATGACCTGCCAGATGGCCTCCAGCATGTTGGCGGTGGCGCCGAGTTCGAACGCCCTGCGGACAAACGCCGCCGACAGGTCGACCTGCCGGACGCCGGGCGCAAGCGACCGCTGCACTTCGGCCGCCGCCTCCTCGGTGATGCGGCAGGCCTTTCGGATGCAGGACACCTGATCCGGGGTCTTGACCAGCTTGGCCGGCCCGACCACCTGAGCTGCGTCCGACGGCGGACCGGCGGGGAACAGTCGCGCCTGCGCGCGTCGCATCGCACCGGTCAGTTCGTCGACGGCGACCGCGCCGCCGGCGGGCACCAGGTCGGCCAGTGCCCGCTCGAGACGCTCGACGCCCTCGTCGAATTCGAGGTACAGCGGCGGGTGGACGTGATCGGCGGGCACCTCGAGGTGGGAGTTCGACCCCTCGCGCAGCGGCATGAAGACGTGCGGGTGCGGGTCGTCGACGAGGACCACCGCCACCGGCCGCTCGACGTGGGACAGGCCGGCGTCCAGCAGCGGCCAGCTGACACCCGTCGCGTAGACGACGTTGCCGTTGCCGAGCAGGACCAGTGCGGCAATACCTCTGTCTCGCATCAAGTTCCGCAGTCGGTCGCCGCACTCGCGGTACATCCGGGCGCGGTCGGGCAGCTCCGGGATGTCGATCGCCGAGCCGATCGTGCCGGGAATGGTCGCCGTCACGCGATCCCCAGGAACTTCTGCACGTTGATACTGACGATCTTGGCCGCGTTCTCCGGCCCCACCGCCCGCACCACCGATGCCAGCGACTTCTCGGAGTAGCCGTAGGTGCTCTCGTTGTGGGGGTAGTCGCTGGACCACATGACGCGATCCACGCCGATCTCGTCGATCAGCCGCAGCCCCAGCGGATCCACCATGAACGAGGCGCTCATGTGGTTGTCCCAGTAGTAGCGAGGATCGTGCTCGAGCTGGTGGTTGAACATGTGCCGGTACGACGCCAGCATGTGTTCGGCGTCCTGCAACGCCGTCGGCACCCAGGCGATGCCGCCCTCGAACCACCCGATCCTCAGCGTGGGGTGACGATCGAGGATGCCGGAGAACACGTACTTGGCGAACTGTTCGCGGAACGAGTCGACGTTGACCATCATCCCGACCACCACGCTGTTGTTCTGGCACGGCGTCTTCGGCGGGGTCTCGCCGATGTGGTGGGTGACCGGCACGCCGGAGTCCTCGATGACGTCCCACACCGCGTCCATGTCGGTGCTGCCGTAGTCGAAGATGTTGCCGTCGTCGTCCTTGCCGGGATTGAGCGGCAGCAGGAAGGTCTTGAGGCCGAGCGACTTCAGCTCGGTCAGCGTGCTCTCGGTGCCCTTGGGATCCCACCAGTTGATGAGGCCCACCCCGTAGAAGTGTCCGTTCGACCGCTCCTGCAGGTCGGCCATGACCTCGTTGTAGATCCGGAACACACGCTCGCGCAGCGCCTTGTCCGGGTAGTGGAACAGCGCGAGTACGGCGTTCGGGAACGCCAGTTCCTTCTCGATGCCGTCCTCGGCGAGTTCCCGGATCCGCGCCTCGATGTCGTTGGTGGCCGCACCGGCGAGGTCGTCGTACTGCATGAGCACGCGACCGAAGTCACCACCGGTCCACGCCTTGCCGTTCATGCCGACCATGTAGGCGCCGTTCTCGTACCAGATGCGCGGCGCCGCTCCCTTCATGTCCTCGGGGAAGCGGTCGTAGAAGATGTCGTCGGCGACGGAGATGTGATTGTCGGCCGAGAAGACCACGGTGCCCGCTGGCAGTCCGAAATCGCCGGTCGCGTGACCCTTGCGGTGCTTGGGCGCCCCGAAACCCTCGGGCGGATACAGGGACGGCGCTTCGGTGGTCGCGGTCATCGTTGACACTCCAATCGGGCTGGGCTGGTGGAACGTGGCTGTGTGGTGGTCACCAGGTGACCGGGAGTTCGTACACGCCGTAGGCGAGGCGGTCGTGCTTGAACGGCACCTGATCGAACGGGATGGCGAGTTCGAGAGTCGGAATGCGACGGAGCAGCGTGTGGAACACGATCTGCAGCTCGGCGCGCGCGAGCTGCTGGCCGACGCACTGGTGGCGTCCGTACCCGAACCCCAACTGCTGACCTGCATTGCGGGTGAAGTCGAGCCGGTCCGGTTCGGCGAAGGCCGCGCCGTCCCAGTTGGCCGGCGCGAGGTCGATGATGATGCCCTCGCCGGCGCGGATGGTCTCGCCGCCGATCTCGATGTCGGCGGTGGCGACGCGTCGCTGTCCGTTCTGGATGATCGACAGGTAGCGCATGAGTTCCTCGGCGGCGTTCGCGATGAACTTCGGGTCGTCGGAATCCCGCAGCAGCGCCGCCTGTTCGGGGTTCTCGAGCAGCGCGAGCACCCCGATGCCGATCATGTTCGCGGTGGTCTCGTGGCCGGCGATGAGCAGGCCCGTTCCGAGCTGCGCGGCCTCCTTGACGCTGATCTCGCCCGCGGTGACCCGCTCGGCGAGGTCGGACACCGCGTCCTCGGACGGGTCGGCCATCTTCTGCTCGACGAGGTTGATGAGGTACTTGTGCAGGCTCATCGCACCCTTCTGCCCGTCTTCGGCAGAGGCGTAGCGGGCCAGCCCGACGTTCGCGTGATGCTGGAAGAACTCGTGGTCGGCGTAGGGGACGCCGAGCATCTCGCTGATCACCGTGGTGGGCACCGGCAGTGCGAGCTGGGTGATGACGTCGGTGGGTCGGGGCCCCGCCAGGATCGTGTCGATGCACTCATCGGTGACCGCCTGGATCGCCGACCGGAGCCCTTCGACGCGCTTGAAGGTGAACGGTTTCGACAGCATCCGGCGGAATCGGGTGTGTTCCTCGGCGTCGGAGGTGAACACCGAGCGCGGCCGCTTGTCGACCGTCGAGAGCATGTGCTCGTTCCAGTGCGGGAAGCCGTCGATCCGGTCGTCGACGCTGACCCTGGGGTCGGCGAACAGCGTGCGCGCGACGTCATGTCCCGTGATCAGCCAGGGCGTGCTGCCGTTCCAGATCCGCACCCGCGACAGCGGTGCGGCGTGGTTCATCTCGAGCATCTCCAGCGGGGGCGAGAACGGGCACCTGGCCGCACGCTCCATCGGATACTCGGGCACCTCGGCGGACACGTGGTCCTTGGCGAGCGTGTCGGTCATCGTCACTCCTCGATGTGGATGGCCAGGGCGGGGCATGCCGTGGCGGCGCTACGGGTGTCCTGCGTCCGGTCGTCACCGGGGCTGTCGGTGAGCAGTTGCACGACGCCGTCGTCGTCGCGCTGGTCGAACACGTCCGGGGCGTTCATGACGCACATGCCGGACGAGACGCACCTGTCCTGATCGACGGTGACCCTCACGGGGTGTCGCCCTCTCCGGTCACGGGCGCCAGCCACACTCCGACGATGGCGTCGATCAGTCCGGATCCGGCTGCCCGCCAGGACGATCGGGCGACGGTGGCGCCGTTGGCCAGCGCGCGCTCACGGTCGGCGCAGCTGTGCATCAGCAGGTTCCTGGCCATGATGTTGCGCTCGAAGCGGATGTCGAGTGGCAGGTCCGGCAGGCAGGCGTTGATGCCGTCGACGACCTCGACGAGCGAGCGCGAACTCAGGGCATCCTTGACGACGATGCCGTGGTAGGCCGGGTCCGTCATCGCCTGCGCGGCGAACCGCGCGTACCACGTCGGGTTGCCGAGTGCCTCGAGGTGGTCGGTGAGGGGACGGACGAGGCAGGCCACCCAGTCGCGCAGATCCGTGGAGCCGCCTGCCGCCGCCACCATCTCGTCGCGGAGCTTCTCGACGGGGGCGCGGTGGCGCTGCTCGATGGCGCGGACCAGGTCGGTCTTGGTGCCGAAGTGGTAACCGACGGCGGCGTTGTTGCCCTGTCCCGCAGCCTCACTCACCTGCCGGTTGGAGACGGCGAAGACACCGTGCTCGGCGTAGAGCCGTTCGGCGGCGGTCAGGATGGCCTCGCGCGTGGTGCTGGCACGGTCGGCCCGCGGGGCCTTGCTGGTGATCACCGTCACGTGTCCAGTCAACGCGGCTCGAGGTATTAAGTCAAGCGATTGATTTAATCGTTCGCGGTGGTTGGACACCGCACCGGGGCGGTCGATCACCTCGCGCCGGACCCGTCCCGATTCGGCTTGCGCACCATGACCTTTCCCGCGACGGTGCCGCCGTCCACGGGGAGCACCGTGCCGGTCACGTAGCGCGAGCGGTCGGTGGCGAAGTACAGCACCGCCTCGGCGACGTCGCTCGCGGCGCCCTCGCGCTTGAGCGGCCGGTCGTCGCGCATCTGCTGCCGGATGCGCGCCTCGAACTTCTCGAGCCGCTCCCGGTCCTCGTCGGTGGCCGCCGACCGCAGAATCGGGGTCGGGATGTTGCCCGGCGCGATGCAGTTGACCCTGATGTCGTAATGCGCCAACTCGATCGCGGCGGACTTGCTGAACTGGATGATGGCGGCCTTGGACGCGCGGTAGCTGGCGACGCCTCCGCCGGCGAGGATGCCTCCGATCGAGGCCATGTTGACGATCGCACCGCCGCCATGGTCGGCCATGTACCGGCCGGCATCTCGCGTACCCGCCATCACGCCGAGCAGGTTCACCCGCATCACGCTGTCGAACTCGGCGAAGTCCTCGTCGAAGAGACCCTTCTTGAGCGGACTCGACCGGCCCGCGTTGTTCACCATCACGTCCAGGCCGCCGAACTCGTCCACGGCGCGCGCCACCACCCGCGCGACGTCGTCCTGGTCGGCGACGTCGGTCCGCTGGAAGATCGCGGCGTCACCGAGGTCGGCGGCGAGCGCCTCGCCCAATTCGGTCTGCACGTCGGCGATCACGACGTGCGCGCCCTCGGCGACGAACCGCTCGACGATGCCCCGGCCGATGCCCGACGCGCCACCGGTGACGATGGTGGCCTTGCCCTCCAGTTCCGCGCTCACGACACGGTGCTCCCCTCCAGGAAGTCCAACAGCAGGTGGTTGACGGCCTCGGGCCGTTCGATCTGGGGGCAGTGCCCGGCGTCGTCGACGACGACCGAGCGCGCCCCGCCGATGCGTCCCGCGACGTCGGCGGCCCACCCGGACGGGAGCAGCTTGTCCCCCGCTCCCTCGACGACGAGCGTGGGCACTCCGATGCGCCCGTACGCGCGGTCGGTCGACGGCGTGGGCGGCGCCGTCGCACCCGGACGACGGAACCTGGCCGCGGCGATCGCCTCCCACGCTCCCGGCATGGCGCTCGACTCGTGGCGGCGCGTGACGTAGGCGTCGTCGTCGGGCCACTGCAGGCCCGCGAACAACGCGGTGACGATGCGGCGCATGCCGGCCACCGTGCCGTCGTAGTCGTAGAGGGCATCGGCATGCTCGTTGCGCTGGATCGCACCGCCGCCGCAGATCAGGGACAGGCTGCGGACCGGGAGTGCCGGAGACGCCGACGTGGTGTCGACGAGCAGATTGATCGCGCCCATCGAGTTGCCCACGAAGTGCGCCGACGTCACGCCCATCGTCGCGCAGAAGCGGGCGACGTGGCGGATGCGCAGGCCGCGGCCGTCGACGAAGTCCACCACCTTGGCGGAGTGGCCGTAGCCCAGCATGTCCGGGGCGAGGACGCGGTACCGGCTCGCCAGCGCGCCGATCGTGCACTCCCAGGCCAGGTCTGCGCTGGCACCGAACTCGCCGCCGTGCAGGAGGACGACGGTGTCACCCGAGCCCGCCTCGAGGTAGCCGGTGATCAGACCGTCGACGACGATCGACTTCCGCTCGAACGTGCTCGTCACCGCGGACACCGGCGACGACGTCGAACGCGCGGTGGTGGCGCGTATTTCGCCGATTCCTCGCCGTACCGGCACGTTCGGCGCAGTGGTGTGGTCACGCCGCCCGCGCCGCGCCGGCCACGAGTTGCATCGCGAGCATGTCCAGCTGGCCGCTGATGGCGTCGTCCACCAGTTCCCCGGCTTCGCCCCAGATCTGGTCGGCCGAGTTGATCGCGACGCCCAGCGGGGTGGGCCACGCCCGCAGCGCATGGCCGATGACCCGCAGCTGGCCGAGCGTCCCGACGGCGGCCTGCCATCCGTAGGCGCAACTGATGCACCCCCACGGCGTGTTGTCGAGGTAGACCCTGGCGTCACCGCGCAGATCCTCGATGTAGTCGAGGGCGTTCTTCACCAGTCCGGACACCCCGCCGTGGTACCCGGGCGAGCCGACCACGACGGCGTCGGCGTCGCGCAGTGCGGCGACCAGCGCGGTGGCCTTGTCGGTGCGGGCCGGCTCGTGCGGGTTGTACATGGGCAGATCGATGTCGTCGCCGCAGAAGAGCGCGGTCCGTCCACCACGCTGTTCGACCGCGGAGAGGCAGTGGCGCAGCGCTCGTTCGGTCGACGAGTTCGTCCGGAGCGTGCCGCCGAGTCCGACGATGAGGGGCTGAGGTCGAGGTGTCACGTGTGCCTCACTTGATCGCGATCGGGTTGACGGGCGCGCCGACCGCGCCGACCACCTTCAACGGCGGCGCGATCAGCTGGAATTCGTAGACGCCGTCCTGGCGGCAGTCCGCGGCGAGTCCCGCGAGGTTCCAGTACTCGCCGAGCATCAGACCCATGTCGCGCAGGCACAGCATGTGCATCGGCAGGAACGTGCCCTCGACCCCGTTGGCCGGGTCGGGGTCCTCGACCATCAGGTTGTCCGCGGCGACGGCGGCGACGTCGAGGTCGTGCAGCCACGACGCACACGTCCAGTCCAGACCCGCGCCGGGCTCGGCGCCGTCGCCCGTGTCGAGGAACCGCGTCCACCATCCGGTGTGCACGACGACGACGTCGCCCGAGCCGATCGACACGCCCTGCGCGGCGGCGACGTCGTCCAATTCCTGTGGCGTGATGGGAGTCCCGGGCCGGCAGAACACGTCCTCGCCGCGGTGGGCGACCACGTCCAGCAGCACTCCTCGCGACGTGATGCCCTTGACGTCGACCTTGTCGATGCCGCAGTGAAAGGCGCCGAAACTGGTCACCGAGTCGGCGGGAAATCCGTTGTAGAGCTTGTCCTCGTAATACACGTGGGACAGCGCGTCCCACTGCGTGGCCGCCTGCAGCGGCATGACGATCATGTCGTCGTTGAAGCGGAACGGATTGTCGGCGAAGAATGCACTGACGTCGGCCGCGACCGCGTTGCGCAGCCACTGCGGGCCGTACCGGACCAGGGTCTCGGCGTCACCGCCGTCGACGGTCATCACGTGAACCGGATTCTGCCGGAACTTGAACGCCCCCTGCGGTCCCGACGAGCCGAAGTCGCCGCCGAGCGGGATGACCGTGCCCTTCGTGACCGTCGCGGCCGCCTCGGCGACCTTCTCGGCGGTGATGAGGTTGAGCGTGCCCAGTTCGTCGTCGTCTCCCCACCGGCCCCAATTGCGGACGTCGTCGGCGACTCGGCGGAAGTCGTCAAGCGTCGCCATGGTCGGGTCCCTCCGTCAGTGCGCGGGCGTCGGCGAGATCGCCGAACACGTTCTCCGCGACCGTACCGCCGTCCACCCAGAGCACCTGGCCGGTGACGTAACTCGCCGCGGCGCTGTTGAGGAAGACCAGCGCGGCGGCTTGCTCGTCGGGTCCCGCGACCCGGCCCAGCGGGGTCCGGAAGGAATCCAGGAAGTCCTGCCCGTAGGCGGCCCGCAGCTGATCGAGGATCGGCGTGTCCGTGACGCCCGGTCCCGTGCAGTTGATGCGGATTCCCTTGGCTCCCAGCATGCCGACGTTCGCCATGCCGTACAGGATCAGCGCCTCCTTGGACAGTCGGTAGCCGCCGTCGGCGAGCGCATCCGGATTGCGCTCGCACCAGGCCACGCCGTCGGGCATGGTCTTGGTGCCCAGCAGACCCGCGGTCACCGTGGCGTTCTCGAGGTACCGCGATGCGGCGAGCGACGAGACGCCGGCGATCGCCGAACCCGGCGGCATCGACGGGATCATCCCCTCCGTGAACCGACGGGTGCCCAGGAAGTTGATCGTCACCACCCGCAACGGATTCTTGATCCCGGACGACACCCCGGCCACGTTGAACAGACCGTCGACCGGACCGCCGGCCGCAACGACGGCGTCGTCGATCGACGCCGTGTCCGACAGGTCCAAAGGATGGAACTCGTCGACCTCGACCGAGGGCGGCCGCACGTCCAGACCCACGACGTGGGCGCCGAGCCCGGTGAGCTGACCGACCAGCGCCGCGCCGATACCCGACGCGCAGCCGGTGACGACCATGCGCCGGCCGGCGTACCCCAGCAGATCCTCCGATGCCGTCACGAGCCCGCGGAACTCACGGCTTCCCGGGCGTCCTTCTCCTGCTGGGCGGCCTTCACCCGGCCCTCGTTGATCTCTGCCATCGCCTCGGGGATCTCACCGGCGGTGAACTTCCCGCCCTTGCCCGTCGGCAGCCCGCCGAACGCGTACGTCTCGTCGAACAGCGGCGCCTCCGACGGGCGACGGCGCGCCTCCACCTTCTCGATCACCGGTGCGAGCCGGATGGCCTTGGCTGCGACGGCCTTCGCGTCGCGCTCGATGAACTCGGGCAGCACCTCGCGACCCATGATCTCGATGGACTCCATCGTGCCCTCGTGGCTGCGCGGGTTGAGCAGCAGGATGATCTCGTCGACACCACTGGCCTCGTAGCCGCGCAGGAATTCGCGCACGGTGTCCGGGGATCCGATGGCACCGCGGCCCGGCCCGTAGGCGAGTGTCGGGTCCTCCTTGACCGCCTCCTGGTACAGGTCCCAGACGCCGGTGCGGCCGGGGGTGTGCATCCCGGTGAGGTAGTAGTGCATGATCCCGAACGAGAAGAAGCCGCCACCGGTTCCGAGACGCTTGAGGGCCTCGTCGTCGGACTTCGCCACCATCATCGACAGGTCGCCACCGATGGCCAGGATGTTGGGGTTCATGGCCGGTGTCACCGGCGCGCCCTCGTCCTCGAAGGTCCGGTAGTAGCCGTCGACGCGGTCCTTCAGCGCCTCCGGTCCGGTGTAGGCGAAACTCAGTGCGCCGATGGCCTTCTGGGCCGCCATCTGCACCGATGACGGGCGGGTGCACGCGACCCAGACCGGCGGGTGGGGCGACTGCAGCGGCTTGGGGATCACGTTGCGGGCGGGCATCTGGACGTGCTCGCCCTTGAAGCCGGTGAACGGCGCCTCGGTCATGCAGCGGATGGAGACCTCGAGCGCCTCCTCCCACATCGTGCGCTTGTCGGCGGGGTCGATGTCGAAGCCGCCCAGCTCCGCGACCGAGGACCCCTCACCGGTGCCGAACTCCACCCGGCCGTTGGACAGGTGGTCCAGCGTGGCGACCCGTTCGGCGATGCGCGCCGGGTGGTTGATCGGGGGCGGCAGGTGCATGACGCCGAAGCCCAGGCGGATGTCCCTGGTGCGCTGGCTCGCCGCGGCCAGGAACATCTCCGGCGCGGTCGAGTGACAGTACTCCTCGAGGAAGTGGTGCTCGGTCAGCCACACGGTCGAGAACCCCGCCTTGTCGGCCGCCTCGACCTCGTCCAGACCGTGCTGGAAGAGCTGGTGCTCGTCGCCGTCCGACCACGGCCGGGGAAGCGGGAACTCGTAGAACAGTGAGATCTTCATCATTACCTCCGATAGGTGTTGGACGTCATGGGGAGTAGGGCACCGTCGTGGATTCCTCGGCCGCGATGTGGCGGGCGGCCACGTACCCGAAGGTCATCGCCGGCCCGATCGTGGCGCCGGCGCCCGCGTAGCTGCGGCCCATCACCGCTGCGCTGGCATTGCCCGTCGCGTACAGACCGTCGATCACCGAGTCGTCGTCGCGCAGCACCCGCGCGAATTCGTCGGTGCGCAGCCCGCCGGACGTCCCGAGGTCGCCCAGGATGATCTGAAATGCGTAGTACGGGGGCTTGCCCAGCGGGTGCAGGTTCGGGTTCGGCAGTGTCGGGTCGCCGTAGTAGTTGTCGTACGCGCTGTCCCCGCGACCGAAGTCGTCGTCGTGACCCGTTCGGGCCAACTCGTTGAAGCGTTCCGCGGTCGCCCGCAGCGTCGCGGCGGGGACCCCGATCTGATGCGCGAGTTCGGTGAAGCTGTCGCCCTGCTTGACGATTCCCGACTCCAGCCAGGCCTCGGGGACCTTCCGTCCGGTCGGCACCGGCGCGAACGGGATCTTGGGGATCGGCAGGTGGCCGCCCACGACGTAGCGGTGGAACGACCGGATGTCGGTGATCAGCCAGCACGGGATGTGGTCCACGCCGGTGCGCTGCCCGTCGATCATCGCGTGGGCGAAGTCCATGTAGGGAGCCGCCTCGTTGACGAACCGTTCACCGGCCCCGTTGACGACGAACTGCGACGGCATCATCCGCTCGTTGAGCATGAACTGCAGTCGGCCGTCCGGCCAGCACATCGCGGGGAACCACCACGCCTCGTCGAGGAGTTCGGTGGCCGCGCCGACCTTCTCCCCCGCCCTGATCCCGTCGCCCATCGACGCGGGATTGCCGAAGCTCCAGTCCTTCTCGAGTTCGGGCAGGTGCTCGCGCCGCCACGCCATGTCGTGGTCGAACCCACCGCTGGCGATGATCACACCGCGTCGCGCCCGGATCCGCAGCGTCCGGCCCTCGCGCTCGACGACGGCGCCGACGACGCGGCCGTCGACGTCGGCGATCAGCTCGGTCATCGGCGAGTCCAGCCACAGCGGCACGTCGTGTTCGGCCAGCGCCAGCCGCATCCGCGCCATCAGTGATTGGCCGATGGCCGCCATGCGGTCGCCGAAGACGTGCGCGCGGACCATCCGCCAGATGAGCTTGACCATCACGGCCTTGCCGCGCCAGTTCTGGCGCACCTGGTAGAACAGCCGCAGGTCCTTGGGGGCGAACCAGATGCCCTTGGGCGCCAGCGCCAACGGGGCCAGCATGTTGGCCTCCTCGTCGCCGAGTGCCCGCAGGTCCATCTCCGGCACGTTGATGGTGCTGCCACGTTCGGAGCCGCCGGGCAACTCTGGGTAGTAGTCGGCATATCCCGGCTTCCACACGAAGTCGAACCAGGGACTGGACCGCTCGAGGAACTCCATCATCTCCGGCGCGGCGTCCACGTACCGGCGCAACCGCGCGTCGCCGACGAGCCCGCCGGTGATCGTCCTGAGGTAGTCGAAGACGCCGTCGGGATCGGGCGTATAGCCCGCCCGGCGCTGCGACGGTGCGCCGGGCACCCAGATGCCGCCACCGGAGAGCGCCGTGGACCCACCGAACCGCGAGGACTTCTCGACCACCAGCGTGTCGAGGCCGTCGGCGTTCGCCGTCAGCGCCGCGGTCATGCCGCCGCCGCCCGATCCGACGACGAGGACGTCGATCTCGTGGTCGAAGGCTGCGTCGGTGCTCACTGGACGTGCACCGCCGTCCGCACCGCGAAGCCCGCGATCAGGTCGGGCGCCGCGCGGTAGTACCGCGAACCCGTCTCGTACCGGCCACGGGCCGCCATCGCCGAGAAGGCCGCGATCCAGGTCCGCACCTCGTGCGCCGAGTTTCCGGCCTCGGCGGCGATCCACGCGTTGGTCCAGCCGTCGACGTCGGCGACGCGGTTGGTGTCGAGCAGTTCCAGCAAGGCGTCGTCCCAGTCCGGGTTGAGGGGTCGAAGTGCGCTCGCGCCGTGCGCGAAGTCGTGGGCAGCCGCCATGACGGCGCTCTGCCGGGCCGCGCGCTGTTCGGCCGACATCGGCTCGCCGTGCACGATGCGGCCGTGCGCCGCGGGCGGCGCGGTTGCCAGCGTGGGCACCGGCGGATCGTGGCTCAGCCCACCGGATCCCACGATCAGGACGCGCTTGCCGAGGGTGGCGAGGAAGTCGCCGACGGCGGTGCCCAGCGCCCGCGCGCGTCGGATCGGGGCCAGCGGGGTGGCGACGGAGTTGATGAAGATCGGGATCACGGGCACCGAATCGACTGCGCCGAAGAGCGTCTCGAGCGGTTGTACTGTGCCGTGGTCGACGTCCATGCTCGACGACAGCGCGACGTCGACGTCGGCCGCCCAGACCGCTTCGGCGCAGGCGGTCGCGACGTCCGTGGGCACGTCGAGGGGCCCGGCGTGGGTGCCGTAGTCGCCGACGCCGGTGGCCGCGGTGCCGATGCAGAACGACGGCATCAGGCGGTAGAAGAACCCGTTGTAGTGGTCGGGCGAAAAGATGACCACCAATTCGGGATCGAAGGCGCGCACGAACTCTCGCGCCGTCGTCAGTGCGGCCTCGACGTCGTCAAGGAGTTCGGGTGACGGTCCCGGCAGATTCAGCAGCGGGCTGTGCGACATGCAGCACAGCGCCAGCGACGTCTCGGTGTTCATGGGATTGCGGTCCTCCCTTCGTCACGTGGAGGACTCCGAACAGTGCGGTGCTCATCTCGGGGGCGAGTTGGGCGATGCAGGCGCCGGCGATGCACCGGTCGGGCCGGACGAAGAGGACCGACTCGGTGTGCGCGTCGAAGAAGGACTTGAGCGCACCGGTGCGGTCGCCCACGATCACGACGTCGGGGTCGTCGTGTCCGGTCCAGTGCAGCTGGGTCTGCGGCCGCACGGCGACGAACCTGGCGCCGAGAGTCCTCCACCGCTGGAACGCCACGTCACCGAGCAGCCGGCGTGGGTCGTTGTTCCAGGCGAGCACCGCGAAGCCGGTACCGAGCACGTCGTCGAGCAGCACGTTCTGCTCGGTGCGGGTGTCCACGCGCGGCTGGATGAACAGCGTCCCGGTGGGAGACGTGGCGTCGCGCGCGACGCCGTCGAGGTGCGCGACGGCACCCTGGTCGTAGCGGGGCATCGGCTTGAAGCGCATCTCCAGGACGTAGCGCTTCAGGGTCGGTACCACCGAGGCCGATCGGATCAGTCTGTCGCGCAACGTCGCCACGTGCCGGTTGGTCGGCGAAATCACCCGTCCGACCATGGTCGACAGGTCGATCATCGCCCTCGCATGCTTGCGGCGTTCGGCGTCGTAGGTGTCGAGCAACGCGTCCCCCGCATGCCCGTTGATGACCGCGGCCAGCTTCCAGCCGAGGTTGGCCGCGTCCCGGATGCCGCTGTTGTAGCCCTGCCCCTGCCAGACCGGCATGAGGTGCGCGGCATCGCCGGCGAGGAACACCCGACCGGTCCGGAACGCGCTCGCGATGCGGGAGTGGTGGGTGTAGACGCGGTGCCGGATGACGTCGACGCGGTCCGGGTGCGGCAGGAACGGTTCGAGCATCCGCGTGATGAAGGACGGCTGCTCGACCTGCTCGTCGGTCTCGTCGGCGTGAATCATGAACTCGAAGCGGCGAATTCCGTGTGCGATGGAGATCGACGCGTAGGGCCGGGCCGGGTCCGCGCCCACCTCGCTGTTCGGATGCCCGAGGGGGTCGGTCGCGACGTCGATGACGAGCCACCGCGTCGGCGAGGTGGTGCCCTCGAACGTCACGTTCGCCAGACGCCGGGTGGCACTGCGGCCGCCGTCGCATCCCACGACGTAGCGGGCGGTCACGGGAGGTCTGCCGTCGAGGCCGACCGTCACGCCGTCCGCCTCCTGCGTGCACGACTCCATCCGAGTGTTCCAGGCGACCTCGACGGCCTCGTAGCGGTCGAGGCCGCGCAGGAGTTCGGCGTCGACCATGGGCTGGACGAAGCCGTTGCGCTTGGGCCAGCCGAATCGTGCGTCGGGCGGGGCCATCTCGGCGAGGAGTTTCCGGTTGCCGTCGTAGAACCGCAGGATCTGGTTGGGCACGGTGTGCGGCAGGACGCGCTCGACGAGGCCGATCGACTGGAAGGTGCGCAGCGCCTCGTCGTCCAGGCCGACACCGCGCGGGTAGTCGATCAGGGTGTCGCGCTCGTCGACCACCAGCGTCCGGACTCCCTGTGCGCCCAGGACGTTGGCCAGGGTGAGGCCGACGGGTCCGGCGCCGACGACGAGGACGTCGACGCGCTCAGCCATCGGTCCGCCCCAGGAGGAAGTCGACGTGCAGCCGGTTGAAGGTCTTGGCGTCCTCGTACTGGGGCCAGTGCCCGCAGTCGGGCATGACCTCGAATCGCGCGCCGGGGATCATCGAGGCGATTCGGTTACCCTCGCTGACGTCTGCGGTGGGGTCGTCACTGGTCCAGAGGACGAGGGTCGGCGCGGTGATGGCACCGTACTCCCGTGGTCCCAACAGGTTCCGCGCTCTGATCTGCGGGTCCTGCAGGGCCATGATGTCGCTCATCGCGGCGACGAAGCCGGGTTGACGGTAGATGCGCTGCCTGCTGGCGACGATGTCGTCGTAGTCCTTGGACTTGTCGGCCATCAGCCACCTGATGCGTGCACCGACGGTCTCCCAGGACGGGTCCTCCGCGGCGGCCATCGACAGGGTGATGATCCGCTTCATCACCTCGGGGTCGGCCTGGGATCCGCCGGCGGTGTTGAGCACCAGCCGGTCGATGCGGTCGGGGTGGTCCGACGCGGCGCGCGCGGCGACCCAGCCGCCGAGCGATTCGCCGGACAGCAGCACCCGGTCGCTGCCGATCGCGTCGAAGACGGCGAGAAGATGCTCGACGTAGTGCGGGATCTCGAGTGGGTGGCCGGGCTTGTCGGTGTAGCCGTGCCCCAGCATGTCGATCGACCAGGTCGAGAAGTGCTCGGCGTGCGCCTCCAGGTTGCGCACGTACGCCTCGGCGTGGCCGCCGGACCCGTGCAGCAGCACCAGCGTCGGCAAGTCCGCGTCGCCTGCGTGGAGGTAGCGCGTCCGCACTCCTCCGGCGTCCAGGAAGCCCTGCGAGAAGGGGACGCCCTGTAGATCGCTCCACACGCTTTCGAACTCCGCCACGAGGCCCCTTCCCGGCTCACCGTTGAGAATGTCATTCTCTTGTGCGGCAATCAATGTGTGCTAATATCGCACAACAATGTGCACTATCCATAGAGCATCACTTCCGCGATGATGTCTGTCAAGGACGGCGGACCCGCCGAAAGGGTCGCGGCGGGATCACAGACACTGGCCCGCGGCCTGTCGGCGCTGCAGGCCGTGGCGAGTTCTCCGGCCGGCATCACCGCGCAACAGGTCGCCGAACACGTCGGGGTGCACCGGACCATCGCCTACCGGCTGCTCAGCACCCTTGCGCAGCAACGGTTCATCGTGAAGGCCGAGGACGGACGCTATCGGCCGGCGGCCGCACTCGCGGTGCTCGGCGCATCGTTCGACAACAACTTGCGCGCGCTCTCCGTACCCACCCTGCGGACCCTCGCCGACGATCTCGGCGCCACGGTGTCACTGCTCGTGGCGGAGGGCGACCAGCAGGTGGCCGTCGCGGTCATCGTGCCGACGCTCGTCTTCTATCAGCTGTCGTTCCACGAGGGCAGCCGCTACCCGCTCGAGCGCGGGTCGGCGGGCCTCGCACTGCTGGCCAGCATGCCGCCCCGGCCGGGCGAGCGGGACCTGGTGCCACAGACCCGGGAACAGGGCTGGGTCATCACCCACGGCGAGGTCGAACCCGATACCTACGGTCTGGCCGTGCCCGTCCGGCGCAAGCCGCCGTCGCCGCCGACGTGCATCAACCTCATCTCGCACCGCCAGGACGTCCTCATCGAGGGGCGCGATGCGGTGATCGCGGCGGCCAGGCAGCTGTCGAACATCCTCGGTTGACGGAAGGGGTTGCGATGGCGACCGATTCGGAGTTCACGTGGGACCGCGACGTCGACGTCGTCGTCCTCGGCACGGGAGGCGCGGGACTGACCGCGGCGCTGACCGCTGCCGCGGGCGGGGCCACCGTCGCCGTCTACGAGAAGGCGGCCACCGTCGGCGGCACCACCGCGGTGTCCGGCGGCATCGTGTGGATACCGGCACACCACCGCTCCCCCGACGGAGAACTCACGATCGAGGACGCCATGCGCTACCTCGAGGCGCAGTCACTCGGTGCGATGGACGACGACCTGGTCGAGACCTTCGTGCGCACCGGTCCCGAGATGCTCGACTTCGTCGAAGCGCACAGCGAGTTGCAGTTCGAGATCGCCGCGGGCTTCCCGGACTACAAGCCGGAACTGCCCGGCGGTCGCCCGTCCGGCGGCCGCTCCCACAACGCCCGACCCGTCGACCTCGCCCGCCTCGGCGAGTGGGGTTCGCGGATCACCTCCTTCCCGGTCGACTTCAGCAACGTCGGCATCGACGCCGAGACGCGGGCACGCATCCATGCCAACGTGGACGCGTCGCTCGCCGAGCCGTGCGTGGCGGGTACCGCGCTGATCGCCGGCCTGCTCAAGGGCCTCCTGGACCGCGGCGTCGAGCCCGTCACGGGGGCGCGGGCGGTCGAGCTGCTGGTGGTCGACGGCAGGATCGGAGGGGTGCGACTGTCACTCGATGGCAACGACGTTCACGTCCGCGCGCGGCGCGGCGTGGTGCTGGCCACCGGCGGGTTCGAATGGGACCGGACGCTCGTCGAGGCGTATCTGCGCGGTCCGATGCACGGGCCGGTCTCGCCGCCGAACAACACCGGCGACGGCCTGCGGATGGCGATGGCCCACGGCGCCGACCTCGCCAACATGGGCGAGGCGTGGTGGGTGCCGATCGTCCAGATCCCCGGCGACACCATCGACGGCCACCCGCGCAGTCGAAGTGTGCGACTCGAACGCACCCGGCCGCGCAGCATCATCGTCAACCGCGCGGGCAAGCGCTTCCTCAACGAGGCCGGAGAGTACAACTCGATGGCCGGCCCGTTCCACCACCTCGACCCGCGGTTCGGCTACCTCAACGACCCGGCGTGGATCGTCTTCGACTCGCTACACCTCAAGAAGTACGGCTTCCTCGGCGTCGACCCCGACGCGGAGGCACCCGAGTGGTTCCGCAAGTCGGCCGACCTCGCCGAACTCGGCGAGCAGACCGGCATCGACGCCGAGGGCCTCGCACGCACGCTCGACGGCTGGAACGAGGCCGTCGCCGAGGAACACGACCCCGACTTCCACCGCGGATCGAGCGCATACGACGGCTACTGGGGAGACACCTCCGCGTCCTCGCCCGCGCTCCAGACCCTCGGTCCGATCGACACCGCGCCGTTCTACGCGGTCCCGGTGACCGTCGGCGCCATGGGCACCAAGGGCGGCCCGCGCACCGACGGGGACGGGCGGGTCCTGCACGTGTCGGGCGAACCGATCGCCGGGCTGTTCGCCGTCGGCAACGCGATGGCCGGCGTCACCGGCAAGGCCTACGGCGGCGCGGGTGGCACGCTCGGACCCGCGATGGTGTTCGGCTATCGGGCGGGCCGAGCGCTCAGTACGTGAGAGTCTTGCGCCGACACCACGGTTGGTGACGGATTTCGCCGGTTCTCCGTCATCTTCCGCAGTCTCGCGGACGGTCTAGGGCTGGTCCCTGACCGACGGCTGAATGGGCGGCGCCTCGCGCCAGTTCGGCAGGCCGTCGGACTCGTTGGCGACCGGGAACCCGCCGCCGTGCACCTGCGACCAGTGGCTGTGGTTGAGCTGATGCATCGTGAAGCAGGCGTTGAGGGAGTTGTGGAAGCCCTGGTTGTCCTGGGTCTGGTTGACCGACTCCTTGATGAGCAGCGCAGCCATCGTGGGGACCTTGGCGATCCGCCGCGCGAAGTCGAGCGTCTTGTCGGCCAGCTCGTCGGCGGGGAACACCTTGGACACCATGCCGAGGGCGTACGCCTCCTCGACCGACAGCGAATCACCGGTCAGCATGAGTTCCTTGGTCTTTCGCGCACCGAACTCCCACGGGTGGGCGAAGTACTCGACGCCGCACATCCCCAGGCGGGTGCCGACGACGTCGGCGAAGGTCGTGTTGTCCGCGGCCACGATCAGGTCGCAGGACCACATCAGCATCAGTGCCGCCGCGTAGACGTCACCGTGCACCGAGGCCACGGTGATCTTGCGCAGATCGCGCCAGCGACGGGTGTTCTCGAAGAAGTAGTGCCACTCCTGCAGGAGCAGCTTCTCGGCGCCCGCGCGCGTCGCCCCGTTCTCGCGGAAGCTCGGGTGCTGATCCGGTCCCGGCTGGTACTCCTGCATCATCGCCTTGGAACCGAGGTCGTGACCCGAGGAGAACATCGGCCCGTTGCCCCCGAGGATCACGACGCGCACGTCGTCGTCGGCCTCGGCCCGAAGGAAGGCGTCGCCCAATTCGACCAGCAGGCCGCGCTGTTGGGCGTTGCGCTGCTCGGGACGGTTCAGCATGATCCGGGCGATGGTGCCCTCGTCGAGGGTCTCGTAGGTGACGAAGCGGTAGTCGGCCATGGAGCGCACTCTATTCCTTGGAGAACGGCGTTACCGGACGGGGTGGCGCCGTCGACTCAGAGCGAGAGGATGGTCGCCGAGGCCGTTCCCGGCGCTCCGTAGACCTGCGCCAGACCGACCCGCGGGTTGCCCGGAACCTGACGTTCTCCTGCCTCGCCGCGCAACTGGCGGACCAGCTCGTGCATCTGCCGCAGCCCGGACGCGCCGATCGGCTCGCCGTTGGCGATGAGGCCGCCGTCGGTGTTGACCGGCATCGAGCCGCCGATCTCCGTGGCCCCATCGGCCAGCAGCTTCTCCTGGTCGCCGTCGGCGCACAGGCCCGTCTCCGCCATGTGGATGACCTCCGCACCGGCGTCGGTGTCCTGCAGCTGTGCCACGTCGACGTCCTCGGGCCCGATGCCCGCCGCCTCGTAGGCCGCCTTCGCCGCGTAGACGGTGGGCGACGAATCCGCGTCCAGCGGAGCGGACGTCGCATGCACCTCGTAGGCGCCGAACCGGCGGGTGCGAATCTCGCTGGCACGCACGAACACCGGCTTGTCCGTGTACTGGTGCGCCAGGTCGCCGCGGCACATGATGACGGCCGCCGCACCCTCGTCGGGCGCGCAGAACATGAACTGCCGCAGCGGGTAGTTGAGCACCGGCGACGCCATGATGTCCTCTTCGGAGATCGGCTTGCGCCGGAACGCGTTGGGGTTCAGTGCCCCGTTGCGGAAGTTCTTCGCCGCCACCTTGGCGAGGGTTTCCTCGCTGATGTTGTGGTCGTGGAGGTATTTGTTGGCCTTCATCCCGAAGAACTTGGTGGTGACGAACTGTCCGTTCTCGGCGTACCACTGGGGCAGCGCGAGCTTGGCCGGGTCGTCGGTGAACGCGCCGCGCGGGTGCTTGTCCAGTCCGACCGCGATGCCGATGTCGTACTTGCCCAGCCGGATCGTGTCGGCGGTCTGCTGGATGGCGCTCGCCGACGTGGCGCAGGCGTTGAAGACGTTGGTGAACGTGATGCCGGTGAGTCCGACCAGGCGCGTGACGGAGTCGGGGTTCGAGACCTCGTAGCTTCCGCCGAAGCCGAACTGGATGTCCTGCCACTCGAGACCGGCGTCCGCCAGCGCGCCGTGGAT
The DNA here is from genome assembly GCF_010731735.1 of Mycolicibacterium sediminis. Taxonomy (GTDB): domain Bacteria; phylum Actinomycetota; class Actinomycetes; order Mycobacteriales; family Mycobacteriaceae; genus Mycobacterium; species Mycobacterium sediminis. Next base: position 5,335,239 of record NZ_AP022588.1, read on the forward strand.
GGCCTCGGCGCCCATCTCGACGGCTGACTTCTCGAACCGGCCGAACGGATGGATGCCGACGCCGATGATGGCTACGTCGTTGGTCATGTCGGTGCCCCTTACCTGTGGCTCTTCGCGCAAGCGCTCATCGGGAAATCGGCTGGAAGGCGAACGTCACGATCTCGTTGCCCTCGGCGTCGGTGGCGAACGGGATGAAGGTCAGCTCGACGTCCATGCCGAATCCGAGCTTGGCGGGATCGTTCTCGGTGAGCCGACCCTCGACGCGGATGTCGTCACCGAGCTGGACGAGGCCCACGCCGAACGGCACGAAGTCCTTGCCCGTCGGCCCCGCGTAGGGCGCTCCGGGCGGGAATCCCTGCGTCGTCCAGGCCACCACCGTGCCGCGGCGCGGCAGCAGGGCGTCGGTCATCTGCGCCCGGCTGCACTTGGGGCAGTGCGACTGTCGCGGGAACACGGTCGCCGCGCAAGCTCCGCACGTGCTGCCGATCAGCTGTGGACTCTCGTCCGGCCAGGTCGAGATCGTCGGATCGATCGCCTTCTGCATCGGGGCTCCTCGGCACTGAGACATCGCGGATCAAGAATACGTTCACGAAACAGTACAACACGGTTTGCGAAAAGCGGAAAGATCATTCTCATCGGTCCGTCAGGACGGATCGAGGCGGTCGTCCGGCGGGCCGGCGGGCGGTTCCTGGCCCGCATCGGAGAGCAGCGCGCGGGTGGCGGAATACACGTCGAGGCGACCCTCGGCCACGGCACCGGCCAGTTCGTCGAGCCCACCGTGCGCGCGCAACGCGCTCTGCGCCAGCGACAGGATCTGCGCACGCGCACGGGCCGCCCGCCGCACGGGGTCGTCCGCCCGGTGGTGCGCCTCGATCGCCTCGACGAGTTCGTCGATGCCCTCGTTGCGGGCGGCGACGATCTTCAGGATCGGCGCGGCGGTCTCGGCGTGCAGGTCGCGAACCGTCTGATCGGCGCCGTCGCGGTCGGCCTTATTGATCGCCACGATGTCGGCGACCTCGAGCAGCCCAGCCTTGGCGGCTTGAACGGCATCGCCCGCACCGGGGTTGAGGATGACGACGGCGGGGTCGGCAACTGCGGAGATCTCGATCTCGGACTGTCCGACGCCGACCGTCTCGAGAAGCACGACGTCGTAGGACAGGTCGGCGAGCAGACGCACCGCCGCGGGCACTGCGGCCGCCAGTCCTCCGAGGTGACCGCGGGTGGCCACCGATCGGATCAGCACGTCCGCGTCGTCGATGTGCGCGGCCATCCGGATGCGGTCGCCGAGCAACGCTCCCCCGCTGTACGGCGACGACGGATCGACCGCGAGCACCGCGACGCGAAGCCCGCGTCGCCGGTAGGCCGACACCAGCACGGCGATCGTCGTCGACTTGCCGGCACCGGGCGGACCGGTCACGCCGATGACGCGCATGGTCCGGTCACCGAGCAGCGCCAGCACCTCGTCACGCCGGTCACTCTCGACGAGGCTGAGCAGGCGGCCGACTGCACGCGTGGATCCGTTGTGCGCGTTGGCGAGGAGTTCGGCGATGGTCATCTCGCCGCTCACACTAGTGACGGCGCATGGCTCCGGCGGCGCATCGGCATACCCCTTCCCGTCCTCATGAGAATGTTATTCTCTCGTTTCGAGAGTCAACGTTGCAAGGAGGGCGTCATGCAGATCGCAGGAAGCTCGGCGATCGTCGTCGGTGGAACGGGTGGACTCGGGGAGGCCACCGTCCGCCGCCTCCACGCCGCGGGGGCCAAGGTGGTCGTCGCCGACGTCGCCGACGACAAGGGCAGGGAACTCGAGTCCGAGCTGGGCGTGCGCTACGTCCACACGGACGCCACGTCCGAGGAGTCGGTCAACGCCGCGATCGCGGAAGCGCAAGCCCTTGCGCCGCTACGCATCTCGGTGGACACCCACGGTGGCCCCGCGAGCGGGGGGCGACTGGTCGGCAAGGACGGTTCGCCGCTGGACCTCGACGGTTTCAAGAAGACCATCGAGTTCTACCTGACGGCGGTGTTCAACGTGATGCGCCTGTCGGCCGCGGCGATCGCCACCACCGAGCCCCTGGAGGAGGGTGCCCGGGGCGTCATCGTCAACACCGCGTCCATCGCAGGCTACGAGGGCCAGGTCGGTCAACTCCCCTACGCCGCAGCCAAGGGCGGCGTGCTGGGGATGACGCTGGTCGCGGCGCGGGACCTGTCCCCGCTCGGCATCCGCGTCGTGTCGATCGCTCCCGGCACGATCAACACGCCCGCGTACGGCAAGGCCGCCGATCAACTCGAGCAGTACTGGGCGCCGCAGGTCCCGTTCCCCAAGCGGATGGGACGGTCGACCGAGTACGCACAGCTGGCGCAGAGCATCATCGAGAACGACTACCTCAACGGCGAGGTCATCCGCCTCGACGGTGCTCTGCGCTTCCCACCCAGGTGATCCCGTGACGACGGGCGGGCCGCTCGACGGCAAGGTTGCGTTCGTCGCCGGTGCCAGCCGCGGCATCGGTGCGACGGTGGCCCGCCACCTCGCCGCCGCGGGCGCAGCGGTCGCGGTGGCTGCGCGCTCCGAGGAGCGAGGCAAGCTGCCCGGCACGATCGGCTCGGTCGCCGCGGAGATCACCGACGCCGGCGGGCGGGCGCTCGCGGTGGCGTGCGACGTCACCAGCGAGGAGTCGGTCGACGCCGCGGTGGCAGCGACGGTGACCGAGTTCGGCGGCATCGACGTGCTGGTCGCGAACGCGGGCGTGCTGTGGTTCGGCCCCATCGAGTCGACCCCGCTCAAACGCTGGCAGCTGTGCCTCGACGTGAACCTGACCGGCGTCTTCCTCGTCACCAAGGCCGTCATCCCGCACGTGCGGGCGCGCGCCGGCGGATCGCTGATCGCGGTGACGACCACCGGCGTCGGGATGGTCGACTCCGGTGCCAACGCCTACTGGGTGTCGAAGGCCGCCGCCGAACGCCTCTACCTCGGCCTGGCCGCGGACCTTCGCGGTGACAACGTCGCCGTCAACTGCCTGAGCCCGTCACGCGTCGTCCTCACGGAGGGGTGGCAGGCCGGTGGCATGGCCATGGAGATCCCACCCGAGATGGTCGAGCCGCCCGAGGCGATGGGCAGGGCTGCCGTGCTCTTGGCCGGCCAGGACGCCTCCGGGATCACCGGAACCGTCCAGCGCTCCGAGTCCCTGCCCGCCTGAGCGCCTCAACGTCTTCCGCGAGCGTGCGTGTCTGCGGCCGACACGCCGAGTTAGAACCCGAGTTAGCGCACGGTCGGTGAGGCTGGCTGCCGCCGTGATCACCGGGGCGACGGCACACGACCGCGTGCCCATCCTCGCGAGCGTGCGCAAACTCCCGCTCAGGACCGGCGTGTCGTCTGCAGACACGCACGCTCGCCGGAGGTCGGCCCCTAGCCCTTCGCGATCAGGCCGTCGACGATGCGGTTGAAGTCAGCGGTGCCGAACGACACGTACTCGGCGAGGTTGGCGTAGTCGAGCGACGCCATCACCGAACGCTCCAGCTGGATGTTCATCAGACGCTTGGTGGCCTCGACGGCCTGCTGCGGCAGCTCGAGGATCTTCTTCGCCGCCGCGATGGCCTCGGCCAGTGGATCGGCGACGACGTGGTTGGCGAGACCGAGTTCGAGAGCCCGCGGCGCCTTGATCCGCACGCCGGTCAGCGCGAACTCCTTGGCCAGCAGCAGACTGATCTGCGAGCCCCACACCAGCGGTCCCCCGTCGGCGGCGACGAGCCCGATCTGCACGTGCGGATCCGCGAAGTGCGCGGTCTCTGCCATGTAGACGATGTCCGACAGCGCGGCCAGGCTGCAACCCAGGCCGACGGCCGGCCCGTTGACCGCGGCGATCACCGGGATGCGGCACCTCACCATGCCGATGACGAGGTCCCGACCGTGCTTGATCGTCTTCTGCCGCAACGCCTCATTGCTGCGCAACTCGTCGAGGTAGTGGAAGTCGCCGCCCGCCGAGAACGCGCGGCCCGCTCCGGTGATCACGGCGACGCGCGCACCGGCGTCCTCGTTGAGCGCCTCCCAGATCTTGGCGAGCCCGACGTGCAGATCGTCGTTGACGGCATTCAGCGCATCGGGGCGGTTGAGCGTGATGATCCGCAACGCGCCATCGGCTTTGACGTCGATCTCGTCCGGCATGTCGTACACGTCAGGCTCCCAATCCAAGAATGCGTTGCGCGATGATGTTCTTCTGAATCTGCGACGTGCCGCCCATGACGCTCTGCGCGCGGCTGTACAGGTAGGCGCCGAAGAGTTCCTCGTCGCTGGTGCCGAGGGTCGCGAGCGTCGCATGTCCCACCGATTGCTCGACCCACGTCATCAGCAGCTTGTCCAGCGAACCGTCCGGCCCGTGCACGATCCCGTCCAACTGCTCGGACAGACGCCGCCGCACGTGCAGGCGCAACATCTCGGTCTGCACCCACGCCCACGACAACTCGTCGGGCGGCGTGCCGTCGACCCGGCCGGCCAGTTGCCGCACCAGCTTTCCGTAGCGCGCCGAGAACCCGAGGGTCGACGGCTCGCGTTCGTGGCTGACGACCGTCATGGCGAGCTTCCACCCGTCGCCGGGAGCACCGACCATGTTGTCGGCGGACACCCGCGCACCGTCGAACTCGACCTGCCCGAATTCCTTGGTGACACCGCTGATCATCTTCAGCGGTCGCTGCACGATGCCCTCCTCGTGCATCGGCACGATGAACGCCGAGATCCCCTTGTGCTTGGGCACGTCCCGGTCGGTCCGCGCGAGGACCAGACACCAGTCGGCGACGTCGGAGTAGCTGGTCCAGATCTTGTGACCATGGATGACGTACTCGTCCCCGTCGGCGACGGCCGTCGTCGTCAGCGACGCGAGGTCAGACCCGGCGCCCGGCTCGCTGAAGCCCTGGCACCACCGCTCGGACCCGTCGATCATGCCGGGCAGGAACCGTTGGCGCAGTTGCTCACTGCCGTGATGGCTGAGGCCGACGACCAGGTACCCGAGGCTCGGACGTGCGGGTGCGCCGGCCTTGGCGATCTCCTCGTCGACGATGACGTCGTAGACCGCGGGCAGGTCCCGTCCACCGTAGGCGGCGGGCCAGGTGGTCCCGAAGAACCCCGCCGCGAACAGCGCCTGGTGCCACCGACCCTGCGCCGCCCAGTACTCGTCCCCCGAGGTCGGGAACATGCCCTTCTGCTCGAGCAACCAGGTGCGCAGCTTCGCGCGGAACTGGGCCTCCTCCGGTGAGTCACGAAAGTCCAACGGTCAACTCCTCCAGCTTCACCGGCCACGTCTCGGTGGCGGTCAGGACGCGACGCAGGTAGACGTGCGCGAGGCACTCCCAGGTGTTGCCGATGCCGCCGTGCACCTGGATCGACGTCTCGCAGACGGTGAGAGCAGAACGGGCGCAATAGATCTTCGCGACCCTGCCCGCCTCGACCGCCTCCACCACGGGCAGCTCGTCGACGGCCCATGCGGCGTGCCGCAACACGCTGATCGAACCCTCGATCAGCGCCAGGCTCTCGGCGAGCAGATGTCGCACCGCCTGGTAGGAGCCGATGGTCGCGCCGTACTGCTCGCGCACCTTCGCGTATTCGGTGGCGAGCGCCAGCGTTCCCCGCGCCGCACCGACGAGATCGGCCGTCGTCGCGGCGAGGGCGAGCGCGTACCAGCGGGCGGCGTCCTCGTCGGCCAGGTCTCCGAGTTCCACCGGCGACTCCGCCACACCGGCCAGGCCGTGCGTCAGATCGATCGACGGTCCATCGGACGGAGGCACGGCCACCTCGCGGCCGAGCCGTCGCGACAGGTCGTCGGCCAGCACCGGTCCGACGAAGGGCACGTCGACCAAGCCTCGGGCGAACTCCTCCGCCACGATGGCGACCTCGACTCCCGACGCCTCGTCCGAGCGCAGGGTCCGCCAACCCGTGGCGTCGACGTTCTTCTCGAGTCGGGCGACGCGGCCACCGTCGTCGAGGTCGGCGACCGACCCGGGGCCGAGGTCGTCTGCCAGTTTGGCGGCAGCGTCGCGCAGTTGCCGCTGCTCGGACGTCAGACGGACGTCCATCAGATCGCTTCGCTCTTGGCGGAGTCGCTCATCACGCGGTCCTTCAGCACTCGGCGCAACACCTTTCCGGAGGGAAGTCGAGGGATCTCCTCGACGAAGACGACCCGGCTCGGTCGCTTGTACGACGCCAATGAATCGGCGACGAGGCCGGTCAACTCGTCTGATTCGACTGCACCGCAACGAGACACGGCGGCGACGATCGCCTCGCCGCTGACCGGGTCGGGCACCCCGAACACCGCGCAGTCCGCGACGGCGGAATGGCCGTGCAGCACCGCTTCGATCTCGGCGGGCGCCACCTGGAATCCGCGGACCTTGATCATCTCCTTGGATCGGTCGGTGATCCGCAGCCAGCCGTCGGCGTCGAGGTGCCCGACGTCGCCCGTGCGGTACCAGCCGTCGACGAAGGCGGACTCGGTGGCGTCGTCGGGCAAATAACCCGCCATCGCCGAGGGCGACGACACCCAGATCTCGCCGTCGTCTCCGATCGGCACGGGTTCGCCGGTCTCCGGCGACGTGATGCGCAGCCGGACCCCGGGCACGGCTCGGCCGACGGTGTCCAGTTCCGCGCCGTCCAGGACGTTGCACGTGATCACGGGTAGCTCGCTGGCGCCGTAGGCGGTCACCCAGGTGACGCCCGCCCGGCGTGTCACCTCGTCGGCGACGCTTCGGGTCACGGGCGTCGCGCACCACACGACGTAGCGCAGTGACGACAGGTCGTAGTCCTCGAGGCGGGGATGTGCTGCCAGCGCCAGCGCGATGGGCGCCACGGCCATCTCAATCGTGATGCGGTCGGCCTCGATGTGCCGCAACATGGTCTCCACGTCGAAGCGGGGGTGCAGCCGGATCCATGCCCCGGCGTCGAAGGCGGTGGCGATGTTGAGGAGTCCGAGGATGTGCGACGGCGGCGTCAGGATCTGCATCCGGTCGTTCGGCGTCAGCCCCAACGCCGCCCGCCAATGTGCGACGGCCGCCGCGAAGCCACCATGCGTGTGCCGGACGGCCTTGGGCATGCCGGTGGTGCCCGAACTGAAGACGAACAGTGCGTCCGAACCGGGCGCGGGCGTGTCGAATTCGCGACGGCCCGGGGTGACCGGGGAGTCGAGGTCGAGCATCGGCATGGCCTCGGCGAGCACGGGATTGTCGCCCACCGCGTGCGACGGCGTCGTCAGCGCCAGGGCGTGGTCCACCTCGGCGCGTTTCCACGACGTGCTGAGCAGCACTACGGCCGCGCCGAGGCGCCAGATGGCCTGCATCGCGACGACGAATTCGGGCCGGTTGGACGACATCAACGCCACCCGGTCACCGGTACGCACGCCGCGTTGCTCCAGGATGGTTGCCATGCCGCTGGTGAGGGCGTCGAGTTCGGCGCGGGTGTACTGCCGGTCGCCGTATGCGAGGAGGGCGGTCTCGGTCACTGCTCGGCCCTTCCCGCTGGTCGCCCGACAGTGGACGATGGCTCGCAGACGTTGGTTGAGAATAGCCTATCAATAATGGAGAATAGTATTCTCGCAAGAACAGAATCTCAATACCAGGAGTGGGTGTGATGGGTGCAGATCCGGTGCCGTCGGGCGAGGCCGGCGAGGTCAAGATCCTCCTCGACCGGAAGACTGCGTCGGTCAAGATGGTGCCCGGCGAGACGTTGCTCGAAGCCGCCCGGCGTGCCGGGATGGGACCGCCCTTCTCCTGCGAGGCGGGCAACTGCGGCACCTGTATGGCCAAGCTGGTCGAGGGCCGGGCGACGATGCGCGTCAACGACGCACTCGACGAGGACGAGGTGGAGGACGGGTACGTACTGACCTGCCAGGCGGTCCCCGACACCACGGACGTCTACGTCTCCTACGACGACTGAGACTGAGCCGAGTATTCGTCGAGTTCGGGTGCGGCCCGGTACTCCGGCTCGTACCCGGCCACCTTCACCGAGCCCCCGACCAGACGGAAGTCGCCTGCCGTGACCACCGCGTCGGGCGTCGCCTCCAGCGCCTCGGGTAGTGACCGGACGGCTGCCGCGGGAATCCCCAGAGGTGCAAGCCGTTCCTGCCAGCCGACGGCGGTATCCGTCGCGAGCACCACCGTCACCAGCGCCAGCACCTCGTCCCGGCGCGCCGACCGCTCCGCCATCAGTCCGAAACCGCCGAGGCCGGCCTCCTGCGCGAACGACCTCCAGAAGCCGTCGTGGGTGATGAAGAGCGCCAGGTAGCCGTCCTTGGTCGGAAACAGCTGCGCCGGAACGTAGTACGAGTGCGCGCCGTGCGGATGCCGTCGCGGCACCACCCCATCGTTCAGGTACGCCGACGCGCGGTAGTTCAGCTGCGAGAGCATCACGTCGCGCAGCGAGACGTCGACCTGACCACCGCGTCCCGACACGATCTGCGCGAGCAGACCCAGCGCCGCGGTCAGACCCGTGGAGTTGTCCGCCGACGAGTACCCCGGCAGCGTCGGAGGACCGTCCGGGTCACCGGTCATCGCGGCCACCCCCGTGGCGGCCTGCACCACGTAGTCGAACGCCGGATCGTCGCCGCCGTCGAGGCCGTAGCCGGTCAGCGCGACGCACACGATCTTCGGATTGAACTCCGACAGCGCCTCGTACGTCAGGCCCAGCTTGCGGATCACCGACGGCTTCATGTTGACCAGCAGCGCATGGGATTCGGTCACGAGTTCGCCGAGTCGCCGACGTCCGTCGTCGGAGGCGAGGTCGAGGCAGACGCTCCGCTTGTTGCGGTTGAGGCTGGCGAAGTAACTCGCCCCGACCTGACGCGAGATCTCGCCGCCGGGTGGCTCCACCTTGATCACCTCGGCGCCGAGATCCGCCAGCATCATGGTCGCGTAGGGACCGGCGAGCATGACGCCCACCTCGAGGATGCGGATGCCGGCAAGCGGGCCCACCGACGTCACTTGACGGCCTTGACGAGCTCGGCGATCACCTCGCGCGTGCGGTACTTCGACGCGACGAGTTCGTCGCGGGTGTCGCCGATCGGCAGCAGCCGTACCGACAGGTCGGTCACGCCGGCGTCCGCGAACTGCTTGAAGCGCTTGAGGATCGACTCCTCGTCACCCGCGGCACAGAGGTCTCCCACGTTGCGCGCGTCGCCACGGTCGAGCAGCTTCTGATAGTTGGGCGACGTCTCGGCCTCGGCCAGGATGCGATTGGCCCGGTCCTTGGCGGCGTCGATCTCGGAGTTTGCGCACAGACACACGGGGATGCCGGCCACGATGCGCGGCGCCGGGCGGCCCGCCTCGGCGGCGGCCTTGGTGATCCTGGGTGCGATGTGGTCGCCGATCGACTTCTCGTCGGCCATCCACAGGACCGTGCCGTCGGCGTGCGCGCCGGCGATCTGCAGCATCACCGGTCCGAGCGCGGCGACCAGGACGGGCATCGGCGTCGCCACGCCCAGTGCGGTCGGGTTGTGGACGGTGAACGAGTCGTTCTCGACGTCCACCGCACCCGGTCCGGCGGTCGCGGCGTTCAGCACCTCGAGGTAGTCCCGGGTGTAGCCGGCCGGCTTCTCGTAGGGCAGCCCGAGCATGTCCCGGATGATCCAGTGGTGTGACGGGCCGACCCCCAGCGCCAGCCGGCCACCGGCGACGGCGTTCACCGAGAGTGCCTGGCGCGCCAGTGCGATCGGGTGCTGAGCCTGTAGCGGAACGACGGCGGTGCCCAGTTCGATGCGCGACGAGTGCGCCGCCATCAGCGCGACCATCGTCAGGCAGTCGAAGTCGTCGGGCACCTGCGGCATCCACGCGGTGTCCATGCCCGCGGCGTCGGCCCACTCGACGTCGGCCACCAGCTTGGCCACCTTGCGCGCCATGTCGCCGCGCTCGGCCCCGATCATCACGCCCAGTCTCATGCGTACTCCAGTTCCTCGGTCCGCGAGCGTGACGCCACTGCGACGATTCCGGTGAGATTCCGCAGTGGGCTCACAATCGGCCGGTCATCGTCGCGCCTTCTCCGTCAGTGCCCGGACGTCGCTCACCAGCGTGTCGAGCGGCGTGCCGGTCGGAAACACCGCTGCGGCACCGGCATCGAGCAGCTTCTGCACGTCGGAGCCCGGAATCGTGCCACCCACGACGACGGCGATGTCGCCCGCGTCGGCGGCCCGCAGGGCGTCGACGGTCCGTGCGGTCAACGCGACGTGCGCTCCCGACAGGATCGACAACCCGACCAGCGCGACGTCCTCCTGCAGTGCGATGGAGACGATGTCCTCGATCCGCTGCCGGATACCCGTGTAGATGACCTCGAAGCCGGCGTCGCGCAGCGTGCGCGCGACGATCTTCGCGCCACGGTCGTGTCCGTCGAGGCCTGGCTTGGCGACGAGTACGCGCGCCGGAGAGGCGGTGTCGCTCACTAGAACACCACCGGCTGCTGGAACTCGCCCCACACTGACTTCAACGTGGTGACCATCTCGCCGACGGTGCAGTACGCGTTGGCGCAGTCGATCAGTCGGTGCATCAGGTTGTCGTCGCCTTCCGCCGAACGGGCAAGCGCTGCAAGCGCATCCTTCACCTCGACGTCGTCGCGCTCGGCCTTCACCCGGGCCAGCCGCTTGAGCTGGAGGTCACGACCCTCGGCGTCGAGTTCGTAGGTGGCGAGGTCGGGCGCCGGCTCGTCGACGACGAACTTGTTGACGCCCACCACGGGCCGCTCGCCGGACTCGACCTCGCGGTGGATCTTGTAGGCCTCGTCGGCGATCAGGCCCTGCAGGTAGCCGTCCTCGATGCAGCGCACCATGCCGCCGTGCGCTTCGAGGTCGGCCATGATCTCGACGATCTTCTCCTCGGTGGCGTCGGTGAGCGCCTCCACGAAGTAGGACCCCCCGAGCGGATCTGCGACCTTGGCCACCCCCGTCTCGTAGGCGAGGATCTGCTGGGTGCGCAGTGCCAGCGTCGCCGACTCCTCGCTGGGGAGCGCGAACGGCTCGTCCCAGGCGGCGGTGAACATCGACTGCACGCCGCCGAGCACCGACGCCAGGGATTCGTAGGCGACGCGCACCAGGTTGTTCTGGGCCTGCGGCGCATACAGCGACGCCCCACCCGAGACGCAGCCGAACCGGAACATCGACGCCTTGTCACTGGTGGAGCCGTACCGCTCCCGCACGATCGTGGCCCAGCGGCGCCGTCCGGCCCGGTACTTGGCGATCTCCTCGAAGAAGTCGCCGTGGGTGTAGAAGAAGAACGAGATCTGCGGCGCGAACTTGTCGATGGTCATCCGGCCGCGCTCGACGACGGTGTCGCAATAGGTTACGCCGTCGGCCAGTGTGAACGCCATCTCCTGGATGGCGTTGGCGCCGGCATCGCGGAAGTGCGCTCCCGCCACCGAGATCGCATTGAACCGCGGGACCTCGGCAGCGCAGAACTCGATGGTGTCGGCGATGAGCCGCAGCGACGGCTCCGGCGGCCAGATCCAGGTCCCCCGGGACGCGTACTCCTTGAGGATGTCGTTCTGGATCGTGCCGGTGAGCTTCTCCCGCGGCACGCCCTTCTTCTCGGCGGCGGCCACGTAGAAGGCCAGCAGGATCGCGGCAGTGCCGTTGATGGTGAAACTGGTGCTGATCTGATCGAGCGGGATGCCGTCGAACAGGATCTCGGCGTCGGCGAGGGTATCGACGGCCACGCCGACCCGGCCGACCTCCTCGCCGTACTCGGCGTCGTCGGAGTCGTACCCGCACTGCGTGGGAAGGTCCAGGGCGACCGACAGCCCCGTGCCGCCCTGACCGAGCAGATAGCGATATCGCTGGTTCGACTCCTCGGCGGTCCCGAAGCCCGAATACTGGCGGAAGGTCCACGTCTTCCCGCGGTACCCGGACGCGAAGTTGCCGCGGGTGAAGGGGTATTCGCCGGGCGCCGGCGGCTCGCCCGAACGGTCGGAGGGACCGTAGACGGGCTGCAGTGGGAGACCCGACGGGGTCCGGACGGCGTCGTTCATCAGTCGATAACGTACTTGCTAAAAATGAGAATGCCAATACCGCACAGCGGAAACACCATGGATCGAGCGGTATCGGTCGTCGTCCGGGCCGGATCGGTCCGAGGTCTCGTATCCGCTAACCAGGACACCTGTGGGATGTGCGAGCATGACACTTGCCAAAAATGAGAATGCCACTGTCATTCGCGTATCATCGATGCCACCGAGGAGGGGTCATGACGGGGAACCGACGAGCGGGGTGTGAGCGCGCGTGACTGATCAGCACCCGCTGGCCGACCGGACCGTGGTGGTGTCGGGCGGCAGCCGTGGGATCGGCCTGGCCATCGGGCTCGGTGCGGCGCGACTCGGGGCCAACGTCGTCCTGCTCGCCAAGACGTCCGAGCCCCATCCGAAGCTGCCCGGGACCGTCCACACCGCCGTCGCCGAGGTCGAGGCCGCCGGCGGCAAGGGCCTCGCCGTCGTCGGCGACGTCCGCAACGAGGAGGACGTCGCACGTGCGGTCGATGCGGCGGTGGAACGCTTCGGCGGCGTCGACGTGGTCGTGAACAACGCCAGTGCCATCGCCACCGACTCGACCGAGAACCTGTCGGCGAAGAAGTTCGACCTGATGATGGACGTCAACGTCCGTGGCACCTTCCTCCTGACGAAGGCTGCGCTGCCCCACTTGCGGAGGTCGCCCCACGCCCACGTGCTGACGCTTGCGCCGCCGCTCAACCTCAGTGCCCACTGGCTGGGCGCACATCCGTCGTACACCCTGTCGAAGTACGGGATGACCCTGCTGTCGCTCGGCTGGGCGAGCGAGTACGCCACGAGCGACATCGGTTTCAGCTGCCTGTGGCCACAGACCTACATCGCGACGTCGGCGGTGACCAACCTTCGGGCGGGCGACGAACTCGTCGCGCGGTCGCGCAGCGTCGACGTCATGTCCGACGCCGCGGTCGCGATCCTCACCAGGACCGCCGCCGAGGTGAACGGCCAGTGCTTCGTCGACGCCGACGTCCTCGCCGCCGCCGGTGTGACCGACCTGTCCCCGTACGGCGGTGGCGACGACCCCATGTGGGATATCTTCCTGGACAAGTCATGAGTATCTCGCTGCTGCTGGAGATGGCATCCTCGTCCGATCCGGATCGGACGGCGGTGGTGGCCGACGACATCCGGCTCACCACAGAGCAATTGAGTACGTTGGCCGACGGTGGCGCGGGGATCATCACCGGATCCGGCGCCCAGCACGTGGCCTACGTCGGCACGGGCGGGGCCATGCTGCCGCTGCTGCTGTTCGCGTCCGCACGCGCCGCCGTCCCGGTCACCCCGCTGAACTACCGGTTGTCGGCCGATGGCCTGCGGGCCCTGCTCGACCGGCTGCCCGACCCCCTGGTGGTGGTCGACGACGAGTATCGCGACGCCGTCGGCGACGGCTATCGCGTGCTGGGTTCCACCGAGTTCCTCGACGGGGCGCGCACGGCCGAGCCCGTCGCCGAGTTCGCCGATCCCGACGCCGTCGGGGTGGTGCTGTTCACCTCGGGGACGACGAGCACTCCCAAGGCCGTCGAGCTGACGCACGCGAACCTCACCAGCTACATCACCGGCACCGTCGAGTTCGGCGCGGCCGATCCCGGTGACGCCGCGCTGATCTGCGTCCCGCCCTATCACATCGCCGGGGTCAGCGCCGCGCTGTCCAACCTGTACGCAGGCCGGAAGATGGTGTACCTCACCAACTTCGACGCTGGCGAATGGATCCGTCTGGTCGGCACCGAGAACGTCACCTCGGCCACCGTGGTACCCACCATGCTCGACCGCATCGTCACCATCCTGGACGCCGACAAGGTGGCGCTGCCGTCGCTGCGCACCCTTGCCTACGGCGGTTCCAAGGTCGCGCTCCCCCTGGTTCGCAGGGCGCTCTCGCTGCTGCCCGACGTCGGCTTCGTCAACGCCTACGGCCTGACCGAGACGAGTTCGACCATCGCCGTCCTGACCCCCGACGACCACCGCGCCGCCCTGTCGGCCGCCGACGACGCGGCAATCCGCCGGCTCGGATCCGTCGGCCAGCCCGTTCCCGGCATCGAGGTGCAGATTCGCGGTGAGGACGGCACCGTGCTCGGCGCCGGCGAGCCGGGCGAACTCTTCGTGCGCGGCGAGCAGGTGTCCGGCCGCTACACCGGGGTCGGCTCGGTGCTCGACGAGAACGGCTGGTTCCCCACCAGGGACGTCGCCCATCTCGACGCGGACGGCTACCTGTTCATCGGCGGCCGCTCGGACGACACCATCATCCGCGGCGGGGAGAACATCGCGCCGGCCGAGATCGAGGACGTCCTCGTCGAGCATCCGCACGTACGGGACTGCGCGGTGGTGGGCGCCGACGATCCCGAGTGGGGTCAGATCATCGTCGCCGTCGTCGTCCCGCAGCCGGGCGCCGATCCCGACGTCGACGACCTGCGGGCCCACGTCCGCGCCCAACTGCGTGGCAGCCGCACCCCCGACCGGGTGGTGTTCCGCGACGAGCTGCCCACCAATGCGACCGGCAAGGTGTTGCGCCGCGATCTGGTCGGTGAACTGAACGCGACGACGAAGGAGTCACTGTGATCAAGAACGGCAGCCGCTTGCAGAGCCAGGTCTGCGACACCCAGGTGATCGTGGTGCGCAGCGCCGACGGCCTCGACGACCTGCGGGCGGGGGGCGCGCCCATGATTCCGATCGGGGACGACGCCGACGCCGCTCTGTCGCTGGACGATTCGTTGGCCGGCGGCAACCTGATGGGCAAGCGCTACGTCGACGACGGCGGCGCCGAGGTGCTGGTGACCAAGGCGGGCAAGGGCACCCTCAGCATCGGCACGACGCCCCTGTCCATCAAGGAAGCCAAGCCGCTGCCCGCGAGCGACTGACTCGAGTCGATCAGGCGCGGACCCGCGCGGTCCTGGCGGGGCTGGCCGCGACGACGTCACCGGCGAAGCGTTCGAGCAGGACCGCCTGCGTCGCCGCGAGATGCCGCCGGACGAGGCGCTGCACCTCGTCGGCACGTCCTGCGGCGATCTCCTCGACCAACCTCCGGTGGGTGCGTACCGCGCCCCGAGCCTCCGCTGGTGACGGATACTCGCCGCGGCGGGTGACCAGGGCAGCCCACTGCTGCTCCTGCGCCGACCACAGTGCGACCAGACTCCGCACGACGTAGCGGATGGTGTCGTTGGGCGTGAATGCCACCAGCAGATCGTGGAACTCGCGCGCGGTACGGGTGAAGGCGACGCCGTCGGACACCGCCTCCGCCGACGCCTCGACGTTGGCCAGCAGCACCGGCACCACCGCCGTCATCCGATCCGGCCGACGCGCCACCTCCGCGGCCGACAGCGGTTCGAGCCGCAGCAGACCCTCGGCGAGATCCCCCAGGGTCACGCGGGCGCCCTGCAGCACCAGGCCCAGGTGGTAGGCGGCCGACGATTGGTCGGGACGGTGCACCTCGGCGCCACCGACGCTGCCCCGGCGCACCGTGACGAGGCCTTCGGTCTCCAGTATTCGCAACGCCTCCCGCACCGACGGGTAGCTGACCCCGAACTCCCTGACCAACTGGTCCTGGGTGGGCAGCCGATCGGCGTCGGATCCGCCGAGGATGCGCTCCCGCAACTCGGCCGCGACCGTCTCGGCGATCCGCTGCTGCGGGGTGTGCCCTGGAGGCGTCATGATCCAATGCTAGCAATCCTTATAAGGATTGCCCTACGATCGAGCCGTGGACTTCGAAATGACCGCTGCTGCGACGACGCTGCGCGGTGAGCTTCGCGACCTGGTGCGCGAGCACGTGCCGGACGACTTCCTGGGCGCCTTCACCTCGGACCCCGCCGATCTCGAGACGGCACAGGCGTTCTGCCGGCTGCTCGCCGAGCGGGAGCTGCTGTGCATGTCGTGGCCGCCGGAGTTCGGTGGACGCGGTTCGTCGGCATGGGAGCAGACGGTCGTCCGCGAGGAGATGTGGGCCCACCACGAACCACGCGGCGCGCAGTACATGGGCGTCAACTGGGTCGGCCCCACCCTGATGCGCCACGGCACCGCAGAGCAGCAGCGCACCCACCTGCCACCGATCGCACGCGGGGAGGTGATCTGGTGCCAGGGCTTCAGCGAGCCGGAGGCGGGTTCGGATCTCGCGTCGCTGCGCACCACCGCCACGCGGGACGGCGACGGCTGGCGGATCAACGGACAGAAGATCTGGACCTCCTACGCGACCATGGCGCAGTGGTGCTTCCTGCTGGCCCGCACCACCCGCGGGGAGAAGAAGCAGCAGGGGCTGACGATCTTCCTCGTCCCGATGTCCGA
This sequence comes from Mycolicibacterium sediminis, assembly GCF_010731735.1. Classification (GTDB taxonomy): domain Bacteria; phylum Actinomycetota; class Actinomycetes; order Mycobacteriales; family Mycobacteriaceae; genus Mycobacterium; species Mycobacterium sediminis. The sequence continues at coordinate 5,351,512 of NZ_AP022588.1, forward strand.
TCCCGCGATCACGGTGCGCCCCATCGGATGCATGATGGGACCGCACCATCTCAACGAGGTGTTCTTCGACGACCTACGCGTGACGGAGGCCGACGTCCTCGGCACCGTCGACGACGGGTGGTCGATCGTGCAGAACGTGCTCGCCTTCGAACGCGTGGGGATCGCCCGCTACGCGCGCTGTGAACGCCTGCTGCACATGGCGCCCGGCGCGCTCGGCGACCGGTGGGACTCGCTGCCCGCCGAACTCCGCGGCCGATGGGCACGGATGCTGACCCACTGTCGCCGGGCCCGCCTCCTCGCCTACCGCGTCGTCTCACTGCAGGCGACCGGTCGGGTGACGCCGACCGACGCGGCGGCCTACCGGATCGCGGTGACCAAGCTCGATCAGGACAGCGCCGAGGTCCTGACGGAGATCGCCGCCGACCTGCCCGTCACGACGGCCGGTGTCGCGGAGGTGTTCCGACGCGAGGTCGAGGACCACTGGAAGTACTCACAGGCCTCCACCGTGTCCTCGGGCAGCATCGAGATGCAGCGGATTCTGCTTTCCCGAAACCTGTTGGCGGCACGATGAACGTCGACCTCAGCCCCGAAGCCATCGAGTTCGGCGTCGCGGCGCGGCGTGCCTTCGAGGCCGCCGGTGGCGACGACCTGCTCCAGCGTGCCGAAGTGGATCCCACTGCGCGCGAGGCGCTCGCCGGACCGGTGCTCGCCGACCTCGGGGCGTGGGACCTCGAACCGGCGCAGGACGCGGATTCCCTCGAGGCCGCCGCCGCCCTCTGTCGCAGCGCGGGCTACTGGGCGCTGCCCTACCCGGTCGCCGAACGGCTCGCCGTGCCGACGGGGCTCGACGCCGACGGTCTGCTGGTGGTGTCCTCGACGCGGCCGTCGGCGGCGATCGGCGGCCTCGAAGGTCGTTGGATCGCAGTCGCTTCCGACGGCACGCGGCATCGCGTGACCGGCGTGTCGGATCCCGGACCGGCGTTCGTCAGCACCCTCGACCTGGAGCCGCTGGACGCCGATGGCATCTCGGATCTGCCCCTGGCGCTGACGTTGCCGTGCTGGACGCTGCTGGGGATGCTGGACCGGGCCATCGACCTCACCATCGCCCATGTCCAGATGCGCCAGCAGTTCGGCCAGCCGCTCGCGCGGTTCCAGAGCGTCCAGTTCCAGTTGACCGACGCGGAGGTCGAGCGGGCGGGTCTGGACGTGCTCGCCAAGTACACGCTGTGGAGCGTCGGCACCGGCAGCCCCGACGCCCTGGACGACGCCCTCGCTCTGCGGATGGCCGCACTCGAGGCCGCCGAGATCGTGTTCCGCGTGACGCACCAACTGCACGGCGCCGTCGGGTTCTGCGACGAAACCACCCTGTCGTGGTTGTCGCGCTACAGCCAGCCGCCGCGGCGCCTACCGTTCGGCCTGTCGGCGACCCGCGACCAGTTGACCGCGCGCATCGACCGGCGTGGGCTGGCCGGCCTGTACACCCCGGAACGGGAGGCCGCGCGGTGAGCACCGATGAGCGCTCGCGCGAAGAGCAAGACACCGAGGACCTGGCGGAGTTCCGCGCCCACGTGCGGCAGTGGTGCGCGGAACACGTTCCCGCCGAGTGGCGTACGGCCCAGACCGGCGCGACGGACGAACGGTTCGTCGCCTTCCAGAAGGACTGGTTCGCCCAGTTGCACGCCGCGGATTTCGCGGTCCCGCACTGGCCGGCCGAGTGGGGCGGCGGGATGTCCGTCGGACGACAGATCGTGCTGTACCAGGAACTCGCCGCCCACGATGCGCCGCGGCTCGTGTTGGCGTTCGTGGGCATCCACCACGCGGCCTCGACGCTGCTGGTGGCGGGCACCGACGAGCAGCGCCGCAGGCACCTGCCTGCCATTCTCGACGGCGAGATCTGGGTGCAGGGCTTCTCCGAACCCGAGGCGGGATCCGACCTCGCGGCGCTGCGCACCACGGCCCGACGAGACGGCGACGCGTTCGTCGTCAACGGGCAGAAGCTCTGGGCCAGCGGCGGCATGCACGCCGACTGGTGCCTGCTGCTCGCTCGCACCGACCCGGATGCCCCGAAGCGCAAGGGCATCTCGTACTTTCTGCTGGACATGGCATCACCCGGTATCGACGTCCGGCCGATCCGCAACGCCGTGGGCGATTCGCACTTCTGCGAGGTCTTCTTCGACGACGTCGTCGTTCCCGAGGCCAACCTCATCGGCACCGAGAACGGCGGCTGGCAGGTGGCGCAGGCGACGCTGGGCGCCGAGCGCGGCATGACGATGCTGGAACTGGCGGAGCGGCTCGGCAACGCGGGCTTCCGGTGGCTCGTCGAGGAATGCGGCCGGACGCGTGCCGACGGAACCCGACCCCTCGACGACGCGGTGGTGTGCGACGGACTGGCCCGCCTCGAGATCGAGATCAGCGGTCTTCGCGGGTTGTGCCGCGACGTCGTCGAGGGACACGACGGCGGCGCGGTGGGGCCGGCGGACCCGTCGATCGTCAAACTGTTCTACAGCGAACTGCTGCAACGGATGACCGACTTCGGCGTCCAGATCGGCGGGCTCGACGCCCACGCCGTGCTGACCAAGCCCATGTCGAGCGGCTGGGAATCGGGCGCCTGGGTGCTCGACTTCATCGGCTCGTGGGAGTGGACGATTCCCGGCGGGGCCAGCGAGATCCAGCGGACGATCATCGCCGAACGCGGCCTCGGGCTGCCGCGGGATCCGGTGGCGACGTGACCGACTTCGGTGACCTCCACGACGAGTTGCGTGCGGTGGCACGCGACGTCCTCTCCCACGGCACGCCGGACTGGCGCCGGGTGGTCGACGCAGGGTGGACCGGCCTGGAGGCGCCCGAGGACCGGGGCGGCTCGGGCGCGTCCTTCGTCGAGACCGCCATCGTCCTCGAGGAACTGGGCCGCGCCGCCGCCGACACCCGCTACCTCGGGTCGACGCTGGCGATGGGCGTCCTGGCCCAGCTGTCCCCCACCGACTCACGTGACGACCTCCTCGAGCGGCTCGCGGCGGGTGAGACCGCCTCGGTCGCCACGGGTTTCATCGCGGACGGTGGCGTCGTCTCCGGCAGGGCGGAGTTCGTGCCCGATGCGGACGGCGCCGACCACCTGCTGCTGGTCGGCGGCGACGCCGTGATGATCGCGACGGGTGTCGACGTCGCGCCGCAGCCCGTCGTGGACGAGACCCGCCGGCTCGCCGCCGTCATCGCCGACGGGTCCCGGATAGCGCAGTCGTGGCCACTGCCGGACGGTGGTCGGGTCATCCTGCAGCGCGCCGCCGTGGCCGTGGCCTGCGACAGCCTCGGACTTGCGGAGGCCATGCTGGCGCGGACCGTCGACTACACCAGCGTGCGCCACCAGTTCGGCCGACCGATCGGATCCTTCCAGGCGGTCAAGCACGCCTGCGCGGACATGCTGGTTCAGATCGCCGTGGCCCGGCAGCTCGTGGCGGCGGCTGCCGCGGACCTGGCCACCGGGCGGGATGCGTCGACGTCCAGCGCGATGGCGAAGTCCTACGCGACGTCGATGGCGGTCGACGTCGTCGGCAAGGCCATGCAGTTGCACGGCGGAATCGGCTACACCTGGGAGAGCGGCGTGCACGTCTACCTCAAGCGCGCCACGCTCAATCGATCCCTCTACGGGTCACCGGCCGAGCACCGCAGGACGCTGGCGACGCGGTACGGCTGAGGCGCGACCGACGTCCCACCCGGCAACCGCGCGCGTACTGTCGAATACGTGACCCTGCCCGGTTTGACCAGTGTGCGCGAGGGGTTGAGCCAGCGGCTGTTCGGCATGGTCGCCGGCCCCGACGGCCCGGCCAACCGCGCCCGCATCCACGACACCCCCGGTCCCCGCTGGTTCGACGACGACCGCCCGATTCGGCGGGTGCACGGCGACGCCTCCATGTTCGTCGGCGGACTGCGCGCGCTGCTCCTGCAGTCGCTGCACCCGTTGGCGATGGCGGGCGTCGCGGGCCACTCCGACTACCGCGGCGATCCGTGGGGACGGCTGCAGCGCACGAGTACCTTCCTCGCCGTCACGACGTTCGGGCCCGCGTCGGACGCGCAGCGCGCCGTCGACAAGGTGCGCGGCATCCACCACCGGGTGCGCGGCATCGCCGCCGATGGACGTCCGTACGACGCGTCCGACCCCCACCTCCTGGAGTGGGTGCACATCGCGGAGATCGACAGCTTCCTGCTGGCCCACCAGCGGTACGGGGCCAACCCGCTCGATCAGCAGGGGCGCGACGGGTACGTGGCGGACACCTCCCGCGTCGCCGAGGCTCTCGGGGTGCCCGACCCGCCGCGCACCGAGCGGGAATTGCAGCAACGCATCGCCGACTACCGGCCCGAGTTGCACGGCACCGCCGCCGCCCGTGACGCCGCGAAGTTCCTGCTGCTGACGCCGCCGCTGCCCCTGCTCGCCAGGCCCCCCTACGGCGTACTGGCGGCGACCTCGGTGGCCATGCTGCCCGCCTGGGCCCGGGCACCGCTGCGACTGCCCTACCTTCCCCCCGTCGAAGCCACCGCCGTCCGCGTCGCAGGCAGAACGCTCGTCGGCGGCATCCGCTGGGTCCTCGACAGGAGCGACGCCGGCTGACCCGCGCGCACCGTTGACATCCGTCAGGTCGACTGGTTGTCTACGGCAAATGACGTCGACGTCGATGCGGGGGCAGCGTGACCGATCACGCCCGTGATATCGAGAACCTGGTGTACCGGTACGCCGACAGAATCGACGCGGGCGACCTCGACGGGGTGGCGGAACTGTTCGCGCACGGCCGGATCTGCGGCATGGAGGACGGTCCGCCGGAGACGGTGTTCGAGGGCACCACCCGCGTACGCCAGATGTACGAGATGGCGACCCGGCTGTACGACGACGGCACCCCGAAGACCAAGCACTTCACCAGCAACGTCCAGATCTACGTCGACGAGGGATTCGAGACGGCGCACGGCAGCGCCTACTACTGCGTCACACAGGCGACTCCGGACCTGCCGCTTCAGATCATCGTGACCGGCCACTACCGCGACACGTTCCACCGCATCGACGGCGCCTGGTGGTTCGACTCCCGCACCATGTACGTCGACCAGGTCGGCGACACCACCCGGCATCTGAAGTTCTGACCGCGTGCGCCATCCCTTCGACGCCCGGACGCTGATGAACGCCGCGCAGACGAAGGAGGGCCTAGAAGACTTCGGCACAACGGTTTTCGAGACGCCGCTGTCGGTGCTGACCGACGACTACACGGTCGCCGACCTCACCGACGTCGGCGGACACATCCTGCGCTCCGGTCTGGTCCACGGTCTGCGCATGCGACTGCGCGCCCAGGAGTGGTTCCGGCGTCACCCCGAGATCGCCGACGAGCGGATCGTGGCGCCCGTCGTGGTCGTCGGCATGATGCGCAGCGGCACCACACTGCTGCAGCGGTTGCTCGCGGCCGACCGTCGCTTCCACTGCGCGTACGGGTGGGAGGTCGTCGAGGTCGCCCCGAAGCTCGACCACCGGTGGTCCGGACTGGAGGATCCCCGCATCGCCATCAGCGAGAAGCGCGAGTCGACGACGCGGGAGATGGCCCCCGAACTGTTCGCCATACACCCCATGTACGCCAGGGAGCCCGAAGAGGAGATCGTCTTCCTGTCCGACGCATTCCTGTCCCACGTCCCCGAGTCGGGTGCGCACCTGCCGACCTACCGCGCGTGGCTCGACGAGCAGGACTTCACGCCGGCCTACGACCACCTGCACCGGATGCTCCAATTCCTGCAGTGGCAGAAGAAGCAAGTGTGTGGTACCGCACGGCGCTGGGTGCTCAAGTCTCCCGCGCACCTCGGCTACCTCGACACCCTGCGCACACGGTTCCCCGACCTGCACGTCGTGCACATGCACCGCGATCCCCGCGAGACCATCCCGTCCGGCGCGGGTCTGAACGCGACCCTGCACGCCATGCACTCCGACCACGTCGACCGCGACCGCGTCGGCGCGCAGTGGCTCGGGCGCATGGCCTGGACCAACGACCGCGCGATGGCAGCGCGCGACGCCTGGTCCGACGAGGCCCGGCGATGCACCGACGTCGATTTCGCCGACGCCGTCGCCGATCCGATCGGTCAGGTGCGCCGCGTCTACGACGCGATCGGCGTACCCCTGACCGCCGAGGCCGAGGCCGCGATGCGGCGGTGGCTCGAGGAGCGGCCACGCGAACCCGCGAGAGCGCCGTACACCGCATCGGACTTCGGCCTCACCGACGGCATGATCGACGACCGCTTCACCGCCTACGACGCCCGATTCCGCACCGCTGCACACTCTTCGAGGAGACGACGATGAATCCGCACGACGATCACCCGGTCGCGACGGCGTCACAGCACGAGCAGGAGATCGCGGCGCTCGAACTGATCGAGCACCCGACGGTCACGGCCGCCTACCGCAGCGTCGCCGAGACCTGGCTGGGCCGGGCGAAGGCGTCGGACCAGATGCGGTCGTGCTTCGACGCGGCGTTCGCCGAGGTCATGTTCTCGGCGGCCGTCTGGTCGTCCAATCAGGACGAGCTGCGGCCCAAGGTCAGCTGCATCACCCGCCTGGGCCACCCCCTGGACGGCCGTCGCATCCCCGGATCACGCTGGGGCATAGACAATCCCGACAGCGTCTACCGCGTGATCCCCATCTCCGGCGACGAGCGCTACGAGATCCACGGCAGCGTCGGCGAGCACCGGATGACCGAGAACTACTTCACCCTCTGGGACGCGAACATGGGTACCGTCGCGGTCCTCGACGGACGGACGATGGAGGTCGACTCCGACGGCGGCTTCACCGTCACCGTGGACTCCGACCCCGCAGGCGATCGACCGAACCACGTCCAGTCGACGCCGGAGGCGCGCGAGTTCTACATCCGCGACGTCCTCCTCGACTGGGGCCGCGACGACCCCAACCACCTGTCGGTTCGTCGACTGGGTGGCGCACCGACTCGACCGGCACGCACCGTCGACGAGCAGGCCGACGCCACCGCCGACATGATGGCGTACTTCGCGAACTTCACCGGCAAGCTCAGCCACGGCGTGTACAAGATGGCGCCCAACCAGTTCGACCTCGCGTGGTCGGCGGACACGGTGGGCGCGATGCGCAACCAGGTCTACGTGATGGGACGATTCGACCTCGCTCCGGGAGAGGCGTTCGTCGTCGACGTCCACGACGGTGGCGCCGAGTACTTCACGGTCCCGCTGAGCAACGTCTGGGGCACGACGCTCGACGTCGTCGACCGCACCGGCAGCCTCAACAAGGCACAGTCGGTCGCCGGCGAGGACGGCGGGTACACCTACGTCATCTCCCCCACCGACCCCGGCGTCGCCAACTGGATCGACTCCGACGGGATGACCGAGGGGATCCTGACGCTGCGGATGGCCGAGTTCGGCCCGGAAGGTCCGACCGAGGACCTGGGTGCCCGCGGACGAGTGGTCCGACTCGACGACCTCGAGCGCGACGTGCCCGGCCTGCGCCGGGTGTCGCCGTCCGAACGGCAGACCGAACTGGCCGACCGTCGCGCGGCCTATCTGCGCCGCCTACCCGAGTGGACGGCCTGACATGGCCCGCTGGTTGATCACCGGATGCTCCACCGGAATCGGTCGCGAGATCGCGCGCGCCGCACTGGACGCCGGTCACTCCGTGGTGGTGACGGCACGACGGACCGAGTCGGTGTCGGACTTCGCCGACGACTTCGGCGACCGCGCCGTCGTCGTCGCGCTCGACGTCACGGACTCCGGCCAGATCGCCGCGGCGGTCCGCGCCGCCGAGGACGCGTTCGGCGGCATCGACGTGCTGGTGAACAACGCCGGCAACGGATACCTGTCGGCGATCGAGGAGGGCGAGGACCATCTCGTCCGGAAGCTGTTCGACACCAACTACTTCGGGGTCGTCGACACGATCAAAGCCGTGCTGCCCGGCATGCGCGCCCAAAGGTCCGGGCACATCGTGAACATCTCGTCGATGACGGGTCTGGTGGCCAATCCGCCCAACGCCTACTACTCGTCGACGAAGTTCGCGCTCGAGGCGCTCACCGAAGCGCTGGCCCAGGAGGTCGAGCCGCTGGGCATCAAGGTCACCGCCATCGAGCCGGGCGCCTTCCGCACGGACTGGGCCGCCCGGTCCATGTGGGAGTCGTCGACCCCGATCTCCGCCTACGACGAGAACGTCGGTGCCCGCAAGACGTTGATCAAGGAGTTCGCCAACCACCTGCCCGGCGATCCACGCAAGGTGGCCGAGGCCGTGCTGATGGTGACCACGCTCGACGAACCGCCGCTGCGCCTGCTGCTCGGCCGCGACGTCCTGAAGGCGGTGCGCGACAAGCTCGCCGCGTTCTCCGCCTCGATCGACGAGTGGGAGTCCGTCACGAAGGACGTCGACTTCCCGAGGCCGTCGTGACGGCGGGCACTCTCGACGGCAAGGTCGCCTTCGTCACCGGTGCCGCCCGCGGCATGGGTCGGGCGCACGCGGTGCGACTGGCCGGCGAGGGCGCCGACGTCATCGCCCTCGACGTCTGCGCGGAGTTCGACTCCACCGACTACCACGGGGCGACCGCCGACGACCTGGCGACCACCGTGGAACTCGTCGAACGCCTGGGTCGGCGGATCCTGGCCCGGCAGGCGGACGTTCGCGACGTCGACGCCGTCGACTCGGTCGTCGCCGACGGACTCGCCGAATTCGGCCGCCTCGACGTCGTCATCGCCAACGCGGGCATCATTCGCGTCACCGACGCCGACGACCGACGGAGTACGTTCCGCGAGATCGTCGACGTCAACCTCGTCGGCGTGTGGAACACCGTGGACGCCTGCATCCCCGCGCTGGTCGACGGCGGACGCGGCGGATCGATCGTGCTGACGAGTTCCACCCAGGGGATCAAGGCGTCCGGCACCGACCGTCCGGGCCTGCAGGCGTACGCGGCGTCCAAGCGCGCGCTCGTGGCGCTCATGCAGGGCTGGGCCATGCAGTTGGCGCCACATTCCATCCGGGTCAACACCATTCACCCCAGCGGAGTGGCCACCGACATGATCCTCAACGAGGCGACCATGGCGCTGGCCGCGGCCAACGACCCGTGGCTCGGGACCCAGCAGAACGCGTTGCCCATCGCCCTGGTGGCACCCGAGGAGATCGCGGCGGCGGTGGCGTGGCTGGTGTCGGACTCGGGGCGGTTCATCACCGGGACGTCGTGGCCGCTAGACGCCGGTTTCACGCTGCGCTGAGCGCGCGAGCCCGGTCTCGAGCCGGGTCAGGAGGCGCAGGGCCGACCCGAGGTCGTCGTCGTCGGCACCCGCCGAGGACAGCAGCCGTGACCAACTCGCGCGCAGCCGTGCGAGATTGCGCGCCGCCCGGTCGGTGGGGACGAGTCGGGCCTGCCTGCCGTCGGCCGCGTCGGCGACCCGGTCGATCATGCCCTTGGCCTCGAGGTCGCGCAGCGCACGACTGAGATTGCTCCGATGCAGGCCGGTGGCCGCCGCGACGGTGCTGGGCGAGGCACCGGGATGGCGATCGACGAAGCGCATCACGTTGATCTCCGTCGCGGTGAGGTCGACGACCCCGGGGTCGGCGTGCGCGTCCGCGCTGATGGTGCGGGCGAGCGCCAGGACGACGTCGGCCAGGTCTGCGTACCTGCCGTCGATGTGATCATCGTCGCTCGCGCTCATCTGGTGCATCCTAGCAAAATGGTTGTAGTCTAATAAATATCCTTTGATAACTACTCGAGGAGTTCCGTGCCCGTGGACACCCCGCTCGACGCCCACCCCGCACCCACGCGGACCGGGCCGAACGCCACCCAGGCGATCACGCCGGCCCTGCTGGTCACGCTGGCCCTGCTGTCGGCGGTCGCACCCTTCGCGACGGACCTCTACCTCCCCGCCTTCCCGGCCATGGTCGCCGACCTCGACACGTCCGCGACCGCCGTGCAGCTGACGCTCACCGCCTTCCTGCTCGGCCTGGCCGTCGGACAGCTGCTGTTCGGCCCGCTGTCCGACCGCTACGGCCGGGTCCGACCCATGCTCGCCGGCGCGGCGGTGTGCGTACTCGCCAGTGCCGCAACCGTGTTCGCGCCGAACGTGGAGGTGCTGATCGGCGCCCGCTTCGCGCAGGGCGTCGCAGGCGCCGCGGGCATGGTGATCGGCCGCGCGATCATCGCCGACCTCGCCACCGGCAAGGCCGCGGCGCGGGCATTCAGCCTGATGATGATCGTCGGCGGTGTCGCGCCGGTGATCGCACCGCTGGCCGGCGGCTTCCTGGTCGGGCCGATCGGGTGGCGCGGCGCGCTCGCGGTCATCCTCGTCCTGTCCACCCTGATGCTGCTCGCCGTGCTCCTCGTCGTCCGCGAGACCCACACCGAACACCGCCGCGCGGCATTGCGCGAGTCACGGTCCACGCTGGGATCCCCGCTGCGCGACCTCCTCGGCAGGGCGTATCTGGGTCACGCACTCGCGTTCTGCGGCGCCTTCGCGACGATGATGGCCTACATCTCGGCCTCACCGTTCATCTACCAGACCATGATGGGTCTCAGCGCCGGTCAGTACGGGGCGATGTTCGGTGTGAATGCGCTTGCGCTGCTGGCGATGAGCGCACTGTCGGCGCGACTGGCGTCGCGGGTCGAGGTGCGCAGGGTGGCGGCGGTCGGCGTCGCGTCGATCTCCATCGCCACGGTCGTGCTGCTGGCACTGTCGCTGTCGGGCGTCCCCGCCGGATGGCTGGCCCTCCCGCTGCTCGTGATCGTCGGCAGCATGGGCCTGGTCTTCGGCAACGTCACCGCCTTGGCGCTCGGCGCGGCGCCGCGAGCCGCCGGGACCGCCTCGGCCGTGCTGGGCGCCCTCCAGTTCGGCGTCGCCGCAGCGGTCTCACCGCTGGTGAGCATCGCCGGCGAGCACACCGCCGTCCCCGCCGCGATCGTCATGCTGTGCACCAGCACGCTGGCAGTCGCCGCCTACCTGGTCGCGGGCAGGCCGGGACGGTCCGTCCCCGAAGCGACCCGCTGACACCGACCGGCTCCTGACCCCCGACACCCGGGTCGCGCCACCCGGGTGAGAGGCGTCGGCGTCGTTACCCTCGGGAGGACATGACTCGACGCTGCCTCTCGACCCTGCTGCTGTGTGCCCTCCTCCTTGGTTCGGCGGGGTGCTCGCTCTTCGGCGGCAAGGGTCCGCAGGACGCGTTCGCCGCATTCGCCGACGCGGTGCAGCGCAAGGACGCGGGAGCCGCCGCGGCCGACACCAGCGACCCGAACGCGGCGGCACCGGTGATCACGTGGATGTTCGACGGGATGGGCAAGAACGCGACCCTCACCGTCCAGTCCGCCGAGGCGGGAGACGACGAGAACCGCGCCACCCTCACCTACACGTGGACGTTCGGACCGGACAAGAGCCTGCGGTACGACGTGAACGCCACCGCCACGCAGCAGGGCGACGACTGGCGGGTGCAGTGGACACCGACGGTGCTGCACCCCGACCTGGCGCCCGGCAAGACGTTCCAGTACAGCGACGACAAGAACTACCTGACCCCGGTCACCGATCGCGACGGCCAACCGCTCATGTCGTGGCAGACGGTCGGCGTCGTCACCCTCACCCGGGCAAACCTCGCGTCGGCGGCTCAACTGGCACCGCTGCTGCAGCAGTTCGCCCCCACCATCACCGACGCCACCATCGCCGAGCAGTTCGCGGGCACCCAGGACGACGCGGTCACCGTCGTCCGGCTGCGCAAGACCGACCTCGACGTCGTGCGGGACCAGTTGGCGCAGATCCCCGGGGTCACCGTCGCGGAGCAGGGTGCGTTGCTGACCGACAACCGGGACCTGTCATCACCGGCCATCGCCGGTCTGCAGGAGATCTGGCAGCAGAGGATCGACGCGGCCGCCGGGTGGTCGGTGATGCTCGTCGACGAGGAGGGCCGACCCACCGACCAACTCGCCTCGACGCCGCCCAGGGACACGCCACCCGTCCGGACCACCCTCGACCTCCGAATGCAACTCCTCGCGCAGCAGGCCGTCGCCACCGAACCCCGCCCGGCGGTCATCGTCGCGATCTCCCCCGGCACCGGCGGCATCCTCGTCGCCGCGCAGAACGCGGCGGCGAACGCGCAGGGCCCCATCGCCTTCTCCGGTTCCTACCCGCCGGGCTCGACGTTCAAGACCATCACCACCGCGGCCGCCCTCGAGGCGGGCATCGCCACACCCGACAGCCCGCAGGCCTGCCCCGGCCGCGTCACCGTCGAGAACCGGACCATCCCCAACGACGACGAGTTCGACCTCGGCACGGTGCCGTTGACGACCGCCTTCGCGAAGTCGTGCAACACCACCATGGCCGTGCTCTCCGACGAACTACCCGCCGACGCCCTGCCGAAGATGGCGAAGCTCTTCGGCATCGGCGTCGACTACGTCGTCCCCGGCCTCACCACCATCACCGGCACCGTGCCGAACGCCGACACCCCTGCCCAGAAGGTCGAGAACGGCATCGGCCAGGGCACCGTGACCGTCAGCCCGTTCGGGCTCGCCGTGGCCGAGGCCAGTCTCGGCCACGGCTCCACGATCACACCGACCCTGGTCGTCGACGAGAAGACCACCGCGGACACCCAGTCCCAGCCGATCCCGCCCACCGTCGTCGACAGCCTGCGGGCGATGATGACCCAGACCGTCGCCGACGGCACCGCCACCGCATTGCGCGACGTGCCGGGCCTGGGCGGCAAGACCGGCACCGCCGAGTTCGGCGACAACACCAGCTCACACGGCTGGTTTGCCGGCATCGTCGGGGACATCGCGTTCGCGACCCTGGTCGTGGGCGGCGACACGTCCACGCCCGCCGTCACGATCACCGGCGACTTCCTACGGCCCGCCGTTGCCGGCTGAGCGGCGTTTCGCGCGGCTGCGCGGCGCCGGGCCGGGGAAGCTGGGGGCCATGCGCGTCGACGGCCGGGACATCATCGTCTCCGGCAGCCTGCTGCAACCGCTGCACCGACGCACCAACGACATCCTGCGGCTGACGTTCGCGTTGGTCTTCCTCGTCGTCATCGTGACCAGTTCGCTCGTCACCCGCCGGGACTGGGTGGCATTGGAACGATCGATCTCCGACATCGTCGGCGTCCTCACGCCCACCCAGTCCAACCTGGTCTACCTCGTCTACGGCATCGCCATCATGGCGTTGCCGTTCGTCATCCTCATCGGGCTGATCGTCACGCGGCAGTACAAGCTGCTCGGCGCCTACGCGGCGGCGGGGCTGATCGCGATCCTCGCGCTGTCGATCACCGCCAACGGCATCGCCGCACCGCGCTGGCACTTCGACCTGTCCGACCGGCTGAACACGACCCTGTCGCAGTTCCTCGACGACCCGCGCTGGATCGCGATGCTGGCCGCCGTCCTCACGGTGTCGGGGCCATGGGTGCCCGCCCGCTGGCGCCGCTGGTGGTGGACGCTGCTGCTCGCGTTCGTGCCCATCCACCTCGTCGTCAGCGCCGTCGTACCGGCACGGACACTGCTCGGGCTGTCCGTCGGATGGTTCGTCGGCGCGCTGACGGTGCTGATCGTCGGAACACCCGCGCTGGAGGTGCCACTCGTCGGAGCCGTCCGCGCGCTGGGCCGCCGCGCGTGCACCGTGTCCGCGCTACGGGTCGTGCGACCCGCGGGGCCAGGACCGCTGGTGCTGTCCGCCGACTGCATGGACGGCGATTCGTCCGCGGTCGTCGAACTGTACGGGCCGAATCAGCGCAGCGGCGGGGCACTCCGGCAGCTGTGGCGGTTCCTGACGCTGCGCAACGACGAGACGGCACCCCTGCAGACGTCGATGCGCCGTGCCGTCGAACACCGGGCACTGATGGCGATCGCCGTCGACGACCTCGGGCTGTCCAACACCAGGACGCTCGCGGTGGCCGCACTCGACCGGGGCTGGACGCTGTACGCGCACAGCGAGGCCCGTGGCGAGGTGCTGAGCCGGGCCGCCCCCGTCGCGGCCGCGTGGACGTCGCTGCGGGGACTGCACGAGCACCAGATCTCCCACGGCGATCTGCGTGCCGTCGCGATCACGGTCTCCGACGACACGGCGCTGTTCGGCGGATTCGGCAACGCCGAGTACGGCGCGTCGGACACCCAACTCCAGTCCGACGTCGCGCAGTTGCTCGTCACCTCGACCGCGCTGTGGGGCGCCGAACCCACGGTCACCTCGGCCATCGAGACGTTCGGCCGCGACGCCGTGCTCGACGCATCCGCCCGGCTGTCGAAATCGGCCATGCCGCAACGCCTCCGGCAGTCCGTGCCGGACGTCAAGACAGTCATGTCGAGTGCCCGCGACGAGGTGAAGGGACAGACCGGGGCCGATCGCATCCGGGCCGAGACCATCACCAGGTTCAGCCGCAGCCAGCTTATCCAGATGGTGCTGCTCGTCGCCCTGGTCTACGTCGCCTACCCGTTCATCAGCACCGTGCCCGCGTTCTTCTCCGAACTGAGCACCGCGAACTGGTGGTGGGCACTGCTGGGCCTCGCGGTGTCCGCGCTGACGTACGTGGGCGCGGCGGCGGCACTGTGGGCGTGTGCATCCGAGAAGGTGAACTTCCGGAACCTGACGATCATGCAGGTGGCCAACACGTTCGCCGCGACCACCACCCCCGCGGGCGTCGGCGGACTCGCGCTCAGCACCCGCTTCCTGCAGAAGTCCGGACTCGGTGCGCTGCGGGCCACCGCCGCCGTCGCCCTGCAGCAGTCGGTCCAGGTCATCACGCACCTGACGCTGCTCGTCTTCTTCACCGCCGTCGCGGGCGCGTCGGCCAACCTGTCGCACTTCGTGCCGTCCACGACGGTGCTGTACCTGATCGGCGGCGCCGCACTCGGCATCGTCGGCACCTTCCTCTTCCTCCCCACCGCCCGCCGGTGGCTGGCCACCGCCGTCCGGCCTCGGCTCAGCGAGGTCGCCCACGACCTCGTCGAGCTGGCGAGTGAACCCAAGCGATTGGCGTTGATCGTCCTCGGCTGTGGCGCAACGACTCTCGGTGCCGCACTGGCCCTGTGGGCGAGCATCGAGGCGTTCGGAGGCGACACGTCGTTCGTCACGGTCACCGTCGTCACGATGATCGGCGGAACGCTGGCGTCGGCGGCTCCCACCCCCGGTGGCGTCGGCGCCGTCGAGGCGGCACTCATCGGCGGCCTCGCCGCCTTCGGCGTTCCCGCGGCGATCGCCGTGCCGTCGGTCCTGCTGTACCGCGTGCTCACCTGCTGGCTGCCGGTGTTCATCGGGTGGCCCGTCATGCGCTGGCTGACCAAGAACGACATGATCTGACCCCGTCCACGGGCAATCCGCGCCGGGCGACAGCCGGTGGTGCTTGGATGACTGCGTGGCCGAGATCAGTCGTCGCCGAACCATCGCCGCGTCGCAGCAGGACGTCTGGGACGTCCTCGCCGACTTCGGTGCGCTGGCCACCTGGGTGGACGACGCCGACCACTCGTCGATCCTCCGCCACGGTGCCGACGGGCTCCTCGGGACGTCCCGGCGCGTCCAGATGGGCCGAAACGCGTTGGTGGAGACCATCACCGTCGCCGACGCGCCACACACCATCGGCTACGACATCGTCGGACTGCCCAGCCTCGCCGGCCGGCTGAACAACCGCTGGACGCTGCGACCGTCGACCGGGGCCACCGAGGTGACGCTGACGTCCACCGTCTCTCCCGTCGGCGGTCCGCTCGGCCGGATCGTGGCCGCCGCCGTCAGCCGGGTGATGGCGCGCAAGTCCGACGCGATGCTCGACGGCCTAGCGCGCCGACTGGAGGACAATCATGGCTGACTTCCACGACGCCCCGGACGTGGTCATCATCATGACCGACGAGGAGAGGGCGACGCCGCCCTACGAGTCCGCCGACGTGCTGGCCTGGCGAGAACGCGCACTGCCGGGGAGACGCTGGTTCGACGAGCACGGCGTCCGCTTCGACCGGCACTACACGGGGTCGCTGGCGTGCGTGCCGAGCCGCCCCACGATCTTCACCGGTCACTACCCCGACCTGCACGGCGTCACCCAGACCGACGGCATCGGCAAGCGCTTCGACGACTCCCGGCTGCGGTGGCTGCGCCGCGGCGAGGTGCCGACGCTGGGCAACTGGTTCCGCGCCGCCGGATACGACACGCACTACGACGGGAAGTGGCACGTCTCGCACGCCGACCTCACCGACCCCGAGACCGGCGGATCCCTGGCGACCAACGACGACGACGGCGTCGTCGATGCCGCGGCCGTTCAGCGCTACCTCGACGCGGACCCGCTGGCGGACTTCGGCTTCGCCGGCTGGGTCGGTCCCGAGCCGCACGGTGCGCTGTTGTCCAACAGCGGGTTTCGACGCGATCCACTGATCGCCGACCGAGTGGTCGCGTGGCTCTCCGATCGCTACGAGCGCCGCCGCACGGGCGACGAGGACGCCCGGCGCCCGTTCCTGTTGGTCGCCAGCTTCGTCAACCCGCACGACATCGTGCTGTTCCCTGCGTGGCTGCGGCGCAACCCGTTGCCGCCGTCGGCCGCCGAACCGCCGCACGTTCCGCCCGCACCCACCGCCGACGAGGACCTCGCGGGCAAGCCCGCCGCGCAGATCGCGTTCCGCGAGGCGTACTACACCGGCTACGGCGCCGGCCCCATGGTCGAACGGGCCTACACCCGCAACGCCCAGCGCTACCGCGATCTGTACTACCGGCTGCACGCCGAGGTCGACGACCCCATCGACCGGGTGCGTCGCGCCGTGACCGAGGGCGGTTCCGAGCGGGCCGTCCTCGTCCGCACCGCCGATCACGGTGACCTGCTCGGCGCCCACGGCGGACTGCACCAGAAGTGGTTCAACTTGTACGACGAGGCCACCCGGGTCCCGTTCGTGATCGCCAGGATTGGCGACGGCGCGACGACGGCCCGGCGGGTCACCGCACCCACCTCGCACGTCGACCTGGTGCCGACCCTGCTTGGCGCCGCCGGGGTGGACGTCGACGCGGTGGCCGCGGGCCTCGCCGCGTCCTTCACCGAGGTCCACCGACTACCCGGCCGCGACCTCATGCCCGTCGTCGACGGCGCATCGGCCGACGAGGACCGCGCCGTGTACCTGATGACGCGCGACAACGTGCTCGAAGGAGACACCGGCGCCTCGGCCGGGGCACGTCAGCTGGGATTGGAGAAGAGTCCGCCGGCGCCGCTGCGGATCCAGGTCCCCGCCTACGTGGCGGCGAACTTCGAGGGACTCGTGGTGCGGGTGGACGACGCCGACGCCCCCGGCGGGGCGGGCCACCTCTGGAAGCTGGTCCGCACGTTCGACGACCCGTCGACGTGGACCGAACCCGGAGTCCGCCACCTGGAGGCCAACGGCCTGGCGGGCGAGGCATACCGGACCGAGCCGCTCGACGACCAGTGGGAGCTGTACGACCTCACCGACGACGCCGTCGAGGCGCAGAACCGCTGGACCGACCCCGACCTGTTCGAGGTGCGCCGTCATCTGCGCACCCGGTTGAAGCAGTCCCGCGCCGAGTCCGTGCCCGAGCGCAACCGGCCGTGGCCGTACGTCGACCGCAGGCCGGCCGTACCCGAGTCGCTGGTCCGCGAGGTCGTCGGAAGGATCCGGCGCCGCATCTGATCCGTCCGGGTACGACGATTACGGGTTTGACGCCGGCCGCCAATATCATGGAAGTACCCATGACAGATATCGCTGCCGATGCTCCGGCCGTCGACGGACCGGCCGCCGAGCGCGTCGCCGCCCAGGCGCGCCGCCGCAGGACCTTCGCCGTCATCAGCCACCCCGACGCGGGCAAGTCGACGCTGACCGAGGCCCTTGTCCTGCACGCCAACGCCATCACCGAGGCCGGCGCCATCCACGGCAAGTCCGGCCGCCGCTCCACCGTGTCGGACTGGATGGACATGGAGAAGGCCCGCGGCATCTCCATCACCTCGACGGCGCTGCAGTTCCCCTATGCCACGGCCGGCCAGGACTGCGTCATCAACCTCCTCGACACGCCGGGCCACGCGGACTTCTCCGAGGACACCTACCGCGTGCTCACGGCCGTCGACTGCGCGGTCATGCTCATCGACGCCGCCAAGGGCCTCGAGCCGCAGACCCTGAAGCTCTTCCAGGTCTGCCGCCACCGCCGCATCCCGATCATCACCGTGATCAACAAGTGGGACCGCCCCGGCCGCGACCCCCTGGAGTTGATCGACGAGATCAACGAGCGGATCGGGCTGCGTCCCACCCCGCTGACGTGGCCGGTCGGCATCGCCGGCGACTTCAAGGGCGTCCTGGACCGGCGGACCGGCAACTTCATCCGGTTCACCCGCACCGCGGGCGGCGCGACCGCGGCGCCCGAGGAGCACCTCACGCCCGAGAAGGCGCACGAATCGGCCGGCATCGACTGGGACCGCGCGGTCGAGGAGTCTGAACTGCTGGAGGCCGATGGCGCCGACTACGACCGCGACACCTTCCTCGGCTGCGAGTCGTCGCCGCTGCTGTTCACATCCGCGGCGCTCAACTTCGGCGTGAACCAGCTGCTCGACGTCCTGGTGCAGATCGCCCCGCCGCCCAGCGGTCAGGTCTCCGTCGAGGGCACCCGCCGTCCGCCCGCGGCGCCATTCAGCGCGTTCGTGTTCAAGGTGCAGGCTGGCATGGACTCCTCGCACCGCGACCGCATCGCCTACGCGCGGGTGTGTTCGGGAACGTTCGAGCGTGGCGAGGTGCTGACGCACGCCACCACTGGCAAGCCGTTCGTCACCAAGTACGCGCAGTCGGTCTTCGGCCGGGAGCGCACCACGCTCGACACCGCCTGGCCCGGTGACGTCATCGGCCTCGCCAACGCCAACGCGTTGCGCCCGGGCGACACGCTGTACCGCGACATCCCCGTGGTGTACCCGCCGATCCCGAGCTTCTCGCCGGAGTACTTCTCGGTGGCCCGCGGCAAGGACCCGAGCAAGCACAAGCAGTTCCGCCGCGGCATCGAACAGCTCGAGCAGGAGGGCGTGGTGCAGGTGCTGCGCTCCGACCGCCGCGGTGACCAGGCGCCGGTGCTGGCCGCCGTCGGGCCGATGCAGTTCGAGGTCGCCACCCACCGGATGGCCAGCGAGCTGAGCGCGCCGATCGAGCTGGAATCACTGCCCTACACCGTCGCCCGGGTGATCGATCCCAAGGACGCCGAGTTCATGCAGCGGCAGCACTCCACCGAGGTGATGACCCGGACCGACGGGGTCATGCTCGCGCTGTTCTCGACGAAGTGGCGGCTCGAGGGCTTCCAACGCGACAACCCGGACATCGAACTGGGCTCGCTGGTCGCCGCAGCCGACGACTGAGGCTGGCTCGTCCCGAGTGTGACTCTCGCGACGCCTCATGCGCGTGTCGCGTCGCCAGATGCACACTCGAGTGGGTCTCCCGGCCAGGAAACGGCTTCAGTGTGAATCTCACGACGCCCGACCCGCGTGTCGCGTCGCCAGACGCACACTCGAGCAGGCCGGTGAACATCGGTAGTGCGGGCGATGGGACTCGAACCCACACGTTCTCTCGAACACCGGCACCTAAAGCCGGCGCGTCAGCCAATTGCGCCACGCCCGCAGCCCGGAAAGCGTACCCCGTCAATCGTTCAGCGGGGCTCGTCGGTGCCCGTTCGTAGCCTGGGTCGACGAACTACCGGGGGCGCATGCGGTCAGCTGAAGAATTCGACGAGGTGCAGCGTCTCATCTCGGCTGGGCAGAGCGACGACGACATCTCACGCGCGACCGGCATCCCGAGAACGACGGTCCATGGATGGCGCACGCGACCACCACTGTCTGTTCGCCGTCCCCGTGGATCGTCGCCATGCGGTGTAGGCCATGACTTTTCGACGCTGCCCGCTGCGCAATACGCGTATCTTCTGGGCGTCTATCTCGGGGACGGCTGCATATCGCGGGCACGACGGGTCTGGCGTCTGCGCATCGCATGTGACGCGAAGTACCCGGGCATCATCGATCTGTGTCGCACGTCGATGAATCTGGTGATGCCGGGCCAACGGGCGGCAGTTCAACGACTTCCGAAGAACTGCGTGCAGGTCTCGATGTACTCCAAGCACTGGCCGTGCCTGTTCCCGCAACACGGCCCCGGGCGGAAGCACACCCGCCTGATAGCCCTCGAGCCGTGGCAACAGGACCTCGTCGATCAGGCGACCGAGGAGTTCGTCCGCGGCCTCATCCACAGCGACGGATGCCGGGTCGTCGCCAACGACCGGGGCGTGACAAGCGTCCGCTATCACTTCTCGAACCGTTCCGAGGACATCATCGGGCTGTTCACCGCGGCGTTGGACCGGCTGGGCATTCACTGGACGAGATCCGACGACCACACCGTCTCGATCTATCGCAAGGCCGACACCACCGCGCTCGACGCGTTCATCGGACCGAAGGCCCTCGCGGTACCGTGGACGGATGTCCACTACACGGCGTAGGAGGCCGGCACTCATCCTGCTGGTGTGCCTCGGCGCCGCGGGCTGCATGGCCCTCGCCTGGTGGCAGTGGACCCGCTACGAGTCCAATTCGGGCAGCTTTCAGAACCTCGGCTACGCATTGCAGTGGCCGATGTTCGCTGGTTTCTGCTTCTACGCCTACTTCAAGTTCGTGCGGTACGAAGAGGCCCCGCCGCCGAGCACGCACCGCGACGGCATCACCGAGATCCCGGCGGGGCTGCTTCCCGAGCGGCCGAAACCGACGCAGACCGACGACGACCCGACCCTCGCCGAGTACAACGCCTACCTGGCCGAACTCGCCGCCCAATCCGACCGCGACGCCGACGACAGGACTACGCCATGACCACTCCCGAGCCCGAGTCCCGCACCGACACGACGCCCGCGACGGTCACGTCCGCCTCCACGGACTCGATCCGGAAGGCGCTGAAGGGCTACCGGATCTTCGCCTGGGTGACGGGCGTCTGGTTGATCGCCCTCTGCTACGAGATGGTGCTGAAGTACGGCTTCGGTGACGACTCCTTGAGCTGGATCGCCGTCGTGCACGGCTGGGTGTACTTCGTCTACTTGCTCTTCGCCGCCAACCTCGCCGTCAAGGTGCGCTGGCCCATCGGCAAGACCGTCGGCGTCCTGCTCGCCGGCACGATCCCGCTGCTCGGCATCGTCGTCGAGCACTTCCAGACCAAGAGGATCAAGGCCGACTTCGGCGTGTGAGCGCCGTCAGGCGGTCAGGGCGGGGCCCAGCACGACCGGCTCCGGCGGCTCGAACGACTCGTTCTCGGGCAGCGGCCGCTCGCCCAGTTCGCGCCCCAGTTCCGCGACGCCGACGACGCCGGCCAGCGTGGCCGACCCCGCACGCGCCAGAGTGTCGTCGTACCAGTCGAACCACGGCATCCCCTGCCGGGTGTAATCCGCCGCGCTGAGCGGCAACGTCGGCGGCTCCTCACCGGTCATCTCCAGCCAGTGCACACTGTTCGCGAGGTGCACCGACACGCTAGAGGCGCTCGTCGACTCCCAGTTCTCCGAGGGCTCCACGGGCGTCGCGATCGACTGCGTGATCGACCCGCCCGCGCCCATCCCCATGGCAGCTCCGGCCGGCGCCGCCATGCACAGGCTGCCGTCCAAGCAATCCGCATCCGGCTCGACGTAGCGCTCGTCGTACACCGAGCCCTTCAACGGCATCACCGCGATCTGGATCCCCCCGACGGCGGCGGTCCGCGTGACCTGCTCCTCCACGGTGTAGCCGGAACCCAGCGGCATGGCGACGAACTGGCGCACGACACCGCTACCGGTGCAGAATCCGTCCAGCCACGGCTGCTCGGGCACCTCGAAGTAGTCCTCGGCCTCGAAATCGGGCGTCGGCGACCAGGTTCCGCCCGTCACGGCGTTCACCCCGCCCGCGCCGACCGTGACCGCGAACGGGTATCCGCCTCGCGCGGAGAAGCTCAGCCAGCACGCCTCGGACTGCCACATCGGCATCACCAGACCCCCGGTGCGCTGAAACGGACCCGGCGCCGCCGGCAGGTCGGCAACCCGCCGGAGCGGGAAGTGGCCGAGTCCGGCGGGCAGGCCGTACCCGACGCCGTCGTCGGGCACGCGCACGGTGCGATGGAACGTCACCTCCATCCGCGCGGACGGATGGACCTCCGGAAAGTGGAACTCGATCGAATCGTCCTGCAGCACGATGGCCATGGTCTCCCCCTCGTCGTCCTCGTCCGGCCATTGTGGCAAGGGGGTACGACAGGTCAGGGCTGGGCGACGGGCGGCGCCGCCCCGCCGACGCGACCATGGTCGGCGTCGATGCTGACGGCCAGACGGTCGGCGTACGCGGACAACGCCTCGACGTCGAACGCCGACCAGCCCTGCGCTTCATCGTGGTTCGTATCCCGCAGGCGATGGAGCCGCTCGAATCCCCGTGGCGTCAGGTAGAACACCGGCGAACCCCCCGGCTGGACCCGACCGGTGCCCGAGGCGAGGCCGTGCCGAAGCAGGTCCGTCACGTGTCTGCCCGCCGTGGGAACGTCGAGGCCGGTCGCCGTGGCCAACTGGTGCAGCGAGAGCGAGCCCGCCTCGTCGATGCGGCGCATCACGAGGTTCGAGTGTCCGTCGAGCGACGCCGTGTCGATCGCCTCGGCGTCGGAATGTCGGCCCAGCAGTATCAGCGACGAAGCCGTGCCGGGATCGGACGGCTCCCACGACTCGGCCGCCTCGACCTCGGCCCGGGTGACCGGGATCAGCAGCGCGAGGACGGCGGCCAGTGCCGCGACGACCGCGGCCACCACCAGCGCCGTGCGAAAACCCGCCATGGACGGCACGTCGCGGCCCGCGAGGGACACCGTCATCCCCGCGAGGATCGCTCCGATCACCGCGCTGGAGATCGAGGTCCCCAGTGACCGGGCGAGCGCGTTGATCCCGTTCGCGGCGGCGGTCTCGGACACGGGGACCGCCGCGATGATCAGTGCCGGCATCGACGCGTAGGCGAAGCCGACGCCCACCGACACCAGCACGTTGAGCACCATCACCTGCCACGGCGCGGCGAGCAGGAAGAGACCGGCGGCGTAGGAGGCCGAAATGACCGCCGCGCCGATCACCAGGGTGAACCGGGGACCGCGCACCGCGGCGATCCGGGCGGCGATCGGCGACGTCACCATCATCGCCAGCCCACCCGGCGCCATCCAGAGACCCGTCGCCAGCATGGACTGGCCCAAGCCGTAGCCGGTGTCGATGGACATCTCGAGGATCTGCGGTGCCACCAGCGACAGCCCGAACATGCCGAAGGCCACCGCGATCGACGCGACGTTGGTCGCCAGCACCGGTCGCCTCATCGTCGTGCGCAGGTCGACGGTCGGCGACGCCACCCGAAGCTGCCACCACACGAACACCGCCAGGATCACCGCCGACGACCCGAACATGGCGAGCGTCGGACCGCTCGTCCACCCCCACGTCTGCCCCTTCGAGATGCCCAGCAGCAGCGTCACCAGACCGCCCGCGAGGAGCAGCGCGCCCAGCGGATCGAGCCGGTCGGTCGACCGCGACGGCACGTGCGGGACCAGGAAGGTGAACATCGCCAGCGCGAGAACGCCGAGTGCGGTGGCGAACCAGAAGAGCATGTGCCAGTCGTAGTGCTGCGCGATGACCGCGGAGAGCGGCAGACCGAGTGCGCCGCCGACCCCGAGCGAGGCGCTCATCAGTCCCATGGCGCTTCCCACGCGCTCGGCGGGCACGCACGTGCGCAGGACGCTGATGCCCAGCGGAATGATCGGGATCCCGAACCCCTGCAGGCCGCGGCCCACGACCAGCGGGACGAGCGAACTCGTCGTCGCAGCGATCAGCGAGCCGGCGATGAGCATCAGCGCGCACGTGACGAGCATCGGCTTGGGGCCGTACACGTCGCCGAGCCGACCGAACACGGGCGTCGCCACGGCCGCGGTGAGCAGCGTCGCCGTGATGGCCCACGATGCGTCGGAAGCGCTGCTGTCCAACAGCTTCGGCAGCTCGGGAAGCAGCGGGATGATGAGCGTCTGCATCAGCGAGACGCTGATGCCCGCCGCGGCCAGGACCGCGATGAGCAGCGACGGGTGGACCGACGACGGCGACATCGCCGACCGAAGGACACCGCGACCAGCCACGTCGCGACACTACATCGTTAGTCGAACTATGGAAAACGGCGGCGCCGCGTCACACCAGCGCGCGCAGTGCGGGAACCAGCAACGCCAGGGCGCGGCCGCGGTGCGATGCCGCGTCCTTCTCCTGCGGGGTCAGTTCGGCCGCCGACCGCGACGAGCCCTCGGGGACGAACACGGGGTCGTAGCCGAAGCCGCCCGAGCCGCGCGGTTCGACGCCGACCGCACCCGGCCATTCGCCACGGACCACCGTCTCCCCCGCGGGGGACACCAGCGCGCAGGCCGAGACGAAGGCCGCCCCGCGCCGCTCGGCGGGGACGTCCCGCAGCTGCCCCAGCAGCAACTCGGTGTTGCGCGCGTCGTCGCCGTGCACGCCGGACCACCGCGCCGACAGGACGCCCGGCATGCCGTTGAGTGCGTCGACCGCGATGCCCGAGTCGTCGGCCACCGCGGCCAGGCCCGTGGCCCGGAAGGCGTCGCGCGCCTTGGCCAGCGCGTTCTCCTCGAACGTCGCGCCGGTCTCTGGCGCCTCGTCGAAGGCGGGCACGTCGTCCAGCGGGAGCAGGTGCAGACCCGTGACGCCCGCGGCATCGAGCACGCGGCGCAATTCGGCCAGCTTCTTGGCGTTGCGGCTGGCGACCAGCAGGGCGGTCAGCTTCCGAACGCCTTCTTGGTCGGTCCCGTCGGTTCGGGCAGCACGCCCGGGTACGGCAGTGCCAGCGCGGCGTTCTGGATGACGAACAACTGCTCGCAGGAGGCCATGGCGAGGTCCAGCATCTTGTCGAGCGTGGACCGCGGGAAGGTGGCACCCTCGCCGGTGCCCTGGATCTCGACGAGCGTGCCGGTGTCGGTGGCGACGACGTTCATGTCGACCTCGGCGCGCGAATCCTCGGTATAGGGCAGGTCGACGCGCACGCGGCCGTCGACGACGCCGACGGACACGGCCGCGATCGCGCACGACAGCGGCCGCGGATCGGACAGCTTGTTGCCGGCGGCCAGGTAGGTGACCGCGTCGGACAGCGCGACGTAGGCGCCGGTGATCGCCGCGGTGCGGGTCCCACCGTCGGCCTGCAGGACGTCGCAGTCGAGCGCGATGGTGTTCTCGCCCAGCGCACCGAGGTCGATGCAGGCGCGCAGCGACCGGCCGATCAGGCGGCTGATCTCCTGGGTGCGGCCGCCGACGCGGCCCTTGACCGACTCGCGGTCGGAGCGGTCGTGCGTGGCGGCGGGCAGCATCGCGTACTCGGCGGTGAGCCAGCCCTGCCCGGATCCCTTGCGCCACCGCGGCACGCCCTCGGTGACGGAGGCGGTGCACATGACCCGCGTCTCGCCGAACTGCACCAGCACCGACCCCGCCGGATGCGTCGTGAACCCGCGGGTGATGGTTACCGGGCGCAGCTCGTCATCGAGGCGGCCGTCTTCTCGTCTGGACACGCGCCAACCCTATCGGGCGGCCCGGCACGGCGGCGCGCCGGAATCGGGCGGACGGGTCAGTGCGCGACGACGTCGAAGGTCTCGTCGCACACCACGGCGTGCACCGGGCCGTCGAACTCCGCCTTCGCCTCACCGATGACGTCCTCGCGCGACGTCCACGGCGGGATGTGCGTGAGCAGCAGTTCCTTCACGCCGGCGTTCGCCGCGGCGCGACCGGCCTCGGTGCCCGACAGGTGCAGCTTGGGCGGCCTGTCGGGGGTGTGCGTCCACGACGCCTCGCACAGGAAGACGTCGGCGTCACGGGCCAGGTCGATCAGTTCGTCGCAGTATCCGGTGTCGCCGCTGTAGACGAAGGTCGCGCCGTCGGGATCGGTGAACCGCATGCCGTAGGACTCGGTCGGGTGACACAGCAGTCGCGGCAGGACACTGAGGGTCCCGATCTGTACGGGCTCGGCGTCGACCCACCGTCGGACGTCGAAGATGTCGGTGAAGTCGTCGATCTCGCGTCCCTCGGGCGACGACGCCGCACCGAGTCGCGCCCATGTCGCCTCGGGCCCGTACATCAGCGCGCGACCCTGCGGCGGGGTCGGATGGTAACGACGCCACACGAACAGACCGGGCAGGTCGAGGCAGTGGTCGGCGTGCAGGTGCGAGAGCAGCACGCTGACGGTCCCGGGATCCGCATGACGCTGCAGCGCACCGAGGACTCCCCCACCGAAGTCGAGGACCAGGGGCGGTGTGTCGGGGGCGGTCAGCAGATACCCCGAGGCAGGCGAATCAGGCCCGGTCACACTTCCGGAGCAGCCCAGTACGGTGATTCGCACGCCCACTAGCTTGCCATGCCCCGACGGCGTGTGACGAAAACATCATCGCTTTCTGCGGCGAGTCCCGGGAATTGCCGCCTCGGCGAATTCGCACGTGGCGTCTGGGCGTACGAAGCGGCCGATCGCGCCTCGCGGAGTGGTGCGGTGCGCGTCATTTCAGCAAATTACCGCGAGGGTTCCTCAGACACCGAGTCGGGGTGCCGCCGAGCCCTTGCGCCGTTGCCGTTCCTCGCGTTCGGGCCCGGAGAGCAGGTAGGCGGCGACGACGCCCGCGATCGCACCGCAGAGGTGGCCCTGCCACGACACGCCGAACGTCCCCGGGAGGACGCCGAGCAGCACGCTGCCGTAGACGAAGAGCACGATCACCCCGACGACGATCTCCCACACCTTGCGGGTGAAGAACCCGAACACGATCAGGAACGTCAGCCAGCCGAAGATCAGCCCCGACGCTCCGATGTGATTGGTCTCCACCCCCGGAGGGGCACCCGAGTTGCCGATCAGCCAAGTCCCGAAGCCGCCGAGGATCCAGACGATCGCCGTGGCGTAGATGAAGCGGGCCATTCCGGCGAGCGTCATCAGGAAGCCCAGCACCAGGGCCGGGCCGGTGTTCGCGATGAGGTGTTCCCAGTTCGAGTGCAGCAGCGGCGCGAACACGATGCCCCACAGGCCGTCGCTCTCCAGCGGCCGGATGCCGTTGTAGTCCAGTCGGTGCCCGGTCAGGTTGTCCCAGACCTCGATGACGTAGAGCAGGGCGACGAAGCTGACGATGGTCGCTCCGCCCACCAGCCACGTGGGGCGCTTCGTGGGCCCCGGCGACGCGGGCGGCGGATACCCCGGAATGGTCACGGGCGGCCCACGCTCGAGTCGTACCTCACCGTCATGCCCATAGCTGCCCCTCCAGCGAGTCCTCGGCATCGTCCAGGCTACCGGTGTACGCGCCGGTCGAGAGGTACTTCCATCCCGCGTCGCACACCGTGAAGGCGATGTCCGCCCGCTCGCCGGCCTTGATGGCCTTCGCGCCCATCCCCAGCGCGGCGTGCAGGATCGCGCCCGTCGAGATGCCCGCGAAGATGCCCTCCACCTCCACGATCTCGCGCGTCCGCTTGATCGCCTCGAACGCCCCGACGGAGTACCGGGTGGTGAGCACCTCGGGGTCGTACAGCTCGGGTACGAAACCTTCGTCGATGTTGCGCAGCGCGTACACGCCTTCGCCGTAGCGCGGTTCGGCGGCGACGATCTGGACGCCGGGCACGTGCTCGCGCAGGAACCGGCCCGCGCCCATCAGGGTCCCGGTGGTCCCGAGCCCGGCGACGAAGTGCGTGATCTCGGGGAGGTCGGCCAGCAGTTCGGGACCGGTGCCGTCGTAGTGCGCGGCGGCGTTGGCCGGGTTGCCGTACTGGTAGAGCATGACCCACTCGGGGTGCTCGGCCGCCAACTCCTTGGCGGTGGCGACGGCGGTGTTGGAGCCGCCCTCGGCAGGCGAGTAGATGATCTCCGCGCCGTACAGCTCCAGCAGCTGGCGCCGCTCGATCGACGTGTTCTCCGGCATCACGCAGATCAGCCGGTAGCCCTTGAGCACGGCCGCCATCGCCAGCGAGATGCCGGTGTTGCCGCTCGTCGGTTCCAGGATCGTGGCACCGGGCGCGAGCAGCCCGTCCCGTTCGGCCTGCTCGATCATCCGCAACGCCGGCCGGTCCTTGATCGAGCCGGTGGGATTGCGGTCCTCGAGCTTCGCCCACAGTCGGACGTGCGGACCGTCCGGCCCGTCCGCCCAGCGCGGCGAGAGGCGCTGCAGCCCGACCAGCGGCGTGCCGCCCAGAGCCTGGAGCAGGGAGTCGTAGCGGGCCATGGATCAGCCCCCGACGGACCCACCCGCGACGGCGGGCAGGATCGTCACCGAGTCACCGTCGGAGATCGCGGTGTCGAGGCCACCGGAGAAGCGGACGTCCTCGTCGTTGACGTAGACGTTGACGAACCGGTGCAGCTTGCCCGCGTTCTCCTTGTCGACGATGCGCTCGGTGATGCCGGAGTAGTTGGCCTCGAGGTCGGCGATGACGGCGCCGAGGGTGTCCCCGGTGGCGGTCACGCGCTTCTCGCCACCGGTGTGGGTGCGCAGGATGGTCGGGATGGAGACGTTGACGGTCATGGTCGATCCTCTCGGTGCGGGCTCTGGTACTGCTCGACGATCTCCACGGGCTCCTCGGTGACGGTCCCGTCCACGATCCGATAGCTGCGCAGTTCGTGGCGGTCGGGGTCCCTGGTCGAGATCAGGACGTAGTGCGCGTCCGGTTCCGCGGCGATCGAGACGTCGGTCCGGCTCGGGTAGGCCTCGGTGCCGGTGTGCGAGTGATAGACGACGACGGGGACCTCGTCGGCCTCGTCCATCGCCTTCCACACCCGGAACTGCTCCATGGAGTCGAACCGGTAGAACGTCGGCGACCGCTCGGCGTTAACCATCGCGACGAAGCGCTCCGGTCGGTCCGAACCCTCGGGGCCTGCGATGATGCCGCATGCCTCATCGGGATGGTCGGCGCGCGCGTGAGCGACCATGGCGTCGACCAGGTCGTTGCGAATCACCAGCACGTCAGGCGTCACCTCCGCTCGGGAACGCTCCGGAAACCATGTCCCGGTAGGTGGGTATTCCGGCGACCGAGGTGGCCGCGAGCACGCCGACCATGACCGCACGGGCCAGACACTCGGCGGCGGCCGCACCGACGGCGGTGGTCAGCGCGGTCTCCGGGGACATCGCCGCCGGGGTGTCGGCGGCCGGTTCCACCTCGATGGCGCCCGTCGCCAGCACGAACACGGAGTCGCCGTCGAGGGGGGTGTGCACGGGCCGGATGGTGTGCGCCAGACCGTCCTGCGCGGCGACGGCGACACGGCGACATGCGGCGGGGCTGAGCAGTGCGTCGGTGGCGACGACGGCGATGGTGGTGTTGAGCGGCGAGAGTTCCGCCTCCCGGGCGGCGTACGCCGCGACTTCCTCCGCCGGTGGCGGGATGAGGCCGAACTCGGCGGCGAACTCCGCCATCCACGGCAGACCGGTGCGCGGATCGGCGACGTTGCCCGCCGAGTTCACCGCGACGATCGCGCCGACGGTCACCCCGATGTCGTCCAGCCGGATGGACGCGGTCCCGAGACCGCCCTTGAGCACTCCGGCGCGCGCGCCGACGCCCGCGCCGACGGTGCCGACCGCGACGTCGCGGCTCGCGGATTCGGCCGCCAGCCGACCGAACTCGGCGGTGGGCCGGCACTGCCACCCGCCGACCGGTAGGTCGAAGATGACCGCCGACGGCACGATCGGGACGACTCCGCCGTCCATCGCGACGCCGCGGTCCTGCCGTTCGAGCCACTGCATGACGCCGTCGGCGGCGGCCAGTCCGTAGGCGCTGCCGCCGGTCAGCACGACCGCATCGACGTAGCGGACGCTGTTCGACGGGTCGAGCAGATCGGTCTCGCGAGTCCCCGGCGCCCCACCGCGCACGTCGACGGCGCCGGTCGTCCCCGGCGGCACGAGCACGACGGTGGTGCCACTCGCCCAGCCCGAGCCCAGCGTCGCGTCGTCGTCGAGGCGGTGATGCTGCCCGACGAGGATGCCTGCCACGTCGGTGATCGACCCGCTCACCGCGCCGAGTTCAACAGCGTCAGCACCAGGTACTCCTGAAGCACGGTCAGCCACTGGTACACGTCGAGATGGCCGGCCATCGGATGCTCCGGGGGCAGCCGGTCCGGCCCGTCCGCGCCGATCTCCAGCATGGTGCCGAGCGCGAGCCGCACGTCGTTGACCGCCGCCGCCCAGCAGTGGGCGTCCTCCTCGGTCAATTCGAACTTCCCACCCGAGGTGGGAACGGTGTCCAGGAGCCGTTGCGCGGCTTCGCGTTTCGCGTCGATGATCGCCGGTTCGTGCAGGCTGCGCAGCGCCGAGTTGAGACTGTCGGCGGTGTTCGACCCCGCCGGGTGTTCGGTTGCGGGACGGTAGAAGTCGGGCAGCAGACGACGCATGGTGTCGTCCTCGGGCGGCGTCGAGTTGCCCGTCTTCATCCCGGTGAGTTCTTCGAGTGCGTCTCTCGGCGAATCGGATTCGCGATCGGTCAGCATCTCGATCAGCGACGTGACCAGATTGGTCAGCAGCGCCGACTCGTGCGCCGCGAGCGCCGATCGGTACCGCGCACCGTCGGCCGTGTCGACGCGCTTCCACTTCCGCACCCGTCGATCCCCAGCCCTCAGCGGTCCTGCTGCATGGACGCCCAGAGGCCCGCAGCATGGAGTTTGGCGACGTCGACCTCCATCGACTCGCGAGTTCCCGACGACACGACCGCCTTGCCCTCCTCGTGGACCTGCATCATCAGCTTTGTGGCGTGCGGCTCGCTGTAGCCGAACAGCTTCTGGAAGACGTAGGTCACGTACGACATCAGGTTCACCGGATCGTCCCAGACGATCGTGACCCAGGGGCTCTCGGTGGCCTCGGCAGCGTCGACGACGCTCTCCTCGCTGGTACCCGGACGGGTCCGCGCTGGGGTGACCATGGAGCCAAGGATAGCGAGTGGGGTTCTGCGGGCTGTCCACGCGTGCGCGGCAGGAGCGCGGCGACCCGGGGTGGGAAACGACGGGTGGGAGCGCACGGCGCGTCGCATCGCTGCGACCCGGGGCGACGCCCAGCCGCTACGGTTGGCGGGTGACCTCGTTGTCTCCGGCGTTGCTGACCGACAAGTACGAACTGACGATGCTCGCGGCTGCCCTGCGCAATGGCACCGCCCATCGCCGCACCAGTTTCGAGGTGTTCGCGCGCCGGCTCCCCGCCGGCCGCAGGTACGGTGTCGTCGCAGGTACGGGTCGGCTGGTGGAAGCGTTGCCGCAGTTCACGTTCGACGAGGCCGCGCTCGAGCTGCTCGGCGGCTTCCTCGACCCCGACACGCTCGCGTTCCTCGCCGACTACCGGTTCGGCGGCGACGTCGACGGTTATCCCGAGGGCGAGCTGTACTTCCCGGGTTCACCGGTGCTGTCGGTGCACGGCACGTTCGCCGAGTGCGTCATCCTCGAGACCCTGGCCTTGTCCATCCTCAACCACGACAGCGCGATCGCCTCGGCCGCGGCGCGCATGGTCAGCGTCGCCGAGGGCCGGCCGCTCATCGAGATGGGCTCGCGACGCACCCACGAGGAGGCGGCCGTCGCCGCCGCGCGCGCCGCCTACCTGGCCGGCTTCGCCGGATCGTCGAATCTCGCCGCCGAACGGCGTCACGGCGTGCCCGCGCTGGGTACCAGTGCACACGCGTTCACCCTGTTGCACACGGGCGTCGACGGTCCGGACGAGAGAGCGGCCTTCACCGCGCAGGTCGAGGCGCTCGGCGTCGACACCACGCTGCTCGTCGACACCTACGACATCACCACCGGGGTCGAGAACGCGATCGCCGCCGCGGGGACCGGACTCGGGGCCGTCCGCATCGATTCCGGCGAACTCGGCGTCCTGGTCCGGCAGGTCCGCAGCCAACTCGACGGACTCGGGGCGACGGGCACCCGGATCGTCGTGTCGAGCGACCTCGACGAGTTCGCGATCGCCTCGCTGAGCGCCGTCCCGGTCGACAGCTACGGCGTCGGCACGTCCGTGGTCACGGGCTCGGGTGCGCCGACGGCGGGCATGGTCTACAAGCTGGTAGAGGTGGACGGGATCCCGGTGGCCAAGCGCAGCAGCCACAAGGAATCCCACGGCGGTCGCAAGCATGCGCTGCGCCTCGCCAAGGAGTCCGGCACGATCGTCGAGGAAGTGATCCATCCGGCGGGCACGGCGCCGCAGGCGCCCGACGGTCTGGTGGCCCGCGAGCTGGCGATCCCCCTGGTCCGCGAGGGTCGAGTCGTCGGCGAGCCGTCGCTGGCCGACGCGCGTGCCCGCGTCGCGGCCGGGCTGCGCAGCCTGCCGTGGGATGGCCTCAAACTCTCCGCGGGCGAGCCGGCCGTGCCCACCCGGATGGTGGGGGCCGGGTGATCCGTGGCCGCAGACACTGAACCGACCACGGCCCCGACACGCGTCTCGGACCTGTTGGCGGCCGCGGTCACGGCGCTGGGCGGCGCCCGGCGAGACGGTCAGGTCCAGATGGCGCAGGCCGTCGAGCGCTCCTTCTCGTCCGGTGAGCACCTCGCCGTGCAGGCCGGCACCGGGACCGGCAAGTCGCTGGCGTACCTGGTCCCCGCCATCTCGCATGCGGTCGAGTCGAACCATCCCGTGGTGGTCTCCACGGCGACGATCGCTCTGCAACGTCAGCTCGTCGACCGCGACCTGCCCCGCCTGGCCGACGCACTGGCCGCCGAGTTGCCACGTCGACCCGAGTTCGCCCTGCTGAAGGGGCGCGGAAACTATCTCTGCCTGAACAAGATTCACGGTGGGGCCGGCCGCGAGTCCTACGACGGACCGCAGGAGGAGCTGTTCGACGCCGTCGCGTCGACGCAGCTCGGCCGCGACGTCAAGAGACTCAACGACTGGTCGTCCGACACGGAGACCGGTGACCGCGACGAGTTGACCCCAGGGGTGCCCGACCGTTCGTGGAGTCAGGTCAGCGTGTCGGCGCGCGAGTGCATCGGCGCGACCCGCTGCACCTACGGCACCGACTGCTTCGCCGAGAAGGCACGTGCGAAGGCGGGCACCGCGGACGTCGTCGTGACCAACCACGCCCTGCTGGCGATCGACGCGATCGCCGACGTCAACGTGCTTCCCGAGCACGACATGCTCGTCGTCGACGAGGCACATGAACTCGTCGACCGGGTCACCAGCGTTGCGACCGGTGAGCTGTCCGCCACCTCGCTCGGCATCGCGCACCGACGAGCCTCGCGACTGGTGGATCCCGAAGTGGCACAGCGACTGGAGGCCGCCATCGCAACCTTCACGTCCGCGCTGCACGACGAGGAGCCCGGCCGCAAGGACCATCTCGACGAGGAGCTGACCGCCTACCTCGTGGTGCTGCGCGACGCGACGGACAAGGTCCGCTCGTCGATCGACACCTCGCCGAGCGATCCGAAGGCGGCGTCCGCCCGCAACGAGGCGGTGACCGCGCTGTCCGACGTCAGTGACATCGCGACGCGGGTCCTGTCGTCCTACGGTCCGGCCATTCCCGACCGCACCGACGTGGTGTGGCTGGATCGCGACGAAATTCGGGGGCAGGTCAGGGTGGTGCTGCGGGTGGCCCCGCTGTCCGTGGCGGGCCTGCTGCGCGGCCGCATCTTCGACCAGTCGACGGTCATCCTCACCTCCGCGACGCTCACGGTCGGCGGCACCTTCGACGCGATGGCGAGGTCGTGGGGACTGAAGTTCGGCGACGACGACGAGGGGGCGAAGTGGCGCGGCCTCGACGTGGGATCGCCGTTCTCGCATGCCGAGTCGGGCATCCTCTACGTCGCCGCACACCTGCCGCCGCCCGGTCGTGACGGCGTTGGATCCGCCGAGCAGCTCGACGAGATCGCCGGGCTCGTCACCGCGGCGGGCGGCCGGACGCTGGGTCTGTTCTCGTCGATGCGCGCGGCGAAGGCGACGGCGGAGGCGATGCGCGGCCGACTGGACACGCCGGTGCTCTGCCAGGGCGAGGACACCACGTCGGCGCTGGTGCGCAGATTCGCCGAGGACGACGAGACGTCGCTGTTCGGAACCCTGTCGCTGTGGCAGGGCGTCGACGTCCCCGGCCCGTCGCTGACCCTGGTGCTGATCGACCGCATCCCGTTCCCACGGCCGGACGACCCCCTCGTCACCGCCCGTCAGCGTGCGATCGCGGCGCACGGCGGCAACGGGTTCATGGCCGTGGCCGCGAGTCACGCCGCGCTGCTGCTCGCCCAGGGCGCGGGCCGACTGCTGCGCAGCGTCGACGATCGCGGTGTCGTCGCCGTCCTCGACTCCCGGATGGCGACGGCACGCTACGCCGGCTACCTGCGGGCGTCCCTCCCGCCGTACTGGGCCACCACCGACGGCGTGCGCGTCCGCGCCGCGCTGGAGCGGCTCCGCGACGGCTGACGCCCGTTACCGTCCTGCGGAGCCCGCCGGGTCACTAGTCTCGACACCCATCCTCGTGTGCGCGCCGCCGGCCGCAGGGCGACCCGAAAGGCAGCGTCCATGCGTCGACGTCATCTCCTGCCGATCGGCATCGTCTCCTGCGCAGCGGTGCTGCTGTCCGCCTGCACCAGCACGCTGCAGGGCACCGCGGTCTCGGTGTTCAGCGATCCGTTCAGCGTCGCGGGCATGCCCGCCACCGACGGGCCCACGGGGCTGCGGGACGACGCACCCCAACCGACGCGCGTCGCCGTCGGCACCGACGGCAGCGACATCGACCACCTGGGCGAGCAGGCGATCAGCGACATCGAGGAGTTCTGGGGCTCGGCCTACGGTGACGCGTTCGGCGGTGCGTTCACCCCCGTTCGGGAGGTGTACTCCTGGGACAGCAACGGATTCGACGGCGTCTTCTGCGGATCCGAGACCTTCGCACTGGTCAACGCCGGCTACTGCTTCGACGACGAGACCATCGGATGGGACCGCGGCGAACTGCTGCCGTCGCTGCGAAGCGCGAATGGCGACATGGCCGTCCCGATGGTGCTGGCGCACGAGTACGGCCACGCCGTGCAGCACCAGGCCGGCCTCATCGAACCGGACACCCCGACGCTGGTGGGCGAACAGCAGGCCGACTGCCTGGCGGGCTCGTACATGCGCTGGGTGGCCGAGGGGAATTCCGCCCGGTTCACCCTCAACACCGGTGACGGCCTGAACAACCTGCTGGCCGCGATGATCGCGTTCCGGGACCCGCTGGTCAACGAGGACGATCCCGAGGCCACGGAGGACGAACACGGCTCGGCGTTCGAGCGGGTGTCGGCGTTCCAGTTCGGCTTCACCGACGGCCCGACCTCGTGCGCCGCCATCGACTCCCAGGAGATCGAGCAGCGGCGTGGCGACCTGCCGGTGCTGCTGCCCGAGGACGAGACCGGCGAACTCGCCGTCACCGGGGACTCGGTTCGGTCGATCGTCGATGCGATGACGATCCTGTTCGAGCCGGCGAACCCGCCCGCGCTGACCTTCGACGACCAACCGTGCGACGACGCCCGCATGCATCCGCCCGCCGCGTACTGTCCCGCCACCAACACGATCGTCGTCGACCTACCTGCCTTGCAGGCGGTGGGCGTCCCCTCGGAGGACGAGGACGGTGGCGGGCTCGCCAGCGGTGACAACACCGCCTACTCGATCCTCGTCTCCCGCTACATGCAGGCGCTGCAGCGCGAGCGCGGCGGTGTGACGCTCGACGACGCCGAGGCCGCCCTGCGCACCGCGTGCCTCACGGGTGTCGCGACGTCCCGGATGACCGAGTCGGTGACCACGCCGGACGGCGACACCATTGCGCTGACGGCCGGTGACGTCGACGAGGCGGTGTCCGGCATCCTGCTCAATGGCCTGGTGGCCAGCGACGTCAACGGCGAGTCGGTGCCCTCGGGCTTCTCGCGCATCGACGCCTTCCGGGTCGGTGTCCTCGGCGACACCGACCGGTGCTTCAGGCGCTTCGACTAGACGACCGTGGTGATGCCGTACCAGGCCAGGATGGCGTCGGACGACTTGGTCGAGCGGGTGAGGAACGCGTAGGACCGGATGAAGGACTGACCGACGCAGCCGTCGATCTTGACGTGGAAGTTGCTGATCATGACCCACGGGTCGAAGCCCGAGAAGTCCTTCTTGGTGACCGGGACGACGTTGATGATCCCCGGTTTGAGGCCGACGGTGACGCCGCCGGTGACCGGTGTGGTCACCACCGGTATCAGCCCCTCGGGCAACGGTGAGGCGACGTCGACGCCGGCGAAGCCCACCGACGGCGAGATGCCCGTGGTGCCGGTCAGTGAGACGCCGTTGGAGGTACTCATGTCGATGCCGCACCCGATCTGGTAGCCGACCTCCATGGTCCCGATGGGTTCCTCGGGGTCGGCGGGTCCGCGCAGCGTGCCGTCGAAGGTGCCGCCCACCACGTATTCACGGGAGGACAGCGCGGTGGTCAGGGGCGCATTGGCCACTTGCGTCTCGTCCTTCGCGGCGAGGGCGAGTGTCCACCCGTCGGGCGTGTTGAGAACCGCCATCGGCGCCGAGGGGACCCGCCCGTCGCCGCCCGGCGCGGAGTCGGGGGGCACCGGCCCGGGTTCGGCCGCCGCCGACGGCACGCCGAACACACCGACCACCACGCACGCGGTGAGCACGGCGAAGCGACGAGCCGGCACGGACGGACCCCCAGGGTTGTGGTTGGGGCCGAACCTATCGCCGCCGAACTCGGCCGACGAGGCGACACCTCGCCGGGTCAGGTTGCGAAACGGCGTCGAATCGTCGTCACAACGGCATCCGCAGCACGTAACCCGCCTCGAGGGCGACCCACAGCGCACCCTCGCGGTCGATGGCGACGCCGTGCGGCTCGCTTCCCGCGGGCAGGTCGATCGTCGACAGCTCGCCGTCGGCGCTCACCCACGCCAGTTGATCGGCGCCCCACAGGCTCACCCACACCCCGCCGGTCGGGTCCGCAACGATGGCGTGCGGCTTGCCGGGCAGGTCCAACTCCTGGATCGCTTCGTTCATGGGAATCCGGCCGATCTTGTCGGCGAGTATCGCCGTGAACCAGACGGCGTCGTCGTGCGTCGCGGTGATGCCGACCGGACCGGAACCCCGGGTGGGCAGCTCTCGCGTGGTCAGCCCGCCGGAGGCGTCGAGCCTGCCGATGGCGTTGGCGCCGTTCATCGTGAACCACAGCGCACCGTCGGGGCCGGCGGTGATCATGGACGGTCGACCGCCGACGGGCCACTCGTCGACTCC
The DNA here is from genome assembly GCF_010731735.1 of Mycolicibacterium sediminis. Taxonomy (GTDB): domain Bacteria; phylum Actinomycetota; class Actinomycetes; order Mycobacteriales; family Mycobacteriaceae; genus Mycobacterium; species Mycobacterium sediminis. Next base: position 5,388,618 of record NZ_AP022588.1, read on the forward strand.
CCCGTCGTCGTCGATCCGGCCGACCGTGCCACCGCTCATCGTGGTGAACCAGATGGCCCCGTCCGGCCCGACCGTGATGCCGAACGGTGCACTGCCGGAACTCAATTCGACGACCGACTGGACACCGTCGGTGGTGATCCGCCCGATGCGGTCGTCACCGGAGCGGGTGAACCACATCGCCCCGTCACGCCCGGCCGTGATCTGCGACGGCTTGGCGTCCGCGGCGACCGCGAACGTGCGCAGTTCCCCGGTGGGTGTCACGCGCGCCACGGCACCGCCGTGCACCAGCGTGACCCACATCGCTCCGTCGGACCCCGCCGCGAGGCCGTACGGCCCGCCCTCGACGGGGACCTCCAGGATCCTGCTCACGCCAGCGTGACGAGGCCGAGTTCGTCGTCCGCCGCGAGGAGTGGATGGTGCGGCAGCACCCGGACGGTGTAACCGACCGGCCCTGCCACCGGCAGCGGCGTCGTGGTCGAGAACAGCTCCCGCCCACCGTCGGCGGTGCCAACGTGCTCCATCTGCACCGTCGACGGCTCGACCAGGCCGTCCGTGGCGTCGACGCGGCCGACGACCGCCTCGACCGCCACCTCGTGGGCACCCATTCCCGCCAGGTCGACGGTCGCGGTGAGGGTCAACTCCGAACCGAGCAGCGGGGTGTCGGGAAGGCCGTAACTGTCGACGTCGGTGATCCTGATGCCCGGCCAGGCCTGCTCGGCGCGCCTGCGGTAGTCCGCGAGGTCCCGGGCGGCGCCGAACGGTACGCCGTCGAGCGCCTCGATGGTGCGGTGCAGCGACCTGGCGGCGGGCGCGTAGTACTTCTCGGTGTAGTCACGAACCATGCGTGACGCCAACACCTTCGGGCCGAGCACCTGCAGCGTGTGCCGCACCATCTCGACCCAGCGCGTCGGCACGCCGTGCTCGTCGCGGTCGTAGAACTTCGGGGTGACGGAGTTGGCCAGCAGACCGTAGAGCGCGGCGGCCTCCAGGTCGTCCCGACGCGTCTCGTCCGCCAGTCCGTCCGCGGTCGGGATCTCCCAGCCGTTCTCGCCGTCGTACCACTCGTCCCACCAGCCGTCGCGGATCGACAGGTTGAGCCCGCCGTTGAGCGCGCTCTTCATCCCCGAGGTCCCGCACGCCTCGAGCGGCCGCAGCGGATTGTTCAGCCAGACGTCGCAACCCCAGTACAGCAACCGTGCCATTGACATGTCGTAGTCCGGCAGGAACGCGATGCGGTGCCGTACCTCGTGCCGGTCGGCGAAGCGCACTACCTGCTGGATCAGCGCCTTGCCGCCGTCATCGGCGGGATGCGACTTGCCGGCCACGATGAGCTGCACCGGCCGGGCGTCGTCGAGCAGCAACTGCTCGAGCCGCTCCGGATCACGCAGCATCAGCGTCAGCCGCTTGTAGGTGGGCACCCGGCGGGCGAAGCCGATGGTCAGCACGTCGGGATCGAATGCCCCTGCGATCCAACCCAGTTCGGCCTCCGAGGCGCCGCGCTCGAGCCACGACCGGCGCAGCCGCGCCCGGACGTCGTCGATGAGCAGCGCGCGCAGCTGCGAGCGGATCCACCACAGATGGCCCGGGTCGACCTGCTGTAGACGCTGCCACGTGTCGGGCTCGCTCAGCGATCCGAGGTCGTCGGAACCCAGCAGTTCCCGGCCCAGCTCCACCCACTGCGGCGCCGCCCACGTCGGGGCGTGGACGCCGTTGGTGATCGACCCGATGGGCACCTCGTCCTCGTCGAAGCCCTGCCACAGCTCGTTGAACATTCCCCGGCTGACCTGACCGTGCAGCAGCGACACGCCGTTCGCGCGTTGCGCCAGCCGTAATCCCATGTGCGCCATGTTGAACTTCGTCGGGTCGTCCTCCGCACCGAACGCCAGGATGCGGTCCAACGGCAGACCGGGGAGCAGTCGTGACTCCTCGGCCGGATCCGCGGCGTCGGCGTCGTCGCCGCCGGACGCGGTCCCGAAGTAGTGGGTCACCATGTCCACGGGAAAGCGGTCGATGCCCGCCGGGACGGGGGTGTGAGTCGTGAACACCGTCGACGACCGGACCACCGCGAGCGCGGTGTCGAAGTCGAGTCCGCCGTCGGTGACGAGTTCGCGGATGCGCTCCAGTCCGAGGAAGCCCGCATGGCCCTCGTTCATGTGGAACACCTGCGGCTCGGGCAAACCCTCGATGGCGGTGAACGCCCGGATCGCCCTGATCCCACCGATTCCGGCCAGGATCTCCTGCCTGATGCGGTGGTCCTGGTCGCCGCCGTACAGCCGGTCCGTCACGCCGCGGAGGTCGTGTTCGGTCTCGGGTGTGTCCGAGTCGAGGAGCAGCAGCGGGATCCGCCCGACCTGGGCGATCCAGACGCGGGCGTTCAACTCACCGGCTCCGGGCAACGACAGCGGCACCAGGACGGGCCGTCCCTCCGCATCGGTCAGCAGCCGCAGCGGCAGGCCCTGCGGGTCGAGCGACGGGTAGTTCTCGTGCTGCCAGCCGTCTGCCGTGAGGGACTGCCGGAAGTAGCCGCTCCGGTAGTAGAGGCCCACCGCGATGAGCGGCAGGCCGAGGTCGGACGCCGACTTGAGGTGGTCGCCGGCAAGGATCCCGAGTCCGCCGGAATAGTTGGGCAGCACCTCGGCGACGCCGAATTCCATGGAGAAGTAGGCGATTCCGGTGGGCAGCACCTCACCGTCCGCGCCGCGCTGCTGGTACCACATCGGACGGCTCAGATAGTCGTCCAGATCGGCGGCCACCTGGTTGACCCGGTCGCGGAACGACTGGTCCTCGGCGAGCTCGTCGAGACGCGACGGACTGACCAGTCCAAGCAGCGCCACCGGGTCGCCGTGGGCCTGGGTCCACAGCTCCGGGTCGATGGCGGCGAACAGTTCCTGGGTCGGTGCGTCCCAGGACCACCTCAGGTTGACGGAGAGGCGCTCGAGCGCGGCAAGACGTTCGGGAAGGTGGGCACGCACGGTGAACCGACGAAGTGCTTTCACGTGATCCGACCTTACTGACCCACCCGTGGTGCGAAAGGGGCGAAAGAGTGCCCTGCGACGGATGCATCCCCCTCCTGGGGTTCAGTCGGACACTACGGTGGGTATAGAGCGACGAGGCTGTAACGGAGCAGACGATTACCGCGCGGCCCAGTGGGGCTGCGCCAACGCGAGGAGCTGGTTGGTGGCCGGTCGTATCGGTATCGACGACGTCGAACCCGTGGTGTCCGGGGGACGATATCCGGCGAAGGCGGTGGTCGGCGAGGTACTTCCCGTCTCGGCGACGGTGTGGCGAGAGGGCCACGACGCGGTGGCGGCGACCCTGGTCGTGCGCTACCACGGGACCAACTATCCGGCCCTGGCCGCAGCGCCCCCCGGCGTATCGTCCGAGGCCACGCCCGTACCCATCGAGGACGTCGTCGCTCCCCCCGCGAACAAGGTGCGACGACAGCACCTCGCGATGCTGCCCGGGCGCGCGCCCGACGTGTTCCACGGTCAGTTCACCCCCGACGCCGTGGGGCTATGGACCTTCCGCGTCGACGGCTGGGGCGACCCCATCAGCACGTGGCGCAAGGCCGTCATCGCGAAGCTCGACGCCGGCCAGACCGAGGCCGAACTGGACAACGACCTCGTCATCGGCGCGCAGCTGATCGAGCGGGCCGCCACCGGCGTCCCCCGTCAGGATCGGTTCCCGCTGATCGACGCGGCCGCACGGCTGCGCGAACCCGGCGACCCGTTCGCGCGGGCCGGTGCGGCACTGGCGTCCGACGTGACCGACCTGCTCGAGCAGTATCCGCTGCGCGAACTCGTCACCCGTGGTGAGCAGCACGGCGTGTGGGTGGATCGGCCGCTCGCGCGGTTCAGCGCCTGGTACGAACTGTTCCCCCGCTCGACCGGCGGGTGGGACGACGAGGGCAGGCCCGTGCACGGCACGTTCGCGACCGCCACCCAGGCGTTGCCCCGCGTGGCACGGATGGGTTTCGACATCGTCTACCTGCCGCCGATCCATCCGATCGGCAAGGTGCACCGCAAGGGCAAGAACAACAACGTCACCGCCGCACCCGACGACGTCGGATCGCCCTGGGCGATCGGCAGCGACGAGGGCGGCCACGACGCGGTCCATCCCGACCTCGGCACCATCGACGACTTCGATGCCTTCGTCGCCGCGGCACGGGAGCAGAACCTGGAGGTCGCACTCGACCTGGCTCTGCAGTGCGCACCCGACCACCCGTGGGCGGCCACCCATCCGGAGTGGTTCACCGTGCTACCGGACGGGACCATCGCCTACGCGGAGAACCCGCCGAAGAAGTACCAGGACATCTATCCGCTGAACTTCGACAACGATCCCGCGGGGCTGTACGCCGAGGTGTTGCGCGTGGTCCGGTTCTGGGTCTCGCACGGGGTCAAGGTCTTTCGCGTGGACAACCCGCACACCAAGCCGCCGAACTTCTGGGCCTGGTTGATCGGCGAGGTCAAGCGCGACGACCCCGACGTGCTGTTCCTGGCCGAGGCGTTCACCCGTCCCGCCCGCCTGTTCGGGTTGGCCAAGCTGGGTTACACGCAGTCCTACACCTACTTCACCTGGCGCACGGCGAAGTGGGAGCTGACCGAGTTCGGGGAGTCGTTGGCGAAGCATGCCGACTACGCCCGTCAGAGCCTGTGGACCAACACCCCCGACATCCTGCACGAGAGCCTGCAGCACGGTGGGCCGGGGATGTTCGCCATCCGGGCCGTGATGGCGGCGACGATGAGTCCCACCTGGGGCGTGTACTCCGGGTTCGAGTTGTTCGAGGGTCGGGCGGTCCGCGAGGGCAGCGAGGAGTACCTGGATTCCGAAAAGTACGAGCTGCGGCCCCGCGACTTCGACGGCGCACTGGCCAGCGGCCAGTCGCTGGAACCGTTCCTGGGCCGCCTGAACGAGATCCGGCGTCTGCATCCCGCACTGGCGCAGATGCGCACCATCAAGTTCCACGCCGTCGAGAACGACGCACTGCTGGCCTACAGCAAGTTCGACCCGATCACCGGTGACTGCGTGCTGGTCGTCGTGACACTCAACGCGTTCGGCCCCGAGGACGGCACCCTCTGGCTCGACATGGCGGCCCTCGGCATGTCGGACTGGGACCGATTCTGGGTACGCGACGAGATAACCGGTGACGAATACCAGTGGGGGCAGGCGAATTACGTGCGCATCGATCCGGCGCGAGCCGTGGCCCACGTGCTGAACATGCCCTCGATCCCCTATGACCAGAGACTCAACCTGTTGCGGAGGGAGTGAACACCATGACCCGCACGAACCCGTTCACCAGCGAGAACCTGCGGCCCGACGCCGCCGACCTGGGCCGGCTCCTCGCCGGCGAGCACTACGACCCCCATTCCATCCTCGGCGCGCACGAGTACGCCGATCACACTGTGATCCGCGTGCTGCGGCCCAACGCGCTCGAGGTCACCGCCCTGATCGGCGGTGAACGCCACACCTTCGACCACGTCGAGGATGCGCTCTTCGCCGTCGCGGTGCCGGTCACCGGGTTGATCGACTATCGCCTCGAGGTCAGCTATCCGTCCGGCAGCGACACCCCTCACTCCCACACCGTCGCCGATCCGTACCGGTTCCTGCCGACGCTGGGCGAGATGGACCTCCATCTCTTCGCCGAGGGCCGACACGAGCGGCTCTGGGACGTCCTCGGTGCCCACCCGCGCACCTACACCACCCCCGACGGCCCGGTGACGGGCGTCTCGTTCGCGGTGTGGGCGCCGAATGCCAAGGGCGTCAACCTCATCGGCGAGTTCAACCACTGGGGCAACGACGCCCCGATGCGCGTCCTCGGCTCCTCGGGCGTATGGGAGCTGTTCTGGCCCGAATTCCCCGCCGACGGGCTGTACAAGTTTCGCGTCCATGGCGCCGACGGCTCGGTCACCGACCGGGCCGACCCGATGGCCTTCGCCGCCGAGGTGCCTCCGCAGACCGCGTCGCGGGTCACCGTGAGCGACTACACCTGGAGCGACGACGACTGGATGACCCAGCGCGCGCTCAAGAACCCCGTGTTCGAGCCGATGAGCACCCTGGAGGTGCACCTGCCCTCCTGGCGTCCCGGACTGACGTACCGCGAGTTGGCCGTCGAACTCACCGAGTACGTCCTCGAACAGGGCTTCACCCACGTCGAGATGCTCCCGGTGGCCGCGCACCCGTTCGGCGGGTCGTGGGGCTACCAGGTGACCTCGTACTACGCGCCGATGCCCCGTCCGGGCACTCCCGACGACCTCCGGTTCCTGATCGACACACTGCACCAGGCCGGCATCGGCGTGCTCGTCGACTGGGTCCCCGCGCACTTCCCCAAGGACGCATGGGCGCTGGGTCGCTTCGACGGCACCCCGCTCTACGAGCACTCCGATCCGCGTCGCGGCGAGCAACTCGACTGGGGCACATACGTCTTCGACTTCGGCCGGGCCGAGGTGCGCAACTTCCTCGTGGCCAACGCGCTGTTCTGGCTGCAGGAGTTCCACGTCGACGGTCTACGTGTCGACGCCGTCGCCTCGATGCTGTACCTGGACTACTCCCGTCCAGCGGACGGATGGACTCCCAACGTCTACGGCGGCCGGGAGAACCTCGAGGCCGTGCAGTTCCTGCAGGAGATGAACGCGACGGTGCACAAGGTGACGCCGGGCATCGTCACCATCGCCGAGGAGTCGACGTCCTGGCCCGGCGTCACCCGGCCCACCAATCTCGGCGGCCTCGGGTTCTCCATGAAGTGGAACATGGGCTGGATGAACGACACGCTCGAGTACGTCGCGCGTGACCCGATCTATCGCGGCTTCCACCACGGCGAGATCACCTTTTCGATGATCTACGCGTTTAGTGAGAACTTCGTGCTGCCGATCAGTCACGACGAGGTCGTACACGGCAAGGGCACGCTCTGGGGCCGGTTGCCGGGCGACGACCACGCGAAGGCCGCGGGCCTGCGCGGCCTGCTGGCCTACCAGTGGGCACACCCCGGCAAGCAACTGCTGTTCATGGGCCAGGAGTTCGGCCAGCGCGCCGAGTGGTCCGAGGAACGCGGAGTCGACTGGTTCCAGCTCGAGGAGCAGGGCTTTTCCGGCGGCATCCAGCGGATGGTCCGGGACATGAACGCCGTCTACCAGGACCGGCGCGCACTGTGGTCGCGCGACCCGAGCCATGAGGGCTACTCGTGGATCGACGCCAACGACTCCGGGAACAACGTCCTGAGCTTCCTGCGCTTCGGCGACGACGGGTCGACGCTGGCGTGCGTCTTCAACTTCTCCGGGTCCGAACACGCCCGCTACCGCCTGGGCCTCCCCCACGCGGGGACGTGGCGCGAGGTGCTCAACACCGACGCGTCGAACTACAACGGTTCGGGCATCGGCAACTACGGCGCCGTCGAGGCGACCGACGAACCGTGGCACGGCAGGCCGGCGTCGGCGCTGATGGTGCTGCCACCGTTGGCTGCGCTCTGGTTCGAGCCTGCCCCACCGGAGGCCGCGGGCTAGTCCCGGCGAGCAGACGCGAAATCCCCTGATTATTCGGTAATCAGGGGATTTCGTGTCTGTTCGCGCGGCTCAGTACAGCGCGTTGGCGAGGTTGCGCCGGCCCGCGACGACGTCCGGGTCGGCCGGGTCGAAGAGTTCGAACAGTTCGATGAGGCGCGTCCGAACCGCGGTGCGGTCGTCTCCTGCCGTGCGCTTCACCAGCGCAATGAGCCGGTTGAACCCGGCGGCCAGGTTCCACTGCTGCACCTCGACGTCGGCGGCCGCGAAGGCCGCTGCCACGTCGTCCGGAGCAGCGTCCGCGCGCGCCACCGCATCCTCGGGGTGCGAGCCCGCGCGCTTCTCGAACGTCAACCGACGGACCGCACCCTTGGCTTCCTCGTCATTCGGCGTGGACTCCAGGATGGCCTGGTAGGCGGCCAGCGCCCCATCGAAGTCGCCTGCGTCGATGAGGGCACGCGCACGTTCGACCTCGGGGTCGACGGCCTCGGGTTCGCCTTCCTCTCCGGACGCGAGCTTGCCCGCGGTGGCCTCGAGAAGCGAGTCGACCCAGCGCCGCAGCTCGTCGGGTGGTTGCGCGCCCTGAAAACTCGACAGCGGCTGACCGGCCGCGAGCGCCACGACGGTCGGGACGCCCTGCACCCCGAAGGCCTGCGCGATCTGGGGCACGACGTCGACGTTCACTCGCGCGAACGCCCACGTGCCCCCGTCCTGGGCGGCGAGTGCGGCGAACACCTCGGCGAGCTGAACGCTCGACGGGCTTCGGGGCGTCCACAGGAGGACGACCACCGGCACCTGATTGGACCGCGCGAGCACCTCGGCTTCGAAGTTCGCCTCGGTGACCTCAACGGCGCCGGGAACCGCGGCAGCGGAGTCCGCGGCTGCGGGTGAAGGAGGTGGCTGTTTGAGGGCCGACAGGTCGATCGCTCCGGCCAGCGCGGGCCCTATGGGTCGTGGACGCGTCACGTCCACGATTCTGTCACGTCGATTCGGGAACCGAGGTGGCGGCCGGAGAGGCTCCGGCAGCACTCATCCGACCCGTCCGATCAGCCCATATGAGGAAGATCACACTGCCCAGCGGCACGATGCTGCCCAGCAACGCCAGGACCCACGTGCCCGGACGCCACCGGTGGGCGATGCCGACGAGGATCGCCGCGATCACGAAGGCGACGAACACGCCGCCGTGGATCGGGCCGAAGATCTTCACCCCGACCTCCGTACGAGGTGAGCCCGCGTACTTGAAGAACATCCCGACCAGCAGGCCGGCCCAACTGACCGCCTCCGCGAACGCGATCACCCGGAACCAACTCGCGACCTTCGCCCCGTTGCGCTGGACGCTGAACGTGCCTGTCATGCCTGCCATTGTGCCGGACGCCGCGCGAAGCTACTACGCGGCGTCGTTGACTGCCGGCGCCAACCCGGCCTCAGGGCCTGCGCAGGATCAGCGCGTCGCCCTGTCCGCCGGCGCCACAGAGCGCCGCCACCGCGTAACCGGAGCCCTTGCGCGCGAGTTCCAGCGCCGCGTGCAGCGTGATGCGGGCACCGGACATTCCGATCGGGTGTCCGATCGCGATCGCACCCCCGCTGACGTTGACCTTGTCGGCGTCGATGCCGAGTTCCCGCGTCGACGCCAGCCCCACGGCCGAGAACGCCTCGTTGATCTCGATCACGTCGAGCTGGTCGACGGTGATGCCCTCCTTGGCGATCGCCTTCTTGATCGCGTTGGCGGGCTGGCTCTGCAGCGTCGAGTCGGGCCCGGCGACCACGCCGTGCGCGCCGATCTCCACCAGCCACTCGAGACCCAGCTCCTCGGCCTTGGCCTTGCTCATCACCACGACCGCGCATGCGCCGTCGGAGATCTGCGACGCCGACCCGGCGGTGATCGTGCCGTCCTTGCGGAACGCGGGCTTCAGGCTCGACAGCGATTCGGCGGTCGTGTTGGCCCGGATCCCCTCGTCCTCGGTGAACTCGATCGGGTCGCCCTTGCGCTGCGGGATCGAGACCGGCACCACCTCGTCGGCGAACACCCCGTCCTTCCACGCCGCGGCCGCCAGCTGGTGCGAGCGCGCCGCGAATTCGTCCTGCTGCTCGCGGGTGAACTGGTCGACGTCGTTGCGCTGCTCGGTGAGCGCACCCATCGGCTGGTCGGTGAACACGTCGTGCAGTCCGTCGTAGGCCATGTGGTCGCGCACCGTCACGTCGCCGTACTTGTAACCCGACCGGCTGTCCATCAGCAGGTGCGGCGCCTTCGTCATCGACTCCTGGCCGCCGGCCACGACGACCTCGAACTCGCCGGCCCTGATCAACTGATCTGCCAGCGCTATGGCGTCGATGCCCGACAGACACATCTTGTTGATCGTCAGCGACGGCACGTCCCAGCCGATGCCCGCGTCGACGGCGGCCTGACGGGCGGGCATCTGACCCGCACCCGCCGTCAGCACCTGGCCCATGATCACGTAGTCGACCGCCGACGCCGCCACACCGGCCTTCTCGAGCGCACCCCGGATGGCGATCGCCCCGAGGTCACTGCCCGAGAAGTCCTTCAGCGAACCCATGAGCTTGCCCACGGGAGTGCGGGCTCCAGCAACGATTACCGACGTCGTCATGCGATACCTCCAGGTGTGGACTTCCGGGGTGTGTGGCCGATCACACATTCCGTAGACATTCCCCTGAAGGTTACCTTTAGGAGATGACCACCGAGCACGTAGACGCCCGTCCGACGCTCGCGAGCGCACTCGTCACGGCCATCGATCACGTGGGCATCGCGGTCCCCGACCTCGACGTCGCGATCAAGTGGTATCACGACCACCTCGGCATGATCGTGCTGCACGAAGAGGTCAACGAGGAGCAGGGCATTCGCGAGGCGATGCTCGCCGTGCGCGGCGCGCCCAAGGGCAGCGCTCAGGTGCAGTTGATGTCCCCGCTCGACGAGACCTCGACCATCGCCAAGTTCCTCGACAAGCGCGGTCCGGGGCTGCAGCAGTTCGCGTACCGGGTCAGCGACATCGACGCACTCACCGAGCGTCTCCGCGAACAAGGCACCCGGCTCCTGTACGACGAGCCCCGGCGTGGCACGGCAAACTCCCGGATCAACTTCATCCACCCGAAGGATGCCGGCGGCGTCCTCGTCGAACTGGTCGAGCCCGCGGAGGCCGAGGCGCACTGAGCGCCTAGGACCACCTTCGCGTCGGGCCCCGGTTGCCGCGGTTCGTCCAGCAGGGCGTGTGCCAGTGTCGACGGTCGTCGACCTCGCCACCGTGATCGGCCGGCCACACCACCACGTGCGGCGTGCCGGGCCTGACCTCGTGATCGCACCCGGGGCAGCGGTAGGTCTTCACCGCGCGTGATCCCGGAACGGCCTTCACCTCGTACTCGAAGCCGTCCGGCCCCGTCTCCAGTCGTCGCTGAAACGTCGGCGGCAGGGACGGCCGACGTCGGGGTTCGGGGCGGCGTCTGGGCACGAGGTGTGTTCCCACTCCCTCAGAAGAGCCGGAACTCGTTGCTGTCCAGGCCCCGCATCGCGTCGTAATCCAGGGTGACGCAACGAATCCCACGATCGACCGCCAGCGTGCGGGCCTGCGGCTTGATCTGCTGCGCGGCGAACACCCCGGCCACGGGGGCCAGCACGCTGTCCCGGTTGAGTAGGTCGAGATAGCGGGTGAGCTGTTCGACGCCGTCGATCTCGCCACGGCGCTTGATCTCGACGGCCACCGATCCACCCGTCTCGTCACGGCACAGCAGATCGACCGGACCGATGGCCGTCATGTACTCGCGGCGCACCAGCGTGTAACCGACGCCCAGCAGCTCGACGTGCTCGGCCAGCAGCTCCTGCAGGTGCGCCTCGACGCCGTCCTTGACCAGTCCGGGATCGATGCCGAGTTCGTGCACGGAGTCGAGTTCGACGTCCTCGAGGGTGATGCGGAGCTGCTCACCGGCCTTGTTCTCCACCACCCACACCGGTGCCGGTCCGTCGTTCTCCTCGACGATCCAGCACGGTGGACTCATCCAGTTCAGTGGCTTGTAGGCGCGGTCGTCGGCGTGCACGCTGACCGACCCGTCCGCCTTGATGAGCAGCAGTCGCCGAGCCGAGGGGAGATGGGCGGTGAGCCGGCCGACGTAGTCGACGGTGCACCGAGCAATGACGAGCCGCACCGAACCACCATAGATTGCCGAGCAGGGGTCACTAGGCTGACGCCACGATGAGGCATCAGAAGAGCACCGCACAACGGCTCGGCGGGGTCCTCGCGCGGGTGACCAGTCAGAGCAGTCATGGATCGGCGTCCGCGGAGTACGGGTCGTGGATCCTGGGCCGCGTCTCGGAGAGCCAGCATCGTCGGCGCATCCGCATCCAGCTCATCCTGACCACGTTCGTCGTCATCGCAAACCTCATCGGCATCGGCGTCGCCCTGCTGGTGATCACCGTGACCTTCCCGGTGCCCAGCGTCTTCGACTCCGGGGTGCTGTGGATCACCGCCGCCGTCGCTCCGGCGTACATCGGCTCCGCGCTGATCGTCGGCGTCATCTGGGCCACCAGTCGCGTCATCCGCAACGTCCGGTGGTCCATCGAGGAGCGCATCCCCACGCCGAAGGATCAGCGCAACACGTTCTTCGCGCCGTGGCGCCTGACGCGCGTCCTGCTGGTGCTGTGGAGCGGCGGCACCATCCTGCTGACGCTGCTCTACGGCCTGCAGAACACCGACTACATTCCGAAGGTGTTGCTGGGCATCAGCTTTCCCGGCATCGTCGTATCCGCCAGCTGCTATCTGTTCACCGAGTTCGCCCTCCGGCCCGTGGCCGCGCAGGCACTGGAGGTGGGGCCGCCGCCACGACGCTTCGCCCCCGGGATCATGGGCCGCACCCTGACGGTGTGGGCCGTGGGGTCGGGCGTCCCGGTGCTGGGGATCCTGCTGGCCGCGATCATCACGCTGACCTTGCAGATCGTGTCGCCGACCCAGTTCACCGTCGCCGTCATGATCCTCGCGGTATTCGCGCTGGCCTTCGGCTTCATCCTGATGTGGATCCTGTCGTGGCTGACCGCGACCCCCGTCAGGTCCGTGCGCAACGCGCTGGACCGCGTGGAGCGCGGGGACCTGGACACCAACCTCGTGGTGTTCGACGGCACCGAACTCGGCGAGTTGCAACGTGGTTTCAACCGGATGGTGCACGGGTTGCGCGAACGGGAGCGGGTGCGCGACCTGTTCGGCAGGCACGTCGGTCGCGAGGTCGCGCTGCTCGCCGAGAAGGAACGCCCCGAGCTGGGCGGCGAGGAACGGCACGCGGCAGTCATCTTCGTCGACATCATCGGTTCGACCCAACTGGTCACCAGCAGGCCCGCCGTCGAGGTGGTCGAACTGCTCAACCGGTTCTTCGCCGTGATCGTCGACGAGGTCGACCTGCACCACGGCCTGGTCAACAAGTTCGAGGGCGACGCGGTCCTCGCCGTCTTCGGGGCGCCCGTGTCGCTGGACAACGCCGAGGAGGAAGCGTTGTCGGCGGCCCGTGCCATGGCGCGCCGGCTGCGCGCCGAGGTACCGGAGTGCAAGGCGGGCATCGGCGTCGCCGCGGGTCAGGTCGTCGCGGGCAACGTGGGCGCCAAGGCACGGTTCGAGTACACCGTCATCGGCGCACCGGTCAACGAAGCCGCACGTCTGTGCGAACTGTCCAAGGAGATCGAGGGCAACCTCGTCGCATCGGCCGAGACCGTCACCAATGCGGGCGACGAGGAGAGCGCCAAGTGGACGTTGGGCAAGAGTGTGACACTGCGCGGTCACGATGAGGCAACGACACTCGCCACGCCCGTCGAGAACGCCGACGCGGGTTCCACCGACGGTTAGCGTCTGAGCGTTCTCACAGGCACGACTCAGGAACCTGAGCGGGCGGGAAGGCTCCGACATGTCACGCACACCGCGATACCTCGCGCCGATGTTCATCGCCGTTGCTGCGGCAATCACGCTTGCGCCAACGGCCACAACGGATCCCGACATCGACGGCGAGTCGGCCGCAGCCGTGGTGGACCAGTTGCGGGAAGAGGGCTTCGACGTCACGGTCAATGGTCTCCCCAGTGGCGACACGTCGCTGCTGACGACCTGCGTCGTGACCACCATTCACAATCCGGGCGATCCGTCGTCGGATCCCACGACCACCAGTCCTGTATCCGTCGACATCGCCTGCCCGATCCAGCACGCCTGACGTCAACGCGCCTGACGTCAGCGCGACGAGGCAGCCGCCACGGCGTCGTCGACGGTGCGGAAGCGGACGCCGTCGGACTCCGCTTCCGTGTCGGTCATGATGCCGCCCGGATCCACGACGTAACCGGTCTTGCCCTGTGCGCGCAGAATTTTCGACATACCGGACAGCAGACCGCGCGCGGCGTCGTCGATGTCGTCGACCCGCGACACGTCGAGGATGACGACGTCGAAGCCTCTCATCTCTCGGTCCACCGTGCGTACCACCTGCTCGGCGCCACAGAACGACAGGTCGCCGTGCGTCTCGTACACCCGCACGCCCTCGAGCGGTTCGTAGACCGCTCGCATGGCCGCCCGCGACTCACGTGACACGGCCAGGAAGTGCAGCCCCAGTTGCTCGGACAGGCTGCGGCACAGGCGGACTCCACGCACGCTGTTGCCCTTGTCGTCGAGCAGCGGCGAGTACACCCCTATCCCCAGCTGTCCCGGCAGGACGGCCACGATGCCTCCGCCGACACCGCTCTTGGCGGGCATCCCCACCGCGCTCACCCAGTCGCCGGCAGCGTCGTACATCCCGCAGGTGACCATCACCGACAGCGTCCTCTTGACCACCGCCGACGTGGTCACCCGCCGTCCGGTCATCGGGTTCGAGCCGCCGCGGGCCAGGGTGGCCGCCATCCGCGCCAGGTCGGTGGTCGTGACCCGTAGCGAACACTGTCGGTAGTAGACGTCGAGCACCTCGTCGGGATCGTCGTCGAGGACGCCGAAACTCTGCAGCATGTAGGCGATCGCGCGGTTGCGGCTGCCGGTGGCCTTCTCCGACTCGTACACGTCGACGTCCAGGTCGAGCCTCCTGCCCGCGCACGCGGAGTAGAAGTCGTGGATGAGCGCGAACCGCTCGTCGGCCGATCCGGCGGGGATCAGCGACACCGCCGCGATCGCGCCCGCATTGATCATCGGATTCTTGGGCATCCGCGTCGTCTCGTCGACGCTGATCTCGTTGAAGGCCTCACCCGACGGCTCGACCCCGATGCGCGCGTCGACCGCCACCTCGCCGATCCGGTCGAGGGCCAGCGCGTACGTGAAGGCCTTCGAGATCGACTGGATCGTGAATTCGACTCCGGCATCACCCGATTCGTAGACGAAGCCGTCCGACGACGACAGGCTCACACCGAACCCCGCCGGATCGACCCGAGCCAGTTCGGGGATGTAGTCCGCGAGGGCGCCATCGGCGGCGTCGGCGTGCTCCGCGCGGATGCGGTCGAGGTACTCCTGCACCAGTAGAGCCACGACTCGGGAGTCTAGGCGGCAGCCTCAGGTCGTCGAGACCCGAAAGATCAGGTAGTGACCGCGGGATGCCGGTCGATCCAGCCGCGCCCCTCCTTGGCGGCGCGGTTCAGCGCGCCGAACTCACCGAAGTAGTCGGCCACCGCGCCCGCACCGGGCAGCATGCCGAGGTACCGGTAGATGCCCCTGGGTCGGTGCCGCTTGACCAGCTCGTCGCCGATGGCGCGCATCAACCCGGCGAGCTGCCACAGCGCCTTGCCCACCCCGGCGAAGGACCACTCGACGGCATCCTGTTCCGGCTCGGCCGGCACCGCGACGTCCTCGTCGGGGCTCACCTCCCGGTCGCACATGACGGAGGCCAGCAGTCGCACCTGCTGGCGTCGGTCGGTGATGCCATGCTCGCGTGCCACCGCGCACAGGATGACCGCCTGATTGGCGAACCCGAGGAAGTCCTGCAGCGGCAGTCGGTCGGCGATCACGCCGAGCACTCCCGGGAACGCCACGATGATCGTGTCGACCGCCCCGACCCGTCGCACCCACCAGTGCACCCGCGCGTCGGTGTCCATGTCCTCCCACGCCTTGGTTCCCGGCACGTCCGCGGCGTCGAGCACCCACGCCGCGGCGTCCAGCACCTTGCCCGCCGCGCCGTCCGCAGCCAGGTCACGGGTGCGCTCCTTGAGGCCGACCGGGTCGGATGCGAGCAGGTCCAACAGCGGATTGATGATGCCGACGGCGCGGGCCAGCACGCAGGCCACCTCGTAGTCGCTGAGGACGCGGGTCGGCGCCGGGAAGATGCTCATGGGTCAATCATGGCCGCCGCGGACGGCGACGACCAATCCGTCCGTCGGCGGTGTCGCATCGGACGGTCACGCGCCGGTTCCGACCATGTCCAGCAGTGGGTCGTCGGGTCCGATGTCGAACGTGCACTGGTCGAGACGCGGATCGGGGACGTACGACCAGAACATCACGCCGGCCGCGCCGTGCGTGCGCGCAGCGGTGACGAGGGACGACACCTCCCGCCTGCGGTCCTCCAACGTGTTGCAGGCCCCCGCCGCCACGCCGATCTCGGCGACCAACAGCGGTTTGTTCACCGCCCGCGCCTGCTCGACCCGTCGTCGCAGGCCGTCTCGCGGGTTGCCGGGGACGTAGTCGGAGGCCTCGTAAAAGTGGTATTCGACGACGTCGATCCCGGCGGAGGCCGCCACCATCTGGTACTCGTCAGCGGCGGATCCGCACTGGCTCCCGCCGGTGTGTCCGCTGAAGGTCAGCACGTCGCGGTCGAGGCTTCGGATCCGCGATCCGACCTCGTCGAAGAACGTCCGTAGCACCAGGGCGGCGTCCGGCGGGCAGAGCCGGGTCTGCCAGGTGCAGGACGCGTCGGTGCACGACGACGGCTCGGGCTCTCCGACGGGTGTCCAACCGGCGAGCGCCGGTGACGAACTCCAGCGCTGCACGGCGACGTTCAGCCACGCCTCGAACGGCATCGGCAGTCCGTGCGATACCTCGGAACGCCATCCCGACCGGTACCAATCCTCGTTCTTGAAGTAGTCGTTCTCGCAACCACCGTCGCCGCCCGTCAGGACGCCGATGAGCAGCTGGTCGTGACGTTCCGCGGCGGCGAAGATCGCATCGAGCCGGGAGAAGTCGAGTTGCCCGGTGTGCTTGTTGACGGCGAAGGCCGAGTACACGTTGACGCGGCTGAGTGAGCCCGATGGAAGGCTTCCGAAGTAGCGTTCCAGGTCGACCTCGGCGCCGCAGCCGGCGTTGATCTTCCAGTCGGTCCCCAGCTGGTACGCGTTGATTCCGATAGGCCACCACGGCTTGCCGTCGAGCGTCAGCGACGTACCGTGGACTCCCAGCCGGTGCTGGGGATCGTCCCCCGCCGCGCCGCCACGGGTATGCAACCGTCCGGGAGAGTTCGACCCGCACCCCAGAGCGATCACCAGCAGCCCGACCGAGAGCACGCACACGGCCCTGCGGCGGCGCGGTGTGGTGGCTCTCGAGAGCCTCATGGTCCGCACCATACCCACGAGCACCCGACCGCCGCTCGCGCTTGCGTACTCGGCTCTCTGCCGCTCAGGTGGCCATCGAGCCGCGATGTCGGTTTTCCGCCAGTGCTGTCGGTGCCATCGTGTAATCGTCGAAGCATGTACGACGACTTCGACCGCTGCTACCGAGCCGTCCAATCGAAGGACGGCCGGTTCGACGGCTGGTTCGTCACCACGGTGCTGACGACGGGCATCTATTGCCGACCGAGTTGTCCGGCACGACCGCCCCGAGCACGCAACGTCCGGTTCCTGCCGACGGCTGCTGCCGCTCAGGGCGCCGGATTCCGCGCCTGCAAACGCTGCCGGCCCGACGCTTCGCCAGGCTCCCCCGAGTGGAACGTCCGCACGGACGCGGTGGCGAGGGCGATGCGCCTCATCGCGGACGGCACCGTCGATAGGGAGGGTGTCACCGGCCTCGCGACCCGGGTCGGGTACACCACCCGCCAACTCGAACGGCTGCTGCAGGCCGAGGTGGGCGCCAACCCGCTGGCGATGGCGCGTGCGCAGCGCACGCAGACGGCGCGGATGCTCATCGAGACAACGGACATGCCATTCGGTGACGTGGCGTTCGCGGCCGGGTTCGCCAGCATCAGGCAGTTCAACGACACCGTGCGCGCCGCGTGCGCATCAACCCCCACCGAGCTTCGGTTGCAGGCGCGGACGCCGAGGCGCGCGGGGACGACGACCGGGGCGGGGTTCATGTCGGTCAAACTGGCCGTGCGTCGGCCGTTCGCCTACGAGGGACTGTTCGGGCACCTCGCCGCCAGTGGCATCCCCGGTGTCGAAGAGTTCCGGGACGGCGCCTATCGCCGGACCATGCGGCTGCCGTCGGGCAATGCGGTGGTCTCCCTGCGGCCGCATCCCGACCACGTCCGGTGCGACCTGATGCTGGACGACGTCCGGGACCTGTCCACGGCCATCGCCCGCACCCGCAGACTGCTCGATCTCGACGCCGATCCGGAGGCGGTGGTCGACCATCTCGGCGCCGACCAGCACCTGGCCGCGGTGGTCGCCAAGGCTCCGGGCCAGCGGCTTCCCGGGACAGTCGATGCCGAGGAACTGGCCGTGCGGGTCGTGCTCGGCCAGCAGGTGTCCGTCAAGGCGGCCCGCACCCATGCCCGGCGGCTGGTGGAGGCGTATGGATCGCCCATCGACGACGTGGAGGGCGGCCTCACCCACGTCTTCCCGGACTCGACGCAACTCGCGGACATCGACCCTGCACTCATGGCCTTTCCCAAGTCGCGGCAGCGCACGTTGGTGGGCCTCGTCCGCGGCCTCCTCGACGGATTCGTCTCCCTGGGGCCCGGTAGTGACTGGAACACTGCACGCGAGCAGCTGCTGGCGCTGCCCGGCATCGGGCCGTGGACCACGGAGGTGATAGCGATGCGGGGACTCGGGGATCCCGACGCGTTCCCCGCCAGCGACCTGGGCGTGCTCAGCGCCGCCAAGCAGCTCGATCTGCCCTTCGACGCACGCGCCCTGGTCGCGCACAGTTCCCGCTGGCGCCCCTGGCGGGCATACGCCACCCAGCATCTGTGGACGGCGCTGGATCACGACGTCAACGTGTGGCCACCGAAGGAGACGTCATGAGCGCAATCCTGTGCCGGACGGTCGACAGTCCCGTCGGCCCATTGACCCTGGCCGGGTCCAATGGCCGGCTTCGGCACCTCCGGATGGTCGATCAAACGCACGAGCCGAGCCGCGAGGGCTGGGTGAGCGATGATGACGCATTCGCAGACGTGGTTTCTCAGCTCGAAGAGTACTTCGCCGGCCGCCTGGTCGACTTCGACGTAGCCCTCGATCTCCCGGGAACCGAATTCCAGCAGAAGGTCTGGAGCGCTCTGCTCACCATTCCGCTTGGCGATACGCGCACGTACGGCCAGATTGCCGATCAGATCGGCTCGCCCGGCGCCTTTCGCGCTGTCGGTCTCGCCAATGGCCGTAATCCCGTGGGAATCATCGTGCCGTGCCATCGCGTCATTGGCGCGAATGGCGGACTCACCGGATATGGCGGCGGAATAGAAAAGAAACGACACCTACTCGACATGGAACGCAATCGAATGGCACCTATTGCGACGCTCTTCGATTGAGCGTCGCGCCGGATATTGCAATTACACAAGAAAATGCCCGTGGCCCCCAATCGAAATTGGGGGCCACGGGACTTAAAAGGTGTTCGGCGGTGTCCTACTTTTCCACCCGTAGGGGTAGTATCATCGGCGCTGGTAGGCTTAGCTTCCGGGTTCGGGATGGGTCCGGGCGTTTCCCTGCCGCTATTACCGCCGTAACTCTATTTTATTTTCAGCCCCGTATTTTGGTGTTATTTGGTGGTGGGGTGTGGTCTGTCTGATCCTCGTGTGGATGCGTGGTTGCGTACGCGTGTTGTGGTGTGACTTACACGTTTCCTTTGAACCCCCGTGGGGGTGGTTGTGTGTGTAAGTTTTCGGCCGGTTAGTGCCAGTTCCCTGCACCCATTGCTGGGCTTCTAGGTCTGGTCTATCAATCCCGTGGTCTGCGGGGGGCCTTATCCCACTTAATGGGTGAGAAGCCTGGTCTTGGAGGGGGTTTCCCGCTTAGATGCTTTCAGCGGTTATCCTGTCCGAACGTAGCTATCCAGCGGTGCCCCTGGTGGGACAACTGGTAGACCAGAGGTTCGTCCGTCCCGGTCCTCTCGTACTAGGGACAGGTTTCCTCAAGCTTCTGACGCGCGCGGCGGATAGAGACCGAACTGTCTCACGACGTTCTAAACCCAGCTCGCGTGCCGCTTTAATGGGCGAACAGCCCAACCCTTGGGACCTGCTCCAGCCCCAGGATGCGACGAGCCGACATCGAGGTGCCAAACCATCCCGTCGATATGGACTCTTGGGGAAGATCAGCCTGTTATCCCCGGGGTACCTTTTATCCGTTGAGCGACACCCCTTCCACTCGGGGGTGCCGGATCACTAGTCCCGACTTTCGTCCCTGCTCGACATGTACGTCTCGCAGTCAAGCTCCCTTGTGCACTTACACTCAACACCTGATTGCCGTCCAGGTTGAGGGAACCTTTGGGCGCCTCCGTTACTTTTTTGGAGGCAACCGCCCCAGTTAAACTACCCACCAGGCACTGTTCCTGAACCGGATATACGGTTCGAGGTTAGAAGCCCAATACGATCAGAGTGGTATTTCAACGATGACTCCACCCACACTGGCGTGCGGGTTTCACAGTCTCCCACCTATCCTACACAAACCGTACCGAGCGCCAATACCAAGTTGTAGTGAAGGTCCCGGGGTCTTTTCGTCCTGCCGCGCGTAACGAGCATCTTTACTCGTAGTGCAATTTCGCCGAGTCTATGGTTGAGACAGTTGAGAAGTCGTTACGCCATTCGTGCAGGTCGGAACTTACCCGACAAGGAATTTCGCTACCTTAGGATGGTTATAGTTACCACCGCCGTTTACTGGGGCTTAAATTCTCAGCTTCACACCCCGAAGGGCATTAACCGGTCCTCTTAACCTTCCAGCACCGGGCAGGCGTCAGTCCGTATACATCGTCTTGCGACTTCGCACGGACCTGTGTTTTTAGTAAACAGTCGCTTCTCACTGGTTTGTGCCACCCCCCACCGCTGCCGGCCGCGAGGGCCATGACAGTAAGGGGTCCTCCTTCTCCCGAAGTTACGGAGGTATTTTGCCGAGTTCCTTAACCATAGTTCACTCGTACGCCTTGGTATTCTCTACCTGACCACCTGTGTTGGTTTGGGGTACGGGCCGTGTCTGCACTCGCTAGAGGCTTTTCTTGGCAGCATAGGATCACCGAATTCGCCTCAATCGGCTATGCATCACCTCTCGGACTTGTGTGACATCCGGATTTGCCTAGATGTCGTCCTACGGGCTTGCCCCAGTATTACCACTGACTGGTACGGCTACCTTCCTGCGTCACCCCATCGCTTGACTACTACCAGCGAAGGTCCCGCGCAGCCCCACGAACCCTCACACCCGAAGGTGATCGGTGATCGTGGTTTTGGGCGGTTAGTACCGCTGATTCATCAC
This sequence comes from Mycolicibacterium sediminis, assembly GCF_010731735.1. GTDB lineage: Bacteria > Actinomycetota > Actinomycetes > Mycobacteriales > Mycobacteriaceae > Mycobacterium > Mycobacterium sediminis. The sequence continues at coordinate 5,409,651 of NZ_AP022588.1, forward strand.
GGGCGCGCATACACGGGTACGGGAATATCAACCCGTTGTCCATCGACTACGCCTGTCGGCCTCGCCTTAGGTCCCGACTCACCCTGGGAGGACTGGCCTGGCCCAGGAACCCTTGGTCTTTCGGCGGGCAAGGTTCTCACTTGCCTTATCGCTACTCATGCCTGCATTCTCACTCCCACACCCTCCACAGCTCCATCACTAGGCTGCTTCATCGGCGTGCAGGACGCTCCCCTACCCATCCTTGCGGATGCCGCGGCTTCGGCGGTGTGCTTGAGCCCCGCTACATTATCGGCGCACAATCACTTGACCAGTGAGCTATTACGCACTCTTTCAAGGGTGGCTGCTTCTAAGCCAACCTCCTGGTTGTCTTCGCGACTGCACATCCTTTTCCACTTAGCACACGCTTAGGGGCCTTAGCCGGCGATCTGGGCTGTTTCCCTCTCGACGCACGGAGCTTATCCCCCGCCGTCTCACTGCCGCACTGTTGACTTACCGGCATTCGGAGTTTGGCTGACATCAGTAACCTTGTGAGGCCCATCCGCCATCCAGTAGCTCTACCTCCAGTAAGGACCATGCAACGCTGCACCTAAATGCATTTCGGGGAGAACCAGCTATCACGGAGTTTGATTGGCCTTTCACCCCTACCCACAACTCATCCCCTCAGTCTTCAACCTAAGTGGGTTCGGGCCTCCACAACATCTTACTGCTGCTTCACCCTGGCCATGGGTAGATCACTCCGCTTCGGGTCCAGAACACGCCACTACACCACACACTCTTGTGCGGATACGCCCTATTCAGACTCGCTTTCGCTGCGGCTACCCCACACGGGTTAACCTCGCGACATGTCCCTGACTCGCAGGCTCATTCTTCAAAAGGCACGCCATCACCCCACGACGAATCGAAGGCTCTGACGGCTTGTAGGCGCACGGTTTCAGGTACTATTTCACTCCCCTCCCGGGGTACTTTTCACCATTCCCTCACGGTACTAATCCGCTATCGGTCATCAGAAGGTATTCAGGCTTACCGGGTGGTCCCGGCAGATTCACAGCAGATTCCACGGGCCCGCTGCTACTCGGGAACACCACACAAGGCAGACATCGGGTTTTCACGTACCGGGCTCTCACCGTCTACGGCAGGCCATCCCAAGCCACTTCCGCTAACCACGACATTTTCTCACTGCCCTCCAGTCGGATAGAACTGGAAACATGGGTCCCACAACCCCGCACACACAACCCCTACCCGGTATCACATGCATGCGGTTTAGCCATCCTCCGCTTTCGCTCGCCACTACTCACGGAATCACTGTTGTTTTCTCTTCCTACGGGTACTGAGATGTTTCACTTCCCCGCGTTACCTCCCGCACCCTATGTATTCAGATACGGGTAACACGACATCACTCGTGCTGGGTTTCCCCATTCGGACACCCTCGGATCAACGCTCGGTTGGCAGCTCCCCGAGGCATATCGCAGCCTCCCACGTCCTTCATCGGCCTCTGATGCCAAGGCATCCACCATGCGCCCTTAAACACTTACAAAGCACAAAACCATAAACAAAGAAAAAATCACACCACAACAAACCGACACACTCAGTGCAGGCGCCACCCCCATGACGGGAACGGAACCCACGACGCATGCCAGCTTGATGCTCGCAACCACTATCCACGAATCAAACACCACACCCCACCACCAAAACCTGGGGCAACAACCAAACCACCCACACTCTCGTGCGAGCCGGCGCCCCGACCCCACCCCCGACCATCCCCACACAGGGAACGGTCTTACATTCGGGGTGGCGTACACGCGCCGCGGGCTTGTTGTCTCAAAGCCCAATAGTGTGTTGGTGATTCGCGGGCCGGCATCTTCTCCTACCGGTACCCGCACTGCTTGCCATGTGCACCAGACCCCCACCCACTACAGGCACGACCCAACGGAATGTCGAGTCTTGGGGGCCATCCAACGAATCGCCCGGCGCACCGAACCCCCACACGATGTGGGCGGGGCCGAGTCTCGTGGTGCTCCTTAGAAAGGAGGTGATCCAGCCGCACCTTCCGGTACGGCTACCTTGTTACGACTTCGTCCCAATCGCCGATCCCACCTTCGACGGCTCCCTCCCACGAGGGGTTAGGCCACCGGCTTCGGGTGTTACCGACTTTCATGACGTGACGGGCGGTGTGTACAAGGCCCGGGAACGTATTCACCGCAGCGTTGCTGATCTGCGATTACTAGCGACTCCGACTTCACGGGGTCGAGTTGCAGACCCCGATCCGAACTGAGACCGGCTTTGAAGGGATTCGCTCCACCTTACGGATTCGCAGCCCTCTGTACCGGCCATTGTAGCATGTGTGAAGCCCGGACATAAGGGGCATGATGACTTGACGTCATCCCCACCTTCCTCCGAGTTGACCCCGGCAGTCTCTTACGAGTCCCCGCCATGACGCGCTGGCAACATAAGATAGGGTTGCGCTCGTTGCGGGACTTAACCCAACATCTCACGACACGAGCTGACGACAGCCATGCACCACCTGCACACAGGCCACAAGGGAACTGATATCTCTACCAGCGTCCTGTGCATGTCAAACCCAGGTAAGGTTCTTCGCGTTGCATCGAATTAATCCACATGCTCCGCCGCTTGTGCGGGCCCCCGTCAATTTCTTTGAGTTTTAGCCTTGCGGCCGTACTCCCCAGGCGGGTACTTAATGCGTTAGCTACGGCACGGATCCCAAGGAAGGAAACCCACACCTAGTACCCACCGTTTACGGCGTGGACTACCAGGGTATCTAATCCTGTTCGCTCCCCACGCTTTCGCTCCTCAGCGTCAGTTACTGCCCAGAGACCCGCCTTCGCCACCGGTGTTCCTCCTGATATCTGCGCATTCCACCGCTACACCAGGAATTCCAGTCTCCCCTGCAGTACTCAAGTCTGCCCGTATCGCCCGCACGCCCACAGTTAAGCTGTGAGTTTTCACGAACAACGCGACAAACCACCTACGAGCTCTTTACGCCCAGTAATTCCGGACAACGCTCGGACCCTACGTATTACCGCGGCTGCTGGCACGTAGTTGGCCGGTCCTTCTTCTGCACATACCGTCACTTGCGCTTCGTCTGTGCTGAAAGGAGTTTACAACCCGAAGGCCGTCATCCCCCACGCGGCGTCGCTGCATCAGGCTTGCGCCCATTGTGCAATATTCCCCACTGCTGCCTCCCGTAGGAGTCTGGGCCGTATCTCAGTCCCAGTGTGGCCGGTCACCCTCTCAGGCCGGCTACCCGTCGTCGCCTTGGTGAGCCGTAACCTCACCAACAAGCTGATAGGCCGCGGGCCCATCCCACACCGCAAAAGCTTTCCCCCACCAACCATGCAGTCAATGAGGTGTATTCGGTATTAGACCCAGTTTCCCAGGCTTATCCCAAAGTGCAGGGCAGATCACCCACGTGTTACTCACCCGTTCGCCACTCGAGTACCCCGAAGGGCCTTTCCGTTCGACTTGCATGTGTTAAGCACGCCGCCAGCGTTCGTCCTGAGCCAGAATCAAACTCTCCAAACAAAAACAACCCAACCCAACAGGTCAGGTGAATTCGCAATCAGAAAAATCCGATCAACAAACCAGAACACCAAACAAACTGGCATCCAAAAAACCATGCCCCCCTAAACGAGAAAAAAGGAGACACAGCAAAACAACAAACAAAAACCACCAAACACACTATTGAGTTCTCAAACAACACACCCGGTTTTCGGGCAACCCCGCCAGTCTATTACCTCGGACTCAGCGGAGTCAAGCCCCCTGGCTCCTTTCCGTGAGGTCCGGGCCGCTGGGCTTGAACACAACCTTACACACAGAAGTCCAAAGTCCCAAAACCCCTGAGAGACAGCTGTTTCGCGTGCTAGTGAACGCGCTCGATCTCGGCGCCGAGGGCCGCCAGGTTCTCCACGAACAACGGATAGCCCCGGTCGATGTGGAAGACGTCGTGCACCTCGGTGTCACCGTCGGCGACGAGACCGGCCAGCACCAGGCCGGCGCCGGCACGGATGTCCGACGCCCACACCGGAGCGCTCGACAGCTGCGGCAGACCACGCACCACCGCGTGGTGACCGTCGGTCCGTGCATCAGCACCCAGGCGGATCATCTCCTCGACGAAGCGAAATCTCGCCTCGAAGACGTTCTCGGTGATCATCGACGTGCCGTCGGCGATGCACGCCAGTCCGATCGCCATCGGCTGCAGATCCGTGGGAAAGCCGGGGAACGGCAGCGTCGCCACGTTGACCGCCTTCGGACGCTCGTACTGCACGATGCGGAACCCGTTGTCGTGCTGGGTGACGGTCGCGCCCGTGTCGTGCAACTTGTGCAGGACCAACTGCAGGTGCTGTGGATCGACGCCGGTCACCGAGATGTCGCCACGCGTCATGGCCGCGGCGATCCCCCACGTCGCCGCCACGATGCGGTCCCCGATCACCCGGTGCTCGGTGGGATGCAGCTTGTCGACCCCGGTGATCACCATCGTGTGCGAACCGGCGCCGGTGATCTGCGCACCCATCTGGTTGAGCATCTCGCACAGGTCGACGACGTCGGGTTCGCGCGCGGCATTGTGAATCGTCGTCACGCCCTCTGCGAGGACGGCCGCCATCAGGATGTTCTCGGTCGCCCCCACCGAGGGGAACTCGAGTTGGATCTCCGCCCCACGGAGATGGTCGGCCTCGGCGACCACACACCCGTGCTCGATGTTGCAGCGCGCCCCCAGCTGGCGGAGGCCGGCCTGGTGCATGTCCAGCGGGCGCGACCCGATCGCGTCGCCGCCGGGGAGCGCCACACGCGCCCGCTTGCACCGGCCGACGAGCGGGCCCAGGACACACACCGACGCGCGGAACTGGCGGACCGCGGCGAAGTCGGCGTCGTACTTCAACTCGTCGGGTGAGGTGATGGTGACGGTCGACCCGTCCAGGTCGACGGTGGCACCAAGGCCACGCAGTACCTCGGCCATGAGTGGCACGTCAAGGATGTCGGGGCAGTTCGTGATGGTGCTGACGCCTTCGGCCAGTAGCGCCGCCGCCATGAGCTTCAGAACACTGTTCTTGGCCCCTCCGACGGCGACCTGGCCAGACAACCGGTGGCCACCGGTCACCACGAATCGCTCGGTCACGGGGCTCAGTTTAGGGCAGCCCAGCCGGTGCCGAGCGCCGTCGGCGATCCGCGCGACGCAGGCCCGGCGGTACGGTTTCACCATGGCAGTCCACCTGACCCGCATCTACACCCGGACCGGCGACGACGGCACGACCGGTCTGAGTGACTTCAGCCGGGTGTCGAAGAACGATCCGCGGCTCGAGGCCTATGCGGACTGCGACGAGGCCAACGCCGCCATCGGCGTCGCGGTGTCGCTCGGCGCCCCGGACGACCGGGTACTGGCGGTCCTGCGCCAGATCCAGAACGACCTCTTCGACGCGGGCGCTGACCTGTCGACGCCCGTCGTCGAGAACCCCGAGTACCCGCCGCTGCGGGTGCGTCAGGACTACGTCGACCGCCTCGAGGGCTGGTGCGACGAGTTCAACGACGCACTTCCTGCGCTGAACTCGTTCATCCTGCCGGGCGGGACACCGCTGTCGGCGCTACTGCATGTCGCACGAACGGTGACGCGGCGAGCCGAGCGGTCGGCGTGGCGTGCGGTGGAGCGGCACGGCGAGTCGATCAGCGTGCTGCCGGCGAAGTACCTCAACCGGTTGTCGGATCTGCTGTTCATCCTGTCGCGGGTCACCAACCCGGACGGTGACGTCCTGTGGCAACCGGGCGGGAAGCGGACCTAGTTCGACCGACGGCGGGCGCGCGGCGAGGGACGCGATTCCAGCCATGACGTGAACCCGGTCAGGGCTCCGCGGTCGAGTGCGATCTCGTAGCCCCGACCGCGGTCCGTGCCCGTGTCGCGTAGTTCGAGCACGACGATCTGGTCGCTCATGATGTCGGTTTCGTCGCCTCGAGGCGCCCGTCGGGCGACCACCTCGAGTCCTCGACGTGGCAACCGTCGATCCGGCCACCAGCGGAAGCTCGACAACCGGTAGAAGCCCGCCTCGCCGCCCTTGTACCGCATGACGCCGTGGCGCCAGCCGTGACCGCCGACGGCAGGGGTATCACGCAGGATGGCGGCAGTGCCGCCCACCTGACGGAGTTTCCACAGCCGGTAGGACAGCGCAGCGACGACCAGGAGCAGCACGCCGACCAGCGCGACCATGAACCACATGGACGCGCTCATCGGCGGCTAGTCGAGTTGGCCTACGGCACGCAGCCGCGCACGGCCCCAGGCCGCAGTGCGCTCGTCGTCGGATTCCGAGTCCTGCTTCGCCTCGTCGGCGTTGACCTCGGACTCGAACTGGGCGTTCTCGACCAGGATTCGCACCGCTTCGTCGGTGACGGACAGGAATCCCCCGTCGACCGCAATGCGCAGGTCGTCCTCGCCCTCGCGCTCGACGCGAACCATCGCGTCGTCGACGAGTTGAGCCACCAGCGGGATGTGCCGCGGCAGTATCCCGATCTCGCCCGCCGTGGTGCGGGTGAACACGAACGTCGCGTCACCCGACCACAGCTCACGCTCCACGGCCACGATCTCGACGTGTATCTCAGCCATGCCGCACCGCCTTCCGGAGGATTCGTGCGCTCATCAGAGCTTGGCGCCGAGGCTCTCGGCCTTCTTCGCCAGGTCGTCGAGGCCACCGATGAGGAAGAACGCCTGCTCCGGCAGGTGGTCGAACTCGCCCTTGGTGAGCTTGTCGAACGCCTCGATGGTCTCCTTCAGCGGAACCGTCGAACCAGGCTGACCGGTGAACTGCTCGGCCGCCATCATGTTCTGGCTGAGGAAGCGCTCGATGCGGCGGGCGCGGTACACCAGCTGCTTGTCTTCCTCGGAGAGCTCGTCGACACCGAGGATGGCGATGATGTCCTGCAGGTCCTTGTAACGCTGCAGGATTCGGATGACCTCCTGCGCGACCCGGTAGTGGTCGTCGCCAACGACGCTGGGGTGCAGGATCGTCGAGCTGGACGCCAGCGGGTCCACCGCCGGGAAGATGCCCTTCGAGAACACCGCGCGCGACAGCTCCGTGGTGGCGTCGAGGTGGGCGAACGTGGTCGCTGGCGCCGGGTCGGTGTAGTCGTCGGCGGGCACGTACACGGCCTGCATCGAGGTGATCGAGTGACCACGGGTCGAGGTGATGCGCTCCTGCAGCTCGCCCATCTCGTCGGCCAGCGTGGGCTGGTAGCCCACGGCGGACGGCATGCGGCCGAGCAGCGTGGAGACCTCGGAGCCCGCCTGCGTGAAGCGGAAGATGTTGTCGATGAACAACAACACGTCCTGGCCCTGCTCGTCGCGGAAGTACTCCGCCATCGTCAGCGCCGACAGCGCGACGCGCATACGGGTGCCCGGCGGCTCGTCCATCTGACCGAACACGAGTGCGGTGTCCTTGAGCACGTTGGCGTCCGCGAGCTCGACCCAGAGGTCGTTGCCCTCGCGGGTGCGCTCCCCCACGCCGGCGAACACCGAGGTGCCACCGAAGTTGCGGGCGATGCGGTTGATCATCTCCTGGATGAGCACCGTCTTGCCCACGCCCGCGCCGCCGAACAGCGCGATCTTGCCGCCGCGGACGTACGGGGTCAGCAGGTCGACGACCTTCAGACCGGTCTCGAGCATCTCGGTGCGCGGCTCGAGGGAGTCGAAGGACGGCGGCTTGCGGTGGATCGACCAGTGGTCGAAGTCCTCGCCGTAGCCGGGCTCGTCGAGGCAGTTGCCGAGGGCGTTGAACACGTGACCCTTGACGCCGTCGCCGACGGGTACGGAGATCGAGGCACCGGTGTCGGTGACGTCGACGCCCCGGACCAGTCCGTCGGTCGGCTGCATCGAGATGGTGCGCACGAGGTTGTCACCCAGGTGCTGCGCGACCTCGAGGGTCAGCGTCTTCGCCATCTCCTTGTAGGTGATCTCGGCGTGCAACGCGTTGAACAGCTCCGGCACGGAGCCGCGCGGGAACTCGACGTCGACGACCGGGCCCGTGATGCGGACCACGCGCCCTGCGGTCTTGGAATCTTCTGCGGTGGCAGTCATTTCTCTTCTTCGCTTCCTCGGGGGCTTACTTGGCGTCGGCGAGCGCGTTGGCGCCACCGACGATCTCGCTGATTTCCTGGGTGATCTGGGCCTGGCGCTCGCGGTTGGCTTCCAACGTGAGTGCCTTGATCAGGTCGTCGGCATTGTCACTGGCCGACTTCATCGCCCTACGGCGCGAAGCGGATTCGGACGCTGCGGCCTCGAGCAGCGCCGAGTAGACGCGGGTGGCGACGTACCGCGGCAGTAGCGCGTCGAACAGGGACTCCGCGTTGGGCTCGAACGAAAACAGGGTCTGTGGGCCCTCGTCCGGTGCATCCTCGACGTACTCGACGACCATCGGCGCAATCCGGCGCGCCTCCGCCGACTGCGACAGCATCGACTTGAACTCCGAGAAGACGATGTGCAACTCGTCGACACCAAGGATGCCGTCGTCGCCCGCGTCGTCGCCGTCGTCGTCCTGGCCGGACATGAACGCCGAGACGAGAACCTCCGCGATCTCCCTGGCCTGCTCGTAGGTGGGGCGCTCCGAGAAGCCGCTCCACGACTCGATGACGTCGCGACCACGGAAGTTGTAGTACCCGAGCGCCTTCCGGCCCACGGTGTACACGACCGGCTGCTTGCCCTCGTCTCGCAGCAGTGCAAACAGTTCCTCCGAGCGGCGCAGCACGTTCGCGTTGTACGCGCCGCACAGCCCGCGATCAGAGGACACCACCAGCACGGCTGCGCGCTTGGGTGACTCCCGCTCGACGAGCAGTGGGTGATCGAGTGCACTGGCACCCGCCAGCTCGGTGAGCATGTTGGTGATCTCGCTGGCGTAGGGCCGAGCCGCTTCGACTCGGGCCTGCGCCTTGGCGATTCGCGACGTCGCGATCAGTTCCTGGGCCTTGGTGATCTTCTTGATCGACCCGGCGGAACGGATGCGCCCGCGTAGCTCGCGCAGTGTGGCTGCCATCGGTTACCTAGTTCTTCTTCGGAGCCGGCTTGCGAACCTTGACCGATTCCTTCTCGACGTCATCGGGGTCCATGGCTTCGGTCTCCGACTCGTTGACGACGACCGAACTGCCGTCGGTGGCGGAGAAGCCCTTCTTGAACTCGTTGACGATCTTCTCGAGCGCCTCCTGCGCATCCTCCGGGAACTTCTTGGTCTCCCGGATCTGCGTGAGGGTGTCCTCGTGCGATGCGCGCACGTGCTCGAGGAACTCGGTCTCGAACCGCTGCACGTCCTCGACCGGAACGGAATCGAGGTGTCCCTTGGTGCCGAGGAAGATCGCGACGACCTGCTCCTCGACCGACAGCGGGCTGTACTGGGGCTGCTTGAGCAGCTCGACCAGGCGGGCACCGCGCTCGAGCTGGGCCTTGGACGTGGGGTCCAGGTCAGATGCGAAGGCGGCGAACGACTCGAGTTCGCGGTACTGCGACAGATCGAGGCGGAGCGAACCCGCGACCTCCTTCATCGCCTTGATCTGCGCGGCGCCACCGACGCGGGACACAGAGACACCGACGTTGATCGCCGGACGCACGCCCTGGTTGAACAGGTCCGACTCCAGGAAGCACTGACCGTCGGTGATCGAGATGACGTTGGTGGGGATGAACGCCGAGATGTCGTTGGCCTTGGTCTCGATCACCGGCAGGCCGGTCATCGAGCCACCGCCCAGCTCGTCGGACAGCTTGGCGCACCGCTCGAGCAGACGCGAGTGCAGGTAGAAGACGTCACCGGGGAACGCCTCGCGGCCCGGCGGGCGGCGCAGCAGCAGCGAGATCGCGCGGTAGGCGTCGGCCTGCTTGGACAGGTCGTCGAACACGATGAGGACGTGCTTGCCGTCGTACATCCACTCCTGGCCGATGGCCGAACCGGTGTAGGGCGCGAGCCACTTGAAGCCGGCGGGATCGGAGGCCGGCGACGCCACGATGGTGGTGTACTCCATCGCGCCACCGTCTTCGAGCGCGCGCTTGACGCTGGCGATCGTCGTGCCCTTCTGACCGATCGCGACGTACACGCAGCGCACCTGCTGCTCGGGATCACCGGTCTCCCAGTTCTGACGCTGGTTGAGGATCGTGTCGACGCAGACTGCCGTCTTGCCGGTCTTGCGGTCGCCGATGATCAGCTGACGCTGGCCGCGGCCGATCGGCGTCTGCGAGTCGATGGCCTTGATGCCGGTCTGCAGCGGCTGCTCGACGCCCTGACGCTGCACCACCGACGGTGCCTGCAGTTCGAGCGCGCGGCGCTTGTCCGTCTCGATGTCGCCCTGGCCGTCGATCGGCTGCCCCAGCGGATTCACGACGCGGCCGAGGAAGCCGTCGCCCACGGGAACAGAGAGGACCTCGCCGGTCCGCTTGACCTGCTGGCCCTGCTCGATCTTCTCGAAGTCGCCGAGGATGACCGCGCCGACGCTGTGCTCGTCGAGGTTCAGCGCCACACCGAGGACACCACCGGGGAACTCGAGGAGTTCCTGGGTCATGACCGAGGGCAGGCCCTCGACGTGGGCGATGCCGTCACCGGCGTCGATCACGGTGCCGATCTCTTCACGCTCCGTGTCGGCGGTGAACGAGGATACGTAGTCCTCGATGGCGCCTTCGATGTCAGAAGCGGAGATTGTCAACTCTGCCATGTTCTCGTCTTCCTACCTTTGTCCTTGATGAAGCGTGTGAGTCAGTGCCATCGGTCTCGCGCGAGCGCCCGTCAGTCCGGAAGCTGCGTCTCCGCGGCCGACAGCCGCGATGCGATGGAGCCGTCGATGACCTCGTCGCCGACGGCGATCGTCAGACCGCCGAGCAGTTCCGGGTCGACGGTGAGTTGAACGGCGACGGGGTGCCCGTAGATCCGGGTGAGCACCTCGGTGAGCCGGGTGCGCTGGGCATCCGACAGTTCTGCGGCGGCGGTGACGTGCGCGACGACCTCGCCGCGACGAGCCACCGCCAGTTCTGCGAGATCGATGACGGCTCCGTCGGCACGCTCGCCGCGGAGGAGTCCGACGGTCTGCTTCAGCAGCGCAACGGCGGTCGCGTTGACGTCCGCGCCGTCCGTCAGCACCTTGTCGAGCAGCTCGATCCGACCGTCGACCGGGGTCGTGTCATCACTCAGCAGGCTTGACAGTCGCGGCTCGGAGTCGAGCATCCGGCCGAACCGGAAGAGCTGATCCTCGACCTCGTCGACCTCTCCGGCCGCTTCGGCACGCTTGAGCAGCGCCAACCGTGCGGTGTGCTCGATGCCGTCGACGAGATCGCCCACGGCCGACCACCGCTGCGAGACGGCGGTACGAAGCAGTGCGAGTGCCGGGTCGCCCACCTTGCCGGACAGCAGTCGATCGACCAGCGCCACCTTGGCGGAGTTGTCGTCGGACGGCCCGGCGAAGTGCTTGTTGAGCGTCGGCTCGGTCAGCAGCAGCCGTGCCACCGACACCAGCTCGTCCGCCAGGGTGGTGAGACCGTCGGCATCGAGATCGGCTGCCACCGAGTCGAATTCGTTGGTCAGCGCCTCCAGGGCATCGCGGCTGGCCGCACGCAGCCGAGCCGAGGCGCCGGTCTCCAGGGAGACCTCCGAGGGCGCCATCTCCTCGAGTTCACCGAGGAAGCGATCGACGGTGCCCGCCTGCGCCTCTGAATCGGAGACGTGTGCGCGCACCAACTCCGCCGCCTTCTGCACGGCCTCGTCACCGAGGCCGGCCCGCAGCTGACGGATCAACTGCTGACGCATGAACTGAACCTGCTGTGCGCCCTGAGCCTTGATGCGCTCCGCCTCGGCGGACGCCTGCTCCTTGAGCTGAGCCTCGATGCGCTCCGAGTCGTGCTTGGCCTCGTCGGTGACCTTCTCCGACTCGGCCTTCGCGTCCTGCAGCGCCTTGGCGTGCATGGCATCGGCGTCGGCGAGCTTGCGGCTCGACTCCTCGCTCTCGGCGAGCGCTGCGCGAACTGCGTCCTGCTGCTTCTGCATCAGGTTGCGCACGGGTGGGACGACCCACTTGTAGATGATGAACGCGATGACCGCGAACCCGATGAGCTGTCCGATGAAGGTTGACACTTAGGAATTCCCGCCCGTCTTGGCGTCGACACCGAGGATTCGGCTGGCCAGCTTGGCCGAGAGACTGTCGACCGATGACTCGAGTTCGGACTGTGCGGCCGAACCCTGTTGCGACAGCTGCTCGTCCGCTGATCGCACGGTGTCGGCGACCTCGCCACCGGCCTCGGCCCGCTTCTCCTCGATCACGCGCCGGCCCTCGTTGCGGGCCTCGTCGCGGATCGCGGAGGCCTCGCCGCGTGCATTCGCCATAGCCTTCTCGTAGTCGGCCTCGGCGGCCGCGACCTGCTCCGCAGACTTGCGGTTGTCCGCAGCAGTCTTGGCCAGCATGGCCTCACGTTCGGCGAGAACCTTGCTGACCGGCGGCACGACCCACTTCGTGATCACGCCGAGCACGATCAGGAAGATGAGCAGCACGGCGAAGAAGGTGCCGTTGGGCAGCAGAAAGTTGCTGCTTCCCCCGCCCTCTTCTTCGGCGGCGAGGATCGTTGCGGTCAATTCACCCATGTCGCTGATTTAGCCGACCGGGGTGGCGAAGACGAACAGCGCCATGAAGGCGAGGTTGATGAAGTACGCCGCCTCGACCAGACCCACGGTGATGAAGAACGGGGTAAACAGTCGACCCTGAGCCTCGGGCTGACGCGCGATGCCGGAGATCAGGGCGTTACCGGCGATACCGTCACCGATACCGGCGCCGATGGCACCGCCAGCCATGATCAGTCCACCGCCGATGAGTGCGCCGGCAGCAATTGTGGGATCCATTTTCCATCCTCCTTGATAGCTGGTAGTGGTTCCTACCAGTGGTTTGTGTAGTCCTGCGGGTATCGGGTGGTGCGAGCCGCTAGTGGCTATCCTCGTGCTCCAGCTCCATCGACTGGCTGAAGTACAGGATCGTCAGCAGCGAGAAGATGAAGGCCTGGATCAGGCCGACGAAGAGGTCGAACGTCTTCCAGATGGCGTTGGGCAGCCACTGGATGTACCAGGGGAACATCGCGATCAGGGCGACGAGGATGCCGCCGGCGAAGATGTTGCCGAAGAGTCGCAGCGCCAACGAGATCGGCTTGGCGAGTTCCTCGACGATGTTGATCGGCGCCAGCACCGCGACGTGTCCCTTGACCACCGCCACCGGGTGACCGATGATGCCACGTCGCCAGATGCCTGCGGCGTGGTAGCAGACGAAGACGAACAGTGCGAGCGCCAGCACGAAGTTGATGTCGGCCGCGGGTGCCTTGTACAGCTCGGCCGCGGCACCGTCGGCGCCGCCGTACTGCAGCGGGAGCACCGCGAGCCAGTTGGAGATCAGGATGAACACGAAGATCGCCACCGCGAGCGGCAACACGAACGGTGCCACCTTCATGCCGATCGAGCCCTCGATCTGCTGACGCATCTGAATCGTCAGGGCTTCCCAGAACAATTGGACGCCGCCGGGCACGCCGGTCGAGGTCACCTTGGCGCGCAGGAAGAACGCCAGCCCGATCACGATCACCGCGGTGATCGCCGTGGCGAGGATGGTGTCCCCGTTGAACGTCATGCCGAACAGCTCGAAGACCAGGGTGTGGTGCCCGACGTGGATCGGGGCGCCGCCTTCTTCTGCGGCGAGGACGGCGGTGCTCATCGTCTCAGTCATCAATCCTTCGATTCCGTGGGTGCCACATGACGGTCTGCGCCCGAGCGCTCTTCCACGTCGAGTCCTTCACTGCGGATCTTTCGCATCACGGGGATGCTGGTGCTCATCACCAGGAGGGCTTGGAAGATCGCCAGGCCGAACAACACCGCGATGCCGCCGTGCGCCTTGAAGAAGAAGGCGATGGCCAGGCCGATCACGGTGATGGCGATCAGCCGGGTCGCCGAGTTGACGGCCATCTTCTTCTTGAGGGGATGGTCCCCGGCGGTGATGGCTTCGACGGCGCGACGCACCATGAGCGCGTTGAGCAAACCGAGACCCAGTCCGACGCCGAAGAAGACGCCGTAGAGGGGCATCCCTCCGAACCAAAAGGTGGCAACGGCGAGGGCTGTCAGCGCCGCGCAGATGATGAGTAGACGGACCGGCCGAAAGGCCACTGCCGGGAACACCAACGGCGCATCCTGCGCTGGCGTCGTCATTGCGTCACCCCAATCCCGCTTCCACGAGAGTCATTCCCCTTTGAATGAATAGCGATGCTCCGGTGCCGTGCCCGACGAGCGTATCGGAGGGCAGGCGGCGCGCTGGAATCACCCAAGGGGTAGCTCCCTATGTCGGTCGTTGTTCGGCGCCGATCGGTGTTTCCTGACCGATGGGCCGGGCCGGCAACCCGCGAGGTTTTTCGGGTTCTGCGAGTAACGTACCACAAGGTAGAGAGCCGAAACACGGTCCTACTACAAAACGTCGTAATCAGTCGGGGCGAGTCCCGGTCGTTCTAGTCTGCGAAGTCGCTGGGAACGTCGCCACGTCGATTCAGCAGCGGAATGAGCGTGACGACGATGGCCACGACGATCGCTGCGAGCATGACCGCACCGGTGTATCTCGGGTCGAAGAAGATGGTGCTGGCGGCGCCGAGGGCCACGATCCCGACCCATAGATAGATGAGCAGGACCACGCGCCGGTGGGAGTGGCCGATCTGCAGCAGGCGGTGGTGCAGGTGCATCTTGTCGGGGCTGAACGGACTGCGGCCCGCGCGGGTGCGGCGGACGATGGCCAGCAACATGTCGAGCGCCGGTACGAACATGACCGCGACGACGAGCAGGAACGGCGACAGCAGCGCGAAGACGTCTCGTGCCCCGTAGGCGTTCTGGGAGATGGGCCCGGCGGCAGTGGTCGACGCCGCGGCGAGCATCAACCCGATCAGCATGGATCCGGAGTCACCCATGAAGATCCGCGCCTCGTGGAAGTTGTGCGGTAGGAACCCGAGGCAGGCACCTGCGAGCACCACCGAGATGACCGCCGGCGGGTAGAACAGCACGTCCCCACCATGGTCGCGCAGTAGCCCGACCGAGAAGATGCAGATCGCCGCCGCGGTGATCAGGCCCAGTCCTGCGGCGAGGCCGTCGAGCCCGTCGACGAAGTTCATCGCGTTGACGATCGACACGGTCAGCGCGAGCGTCAGCAGGATCGAGGTGACCTGGTCGAGCACGATCGTGCCGACCCCACCGATCGGGATGTAGAGCACGCTCCACGCCACCCCCATGGTGACCAGGACGCTGGCTGCGGTGATCTGGCCGGCGAACTTCGTCAGCGCGTCCAGCCCCCACCGGTCGTCGATGAGACCGATGGCCATGATCAGGCCGCCCGCGACGACGACGGCGGGCATGCCCGACGAGTAGACGAAGCCCCGCGTCAACGCGGGCAATTGAGAGGCCAGCAGCACCGCGGCGACCACGCCGACGTACATCGCGAGCCCGCCCATTCGGGGCGTCGGTTCGGAGTGGACGTCGCGTTCGCGCGGGTAGGCGACCGCTCCCCAGCGGGTGGCCAGCGCCCGCACCCACCCGGTCGCGAAGTAGGTGATGATGGCGGCGGTCAACCCGACGAGCGCGAGTTCGCGGAGCGGAACTCCCGCGCCGCGGTCGGACAACGCGAGCAGGCCCTCCACCCGGTGAACCGTACTTGACCCGGCTGAGAGCACCGAGGCCGTCGTCCTCAGTCTTCGACGGCCACCAGCACGTCCGGGTCGACGTCGAGCACCGCAGCGATCGCGTCCGCGGTGATGGGCCCCTGTCGCAGGACGCGCGGCTGCGGACCGGTCAGGTCGACGATCGTGGAGGCCGCCTGCCGCGCAGACGGTCCGGCTTCCAGGTAGACGTCGACGAGGTCACCGAGCTGGGCCTGGGCGTCGGCGGCGGTGACGGCAGCCGGTTGGCCCGACACGTTGGCGCTGGAGACCGCGAGCGGTCCGACCTCGCGCAGCAGCTCGATGGCGACGGGGTGCAGGGGCATCCGCAGCATCACGGTGCCGTTCGCGTCGCCGAGGTCCCACTGCAGCGACGGCGCCTGACGGACGACGAGGCTCAGCGCACCGGGCCAGAAGGCGCGGATCAGCTCGCGCGCGGTCGCCGGCACCGAGTAGACGAGGCCGTCGATCGTGTGCCAGGAGCCGACCAGGACCGGCACCGGCATGTCGCGCCCACGGCCCTTTGCGGCGAGCAGCGACGACACGGCGGTGCCGTCGAAGGCGTTGGCACCGATTCCATAGACGGTGTCGGTGGGCATGACCACCAACTGGCCGTCCTTCAAGGCACCGACCGCCGCCGCGATCCCCGCGGTGCGCCGTTCGGCGTCGGAGCAGTCGAACGACTGTGTCATGTCGCCTCGCACGAGCACTGGTCGAGTCTCATGGTCAGAAGTTTCTCACTCCGCCCGCAGTGCGGTGACGAACCGTGGCCGACCGGTGAGGTCGCGGCGGGACGTGACGTCGTAGAAGGCGCCCGTCCGCTCGAACACCGCAACCGTCGCCGCGGCAGTGGTGTCGTCGTGCTCGATCCCGATGCGCCCACTCCCCCTGCGCAGCAGGCGTGCCGCATGCACGACCAGCGGGCGGATCACCGACATCCCGTCGGGGCCGCCGAAGAGCGCCCGCGCCGGATCGTGCTCGGCGACCTCGGGATCGAGGTCGGCACCCTCGGGGATGTAGGGCGGATTGGCGACCAGGAGGTCGACCGCGCCGTCGTACTCCGACAGCAGACCGTCGGCGGTGACGTCGGCGGCGACGAGGTCGACGTGGACGTCCGCGACGTTGCGACGCGCGTACTCCAGCGCGCCGGGTGAGTCCTCGACGGCGACGACGGTGGCAGCGGGGAGGGCGTGCGAGAGCGCGACGGCGAGCGCGCCGGAGCCGGTGCACAGGTCGACGATCACCGGGGCGCGCGGAAGCGGTTGTGCCAGCGCCCATTCGAGCAACGCCTCGGTCTCGGGCCGCGGCACGAACACGCCAGGTCCGACGGAGAGCGTCACGGGCCCGAAGGCGGCGGAGCCCACCAGGTGCTGCAGCGGGACGCGGCGGACCCTGGCATCCACGACGTCGCGGAACCGCGACTCGAAGTCGTCGTCGGGTTCGGTGATGAACAGTCGCCCGCGATCCACCCCCGCGACGTGCGCGGCCAGCAACTCGGCATCGACGCGGGCACTGTCGATCCCGGCGGTCGCGAACCGGTCGGCGGCTGCGGCGACGGCCCGGCGCACGCGCGTCACGCTTCCTGCAGCCTCGCTTGCTTGTCGGCTGCGGCCAGGGCGTCCAGGACGGGATCGAGGTCACCGTCGAGCACCTGGTCGAGGTTGTGCGCCTTGAAGTTGATGCGGTGATCGGCGATGCGGTTCTCGGGGTAGTTGTACGTCCGGATGCGCTCACTGCGATCGACGGTGCGGATCTGACTGGCGCGGTCCGCCGACGCGGATTCGTTCGCCTGCTCCTCGGCGAGCGCCTGCAGCCGCGCGGCGAGCACCACCATGGCGCGAGCCTTGTTCTGCAGCTGCGATCGTTCGTTCTGGCAGGTCACGACGATGCCGGTCGGCAGGTGGGTGATGCGGACGGCGGAGTCGGTGGTGTTCACGCCCTGACCACCCTTGCCGGACGAGCGGTAGACGTCGATGCGGAGGTCGGATTCGTCGATCTGCACCTCGGCGACGTCCTCGGGCTCGGGATACACCAGGACGCCGGCGGCGGACGTGTGCACGCGGCCCTGCGACTCGGTGACGGGAACGCGCTGTACGCGGTGCACACCTCCCTCGAACTTCAGCCGGGACCAGACGCCGTCGATCGAGTCGCCCTTGCTGGCGATGGTGAGCGTGGCGTCCTTGTACCCACCCAGGTCGGACGTGGTCTCGTCGAGCACGGTGACGGTCCACCCGTGACGCTCGGCGTAGCGGATGTACATGCGCGCGAGATCCGCGGCGAACAGGGCCGACTCCTCGCCGCCCTCTCCGGACTTGAGTTCGAGTACGACGTCGTCGGCGTCGTGCGGATCGCGAGGTGCCAGCAGGTCGGTGAGCAGCGAGTCGAGTTCGTGTACCCGCGCCTCGAGTTCGGGCACCTCCTCGGCGAAGGAGGCGTCGTCGACGGCGAGTTCGCGTGCGGCTTCGAGGTCACCCTGGGCGGCGTCGAGCTTGCGGTAGGCCGCCACGACGGGAGCCACCTGGGCGAACCGCTTGCCCACGCGACGGGCTGCCGTGGCGTCGGCGTGCAGTGCCGGGTCGGCGAGTTGCCGCTCGAGGTCGGCATGCTCGTCGAGCAGCGCCTCGATCTTTGGGGCGTTGTCGCTCATGCTGGCCTCTCCTTCCACCTCGGTGCGGATCAACGAAAACGGCGCCCGAACCCGACGCGTGATGCGTCAGGTCGGGCGCCGTCGACGTAGCTAGCTGTCGGCGTCGGCCTTCTCGGTCGCCCCGGCGCGCTTGCCGTAGCGCTTCTCGAAGCGGGCCACGCGGCCGCCGCTGTCGAGGATCTTCTGCTTGCCTGTGTAGAACGGGTGGCACTGGGAGCAGACCTCGACCACGATGTGGCCGCTCTCCTTGGTGCTACGCGTCGTGAAGGTGTTGCCGCAGCCGCAGACCACGTTGGTCTCGTTGTATGCGGGGTGAATGCCGGTTCTCATGATCAGGTCCTCTTCGTTGGGTGGTCGCCGGGTCGCCCGCTCCCTGACCTGGGAGATGTCGAACGTGAACCGGAACCGAGGTCGACGGCCCATTATGCCAGGTCAGCCGCCAGTGTCATAAACGAGCGCGAACCGGCCGCTATTCCCGGGTGCGGGCGAGGGCAGCGCCCTCGCCGCTGAGCCCGGCAAGTCCCGGGCGGCGGCCCGCCAGCACCAGCACGACGTCACCGATCGGCCCCGCGGCGACGTCGCCGTCACCGACCGCGAAGTCGACGTCCGTCGCGGTGAATCGAATCCCCACGAAGCGCTTGCGCGGGTTGAGCGGGAAGCTCATCCCCCACAGCCGATGCGCCGCGGCCGTCGCCGCGTCGGTAGGCATGCTGCGTGCGATGCCCAGTGGTCGCGCGATGTCCTGACCGTGGATAAGGGCGTCGACCAGCGGGTCGACGACGGCGGTGCCCGGTGGGCGGTGCCGCTGCCCCACCATGGCACGCAGAGCGTCGACGACGTCCTCGGGCGGCCGCGCGTCGTGCGTGACGACCCGCCGCATCATCGCGTTGAACCGGAAGCCGGACCGGAACGCCTGCCAGGCCATCTGACTCCAGGGCGCGTTGGCGTGGGTGAGGTGTGCGGCCACGTCGCGGACGGTCCAGCCCTCGCACAGCGACGGCGTCGACCACTGCGACGGCGCCAGGGTGTCGAGGAGGTCGGCGAGATCCGCCCGCTGGTCGTCGATGTGCTGCCAGATGTCGTCGTCGTGCATCGCGGCTCCTCCGTGATTGGTCAGGATTACTGACCAAACTAGTCAGTCGGGCTGACCAACGCAAGATAGAGTCGACGACGATGACCGAACCGAACACCGCCGCGCTGATGTTCATCGCTCACCGCGCCGCCGAGTCCCGCGTGCACACCGCGCTCCGCGCATCGGGTTTCGACGATCTGACGGTGGCGCAGACGAAGCTTGCGCAGCGGCTCGATCCGAACGGCATTCGCGTCACCGATCTGGCGGATCGGGCGCACGTCACCAAGCAGACCGCCGGAGCGCTGGTCGACGACCTCGAGCGCAACGGGTACGTGGAGCGAACCCCCGACCCGGCCGACGCCAGGGCGCGGCTGGTGATCCTCAGCGACCGAGGACGGGACCTGTGCGCGGCCGCGGCGGCGGAGGTGTCGGCCGTCGAACGCGAGTGGCGGGAGCATCTCGGCGCCGCCGGCTATGACCGGCTCCGTCAGCTCCTGCTGGAACTGCGCGACGTCACCGATCCGTTCCGCTGATCGCCCGCTGATCGACTTGGTGATAGATCCTGCCCTCGCGCCGCCACAGCGTCCGACCGGCGGGCTCGACCCCGAGCGCGACGAGTTCCCGCTTGAGGATCTTGTTGGTCGCCGTACTCGGGAGGTCGTCGGCGAGCCACACCATCCGTGGCCAGGCCTTGGGCGACAGATCTCGTTGCGCGGCGAGGAATTGGGCGAAACCGTCCTCGTCGAGGTGCGCGTCGTCGCGCAGGACGATCGCGGCCATGACCTGATCGCCGACGAACTCGTCGGGCACCGGATACACCGCCACCCGGCTGATGACGTCCAGCCGCAGCAGGATTCGCTCGATGGGCGCGGTGGTGAGGTTCTCACCGTCGACCCGCATCCAGTCCGCCGTGCGGCCGGCGAGGTAGATCCAGCCGTCGACATCCCGGTACGCGAGGTCGCCCGACCAGTACATGCCGTGACGCATCCGCTGGTCGGTGGCACCCGGATCGTTGTAGTAGCCGCGAAAGAGCCCGCTGCCCTGGGTGTTGACGAGTTCACCGGTGGCGGCGTCGGCGTTGACGAGGGCACCCGTGTCGTCGAACCGGGCGACCTCGCACTCCCGAACGGTCTCGGGGTCGTAGATGGCGACACCGGGGAAGCCCCTGCCGATCGACCCGGTGGGACAGTCGTCGGGCCGGGTGATGATCACCGCGGTCTCGGTCGAACCGAAGCCGTCCCACACCGTGCACCCGAAGCGGCGGCCGAACTCCTCGATGTCGCGGTCGGCGGCCTCGTTGCCGAAGGCGATCCGCAGGGTGTTGTCGGCGTCGTCGTGCTGCTCGGCGGTCGCCAGGATGTAGGCCAGAGGCTTGCCGACGTAGTTCATGTAGGTGGCGCCGTACCGCCGCACGTCGGGCAGGAAACGCGACGCCGAGAAGGCCGCCGGCACCATCGTCGCGCCCGCACCCAGTGCGACGCTCCAGCCCGCGTAGACGGCGTTCGAGTGGAACAGCGGCATCGCGAGATAGCAGACGTCCGAGGCGTCGAGGCCGTACCGCTCGACGAGCGCGGTGCCGGCGAACAAGACCATGGCGTGGGGCACCTGGACGGCCTTCGGCTCACCACTGGTCCCGGAGGTGAAGATCATCATGAACGTGTCGTCGGCGGCGACCTCACGGTGCGGGGTCAACCGCGGTGCGGTGGAGGCTCTTTCGGCCCACTCGGGTGCGGACACGTCGACGACGGTGACGCCGGGCAACTCGACGCCGTCGAGCAGGTGACGGTGCTCGGCATCGGTCAGCAGGATCTGACAGTCGACACGGGCGACGTCGCGGGCGATCGCGTCACCGCGCCTCGTGGTGTTCACGCCGCACAGCACGTAGCCCCCGAGCGCCGCGGCCGCGAGCGCGGTCAGCATGTCCGGGGTGTTACCCATCAGGGTCCCGACGTGCAGCGGTCGTCCGCTGGTCGCCATGGCGATGAGGCTCGCCGCCTGCGCCGACGCCTCGGCGACGTGCTCACGCCACGTCCACGTCCGATCGCCGTGCCTGATGGCGGGTGCGTCCACCTCGGCGCGTTCGCGCATCAGCTGCTGCAGCGTGTCCGTCATCCTCGACCACCTCGGTCCCGCGTAGTGAACAGATCTGCTGAAGTGTCTACCATCGCCGGACCGCCGAGCGGTACCGTCTGGCACTGGCAGAATGCCTCCGTGTCGTACCGACTCGCAGACGAATGACGAGGAACGCTTCGTGACCACCACACCGGACGTCGCACCGACCGATTCGGCGCCGCGGTCCGTCAGCGTGCGGGATCGACTGATCGACGCTGCCGAGGTGTGTCTGCGCGCCCGCGGCATCCGGTCGACGACGGTGTCCGAGGTCGCCGAGGTCGCGGGGGTGTCTCGCGGCTGGCTGTACCGGCACTTTCCGGACAAGGTCTCGCTGTTGGGTGCGGCGATAGTCCGACTCAACGACGCCTACTGGTCGAAGTCGCACGAACTGCTTGCCGGGGTGGAGGGCCTCGACCGGCAGATCGCCGCGGGAATCACGCACGGCCGCACGGCGTACGACGATCCAGGGGCGCTGCTCATGAAGCTGCGCGTGGACGAACCCGAGGAGTTCGCCGCATGCGCGGGAGCCGGGGTCCACGGCCTGGTGCCCGACCTGGCCGAGTTCTGGAAGCGGTACCTGCTCACCGCGCGAGACGCCGACGAGGTGCATCCGGACGTGTGCGTCGACGAGGCAAGCGAATGGATCGCCCGCGCAATCCTGTCCCTCACCACGGTTCCCGGTGCGCACTTCGACGCAGGCGACCCCGCGGCGGTGCTGACCCACGTCCGCCGCTACGTGATGCCCGGCCTGCGCGCCGACCCGACGGACTGACCGCGGACGCACGACGGCCCCGCACACCGAGGTGTGCGGGGCCGTTGAGCCGTACCGACCGACGAGGTCAGTCGCGGTCCATTCCCGGGGTGGTCTTGGAGACCTGTACCAGGAACTCGTAGTTCGTCTTCGTCTTGCGCAGCTGGCTCATCAGCAGGTCGATGGCCGCATGCGAGTCGAGCCCCGAGAGCACCCGGCGCAGCTTGTGCACGACGCCGAACTCGTCGGTGGACAGCAGCAGCTCGTCCTTGCGGGTGTTCGACGGGTTGACGTCGACGGCCGGGAACACGCGGCGCTCCGCGATCTTGCGGTCGAGCTTGAGTTCGGCGTTGCCGGTGCCCTTGAACTCCTCGAAGATCACCGTGTCACCCGTGGAACCGGTCTCCACCAGCGCGGTGGCGATGATGGTCAGCGATCCACCGAACTCGATGTTGCGGGCGGCGCCGAGGAAGCGCTTCGGCGGGTAGAGCGCGGTCGAGTCGACACCGCCGGACAGGATGCGACCCGACGCCGGTGACGCGTTGTTGTACGCGCGACCGAGACGGGTGATCGAGTCCAGCAGCACGACGACGTCCTTGCCCTGCTCCACCAGGCGCTTGGCGCGCTCGATGGCCAGTTCCGCCGCCTGCGTGTGGTCTGACGGCGGGCGGTCGAAGGTGGAGGCGATGACCTCACCCTTGACGCTGCGCTGCATGTCGGTGACCTCTTCGGGCCGCTCGTCGACCAGCACCACCATGAGGTGGCACTCGGGGTTGTTGGTCGCGATCGCGTTGGCGATGTCCTGCAGGATCATCGTCTTGCCGGCCTTGGGAGGCGACACGATCAGGGCGCGCTGGCCCTTGCCGATCGGCATGATCAGGTCGATCACGCGCGTGCTCATCCGGTCGGGCGTGGTCTCGAGACGCAGCCGCTGGTTCGGGTAGAGCGGGGTCAGCTTCGTGAAGTCCGGCCGGTTCCTGGCGTCCTCCACCGGGCCACCGTTGATGGTGTCGATGCGGACCAGCGGGTTGAACTTCTGACGCGGGTTGTTGCTATTGCTGTTGCTGCCCGTGTTCTCGCCCTCGCGCGGAACCCGCACGGCACCGGTGATGGCGTCGCCGCGACGAAGCCCGTTCTTGCGGACCATGTTCATCGACACGTAGACGTCGTTCGGTCCCGCGAGGTAGCCCGACGTACGCACGAATGCGTAGTTGTCGAGCACGTCGAGGATGCCGGCGACCGGCTGTACGACGTCGTCGTCACGCAGTTCGGTGTCGCCACCGCCGCCGCCTTCGCCGCTGCCGCCGCGCTCACGGCGCCTGCGGTCGCGGAACCGACGTCCGCGACGTCCGCCCCGGCCGTCGCCATCGTCGTCGTCATCGTCGTTGTTGTTGTTGTTGCGGTTGTCGGTGCGGTTGCCGCCACCGTCGTTGCGGTTGTCGTTGCGGTTGTTGCCGCCGCCATCGTTGCGGTTGTTGCCACCGCCATCGTTGCGGTTGTTGCCGCCGCCATCGTTGCGGTTGTTGCCGCCACCGTCGTTGCGGTTGTTGCCACCGTCATTGCGGTTGTTGCCGCCGTCGTTGCGGTTGTTCCCGCCACCGTCGTTGCGGTTGCGGTTGCGGTTGTTGCCGCCGCCGGTGTTGCCCTGATCGTCCTGGCCGCCCTGACCACCCTTGGTGGTCTGCTGGCGCCGGCGCGAGTCGTCACCGTCGGTGGACTCGCCCTTGACGTCGGGCTTATCGGCCGGCTTGTCGTCGACCTTGTCGGCCGGCTGGGCCTCGGGGGCGGGCGTCGCGTCGGCCTTCTCGACCTGAGGTGTCTCGACCTTCGGGGTCGGCTGCTCGTCGGCCCGGGCCTCGCCGGCCTCGGTCTCGGCAGCCGGCGCACCGGTCTGACGGGAGGCGCCACGGCGTTCCCGGCGGGGACGGGTGGCAGCAGGTGCCGCCGCGGCGTCCGCGGCGGGCTGGCCGGTCTGCTCGGGAGCCTGCTGAGCGGGCTCTGCGGCGGCGGTGGTGGCCGCCGTGGCGGTGCCGTTGGTCTCGCCTCGGTGCTCGCGGATCGCAGCGATCAGCTCGCCCTTGCGCATTCCGGACGAGCCCTTCACACCCAGTTGGGTGGCGAGTGCGCGCAGGTCCGGCAGCACCATCGCGGTGAGCGACGTGCCGCGGTCGCCGGATGCGGCGTTGCCCTTGGGTGCGGTCTCTGCGGTCGGAGTCTGCACTGCGCCTGCCGTTTCCGGCGCAGCGGAGTCGGAACTCGAAGAGGTGGTGTCGGGCGTGGCGACGTCGTCGCTACTGCCGTCCGCCGTGATGAGGTCCGTATCGGTCACGGATTTCCTTTCCTCCCTCGCTGACGTGATCGCGCGAGGGTTCATCGCATTCGGCAGATCCGCCGAATGTCGAGGGGCCCACCGTCGCCTCTGCAACGGTGATCGCCCTGGGTCCGCCGCGGGGCCGCGAACCTTCAGTGCAAGGGTTGTACACCTAAGAGAAGAGTGGTCGTCCTAGTGTCGGCGCAGGCACAGAGGCTGCGATTGCTGGACGAATCCGAGGATAACCCGCATCGGAGTGGGAAGCAACAACGACCCCTGCTTCGCGTGTGGCGCGTGTCGACTCAGCCGCTGACGGCCGAGTCACCTGCTGTCCACCGGACCCCGCACCCGACGGCCATCTCCTCGATGGCGAACCCGTTGGCGGCGCCGAACTCGAGAGCCTCGGCCGGCAGTTCGGAGCGCGTACTGAGCGCTATCACCGCAGGTCCGGCACCTGAGAGCACCGCTGCCACTCCACAACGGCGCAGGATGCCGATGTATTCCGCCGAGGCAGGCATCGCCGGCGCCCGCTGAGGCTGGTGCAGTCGATCCTCGGTGGCCTCGAGTAGCAGGTCGGGCCGCTCGGCGAGGGCGACGACGAGCAGCGCGGCGCGGCTCAAGTTGAAGCGCGCATCCACGTGACTGACCGCGTCCGGAAGGAGCACCCGGGTCTCGGCCGTCGACGACCGCACCTGCGGGATCGCGGGGAACAGGCGGATGTCGGGATGCAGTCGCAACGGGGCCGCCGCATACCGGGGCAACGGCACCTCGCTCTCCGTCCACGACACGACGGCGCCACCCAGAACCGCGGCCGACGCGTTGTCCGGGTGTCCTTCGAATTCGGAGGACAGCTGGATGAGTTCGTCCTTCGTGAGGGTTCGCGAATCCGATTGCGCGATCAGCCCGTTGGCCGCGGCCAAGCCACCCACGACGGCAGCAGCCGAGGATCCCAACCCGCGCGAATGCGGAATCCTGTTGCGACACTTGACGATGAGTCCGGGGACCTTCACGTCCGCCGACAACAATCCATGCTCGATCGCCCGGACCACGAGGTGCGACGAGTCGAGGGGCACCTGGCCTTCGCCTTCGCCGGATACCTCGACGGTGATCCCGGATTCGGCTGTCTCGACCTCGATTTCGTCGTACAGGCTCAGCGCGAGGCCGAGGCTGTCGAAACCGGGGCCCAGGTTGGCACTCGACGCCGGAACGGTGGCGCGGGCGGTCAATCCCGGCGACAGGGTATGCGTCACACCAGACCCAGGGCGGCGACCACGGCGACCGGATCGACGGGTACCGGCATCACCTGCGGCATACCCTTGAGAGCCGTGTCGGGATCCTTGAGTCCGTTGCCGGTGACGGTGCAGACCACGGTCGAGCCCTTTGCCACCCAGCCGTCCTCGACCGACTTGAGCAGGCCGGCGACGCTGGCCGCCGACGCTGGCTCGACGAACACGCCCTCGCTGCGGGCGATCAGGTGGTACGCGGCGAGGATCTCGTCGTCGGTGGCAGCCAGGAACTTGCCGCCGGACTGCTGCTGCGCCTCGACGGCCGAGTTCCACGACGCCGGGGCGCCGATCCGGATCGCCGTCGCGATGGTCTCGGGGTTCTTGACCGGCGCGCCCTCGACCAGCGGGGCCGCGCCCGCCGCCTGCGTGCCGAGCATCTTGGGCAACCGGTCGCTCAGGCCGTCTCGGTGGTACTCCGAGTAGCCCTTCCAGTAGGCGGTGATGTTTCCGGCATTTCCGACCGGCAGGGCGTGCACGTCGGGCGCGGTACCGAGTGCGTCGACGATCTCGAACGCGGCGGTCTTCTGCCCTTCGATGCGATAGGGGTTGACCGAGTTGACCAGCGCCACGGTCGGGAAGTCCGCGGTCAGCTTGCGCGCGAGTTCCAGGCAGTCGTCGAAGTTGCCCTCGACCTGGATGATCTTCGCGCCGTGCATGACGGCCTGGGCCAGCTTGCCCATCGCGATCTTGCCCTGCGGGATGAGAACGGCACAGGTGATGCCCGCCTTCGCGGCGTAGGCGGCGGCCGATGCCGACGTGTTGCCCGTCGATGCGCAGAGCACGGCCTTCTGGCCGCGCGCCACGGACTCGGTCACGGCCACGGTCATTCCGCGGTCCTTGAACGATCCCGTCGGATTGAGGCCCTCGACCTTCAAATGCACCGTGCAGCCGGTGAGTTCGCTGATCCGCGTCGCGTGGATGAGCGGAGTCGCACCCTCGTGCAGGGTGATCGGCGTCCAGGAGTCCTCGATGGGCAACCGGTCACGGTAGGCGCCGATCAATCCGGGCCAGGGCTTGTGAACGGCAGTACCGATGGGGCTCATTCGCTCGTTCCTTCCAGGCGGAGCACGCTGTTGATCTCCTGCACGACGTCGAGGTCGGCGAGGGCGTCCACGGTCTCGGAGAGCGCGGCGTCGGTGGCGCGGTGCGTGACGACGACGATGCGCGCACCGCACGGCTGCCCACCCTCGTCGACCATGCCCTCCTGTCGGACCTCGGCGATGCTGACCTCACGCTTGCCGAATTCCGCTGCGACGGCGGACAGCACACCCGGCCGGTCGGCGACGTTCATCGAGACGTAGTAGCGGGTCGGGATGAAACCGATGGGGGCGATCGGGAGCTGGGCGTACTTGGACTCGCGGGGGCCGAGGCCACCCTGCACGCGGTTGCGGGCAGCCATGACGAGATCGCCCATCACCGCGGATGCCGTCGGAGCGCCACCGGCGCCCTGTCCGTAGAACATCAGGCGGCCGGCGGCCTCGGCTTCGACGACCACGGCGTTGAACGCGCCGTTGACGGTGGCCAGCGGGTGGCTCAGCGGCACCAGTGCCGGGTACACGCGGGCCGAGACGCGCTGTTGCCCTTCGTCGTTCGTGAGCCGCTCACAGATGGCGAGCAGCTTGATGTTGCATCCGAGGGCCTTGGCCGACGCGATGTCCTCGGCGGTGACCTTGGTGATGCCCTCGCGGTAGACGTCGTCCGCGGTGACCCGGGTGTGGAACGCGATGGAGGCGAGGATCGCCGCCTTGGCGGCCGCGTCGTAGCCCTCGACGTCCGCGGTCGGGTCTGCCTCCGCGTATCCGAGCGCGCCGGCGTCGGCGAGGGCGTCCGCGTAATCGGCGCCAGTGTCGTTCATCGCCGAGAGGATGTAGTTGGTGGTGCCGTTGACGATTCCGGCCACGCGCAACACGGTGTCACCCGCCAGCGACTGGGTCAGTGGGCGGATCACCGGGATCGCCCCCGCCACCGCGGCCTCGAAGTACAGGTCGACGCGGGCGTGCTCGGCGGCTTGGGCCAGTTCCCCGGTGGACTGCGCCATCAGGGCCTTGTTGGCGGTGACGACGGACTTGCCGTGCTCGAGGGCGCTGAGGATCGCCTTGCGGGCCGGTTCGACCGGGCCCATCAACTCGATCACGATGTCGACGTCGTCGCGCTCGACGAGCGCCTGCACGTCGTCGGTCAGCAGGTCGATCGGCACACCCCGGTCGTCGGCCACCCGCCGAACGCCGATGCCGCGCAGTACGAGCGGCGCACCGACGCGGGCGGCCAGGTCGGTGGCGCTCGCCTCGATGATCCGAACGACCTCGCTGCCGACGTTGCCGAGTCCGAGGACCGCCAAGCCGATGGGCCGATGCGTTTCCGTCATGTGTTCCTTACCTCCAGGCTGAGCAGGTCGTCGGTGGTCTCGCGGCGCAGGACGAGTCGTGAGACACCGTCCCGCACGGCCACCACCGCGGGGCGTCCGAGCAGGTTGTACCGGCTGGACATCGAGTAGCAGTAGGCGCCGGTCGCGGCGACGCCGATCAGGTCACCGGGCACGACGTCGTCGGACACCCAGGTGTCACGCACGACGATGTCTCCACTCTCGCAATGCTTTCCGACGATGCGTGCCAGTGTCGGCGGGGCGTCGCTGGTCCGCGAGACGAGCCGCGCGTCGTACTCCGCGTCGTACAGGGACGTGCGGATGTTGTCGCTCATGCCGCCGTCGACGCTGACGTACCGCCGGTGCGCGGTCGGGCTGATCGCGACGTCCTTGACGGTTCCCACCTCGTACAGGGTGATGGTTCCGGGACCCGCGATCGCACGGCCCGGCTCGACGACGAGGTCGGGCGACGGAAGGCCCACGGCGGCGGACTCGTTGCGCACGATCGCCCACAGCTTGTCGGCGAGTTCGGCCATCGGCGGCGGGTCGTCCTGCGGCAGGTAGGAGATGCCCAGACCGCCGCCGAGGTCGACGATGGAGATCTGCGAGGTCTTCTCGACGCCGAACTCGGCGACCACGTCGCGCAGCAGCCCGATGACGCGCCGGGCGGCGATCTCGAAGCCGGCGACGTCGAAGATCTGCGAACCGATGTGGCTGTGCAGGCCGACGAGGCGCAGGTTGTCGGCGGCGAACACCCGACGGACGGCGTCGATGGCCGCACCGCTGGCCAGGGACAGACCGAACTTCTGGTCTTCGTGGGCGGTCGAGATGAACTCGTGGGTGTGGGCTTCGACGCCGACGGTGACGCGGACGAGGACGTCCTGCACCACACCGGCCGCACCGGCGATGGCGTCGAGGCGCTCGATCTCGATGAGCGAGTCCAGGACGACGTGGCCGACACCGGCTTCGACGGCCATCGTCAGTTCGGCGACCGACTTGTTGTTGCCGTGCAGGGCGATTCGCTCCGGCGGGAAGTTCGCGTTGAGGGCGACGGCCAGCTCGCCGCCGCTGCACACGTCGAGCGCCAGTCCCTCCTGGTCGATCCACGTCGCGATCTCCGTGCACAGGAACGCCTTCGCGGCGTAGCGCACGTGCTCGCCACCACCGAAGGCCGCCGCGATGTCGCGGCAGCGCGTGCGGAAGTCGTCCTCGTCGATGACGAACAGCGGGGTGCCGTAGTCGGCCGCGAGCCGGCTCACCGGGACACCGGCGATCGACAGTTCACCATCGTCACCGCGAACGGCGTTGCGGGGCCACACGTTCGGTGCGATGAGCAGGATCTCGTCGGCCGACGTCGGCCGCGCCGGGGTGCCGCCGTGGTGTTTGTCTTCCGCGTGACGCGGACCTGCGGGGTGCGCCATTACATGCGCTCCGGAGCGCTCACGCCGAGGATCTGCAGACCGTTGGCGATGACCTGACGAGTGGCTGCGCACAGCGCGAGGCGGGCGGCGTTCAGGTCGCCGGGCTCCTCGTCGCCCTGCGGCAGCACGCGGCAGCTGTCGTAGAACCGGTGGTAGTCACCGGCGAGGTCCTCGAGGTAGCGGCACACGCGGTGCGGTTCACGCAGGGACACGGCGCTGTTCAGCACGCGCGGGAACTCACCGATGGAGCGCATCAGGGCGCCCTCGCGGTCGTGGTTCAGCAGGTGGAGGTGGCTGACGTCGGCCACGATGTTCAGGTCGGCGGCGCTGCGGGCGAGTGCGGACAGCCGCGCGTGCGCGTATTGCACGTAGTAGACGGGGTTCTCGCTCGACGCACTCGACCACAGCTGCAGGTCGATGTCGATGGGACTGTCCACCGAGCTGCGGATGAGGACGTACCGGGCGGCGTCGACGCCGATCGCATCGACCAGGTCGTCGAGGGTGATGACGGTGCCCGCACGCTTGCTCATGCGGATGGGCTGACCGTCGCGCACCAGGTTGACCATCTGGCCGATGAGCACCTCGACGGTGTCTGGGTCGTCGCCCAGCGCAGCCGCGGCCGCCTTCAGGCGCGCGATGTAGCCGTGGTGGTCGGCGCCCAGCATGTAGATGCACAGGTCGAAGCCGCGCTGCCGCTTGTCCAGGAAGTAGGCCAGATCGCCGGCGATGTAGGCGGCGTTGCCGTCGCTCTTGATGACGACGCGGTCCTTGTCGTCACCGAACTCGGTGGTGCGCAACCACGTCGCGCCGTCCTTCTCGTAGATGCTGCCGGTCTCGCGCAGCTTCGCGATGGCCTGGTCGACGCGGCCGGACGTGTGCATCGAGTCTTCGTGGGTGTACACGTCGAAGTCGGTGCCGAAGTCGTGCAGCGAGTTCTTGATGTGGGTGAACATCAAGTCGACGCCGATGGCGCGGAACGTCTCCTGCCGCTCGGCGTCCGGCAGGTCGAGGACGTCGGGGACCTGAGCGGTCACCTGGGCGGCGATGTCGACGATGTAGTCGCCGGCGTAGCCGTCCTCGGGCGCGGTTTCACCCTTGGCGGCGGCGACCAGCGACCGCGCGAACCGGTCGATCTGCGCGCCGTGGTCGTTGAAGTAGTACTCGCGGACCACCTCAGCGCCCTGCGTACTGAGCAGCCGGCCCAGAGCGTCGCCGACCGCGGCCCAGCGGGTGCCGCCGATGTGGATCGGACCCGTCGGGTTGGCCGAGACGAACTCGAGGTTGACCTTGACGCCGGCGAGGTCGGTGGAGTTCCCGTACGTGGCGCCGGCCTCGAGCACGTTGGCGACGACGACGCCCTGCGCGGACGCCTCGATCCGCAGGTTCACGAAACCGGGCCCGGCGACGTCGGCTGCCTCGATCCCGTTCGCGGAAGCCAGCGCCTCGGCGAGCCAGCCAGCGAATTCGCGCGGGTTGGTGCCGACCTTCTTGGCCACCTGCAGTGCGAGGTTGGTGGCGTAGTCACCGTGCTCGGGGTTGCGCGGCCGCTCGACGGTCACGGTCGCCGGCAGAGCGGCGGCATCGAGGCCACGCTCAGCCAGAACCGCCGCGGCAGTGGTCTTGAGCAGCTCGGCCAGATCGGCGGGGGTCACGGGGCACCATCCTATGGTCTGGGGTGGTCACGACCCGAATCGGTTTCCGGCCGGGCGTGCGGCTGGGCGTCGGTTGCGGCTGGGCGCGGCCGCGTCCGACGCGTCACCGGTGCCGTACGTGCGAGTACGGCGGCCCGACGCTGATTTCCCGCCGTACCCGCACGTACGGCTGATCGGGCGACGTACGGCCGGGGTCGAGGGATGCGTTAGGCTGTCGAAGCCCAACGGCGCTGGGGTGCACGTCCCCGCGCCCCCGTAGCTCAGGGGATAGAGCGTCCGCCTCCGGAGCGGAAGGCCGCAGGTTCGAATCCTGCCGGGGGCACCACCACCTTTTACGCGGCCCTTACGGCGCTGTCTGCATCGCCCATCAAGATTGCCCATCAAGCCACCGCCTAGCACTGCCCGATGAGGCATGGACGCTTCGCGTTGTTCCTCAGCGCATCTGCGCGGCCAGTCCGGCACCACACCATCGCGCACCTCTTCGGCGCACCCACCGTCACGTTCTCTGAACCGCGACTGTCCGCGCGTCGTTCCCGACATTGACACACGGTCTTTGTACCATCCTTTGATTCGCTAAACGTTTGCTGACAGCGAAGGCGTGGGAGGGGCTCTGCGGGTTACGCCTGCCGCTGGATAACCCGGCGAGTACGGGACGGCCACCACATAGCGACAACGCTTGGTACTTAGCGACGACCCTCAGTTGCGGAATGGTTCCGTCGTGTAATTCCGCGGGCAACTGTCGTTCTAGTCAAAATGACTGCGGCACAACATAACTGATCCAGGTCACTGCTTTTCGGTGAGATTCGAGGCATGTGCACCGATCATTTGCCTGATGGATTGATACGCCCCATCGCGATGTTGGCTACCTTCCCATGAATCAGTGAAGCCAATCTGCACGCGCCCGACGCGTGCGCACCCACTTGTTACGAGAACGTTGCCAAGATTGCTCGCTGATGCAACACTCTGCGATGTCACGCAGCGCAGGGGCGCCGCGACAGATCCAGGGGGAGCACCTTTTCATGTCCAAGCATCGTGTACAGCGGACCAACCGCCCGATGATGATCACCGCGGTCGCCGGAGCCGGTGTCCTGCTGTCCGCACCGGCCGCAGCCATGCTGGTGACTCCGGCACAGGCGCAGGCCCAGGCCGGCCTACCCGACCTGAGCAGTCTCTTCGGCAGCGCGTTCAGCGGGGGCGCGGGAATCGATCCGGCCACGCTGCTCGACCCGGTGTTCGACATCGCCGGACTGATTCCGGGAGTCAACATCTTCGTCGGCAATGGCGCTGACGGCACGGCCGCGTCGCCGGATGGCAAGGCTGCCGGGATCTTCGCCGGCAACGGCGGCACCGGCTACACCTCAGCGGTCGCGAACGGCTCGAAGGGCGGTAACGGCGGTGCCGGTGGCATGTTCATCGGCAACGGCGGCAACGGCGGCAACGGCGCGCGCGGAACCCAGGGCGCGACCGGCACGGTGGGCACGATTGGCGCGACCGGCGGCCAGGGTGGCGACGGCGGTAAGGGCGGCGACGGCGGCAACGGTGGCAACGGCAGTTCGTTCCTGGGGCGCGGTGGCAACGCGGGCAGCGGCAGCGACGGTGGCGACGGCGGGACCGGCGGAACCGGCTACACGGGTGCGAACGGTGTCGCCGCAGGACAGAGTGGCGAGAACGGCGGCGACGGCGGCAAGGGCGGAGCTGCCGGAGCTGGAGGTGTCGCGGGCACCGCAGGCAAGGGCAGCTTCTTCTACTTCATCAGCAACGTCGGACAGTCGGGCATCGGCGGGCTCTTCGGCGCGGCCGGGTTGGGTGGCGCCGGCGGTGGCGGCGGCGCAGGCGCACCCGCCGACGCGAATGTCGCCGCCGGCAGCGGTGGCAACGGGGGCAACGGGGGCGAGGGTGGCGCAGGACAGAACGACCTGCCCGGCGGTACCGGCGGCGTAGGCGGCGCTGGCGGCATCGGCGGGACCGGTACCGCGACGAAGGCCCCCGGGGTCGGCGGCGCTGGAGGCATGGGCGGTAAGGGAGGCGTTGCCGACAACGGCGGCACATTCGGCAACGGGGGCCAGGGTGGTGCCGGCGGCGCCGGTGGCTTCTTCGGCGACGGGGCGACCGGCGGTGTGGGCGGAGTCGGCGGCGCCGGTGCTGCTGGGACCGCGACCGGCGCAGGGTTCGGCGGCGGCGGAGGAGGCGGCGGAGGAGTGGCCACCGTCAACTCCTCCAACGGCGGCAATGTCACCAACGGCAAGGCCATTGGCGGCGCCGGCGGGGTCGGCGGGGCCGGCACCGGCACCGCTGCGGGCGGACGCGGCGGCACCGGCGGTGTTGGAGCAGTCGTCGCCAGCGGCTCAGGCGCCTCCGTCACCGGCACGGCTACCGGCGGAGCCGGTGGAGCCGGTGGCACCAACAACGGCATCGGCGGCAATGGCGGTGCGGCCTACCTCGTCGCGGCGCCCGATTCGCGAGGCATTGCCGACGGCCAGACCACCGGCGGCACCGTCGGCAACTCCGGCAACGCAGCGAACGCGACGGGCGGCCAGGGCGGAGCCGGCATCGACGGCGGTCGCGGCGGCGACGGCTACTTCGGCGAACTCGAGGCAGGGCAGGGCGGCATCGTCTTCGGTCAGTCCACCGGCGGTGCCGGCGGCAGCGGCACCGGCACCGGCAGCGTCGGCGGTCGCGGCGGAAGCTCGGACATCCAGGGCGCCAAGGTGACTCCGAACGGTCTGGGCGGTAACTCGGGCGGCAGCGGTGGAACGGCAAGCGGCACCGCCAGCGGTGGCGCCGGCGGCAATGCCACCGGTGGCGGCACGGGCGGTTTCGGCGGCAACTCATCACTCGCTGCCGGCGGAGCCAACGCCGGGGCCACCGGTACGTCTCGCGGCGGAGCCGGTGGCGACGGCGTCGCCGGCGGCACGGGTGGTCGAGGCGGCGACAGCCGATTCATCGCACTGGACCCAGGGAGTTCAAACACTGGCGGCGTCGCCACCGGTGGGCAGGGAGGGACCGGAACCGGACCGGGTACCGGCACCGGCGGTAGGGGCGGCGACGGCAACGTCAACGCGCTGCAGGGCGGCTCGATCACCAACGGGACTGCGACCGGCGGCCGCGGCGGCAACGGCAGCAACAACAAGACCGGCGGCGGTGGCGGCGAGGGCAACGTTCAGAACGGCGGCGGCCAGCCGTCCACCGGGCAGTCGAATACCGGCGCGAGCGGCGCAGACAACTCGTAGGACGGAAAGCAAAACCCCGGCCCTGGTGTTTCAGGGCCGGGGTTTTGTTTTGAAACCCGACGGCCAGCTGGGACACGGCGGCACCATCCCCGACTCGACGACCGTCGTCGTCTACCTCCCGGACGCCGGCGCAACGCTGGTGGCGCTGGCCAACTCCGACGTCCCGGCCAAGCGTGCCGCAGCGAGATCGCGACGGCCATCACCTCGGTAGCGACGCAGGACCACGTCTACCAACCCGGCCGGCCTCACGCCGGGATGCGCACCCGGACGCTCTCCGGCCATTCCTTCCCCGAGATCAAGTAGTCCTCGCCGCCGATGTGCGCGATGCTGCTGACGACCTGACGGGCGTTGCGCGTCCCGAACCGCCACAGCGAAGACGTGTCCAACACTGTGTTCACCGCGCCCGTCGCGGGGTCGATCCGCACGAACTCGTCCTTCGGCCATGCCGCGGCCCACACCTGGCCGTCGACGCACTCGAGTTCGTCCAGACCGCTGAGCGGGCGCCCGTCGAGGGTGACGTCGACGACGCCGGTTCGGGCCATCGTGTCGGGGTCGTGGAAGTACAACCGGTCGGTGCCGTCGCTCACGACCAGTCGGGACCCGTCGGAACACAGCCCCCAGCCCTGCCCCGCGATCGGCACCTCCCGGATCGGCGTGAACGTCGCCCTGTCCCATTCGATGGCGACGGGGTTGTCGTAGACGAGCTGCCAGATCCGATCACCGACGACGGCGATGCCCTCCCCGAAGTAGGTCGGCGGCAGATCCGCCGCGCGCAGGATGCGGCCGGTGGCCGGATCGACCTGCTGGAGCTGTGACCTACCGACCTCCCCCGTCGCCTCGTAGAGCACGGGACCGTCGAATACGAGACCCTCGCTGTAGGAGGCGGTGTCGTGCGGGATGGTCCCGAGGACCGTCGGTCGAAGCGTTCGCACCGGATCGGCGCCGGCGGGCGCCGACGTCCACAGGGCGACGAAGAGGACCGAAACGAAGAAGAACGGCAGCCGTGAAGTCACGACTGCCGTTCTACAGGTTCGGTGAGGACGAGGCTCACTCGATGATGAACACCGGGATCTGGCGATCCGTCTTCGTCTGATACTCGGCGTACGGCGGGTACGCCTCGACTGCCAGCTTCCACCAGTGTTCGCGCTCTTCGCCCTCGATCTCGCGGGCGGTGCCGTCGAAGACCTTCTCGCCGTCCTGGACGCTCACGGCGGGGTTGGCCTTGACGTTGAAGTACCAGCTGGGGTGCTTCGGATCGCCGCCCTTGGACGCGACCATCGCGTACTTGCCGTTCTCCTCGACGCGCATCAGCGGGACGTAGCGCTTCTTGCCGGACTGCGCGCCCGTCGTCGTGAAGAGCACGATCGGGCGGTCGAGGACCTCGACGCCGTCGGTAGTGCCCTGCGCGAGGATGCGCTCGGTCTGCTCACGTACCCAGTCGGTGGGGCTCAGCTCAGCTTCGTTACTCACGGTTCCGACAACACCCTTCTCATCTGATTTATTCCCGATTCTCAGGAGTACCGTCCCACAACTCCGTGACGACGTCGTGCACGTACGTATTGGGATGCACGCCGGTGAATCGTTCGGCGGATGGTCCGGCTGCCGTCACCGGGACCATCGTGCCGGTGTGTTCGGCAGTGGTCCAGTCGACCTTGAACCGGCGGTCGGTGCCCTTGATGGTGAACGGTCCGCTGCGCTTGGGCACGCCGCCGTCGGGCAGCGGCATGTTCTCGGGGACCTTCGCCCAGTAGGGCACCGGATCGTCGGCCACCTGGTCGCTGTTCGGCTCGGGTTCGCCGTCGTCACTGAGGTTCTCGATCGTCATGCCGCCCGTCTCGTGATCCGCGGTCACGATGAGGAGCACGTTCGGATGGTCCTTCTGGTACTCCGTGATGACCTGGACCATCGCGTTGACCGATTCGCCGGCGAGCATCATGTTCTGCGCGTCGTGTTCGTGGCCGGCGGAGTCCAGGTCGTCACTCTCGACGACCAGGAAGAAGCCCTTGTCATTGGCGCCGAGGATGTCCAGGGCCTTGGCGACGAGCCGCTCGGGGGCGACGTAGTGCGGATCCCGGGTGTAGTCGTAACCATCGATCTCGGTGGACCGCCGCTTGGCGCTGTCCTGCACGAGCGCGAGCGCCTTCGGACCAGAGAGGCCGTCGAACGTGGTCTGGTCGAAGGCGTACTGGTAGCCCGCGTCGCGAGCGCGGGCGACGAGGTCGGTGTCTCCCTCGCTCGCGTCGTCCTCGCCTTCGTCGGGGATCTTGCCCGGGTCGTCGGCCGGATACCAGTACTTCTCGCCGCCGCCGAAGAGCACGTCGACACCGCGGTCGAGGTACCCCTTCGCGATGTCCACCTTGAGGTCTCGATCGGGGACCGGTGCGCCGAACGCGGCCAGGGTGGCGTTGGTGACGTCGTGGTCGTCGACCAGGCCGGTCGACATCCCGCGTTCCTTGGCGACGTCCAGCAGTGTCGGGACGGACTCGCCGTTGGGGCCGAGGCCGGTGGTGCCGTTCGGGACCTTCTGACCGATCGCCCACGCCGTCGCTCCGGCCGCGGAATCGGTGACCGCGTATTCGGGGTCGCCGGGAATGGTGTCGAGGAAGCCCGCGTAGGGCAACGCGTCCATCGGCTGACGCTCGTCGAGGCCGTACAGGTAGTACTGCAGCGCGGTGCGCTGCTGCGGTCCCATGCCGTCACCGCTCAGGATGATGACGCTCGGGCCGGCGGCCTCGGCAGTCGACGACGTGTCGCTGCATCCGCCGAGGATCAGTACGCCCGCGGAGGTCAGAGCAGTGGTGACGAGCGCGGTACGTCTGTGTGGGGACATGGCGGAACCATGTCAAGATCACCGGTCCGGGCGGCGGCGTCGACGTGAACGGTGCGCCAATACCTGCTTATCCGTCAGCGGAAGTCGGCGACCGCATCCGCGACGCGCCGCAACTGGTCGACGTCCGAACTCGTCGGAATCAGGTGCACCTCGTCGGCGCCGATCTCCTCGAAGCGTCGTAGGACGGTGCGCAGGTCGTCCTCGTCACCCGCCCAGCCGGTGGTCGGAGCCATCGCGTCGACGAACTCCGCCGGGATCCAGTTCATGTAGCGCCGCAGGTGCCGGTGCACCTGCGCACGGGCTGCGTCGTCGTCGCCGACCGCGAACCAGAAGGACGTGGCGAGGTGCGGAGCGGGCTTGTCTGCCTCGGCCCACGCGGTCCGCGCGACGTCGAACAGTTCGCTCTCCCGGTCGACGTTCAGATCGAGGGTGGTGCCGGCGAGACCGTCGGCCCACCCGGCGGCACTGCGAATGGTCTTGGGACCGATGGTTCCTACGAGCAGGCGCGGTCCCGCAGTCTGCACGGGGGGCGGCCCGACCGGCAGTACCGAGTCGGTGGTCTTCTCCCCCGCCCACACGCGGTTCATGACCGCGACGCGCTCGGCCATCCCGCGCATCGTCTGGGAGGCGGTGTCAGCGCCCACGGACTGGTAGTCCTCGTGCCGGCCGCCGACGCCGAAGCCGACCGTCAGGCGCCCGCCGCTGAGCATGTCGCCGGTCGCCAGCGCCTTCGCGAGCATCACGGGATCGTGCAGCTGCGGGACGATCACCGTCGTCACCAGCCGCACCCGCTCCGTCCACGCCGACAGCGCGCCCAGCAGTGTCAGCGTCTCGGGGTTGTCGAAACAGATGCGCTCACCCCAGCACAGCGACGAGAACGGGCCGTCGTCGATCGCCGTGGCCCACGTCTTGAGCGTCGCCGCGTCCAGGTGGGGCTCCATCACCGGCATCGTCATCCCGATCTGCACACCGGGATTCTGGCATGCGACCTGTGTCGGGCTCGGGTGATTGCCAACGGGCACGTACATTTCGGCACCGACGAAGATGGCCCCCGTCGCGCCATTCATCCCCAGTTCGAGATTCATCCACAGATGGTCCGGCGGCTCTGTGAGGCGGCCGCCGACGTCCATACGATCGAAAGCGTGTTCGAAGAATTCGTCGCCAGCGCCGCCTCGTGTAACTCGGTGGCCGCTTGGGCCCGGGTGGAGTCCGCCGCGTCCGCCCGCCGGCTCGCCGCCATGGTCGCGATCCTCGACCGGCGCTACGCCGAGAACGGCTCGGCCCAGCGCGAGCAGTGGTGCATGGACAACTGGGGTGCGGTCGCGGCGGAGATCGGCGCCGAGCAGAACATCACGACCGGCGCCGCGGCCTACCAGCTGTCCATCGCGGTGGGGCTGCGGGACCGGCTGCCGAAGGTCGCGGCGTTGTTCTTCGACGGTGCGGTGTCGTTCAGATTGGTCGCGACGATCGTCAACCGCACGGTGCTGGTCACCGACCGCGACGCCCAGGCGGCCGTTGACGCCGATCTCGCAAAGGGGCTCGTCGACTGGACACCGATGTCGGAGGACAGAGCAGCCGTCACCATCGACAGCATCGTCGCCGAGCACGACCCGCACGCCGTGCGACGTACTCAGACCAAGGCTCGGGGCCGGTCGGTCGGGGTCGATCTCGACGACAACGGGGCCGGGTTGGCCACGTTGTGGGCCACACTGTTCGCTCACGACGCCCGGGCATTCGATGCCCACCTGGACGCCTTGGCCGAGACGGTGTGTTCCGCAGACCCACGGACGAACGATCAACGACGCTCGGACGCCGTCGGCGCGATCGCCGTCGGAGCCGAACGGTTGGCGTGCCTATGTGCCGACGACGACTGTCCTGCAGGGAAATCCGATCCCGTCGGGAATGGAGCCGTGGTGTACGTCGTGGTCAACGATGACACCCTCGACGACCAGTCCGAGGCCGCTACCGCTCAGGACGCCGCACTCGACGGCGAGCAGCCACCTCGGTTCGACCGCCCGGTATTGGAGATGACGCTCGCGGAGATCCGCGCGACGCCGCGCCCTGCGCCGTCGCCGGCCACCCGTCCAGGCATGCTTCTCGGCGGACCGTTCGTTCCCGGGGCGATCGCCCGGCGCGCAGCGCTCAACGCCAAGGTGCGCAGGGTCTTCCATCCCGGTGACAGCCCGCCCGAACCGCGCTATGTGCCGTCACGCCGACTGGCCGAATTCGTCCGGTGCCGCGATCTCACGTGCCGGTTCCCCGGCTGCGACGAGCCGGCCACCAACTGCGACCTGGACCATTCCATCGCCTGGGCCGACGGTGGGTCGACGTGTGCGTCGAACCTCAGGAGCCTGTGCCGCCGACACCACCTGCTCAAGACTTTCCGGGGCGGGCCGCACGGGTGGCGGGACAGACAGCTTCCCGACGGCACGATCGAGTGGACGTCGCCAAACGGACGGGTTCAAATCACCGAACCCGGCAGCCGTCTGCTGTTCCCCCGGCTGTGCGAACCCACGCGCCCCGTCGAGGCAGCTGCCCCACGACCGCCCGAGTCGAGCACGGTCACGTTGGGTCTGAACATGCCGCGTCGGAGGAGAACCCGCGCCGAAGATCGCGCTCGTCGCATCCTCGAGGAGCGACGCGAGAACGAGGAAGAAGCCGTGCTCCAGGCCGCACTCGTGGCACGGGCCTTTTGACGTTGCCCTCAGCCCGCCAGACCCGCGACCCGCAGCAGTTCGGGACGGCGCAGCACCAGCCCGACCCACATCAGGACGCCGAAGTACACGGCGAACAGCGTCGTGCTGAGAAGCGGTGCCTCGATGCGCATGTTGGCGGTGACGGCGCCACCCAGGTAGGCGGTGATCCCCAGCGCACCGAGAACCGCCGTCCGCGGGATCGCGAAGACGACGACGCAGACGGCGAGGACGACGCCCATGACGAGCGCCTGATCGCCCGGAAAGCCCAGTGTCACCAGGCCTTCCGTCACCTGCGCCGGTCGCATCAGCTTGCCGACGGCGTCGAACACCAGGAATGCGCCGACGAGCACGCTGATGCCCACGCCCACCTTCTGTGCAGTGCGTTGTGCAGTGGTGCGCGTGCGGACGGAGGTGTCGGTGCTCATGGCTGCTCCTTGGCGAAAGAGGATCGGTCACCGGGACAGACCGCGGTGCTCGTGGAAACTCATCACCGGGTTCCGAGAACCGAGTCGATGAGCAGGTGCGCACTGCGGTCCGTCCTCGCTCGTTCCCCGGTGATGAACCTGTCGACGGCGATTCCTCGCAGCCCACTGACGATCGCAGTCGCTCGTGCGCTCGCGTCGTCCTCGTTCTGCCCACCGCGGCGCAGCGCCTCGGACAAGGGCTCGATCCATCGCGAGACGGACGTGCGCGCGAACTCGCCGTACTGGTCCGACCGCGTCAACGCCAGCGTCATGACCTCCAGGAGAACTCGTACCCGCGGCTGTTGCGGACCTCCCTGGCTCAACTCGTGCCAGATCGCGTGTGCCAGGCTGCGGATGTCACCACCGTGGTCGGCGACGAGTGCCTCGACATTCGGACGTGCCAATTCGAGAACCCGTTCGATCAGAACGTCCTTGCTGCCGAAATAGTGAATCAGCATGCGATCGCTCGTGCCCAGTGCAGCAGCCATGGGCCGTAGGGACGCACCGACCAACCCATGCGACGCGAAGTACAGGAGACATTTCTCGACGAGTTCGGTTCGGCGTGTTTCATCGACGGGACGCGGCACACGTTGAATGTAGCAGTCGCTTCACTTATGTTGGTTCGTATGAGTCAAAGATCTCGACCGGAAAGCGCGGCTCAGCCGCTGGTCTGCGTGATGCACCTGACTGCCTTGCCCTCATGGCTGTCGATGTCGCGGGTTCAGCGACAGTCGTTCGTTGC
Organism: Mycolicibacterium sediminis; assembly: GCF_010731735.1. GTDB lineage: Bacteria > Actinomycetota > Actinomycetes > Mycobacteriales > Mycobacteriaceae > Mycobacterium > Mycobacterium sediminis. The sequence continues at coordinate 5,450,900 of NZ_AP022588.1, forward strand.
CGATCACGTCGAACCATTGCTGCGACATCACCCCGGGGTCTCGGTGCGATGGATCGACGTCGAGGCCTTCTCGTCCGACTGCTCGGACGTCCTGCTCGCCGACGCCGCGGACCTTCGCTCCTGGAACACGTTCGTGGAGGCCCTTCGCGATACCGAGGTCTTCGCACGGCCGCTGTTTCGGCTCGAGCTACTCAACGTCGGAATAGAGGACGGCTACCTCGACTACGACCGCTCGACATCAGTGGGTTGCCGGTGACCGAGTTCCCGGGGCACTCCGGGATCTCCCCCGCCGAGGCAGATTTCGTCTGGCACACGACGAACTCCGATGGAACTCGGTCTGCGACATTGGCCGGCAGCCGAGAGCCCGGGCGCATGTTCACCTACGCGTTCTTCGTCCCCGCCGGCGTCTGGGACCCACCCCACCACCATTGCGCCGACGTCCATCTGATCGTCCTCAGCGGTGAACTTCGCCTGGGCATCGGCGAGGAGTTCACCCCCTCGGCAGCGGAGACGTTCCCGAGTGGCAGGTTTCTTCACGTTCCTGCGGGCCGCGCTCACTTCGATGGCGCCGAGGTCGACACCGTGCTGATCGGCACTGCGGTCGGACCCTGGTCCACCGAGTACGTCTCTTCCGCCTGGGCCGAGGGGGGATAACCCCCAGCGAGGTGTCGGGCAATCGCGGTGTTTCCGAGCCACCGAGGTCCCTAGGTTGAAGGCATGGTTGCAGTCACCACGCCCCTCGCCCCCGTCGCCGAGCCGGCGCGTGCGACCCCCGACCGGGACCGCCGGCGCATCGGACTGGTGCCGTCGGCATCGATGGTCACCGGCGCCGCGATCGGCGTCGTATGGTTCTGGATTCCCCTGCTGGTCCTCGTCGTCGGCGTCTCGTCCATCCCCTCGATCATCGGATTCGCCGTTGCGACCGTGGTATTCGTGTACCTGATCCGCGGCGTCGACCGGGTGGAGCGGCTGCGCAGTGAGGCCGTCTTCGGCTTCGGGATCCCCGTGCCGCCGCGAAGGGTCACGCCGTTCGACGGGTTCAAGGGTTGGGCACACCAACTCTGGCTCGACGTCACCAGTGCGTGGTTCTGGAAGGCCGCGGCACACCACTACCTGCGCATGGTCTACGACATCCTCGCCACGGGCATCGCCCTCGCGCTGGTGGTGTTCGCATTCGTCGGCCCGGCCGTCGCCACGGCGATCAACGGCAGCGACGATGCGGCGGGGTTGGAGTTCCTGTCGCCACCGCTCGCATGGCTGCTCGCCGTGGTGGCCCTCGCGGCGGCCGTCGCGATCGTCGCCGTCGCGCCGGCGGTCGACGCGTCGATCGACCGTTGGCTGCTGCCACCCTCGCCCACCGCGGCGTTGCAGCACGAGGTCAGCGCACTCGCCGACGCTCGGCAGGGCGCGGTGTCGTCGGCCCATACCGAACGCCATCGCATCGAACGGGACCTGCACGACGGCGTCCAACCGCGTCTCGTCTCGCTGGCGATGACGATCGGGCTGGCGCAGACGAAGTTCGACACCGATCCGGATCAGGCGCGCAGCCTCATCGGCGAAGCCCAGGACGAGGTACGCAGCGCTCTCGTCGAGCTGCGAAACGTCGTGCGAGGCATCGCTCCGACGATCCTGGCCGACCGTGGCCTCGATGCCGCGCTGTCGGCCGTGGCGCAGCGGACCACCACCTCGGGCATCCCCACGACGCTCAACGTCCACCTTCCCCGGCGGCTGCCGGACGAGGTGGAGTCCGTCGCGTACTTCGTCGTCGCGGAGGCCCTCACCAACGTCGCCAAGCACGCACGCGCCGGCCAGGCCGTCGTGACCGTGCGTCTCGACGAATCGACCGACACGCTCTACGTCTCGGTGTTCGACGACGGCGTGGGTGGTGCCGAGGCGCCGGCGGGCGAGGACGCCACCGGCTTACGCGGTCTCGGCGACCGCGTTCGCGCGGCCCGCGGGACGTTCGCGGTGTCCAGTCCCGCCACCGGTCCGACGGTCGTGACGGCGGTGCTGCCATGCGCATCGTGATCGCCGAGGACTCGGCGCTGCTGCGGGCCGGCATCGAACGGATCCTCACCGACTCCGGGCACGACGTCGTCGCCGGTGTCGCCGACGCCACCAATCTGCTGAACATCGTCAACGAACTTCATCCCGACCTGGCGATCGTCGACGTCCGCATGCCTCCGACGTTCACCGACGAGGGCATCCGCGCCGCCGCCCTGCTCCGCAGCCAGAACCCGGAGTCGCCGGTGCTGGTGCTGTCCCACTACGTCGAGGAGCGCTACGCCGCCGACCTCATCGCCTCGGATACCCGGGGCTTTGGCTACCTCCTCAAGGACCGGGTGGCCGACGTGCCCGCGTTCCTCGACGCCGTCGACGTGGTCGGTGGCGGCGGCACGGTGCTCGATCCGGAAGTGGTGTCGCAGATCCTCGTCCGGTCGCGGCAACGCTCGGCGCTCGACGGGCTCACCCCGCGGGAGGCCGAGGTCCTGCAGTTGATGGCCGAGGGGCGGACGAACTCGGCCATCGCCACCGCACTGCACGTGTCCGTCGGATCGGCCGAGAAGCACATCGCCTCGATCTTCACCAAGCTCGACCTGACCCCCGACGAGAGCGAGAACCGCCGCGTCCTCGCCGTCCTGCGCCATCTCGAATCCTGAACGCCGAAAGGGCTTCCCGTGACCACCATCGCTCCCCCGCCGGTACCGCCCACCAACCCGCCTCCCGCGCTGACCGCGGGCGGACGCACGGCAATCCGCTCGTTCCTCGTCATCGCCGCTGCCCTCGTGATCGTCGGCTCGGCGGTCGCGCTCGGCGTGACGGCGTGGGGGCTCAGCACCTTTCGCGTGGTCGCCGACGAGAAGCCGCTGCCCGGCGACATCCGCTCGCTGGTGATCGACGCCCGCGACGTGCCCGCCGCGATCCGACTGACGACCGACGGCGACGCGACCGAGCCGCGCGTCTCGATGCGGCTGGTCAACTCGGCACGGGCCGGTGACCAGACCCTGGACGTGCGCCGCACCGGCGGCGACACCGTCGTGACGGTCAGCGGCGCGCGGCCGGAGTTCCTCGACTGGGGGCGGGCCGGCGAGATCACCGTGACACTGCCGCCGGACGTGGCGCGCCGGCTGTCGGTGACGACCCGACAGGACACCGGCGTGCTGTTCGCCGACGCCGACGTCGACGTCCTGACTGCGTCCAACGAGGACGGCGCGGTGATGCTGAGTGGCTCCGCACGACGGATCGACGTCCGCACAACCGACGCGGACGTCGTTGCCCGTGAACCGCTCTCGGTGCGCGAGTCGTTCGTGGTCGACGCCGTCGACGGCGACGTGACCGCCGACTTCACCGGTGCCCCGCCCCGCACCGTCGCGGTGACCACGGAGACCGGTGACGTCGCACTCCGACTGCCGGAACCGGGTCCGTACCTGATCCGCGCCTCCGGTGAGTCCACGCGGGTGCGGGTGCCCGAGACCGACGATGCCGGGCGCGCGGCCGCCGAGGTCACGGTTCGGTCGGTCGATGGCGACACGACGATCGACCACCTCGGCTCGGATCGGATGGAACGACCGCACCGCTAGTCGAACAGTTTGACCTGCGCACATGTGAACCGTCTATGAATCGGGTCGCGCGCAGCGGCCCGATCGGCAGAATGTTCCCCATGACGATGCAGCAGCAGGTCAGGGGTGCGCCACCGCGGCAGGCCGTGCTGGGTCAGCTGCCGCGGATGTACCGACCCGACGGGTCGCCGATCCGGACCCTGCTCGTCGACGACGAGCGAGCGCTGACCAACCTGGTGCAGATGGCGCTGAAGTTCGAGGGGTGGGAGGTCGACGTCGCCCACGACGCGGCGGAGGCGGTCGACAAGTACCAGGCCAACACTCCCGACGTCGTCGTCCTCGACATCATGCTGCCCGACATGGACGGGCTGGGCGTCCTGGAGCGACTCCGCGAGTCGGGCACCTACGTGCCGATCCTGTTCCTCACCGCCCGCGACTCGGTGCGTGACCGCGTCAACGGGCTGACCGCGGGCGGCGACGACTACATGACCAAGCCGTTCAGCCTCGAGGAACTCGTGGCGAGGCTCCGTGGACTGCTGCGTCGCTCGGCTTACCTCACCCCCGAGGACGGCGAAGTGCTCACCGTCGGCGACCTCGTCCTCGACGCCGCAAATCGCACCGTCACCCGCGGCGGGGTCGACGTCGCACTGACGTCCACCGAGTTCGAGTTCCTCCGGTTCCTGATGCGCAACCAGCGGCGTGCGGTCACCCGGCAGGAGATCCTCGAGCGGGTGTGGAACTACGACTTCGGCGGGAAGTCCAGCATCGTCGACCTGTACGTCTCCTATCTGCGCAAGAAGGTCGACTCGGGGCACTCGCCGATGATCCACACCGTGCGCGGCGTCGGCTACGCGTTGCGGCCCGTCGAATGAGCGTCCGGCAGGCGCGCGGATGGCGCACCTGGCCGCTGCGCAAGCAACTCGTGGTGGGCGTCTCCGCCGTCGTGACCACCGTGCTGATGACCGTCGGGACGATGTCGGTGCTGACGCTGCGCGCATCGGTCACCGGGATCGTCGACACCCAATTGAACTCCGCCGCCGAGGGGTTCAGCCAGTCGGTGACCAAGTACCGCGCCTCCCCGCTGCCCACCGGCGCGATGCCGTCGTCTGATGCGATGAAGCCGCTGACCTACCTGATCGGTCAGGCGCCGGGCAACATCGTCGTCCTGATGCGTGACGGCCAGGTCGTGGACACCGCGATGTTCGGCGACGGCGACGCCACGGCCGCGCCACCGTCGGCGGTGCGCGAACTCACCGAGCGCGCGGGCACGCTCGACGAGTCGGTGAACCTGTGGCTGCCCGACCTCGGCAAGTACCGGCTGACCAGTCGGCCGGCCGGACCCGGCGAGGTACTGCTGACGGCGGCCTCACTGCGGCAGGCCAGCGCGGCGGCCACGCGGGAGACCATCGTCGTCGCGATCCTCACCGCACTGGCGCTGATCGTCACCGCCGCAGGCACTCTCGCGATCGTCCGGGTGGCATTGCGTCCGCTGGGCAGAGTCGCCTCGACCGCCGCGGAGGTCGCCGAGACGCCCCTGAACCGCGACCGGTACGCCATCACACCCCGCGTGCCCGAGGGTGACACCGATGCCCGCACCGAGGTGGGTCTGGTGGGCGACACCCTGAACCGCCTGCTGGACAACGTCGAACGTGCCCTGACGGAGGTCTCGGCGTCGGACCGCAGGATGCGTCAGTTCATCACCGACGCCAGCCATGAACTACGTACGCCGCTCGCCGCCATCCAGGGCTACGCGGAACTCACCCGCCAGGACAGCTCCGTCCTGCCCGAGACCACCGAGTACTCGCTGGCGCGGATCGAGGCCGAGGCGGCCCGGATGAACGCACTCGTCTCGGATCTGCTGCTGCTCGCGCGGTTGGACGAGGGGCAGGACTTCGAGACCACCGACGTCGACGTGGCCGACCTCGTCGTCAACGCCGTCAACGACGTCGCGGTGTCGGCACCCGATCACGGTTGGACCATCGAGGTACCCGACCACCCGGTGTGGGCACGCGGTGACCGCGCGAAACTGCATCAGGCCGTGACGAATCTGCTGTCCAACGCTCGCGACCACACCCCCGAGGGCACCGCGGTCGTCGCCCACCTCGAGGCAGGCACCGCGATCACGCTGACGGTGCGCGACGACGGACCCGGCATCGAACGGGAGCTGCTGCCGCACCTGTTCGAACGGTTCGTCCGCGCCGACAAGGCCCGGATGCGCCAGTCGGGCAACTCGGGGCTCGGCCTGGCGATCGCCCAGTCGATCGTCGAGGCGCACGGCGGCACGATCGTGGCCGAGTCGGCCGACGGGCGAACGACGTTCACCATCGAACTGCCGGCGGCGACGACGTCGGTCTCCCCCGAACTCGACCTGGCCGTGGCGGTCCGCTAGCCGTTCCGCCGCTCAGCCGTGGCCACGTTCGGACTCCTGGTCGATGTACTCGCCGGCGAGGGTCGCGACATGGCCGGGCAGGTCGCCGGACGCGACGTCGGCGAGGCTGGTCTCCTCCAGCACCGAGCGCATGCTCGCCCGCAGCGCCCGCCACACGTCGGTCAGCGACGCCGTGGGTCCCGAGTACGGCAGGTCACCCAGGCCGATGTCGCGGACGCTGGCCAGCGGCCCGTCGATGCAGCGCAACACGTCGGCGATGCTGACGTCCGCGGCGGGCCGGGCCAGTTCATAGCCGCCGTCGCGGCCGCGGTGGCTGCGCACCAGGCGGTCGGTGCGCAGATCGCTGAGGATGTCGACCAGGAACTGCGCGGGAATGCCCTGCGCCTTGGCGAGGTCGTCGGTCTTGACCAGCACTCCCTCGTCGACCGTGGCCAGCTGGACCATCGCCCGAACGGCATATTCCGCCTTCGCCGACATCCGCATGTCTGCAGATTGTGCCATCGAGGGACGGGCACATCGGGGATGCGTTGGGGGCGAGCGCCAGCGACGGGAGGAAAAATGCGCCACCATCGAGGGATGACGACTCGTGTGACGTGCTGCCAGGTGCCGCTGCGCATCGGCGACACCTCGGGCAATCGGACCACCGCACGCACCGCGATCGAGCACGCCGCCGCCGACGGCGCCCAGATCGTGGTGCTGCCCGAGCTGGTGACGTCGGGCTACGTGTTCGCCGACCGAGCCGAACTCGAATCGCTCGCCGAGACCCGCGACGGACCCAGCATCACCGAGTGGGGCAACCTCGCGGAGTCGTTCGGCCTGACGATCGTCGCGGGCTTCCCCGAGGACGCCGGCGAGAAGGTCTACAACAGCGCGGTCGTCGTCGACCCCAGCGGCGTACGCGGCGTCTACCGCAAGACACACCTGTGGGACACGGAGAACGCCGTCTTCGACCGCTCGGACGATCTGCCGCTGCTGGTGGACACCGAGCACGGCCGCATCGGCGTGCTGGTCTGTTACGACGTCGAGTTCCCCGAGTGGGTGCGCGCCGTCGCGCTCGACGGCGCCGACCTGCTGTGTGCGCCGGTGAACTGGCCGCTGCTGCCGCGCCCCGAGGGCGAGCGTCCCACGGAGATGGTGCGCGTACTCGCGAACGCCGGCACCAACCGCATGCCGATCGCCGTGTGCGACCGCGTCGGCGTGGAGCGCGGGCAGGACTGGACCGGAGGGACCATCATCACCGACGCCGACGGTTATCCGGCCGCGCTCGGCCAGTACGGCCACCCGGGCAACGTCACCGCCGACCTCGACCTGACGCAGTCTCGGATCAAGCGGTTCAACGAGAACAACGACGTCCACGGTGACCGCCGGACCGATCTGTACCGCCGTACGCCGCTACTCGACTGAGGGACCACTCAGGGCGCGCACCGAGGCGGGCAGCGGAATGCCCGGCCTCAGGTCGGGCGCGGCCTGCGGTGCGCCGTAGCCGATCGACATGGGCACCACGCCGGCCCAGGCGTCGCCCGCGACGTCCTCGTCGGGATCCTCGGGCCAGCCGGCGCTGACCTTGAGCGACCAGTTGTCCTCGGCGATGGGCATTCTCAGGGCCAGCGTGGCCGCGATCTCCTTGCGCGTGCTGGGCCGGAGTTCGGCGACCCGGCCCGGAATGAAGGAGTCGGTCAGCGCGTCGAGATAGGCGACCTTGTCGTCGTCGGCCACCTGCTCGAATACCCCGAACAGTGTCGCGCTGCGGTAGCGGAACGACGACTCGAAGCCGCTGCGCGCCACCATGACTCCGTCCAGCGCCGTCACCGAAACCGCGGCGGGTGCGCTCCCGGCCAGTGCCCGCATCCACGGCGATCCGGTCGAGCCGTGGATGACGACGTGGTCGTCGATGCGGGTGAAGCCGGTCGGGAACACCACCGGGTGGCCGTCGCGGACCAGCGCGACGGTCGCCAGTGGGGTGGCCGCGAGCAGCTCGTCGAGGGCGGCCCGCGACGTCGACTGCTTCTCGGCGAGCCGGGACACCTCGGTGGAGGGACGCGTCACGGTCATCAGCCCGGGATCGCCGCGGCGTCGGGAACGACGACGGCGAACATGTCGGCCAGCCCTGCGAGGCTCGCCGCATGCAGCGTCGCCGCGGGCACGGGCGTGCCGTCGACACCGGGCAGGCTGCGCGTCGCAGTCGCCGCGGCCACCACCGTCGGCGAGTACCCGCCGTTGAACGCGCCGCGCGCCGTGGAGTTCACGCACATGTGCGTCATGAACCCGGTCAGGATCAGGTTCTGTGCGCCGACCGCCTTCAGGCGCTCGTCGAAGTCGGTGTGTACGAACGAGTTCGGATACTGCTTGACCACCACGGGCTCGCCCTCGCGTGGCGCGACGAGCGGCACGATCGCGCCGCTCTCGCCCTCGACGTCGTACAGCGAGCCGGGTCCGTCGCTGTGCTGGACGTGGATGATCGGCACACCGGCGGACCGGGCCCGGTCCAGCAGTGCGGCCACCTCGTCGAGCGCGGCGCCGACGCCTTCGAGTTCCATGACGCCCCGGGTGTAGGTGTTCTGGCAGTCGATGAGTACCAGCGTCGAGTCGGCCAGCGGCGCGGGTGTCAGGGGAAGCTCGGCCAGCGCACGCAACGTGGGATTGGTCATGGCGTCAGGCTAGTGCGACGCGCCCCCACGATGTGCGCGGACTGCCTAGGCGGCGACCAGCGTCACGGCGGGCCGCGACACCTGCCAGCGTTCGCACCCCTCGCGCAGGGCGTCGTCGACGGCCGCGGCGATGACCGTCAGCTGCTCGGCCCCGCCGGTCAGCCAGGGCTCACTGGATCCGCCTCTGAGCACGATCCGCCGCACCGGCGACCCGCAGGTCTTCAGCAGCGCCGCCCGGCAGAGCAGTCGCTCGGCCTCGGCCGACCACTCGACGGCGCCCTGGGAGGCGTCGACGTCGGCGTGCAATCCGATGACGCGCAGCCGGCGGTCGCCGAGCACCAGCGGGGAGCGAGCGTCGAGGTAGAGGTACCTGGTGCGCTGGGCGCAGCGGGACAGGCTCGCGATGTGCTGGGAGGTGTCGACGACGAAGCGGGTCAGCCCCAGGTTGACCGCCCGTCTGATCGAGTCGGTCACCGGGCCGCATCGGAACACCAGCTGGTTCGGGCGGATCCCGCGGGACAGCACTCGGGCGAGATGGTCGTCGGCGTCGACGGTGACGGTCAACCCGTGCTCGCGCACCCACCGGGTCACCGCCGCATCGACCAGAGCCGCCGCGGGCACGCCGCAGCCGGCGCCGGTGATGACGCCGCGGACGACCCTGATCGAGTCGAGTAGTGGCGGAGAGTCGTTCGTGACGAGTGCGGTGTGCATGTCATCAGGACTACGCCTGGCGCCGACCGTCAGCGCGCATCCATACGGGCCCATGACGCCGTCACGGCCGATGTTGACGCCGTCTTGACGCCCCTAGGCTCGCGTCGTGACGGCGAGCACCGCGTCGGTGAACTCGGGCCGGCAGACGATCAGGTCGGGCAGCGACACGTCTGACTGGTTGTAGCGCAACGGCGATCCATCGAGGCGCGAGGTGAACAGCCCTGCGGCGCGGGCCACCGCGACGGGCGCCGCGGAGTCCCACTCGTACTGCCCGCCCGCATGGACGTACACGTCGGACACGCCCTGCACGACGGACGCGACCTTCGCTCCCGCGGAACCCATCTCGACGAGGGTGCCGCCGAGCGCCTCCCTCACGGCGAGGGCGACGGCGGGCGGCCGGGTCCGCGACACCACGATGCGCGGCACGTCGGGGGCGGCGGGGGGCGGCGCGACGTCCGGGGTGGCGAGCGTGACGCCCTGGGCGGGAAGGGCCACCGCACCGGCGACGAGTTCGCCGGACTGCCACAGAGCCACGTGTACCGCCCAGTCCTCGCGTCCCAGTTCGGAGAACTCCCGGGTGCCGTCGAGGGGGTCGACGATCCACACCCGGTCGGCGGTCAGCCGCCTCGAGTTGGCGCGCTCCTCCTCCGTGGCCTCCTCGGACAGCACCGCGTCGTCGGGACGCTCGGATGCCAGTGCCCGCATCAGGAAGTCGTGCGCCCGCTTGTCGCCCGCTGCCTTTCGCTCGGCGGCATCGGCGTCGGCGAATTCGCGGCGCACCTGCAGCAGGAGGGCACCCGCCTCGGTGGCGAGGCGCGCTGCCACCTCGTGGTCGGTCACGCGTGGGCCTTGAGCATGTCGATCACGCTATCCGCCAACTCGTCGGGCGTGGGCCCGGGCACTAGGCGCAGATCGGGGTGCTTGGGCCGCTGATAGGGGCTGTCGATCCCGGTGAAGTGGGTGATCTCGCCGGCCCTGGCCTTGGCGTACAGCCCCTTGGGATCCCGCGCCTCACAGTCGTCGAGCGGGGTGTCCATGAACACCTCGAAGAACCCAAACCCCTGATCGGAGTGCACCTTCCGCGCCAGCTCGCGATGCTCCTCCAGCGGGCTGATCGCGGGCACCAGCACCGTGAGTCCCGAGTCGGCCATCAGCGTCGCGATGTGCGCCAGGCGGCGCAGGTTCTCCGCCCGGTCGGACATCGAGAAGCCGAGGTCGGCGTTGAGTCCGTGCCGCAGGTTGTCGCCATCGAGGACGTAGGCGGGACAGCCGTTGGCGAGCAGCTTCTGCTCGACCAGCACCGCCACCGACGACTTGCCGGAACCCGAGAGACCGGTGAACCACACCGTGCGGCCCCTGGACAGCCGGTCGTCGGTGCGCACCAGCGACTGGTGGCGCACGGTGTTCGGCGTCGCCGACCGGTTCGCCACCGGCGTCGTGTCGCGCACCATGCCCGCGGCGATCGTGCCGTTGGTGTCGGGATCGATCAGGATGAACGACCCCGTGGCGGCGTTGCGGGCGTACTCGTCGAGCAGCAGGGGCACCTGGGTGCGCAGCGTGATCCGGCCTAGTTCGTTGAGCTTCAGCGCCGTTGCGCTCTTGTCGCGGTGCAGCGTGTTGACGTCGAGGCGGTAGTCGAGGGCGACGACCTTCGCCCGCGTGGTGCGGGTCGTGTGCTTGATCAGGTAGTCGCGGCCGGGCTCGAGCGCGGCGGCGTCGGCCATCCAGCACACCATCGCGTCGAACTCCTGCGTGACGTGCGGCCTGTTGTTGTCCCGCGCGATCATGTCGCCGCGCGACACGTCGACGTCGTCGGCGAGGCTGATCGACACCGCCATCGGCGGGAATGCCTCGGCGACGGGCCCGGTGGGGCCCTCGATCGCGGTGATGCGGCTGGTCTTTCCCGACGGCAGCACGGCGATCTCGTCACCGGGACGCAGCACGCCGCTCGCGACGGTGCCGGCGTAACTGCGATGGTCGGCGTGCTCGCGGGTCTGCGGGCGGATCACGTACTGCACCGGGAAGCGCACGTCGATCAGGTTGCGATCGCCGGCGACGTACACCTCCTCGAGGTGGCTCAGCAGCGCGGGGCCGTCGTACCAGGGCGTGGCATCGGACTTGGTGACGACGTTGTCGCCGTTGAGCGCCGACAGCGGGATCGACGTGACGTCGTGGACGTCGAGTCGGGCGGCGAACTCGTGGAACTCGTCGCGGATCTTCTCGAAGCGCTCCTGCGACCAGTCGACGAGGTCCATCTTGTTCACGGCGAGAACGATATGCTGAATCCCCAACAGCGACGCCAGGAATGCGTGCCGGCGGGACTGTTCCAGCAGGCCGTGGCGGGCGTCGACGAGCACGATCGCCAGCTGCGCGGTCGACGTGCCCGTGACCATGTTGCGGGTGTACTGGATGTGCCCCGGGGTGTCGGCGATGATGAACTTGCGCTTGGACGTGGCGAAGTAGCGGTACGCGACGTCGATCGTGATGCCCTGTTCGCGCTCGGCACGTAGGCCGTCGGTCACCAGGGCGAGGTCGGTGTAGTCGTTGCCCCGTTCCTTGGAGGTCCGCTCGACGGCGGCGAGCTGGTCCTCCATGACGGCCTTGGAGTCGTAGAGCAGCCGGCCGATCAGCGTCGACTTGCCGTCGTCGACCGACCCTGCGGTCGCGATACGCAACAATGTCGCCATCAGAAGTAGCCCTCTCGCTTGCGATCTTCCATGCCTGCCTCGGAGATCCGGTCGTCGGCACGCGTGGCGCCGCGTTCGGTGAGCCGCGAGATCGCCGTCTCGGCAATCACCTCGGCGACGGTGGCCGCCTTCGATTCGACACAGCCCGTACAGGTCACGTCGCCGACGGTGCGGAACCGAACGGTCTTCTCGACGATCGGCTCGTCCTTGCGGGGGTGCAGGAACTCGTGCACGGCGAGCAGCATGCCGTCGCGCTCGAACACCTTGCGCTGGTGCGCGTAGTAGATGGACGGCAGCGTGATCTTCTCCGCGCCGATGTAGGACCAGATGTCGAACTCGGTCCAGTTCGAGATCGGGAAGGCGCGGATGTGCTCGCCCTTGTGGTGGCGACCGTTGTAGAGGTTCCACAGCTCGGGGCGCTGCGCCTTCGGGTCCCACTGCCCGAACTCGTCGCGGAAGCTGAACACGCGCTCCTTGGCGCGGGCCTTCTCCTCGTCGCGGCGGGCACCGCCGAACGCGGCGTCGAACGTGTTCTCGCGGATCGCCCTCAGCAGCGTGAACGTCTGCATCGGGTTGCGCGACGGGATCGTCTCGACGACGCGGCCCGCGTCGATGTCGTCCTGCACCTTGGCGACGACGAGGCGCACGCCGCTCTCGGCGACCAGCTGGTCACGGACTGCGAGTACCTCGTCGAAGTTGTGCCCGGTGTCGACGTGCATGACCGGGAACGGCAGTCGGCCGGGCTGGAAGGCCTTGATCGCCAGGTGCAGCATGACGATCGAGTCCTTGCCGCCGGAGAACAGCAGCACGGGCTTCTCGAACTCGGCGGCGACCTCGCGGATGATGTGGATGGCCTCGGCCTCGAGCGAGCGCAGGTGGCTCAGCTCGTACTTGCCGGCCGGCTGATCGAGTTCGGCTGTCGTCATGACTTCCTCTTTAAGTTGGTAGAGTTAGCCAGAATTACAATCATGACCAGGAATGTACGACGGCGCGGGGGCGGGTGTCAACGGGTGGGTCGTCGAAGGTGGTGACACCCGTCGCCGGCAGGTCATAGAATGGCGGCAGCGAGGTCGGGGGACGACCTAAGGGGCCATCGATGTCAGCCGTCGCACAACGACTCGGAATATTGGGTGCGGCTGCTCTGGTGCCGCTCGCCTTCACCGTGCTGGTGTCTCCGGCTACGGGCCACGCCGCGGAGTGCGGCGCGGGGACGGTGTTCGACGCACCGTCCAACTCGTGCGTCGCAGCTGCATTGCCACCGCCTCCTCCCCCACCACCGCCGCCCCCGCCGCCCCCGTGGAACGGCGACCCCACGCCCTACTTCTCGATCGGCGTCTGTGCGCCCATCCCGTTCGTGGCGCTCTGCACGGGAATCTGAACGGGCGACGTCGTCAGCCGTGCGGCGTGATGACTGCGCGCCCGCGGATCTTGCCGTGATGCAGGAGTTCGTAGGCGTGCGCCGCCTGGTCGAGCGAGAAGTGTTCGACCTTCATCTCGATCTTGCCGCTCCGGGCGAGGCTGATGACCTCGATCAGCTCGGGGATGCTGCCCCAGAAGGGCGCCGCCACCGAGCATTCGAGCGCGGGGCCGTGGAAGCTCACCGGGAGCGAGGCGTTGCCGAGCCCGACGATCGTGAGATGGCCGAGCACCCTCGACACCTCGGCAGCCATGGCCAGCGTCGGCGCAATGCCGACCAGGTCGAGGACGAGTTCGGCGCCGAGACCGCCGGTGATGTCCCTGATTCGTCGCACGGCGTCCTCGCCCGACACCAGTGCCACGTCGGCACCCATGCTCGTCGCGATCTCGAGCTTGTCCGCCGACGTGTCGACCGCGACGACGGTGGTCGCGTCGCACAGCGCCCTCAGCACCTGGATGGCCATCTGACCCAGCCCGCCAGCGCCGATGACGACGGCGGTAGAACCTGGCCCCAGCAGATGCGCGGAGCGCTTCACCGCGTGATAGCTCGTCAGACCCGCGTCCGTCAGAGGTGCTGCGTCGCGCGGATCCAGATCGCCCAACGGGATCAGGAATCGCGTCGACGGCACGAGGAGGTACTCGGCCATCCCACCGTCGTTGCCACCCAGCCCGCCGGGGCTCGGCCTTCCTGGCGTCTGGCAGTAGTTCTCCATCCCACGGCGACAGTTCATGCACAGCCCGCAACCCCACGGGCCATAGACGACGACCGCGTCACCACGCGCGAAACCCGTCGTGCCCGAACCCATCTCCTCCACCCAGCCGGCATTCTCGTGGCCCAGGGTGAACGGCAGCGCCATGGGTCCCGCGGGAGCCTCCAGCAGGTGGAGATCCGAATGGCAGGCCCCTGCACCGCCGACCTTGATCAACACCTCCCCTGGGCCGGGCTCGGGAATCGGCACCTCCCGGAGTTCGCCCGGCCGTTGCCATTCGACGAACTGAAACGCCTTCACGAGGGGTCGGCGATGCCGTCGAACTCCACCTCGAGGTGCAACGGCCCGCGGAACACTTGGTTCACCCGGTAGGGCGGTGGGTCGACCACCAGACGAGGATTCTCGACACGGCGCAGGAAGGTCTCCAGCGCGATGTTGACCTCGAGGCGTGCGAGTGGGCCGCCCACGCAGCTGTGCACGCCGCGACCCCAGCCCACATGCTGGTTGTCCGGGCGTCGTACGTCGAACCTCTCCGGGTCGGGGAACCGTTCGGGATCGCGGTTGGCGGCCCCGTACAGCAGATGCACCGCAGACCCCGCGGGGATGACGGTCCCCCCGACCTCCACGTCGGCGGTGACGCTGCGACTGGGGAAGAACTGAACGGCCGACTGCAGTCGCAGCACCTCCTCGATGGCCTTGGGGATCAGCTCCGGCTTCTCCCGCAGCAGGTCGATCGATTCCGGATTGCGCAGCAGCATCAGGACGCAGTGCGCAATGGTGTTCACCGTCGAGTCGTGCCCGGCGATCAGCAGCAGCATCGCATTGGCGGACGCCTCCGCCGGCGTCATCGGCCCATCGGGTCCGTCGTGGTCGTTCACCAGCTTGGACAGCACGTTGTCCTGCGGCGCGGTCAGGAAGCTCTCGATCAACTCGGCCAGATATCGGGTGAGTGCCTGGATGCTCGCCTGGCCCTTGGCCCTACGCGCCTGCCCCTCCTCGGTGGCGGCGTCCGGACCCAGGTCCATTCCCGCCATGAAGTCGAAGATCCAGCCGTGGAACGTGGGTTCGTCCTGGAGTGGGACCCCCAGGATCTGACAGATCACCGCGACCGGAACGGGATAGGCATAGTCGTCGACGACGTCGAACACGTTGCCGCCCTTGGCCGCGATCCCGTTCAGCGACTCGTCACACAGCGACTGGATGCCCGCTGCCATGGCGGGGATGACGTTCGGCGAGTGCGGTGGGGCGAAGTGCCGCATGACCTGTCGGCGCTGTCTGTCGTGCTTGGCCGGGTCGGACACGATCAGGCTCGGCTCCTTGCCGTACGCCGACATGTGGTCCGCACCGACGTCCGCCGGAGCGGCCGGCTGCGCCGAGATCGGGCTCCTGCTGAGGTCGGAACTGACACGGGGGTCGTGGGCGAGTTGCAACAGTTCCCGGTACCCGGTGACCACGTAGACCCGGTCGGCCACCTGCACCACGGGCGTCTCGCGCAGTTCGTCGAAGAACCGGTAGGGATCGTGCCGGTTCTCGTACTTCATCGCCTCGGTCCAGGCGGTCGCAGCAGTGGTCATCTCTGGTCCGTCCTAACGGGCTCTGGCGCGGAACTCGGCGCCTCTGGAGGTTGGGTCGTGGCCGGTGAGCACGACGTCGGGGATGCCGGTGGGCGCACGCGGATCCCCGAATCGGGCGGACATCACCTCTGCGTTCGTCGGCTGGTCGTACCCCGGCGGCGGGGGCGGGAAGGGCGCCGACTGCTCGATGAGGCGCGCGTAGTACTCCAACCACTTGCCGTGGTTGAAGGTGAGGGCTCCGACGATCCGGCCGTTCTTGCCGAACGCGGCAGCGAAGCGGAGATCCTCGACCGACCCCTGCGTGAAGACGATCTCGTCGCCGAACGAGCACACGCCGACGCCCTTGATGTTGACGCCGAACTGGCCGGACCAGAACTGCGGCAACGGAAGATGCGGACGGCGCCCCTTCTCCAGGTTGACCATGTTGTGCGCGGCGGTCCTCGCGCCCAACACGGCGGCATCGACGTGTTCGATTGCCATGAACTGGTATTCGTAGAGGACGTGCGGGGCGCGTGCGACGTCGCCGGCCACGAAGATGTTGTCGGTGACGACGCCGTTCACGTCGAAGGCGCGGCATCCCGCGTCGCACGCGACTCCCCAGAACCCGCTGGCGAGTTCGGCGCCCTCGAGCCACTCGATGTTGCGAACCGAACCGAGCGATGCCACCACGACGTCGACGTCGAGCAGCGTGCCGTCCGAGAGTTGGGCCTGCCGGACGTGGCCGTCGGCGTCGCCCTTCAGCGCCTCCACCGCGACACCGGTCCGCAAGTCGACCCCGGCGTCGCGTTGCATCTTGGCGGCGATGTCGCCGATCACCCCGCCCAGGGGCCCGACGAGCGGGGCACTCGAGCGCTCGGCAACGGTCACGTCCAGTCCCAGATCCCGGCACACGGAGGCCATCTCGGACCCGATGAACCCCGCCCCGACGATGAGCACCCTCTTCGGGCGGGCCCTGAAGGCCTCCTGGATCTTGGCCGCATCCTCGCTGGTGCGCAGTGTGTACAGGCCATCGAGTGTGGCCTCCTCCGGATTGAACCACGCGCGGGACCGGACGCCGGTGGCGATGAGAAGCCGGTCGTAGGGCACCTTCTCGCCATTGGCCAGCAGGACTTCCCGATTGTCGCGGTCGAGGCCGGTCGCGGCCACACCCAGGCGCCAGTCGGCGTCGACGGCCCGCAGCCGGGGAAGCTTGGTGTTCCCGGCCGGCACCCAACCCTTCAGTACCTGTTTGGACAGCGGCGGGCGGTCGTACGGTTCGTGCGCTTCGTCGCCGATGATGGTGAGCGATCCGGTGAATCCCTCGTCCCGCAAAGCCTCGGCCGCACGTAGGCCGGTCAGGGACGCGCCGACGATGACGATCCTGCCCTCGGCCTTGAACGTCCGGACGATGTCGTCGATGAGCGCGTGGGTGCTCACGTCGTCGTCCGGTCCGACGGCGGATCCATCTCGGCGATGATGGCCTGCACCGGGCAGGACGCCACTGCCCTGGCGACCTGCTGTCGTTGAGACTCGGGCGGATTGGGGTCGTAGGCGAGCGCTTCCTCGCCGTTGAGTTGGAGCACGTCGGGCGCGAGGGGTACGCATTGCGCGTAGCCCAGGCAGCGGTTCAGGTCGATGACGATGCGCATGGTGAATCGGCTCCTTCTCGACCGTCGCCGAGGGCTGGTCAGCGCTGGGTCACTAGGGCTAGCCGTCGTGACGCTACGGGACGAATGACAGCGGCAGACCAAATTGACACGATTGCCCATTTAGCGAAAATCGCAGCTCACGAGTCGTTTGATCTTGAGACACCACAGGGCTGCATCAACCAGGTGTCGCGTCGGACCGGTCACACCGAACGCGACGACCGTGACGGGAGAACCCGATCGCTCCGACCACTCGTGTGTCGGCCCGCCTCGAGGTCCACGACCCGGGGCTGGTGCGAACGCGTCGTGGGCTGCGCGCCGTCTGCTCCATCGTCCTGGCCTGGGCGACGATGTTCGCGATCACGGTCTCGTGCGCCGTCGACGAGCCCCTTCGGATCACCCTGTTCGCCGCCGGTGCCGCCTTCGAGGGAGCGTTACTGGCACCCGACCCTCAGCCGAGGGACCGTGTTCGCACACTCTGCTGGGCCGTCGTGGTGTCTGCCGTGGCCGTGATCGCCTCGGTTGGGCTGTCGCTGTTCGCAACGTGGGCGCCTGCAGCGCTCCTCGTCGCGCTGATGTTCTGCTCGTACGCACTGCGGTCAGCGAGCAGTCGAGTTGCGAGCCTTGCCCTGATGGGCGCGATCACCGTGTACGTCTGCGGTGCGGGTCACATCACGGTCGGTCGAGTCGGGTGGTTCGTGCTCGCCGCAGCCGTCGGCTTCGCCTGGCTTGCGCTGTGGGAGGCGGTGATCCTTCCCGACGTCCCGCTGACGTCGCTGCGGCGGTCGGTGGGAGCCTTCTCACGGCGGGCCGGTGAGACCGTCGCGAACGTGGCCGGTGTCCTCGACGCCGTTCGGGCCGGCCGCGCACCCGACGTCGACGGGATGCACTCCAGCGTGACGCTCGCACGATCCTGTCGAGCTGCCGTCGAACGGCAGTTACCCGGGGTGCTCTTACGAGGCGCCGCTCATGGCGACGTGGAACGCCTGCGCGTGGAGCTGCACTCGGCGCTGATGGCGTTGGAGGACATGGCCCGTCGGAGTGCCGCGCCCGAGTGGGCACGAGCACTACCCGACGAGGTCGCACGACCCGCGATCACCGCCCTGCGAAGGTTGTCCAGGGCGCTGACGGAGGGGGTCGGCGACACATCCTGCGACGCCGGCGGGCAGGCCGCGGCCGTGCACAGCCGACTCGACTCGACGGTCATGCTCAACGTACAGGTGATCCTTCATGACGGCGACATCGTCGCCAGATCCATTGCCGACATGGCTGATTCGACGTCCGATCTGGTCGATGTCGGACCTGATCAGGCGGTTGCGACGCGGATCCCGACCGCGGCTCGAGGCGGGCACCGACGCGGCGCCTCGCCGACCATGACGCTGGCCGTTCAAGCCGTCCTCGCAGCAGTCGCGGCGGCCGCCCTGGCACTACTCGTCGGCAACGACCAGGTTCTCGTGGTGTCCTGGACCGCCTTCCTCGTCATCGCGGGCTCAGCCGGACTCTCGGCTCGGCGAGCAATGGTCCGCGTACCCGCGACCGTCGCGGGGGCGGTCGGCGGGGTGGCGCTCGCGGCCTCCGTTCCCAACACCATCGGCTGGGCCGTCGCGGTGGTGGCGGTCGGCGTGTTCTTCACGATCGTCACCGCGCCCACCTCCTACCCGTTGATGGTGTTCTGGATGAACATCGCGTTCGTCCCGCTGTTCGCCACCGCCGGTAGTTATCTCGACCTGGTCTGGGACAAGACGATGGCGGCACTCATCGGCGGATGTGTCGCCGCGGTCATCGCGTTCGTGGTCATGCCGATCAGGTCCGTCCTCGAGGTGCGTCCGGCGGTGCTGGTCTACCTCGCCGCGCTCGACCACGTCCTCGCCGAGCACGAATCGGGTAGCGAGCGCGACGTGTCCGCCGGCCAGGCCGCACTCGACGTCGCGCACGGCCGGGTCGTCGCCGCGGCCGCCGCGGCCGCGTCGGAGAACAATGTCTTCGCTCGGCCCGGGACGATCACGGTGCTGGAGGCGACGTGCGTCGACGCCGTCCAGGACGCGTATCTGCGGCTCGCTCCCCTGCTGGCCGATTCGGTGCATTCGCTACACGGTCGGACCGGCGAGCAACTCGCCGCCGGCCTCGACCGCCTTCGCGCTGCAGTCGGGACCGCGCAGGCCGCAGCGGAAGAAGGGGCGCAGCCGTATTCGAGGACGATGTCGTCGATTGGTCGCGGTGTCGAATCGTCGCCACTCGTCGAGGCACTGCGCGCTCGACTGCAAACCCTCGGCGACGTCCTCGCGGATCGAACGCCCGCGGCGTGATGGTGACGAACGGGCTCGCCTCGATGCGCCGCAGCGATTGACGCACGTCCTCGGTCACGGACATGGGAACCTCCTGCCAGCGTCAGGATCGCGGTGATCCCAGGTCGTAGACGGTGGTGCCGCCGACGTCGGTCTTGGTGAAGTTCGCCTCGATCCACGACTGGATCTCGGTCGCGGTGCCGTCGCGGTGCCCGGGCGGGCCGAACCGGTCGGAGGCGATGAAGTACCGCACCTGCCCGTCGGCGACGTACTGCTGGAACTGCTCGAGCGTCGGCGACGGGTCACCGCCGGTGAAGCCGCCGATCGCCATCAGCGACGCCCCGGTCTTCAGCTCGAGGTTGCTCACCTGCATCGACCCGACACCGGCTGCGGCCCAACGGTTGTCGGCGTCCCGCAGCATGCCCTCGAGTTCCGCGTTGTCCTTGGTCTCGAACGGATTACCGGACTTCGCGCCGGGCCGGTCGCCGCCACCGGGGCCGCCGAAACCGAACCCGCCCGCCTTGGCGGGTCCCGACGTCGCCATCGGACCGCCGTGCTGACCGGCGACGGTCTGCACCGAGTACGCCACCGTCGCGCCGAGCCCGAACAGGATGCCCAGTGCCGCCAGCACGGCCGCCGTCCGACCTGCGCGCTGCGCGCCGATCACGAGGGCCGACGCGACCAGACCGGACCCGGCGACGATCACCCACCGCAGTGCGGGATACCAGTCGGGGCTGCGCCCGAGCAGGACGAACGCCCACACCCCGGTGCCGGCGAGCATCGCCGCCAACAGCATTCGCGGGCCGAGGTCCGCGCGGCGTCGCCACAACTCGGGGACCGCCATGCCGACCAGTGCGGCGATCGCCGGGGCCAGCGCCACCACGTAGTACGGGTGCACGGTGCCGTCCATGTAGCTGAAGACGGCCGCGGTGATCAGCAGCCAGCCACCCCACAGCAGCATGCTCGCGCGCTTCGGATCGGTGCGAGCCGCGCGCCACGTCAACCAAGCCACGACGACGATCCCGACGAGCGCGACGGGCAGCAGCCACGACGCCTCGGTGCCGAAGGACGGCCCGAACATGCGCCCGATGCCCGGCTCGCCACCGAAGAACAGGTTGCCACCGGGTGGCCTGCCCTCGCCGCCACCCGGGCCGAGGTCGCCACCGCCACCGGCGGGTCCTCCGCCGCCGACGATGCGCTGAATGCCGTTGTAGCCCAATGCCAACTGCAGCAGGCTGTTGTCGGTGGACCCGGCGATGTAGGGCCTCGAGTCGGCGGGCCACAGGCTGACCAGCGCGACGTACCACCCGGCCGACACGATGACCGCGGCGCCGGCCACCAGCAGTGCGCCGAGCCGCCGCCACAGTGACGTCGGCGCGGCGACCAGGAACGCCAGCGCGAACGCCGGCACGGGCAGGAACGCCTGCAGCATCTTGGTGAGGAACGCGAAGCCGACGGCGACGCCGGTCAGCGCCATCCAGCGGTAGCTGCCCTTCTCGATGGCCCGCACCGTGCAGTAGGCGGCGACCACGAGCAGCAGCACCAGCAGAGCGTCGGGGTTGTCGTACCTGAACATCAGCGTCGCTACGGGTGTGAGGGCGAGGACCGTCCCCGCGACGAGGCCGGCGCCCGCGCCGCTGCAGCGCTTGACCGTGAAATACAGCAGTGCCACCGAGCCGATTCCCATGAGCGCCTGAGGTAGCAGCATGGTGAACTCGTTGAAGCCGAACAGTCTGCCGGACAGTCCCATCGCCCACATGGCGGCGGGCGGCTTGTCGACCGTGATCGCGTTGCCGGCGTCCAGCGAGCCGAACAACCACGCCTTCCAGCTCTGCGTGCCGGCCTGGGCGGCAGCGGCGTAGTAGCTGTTGGCCCACCCCGACGAACCGAGACCCCAGAGGTAGAGCACGGCGGTGCCGACGAGCAGGACGAGCAGGCCGGGCCGGGCCCAGCGCGGGTCGGGGACGTCGCCGTCGTGGGCGAGCACCTCCGCCCCGCGATCTGCGGTGAGGGTCATGACTGGGCTTCCTTCGAGGTCGTACGGGAGCGGCGAGGGTGAAAGACCCAGCCGCGCAGGAGGACGAAGCGGACCGCGGTGGCGATCAGGTTGGCGAGCACCAGGACGCCGAGTTCGACCATCCGGTGCGGGGTGTCGACGAAGGCGTGCAGTCCGGCGAGCGCACCGCTGGTGATGGCGAGCGCGATGCCGAACACGATCAGACCCTCGACGTGGTGGCGGGCGCCGTTGCCTGCGACGCCGAACGTGAACCGGCGGTTGGCCGCAGTGTTGCCGATTGCGGTGACGAGAAGGGCGACGAGGTTGGCCGCCTGGGCGCCGATCATGCCGTGCAGCAGCATGAACAGCACCAGGTAGGCGGCCGTGGACGCGACGCCGACAGCGCCGAACCTGACCACCTGCCGGAACAGCGAGCGGGGTGCCGACGCGCGGCGAGACGGACCCAGCTGTGCGGCAATGGCATTGACGGGGATGGAGCCGTTGGCGAAGCCGCGGAGCAGCCGTCCGACACCGCGGAGGTCGGCCGCCGCGGTCGAGACGATGTCGACGCGGCTGTCGGGGTCGTCGACCCAGTCGACCGGTACCTCGTGGATGCGCAGCCCGCTGCGCTCGGCGAGCACCAGCAGTTCGGTGTCGAAGAACCATCCGGTGTCCGAGACGTGTGGCACCAACTCGCGCGCGACGTCGGCGCGGATGGCCTTGAACCCGCACTGCGCGTCCGAGAAGCCGGCGCTGAGAGTCGACCGCAGGATCAGGTTGTAGCAGCGGGAGATGATCTCGCGCTTGGCTCCGCGGACGACCCGCGAGCCCCGGCCCAGGCGCGTGCCGATCGCGAGGTCGGAGTGCCCGGAGATCAACGGGGCGACGAGCGGGGCGAGGCCGGTCAGGTCCGTCGACAGGTCGACGTCCATGTACGCCAGCACCTCGGCGTCGGAGTGCAACCAGGCGTCGTGCAGCGCCCGGCCGCGGCCCTTCTGCTCGAGCCGCACGACCCGCACGCCGTCGAGGTCGGCGGCGAGTTCGGCCGCGACCCGTGGCGTCCCGTCGATGCTGGCGTTGTCGGCGATCGTGATGCGCACCTCGTACGGGAACGTCTCGTGCAGGTGCCGGTGCAGCCGGTGCACCGACTCCGCGAGGGTGGCCTCCTCGTTGTAGACGGGGATCACCACGTCGAGCACGGGTACGCCACGCGCGGCGGCGGCGCGGGCGGCGTTGGGTCGGGAGGCGAAGCGTGTCGACGGTTCGGGCCGCGTGTCGATGTGGGTCATGACGTCATCCTGATCGGGTGGGGTGTGGTGGCCGTTTGGGCGAGCTATGCGCCGGCTATGAATCACGAGGCAGGCCGCGCGGTGAGGTCGTAGACCACGACGTCGTCGACGATCATCGGTGCGTAGTGCGACTCGACCCACGCGGCGACGTCGGCGGCCTCGCGGCTGCCGGTGGCCTGACGGCCGAACCCGCCCATCATGCGGCTGCGGATGAAGTAGTGCACGTCTCCGTCCGCGACGAATCGTTGGAACTCCGGCAGGGTGGGTGCGGGGTCGGTGCCGTTGAATCCGCCGACCGCCATCACGGGTGCCCGGCTCGCCAGCTGGTACCCGGCGGCGTTGTTGGACCCGACGACCGCTGCGGCCCAGCGGTACTGGCCGGCATCCTGCGCCAGCAGGGCGGTCAGACCGGCACCCGGCGTGGGGGCGCCGAGGAAGCCGGTCATGCCGCCGAATTGGCCGCCACCGCTTCCCGGTCCGACCGACGGGATCGCCCCGCTGTGCGGGGTGGCGGCGGTCGCGACGGAGTAGGCGGCGGGCCCGGTCAGGCAGGCGGCGACGGCGAGACCGGCGGCGGCGAGAGCCACCCGACGCGGCAGTCGCGCGTTCACCACGAGCAGCACCCCCACGCCGATGCCCACGCCGGCGATGCCGACAGCCGACCACGCCGGCCAGTCCGCGTGCCGGGTCAGCAGCACGGCGGCCAGCACGACCGTCACCGCCACGGTCGACGCCATGGCACTCGCCACCCGCACATCGGATCGATTGCGCCACAGTGCCATCGAGCCGATGCCGATCACGGCTCCGATGGCCGGTGCCAGGGCGACGGTGTAGTACGAGTGGACGATGCCGCCGGCGAAGCTGAACACGGCGGCGGTGACGACCAGCCAGCCACCCCAGAGGAACAGCGCACCGCGCTCGGGGTCGGTTCTAGGCGCGCGTCTCGCGAGGATCAGACCGGCGGCGAGGCACACCAGGGCGGTCGGGAGCAGCCACCCGGCGTAGGCGCCCATGCCGCTGCCCACCAGCCGGCTCCAGCCGACGTCGTAGTCGAGGTTGCCCAGGCCGCCCACCTCGTCCCCGGTGAGCCGGCCGAGACCGTTGTAGCCCAGGGCCAGTTCGACGATGCTGTCGTTCTGTGAGCCACCGACGTAGGGCCGGGCCGACGCCGGCCACAGCTCGACGAGCAGCAGGTACCAGCCCGAGGAGGCGATCAGTGCGAGCGTGCCCGCGCCGAGCCGGAGCAGCCGGCTGCGCCAGGGCACCGCGGCGGTGACGAGGTAGGCGACGGCGAAGGCGGGCAGTACGAGAAAGGCCTGCAGCATCTTCGCGAGGAACGCCACACCGACCACGGCGCCGGTGGCGACGAGCCACCACCGTCCGGCGTCCTTCTCGCACGCGCGCTGTGTGCAGTAGGCGCCGATCACAAGCATCAGTACCAGCAGGGCGTCGGGGTTGTTGAACCGGAACATGAGGACGGCGACCGGCGTCAGCGCGAACACGGCGCCGGCCAGCAGGGCGGCGCCCGGCCCGGCGGCACGCCGCACGGCCGCATACAGGACGGCGACGGCTCCGACGCCCATCAGCGCCTGCGGGACCAGCACGCTCCACGAGCCGAGGCCGAACAGCCGGACGGACACGTCCGTGACCCACAGGGCCGCCGGGATCTTGTCGACGGTGATGGCGTTGCCCGCGTCGCTCGAGCCGAACAGCATGGCCGTCCAGCTCGTCGAACCGGCCTGGGCGGCTGCGGAGTAGAACGCGTTCGCCCAGCCGCTGGCCGCCAGATTCCACAGGTACAGTGCCGCCGTCGCCGCGAGGAGCAGGCCGAACCGGAGCCGTTCCCACCCGTGCGGAGTCGGTTCGGTTCCGGTCGCGCCCTCGGGTGTCGCCGCGCGCGGCAGTACGGCTGTCACCCGTCCGAGTCTCGTCGGCGCTCCTAGGCTCCCGATCTGTCTCCGCTGTGCGCCACCTGTGAAATGTCGGGGAACCTCACCTCGAACTCGGTGGCGCCGGGGACGCTGTCCACCTCGATCGTGCCGTCGTGCGCCTTGACCACGGCCGCGACGATCGCGAGACCCAACCCCGTGCCGCCGTCACGTCGGGACCGCGAGGAGTCGCCGCGGGCGAACCGCTCGAAGACCTCGCCCTGCAGTCCCGCGGGGATGCCGGGTCCGTCGTCCGCGACGCGCAGGACCACCGTGCCGGCGTCGACCGCGAGCGACGTCGTGACCGAGGTGCCGGGCGGCGTGTGGGTACGTGCGTTGGCGAGGAGGTTGGCGAGCACCTGGTGCAGCCGCGCCTCGTCCCCGAGGACCAGCACCGGCTCCTCCGGGAGGTCGATCGACCAGGCGTGGTCGGGACCCGCGACGTGCGCGTCGCTGACGGTGTCCACCACCAGCCGCGACAGGTCGACGCTCTCGCGTTCGAGCGGCCTGCCCGCGTCGAGCCTCGCGAGCAGGAGCATGTCCTCGACGAGCTGCGTCATGCGCAGCGTCTCGGACTGCACGCGGCTCATCGCATGCGCGACGTCGTCGGGCAGTTCGTCCCGTTTGCGTTGCGCCAGTTCGGTGTAGCCGCGGATGGCGGCCAGCGGGGTCCGTAGCTCGTGGCTGGCATCGGCGACGAACTGGCGCACCCGCGTCTCGCTGGCGTGGCGCGCCGACAACGCCCCCGAGATGCGGTCCAGCATCCGGTTGAGCGCCGACCCGAGCTGACCCACCTCCGTGTGCGCCCCCGCCGGGTCGACGCGCACGATCGGTGTCGGCAGGCTGACCTCGCCGCGGTCGAGTTCGAGGTCGGCGACGTCGCGTGCGGCCGACGCGACACGCGACAGCGGTGCGAGTTGGCGGCGGATGACCAGGATCCCCGCGGTCGTCGCCGCGAGCAGTGCGGTGATCGCGACGACGCAGAACATGCCGAGCACCCACAGCGCGGTGTCGTCGATGACGGCCGTGGGCAAGCCGGTGACGATCGTCTGACCGCCGTGCCGGGAGTGCAGCCCGATGACCCGGTAGCGGCCCAGGCCGTCGAGGACGATGGTCTGCGGTGTGTGCGTGGGTGGGACGGCGGCGAGTTCGGCCGCGGCGGTCGGGCTCACCTCGGAGCGGCTGCCGTCGGTGGTGATGACGCCGGCATCGACGGCGCCGTCGGTCTCGACGACGGCGCCGACCGTCCTGGCCGCTTGCCCGGGGGCGTTGAGGAAGCCCGGGCCGGGACCCGCCTCGGGATTGAAGCGCCTGTCCAGCGGCAGGTCCGGCGGCGGGAAGGGCAGGTCGAAGATGGCCGCCGAGCGCCTCCCCGCTTCCAGCAGTTGCTCGTCGAGCTGGTGGCTGAGGAAGCGCTGCAGTGCCAATTCGGTCCCGATGCCGATCGCAGCGCACACCGTGGCGAGCAGCACGATCTGAGTGACGAGCAGCCGGACCCGCAGCGACCACGTGCGCGGGGAGAGGACGCGGGTGCGGGAGCCGCTAGCGGACGGGCTTGAGGACATACCCGGCTCCCCGCAGGGTGTGGATCATCGGCTCGCGTCCGCTGTCGATCTTCTTGCGCAGGTAGCTGACGTACAGCTCGACGATGTTCGACCGGCCGCCGAAGTCGTAACTCCACACGCGGTCGAGGATCTGCGCCTTGCTCAGCACCCGCTTGGCGTTGCGCATCATGAACCGCAGCAGCTCGAACTCGGTGGCGGTCAACGTGATCGACTCACCGCCGCGGGTCACCTCGTGGCTGTCCTCATCGAGCACGAGGTCCCCGACGACGATCTGCGCGCCGCCCGTCTCGTCGGCGACGCCCGTACGACGCAGCAGCGCACGCAACCGCAGGACCACTTCCTCGATGCTGAAGGGCTTCGTGACGTAGTCGTCGCCGCCCGCCGTGAGGCCCGCGATGCGGTCCTCGACGGAGTCCTTGGCGGTGAGTAGCAGCAGTGGTAGCCCGGGTGTCTGGGCGCGCAGGTGCGCGAGGACGTCGAGGCCGCTCATGTCGGGCAGCATCACGTCGAGCACCACGACGTCGGGCGGTGTCTCGCGTGCAGCCGCGATGGCGGTGGCGCCGTCGCCCGCGGTGGTGATCTCCCACCCCTCGTAGCGCAGGGCCATGGAGACCAGCTCCGCCAGGACGGGTTCGTCGTCCACGACGAGGACGTTGATGGGGCTGCCGTCGGCGCGCCGCATGACGACGCGACCGGCGTCCTTGTCGTGAGTGGAACCGGTGGTCATGCAGCCATCATCCGCCGTCCCGATGGGCCGTCCCTGTGCCGGATCTATGCGTGGGCTGTGAGAATCCCGCACAGTGTCGCCCGACGCCACTCACAGCGTCCTCACATCCACGATGCGCACGATGGGTCCGTGAACACGTGGGGCGTGCGCGGCACGCTGGCAGCAGTCGGAGTCGCCGCGGTGATTGCCGGAATCGGTGGAGCGGCGGTGTACGGGGCGTCGGCCGAGGGCCCACGGATGATGGGGCCGCCCCGGGGCGGCCCGTCGGCCGGTCTCGACCATCGACCGGGTCAGGGCGCTCGATCGTCCAGCTGGCTGTTGCACGGTGAGTCCGTCACCGACGGGCCCGGAGGCGTCGTCACTCGGCTGACCCAGATGGGGCGCCTCACCGCGCTGACCCCGACGTCGGTGACGGTTCGCAGTGCCGACGACTTCACCTCCACGTACGCACTGCCCACCGGCGCTCCGGGACCGTCGCTGTCCGTCGGCGACGAGGTCGAGGTGACCGCGACACGCGAAGGGGAGGCCGCGGTGATCGAGTCCATCGACCCGACCGCGCGACCTCCCCTGGCGTCGGCTGATTAGCCCGGCACGCCCTCGAGTTCGGACGGCAGCGGCGCGGGCCCCTTGATCTCGGGCTCGGCCGACGACGTCGTGGGCGTCGGCGGCGGCGTCGTCTCGGTGACGGTCTCCCCGACCGTCGCCTCGGAGGTGGTGATGCTCGGCTGCACGGGTCCGGGCGGAGCCGGCTCGGGCTCGGCGGCGCTGGTCGCCATCGTGACCCCGCCCATCGCGAGCAGCGCGCCGGCACCGATTGCCGCGGTCAGTGTCTTCACCTTCGTGGTCATCACGTGGATCACTCCCAATCGGTCGGTCGAAACGTCGTGGAAGGGCCGTCGAACCCCTTCACGCGTCGGGTAACCGATCGGGAGAACTGCCAAACACCTGGCAGTCGCCTGTTACATGGCGTTACTTGGCCGACTCCTCCTCGGACGGGAGAGGGGCCGGCCCCTTGATCTTCGGTCGTGCCTCCGCCACCGCCGGTGCGTTGGCCGGCGTGGTCTCGGTGCTCGTCGCACCGATCGACATCGTGGTGCTCTTCGCGAGATCGGGTCCGCTCGCCGGGACCGTCGCGGCGCTGATGGCGCCGATCGCGATCAGCGCGCTTCCGCCGATGATCGCCGCGCATGCCTTCACGTGCCTACGGGTGTCGTTGGACATCGTTCGTCACCTTCGAGAGATCGTGCTCCGTGTCGCACTACCGCCCGCGGTGTGCGACTCGGCCTCGAGTGAACTCGCTCGAACTGCGAGCCCGCTGTGACCGCACTGCTAGTTCTCGGACACCGCGGGCGCGCCCGAACCGGTACCGGAGGGCCGACGGCCCGACGATCTCCTACCCTTGCCGCATGCGAGTTCCGGTGGGCGCGACGTGACGCGATTCCTGGCTCGTCGACTCGTGAACTACGCGGTGCTGCTGATGCTCGCGTCGTTCCTGACGTTCTGCCTCACGGCGTGGGCGTTCAACCCGCTGGAGAATCTGGAGAGCCGCAACCCGCGTCCCCCGCAGGCGGTCATCGACGCCAAGGCCGTCGAACTCAACCTCGACAAGCCCGTGCTCGAGCGGTACGGACACTGGGTCGCCGGCGCGGTCCGCGGAGACTTCGGCACCACGATCACGGGCCAGCCGGTGTCCGACGACATGTGGCGCCGCATCGGGGTGAGCCTGCGCCTCGTCGTCATCGGGTCGGTGCTCGGCACCGTGATCGGGGTGGTGGTCGGCGCGTGGGGCGCGGTGCGGCAGTACCGGTTCTCCGACCGACTCATCACCGTGCTGTCGCTGCTGTTGATCAGTACGCCGACCTTCGTCCTCGCGACGCTGCTCATGTTGCCGGCGAACTCCATCAACACCGCCCTGGGGGTGCAGCTGTTCTCCTACATCGGGGAGACGTCGACGACCGTGTCCCCGGGTCTGTGGAACGGCTTCGTCGACCGCGTGCAGCACCTCGTGCTGCCGTCGGTCACGCTGGCGCTGTTCTCGATCGCGGGATACAGCCGCTACCAGCGCAGCGCGATGTTGGACGTGCTGGGGCAGGACTTCATCCGCACCGCACGGGCCAAGGGACTGACCAGACGCCAGGCGCTGCTGCGGCACGGCCTGCGGACCGCGCTGATCCCGATGGCGACGCTGTTCGCGTACAGCGTCGGTGGCCTCGTCACCGGCGCGGTCTTCGTCGAGAAGATCTTCGG
Organism: Mycolicibacterium sediminis; assembly: GCF_010731735.1. Lineage (GTDB taxonomy): Bacteria > Actinomycetota > Actinomycetes > Mycobacteriales > Mycobacteriaceae > Mycobacterium > Mycobacterium sediminis. The sequence goes on from NZ_AP022588.1 coordinate 5,480,257, forward strand.
CTGGCACGGCATGGGTGAGTGGGCCGTGCAGGGCATCGCGACCCAGGACACGAACATCGTCGCCGCGATCACCGTGTTCACCGGCACGACCGTGCTGCTGGCCGGCCTGCTGTCCGACGTCATCTATGCAGCGCTGGATCCGAGGGTGAGGGTGCGGTCGTGAGCGACGAACCGGTGACCACGCAGGCGTCGTCGACCGCCCAATCGGGAATCGAGGCGGCCGGGTTCGCCTCCCGGCGCACGCTGACGACGCGCCGGTTCCTGCGGATCCGCCTGGCAGTCGGGGCGATGGCGGTGCTCGTCATCCTCTTCGTCGGCTGCTACGCCCTACCGCCGCTGCTGCCCTGGAGCTACACCGATCTCGACTACCTGTCGCTGCAGCAGCCGCCGAGCACCAGCCACTGGTTCGGGACCAATTCGCTCGGGCAGGATCTGCTGGCACTCACGCTGCGCGGCATGCAGAAGTCGCTGCTGATCGGCGTCTGCGTCGCGTTCGTGTCGACCGTCATCGCCGCCACGGTCGGCGCGATCGCCGGCTACTTCGGCGGCTGGCGGGACCGCGTGGCGATGTGGGTGGTGGACCTGCTGCTGGTCGTGCCCAGTTTCATCCTGATCCTCATCATCACCCCGCGTACCCGGGGCGGCGACACGGTCCTCTGGCTGATCCTGCTGCTCGCCGCCTTCAGCTGGATGATCAGCGCCCGCATCGTCCGCGGCCTGACGATGAGCCTGCGGGAACGCGAGTTCGTAACGGCGGCAAGGTATATGGGCGTATCGAACCGGCGGATCATCGTGCGGCACGTGCTGCCCAACGTCGCGTCGATCATCATCATCGACACCGCTCTCAACGTGGGCGTGGCGATCCTGGCGGAGACCGGACTGAGCTTCCTCGGGTTCGGCATCCAGCCGCCCGACGTCTCGCTGGGCACGCTGATCAGCGACGGCACCCCGTCGGCGCTGACGTTCCCGTGGCTGTTCCTGTTCCCGGCCGGAATCCTGGTGCTGATCGTCATGTGCGCGAACGTCATCGGCGACGGGCTACGCGACGCGCTCGACCCGAGTTCGCGGACCCTGCGGCGTCGGAGGCGCCCGTGAGCGAGCTGCTATCGGTGACCGATCTGACGGTCACCTTCCCCACCGACGGCCCCGACGTCGCCGCGGTGCGTGGCATGTCGTTCGACGTCGGCCCGGGCGAGGTGGTCGCGCTCGTCGGCGAGTCCGGCGCCGGGAAGTCCGCGACGGCGATGGCCGTGATCGGGCTGCTGCCCGAGTTCGCCGACGTCAGCGGGTCGGTCAGGCTGCACGGCGACGAACTGATCGGCCTCGACGACGTCGCCCTGTCCCGCATCCGCGGGCGCGTCGTCGGCACCGTGTTCCAGGACCCGATGTCGGCGCTGACCCCGGTGTACACCGTCGGCGACCAGATCGCCGAGGCGCTACGCATCCACCAGCGCGACCTCGGCCGCGCGGCCGCCCGCGCCCGGGCGGTCGAACTGCTCGAGCTGGTGGGCATCTCCCAACCGGACCGACGGGCCCGCGCGTTCCCCCACGAACTGTCGGGCGGTGAGCGGCAACGCGTCGTCATCGCGATCGCGATCGCCAACGACCCGGACCTGATCATCTGCGACGAACCCACCACCGCGCTCGACGTCACGGTGCAGGCGCAGATCCTCGACGTGCTGCGCACCGCCCGCGACGTCACCGGGGCAGGCGTGCTGATCATCACCCACGACCTGGGCGTGGTGTCCGAGTTCGCCGACCGCGCACTGGTGATGTACGCGGGCCGCGCGGTGGAGACGGCGCCGGTCGCCGACATCGTCCGCGACCGGATGATGCCCTACACCGTCGGCCTCCTCGGCTCGGTGCCGCGACTCGATGCCCCGCAGGGCGCTCGACTGGTGCCCATCCCCGGTGCGCCGCCGTCGATGGCGGCGCTACCCGGCGGCTGCCCGTTCGCGCCCCGCTGCCCGCTGGCGATCGACGACTGCCTCGCCGCCGAGCCACCACTGATCCCGGTCGGGCCCGACCACACCGCGGCGTGCATCCGCACCGAACACGTCGCCGGCCGCACCGCAGGCGAGGTGTACGGCGTGTCCACCTCCCCGACCGACGCGGCACCGGACCCCGACGCCCCCGTCGTCCTGCGGGTGACCGACCTGGTGAAGACCTACGACCTGACGAAGGGCGTGGTGTTCAAGCGCACGGTCGGCGAGGTGCGCGCCGTCGACGGGATCAGCTTCGACCTCCGTCAGGGGCAGACGGTCGGCATCGTCGGCGAGTCCGGCTCCGGCAAGTCGACGACGCTGCACCAGATCCTGGAACTCACGGCGCCACAGGGCGGTTCGATCGAGGTCCTCGGCCACGACGTCGCGTCCCTGGACCGGCGGGGCCGGCGTGCGCTGCGCGGCGACCTTCAGGTCGTGTTCCAGGACCCGGTAGCCTCCCTCGACCCCCGGCTGCCCGTGTTCGACGTCCTCTCCGAACCACTGAGCGCCAACGGGTTCGACAAGGCGGGCATCGACGAGCGGGTGTCCGAGCTGCTCACCCTGGTGGGAATGCGGCGCGACGACGCCAGCCGCTACCCAGCCGAATTCTCGGGCGGGCAGAAGCAGCGCATCGGCATCGCCCGCGCGCTCGCGCTGCAGCCCAAGATCCTCGCCCTCGACGAACCCGTGTCCGCGCTCGACGTGTCCATCCAGGCGGGCATCATCAATCTGCTGCTCGACCTGCAGGAGCGCTTCGGCCTGTCCTACCTGTTCGTCTCGCACGACCTGTCGGTGGTCAAGCACCTCGCCGATCGCGTCGTGGTGATGCACGACGGCGTCATCGTCGAGGGCGGAGACGCCGACTCGGTGTTCGCCGACCCCCAGCACGAGTACACCCGCCGGTTGCTGTCGGCGGTGCCGCAGATCTGAGGGGTGCTCGGGTCACCTCTCGGTCCTCGACTGCCTGCCGTACGTGCGAGTACGGCGGAGAATCGGCCGAAATCCCGCCGTACTCGCACGTACGAGAACCGGACTCAGGCGGCGAGGCGCAGAGACAACCACGGGGTGGGGACGCCGTGGCGCTCGAACGCCCGCCGGGTGCGCTCGATGATGGTGGCGTCGGTGTCGTCCATCGTGATCCGCACGTCGTCCCAACCGAGCGCCGTCACCGATTCGTGTCGCCGGATGTCCCGGTTGAACCGTCGAGCCGTCAGGCGGTGGTGCTCTCCCTCGTAATCGGCGGCGACGAGCACGTCACGCCACCCCATGTCGAGGACGGCGACCAGTTGTCCCCACTCGTCGCGGACGGGGATCTGCGTCTCGGGTCGGGGGAAACCCGCCCGCACGTACAGCAGTCGCAGCCGGGTCTCCTGCGGAGACTCCGAGCCGGCGTCGACCAGATCGAGGGTCTCCCGAGCCCGGACGATTGCCCGCCGACCCGCATATCGTCGTGCCAGCTCATGCACCTCGGCCAGGTCGAGGCGGGTCGCATTGGCCAATGCGTCGATCGCGGCGACTGCGGCGTCGACCGGAAGCCGGCACGCGAGGTCGAGGGCGGTCCTCGCCGGCGAGGTCACCGGAATCCCACCGATCGTCACCACCTCGTCGGGCCGATGGCGATCGGACCAGGTGTCGATCCCCCGCGGCGGACGACGATTGGGATGAAGCAGCTGCGCGGGCGCGGCGTCGTCTACCCACTTCGTCCCGTGCATCGCCGACGCCGACCGGCCCGCGAGGACGCCCTGGCGGCCCGACCACAACCACGCAGCCCGCGCACGGATCACCGCGGTCGGCCGGACGCCTCGCGGCAGGTAGACGTCGGGATGCAGTGCGACGTAGTCGGAGCGCAGTCGGTGCCGCGTCATCCGACCCGATGCGACGACCTCCGTACCGATGACCGGTTCCCCCATGGCGGCAGTGTCGCTCCTGTCACCGACACGCCCCGCCGTACGTGCGGGTACGGCGGGGAAACGGCCGAAATCTCGCCGTACTCGCACGTACGGCGGTGAGGAGGGTGTTCGGATGGCGAGGAGTCGTGGCGGTCGGCTCGCACGGCGGCCCGGACCATGGCCTGCGGCGCGTCCACGCGCGGCACCATTAGAGTCGGTCCGCATGACGTTCCGACGCCTTGCCGGCCTCCTCGTGGTGGCCGGACTGTTCCTCACCTCCTGTTCCAGCGGGGAGCAGGCCCCGCCATCGGCCGGCGGCGACGCCCAGGTCGGCAGCACGAACGACATGAACCCGCAGGACCCCGCGACCCTGCAGGACGGTGGCGCGTTGCGGCTGGCGCTGACGGCGTTCCCGGAGAACTTCAACACGCTGCACATCGACGGCAACACCGGCGACAACTACGCCTTGGCCAAGCCGACGATGCCGCGGGCGTTCCGCATCGCAGCGGACGGATCGGCGACGGTCAACACCGACTACTTCACCAGCGTCGAGCTCACCGGCACCAATCCGCAGGTGGTCACCTACACGATCAATCCCAAGGCGACGTGGAGCGACGGGACGCCGATCACGTGGGAGGACATCAAGTCCCAGGTCGATGCGACGAGCGGGAAGGACAAGGCCTTCGCGATCGCCTCGCCGAACGGTGCCGACCGGGTCGGCAGCGTGAGGCGCGGCGTCGACGACCGGCAGGCGATCATGACCTTCGCCAAGCCCTACGCGGACTGGAAGGGCATCTTCGCCGGCAACGGCATCCTCTACCCGAAGTCCGTCACCGCGACCCCCGAAGCGTTCAACAAGGGCTTCCTCAACGCCCCGCCGCCGTCGGCCGGGCCGTTCATCATCTCGAACATCGACCGCACGGCACAGCGAATCACGTTGACGCGCAATCCGAAGTGGTGGGGCACGCAGCCTCGGCTCGACAGCATCAACTACAGCGTTCTCGACGACGCCGCCCGAATCCCGGCGCTGCAGAGCAACGCCCTGGACGCCACCGGCCTCGCGAGCCTCGACGAGGTGACCATCGCGCAGCGCACCCCCGGGATCGCGCTGCGGCGGGCGCCCGCCACCCAGTGGTATCACTTCACCTTCAACGGCGCGCCGGGCTCGATCCTGGCCGACAAGGCGCTGCGCGTGGCGGTCTCGAAGGGCATCGACCGTCAGACGATCGCCAGCGTCACGCAGCGGGGTCTCGCCGACAATCCGGTGCCACTGAACAACCACATCTACGTCGCGGGCCAGGAGGGCTACCAGGACAACAGCGCCGTCGTCGCCTTCGACCCCGAGGCCGCCAAGCGGGAACTCGACGCCCTCGGCTGGAAGATGAACGGCCAGTTCCGCGAGAAGGACGGCCGCCAGCTCGTCATCCGCGACATCTTCTACGACGCCTCGACGACCCGACAGGTGGCGCAGATCGCGCAGAACAACCTGGCGCAGATCGGTGTGAAGCTCGACCTGCAGGCCAAGGGTGGCAACGGGTTCTTCAGCCAGTACATCACCGTCGGCAACTTCGATCTCGGCCAGTTCGCCTGGGGTGCCGACGCCTTCCCGCTGTCCGGTCTGACGCAGATCTATCTGTCCACCGGTGAGAGCAACTTCGGCAAGATCGGCAGCCCCGAGATCGACGCCAAGATCGAGCAGACGCTGGAGGAACTCGATCCCGCCAAGGCTCGCGTGCTGGCCAATGAATTGGACCAGTTGATCTGGGCGGAGGGCTTCAGCCTGCCGTTGACGCAATCGCCCGGCAACGTGGCCGTGCGGAGCAACCTCGCGAACTTCGGCGCCGCGGGCCTGTCCGACGTCGAGTACACCGCGATCGGCTTCACGAAGTAGCGGTGACGCTGCGGACCGCCCGCGGCACCGCTGCCGGCACCACCGACTCCGCGACCGCTGCGGCGCCGATGCCCCACTTCAGGAGTCGGAACGCCAGCGATCCCGCTTGCGCGTCGAGTTCCGCTGCGCGGTCGGGTAACTCGTCGGCACGGCCCGCGTCGACGGCCAGTGCGATCTCCAGGGCCGCGGGTTCCTTCGCGTCGAGCACGCTGTGCCCCGCACCGGGCAGTTCGACCAACACGGCGTCGGGGATCAGCGACGCGATGCGATGGGCCACCGACGGCGGCGTGGTCAGGTCGCGGCCACCGGAGACGACGACCGTCGGCCACGTGAAGCCGGGCATCGCGGCGATGAGGTCGAACGGCTCGGCGACGAAGTCCGGGTCGCCGGAGGCGAGTTCGCGGAGCGCGACGGCGGGATCCAGGGGACGCCCGTCCGGGACGGCGCCGTAGTTCAGTTCGCGGTACCCGATCCTGCCGACGAGATCCGGTTCGTGGTGGTATGGCGTCTTGCGTTCGAACATGAACCGGGTGCCGAAACCCACGGCGCCCCAAAGCCAGTCGTGACCGGTGAGCAGTAGGTCGAGCTGGCGCCGCAGCACGTCCGGCCCCGCGTAGCCGTACAGGTCCGCGGCGATCTGGGTGTCGGTGGCGTGCAACACGCCCTCGTCGACAAGGCGCCGCATCTTGTCGGCCACGTCCGACGTCCCGGGCTCGGCCCCGTCCCACAGCACGCGTCGGATGGCCGCGCGCACCTCGTCGACGTCGTCGGCCGACAGCAGAGGCGAGTCGAGGACCATCGCGTGGACACGCTCGGGATGGCGGACCCCGACACCCGCGGCCAGGTAGGTGCCGTACGACGTGCCGTAGACCGTGGCGGTCGCCACCCCGGCGTCGTCGAGGACGGCGGCGACGTCGTCGACCACCGCCTCGATGGTGAGGGCACCGGCAGGGAGGTCGGCGCCGTCGTCGTCGTGGCGCGACATCCCCACGCCACGGTGCTCCAGCATGATGACGTCCAGTCCCCTGGCCGCCCACCTGGTGCGCATCGCCCGGTACAGCGCCACCGACGCGGCGCCCGGGCCGCCCGGGACCACCACGATCGGGTGGGCCGACTCGTCACCGGTGCGGGCGTAGAACAGGTCGAAGTCGCGCCCGTCACCCACCGGCCGTCGTACCGAGTGGACACCCGGCAGCGCGGCGAGCTTGTCGTGCGCGCGCCTGCGCTTCTCGTTCATCGTCATCACCACCATTGTGCCTGCGACGGGAGCCGCTTCGGTTCGGGGTGATTCAAAGCAGTGCCACGCGGCGTCGCCGCCCGTAGAACGGTGACCATGACCACCGTGGAAGGCATCGACCGCACACTGCCCGGATCGACCGCTTGGACCGACCTGCTCGCCCGCATCGGCTCCGGCGCCAAGGACCGAGACCTCAACGACGAGAATCCCTTCGAGCAGGTGAGCTCCCTCAAGCACGCCGGCTTCGGCACCCTGCGCATACCCGAGGAGCTTGGTGGCGCGGGATTCACCGTGCCACAACTGTTCTCCGCCGTCATAGACGTGGCGCGCGCGGATCCGATTGTGGCGCACATCTTTCGCACGCACTTCTGGTTCGTCGAGGAACGGTTGCGCACGGTGAGCTCGGACACACGTGAAAGCCACAGCAACACGGCAGCCGGCCCCCAGGATGACGGCTCCCGACGCTGGTTGAGCGAGGTGACGGCGGGCAAGATCTTCGGCAACGCGTTCAGCGAGAGGGGCGGCAACGCCGTCGGCAGCCTCGTGTTCAACACCCGACTGCTGCCCGACGGCGCGGGCGGGTTCCGGCTCGCCGGCGAGAAGTACTACAGCACCGGCACCCTGTTCTCCGACTACCTCACCGTCACGGCGACCACCGACCACGACTCCGTGGCCAACGTCGTCATCCCCGCCAACCGGACGGGCGTCAAATTGGTCGACGACTGGGACGGCTTCGGGCAGCGCCGCACCGGCACCGGGACCACCACGTTCACGAACGTGGCGGTGTCGGCCGACGAGGTGCTCTCGGACAGCTCGTACGACGCCGAACCCGTGCCGACGGTCCAGTACGCGTCGCTGCAGCTCTTCATCCACGCCGTGGTCGCGGGCATCCTCGCCAACGTCGTCGACGACGGCGTCGCACTGCTGCGCTCACGCGACCGCAGCTTCAGCCACGCCACGTCGGAACGTCCGACGGAAGATCCGCTGCTGCAGCGTCAGCTCGGCGTCCTCGCGTCCACCGCGTCGGTCGCGCGGGCCGCCGTGCTCGACGCCGCCCAGGCCATCGCCGACGCCGTGGCCTCCGAGGTCGACGGCGTCCCCGACGCGGCGCTGGCCACCGAGGCGCAACTGCGTGCGGCGAAGGTCAAGGTCCACCTCGACGACGTCGCGCCCGAGGCCGCCACCCGGTTGCTCGAACTCGGTGGCGCCAGCGCCGCGAGCCGGCAGCGCAACCTGGACCGGCACTGGCGCAACATCCGCACGATCACGCTGCACAACCCGGTGGCCTACAAGGCCCGGGTGATCGGCGAGAACCTGCTGCACGACACCCCGATCCCCGCCAACGCGTACTTCTGAGCGTGCTGTCGGCTACGACGCCGACGTGATGAGGTCGGCGGCCTTCTCCCCGATCAGCACCGACGGCGCATGGGTGTGGCCACGGATGATCGACGGCATCACCGACGCGTCGGCCACCCGCAGGCCGTCGACCCCTCGGACGCGCAACTGCGGGTCGACGACGCTGCCCTCGTCGCTCCCCATGCGGCAGGTGCCGACGGGGTGATACAGGGTGTGCGACTGCGTGTTCAGCGCCCGCTCGAGGGTCTCGTCGGACAGATCGGTCGCTCCGACGGGGCGGGCGATGGCGCCGAGCAGACGGCGCATCGACGGCGCCGCGACGATCTCGGCGGTCATGCGCAGGCCGGTCATCAGGGCTTGGCGGTCCGCACCCTCGGGGTCGGTGAGGTACCCCGGGTCGATGAGGGGCTTGACGAGCGGGTCGGCCGAGGCGAGCGCGATGGTGCCGCTGCTCTTCGGCGTGAGCAGGATCGGCCCGGTCACCACGCCGTGGCGGGTCGGGGGTTCCCCGATGCCCTCGTCGAAGAACGGTGCGGGCGCGAACAGCAGCTCGAGGTCGGGCAGGTCGAGGTCGGGCCTGCTGCGAACGAAGCCGTACGCCTCACCGACGTTCGACGTCAGCATCCCTCGCCGCCGGGCCAGGTAGTTGATCAGCTCGAGGGGCTTCTCCGCGGCCTGCAGCGAGTCACCGGCGACGTCGAACCCCAGCGGGACCACCAGATGGTCGAGCAGGTTGCGGCCGACCTCGGGGGCGTGTCGAACCGACGGGATGCCGAACTCGGCGAGGCGGTCGCGGTCGCCGATGCCCGACAACATGAGCAGCTGGGGTGTGTTCACGGCCCCGCCGCACAGGATCACCTCGCGGTCGGCCTCGACGACCTCCCGCCGGCCACCCCGGAGGAACTCGACGCCGACGGCGCGACGACCGTCGAACAGGATGCGGGTGACGGTGGACTCGGTGAACACCTCCAGGTTGCCCCTGCGGACTGCCGGCTTGAGGTAGGCGTCGGCGGTACTCCAGCGGGCTCCACGGCGCTGCGTCACCTGGGTTTCGCAGAACCCCTCGGGGTTGTCCTGGTTGGGCGGTTCCACGGAGTAGCCGCATTCCCGGACCGCCTCCAGCCACGCGGCCGTCGAGCGGCGCGGGCTGCGCTGCGGGGACACCTCCAGCGGACCCGTTTCGATGCGGGCGAAGTACTCGGCGACGTGGGACCACGCCCACTCCGGGCCCGCGACCCGCCCCCACTCGTCGTAGTCGGCGGCGAACCCGCGCACCCACATCATCGCGTTCATCGACGACGAGCCGCCGAACATCTTGCCGCGTGGCCAGTAGACCTGCCTGCCGTCGAGTTCCTTCTGCGGCTCGGTCAGGTAGTTCCAGTCCAGCGGCCCGCGGAACAGCTTGGAGAACGCGGCGGGGATGTGGACGAACTTGTCCTTGTCCGGCCGGCCCGCTTCGATGACGGCCACCCGGACGTTCGGCACGGCGCCGAGACGGTTGGCGATCACCGATCCGGCGGAACCGGTTCCCACGACGATGTAGTCCACCTTCACGGGGCACGAGTGTAGGAGCCGCGGCGGCGCTTTTCAGCCGAACGCGGCGCCCGCCGGCTGACCTGCCGCCGTCAACTCGATGCGGTGTGCGTCGATGACGCCCGCGTAGCGCTCGGGACTGCAGGTCAGCACGATGATCTGCCCGTCGCCGCCCACCGCGTCGAAGACCTCCGCCATCCGGCTGAGTCGTTCGGCGTCGCTGAAGCCGAGCGCGTCGTCGATGACGACGGGGACGCCGTCCTCCTTGGCGACCAGCGCCGAGCCCGCGAGCCTCGCCACGATGCCGAGCTGCTCCTTCGCCCCACCGGACAGCGAGTCGTAGGGCACCGTGCAGCCGTCGAGCGTGCGGCTCTGGATCCGCAGTTCGGCGTCGATCTCCACCTCGAAGTCCGCGCCGAACACGATGCGTCCCAAGCGCTCCACCTCGATGCGGAACGGATCCACGTAGCGCTGGCGCGCGTCGTCGCGGTGGCGCGCCATCACCGAGCGCAACGTCATCACGGCGTGTGCGCGTCGCTTGAGCCGCAACCAGGTGCCCTCGGCGTAGCCGTGCTCGAGCAGCGCCTCGTCGAGCCGTCCGCGACGACCCTCGGTGCCGTACACGCCCAGCTCCGCCTCGGTGCGCACGAGCTGTTCGGCGAGCTCGTCGTGCCGACGGCTCAGCAGCGCCTCGTGTGCGGCTGCCTGGTCGAACTCCGCGGTGACGGCGGCCGGGTGGGCGCCGTCGAACTCGGCCGCCAGTTCCCGAACGGAAGCGGTGGTGTCGCGCAAGCGGTCGGCGGCCGCTGATGCGGCCAGTGTCAGCTCGTCGTCGCCGGCGGTCGCCCGCCCGCGCTCGAGCCGGTCGGCGAGCGTCGTCATGCGGGTACGCGCCGATGCGACCGCCGTCCGCACGCCCTCCGACCGGGCGGCGAGTTCGGCGGCCCGGGTGGCCGACGTCGCGGCGGCATCCCGGAGCTCGGTTGCAGCCGTTCGCTTCTGGCGGTGTGCCGTCGCCGCCGCGTCGAACGCCGCACGCGCCTGGTCCGCGGTGGGTGACTCACCGGCGGGCAGATCGGCACGCAGCTGCGCGAGCCGCGCCCGCAGCGCCTCGACGTCGTCGTCACCTGCGTGGGCGTCGCGGGCGGCCTGCAGGCGCTGAGCCAGCGCGGCCGTTTCGCGGCGATGGCCGTCGAGCACCCGCGCCGCCGCCACGTCGACCACGCCGGCCTCGTCGAGGGCCCGCGCGAGGACCTGGCGCTTGGCCTCGAGGGCCTCGCCGGTGTGTGCCGCGGGCGCACCGGGCACCACGCGGACGGTCAGCACGCCCGGCACGCTGACCTCGGTGGGAGACGTCGCACTGGTGACCCACGTGTCGCCGGCGGGCAGCGACACCGGTTCGCCGTCGACGTCGACCGCGACGTCGGTGGCCGCGACGAGTTCGATGCGGGCGGACGCGGCGTCGGCGGCCGCCGTGGCGACATCGACCTCCGCGGCAGCCTTCTCGATGAGCCGCATCGACCGATCGGTCAGCCGGATCTCGCCGAGTTCGGCTGCGGCGGTGCGCAAGCCGGCATCGGTCGCGTCGATCTTCTTGATCCTGACGGCGAGCGAGTCGGCCTCGCCGCGGCGTGCGATCTGCTCGACCACGGTGCGTGCGGCCTCGACCTCGGCCTGTGCGGTCTCGACGTCGACGGCGGCGGCGGTCGCGGCGTCCGCGGCGTTGGTGAGCGCCGAGCGGGCGGCGATCTCGTGGTCGACGGCCTGCACGAGTTCGGCCTCCAGACCGACGATGGCCGCCTCGTCACGCGCCAGTTCGGCTGCCAGACGGTGCCGTTCGTCCACGGCAGCCGAGGCGGCGGCGTGCGACGTGGCCGCGGCGTCGGCGAGCACGCGGGCCTGCTCGAGCCGTCCGGCGATCTTCGCGACGGCGTCGGCCCGCAGCCGTGCCGCCTCCAGCCGTCGGACGGCCGCGTCGCGCTCGGCGGCCACCGCCGCGAGGTCGGAGGTGAGGGTGCCGTGCCGCGCGACGGCCTCGTCGATCTCCGCGACCGCCCTGCGGCACGCCTCGACCGTGTCGGCGGTCACCTGGCGATGCTTGCCGGCGGCGGCCCACTCCCCCGTCGGACGTCCGGTGGACGTGAAGTACTTCTTGAACTCGCCGTCGATGCGGTCGATCAGCAAGGGCTCCGATCCCGACAGCCCCGAGCCCGTCGACGCCGACCCCGTGAGGCTGACCGACTGCCCCGCAGCCACGTCGAGCGCCCGGGACAGGGCGTCGCACCCGGACAGGTCGACGGGCGAGGTGGCCGACGCCTGCAGGACGCGCTGGGCCTCCCACAGCCGGACGTCGACGGTCTCGGCGAGGATGGCCAGCACGCGGTCGTGGGCCTCGTCGCCGGTCCACTGCTCGCGCGCGGGCGCCGTCACGGTCAGTTCGGTGACGGGCCGCTTGTGGTAGCGCTTGAAGTACGTGAAGCGGTACGGCCCGGTGGATATCTCGGCGGTCACCTCGGCACCCTCGTCGACGTGGGTGGGCTTGACCTGCTTCACCTCCTTCTTTCCGGAGCGGTCCTTGGCGTCGAGGAGCAGGTCGAGCGCCTCGATCATCGAGGACTTGCCGATCTCGTTGGCGCCGCTGACCACGACGATGCCGCGGTCGGGGAACTCGATGTCGCGGAACGTGATTCCGCGGTAGTTGCGCAGGGTCAGCCGGTGCAGTTTCACGCCGCACCCCGATCGACGAGACGCAGCAGCAGGGCGAGGGCCGCGCGCGCGTCGTCGGACTGGTCGTCCTCCAGCTTGGCCGCGGCGACCAGCTCGTCGACGGCGGCGGCGGCGAACCCGCCAATGCCAAGGTCGTCGAACTCGCCGTCGGCCGGCATCACCACGACGTCGGTCTGGCTCTCCCACACCGTGAGTGCCGCGAACCGGCGGGCGTACTTCTCGAGGCAGTCGTCGAGCGCCGCCTTGTCCGAGATGGTCAGCGTCCCGTTGAGGCCCACCTGGACGACGGTGCGGTCCTTGTCGGTCAGCAGGTCGAGGTTGAGATCCAGGTCGGTCACGTCGCGGCTGGTGTCCACGGTGCGGCGCAGCGACACGAACCGCCACCTGCCGACCCGGCGGGCGTCGACCTCGACGCGGCGCGCCGGATCCTCCTCGTCGACGTCGACCACCAGGACGTGGCCGGGATCGTTCTCGACGTGGTCGTAGTTGGTAACCTCCGGCGAGCCCGAGTACCACACCCGCCCCGTGCCGCCCACCTGCATGCGGGAGTGCTTGTCGCCCAACGCGACGTAGTGCACCGCCCCCTCGGCGAGCGCCTGCTCCACCGCCGCGAGGCGGATGTGGGACGCCTTCTCCCGGTCGGCCTGGTGCACGTCGACACCGCCGTGCGCGACCACGATCCTGGTGACGCCGTCGTCGGCGGACAGCCCGGCGAGGACGTCGGCCACCAGATCGGTGGTCGGCACCTTCGAATGCCAAGGCGCCGCGACGATCTGCAGCCCGGGCCGCACCTCGTGCACACCCGCGCGGTCGAGTACCACGACGTTGTCGGGGCACTCCTGACGGAACAGCGCACTGGTGTAGACCGAGCCGGCGTCGAGCGGGTCGTGGTTGCCCGGCAGGAGGTAGACCGGGACGCCGATGCCCCGCATGGCCTCGAGCGACTGGCTGACGACGCGCGGTGCGAGGTGGTTGTCCTCGAACACGTCCCCCGCGACGACGACGAACTCCGCCCCGACCTCCGCGGCCAGCGGGCCCAACGCGGCGACCACGTCACGGCGGGCGGCCGAATACCGCGGCTGCGCCTCGTCGTTGAGGAAGTGCCGCGTCATGCCGAGTTGCCAGTCGGCGGTGTGCAGGAATCGCATTCGATCGTCCCTCCCCCATCTCGTCCTTCGAGCGTGAGTGGAGTGTAGGTCCGGCCTCCGACAAGTCCTCGGACCTCGACCGGCATGTGGCGCACCCATCGAGCGCGCCGCCGCCCGAGCCGCCACGACCCGACTAGTTTGAGACCCGTGACCAGGACTCTGCTGTTGATGCGACACGCCAAGTCGGACTATCCGGGCGGCGTCACCGACCACGACCGCCCGCTGGCCGAACGCGGCGACCGCGAGGCGCCCCTGGCGGGCGAGTGGATCCGGGCGCACACGCCCGAGGTCGACGCGGTGCTCTGCTCGACGGCCACCCGTACCCGTCAGACGTTGGCGCGCACCGGCATCGAGGCCCCCGTGGAGTACCTCGACGAGCTGTACGACGCGGTCCCCGGCACCGTGATCGCGGCCATCAACGCAGTCTCGCCGGGCGTCGGCACGCTTCTGGTCGTCGGCCACGAGCCCACCACGTCCGGGCTGGCCCTGGGGCTGGCGGACGGCGACCCCGACGCGGAGCAGCTCGCGGCGGAGATCTCCGCCAAGTTCCCGACGTCGGCCATCGCGATGCTCGGCGTCGAGGGCGAGTGGGCCGACCTCGAACCGGGCGGTGCGCGGCTACTCGCCTTCCACGTGCCGCGGTAGCCGGCTAGTTGTTCGTGTTGAGCGTCAGCTCCATCAGCTTGATCGCCATTCCGCACGCGTCGATGCCCGGCGCCTGCGGGTTGACCCACCAGCCGACCACGCCCGCGGCGTCACTGGCGACGCCGCACGCACCGTTGGGGTCGTTGGGCTTCATCACGATCGACGGGACGCCGTTCACCGCGCGGCTCTCGATCTGGTAGTTGAGCTGCTGCGCGGTCGACCGCTCGTTGTCGAGGCTGCCCTGCTCGAACCAGAAGCGCGTGATGTCGACCAGGCCCGACGGGTTCAGCGCCTGCCAGCGGCAGATCGCGCCGACGAAGGTGCTCTGGATGTCGAGCGGATCCGCGCCGACCGTCTTGGCCAGGATGTCCTGGGTCAGGACGTCGCACTCCTTGAGGAGGTTGGGGTACTGGCGTTCGGAGTTGTCGTTGCGCTGGGTGTCCCCGGACCCGGCCTTCACGGCGGTGCCCTCGACGTTCTGCGAGCAACCCTGCAGGCCCAGCAGGACGGTCACCGCGCCGAGGAGGGCACCGACCCCGGTGGTGACGCGACGGGCGCTCACTTGCTGTTCACGATCGACTGGCGGGTGAGTTCCTTGGCGACCTCGCACGCGTCCGGGAACGGCTTCTGGGCGAAGCTGACCGACCACTCGATGAAGTCGTCGTCGAAGCCGATGCCGATCTCGCACAGGCTGACCCCGAGGGTCGGGTCGTCGCTGAGGGCGATGAAGCCGTCGTTGCCCTCGATGTTGATGTCCTCGACGCTGGTCCTCGACAATTCCTCGGTCTTCCGTTCCCTGCCGATGGGGCTGCCACGGAACCACGAGAACGAGAAGTGTGGTCCGAGGACGCCACCGCCGGCGAGCCACTGGCACCCCACCGACGTCTTCGCCGTGTTCACCAGACCGGGCACCTGGGTCAGTTCGCCGACGATCTGATCGGTGATGCCGCCGCACTCGGGGAAGAACGGCCCGTGCTTGCTCGAAGCCCCCTGGTCGGGTGCCGACGACGCGCCGGGATCCGACGGTTCGTCGGACGAGGAGCAGGAGGCGAGCACCGGAACGACTGCCAGGAGCGCCACGGCCAATGCCCTCGCCTGGCGCCTGCCCAGGCGGGCGCGCGGAAGTCCCTTCACGCCCGCAACTGTAGCGGCAGCCCGGAGCCCCAACCACCAGCACGTCCTTTGACCTGCGTGTTTCGGCGTTTCGCGCTCGCGGTGGTCGATCATGATCCCGCCCGGAACGGTGTGCGACAGTTACGAGATGCTCTGGGCGTTGATCCGGCGGTACGTACGGCCGTATCGCGGTCTACTCGCGGTCGTCGCGGCGCTGCAGGTGGTCAGCACGGTCGCCTCGCTCTACCTGCCGACCATCAACGCCGCGATCATCGACGACGGCGTCGCGCGCGGAGACACCGGCCTGATCGTCGAACTCGGCGGCATCATGCTCGGCGTCACCGCGCTGCAGGTGCTGTGCGCCGTCGGGGCGGTGTTCTTCGGGTCCCGCGCCGGCATGGGGTTCGGCCGGGACCTGCGGTCGGCGGTGTTCCACCACGTGATCGGTCTGTCCGCCGAGGAGACGTCGCGCTTCGGCACGGCCTCGCTGCTCACCCGGACCACCAACGACGTCCAGCAGATCCAGGTGCTGGTGCAGATGACGGCCACGATGCTCATCACGGCGCCGATCACCACCATCGGCGGCATCGCGATGGCGATCCACCTCGATGCCGGGCTGTCGTGGCTGCTCCTCGTCAGCGTGCCCATCCTCGTGGTGGCCAACTATCTGATCGTGTCGCGATTGCTGCCGCTGTTCCGCGCGATGCAGGGCCTGATCGACGGCATCAACCGCGTTCTGCGCGAACAGTTGTCCGGCATCCGGGTGATCCGGGCGTTCGCCCGGGAGCCGGACGAGACGAGACGCTTCGGCGCGGCCAGCCAGTCCCTGTCGGACACCGCTCTCAGCGTCGGCAGGCTGCAGGCGCTGATGCTGCCCGTGACGACCCTGGTCATCAACGTGTCCAGCGTCGCGCTGATCTGGTTCGGCGGCATGCGCATCGACGCCGGCCAGATGCAGGTCGGCGCGCTGATCGCCTTCCTGTCCTACTTCATGCAGATCCTGATGGCCGTGCTGCTGGTGACGTTCGTGCTGGTGATCCTGCCGCGCGCCGCGGTGTGCGCCGAACGCATCACCGAGGTGACGTCGACCACCGCCGCCATCGCCGATCCGGCCCGGCCTCGCATGCCCGAGCACGAGACGGGCGAGATCGTGCTCGACGGCGTCACCTTCACCCACCCGGGTGCGGACCGGCCGGTGGTGCGCGACGTGTCGTTCACCGCCATGCCGGGCACGACGACGGCGGTGGTGGGCTCGACCGGCGCCGGGAAGTCGACACTGGTGTCACTGATCTGCCGCCTCTACGACGTCACCGACGGCGCGGTGCGCGTCAACGGCGTCGACGTCCGTGAGCAGAACACGGAGACGCTGTGGTCGACGATCGGACTGGTCCCGCAACGCGGTTACCTGTTCACCGGCACGGTCGCCGACAATCTCCGCTACGGCAAGGCCGACGCGACCGAGGACGAGATGTGGGATGCCCTGCGGGTGGCCGCCGCCGCCGACTTCGTCTCGGCGCACCCCGACGGGCTGGCGATGAAGGTGGCGCAGGGCGGCATCAACTTCTCCGGCGGCCAGCGGCAACGATTGGCGATCGCGCGGGCCGTCATTCGGCGGCCCGCGATCTACCTGTTCGACGACGCGTTCTCCGCGCTCGACGTGCGCACCGACGCCCGGGTGCGTGCCGCGCTGCGCGAGGTGTCCGCCGGGGCCACCGTCGTCGTGGTGTCGCAACGCATCTCGACGGTCGCCGAGGCCGATCGGATCGTGGTGGTCGACGACGGTGCCGTGGTGGGCATCGGCACGCACGAGTCGCTGCTCGTCGACTGCCCCATCTACGCGGAGTTCGCCGACTCGCAGGCTGCCGGAGCCGCCCCGGCGGCGACATCGAAACCCGGAGCCGCCCCGGCGGCGACATCGAAACCCGGAGCCGCCCCGGCGGCGACATCGAGACCCGGAGCCGCGGCCGGGACACGGGAACCGGGCGTGCGATGACGCGGCCGTTGCGCGCGATGATGGAGTTGCCGCCCGAGCGCACCAGGGACTTCAAGGGTTCCGCACTGCGGCTGGTGAAGCGGCTGACCCCGCAGCGCGGCCTGACGGCGGCGGTCCTGCTGCTCGGTGTCGGCGGCATCGCCATCGGCGTCATCGGGCCCCGCATCCTCGGGCACGCGACCGACCTTCTGTTCAACGGCGTCATCGGTCGCGAACTGCCGGCCGGCCTCACCAAGGAGCAGGCCGTCGAGGCCGCGCGGGCACGCGGCGACGGGACGTTCGCCGACCTGCTGTCCGGGATGAACGTGGTGCCGGGCGCCGGTGTCGACTTCCACGCCATCGGACGGACGCTGCTGCTGGCGTTGGGCCTGTACCTGGTTGCGGCGCTGTTGATCTGGGTGCAGGCCCGCCTGCTCAACGTGACGGTGCAGCGGACGATGGTGACGCTGCGGGCCGACGTCGAGGCCAAGGTGCACCGGCTGCCCCTGTCCTACTTCGACACCCGGCAGCGCGGCGAGGTGCTCAGCCGCGTCACCAACGACGTGGACAACATCCAGTCGTCGCTGTCGATGACCATCAGCCAGCTTCTGACGTCGGTCCTGACCGTGCTCGCCGTGCTGGTGATGATGATGACCATCTCTCCTCTGCTGACCGGCATCACCGTGCTCGTCGTACCGCTGTCCCTGTGGGCGACCAGGACGATCACCCGGCGTTCGCAACGGCTGTTCGTGGCGCAGTGGCGCAACACCGGACGGCTCAACGCCCACATCGAGGAGACCTACAGCGGCTTCACGGTGGTCAAGACGTTCGGCCATCGGGCGCTGGCCCAGGAGCGGTTCGGCGACCTGAACGCCGACGTCTACCAGGCGAGCCTCGGCGCACAGTTCCTGTCCGGGCTGATCTCCCCGGTGACGACGTTCATCGGCAACATCAGCTACGTCGCGGTGGCAGTGGTCGGCGGACTGCAGGTCGCGACGGGCCAGATCACCCTGGGCGGCATCCAGGCGTTCATCCAGTACGTCCGTCAGTTCAACCAGCCGCTCACACAGGTGGCGGGGATGTACAACACCATGCAGTCCGGGATCGCCAGCGCCGAACGCGTCTTCGACCTCCTCGACACCGACGAGCAGTCACCCGATCCGCCGGCACCCGTCCGCGTGCCCGACCGCGCGGCCGGGCGTGTGGAGTTCGAGCACGTGGACTTCGCGTACCGGCCGGGCACCCCGGTGATCTCCGACCTGTCGCTCGTCGCGGAACCGGGCAGCACGGTCGCCATCGTCGGACCGACCGGCGCGGGAAAGACCACGCTGGTGAACCTCCTGATGCGGTTCTACGAGGTGGATGCCGGACGGATCCTGATCGACGGCGTCGACATCACCTCGATGCGTCGCCAGGACGTCCGGTCCCGGATCGGCATGGTCCTGCAGGACACCTGGCTCTTCGGCGGCACCATCTACGACAACATCGCCTTCGGCCGACCCGGCGCGTCCTCCGACGAGGTGATCGCCGCCGCCACCGCCGCGCACGTCGACCGCTTCGTGCACACCCTGCCCGACGGGTACCAGACCGTGGTCAACGACGACGGCGGCAACGTCAGCGCGGGCGAGAAGCAGCTGATCACCATTGCGCGCGCCTTCCTGGCCCGCCCGCACCTGCTGATCCTCGACGAGGCCACCAGCTCGGTGGACACCCGGACCGAGCTGCTGATCCAGCAGGCGACGACCGAGTTGCGGCGGACGCGGACCAGCTTCATCATCGCCCACCGGCTCTCCACGATCCGGGACGCCGACGTCATCCTCGTCATGGAGGCCGGCCGGATCGTCGAGAGCGGAACGCACCAGGAACTGCTGGCCCGCCACGGCGAGTACTGGGAGATGACCCGGGCCTGACCGGCGGACGCGAATCAAGCAGTCTGCTCACCGTGATTCGCCGGTGCAGCCCCCACCGCCTCGGGCAGGATGCGATCCATGAGCATCGTTCCCACCGAATCGCTGGGCGACGCCCGATCCCCGGCGACGGCGACCGCCGACACCCGTACCGTGCACACCTTCTGCCGCTACTGCCTGGCGGCGTGCGGCATCGAGGTCACGGTCGCCGGGAACCGCGTCACCAAGATCGCTCCCGACAAGCAGAATCCCCACAGTTGGCACGACTTCTGCGCCAAGGGCCGCACCGCGAATCAACTCGTCGAGCACCCCCGTCGCATACTCAACCCGATGCGCCGGGTGGGCGACTCCTACGTCGAGTCCACCTGGGACGAGGCGCTGTCCGACATCGCGGCACGGATGAACGCGCTGATCGACGAGGGCGGACCGGACTCGATCGGCGTGTACTACGGCAACCCGGCGGGCTTCTCGTCGTCGAACATCATCTTCATGAACGGGTGGCTCGACGCCATCGGGACCAAGAGCCGCTACTTCGTGGGGTCGGTCGACCAGAACGCCATGCACGTGGTGGCTGAAGCGATGTACGGCTCTCAGCTGATGTCGCCGGTCTCCGACGTCGACCACTGCGACTACTTCCTGCTGGTCGGCACCAATCCCGCTGTCAGCGCCTGGAATTGGCTGGAGACGGTGCCCGGTGGCTGGCGGCGGGCGCTCGAGCGGCAGAAGGCGGGCGCCACCATCGTGGTGGTCGACCCGGTGGCCACCGAGTCCGCCCGCAAGGCGGACGTCCACCTCGCGGTGCGCCCCGGACAGGACTGGGCCCTGCTGCTGGCCATGGTCACGGTGATCCTCGACGAGGGCCTCGAGCACGAGGGCGACTGCGTCGACCTCGCCACCGGTGTCGACGATCTGCGGGCGCTCGTCGCCGACGCCGACCTCGACGACCTCGCGGCGCGCTGCGAGGTGCCGCGCGCCCAGATCGAGGACGTGGCACGGGGGTTCGCGCGGGCCACGGCGGCGATGGTGGTCACGCGCACCGGGGTGTCGCTGCACGAGGCGGGCACGATTGCGGAGTGGCTGGGGCACGTGCTCAACGTGATCACCGGGCGGATGGATCGGCCCGGTGGGCGTCGATTCGAGCGGGGCTACGTCGACGCGCTGCGGATGTTCGAACTCGCCAAGGTGGAACCGCATTTCAGCCGGTTGCGCGGCCGCGACATGATCGCCGGCGCACACGCGCTCGCGGAGCTGCCCGACGAGATCACCACGCCCGGCCACGGTCAGGTCAGGGCGCTGGTGATCAACAGCGGCAACCCCGTCGTGTCTGGACCCGACGGAGCCAAACTCGATGCGGCACTGGGCCAGCTGGACCTGTTGGTGGCCGTGGACTTCGTGCAACGGGAGAGCCATCGGCACGCACACTGGCTGCTGCCCGCGGTCCACTGGCTCGAGCGCGACGACCTACCCGCGTTCACCAGCAGCATGCACGACGAGCCGTTCGTCCAGTACGGCGTCAGGGCGGTCGAACCGCCGGCCGGTGCTCGCGAGGAGTGGCGGATCTGGGTGGATCTCGCCATGGCGATGCGGCGACCGCTGTTCGGGGCGAGGGGCGTCAACGGCGTCATCGCCGCGACCCGCCGGGTGGCGACACTCACCCGGCGCCCCCACGTCGAGTTCAGCCCGCACTGGATCAACCGGCTGCTGGTCGCGACCAGCCGACGGGTGAACGGCAGCAGGCTCAGGTGGCGCGACGTCATCGGGAGTCCGCACGGCATCGTGCTCGGCCCGCGCGAGTACGGGCACTTCCGCGAGGCGCTGCGGACCGACGACAAGCGCGTCCACGCCGCACCGCCGGAGTTCCTCGCACGGACCCGGGAGTTGCTCGCCTCGACGCCTCCCGTTGCGCCCGAGGGCTTTCCGTTCCAGCTGGGCAACCGCCGGCACCGGCATTCGATGAACTCGTGGCTCAACGAACTTCCCGGGCTGCATCCCTCCGGGCGGACCAACGAGGTGCTGATCCATCCCGACGACGCGGCGGCGCTGGGAATCTGCGGCGGCGATCGGGTCCGGGTGTTCTCGCACGTCGGGTCGATCGAGCTGACCGCTGCCCTCTCGCCGCGGCTGCGCCGGGGTCTGGTCGTCGTCGACCACGGGTGGGGTTCGCGGATCTTCGATCCGAGTGGCGGCGGCGAGCCGCAGTCCTTCGGCGTCAACCGCAATCTGCTGGTCGACGGCGAGGGGATGGACCCGCTGTCGCAGACCTCGACGTTGAGCGCGACGTACGTCGGCCTCGAGCGGCTGGCCTGACGCCGAGCGCACGCTTCTTCACGGCCCCTCTCGGGAAACGCGTTCACCAAACGTGCGCTCGGCGAGAGTCGGACTAGAGCGTCGGGCCCTCGGCGCGCAGGTCGTCCACCGTCGACATGGCCTCGCGCAACTTGCCCAGCCACTCGTCGGCGTGCTCGCCGACGAGGCGGACCGACCAGGCCAGCGCGTCCGACCGTGACCGCGCCACGCCCGCGTCGACGAGCGTGTCGAGCACCTGACGCTCGGGCTGTCGCAACCGGGTCATCACCGGTACGGCGACGTGGGTGAAGAGGATGCGCTCGGTGTCGTCCCCCGAGCCGACCTCGACGCCCCAGGCCACCTTGCGCCCGTAGCGCGACTCGGCCTCGTCGGCGATGCGCATGCGTTCGGACCGCGTCTCCTCGCGGAACCTGGCCGCTCGTCCCGAGTTGCGTGCCTCGTTCGAATCGCCGTCGGGCTCGGGGAGCCGGCCGATGACCGTGATCTCCTCCCGGTCGACGACGACGGTGGGGTCGCCTGCGAACCAGGCGTCGGGCAGACGACCGGCGATCCAGTCGGGTGCGGTGCTCGCGTCGGGTTGTTGGGATTGCTGCCAGCCACCGGAGCGGCCCTTGTGATGTGCCCTCATGCTTACATGATTACACCGTTACACCCGTAGCAGAGCGTGCTTCGCCACGGGCGAACGGCGGAACGGATCAGCGCTGCTTGAGACCCCGGTAGACGGCCGCCCCGCCGCCCAGGACGAGCGCCACGAACAGCAGCGCCGCCCACCCGGGACCGGCGAGCAGCCACACGACTCCGACCACCAGCAGCGCCGGCGTCGCGAGGAACAGCACCATGCCCGGATGCTGCTTGACGACGGCGAGTGCGCCCCGCGCGCGGGCGGGGTCGATTTCCTTGGCCATGCACGTCAGCATGCCAGCCGCGTCGAGGTCGTCGCGGAAGTCGTGGCGCTCCCCGAGGCGTGGATCGCCCGGATGGTCACCCGGTTGCCCTAGTGTCCGAGGCAGAATTTCAAGACGTCGCAATCAATCGCGAGGAGTGACCGGTGACTGGACCCGGAGCAGGCAGCTGGCAACCCGACCCCGAAGGCCGTTTCGACTACCGCTGGTTCGACGGCCACAGCTGGACCGACCAGGTGTCGCATCAGGGTCGTCCCTACGTTGCGCCGCTCGGTGGCGGCGCACCGCAGCAGCAGGGACCACCGCAGCCCGAGCACTCCGCTGCACAGGCACAGGCCCAGGTGCAGGCGCAGGGTTTCCCGCAGGCGGGAGCGGGCGGTGACGGGTTCGCCGGGATCACCGGAGACCTGGTCGACGGCCGCTTCAGCGAGAAGGAAGCCAAGCCGATCGCCAACCAGAACGCCAAGCTGCTGCGCGTCCGGCTCGGCGAGCCGTTCATGGCGCGGCAGGGGTCGATGGTCGCCTACCAGGGCAACGTCGACTTCTCCTTCGAGGGTGGCGGCGCGGGCAAGTTCCTGAAGAAGGCCCTGACGGGTGAGGGGCTGCCGCTCATGCGGTGCCAGGGCCAGGGTGACGTCTTCCTCGCCGAACGCGCCTACGACGTCCACCTGCTGAACCTGGAGAACGCCGGACTGTCCATCAGCGGCAAGAACGTCCTGGCCTTCTCCGCCAACCTCGACTGGAACATCGAGCGCGTCAAGGGCGGCAGCATCGCCACGGGTGGACTGTTCAACACGACGCTGCGGGGCACCGGCTGGGTGGCGCTGACCACCGACGGCCCACCCGTCGTGCTCGACGCCGCCGAGGCGCCCACGTACGCCGACACGAACGCCGTCGTCGCCTGGTCGGCCAACCTCCAGACCCAACTGAAGACGAGCTTCAAGGCCGGCGCCCTGATCGGCCGGGGATCCGGTGAGGCGCTGCAGGTGTCGTTCCACGGCCAGGGCTTCGTCATCGTCCAGCCCTCGGAGGGCATCCAGATCCCGGTGCAGTAGCGGGTGGGGACGATCTGGACCGGCGACACCCGTGCCGGCACCTTCGGCGGCCACGACGGCCTGCTCTACGAGCGGGGTCCGACGACGTTCGACGACCTCCTCGACGGCACCACCTGCTGGACCGACCGCACCTTCCTCGTCCACGGCGACCGCCGTGTGTCCTTCGCGGGGTTCCGGGACGCTGCGGCGGCGGCGCGTCCACTGCTGGCGTCACTCGGAGTGGGCGTCGGTGACCGGGTCATGGTGTTCGGCTACAACTCGCCCGAGTGGATCGTGGCGCTGTGGGCGACGTGGCTGTCCGGAGCCGTGCCGGTCCTGGCGAACAGGTGGTGGAGTAGCGCGGAGATCGATCACGCCGTCTCGGTGGTCCAGCCGGCGCACGTCCTCGCCGACACCCCGCTGGTCATCGACGCGCCGTCCAGCTCGCTGACCGACCTGCGGGTGGCGTTCGACGCCCCTCCGGGCGAGGTCGCACCCACCCCTCCGACCGATGCCGACGCCACCGCGCTGGTGCTGTTCACCTCGGGCAGCTCGGGCATGCCCAAGGCCGTTGAGCTGTCCCGGCGGGCGGTCATCGCGAACCAGCACAACATCCTGGCCCGGAACCGGCGCTTCCCCCATCTGCTGGACGACGACTCGCCGCAGGCGGTCAGCCTGGCCACGACGCCGATGTTCCACGTCGGTGGACTGTCCAGCCTGCTGACCCACTTCCTCACCGGCGGCAAGATCGTGATGACCGAGGGCAAGTTCGACGCCGGCCGGATCCTGGAACTCATCGAGCACGAGGGCATCCAGATCTGGGGGGCGGTCCCCACGATGGCGATCCGGCTGCTCGCCCACCCCGACTTCGCGTCCCGCGACCTGAGCAGCCTGAAGTCCTGGCCGCTGGGCGGGGCGCCGGTGACCACCGACCTGCTCGACCGCATCCGGGAGAAGTTGCCGAACCTGCGCACCCGCGGTCTGAGCAACACGTGGGGCATGACCGAGGCCGGCGGCTTCCTGACCGCCGCCGACGCCCGTGACCTCGCCTCGCATCCCGGCACCGTCGGGCGTCCGTACGGCGTGGTCGAGCTGCGGATAGCCGACCCCGACCCGGCAGGCGTCGGCGAGGTGCTCGCGCGTTCCCCCACCGTGATGAACGGCTACGCCGGGCTACCGGACGACGACACCGTCGACGACGACGGCTGGCTGCACACCGGTGACCTCGGGCACCTCAGCGACGACGGGTACCTGTTCATCGACGGCAGGGCCAAGGACGTGGTGATCAGGGGTGGCGAGAACATCGCGTGCCCACATGTCGAGGCAGCGATCGCCACGCACCCCGACGTGGTGGAGGTTGCGGCCCTCGGCGTTCCGCACCCCGACCTGGGCGAGGAGCTGGTGGCCGTGGTGGTGCACCGCGCCGACCGGCCCGCGCCATCGGCCCAGGGTTTGGCCTCGCACGTGACGGGCACGCTGTCCTACTTCGCGGTGCCGACCCGGTGGGAGATCCGGACGCAGCCCCTGCCGACGTTGGCCGGCGAGAAGGTGGACAAGAAGGCCCTGGCCCGCGAGTTCGCCTCCTGACCGGACGGAGCCGACTACCCATACCCCCTATGGGTATACAATCGGGCTCATGAGCTTGGTCTTGGAAGTGCATGGCATGAGTTGCGCGCACTGCGTGGCTGCGATCACGTCCGCGGTATCGGCACTGCCGGGCGTCTCGGGCGTCGACGTCGACCTCACCGCGGGCGCCGTCCGCGTCGACGGCAGCCCGGACGAGGCCGCCGTCACCGCCGCGATCGAGGACGCCGGATACGACGTCGCCGCGGCATGAGCGTCACCCACGAGGCCCCCGGTGACCTGACTGCCGTCACGCTGGACGTCGGCGGGATGACCTGCGCCTCGTGCGCGGCGCGAATCGAGAAGCGGCTCAACAAGATCGACGGCGTCCACGCCACCGTGAACTTCGCCACCGAGCAGGCGACCGTCGCGTTCCCGGACTCGGTCACACCCGACGACCTGGTCGCCGCCGTCGAGGCCACCGGCTACTCCGCGACCCTGCCGACCGCCGACCAGGCGGAGTCCTCCGACGAGTCCTACCTCCACCGACTGGTCGTGTCGGCGGCGCTCAGCCTGCCGGTCCTGTTGCTGTCGATGGTGCCTGCCCTGCAGTTCGGCGGATGGGCGTGGGCGGCGTTCGCGCTGACGACGCCGGTCGTGGCGTGGGCCGCGTGGCCGTTCCACCGTGCGACGTGGGCGAACCTCCGCCACGGCGCCGCGACCATGGACACGTTGATCTCGGTCGGCGTGCTGGCCGCGTACCTGTGGTCGACGTGGGAGTTGGTGGGCGCCGCCATCCGGGGTGGGCACCAGCCACACCTCTACCTCGAGGTCGCCGCGATCGTCACGACGTTCGTGCTGGCCGGCCGCTACGTCGAGGCACGCGCCAAGAGGCAGTCCGGCTCTGCGCTGCGGGCACTGCTGGACATGGGCGCGAAGGACGTCGCGGTGGTCCGCGACGGCGTCGAGACGCGGGTTCCGGTGAGTGCCCTTACGGTCGGTGACGAGTTCGTCGTGCGGCCAGGCGAGAAGATCGCGACCGACGGCGTCGTGGTGAACGGCACGTCGGCGGTCGACGCGGCGATGCTCACCGGCGAGTCGGTCCCCGTGGAGGTCGGCGTGGGCGACGACGTCGTCGGCGCGACCGTCAACGTCGAGGGACTGCTGCGGGTTCGCGCCACCCGCGTCGGGTCCGACACCCGGCTGGCTCAGATGGCGCGACTGGTCGCCGACGCGCAGAGCGGCAAGGCCGAGGTCCAACGTCTCGCCGACCGGGTGTCCGCGGTGTTCGTCCCCGTCGTGATCGCGCTGTCGGCGCTGACGCTGGCGGGCTGGCTCGTCGCGGGCGGTTCGGCAACCGCGGCGTTCACCGCTGCCGTCGCCGTGCTCATCATCGCGTGCCCCTGCGCGCTTGGCCTGGCGACCCCGACCGCGCTGCTCGTCGGCACCGGCCGCGGCGCACAACTCGGCATCCTGATCAAGGGTCCGGAGGTGCTGGAGTCCACCCGCCGCGTCGACACCGTCGTGCTGGACAAGACGGGCACGGTGACCACCGGCCGCATGACGGTCGTCGAGGTCCACCCCGACGATCCCGAACTACTCGCTCTCGCAGGTGGTCTCGAGGCCGGCTCGGAGCATCCGATCGCCCAGGCCATCGCGGCCCGTGCCGCCGAGGCGGGCACGCTGCCGGCGGTCGGCGACTTCGTCAACCACGGCGGGCTGGGCGTCACGGGCACCGTATCGGGCCGCCGCGTCATGGCCGGCCGGCTGTCCTGGCTGCCCGCCGGGAAGGCCCCGGAAAACCTGATGCGGGTGGCCGACGAGGCGGCCGCGCGCGGTCAGACGCCCATCTGGGTGGCCGTCGACGACCAGGTGCGTGCCGTCATCGTGGTGTCCGACACCGTCAAGGACTCTGCGGCCAAGGCGATCTCGGAGATGCGGGCGCTCGGGCTTACGCCCGTCCTGCTGACCGGGGACAACGAGCGCGCCGCCCGTGCCGTCGCCCACCAGGTCGGCATCGACGACGTCGTCGCCGAGGTGCTGCCCGCCGACAAGGTCGACCACGTCAGGCGACTGCAGGCCGACGGTCGCGTGGTCGCCATGGTCGGCGACGGCGTCAACGATGCGGCCGCGCTGGCCCAGGCCGACCTGGGGTTGGCGATGGGCACCGGCACCGACGCGGCGATCGAGGCGTCCGATCTGACCCTCGTCACCGGCGACCTCCGCGCGGCACCCGACGCGATCCGGCTGTCGCGGGCGACGCTGCGGACCATCAAGGGAAACCTGTTCTGGGCGTTCGCCTACAACGTGGCCGCGATACCGCTGGCGGCACTGGGCCTGCTGAACCCGATGATCGCCGGGGCGGCAATGGCATTCAGCTCGGTGTTCGTCGTGACGAACAGCCTGCGGCTACGGCGCTTCACGCCGTCGCGCGACTGACGCGGGCGGTGGTGGTCACCACTCCTTGAGGATGCGCTGCTTGCCCGCGCGAGTGGCGCCCTCTCGGCGGATTCGCTTCAGCTCGGGATGAAACGCGTTGCGCTCGTTGCCCCTCACGACGAGCGGAACGTCCAGGGTGGCCATCAGTTCCCTCTCGAGTAGCCACGGTTCGGGGTGCACCACCCACGACACCAGTGCGTTGTCGCCCATCCACGTGGTGAGAACGGGCTCCCCGCCTGCGAACGTCATCCGGTCGCCGGAGCCGATCCGTCGGAGTTCGATCTCGAGGTCGTCGGCCAGGAGGAGTCCGAGGGACTTGCGCAGCGTCGATCCGTCGGCGTCCGCGGCACCGCCGCCGAAGTGGTAGCCGATGCGCTTGCGCAGGTTCTGCACGCTCCGCGGCTTCCCGTTTGCCGGCGGAGGTCCCTGGCTGATGCCGACGTAGAGCAGCGTGAGTCCGTCGCGTTGCTCACAGTTCGACGTCTCGATCGAACCGGGGATCGTGCGGAACCACCACCCGTACGCCCCCGGCTTCTCGGGCACCGGACTCGGGTCGGCGAACACCTGCTCCCGCGTAAACGGAGCAGCGGCAAGGAATTTCGCTACGTCTGGCCGATCACTCATGATTGTTCCCGTCGTCCATTCGTCCAGCTTAGGTCCCCCACGTTCACATGGCGGTCAGCGCGAGGGCCACTCGCACGTCTCCACGCTGAGCGCCATCTCGACGCCCGAACGGTCACGCCCGAGCGGTCACGCGTCGGCCCGGCGGGCGCGGAACACCTTCACGTCGTCCTTGATGTTCTTCAGGTGCCGCGCGCCGGCGAACGACCACGCGAACCGCGGATCGTCGCCGATGGCCTCCCGGGTGGCCTCCGCCACCAGGATGGCGCCGGGCCGGGCCGCGGTGGTGACGCGCGCCGCGAGGTTCACCGAGCCGCCGAACCAATCGCCTGCGCGGCTGACGGCGAGCCCGGTCGCCAGGCCGGTCCGCAGCCGGGGGAAGTCCTCGATGGCCTCGGTCGCCTTCGTCAGCGCCAGCATCGCGTCGAGCATCGCGGCCGGGTCGGTGCTCACCAGCATGACCTCGTCACCGATGCTCTTGACGTAGCGCACCGGGGGCTCGGCCACCTCGCGGGCGAGGTCGGTCAGCGTGTGCGCGAGCTGCTCCAGGTCCTCGGGCGGCACCACCTCACCGAGGCGGGTGAAGCCGACGAGGTCGGCGAACGCGATCGTCACCTCGCGGGCCCCGGGCAGCGGCATGCCCTCGGCACGCTCCCCGGTACTGACCGCCTCGGTCTCCATCAGGTGCAGCAGTTGCAACCGCAGCATGTCCCCAATCATCGGGCCCAGCAGCGGCGCGACCTTCAGCATCAGCGCCTCGGACCTCTTCGCGACGTCGAGTTCGGTGGCACCGGGCTTGCTGACCGCCGAAAGTGCCGCGTACCGCATCACGTCGGCCGCACGCGACAGCCCCTCGGTCAGCACCTGCACCACCAGGACCAGCTGGTCGGGACCGAAGCCCAGCTCGATGAACTGCTGCACGTAGCGGGCGGCCTCGCCGTCGGCCCGCAGGTGCACCTTCGAGTCGGGATCCTCGGCCCGGGGCAGACCACTGGCCCGCTGCACCCGCTCCAGCAGTTCCAGGTCGACGCCCGCGTCCTCGCTGATCTCGCGTGCCGACACCAGCCGACCGTCGTCGCCGAGGATGCGGCGGGACGCCAGCAGCATCGGCTGGTAGGCGTCACGGATCTGCTCGAGCGAGACCCCCCGACCCAGCAGCCACGGGATCAGCTCGGCACGCTGGTCGCGGGCAGCGCCCTCCAGACCGTCGAGCAGGCCGGAGGCCTCGACGTCGAAGGACTCGATGTCGGAGTCAGCCGTCACGGAGTCAACGTATACCGCGGGCGGCCCGGATGGCCGGAGCCGTGGACGCCGGCAGCAACGTGGTCGCGTCGTCGGGGTAGACGACGTCGACGACGGCGGTCTCGGGGAACCGGTAGGGCTTGCCGAGCACCAGTCCCACGTACTGCCTGCGCAGCCGCGACATCTCCGCGCGGACCGTCACCACCCGGGAGCGGTCGCCGTAGAGGTCGGCCGCCAGCTCGGGTGCCGATCGGCCCTGCCGGTGGGTGGCGAGGACGTGCAGGATCTCGGCGTGCCGCGGCGAGATGTCGCGTCGCCAGGTGCCGAACCCGCCGACGACGTCGAGGCTCGGTGCGGCACCGTCGCGCAGGTCGAGCGTGACCCGCGACGGCGCGGGTCCGCCGGCGTCCTCCTCCGCCAGTCGCACCAGCCATCCGCCGGGCAGCGACTCGACGTCGCACGCACCGAGTGACGGGATCCAGGTGCGGCCGGGAACGCCGTCGTCGGGCAGCATGATCCGGCTGTGCGGGGGCAGCGAGTCGACGGCCGCCACCCAGCCGTGCTGGTCGACGGCCAGCGCGGGCCTGCCCACCCGGGCGAGGATCGGGGCGGCGACGGTCCGCAGCCGGTTGAGCGTGCGGTCGTGCGCCTCGCGCAGCTGTGACTCCGCCAGCCGGGCGACGAGGTCGACCAGCGCGACGGTGGTGGGGTGCACGGTGGCAGCGGGCCCGGACACGTCGACGATGCCGACGACCTGGCCGGTCCGCGGGTCCTTGATCGGGGCGCCGGCGCACGTCCAGGCGTGGTGGCTGCGCAGGAAGTGCTCTGCGGAGAACACCTGCACCGCCCGGTGCGACGCGAGTGCGGTGCCGATCGCGTTGGTGCCGACGGCGTTCTCACTCCACTGCGCGCCCTCCACGAAGCCGAGACGATCGGCGTTGCCGAGCACTCGCGGCGCCCCGTAGCGCCACAGCACCCGGCCGCGGGCGTCGGCGACGACCAGGATGTTGTCGCCTCCATCGATCACCGAGTTGAGGCCGCGCGACACGTCGTCGAGCACCGAGAACAGTCCCGAGGCGTGACGCAGCGCGTCGAGCCCGCTGCTGTCGACGTTCGGCGGGCAGTGCCGATCGGGGTCGATGCCCTTGCCCAGCAACCGCTTCCAGGAGTCGGCGATGACGTCGCGGGGCCGCGCGGGCGCACGGGTCCCCGCCATCGTGGCGTCGTAGACCTCCGACAGCAGCATGGCGTAGCTGCGCGGGTCGTCACCCGCGGCCACGGCGGGTTCCGGCGTCACCGATGAGGAAGGCATCACCGTCGATTGTGCGCCACGTCACACCCGCTGTCACACCCGGTCCCACCGGGCGTCACCGGTAGACCATGCCGCCGTCGATCAGCCCTGCCTGCCCCGTCATGTAGTCGGCGCCGGGACCGGCCAGGTAGGTCACGAAACCGGCAACGTCCTCGGGTGTCTGGGACCGCCCGAGCGCGATGGTCGCGGAGAACTTCTCGAACGTCTCACCCTCGGCGGCGCCGGTCAGTTCGGCGAACCGCCGGTCGATCTCCACCCACATGTCGGTGCCGACGACACCCGGGCAGTACGCGTTGACCGTGATGCCATCGGCGGCGTGCTCCTTGGCGGCGGCCTGCGTCAACGCCCGCACCGCGAACTTCGTGGCGCTGTACGGCCCGAGCATGGCGAAGCCCTCGTGGCCGGCGATGCTGGAGGCGTTGACGATCTTGCTGATCCGGCCCCGACCCTTGTTGCCGAGTTCGAGGAACTTCGCGACCGCGGCCTGAATGCCCCACAGCACGCCGTCGACGTTGATCGCCCACAGCCGGGCCAGGTCGTCGGGGGTCACCTCCGCGATCGGGCCCACCAGCGCGACCCCGGCGTTGTTCACCATCAGGTCGAACCCGCCCAGCGCGGACGCCGCATGGTCGACGGCGGCGAACACCTGTGCGCGGTCCGACACGTCGGCGACGAACGTCGTCGCCTTCGAGCCGAGTGCGGTGATCTCGGCGGCGACGGCGTCGATGCCGTCGCGGTGGACGTCGACGAGCGCCACGTCGGCGCCGTGGCGGGCCAGGTCCAGCGCGATGCCGCGGCCGATCCCGCGGCCCGCACCCGTCACCAGGGCGACGGTGTCGAGCAGCGGTGCGTCGATGGAACGCGTCATGACGGATCCACCAGGACCTTCATCTTGGTTCCGGCGTGGAGGGCCTCGAACCCCTCGTCGATGACATCGTCGATCGCGATCGGCGTCACCCACCCCGTCGTGTCGTAGACGCCCCGCGACATCAGGTCGATGACCGCAGCGAAGTCCGGCGCGGTGTAGCAGAGCGAGCCCTGGATGCGCGACTCGTTCATCACCAGGTTGAGAAGCGGTGTGACGAGCGGCTTCTCGTAGATCGCGACGCTCACCATCGCCCGGCGGGCGCCCACGCACGCCAGCGCCGTCTCGACCGCGGGCGCGACGCCTGCCGCGTCGTACACCGCGTCGGCGCCGCGACCGTCGGTGTGGTCGGCGATGAAGGCCGGCACGTCCACGCCGGTGGGGTCGAGCGTCCGGGCGCCCAGTGCCTCGATCGCCGCGCGCCGCGTCTGCGACGGCTCGACCACGAAGACGTCCTCGACACCCTTGCCGCGCAGCGCGAACCACAGCCCGATGCCGATCGGTCCCGCGCCGAACACCATCGCGGTACCGGCCGGATCCGGTTCGCCGAGGGTTGCGGCGTGATAGGCCACCGACATCGGCTCGACCAGCGCGCCCAACTCGAGCGACACGTTCTCCGGCAGCCGGTGCAGCATGTCGGTCGGGACGACGGTGTACTCGGCCATGCCGCCGTCGGACATCAGGCCGTGGAAGCCGATCTGGGCGCAGATGTTGTAGTTGCCCGCCCGGCAGGCAGGGCAGTGCCCGCAGCGGTAGAGCGGCATGATCGCCACCCGGTCGCCCTCGGCCCAATCGGTGACGCCCGACCCGACCGCGGTGATCGTGCCCGAGAACTCGTGGCCCATCGTCAGCGGCATCTGCTGCCCGGTCAACGGGTGCGGCTCGGTGGGCACGAAGATCGGGCCCGCGTAGTACTCGTGCAGATCGGTTCCGCAGATCCCGTTGAACCCGACCTTGACCTTGACGGTGCCCGCCGTCGGTTCGGGTTCGGGAACGTCCGCGACCTCGAGCTTGTTGGGTCCGTAGTACACAGCTGCTTTCATACGGTCGTTTCTATGTGACCTGGCGCACAGGCGTAAGGGTTGCAGGGGGTTGCAGCCCTTGCCGCGGGTGGTGTCGAGGGTGTGTCCTGGCTCACATGACCTCAACGCTCGAGACCACCACCGACCTCACGCCGCAGGAACGCATCGACTCCTGGTTGCGCGACTTCGAACTGGCCCTGGCGTCGCGTGACGTCGAACGTGCCGCCGCCAAGTTCGCCCTCGACTCGTACTGGCGTGACCTGGTGTCCTTCACCTGGAACCTCAAGACCGTCGAAGGCCGAGACGCGATCGCGCAGCTGCTGACCGAGCGCGCGGCCCCCACCGACGCGACGAACTTCCGCACCCGCGAACCCGCCAGCGACGACGGCGACGGCATCACCTCGGCGTTCATCGAGTTCGACACCGCCGTCGGGCACGGGACCGGCCACCTGCGCCTCAAGGGCGACGAGGCGTGGACGTTCCTGACCGCGCTGCAGGAACTCACGGGCCACGAGGAGCGCAAGGGTTCGACCCGGGTGATGGGCGCCGTGCACGGCAGCGACGCCGACACCCGCTCCTGGGCCGAGAAGCGCGCCGCCGAGGACGCCGCGCTCGGGTACGCCGAGCAGCCCTACGTCGTCGTCGTGGGCGGCGGTCAGGGCGGCATCGCGCTCGGAGCGCGGCTGCGCCAGCTCGGGGTGCCCGCACTCGTCCTCGACCGGCAGGAGCGGCCCGGCGACCAGTGGCGCAACCGCTACAAGTCACTGTGCCTGCACGATCCGGTCTGGTACGACCACCTGCCCTACCTGCCGTTCCCGCAGAACTGGCCGGTGTTCGCGCCCAAGGACAAGATCGGCGACTGGCTCGAGTTCTACACCCGCGTCATGGAGGTGCCGTACTGGTCGAAGACGTCGTGCCTGTCGGCGTCCTACGACGAGGCCGAGAAGCGCTGGACCGTCGAGGTCGATCGCGACGGCGAACGCGTCACCCTGCGCCCCGCGCAGCTGGTGCTGGCGACGGGCATGTCCGGAAAGCCGCACGTGCCAACACTTCCCGGGCAGGACGTCTTCCGCGGCGATCAGCACCACTCGAGCGCCCATCCCGGACCCGACGGTTACGTCGGCAAGCGCGCCGTCGTCATCGGTTCGAACAACTCCGCGCACGACATCTGCAAGGCGCTGGTGGAGAACGGCGTCGACGTCACCATGGTGCAGCGGTCCTCGACCCACATCGTGAAGTCGGACTCGCTGATGGACCTCGGTCTCGGCGACCTCTACTCCGAGCGGGCGCTCGCTTCGGGGATGACGACCGAGAAGGCCGACCTGACGTTCGCGTCGCTGCCCTACCGGATCATGCACGAGTTCCAGATCCCCATCTACGACGCAATCCGCGAGCGCGATAAGGACTTCTACGACCGGCTGGCCGCGGCCGGCTTCGACCTCGACTGGGGCGACGACGGGTCGGGCCTGTTCATGAAGTACCTGCGCCGCGGGTCCGGCTACTACATCGACGTCGGCGCGTCGGACCTGATCGCCGACGGCTCGATCAAGCTGGCGCACGGCCAGGTCGACCGACTGACCGAGGACTCCGTGGTGCTCGCCGACGGCACGGTGCTGCCCGCCGACGTCGTCGTGTACGCGACCGGCTACGGCTCGATGAACGGGTGGGCCGCCGACCTGATCGGCCAGGACGTCGCCGACAAGGTGGGCAAGGTGTGGGGCCTGGGCTCGGGGACCACGAAGGATCCCGGCCCGTGGGAGGGCGAACAGCGCAACATGTGGAAGCCCACCCAGCAGGAGAACCTGTGGTTCCACGGCGGCAACCTGCACCAGTCCCGGCACTACTCGCTGTACCTGGCGTTGCAGCTCAAGGCCCGCCACGAGGGCATCCCGACCCCCGTCTACGGGCTGCAGGAGGTGCACCACCTCAGCTGAACCGATTCGTGCACGCGCAGCCGCGGTGAGCGCGGCTGCGCGTGCACGAATCGCTGGGTCAGAGGCGGTCGACGGCGTCCTTCGCCTCCCTGAGGCCGATGCCGGTCTGCTCGCGCAGCAGCTTGATGGCCTCGATCTTCTTGCCTGCGGTGGCCAGCGCACGCACCTCGGCGCTGACCCACCCGTCGTGGAACTCCCCCACCGGCGTCGGCACGATGCGTTCGATGCCGGCGTGGGCGAGCGCGCGTTCCAGCGCCACGATCCGCTGCTCGAGTGCGTCGACCCGACGCTGGATGTCGCCGTCGGAGCCACCGAAGAGTGCCATGCCGGACATCCTCACGCATTTATCCTCGTGGCATGACCGAGTCGGCGACGCCGCTGCGCGAGGGACTGCCGCCGGTGGTTGACGACGCCGCCCGCGTGCTGATACTCGGGTCGTTCCCGAGCGAGCAGTCGCTGGCGCTGCGGCAGTACTACGCGAACCCCCGCAACCAGTTCTGGGCACTGCTGAGCGCGGCGTTCGGCTTCGACGCCGACGTCCCCTACGACGCACGCATCGCCGCTGCGCGTCACCACGGCGTCGCACTGTGGGACGTCGTGCACAGCTGCCGCCGGGCCGGCAGCCTGGACGCCAAGATCGACCGACGCAGCATCGTGGCCAACGACGTCGGTGCGCTGCTGGCCACCCATCGGGGCATCGACCGGGTGTTCGCGAACGGCGCCGCCGCGGAGCACATGTACGAACGTCACGTCGCCACCCCGGTGACCGCGGTCCGGTTGCCGTCGAGCAGTCCCGCGGCGACGATGTCGTTCCCCAACAAGCTGATCCGCTGGCGCTCAGTCGTCTGACAGCGGGTTCTCAGCGCCGCGGGGTGGTCAAGCGCCGCGACGCGTGGTAGACCCGAATGATGACCAGCTTCGTCAAGAAGGTGCTGGGCATCGGCCTGGCGTTCACGGTGATGATCGGTCTGGCGGGCGTCGCCGGAACCGCACCAGCACAGGCGTTCTCGCGGCCCGGCCTGCCGGTCGAGTATCTCGACGTGCCGTCGCCGTCGATGGGCCGCAACGTCCGGGTGCAATTCCAGGGTGGCGGCCAGCACGCCGTCTACCTGCTCGACGGTCTGCGCGCCCAGGACGACTTCAACGGCTGGGACATCAACACCCCGGCCTTCGAGTGGCTGCACGACTCGGGCCTGTCGACGGTGATGCCCGTCGGCGGCATGTCCAGCTTCTACGTCGACTGGTACCGGCCCGCCGTCGGCAACGGCACCACCCAGACTTACATGTGGGAGACGTTTCTGACCAAGGAACTCCCCGCGTGGCTCGCCCAGAACAAGGGCGTCTCGCAGACCGGCAACGCCGCCGTCGGCCTGTCGATGAGCGGCGGCACCGCGCTCAACCTCGCCACCTACTACCCCGGTCAATTCCGCTACGCGGCGTCGCTGTCGGGCTTCCTGCACCTGTCGGACGGCTTCTGGCCGTCGCTGGTCGGGCTGGCGATGAACGACGCCGGCGGGTTCAAGGC
Source organism: Mycolicibacterium sediminis (assembly GCF_010731735.1). GTDB lineage: Bacteria > Actinomycetota > Actinomycetes > Mycobacteriales > Mycobacteriaceae > Mycobacterium > Mycobacterium sediminis. The sequence goes on from NZ_AP022588.1 coordinate 5,516,426, forward strand.
CGACGACATGTGGGGGCCGTCGAGCGACCCGGCGTGGGCGCGCAACGACCCGACCGTCAACGTGGCCAAGCTGGTCGCCACCGGCGCGCGGATCTGGGTGTACTGCGGCAACGGCACGCCGAGCGACCTGCCGGGCGCCGAAGCCGGTATCCCGCAGCAGTTCTTGGAGAGCTTCACGCGCGGGTCGAACGTCGACTTCCAGAATGCGTACGTGGCGGCGGGCGGCACCAACGGCACGTTCAACTTCCCGCCCGACGGCACCCACTCCTGGCCGTACTGGGGTCAGCAGCTCCAGCAGATGATCCCCGACATCCAGAGCACGCTCGGGGCGCGCTGAGCCCTCGCACTACGGTGGCGGGATGTCATGCGTGTTCTGCGCCATCGTCTCCGGCGAGGCGCCCGCGATCAGGGTGTACGAGGACGACGACTATCTGGCGCTGCTGGACATCCGGCCGATCGTGCGCGGGCACACGCTCGTCGTCCCGAAGCGTCACACCGTCGACCTGACCGACACGCCCGCGTCGACGCTGGCCGACATGGTGCGCATCGGGCAGCGCATCGGCCGGGCCGCGCGGGCGTCCGAGCTGGCGGCCGACGGCAACAACATCGCGATCAACGACGGCAAGGCCGCCTTTCAGAGCGTGTTCCACATCCACCTGCACGTGGCCCCGCGCAAGACCGGCGACAAGCTGTCGTTCGCGAAGGGGCTGGTGCTCCGCCGCGATCCCGACCGCGAGACGACGGGGCGCATCCTGCGCGAGGCGTTGGAGCGCCTTCCGGACTGACGCGCTGCTGCGCGCCGGTCGTGGCCACACCGAACGTGCGGTGGTGGCGGCGAATCGGCCGATTTCCCGCCACGGACGCACGCTCGACCGGGACCCGGCTTCCGGCCAGGCTGGGACAGTCCGCGCCTGCCCGCCTCTGAGCGACAAGTCGCGACAATCGGCCAGGGCGGGGCCGGGGAGGCATGGACGGGCGTCGGCGTCGGTGAGGGCCGAACGTCGGGGGCGAACGTCGGGCGGGCGAACGTCGGGCGGGCGAACGTCGGGGGGCGAACGTCGTGGGGCCAGTTGTCGCGAGTTGTCGCTCAGAGGCGGGCACTTCGAACGTAGTGGCCGACCACTCCCGCCGAGCGTGAATCCGGCGACGGACTTCCCGCGCTGCGCGTCGCCAGATTCACACTCGAGACCGCGCTAGAGATCGAGCGGCGCGTTGGCCGAGTCGAGGTGCTCGACGGTGGTGAACACCAGCTCTGTGTCGCCCACGTTCTCGATGTCGTGCAGCAGGAACTCGCCCTCGGCGAAGTCGAAGTGCCGCGTCTCCCCCGCCGAGTAGGACACGTCGCGGGTCGTACCGTCCGCGGTGTGCTGACGACTGGTGCCCGCGACGACCGCGGTCCAGAAGTAGTCGAGCACGTGGCGGTGGGCGTGGAACCGGTCGCCGGGAGCGAGGCGGATCTCCCAGACCCGGACCCGCTTGTTCTCGCTGAGCAGCCGCGACCCGACGTGCCCGTCGTGCGCGTGCGCGTCGAACTCCGCGCGCAACTCATCAGTCCAGCCCTCGAAGTCGGTGCCGACGAGGGTGCCGGCGAGGGGGGCGTCGGTGAGGAATTCGGGCGAGCGAAGCGACGGGGAGGTGTTCTCGGTCATGCGTATCTCCTATTGTCCGGGGCCGTAGAGGCCGAAACGGTTGTCCGGGTGGCCGGGCACCCAGGTGCAGTCGAACTGCGAACGGGTGCCCATCTCCTTGACGCGGCGCATCAGTCGCTGTCCGAGTTCGAGTTGGCCGGGCTCCCACTTCGCGAGCGCCTCGGCGATGTCGCCGCTGTCCGACAGCGCGTCGTACAGTGCCCACGCGTTCGCCGCCGCCTTGGCGGTACCGGCTGCGGCGTGCGGCCGGGCGGCGCTGGCGGCGTCGCCGACGAGTGCGACGCGTCCCATCGCCATCCTGCTCGACACGGCGTCGTAGACGGCCTGCAGGTACGGCTGTTCGGTGCGCAGCACCACCTCGGCGGCCGCGGGGGCGAGGAGTCGGGTTGCCGCCGAACGCATCTCCTCGACGAACCGGTCCTGGACCGCACCGGGGTGCAGCGAGACGCCGGCGAGGAAGCCGCGCTTGTCGGTCATCAGCTCGTCGAGTTCGTGGCCCTCTGGCACGTTGCGGTACCAGACGTAGTTCAGCAACCGCTCGCCCACCGCCAGGCCGCCGTCGGTCGACGGGATCGGGTAGACGTTGATGTGCGTGTGCGGCGCCATGCTGTAGGTGATCGAGTCGTGCAGCAGCTCGAACGTCTCCGGCGTCACCTGGCTCTCGGGCACCGTGCCGCGCCACCCGACGTACCCGGAGTACTCGAGCTTGGTGTCCGGCGAGATTCGACGCCTGCTCGGCGAGCCGATGCCGTCGGCGAACACCACCAGGTCGGCACGCTCGCGGCGACCCGACGTGAAGCGCACCTCGACGCCGTCGACATCCTCGTCGAAGCCGGCCGCGTACTCGCCGAGGTGGTAGTCGGCGGTGCCGAAGTCGGCCAGCAGTGCACGGTAGAAGGTGCCCCAGGAGGTGTAGCTCCACGGCGCGTCCTCGCGGTGGATGATCTCGTTGTGCATTCCGAGGTACTGCACGTAGTGAGTGGACGTGCTGACCTGCTCGGGGTGCTGGTCGCTGCACTCGACGAACCACCGCAGCGTGTCCGGCTGCAGCACGATGCCGCCGCCGCGGCCGTCGAGGTTCGTCGGCGTGCGCTCGAAGACCGACACGTCGAAGCCGAGGCGACGCAGGAGCAGCGCCGCCGTGAGGCCACCGATCGAGCCTCCGATCACCAGCGCGCGATGGCCGCTCCAGTCATGCCGGGTGTTCACGGTCTCAGACATGTCCTTCTCCTTCGAGCCCGAGGAACGAGCGGGCGTTGTGTTCGAGTACGTCGTCGGTGATGCCCGCGTCGTGCGGGAGGTCGAGCGGGTTGGGCAGGCCCATGTCGAACGGGTAGTCGCTGCCGCACATCAGGTGCGACGGGTCGGCGTGTGCGCGCAGCAGTTCGAGCGCAGGACCGTCGTGGCTCAGGGTGTCGAACCACAGGCCCCTGAATCCCTCGCGCGGCGACCGGGTCTCCGCACTTCTGACGTCTGCGCGCTTGTTCCAGCCGTGCTGCCACCGGCCGACCAGCGACGGTGCGCATCCGCCGCCGTGCAGCATGCAGATCCGGAGTCCCGGCAGTTCCTCGAGGACGCCACCGAGCACCAGAGATGCTGCGGCCGTGGTGGTCTCGACGGGGTTGCCGACGAGGTTCACCAGGTAGTACGACGACCACTCCGGCCGCGGCAGCTGCATCGGGTGCACCAGCACCGCGAGGTCGAGTTCCGTGGCGATCCGCAGCAGGTCGCGCATCGGGGCGACGTCGAAGGACGTGCCGTTCAGCAGCGGCGGCACCGCGATGCCGCGCACCACGCCGGACGACGCGATGGCCTGCATCTGCCTGCGGGCGGCGTCCGGATCGTGCAGCGACACCAGGCCGAGTCCGAGCAGCCGGCCGTCGCTGTCACTGCACGCCGTGGCCAGTTCGTCGTTGAACGCGCCGACGTAGGCGTCGACGCCGGGGTCGTCGGCGACGGGGAAGGCGAACGGCGGCGCGGAGATCACCCGCACGCCGAGGCCGGCGGCGTCGGTGTCGGCGATCACCCGGGTGGCGTCGGTCATCGCCGTCGTCTCGATGTACAGCGGGAGATCCCCGAGGTAGATCTCGCCGTCGCGGCCGTTGAGCGGCGGCACGGGCGAGCCCGGCGGGAGGCCGAACATGTCCTCGGGCAGCCAGTGGGCGTGGATGTCGATGGCGCCGGGTCGAAGCGTCATGCGGGGCTCCCGACGGCTGCGGCCTCGAGGGCCTCGAAGCGGGCCAGTACCTCGGCCTGCAGGACGGCGACCGCGGGGTCGGACGCCCTACGAGGCCGGGGCAGATCCACGTCGATCACCTCGTGCACCCGTCCGCCGGGCGCGAGGACGACGATCCGGTCGGACAGCTGGACCGCCTCGGTGACGTCGTGGGTGACGAACATGACCGTGCGGCGCGACTCCAGCCAGATCCGCTCGAGGTGCTCGCGCAGCGTCCGCGACGTCATCGCGTCGAGGTGGCTGAACGGCTCGTCCATCAGCAGCACGTCGGGTTCGACCGCGAAGGCCCTCGCGATGCCGATGCGCTGCTGCTGGCCGCCGGAGAGCTGGGCCGGGAAGCGATCCGCGCAGTGACTCAGGCCGACCAGGTCGAGGTAGTGCCGGGCGCGTTCCTCCCACCTGGGCCGTTCGTGTTGCACGAAGCCGAGATTGGCCATCACGGTGCGCCACGGCAGCAGCCGCGGGTCCTGGAACACGTAGCCCACGCGGGCGTCGCTGCCGTCGTTGCCGACGAGATCGACGCTGCCCGAGCTGTGCGTCTCGATGCCGGAGACGATGTTGAGGAGCGTCGTCTTGCCGCTGCCCGACGGGCCGACGACCGAGACGAACGTCTCGCCGGAGATGGTCAGGTCGATGCCGTCGATGACGCGGGTGCGGTTGCCGCTGCGGTCGTGGAAGTCCTTGACCAGGTCGCGGATCTCGATGGAAGCCATGGTGTCTCGCTTTCGGATGGTGGGTGGAGGGCCAGGATCAGGCGGTGCGCCAGCGGGTAACACGGCGTTCGACGGGGCCGAGGACCAGGAGGTCGGCGACGACCAGCACGACGATGAACACCAGCACCCAGGCGAAGAAGCCGTCGAGCTGGTTGGCGTCGTACCAGTACCGCGACCGCCACCCGACGCCGGAGGTGGAGCCGAACCACTCGGCGAGCAGGAGGCCGTTCCAGGCACTCATGATCGCGAACCGGACGGCGGCGACGGTCGAGCCGGCGACGGCCGGTGCGACGATGTGGCGCAGCACGTTTCGTCGGGGTACGCCGAACGCCCGGGACATCAGCACGAGGTCGGCGGGCACCGCCCGGGTGGCCTTCGCGATGTTGACCACCACGAACGGCAGCCCGGACAGGAACACCGTGACCACCGGGGTGAGCCACCCGAAGCCGAACCACATGGTGGTCAGCAGGGCCCAGATGACGGCGGGGATCGCCAGTGCGGCGGCGTTGACGTCGGAGAAGGCCAGGTCGGCCCACTTCGACAGGCCCATCCACACGCCGATCGCGGCGCCGACGACCAGCGCGAGCGCCAAGCCGAGGGCGAAGCGGTTCATGCTGATCGCGAGGTTGCCCCACAGCTGTCCGATCGCGGCCTCCGAGACCAGGCTGTCGATCGTCTGCGCCGGCGACGGGATGCGGTTGCCGAACACCACCGCGAGCTGCCAGGCGCCGAGGATGGTGAGCAGGGCGGCCACGACGGGGAACAGCGACGTCGTCTGCCCGCGGAGGTGGCGACGCCATGCGGGCGCCGGGGAGGCGAGTGCCTGGGTGATCACGAGATGTCCTTCCGCCATGCGAAGAAGCGGTTCTCCAGGTAGGCCAGTCCTCGTTCGATGAGGATCATGGCGACGATGAAGAGCGTGGTCCACGCCAACATGTCGTCGACCTGGAATTCCTGATAGGCCTTGCGAATCATGAAGCCGACGCCGTCACTGGCGCCGAACACCTCGGTGAGTGCCTCGACCTTCCACGCCATGGCGAATCCATAGCGCACGCCGGCGAAGACGAACGTCACCAGCGCAGGCAGGTAGAGGTGGCGCAGCACGTCGCGCCGGTTGCGTTCGAACGCCCGGCACATCGCGAGCAGGCTGCCGTCGACCGACCGCACCCCCTCGGCGACGTTCATCGCGATGAACGGCAGCGCGACCAGGGCCGAGACCACGATGGGTCCACCCGCGCCGACCCCGAAGATCAGCAGGCCGAAGACGGCGTACGTCAGACCGGGCATGTTGCCGAGCACGAAGAGCGGCAGGGAGAAGTACGACGACATGAATCGCGAACGGCCCATGAAGAACCCGATCACCAGGCCGAAGACCATGGCGATGGCGAAGCCCACCGCGATCTTGCCGATACTGGAGGCGAAGTTGGTGAACGCCTCCCCCGACACCGTGATCGCGACGACCCGTTCGAAGACGCTGAGCGGTCGCGGCAGGATCGGGTCGTCGATCCAGGCGGCGAGGGCGGCCCAGGCGGCGATCGCGACGACGAGGGCGATGCCGGACACCAGCCACCGTCGTGGACCGTTCCTCTCCGCCCTTCGCCGGCCGACCGGCGGGGCCGGATCCGACGGCGCCGGATCCGCGTCCGGCGGCGTGATGGTCTGCGTCACTTCTGAACTCCTTCGGCGGGCAGGAACTTCGGATCCGAGACGTCGTCGCCGATCACCCCGGTCTCGCGCATGAGGTCGAAGATCGAACTTTCGTCGTCGGCCCACTTCTTGTCGAAGCGGACGTCGTCGACGACCCAATCGTGTTGCGCGACGTAGTCCTTCATGAACGCGATGTCCTCGGGCGTGTCGACGGCGAAGTGCTGTGGGTAGCGCTCGACCATCTCGTCGCGGTGCTGCTGCCATTCGGCGAGCCCGCGGGTCCACAGGTCGAGGAACGCCGACACCTCGCCGGGATGACCGTCGACCCAGTCCCTGCGGGCGACGAACACGTTGCCCATCGGACCGTCGTGGCCCGGCGCGTCGAGTTCGGCGAACACCTCCGCCGAGGACTTTCCGTCGTACAGCGGCCGGACCGTGCCCTCGCGCAGGTCACGCGCGGACAGGTCGGGGTAGCAGATGCAGGCGTCGATCTCGCCGCGTGCCAACAGGTTCGAGAGGTTCTGGATGTCGGCGACGACGATCTGGTAGTCGTCGGCGAGGTTCACGTCGTGCATCTGCTTGAGCAGCGCGCTCCACACCAGCGTGCCCGAGACCGTCGTGAACACCCCGAGGCGCTTGCCCTTCATGTCGGCGAGCGTGACCGCCGGGTCGTCGTCGCGGACCAGGATGCGGCTGCGCTCCGAGTTGTAGCGGCCGATGATCGTGGTCTCGCGCTCGGTCTGCTCCTCGAGCCCAGGAACCTCGAAGGACGCGGTGGAGATGATGTCGGCATGGCCGCCGGCGAACAGGCCGAACTCGTCCCACGTGGCGCTGCTCTCCACCTCGTACCCGGTGTCGCGCTGCCACTGGTCGACGATGCCGGTCTCGTTCATGTAGTCCCAGATCGGATCGGGTGCGAACGTGAACCGGATGACGCCGTCGCGCGCTGCCCGCGACGACGCGGGACCGCCCAGGCCTGCCGAACAGCCGGCGGTCACGGTCATCACGGCGGCGGCGGCCACGGCGACGGCGCTGCGCATCATCCGAGTCGTGCGTCGCATGGGAACCCCTTCTCGATCGTGTGACGGCTGTCACCGTCGAATTCAGAGTGCGGGATCGGGCGAAAGACGGCAATGTCTCGGCAGACATACTTATGCTCGTATCCATGTCGTCGCAGACACTTCGCCCCGACCTCGAGCGCTGGCTCGACGCACTGGCCGGAATCGGCGAGGCGGTCGGCGGCGACGCACCCGTCACCGACCTGGTGTCCCGCGTCGCGCGCACGGCCTGTGACCTGCTCGGATACGACTTCTGCGCGGTCTTCCTGCCCACCCCCGACCGGCACGCCCTGACGATCGTCGGATCGCACGGGCTCTCCGCCGACTACGTCGCGCAGGTCAACGCCGACCGGCCGATCCTGCTCGACGTCAGCGGGGCGGAGGAGGCGCCGACGAGCGTGGCGTTCCGCACCGGCGAGGTGGTGACGCTGGAGGACATCGAGAGCATGCCGGGCATCGGGCCGTGGGGCGGGGTCGCGCACGAGCAGGGCTATCGCGCGCTGATCTCGGTGCCGCTGCGCCGCGCCGGCGCGATCGTCGGGGCGCTCAACGGATATCACGCTGCGGCACACCGGTTCGATGCCGTCGAGGTGGGCCTGGTGAGCACACTGGCCACTCAGGTGGCGGTCGCGCTGGGGACGGCGCAGCTGCGCAGGAGCGAGCAGGACACCATCCGCGAACTCCGTCGCGCCGAGGAGGTGCACGCGCTCCTCACGGCGACCGCCCTGCGCGGCGAGGGGGTGTCCGGGGTCGCCACGGCCCTGGCCGAACTGCTGGCGCGACCGGTGCTGATCGAAGACGTGTACGGCACCGCCCTCGCCGCCGTCGACTGGCCGGGCACGGACGACGGACCGGACGGCGGCGCGGACGTCACGCTCGACGGCGAGGTGGTGGCCAGGTTGCGCGTGCTGTCGGCGGGCCCCGAGCTGTCCCGGCTCGACGTCCGGGCCATCGAGCACGCCACGGTCGTCACGGCACTGGAGTTGATGCGGGCCCGCACGGCAGCCGAGGTCGAGCAGCGGCTGCGCGGCTCGCTCGTGGCCGACCTGCTGAGCACCGACGGCGCCGACATGGCCGCCCTGCTCGACCGCGCACGACGGCTCGGGTGGGACCTGTCCGGCACGCAGACGCTGATCTCCGTGCGGTTCGTCGAGAGCGGCAACCGGTCCGCCACCGAACGCCTGCTCGCCGGCGCGGACCGGTTCGCGGCGACGGTGGTGCCGCGACCACTCGCCGCGGTCTACCGGGGCGACCTGGTGCTGATCGCGGCCCCCGACGCGACGGCGCCGGGCCGGATCTCGGGGCCGGCCGAGATCGCGCGCCGGCTGGTCGACTCGCTCACCGGCACGGGCGACGTCGAACACGCGGTGGCGGGCGTGACGTCCGCGGTCCCCACCGCCGAGCTGGCGGGTGTCTTCCGAACGCTGCGTGGCGCTCTCGACCTGTCGTCTGACGCCCGGGAGTCCGGCGTGATCGACCTCCGCGACGTCGCGATCGACCACCTGCTGCTGCAACTCGACGACCCGGAACGTCTCCGCGCCTATGCCAGGACCGTGCTGGGCGCGGCGCTGGACTACGACCGGGAGCACGGCAGCGAACTGCTCCGCACCGCGCGGGTACTGCTGGACCGCGACCTCGACCGTCGCGCCGCCGCGGACACGCTGCACCTGCACCCGAACACCGTCGCTCAGCGGATGCGGCGCCTGGAGGCCCTCACCGGGCTACGCCTCGGCCGGCCCCGTGACCTGTTGCAGTTGACGTCCGCGCTGACGGTGGCGCGCATCGCCGGACTCGGGTGACAGACTGGAGACATGAGTTCGATGCCCGCCTGGGAGCGCTACCTCGGCTTGCCGCTGTTGCGCGTGCACGACACGGTCTACCGCACGACCAACGGCAGGATCGGCCACCGGATCCCCGGCGCGCCACCGTCGTTGCTCCTGCACACGGTCGGTGCGAAGACCGGCATCCAGCGCACCACCACGCTCAGCTACGCCGAGGACGGCGGCGCCTACCTGGTGGTGGCGTCCAAGGGCGGCGACCCCAAGGCGCCGGGTTGGTACTTCAACCTCAAGGCCGCCCCCGACGTCGAGATCAACCTCGGCGCCCGGCGTGTGCGCGCCACCGCGCGCATCGTCGGGGCCGACGACCCGGACTACGCGCGGCTGTGGAAGCTGGTCAACGACAACAACTCGAACCGCTACGACGGATATCAGAAGCGGACCACCCGCACCATCCCGATCATCGCCCTGACACCGCGAGCCTGACGCGCCGCTGCCAAACGCGTTCGTGATCAACGTGTTTGGCCTTCGGCGCCTCGGGTATGACTGTGAGCGGTCGAGATGAGTCACGAGACCCCCGACCTTCCCGGCGCCGAGCAGCGAGCGGCGGGAATGCGGACCACGACGAACCCCCGGTTCGGTGGTTCCCGTAAGGCGCTCACACCTCGACGTGAGCCTCGTTCGGCAACGAAGGAACTCCATTGATGATGCTCAAGTACGTCTCCGTGTCTGCACTGTCGGCGGGCGCTGCCGTCGCCGCCATCCTGTTCGGCTCCCCCGCCCAGGCACAGGAACCCGCACAGAACTGCACCCCGGTGGCTGCCGGGCAGGTCTGCGATCAGACCAACCAGTCCGCCACACCTCCGGTGCCCGCCGGCGGGGCAGGTGCGGCCAACGACCAGAACGGCGCCTACGGACCGAGCGGCAACCAGCCCCCCGTCGGCGACTAGTCGCCCACTCCGTGGACCCGGCGGCCGTGTCGCGTCCGGAAACCCCTAGAACAGCTCCTTCGCGAGCAGCTCCAAGGTGGTCTCCCGGGCCGGCGCGGTCGCCGGGTCGACTCCGCGGTAGGCCGACGCGACCGGGTTGACCATGACCTCGTCGACCCCGAAGTGGGCGGCGATGCCGCGCACCTGCTCGGCCGCCTCCGCGGGATCGCCCACGATGGCTTGCTTGCGCCCGGACTCGACGACCGCCTTCTGCTGCGGGGTCAGTGCGATCGTGCGGGCGTCCTCGACCAGGTCGATCGGGGTGAGCGGACGTCCGGTGCGCAGCCACGCCATCATCAGCAGGTTCGGCAGCAGCAGTTCCTCCGCCTCGGCGCGCGTCGGGGCGACCGACGCGTTGACCGTCATGAACGTGGTGGGCTCCGCCGCGACGTCGCTGGGCCGGAATTCCTCGCGGTAGATCGCGAGCGCCTCCTCGGTGCCCTGACCCGCGAAGTGGTGGGCGAACACGTACGGCAGGCCCTTGGCGGCCGCGAGATGGGCCGAGTACGTCGAGGAGCCGAGCAGCCACAGCCGCGGCTCGGAGGCCGCGGCAGGCGTCGCCTTCAGGACGTAACCCTCGTCGCGGCCCCGCATCGTCACCCCGACGCCGTTCGCGCTCATGAGTGCCGTCACGTCGTCCAGGTACTGCGGGAAGCGCTCGATGTCCTCGTCGCTGCGGCCGGCGGGGCCGCGCAGCATCATCGAGGTGACCGGATCACTGCCCGGTGCGCGGCCGATGCCGAGGTCGATGCGGCCAGGCGCAGCAGCCTCGAGCAGGGCGAACTGCTCGGCCACCGCCAGGGGCGCGTGGTTGGGCAGCATGACGCCGCCGGAGCCCAGCCGGATGCGCGCGGTCTGCGCGGCGAGGTAGCCGATCAGCACCGGCGGGCTCGTCGCGGCCACTGCGGGCATGTTGTGGTGTTCGGCGAGCCAGTAACGGGTGTAGCCGAGGTCGTCGGCGGTCTTCGCCACGCCGACGGTCGCCGAGAGGGCGGCCGCGGTGGTCTGGTCGCTGCGTACGGGGACGAGGTCGAGTACCGAGAGTCGCATCAACCGTCCAACGCCACGGCTGCGTGATCCGTTCCCTCAAGGCATGACGGATCACACGGCCTTGGCGGCGACGAACACGGCGTCGAGCATGTCGGGGGTGAGCCTGCCGGTGAAGGTGTTCTGCTGGCTGGGGTGAAAGCAGCCGACCAGCGTGACGTCACCGACGACCGTCGTCGCCAGGTGGCCGAACTTGGGCATCGGCGTCGGCACCGTTTCGCCCGCGGCGCGGAGCATGTCGAGCGTGGCGCGCCAGGCGAACCCGCCCAGCACGACGATCACCCGCACCGTCGGCGAGATCAGTCGCCACTCGGCGTCCAGCCAGGGCGCACACGTGGCGCGCTCGTCCGGCGTCGGGGCGTTGTCCGGCGGTGCGCACCGGACGGCCGCGACGATGCGCGTGTCGGTCAGCGTGAGACCGTCCGCGGCGTCGACGGGTGTCGGCGAACTGGCCAGCCCGGCCCGGTGCAGTGCCGCGAACAGGAAGTCGCCGCTGCGGTCACCGGTGAACACCCGTCCCGTCCGGTTCGCGCCGTGCGCCGCGGGTGCCAGCCCCAAGATGAGGATCGACGGCGTCGTGGACCCGAAGCCGGGGACCGGTCGGCCCCAGTACGGCTCCGTCGCGAAGGACCTGCGCTTGGCCAGCGCGACGTCCTCGCGCCAGGTGACCAGTCGTCGGCAGGCCCGGCAGACGCTCACCGCCGCGTCGACCTCCTCGACGGTCCGCAGGCGCTTGGCCGCGGCTCGGACGCCCGCCGCGGTCTTGGCGACCACCGTGTCGGGCCGGGCGGGGTCACCGGGCCATCCGGCGCCGACGGGCACGGGCGAGTCGAAGTCCACCCCGGTGCGGGGATGCGGGAGCAGCACACCCACACTCTGCACCGGCACGCACGTGCACCTCGGTGCGGCGTCGGATAATCCGTCGCGGGGCAGGCCCGGCCGCTGTAGGTTCTCCCCGATACCTCATGATCAAGACCTCCACCGGCCCGCTCTACCTGATCTTCTTCGCGGCACTGACCGCAGGAGCGGGCAACGGCATCTCCCTCGTCGCGTTCCCGTGGCTGGTGTTGCAGCGCAACGGTTCTGCCGTCGAGGCGTCGATCGTTGCGATGGCCGGCACGCTGCCACTGCTCGTCGCAACGCTGATCGCCGGTGCCGCCGTGGACTATCTCGGCCGGCGACGGGTGTCGATGATCTCCGACCTGCTGTCGGCGCTGTCGGTGGCCGCGGTGCCGGTGATCGCGTGGGTGTTCGGCGTCGACGCGATCGACGTCGCGGTGCTCGCCGGCCTGGCCGCGCTGGGCGCCTTCTTCGACCCGGCGGGGATGACCGCGCGGGAAACCATGCTCCCCGAGGCCGCGCAGCGGGCGGGCTGGACGCTGGACCGCTCGAACAGCGTGTACGAGGCGATCTTCAACCTCGCCTACATCGTCGGCCCCGGCATCGGAGGCCTGCTGATCGCCACGCTGGGCGGCATCGACACGATGTGGGTGACCGCCTGCGCGTTCCTGCTGTCGATCGCCGCCATCGCGGTGTTGCGACTCGAGGGTGCGGGCACGCCGGACCGCGAGCACCTGCCGCAGGTCTGGGCGGGAATCGTCGAGGGCCTGCGGTTCGTCTGGAACACCCCGGTCCTTCGCACGCTCGCATTCGTCGACCTCACCGCGACGGGGCTCTACATGCCGGTGGAGAGCGTCCTGTTCCCCAAGTACTTCACCGATCGCGACGAGCCGGCCCAACTGGGCTGGGTCCTGATGGCACTCAGCCTCGGCGGGCTGGTCGGCGCGCTCGGCTACGCCGTGCTGAGCAAGTACTCCAGGCGCCGCACGATCATGCTGACGGCGGTGATCACGCTTGGCGTCGCGATGACGGTCATCGCGTTCCTGCCGCCACTGCCGGTGATCCTGGTGGTCTCCGCGATTCTCGGCTTCGTCTACGGCCCGATCGCGCCGATCTACAACTACGTCATGCAGACGCGGGCCCCCGCGCACCTGCGCGGCCGGGTGGTCGGGGTGATGGGATCGCTGGCGTACGCGGCCGGGCCGCTGGGCCTGATCGTCGCGGGCCCGCTCGCCGACGCGACCGGTCTGCACGCGACGTTCCTCGCCCTGTCGCTGCCGATGCTGCTGTTGGGCGCCATCGCGGTGTTCCTGCCCGCGCTGCGCGAACTGGACCGCTCGCCCGAGGGTTAGCTTCGCACCGGGACGGGTGCGAACAGCTGGCCGAGTCGCCGCACCGCGTCGGGATCGCCGTCGATCCGTAGTCGGCCGGCGGTCAGCAGTTCGGCGACCCGTGCGGGATTCATTGCAGCCGCCACGATCTCGGCCGCTCCGCTGAGCGTGACGTCGACGTCCTCGTCGTCCGCCAGCGTGTCGATCCGGTCGGCGGTGATGGCCACCGCGGCACTGCCGTCGGGCGTCGCGAGACGCAGCGACACCGGCGGGCCGTCCCGGTCGGGTCGGACGTAGGCCCGCACCGCGCGGACCAGCCACTCGGGCCGGACCACGTCACCCGGCGATCGGCGCTCGATGAGATGCCTGCCCCACCGGGCGTAGGCGTTGATGACGTCCTCGAGTGCGCGGCCGTCGCCCGTCAGTGCGTAGGTGGCACCCGACGCGGGCCTCGGCAGGGCCCGCCTGTCCACGAGGCCGGACGCCTCCAGATCCCGTAGCCGGCCGGCCAGCACGTCGGTGGCGATCGGGGCGAGCGCGGACAGCAGGTCGCGGTACCGACGCGGCCCGTCGAGCAGTTCCCGGACCACCAGCAGCGTCCATCGGTCCCCGACCACGTCGAGGCTCTTCGCCACGGCACAGTGCTGACCGTAGGAGCGGGCTGCCATCGGGTGAGGCTACCGCCCGATTCCCGGGCCCACCTGCGACTCGTCGAATCTCGATGGCACTCGTCGAGGCATCCTCGATCCGCCGCGACGTTGCTGCCGCCGACGCCCGGACGACGCCTACCATCGTGGGATGGACTCAGCGCTGAGCGCCCTGATCGCCGAACTGCCCGAGGGCACCGTCGTCACCGATCCCGACATCCTGGCGTCCTACCGCCAGGACCGGGCCGCCGACCCGGCCGCGGGGACACCGCTGGCGGTGGTCCGGCCGCTGCGCACCGAGGAGGTGCAGTCGGTCATGCGGTGGGCCACCGCCAACCACGTTCCGGTCGTGCCGCGCGGCGCCGGTTCGGGACTGTCGGGCGGCGCCACCGCGCTGGACGGCGGCATCGTGCTGTCGACCGAGCGGATGCGCGACATCGCCGTCGACCCCGTCACCCGCACCGCCGTCACCCAGCCGGGCCTGTTCAACGCCGAGGTCAAGAAGGCGGTCGCGGAGTACGGGCTGTGGTACCCCCCGGACCCGTCGTCCTACGAGATCTGCAGCATCGGCGGCAACATCGCGACCAACGCGGGCGGGCTGTGCTGCGTGAAGTACGGCGTCACGTCGGACTACGTGCTCGGCATGCAGGTCGTCCTCGCCGACGGGACGGCGGTCCGCCTCGGTGGCCCGCGGCTGAAGGACGTTGCGGGACTGAGCCTCACGAAGCTGTTCGTGGGCAGCGAGGGCACGCTCGGCATCGTCACCGAGGTGACGCTGAAGCTGCTGCCCGCCCAGTACCGGGGCTGCACCGTAGTCGCGTCGTTCGACTCGGTGTCCGCCGCGGCCGACGCCGTCGTCACCATCACCGGCAAGATCCGGCCGTCGATGCTGGAGTTCATGGACGCCGTCGCCATCAACGCCGTCGAGGACAAGCTGAAGATGGGCCTGGACCGCGACGCCGCCGCGATGATGGTCGCGGCGTCCGACGACCGCGGCGCGGCGGGCCGCGAGGACGCCGAGTTCATGGCCCGGGTGTTCACCGAACACGGTGCGACGGAGGTCTTCTCGACCGACGACCCCGACGAGGGCGAGGCGTTCATCGCGGCCCGGCGGTTCGCGATCCCCGCCGTCGAGGCCAAGGGGTCGCTGTTGCTCGAGGACGTCGGCGTCCCGTTGCCCGCGCTGGCCGACCTGGTGAGCGGCATCGAGAAGATCGCGGCTCAGCACGGGCTGCTCATCTCGGTGATCGCGCACGCCGGCGACGGAAACACCCATCCGCTCATCGTGTTCGACCCCAGTGACGCCGCGATGACCGAACGCGCCAACACGGCGTTCGGCGAGATCATGGACCTCGCCGTCGGTCTCGGCGGCACGATCACCGGCGAGCACGGCGTCGGCCGCATGAAGCTGCCGTGGCTGGCGGGCTACCTCGGACCCGAGGTCATGGAACTCAACCGACGCATCAAGACCGCACTGGATCCGGACGGCATCCTCAACCCCGGAGCGGGGATCTAGGCGGGAAGCTCGAACTGCGCGCGGGCGATCTGCTCGACCATCGGCGCCAGACGCGCGCGCAGTTCGTTGTGCGCGGCATCGGCGTCGTAGGCCCGGTAGGCGTCGACGTCTGCGAAGTCGGCGACGATCACGAAGTCCCAATTGCCCTCGCGCAGGCCCGCATCCGACCCGACGGTGTACCGCAGGGTTCCCGGGAGGTCCAGGTTGCGCAGACCGTCCTGGATGGAGGCGACCTCGTCGACGTCATGGTCGGCGACCAGCTTGGCCATTACCACGTTGCGGATCACGACCGAACCCTAGCAGGGCCGGCGGGTGGCGATCTGCCACTCCGCGGCGGCCGCCTGCTGCCGCCAGAACTCGTCGAACCGGCCGCCGGCGGCGATCAGCTCGTCGATGGTGCCGTCCTCCACCACCGCGCCGTCCTCGACGAATAGCACGCGGTCTGCCCGGCGGATGCTCGCCATCCGGTGCGCGACGATCACCTGCGTCCGGGTCCGCCGGTCGGCGCTCAGCGCGTCGACGATCGCGGCTTCGTTCTCGGTGTCGAGCGCGCTGGTCGCCTCGTCGACGAGCAGCACGGGAGCCGACTTCACCAGGGCCCGAGCGATACTGACGCGTTGCCGCTCGCCGCCGGACAGCGCGGCGCCACCTTCGCCGACCGGCGTCCGGTCGCCGTCGGGCAGCCGGCAGGTCAGCTCGTCGACGCGCGCCAGCCGTGTCGCCGCCGCGACGACGTCGGGGGTGGCCGCCGGATCGCCGACGAGCACGTTCTCCCGCAGCGACCCGTCGAACAGGTACGGGTGCTGAAACACCATGCTGACGGCGGCGCGGCGTGCCTCCGGGTTGAGGGTGGCGAGGTCGACGCCGTCGAACAGCGCCCGTCCGGCGGTGGGCTCGTGGAGTCCGGCGATCAGCGCGAGGATGGTGCTCTTGCCGGACCCCGACGGTCCCACGATGGCCGTCGTCGCACCAGCGTCCAGGGTGAAGGTCAGCCCGTCCAGGACGGGCTCGCCACCGTAGGAGAACCGGACGTCGTCGAACTCGATCCGCGGTGGTGCGTCGCCACCGCGGCCCCGATCGCCCGAGGACGACGTCGGCGCGCCCAGCACGGTCGCGATCCTGCCGAGGGTGGCGCGCGTCGACTCCAGCGCGGGGGCGAGTTCGGCGAGCGCGGCGAAGGGCTCGAGATAGCGCGCGGTCACGACGATCAGCGCAATGGCCTCGGGGACGCCCAGTTCGCCGCGGACGGTCAGCCACGTCGTGACGCCGGCGAGGGCGATGAGCGCCAGTTGGCTGGCGAGGCTGAACAGCAGCTGGCCGGGTATCTGCGCGGTGAGCAGCCGCAGACCCGCGCCGTGCTGGGCGTCGAGTGCGGCTCCGACGAGGCTGCGTGCCGGCTCCACCCGTCGCGCGGCGCGCAGCGCCTGCTGGGTGCGGGCGAATTCGATGATGCGTTCGGTGAACGCGGTGTTCGCCTCGTCCGCCACGGCGTCGGCGCGCCGCGTCAGCCCGCCCGAGAGGCCGAGCGCGCCGAAGAGCACCAGCACCCCGGCCAGAGCCGTCAGGCCGATCGGGACCGAGATCCACAGCAGCGCAACGGCGATCGCGGCCGGCAGCAGTACTGCGCCGATCAGCGGCGTCAGCAGGTTCACGACCAGGCCGACGAGTTGCGGGCCGGTGGCGGCGATCGCCTGCCGTGCCGTGGCGGTGTTGTCGCGCCCGAGCCAGTCCAGCCGGACGTCGGGTAGCCGGTCGGCGACGTCGTGTTGCGTACGGTCCAGCACGGCGAAGCCCAGGTCGAAACCGATGCGCGCGGTGACGGTGTCGACGATCCAGCCGCCGACCGTCACGGCGGTCAACCAGCCGACCCAGGTCCAGGCGTCGGCGGGATCCTCGCCGAACAGCGCGGCGACGAGCGGCACCAGAAGCACGGTGCCGGCGGCGCGCAGCAGCACCGAGACGATCGCGAGGACGGCGTACCGGGCGGCCGCGCCGCGCCGCTCGGCGGGCATCAACGCGAGCAGTGTGCGGATCATCGGGCGACCTCCCCCGCCGCGACCGCGGTCCGCCCGGAGTCCCACATGGCCCGGTACCGACCGCCGGCCGCGAGGAGCGCCTCGTGGGTACCGCTCTCGGCGACCCGGCCGTCGTCGAGGACGACGATCTGGTCGGCATGGGTGATGGTGTGCAGCCGGTGGGCGATGACCAGCACGGTCCGGTCGCGGGTGAGCCGGTTCAGGGCTTGCTGGACGAGGTACTCCGACTCCGGGTCGGCGAAGGCCGTCGCCTCGTCGAGGATCAGGACCGGGGTGTCGGCGAGGATGGCGCGGGCGATGCTGAGCCGCTGGCGTTCTCCGCCCGACAGCCCGGACCCCGCGCCCAGGATCGTGTCGTAGCCGTCCGGCAGTCGCTCGATCCGGTCGTGGATCTGGGCGTCACGGGCGGCGTCTCGGATCCGTTCGGGATCGGCACCGGGGTCGGCCAGCGCGATGTTCTCGGCCACCGTGCCGTGCACCAGCTGCGTGTCCTGCAGCACAAAGCCGACGCGGCGGTAGAGGTCGTCGGCGGCGAGCGTGCGCACGTCGTCGCCACCGACGCTGATCGTGCCCCGCTGCACGTCGTGGAATCGGGCGACCAGGGCGGCGAGCGTGGACTTCCCCGAGCCCGACGGTCCGACGAGCGCCGTGACCGTGCCCGGTCGCAGCGTCACCGAGACGTCTCTGATGACGGGCACGTCCGGCCGGTAGCCGAACGTGACGCCCTCGACGCGAACCGTTCCGGGCGCATCCGCCCCGGTCGACTCAGTCCCGGTCGAGCCGCCCGGGTGAACGGTCAGCTCGGGCTCGTCGAGCACGGCCTGGATGCGACGCGCGGCGAGCATGCCGCCCTGGATTCCGCCGAGTCCGTAGCCGATGCCGAGCAGCCGGGCACCGAACGTCGTGCCCAGGAGCAGGAACGGCAGCAGGTCGACGGGATCCATTCGGCCCGTGACGATGAGCGGCGTCCCGACGATCGCGATGAGCCACAGGAAGTTCGCGGGCCGGGTGACCAGATCCATCAGCGTCTTCTTGCCGACGAACGGCCGTTGCCAGGTGACGAGGAAGTCGACGTAGTCGTCGAGCCTGCGCCGGAAGGTCGATGCGGCGGCGCCGCCGAACACCCGCACGACGGGCTGGCCCTCGAGGTACGCCCCGGCCTCGCCGTTCATCCGCTCGGCCCAGCGGGGGGCCTGCTGAATCTTGCTGCCGGATTGAATCGTCATGACCGACATCAGGATCAGGTACGCGAGCACGGGCACGAACAGCACCAGCGCGATGCGCCAGTCCACGACGAACAGGTAGACCAGCACGGCCACCGGGGCGACCACGGCCGCGACGGCATCGGGAACGGCATGCGTCACCAGGTAGTGCAGCGACAGGGTGTCGTCCCGCACCACCTGCGTGACCGATCCGGAACCGCGGGCGGTAAACCAGCCGAGCGGCAGGCGCGACGTCTTCACGAGCAGCCGGCTTCTCAGGTCACGTGCGAACGCCGCGTCGACGCGGTGCAGCCACCACGTCAGGGCCGCCCCGAGCCCGGTGCCCACGCCGATCAGCACGACCGCCGCGAGCCCGAGCGTCCAGAGGCGTCCGGACTCCGCGCCGGACAGCAGGAGCCTGGCCAACTCGACCAGGAGGACGAACGGCGCGAGTTCGATCACGGTGATCAGGGCCTGCAGCACACCGGACACGATCAGCGGGCTCTTCACGGGGGCGAGCAGCCGCCCCGCACCCCGCGCCCGCCAGGTGCCGGGGGCCGCAGCCGTGGGCGTCGGCACGGCCGCCGGCGCAGACACGGACGGTTCGGACGAGGGTGATGGGTCGACCGCCGCGACGTCCTGCTCGCCGCGCTTGGTGCCCATCGCACGGCCGCGGGTCCAGTACGCCTGGGCGTGGATCTCCTGCTTCGGAAAGCCGAAGTCGTCGCGCAGGCGGGTCCGCAGGTGTTTGAGCACGCCCGCCTCGGGGCCCGCCCAGGCGAACCAGTTGGACCAGTCCCGCGACTCGATGGCCGAGGCAAGCGTCGCCGCGTCCGCGGGTACGACCCGGTGGACGCGCAGGCGCGGGTGCTCGCCGAGCGGGATGGCGGGGTCGTCGTCGGAGTGCTGTTCGAGATAGGCCTCGATGGGGATGTCGTTCGGGACGGCCGAGATGATGCCGTTGATCGCGGGGATCGACGCGGCGTCGCCGACCAGTAGGTAACCCGCGGGTCGGTCGGCGGGGTCGTCGGCGATGGTGAACCCCTTGGAACCCATCGACATCGCTGCGATCGTCGCGCCCGGTTCCACGGTGCGGGCCCAGGCGGATGCCGGGCCCGCGGGCTCGTGCAGGACGACGTCGATCGCGAGGTGGCCGGTCGACGTGTCGGCCTCGCTGATCGTGTAGGCCCGCTGGAACTCGGTCTCCGAGCCGTCGGGGTCGGGGAACCAGAACCGGAGCCACGAGGTCGGTTCGGCGACGGCGTCGTCGAACACCGTCTCTGACGTCAACCGGATGCGGAGGACGTGCGGCGCCAGCCACTCCTTGCCCAGCACCGTCACCTCGTGGTCGCGTGCGCCGAACCCGCGCATCATCACGCCCTGCAGTCCGCGTGCCATCGAACCCCTTCCACGGCGACGATTCCGCCTCAGGGTAAGGGTAGCCTTACCACTGCCGTGGGTGGGCCGGACATGCAGACGCCAGGCGAGCCCTCCCGGGGTCGGGGAGGGCTCGCGGCTCGCATCGGTCGGTGCACGCGGGGTCAGTGCATGTGGTTCGGGCCGTGGTGGTGCTGCCAGCCCGGGCTCTGCGTCGGTGCCGGAGGCGCGTAGTGATCGGGGTAGTACTGGTAACCGGGGCCGACCGGGCCCGGTGCGACCGGGGTGGGCGCGACGGGGGCGGGCGAGGCATGGGCCGTGCCGATCAGGCCGAGGGCGATGCCCCCGGCGACGGCGGGCACCGCGACGAGGCGGGCGACGATGCGAGCGATGTCGGACATCTGTTCAATCCTTCTGTGTGAGCGTTTCATTCGGGTGATCACCGCGGGGTTCTGCGGATGAGACGACTATGTCGCGACCGAGGTCCCGCGCGCGTCGGGCAATCGGTGGAATACCGGGATGAACCCGCCGTCCCCCGATCGGCGGACTCGAACGTGTGATTGACAATGCTCGCCGACTGTCGTATTAATGAGACATGAGCGTTGATGTGTCTCACTGCGGCCCCGCGGTGTTCCAGCCGGCGACCGCGGAGACCTGGCCCGATCCGTGGCCGATGTACCGCGCGCTGCGCGACCACGACCCGGTCCACCACGTGGTGCCCGATGACCGACCCGACCACGACTACTACGTGTTGTCGCGGCACGCCGACGTCTTCGCGGCGGCACGCGACCACGAGACCTTCTCCTCGGCGCTGGGCCTGACGGTCAACTACGGCGAACTCGACCTCATCGGCCTGGCCGACAATCCGCCCATGGTCATGCAGGACCCGCCCGGGCACACAGAGTTCCGCAGGCTGGTGTCCCGCGGCTTCACCCCGCGCCAGGTGGAGGCCGTCGAACCCACGGTGCGCGCGTTCGTCGTCGACCGGATCGAGAGGCTCCGCGCGGACGGGGGCGGTGACGTCGTCGCCGATCTGTTCAAACCGCTGCCCTCGATGGTGGTGGCCCACTACCTCGGCGTCCCGGAGTCCGACCGCGAACGGTTCGACGGCTGGACCGACGCGATCGTGGCCGCCAATACCGTCGAGGGCGGCATCGGCGGCGCGCTGGAGGGCCTCGGCGATGCCCTGGGCGAGATGATGGCCTACTTCACCGCGCTCATCGAACGTCGGCGTGTCGACCCCGAGGACGACACGGTCTCGCACCTGGTGGCCGCGGGAATCGGCGCCGACGGCGACGTCGCAGGCGTCCTGTCGATCCTGGCGTTCGCGTTCACGATGGTGACCGGCGGCAACGACACCACGACTGGAATGCTCGGCGGCTCGGTGCAACTCCTGCACCAGCGGCCCGATCAGCGCAGGCTGCTAGCCGAGTATCCGGACATGATCGCGGGCGCGGTCGACGAGTTCCTTCGGCTCACCTCACCGGTGCAGATGTTGGGCCGCACCGTCACCCGCGACGTGACGATCGACGGGACGACCATCCCCGAGGGCCGGCGGGTCATGTTCCTCTACGGCTCGGGCAACCGGGACGAGCGCCACTACGGCGACGACGCCGGCGAACTCGACGTCACCCGGCGGCCGCGCAACATCCTCACCTTCAGCCACGGTGCCCACCACTGCCTCGGCGCGGCCGCGGCTCGCATGCAGTCACGGGTGGCGCTCGAGGAACTGCTGGCGCGCATCCCCCACTTCGAGGTCGACGAGGACGGGATCGTGTGGGCAGGTGGCAGTTACGTGCGACGCCCGACGACGATCCCGTTCACCGTGCTCCCGCGGGCGTCTCGGTGATGGCCGGCGACTGGCTGGCCGACAGCAGAACGGAGGCGGCCGCGGACCGCATCCTCGACGCGGCCGACGACCTGTTCACGCGCCGGGAGGCGGCCACCGTCGGGATGAACGACGTCGCGAAAGCCGCGGGCTGCTCACGGGCCACGCTCTACCGCTACTTCGAGAACCGCGACGCGCTGTACACCGCCTACGTGCACCGCGAGGCCCAGCGGGTGTTCCGAGACCTGCTCGACCACCCGACGACGTCCGCCGACCCAGCTCACCGCATCGTCGACGTGGTCCTCGCGGCGCTGCGACGGGTACGCGAAAGCCCCGCGCTGTCATCGTGGTTCGCACCCGCGCAGCGCCCGATCGGCGGTGAGATGGCGCAACGCTCGGAGGTCGTCAAGGGCTTGGCCGAGGCGTACCTGGCCTCGCTGGGCGTCGACGACGTCGAGCGTCGCGCCCGGTGGCTAGTGCGAATAATGATCTCGCTGTTGCTCTTTCCCGGACGCGACGACGCCGACGAGCGCACGATGCTCGAGGAGTTCGTCCTGCCCGTGGTACTCGGCGACCGCGCGTCGCGCTGACCGTTACTGCCTGGCCAGCGAGAGGTTCAGCTTGTCCTCGGCCGTCACCAGGTGATCGTGACTGTCGTCGCCGATGTCGATCTTCGCCCACGCGACGCTGCCGGTGAACCGGTTGCCGTGCGGGCCGTAGTCCTGGGACGCGGGTGAGCCGGTGTCCGACCCGACGTCGCAGGCCTCGTCGGCGGAGAATGCCAGCGGTTCGGTCCGGTCCACCCGTCCCGACCCGACGGCACGCCCGTCGTAGTGCAGCGTGACGGTGCCTCCGAGGCCCAGACCGCCTCTGTCGTAGGCGAAGTGCATCGCCACCTGGTGGTCGCCCGTGGGCAGCGGTTCGTCGGCGGCGACGTAGAAGTACTCGATGCCGAAGAAGTTGTAGCAGTACTTCAGCATGCCCTCGTGCGCGTAGAGCGACCAGCCACCCACCCCGCCGCCCTGGGCGATGATCACACCGCTCGCGCCGGCCTCCGGCACGACGATCCGGGCGCTCACGGTGTGCGACCTGTTCTTGACGTTCAGGACGCAGTTCTCCAGCAGGCGCATGCCGGAGAACAGTGTCTGCGTGGTGCCGCGGATCAGCTGCGGCCGTCCCGCGAGTTCGGGCAGGAAGCGCTCGACGGACCGGTCGTCGATGGGCAGGACGTCGTACTTCACCGCCTCGATCAGCCAGAGCCGTTGCAGTTCGGCGAGTTTAGCCGGCTGCTCGGCTGCCAGGTCGTGCGCCTGCGACCAGTCGTCCGGTCCGTAGAGCTCCCACCTGTCGTCGTCGAGTGCCGGCTGATCCTGCAACCACGGGGTGCGGTGCTTCGTCACCGCGGTCCACCCCCGGTGGTACACCCCGCGGTTGCCGAACATCTCGAAGTACTGCAGGTCGTGTGTCTCGGGGGCACCGCCGTCCCGGAGCGTCGCCAACATGCTGGTGCCCTCCAGCGGCGCCTGCTGGATGCTGTTCACGATGGTCGGCGCGGGGATGCCCGCCGCCTCCAGGATGGTCGGTGCGACGTCGATGACGTGATGGAACTGGTTGCGGGACTCACCCTTCGCTGCGAGGCCCGCCGGCCAGTGCACGATCGTGCCGTTGCGGGTGCCGCCCCAGTGCGAGGCGACCTGCTTGGTCCACTGGTACGGCGTGCACAGCGCGTGCGCCCAGCCCACCGCGTAGTGGTTGTAGGCATCGGCGGTGCCGAAGTCGTCGATCTTCGACAGCAGGAACTCGTCCGTCTCGATGTCGGGGAGCCCGTTCAGCGTGATCATCTCGTTGAAGCAACCCTTGGGCGTGCCCTCGGCGGACGCGCCGTTGTCGCCGAGGATGTAGTAGATCAGCGTGTCGTCCAGTGCGCCGAGGTCGTCGATCGCATCGATTAGCCGGCCGATCTCGTAGTCGGTCTGCTCGAGGAAGCCGGCGTAGATCTCCATCTGCCGGGCGAGCACCGGCTTCAACTCGGCGGACATGTCGTCCCATGCGGGGATCTCGTCAGGACGCGCGGTGAGTTCGGCGTCGGGTGGCACGACGCCGAGGTCCTTCTGCCGGGCCAGGATCTGCTCGCGCAGCACGTCCCAGCCCTCGTCGAACTTCCCCTTGTACTTGTCCGACCACTCCTTGGGGACGTGGTGCGGCGCATGCGTGGCGCCCGGCGCGTAGTACATGAAGAACGGCTTGTCCGGCGTCAGCGCCTGCTGCTGACGCACCCACGTGATCGCGCGGTCGGCCAAGTCCTCGTTGAGGGTGTAGCCCTCCTCGGGCGTCTTCTCCGGCTCGACGGGCTTGGTGCCCTCGTAGAGACCCGGGTAGTACTGGTTGGCCTCGCCGCCGATGAACCCGTAGAAGTGCTCGAACCCCGATCCCGTGGGCCACTGCCCGAACGGCCCGACCGGCGATACCTCCCACACCGGCACCTCGTGACACTTCCCGAACTGGCTCGTCGAATACCCGTTGAGCCGCAACGTCTCTGCGATGGGCGCCTTGTCCTTGGGCCTGATGCTGCTGTACCCCGGCGCCGACGTCGCGATCTCGGTGATGCCACCCATCCCGACCGAGTGATGATTGCGGCCGGTGAGCATCGCCTGCCGCGTCGGCGAACACAGCGCCGTCGTGTGGAAGCGGTTGAGCTTCAGCCCGTTCTCGGCGAGCCGGTCGGCCACCGGCGTGTTGCACGGCCCGCCGAACGCCGTCGCCGCACCGAAGCCCACGTCGTCGATCAGCACGATCAGCACGTTGGGCGCCCCCTCGGGCGGCCGCAGCATGGTGATGGGCGGATAGGTGGTGTGGGGATCCTTCGCGTCGTACGTCGTCAGGCCGACGTGCTGCGGGTCGGGGATGGGCAGGATGTCGCGCCGGACCTCGGGAGTCTCCTGGTGGGTGGACATCGTGGGCATCCGATCGCCGAAGTCATCGCCGACAGGCGATCCCGGAACCGTCTTCTCGACACCGAGGGCCTCAGACTACGGTCGCCGAACTGACCCCGCGGTCAATTCGCAGGTCCGGTGATCTTGAAGTCGGGGATGACCCCTCCAGCCGTGGGCGCGGGGGTGTCAGGAGCGGACGCGTGTGAAGCGGTGCAGCACCCACGCCAGCGGCACCGTCACGACCATCGTCGCCACGAACAGCCAGAACGTCGACCCGGTGTAGATCGGGAAGTGCAGGATCTCGACCATCACCAACTCCATGGTGACGAGGTGGATCAGGAAGATCTCGTAGGAGATCTCACCGAGGAAGACCATCGGTCGGCTCGCCATGGCCCGCGCGAACAGCCCGCGGTCCCCCAGCGCCAACGGCGCCACGATCAGCGTCGAGATGACGGCGTAGAAGACCGCCTTGGCGATCCCCTCGCGGAGTTCCGACGGCGACGTCGTCGGCGCGCCGGTCAGCGGCGTCGACGCGATGAGGTAGCACACCAGCGCCAGCGGGATGCAGACCAGCGCGTAGGCGCGCACGCGCATCTCGCGGAGCACCGCGAGCAGCATGCCGCCCACGAACCAGGCGAGATACGTCGGCAGCCAAAGCTTCGCGCCGTCGGGCAGGAAGTGCGTGACGTGCACCAGCACCAGCCACGCCGGCGTGATCAGCGTCAGCGCCGCCAGACCACCGAGCAGCAGGCCCGGCCGCCACTGCCTGCGGCACAGCACGACCAGCAGCAGGTAGGCCAGCAGCGGCAGCGCGACGTAGAACGCGGCCTCGACGGCCAGGCTCCACATCTGCGTCAACCCCTGGTGCAGGAAGGTGATCCAGTAGTGATCGGTGTATATCTGGGTCAGGGTGAGGTTGCGGAGCAGTCCCTCCCACGTGTGGCCGGGGTTGGGCCCGGCGTGGCGGAAGTGGTAGATCGCGTACGCCACCAGCACGGTCACGACGTAGGCCGGCATGATGCGTCGCACGCGGTGCCAGGCGTAGCGGCGCACCGACGGCGCCTCGCGAGCGGACGCGGTGGCACGCACCCACGGGCCGAACAGCAGGAACCCCGACAGCACGAAGAAGATCGGTACGCCGATCTCCATGCGGGAGTAGACGAGTCCGGCATAGCCGTGGGTGTACTTGCCGGTGGTGTACGCCGCGTGCGTCAGCACCACGAGGATCGCGGCGAGCGCACGTACGCCCGTGAGCGAGCCGACCCGGCCGGGGCCGGTGGCCTCCAGACCACCCTCGGCCGCATCGGGCCGCACGTCGGCCCCTCGTCCCGCCTCCCCCGGAGCATCACCCGCCGCTCCGCTCGCCCGGAACGTCACCTCGGCTTGTTGCCTCTAAAGGGCTTGGGTCCGCGATCGAGCACCAGTTTGATCGGCATGCCCTGAATCTTGGTGCGCTCCAGCTTCTTCAACGTCTCGCTGGAGAGCTTCTTGGGCAGTTCGACCAGCGAGTAGTCCGGCCGGATGGAGATGTGCCCGAAGTCGCTGCGGTGCAGCCCGCCCTCGTTGGCGATGGCACCCACGATGGCGCCGGGCATGACCCGGTGGTTCTTGCCGACCGCGATGCGGTACGTGGCCAGATCGTCACGGGTGTCGCGGCGCTTGCGCGGCGGCCCGTCGTCGCGGGAGTCGCGCTCGGGACGCTCGCGGCGCTTCTCGGGTGGGGGCTCCGTCATCAGGAACTCGCCACCGTCGTGGCTCTGCAATGCCAACGCGGCGGCGACGTCGGCCATCGGCACGTCGTTGTCGCGCTCGTACTCCTCGATCAGCTTGCGGAACAGATCGATGCCCGGGTTGCTCAGGCCGTTCGTGATCGACTCGCGGAACTTCTCCACCCGCTGGGCGTTGACGTCGTCGACCGACGGCAGCTGCGACTCGACGAGCTTCTGCCGGGTCACCCGCTCGATGGAGTTCAGCAGGTGCCGCTCGCGGGGCGAGACGAACAGCAGCGCGGTGCCCGCACGCCCGGCGCGGCCGGTGCGACCGATGCGGTGCACGTACGACTCGGGGTCGTGCGGGATGTCGTAGTTCAGCACGTGCGAGATGCGCTCGACGTCCAGACCGCGGGCGGCGACGTCGGTCGCGACGAGGATGTCGATCGTGCCGTCCTTGAGCTGCGCGATCGTGCGCTCGCGGGCGGCCTGGGCGATGTCACCGTTGATGGCGGCGGCGTTGAAGCCGCGCGCCCGCAGCTTCTCGGCGACCTCCTCGGTGGCCTGCTTGGTGCGGACGAACACGATCATCGCCTCGAACGGCTCGACCTCGAGCAGCCGCGTGATCGCGTCCATCTTGCGATGGCCGGACACCTGGATGTAGCGCTGGGTGATGTTCTCGGCGGTCTGGGTCTTCGACTTGACCGTGACCTCGACCGGGTCGTGCAGGTACTTGCTGGTGATCTTGCGGATCGCCGGCGGCATGGTCGCCGAGAACAGCGCGACCTGCTTGTACTCGGGGGTCTCGGCGAGGATCTTCTCGACGTCCTCGGCGAAGCCCATCTGCAGCATCTCGTCGGCCTCGTCGAGCACCATGTAGTCGAGGTGCGAGACGTCGAGGCTGCCCTTCTCGAGGTGGTCGATCACGCGGCCGGGCGTACCGACGACGACCTGCGCGCCCCGCTTGAGTCCCGCGAGCTGCGGACCGTAGGACGTGCCGCCGTAGATCGGCAGCACGTTGACGCGCAGGTGAGCGCCGTAGCGGCTGAACGCCTCGGCGACCTGGAGGGCCAACTCGCGGGTGGGCGCCAGGACGAGCGCCTGCGTGGTGCGGCTCTCGGTGTCGATCTTCGACAGGATCGGGATCGCGAAGGCAGCGGTCTTGCCGGTGCCGGTCTGAGCGAGTCCGACCACGTCGGAGCCGGCCATCATCGCGGGGATGGTCTCGGCTTGGATGGCCGACGGCGACTCGTAGCCGACGTCGGAGAGGGCCTGCAGCACCTTGGGGTGTATCTGCAGGTCGGCAAAGGTGGTCTCGGGGCCGTGGGCTTCCGATTCGGGCGACGTCATCGGTGTGTAAGTCTACGGGTTCCCGACGCCACCAACCGCCTCGCGGCCAACCGGGCGGGTACCGTGCCCTGTTGTGATGCGCGTGGGGCGAGCAGAGCGACGGGAAATTAGAGCCGGACGGGTGATGCGACGGCACTCTCGCGCCGTGGTGGTTCCGCTCGTCGTCGCCGCGGCCGTGGCTCTCGCGGGGTGCGGGTCCAGCGACTCGACCGTCTCCAAGACCCCGGAGGGCACGGCTCCCGGCAGCCCGACGGCGTCGAGCGCCCCGCCCGCTCCCGACCCCACCGTCGCGGCGGGCCCGACCACGACGCCCGCCCCGGCCGATCCGTGCGCGGTGAACCTCGCCGCCCCCGAGATCGCCAAGGCCGTCTCCGACCTCCCCCGTGACCCCCGCAGCGATCAGCCGTGGAGTTCCGAGCCGCTGGCAGGCAACTACAACGAGTGCGCGCCGCTGTCTGCGGTCATCGTCAAGGCCAACACCAACGCCGCCAACCCCAACACCCGGGCGGTGCTGTTCCACCTCGGCAAGTTCATCCCCACCGGCGTGCCCGACACCTACGGTTTCAACGGCATCGACGACGCCGCGACGACCGGCGACACCGTCGCGCTGATGTACTCCAACGACATGACGAGCCTCAAGAGCGTCGTGCGCTTCCGGTGGAACGGCAGCGGCGTGGAGCTGATCGGCAACACCGGCTAGCCGCGGCCTCTCGCCGCTGCTGGTTTTTCGCCGAAACGGCATTCCCTGTCGCGGAGCGGCCGTCTCAGCGACCGTGATTACTGGCTCGCCGCGATGGCGCTCGCCGCGGTGACGCTCGCCGCGACGTCGAGTCCCCCATCTGCGGGCCCGGCACCGCCACGCCCCGCGCCGCCCATGCCTGCCCGACGCGCTCGAGGACATCGCGCGGCCGGTCCTCGGCGATCACCTTCACGTGCAGCCAGTCGTGCTCCGCGACGAGTCGAAGCCGCTTGACGTCCCAGGCGTACTGCCGGCGGTCGGTGCGGTGCTGGTCGCCGTCGTACTCCACGGCGATTCGCACGTCTTCCCAGCCCATGTCGAGGAACGCGAACTCGCTGCCCCAGTCGTCGAGGAGCGGGATCTGAGTCCGGGGGCGGGGATACCCGGCGTCGATCAGCAGCAGCCGCAGCCACGTCTCCTTCGGCGACTGCGCCCCGCCGTCCATCAGGTCCACCGCGGCACGCAGCCCTCGGATGCCACGGGCACCCTTGTACCTGTGGATCAGCGGCGCGACGTGGTCGGCCGCAAGACCCGTCGCACCCGCGAGCGCGTCGAGGTGCGCGACGGCCTGGTCGCGCGGCAGGAACCTCGCCAGGTCGTACGCCGCTCGCTGCGGGGTCGCCACCGCCATGCCGTCCATCTCCATGACGTCGTCGTAGAGGAAGTGGTTGTCGCGCGTGATGATCCCGGGTGGCGGCCGGTTGTTGGTCCACATGATCTCGACCGGCGTCGTCTCGGCCACCCACTTCGCGCCGTGCAAGGCCGCGGCCGCGCGACCGGTGATCGGTCCGCGCCGCTTCGACCACAGCCACGCGCCGACGGTGTTCGCGTAGAGCGACGGCTCGGCGATCACCGGCAGGTACACGTCCGGATAGATCGCGCGGTAGTGCCGCCGGAGTTGCCCCCACGTCACCTGCTTGCGGTCGAGGGCCTCGCTGCCGAGGAAGACGATTGCCATGGCGGAAGCGTCCGTCGCCGGTCCGACAGTCGTCGAGACAGCAGCAGTAGTTGTGCACAGGGCCCGGTGACGACAGGGAATGCCGTTTCGGCGCGGAAGGGGCAGCGGCGCGGGGGCGCAGCCGCGTCGGACCCCTGACCTACAGTGGCGGGCGTGTTCCTGACCAGCGACGGCCAAGTCGTCTACAGCGCTTCGGATCTCGCCGCCGCGGCGAGATGCGAGTATGCGCTGCTGCGGTCGTTCGACGCCCAGCTCGGCTGGGGGCCGAAGGTGTCGTCGGACGACGAGCTGCTCGCCCGCACCGCCGCGCTCGGACTCGAGCACGAGCGCCGGCACCTCGACGAGCTGCGCGACGACGCGGCGGAGGCGGACGGCAACGTCGTCGTCATCGGGAAGCCGACCTACACCGTCGAGGGACTCATCGCCGCGGCCGAGGCCACCTGGGCGGCCGTCGAGCGACGGGCGCCCGCCGTCTACCAGGCGGCGATGTTCGACGGCCGCTTCGTCGGATTCGCCGACTTCCTGGTCCTCGACGAAGGCCGGTACCGGCTCCGCGACACCAAGCTCGCCCGCTCGGTGAAGGTGGAGGCGCTGCTGCAGCTGGCCGCCTACGCCGACGCCCTCGCCCGCAGCGGGGTCCCGGTGGCCGACGACGTCGAACTCGTGCTCGGCGACGGCACGATCGCCACCTACCGGGTCGACGAACTGCTGCCCGTCTACCTGCCCCGCCGAGCGGCCCTCGAGCGGCTCCTCGACGACCACCTGGCCGGCGGGTCGGCCGTCGAGTGGGCCGACGAGGGCGTCCGCGCCTGCTTCCGATGCGCCGAGTGCGAGGTGCGAGTGCGGGAGAGCGACGACCTGCTGCTCGTCGCGGGCATGCGGGTCACGCAGCGCGCCCGACTGCTCGACGCCGGCGTCACCACGCTGCACGCGCTGGCGGAGCACACCGGGCCGGTGCCGGAGGTGTCGACCCGCACGCTGACCGCGCTGACCGAGCAGGCCCGGCTGCAGGTCGCCGAGCGCGTCGACGGCAAGCCGCCCTACCGCGTGATCGACCCGCAGCCCCTGATGGTGCTACCCGATGCGGACAGGGGCGACCTCTTCTTCGACTTCGAGGGAGACCCACTGTGGACGGTCAACGGACGGGAGTGGGGCCTCGAATACCTGTGGGGCGTGCTGACCGTCGGCGACGAGTTCACCCCGTACTGGGCGCACGACCGCGCGAGTGAACGTCAGGCCCTCGTCGACTTCCTCGCGTTCGTCCGCAAGCGGCTCAAGCGCCATCCGGGCATGCACGTCTACCACTACGCAGCCTACGAGAAGAGCACGCTGCTGCGGCTCGCGGGACGCTACGGCGTCGGCGAGAACGACGTCGACGACCTGCTGCGCAACGGCATCCTGGTCGACCTCTACCCGTTGGTGCGCAAGAGCATTCGAGTCGGCACCGAGAGCTACAGCATCAAGTACCTCGAGCCGCTCTACATGGGCAACGAGCTGCGCGACGGCGAGGTGACCACCGCCACCGACTCGATCACGCAGTACGCCCGCTACTGCGCGCTGCGCAACGAGGGGCACATTGCCGAGGCCGACGCCGTCCTCAAGGAGATCGAGGACTACAACCGCTACGACTGCCGGTCGACGCGCCGGCTGCGCGACTGGTTGATGGCGCGCGCCATCGAATCGGGGGTGCCGCCGCGCGGTCCGCAGCCCGTTCGCGACGACGACGCCAAGGCACGCGTCGAGAAGGCCGACGATCTCGAGCGCACGCTGATGTCGTTCGCCGGAGACGGCGTGGAGGAGCGCACCGCGGAACAGACTGCGGTGGCGATGTTCTCGGCGGCACGCGGCTATCACGAGCGCGAGGACAAGCCGTTCTGGTGGGCGCACTTCGACCGGGTGAACAACCCCGTCGAGGAGTGGGCCGACAACGGATCCGTCTTCGTCGCCGACCGCGGTGAGGTCGTCACCGATTGGCACCAGCCACCCAAGGCCCGCAAGCCACAGCGCCACGTCCGACTGATCGGCGAGATCGCGAACGGCGATCTGTCGCACGACATGTTCGCCCTCTACGACCCGCCCGCACCCGTCGGCACCGCGGAGGACCCCGACCGTCGCGGGTTCGTCGGCGTGACGGTGATCGAATGCAACGACCCCGAGGCGCCCACCGAGGTGGTGATCGTCGAGAAGCAGCCCACGGGTGGCGACGTCTTCGACCAGCTGCCCTTCGCGCTCACACCCGGTTCACCGGTGCCCACCAAGCCGCTGAAGGAAGCCATCTCCGCGACGGCGGCCCTCGTCGGCGCCGGCCTGCCCAACCTGCCCGCGGACGCGGTGACCGACATCCTGCTGCGCCGCCCGCCGCGCACCCTGCGCGCCGGGCCGCTCCCCCGCACCGGTGTCGTCGCCGACGACATCACCGCCGCACTGCTCGATCTCGACTCGTCCTATGTCGCGGTGCACGGCCCGCCTGGCACCGGCAAGACGTACACGTCGGCGAAGGTCATCGCCCGCCTGGTCGACGAGCACGGTTGGCGGATCGGCGTGGTCGCACAGTCGCACGCCGTGGTCGAGAACCTGTTCGCCGACGTTCTGCGCGCAGGTGTCGACGGATCGCGCGTCGGCAAGAAGAAGAGCCCGGACGCACCGTGGGTGGACCTGAAGGAGAAGGACTATCCCGCCTTCGTCGCCGACCACGACGGCTGCGTGATCGGCGGTACGGCATGGGACTTCGCGAACGAGAACCGCGTCCCGCGGCTCAGCCTCGACCTGCTGGTGATCGAGGAGGCGGGCCAGTTCAGCCTGGCCGGCACCATCGCCGTGGCGGCGTCGGCGCGGAACCTCCTGCTGCTCGGCGACCCGCAGCAGCTCCCCCAGGTCAGCCAGGGCACCCATCCCGAACCCGTCGACCGGTCTGCCCTCGGCTGGCTGGTGGACGGCCACCACACGCTGCCGCCCGAACGCGGGTACTTCCTCGACCTGTCCTATCGCATGCATCCCGACGTCTGCCGGCCGGTGTCGCGGCTGTCCTACGACGGCCGACTGTCGTCGGCGGAGGAGGTCAGCGGCGCGCGACACCTCGACGGCGTCGCCCCGGGCGTCCGGGTCCTCGAGGTCGACCACGACGGCAACTCGACCGACAGCCCCGAGGAGGCCGATGCGATCGTCGCGGCGATCCAGCGCCTGCTCGGCAGCGCGTGGACCGACGAGGACGGCACGGTCGCACTCGCCGCGCGGCACGTCCTGATCGTCACGCCGTACAACGCGCAGGTGGTGACGCTGCGGCGCCGACTGGACGCCGCCGGCCTGTCCGAGGTCGAGGTCGGCACCGTCGACAAGTTCCAGGGCAGGCAGGCTCCCGTCGTGTTCGTGTCGATGACGGCGTCGAGCGCCGACGACGCGCCGCGGGGAATCTCGTTCCTGCTCAACCGGAATCGGCTCAACGTCGCGATCAGCCGGGCGAAGTACGCGGCGTTCGTCGTCCGGTCGAGCTACCTCACCGAGTACCTGCCGTCCACGCCGGACGGGTTGATCGGCCTCGGGGCGTTCTTGTCCCTGGCGACACCGCAGCGCGACCTGTGATAGACCCGCGTCGTGACCGAAACGCTGCCGTCCCGCCTCGCTGAGATCGTCGGCGCGCAGCACGTCAGCGTCGATCCCGACGTCCTTGCCGGCCGCTGCGTCGACTACACCGGCCGCTACCGGGGCCGGGCCTCCGCGCTGGTCCGGCCGGGCTCGGACGTCGAGGTCGCCTCGGTCCTCGTCGCGTGCCGCGACGCCAGCGTCCCCGTGACGATCCAGGGCGGCCGGACGTCGCTCGTCGCGGGCACCGTGCCCGAACACGACGACGTCCTGCTGTCCACCGAGCGACTCCGCGACATCGGGCCGGTCGACGTGCGCGAGCGACGCATGCGGGTGGGTGCCGGTGTCACCGCCGCCGCACTGCAGGAGGCCGCCGCCGACGCCGCCCTCGTCTTCGGGGTCGACCTCGCCTCACGGGACACCGCCACGATCGGCGGCATGGCGTCGACGAACGCCGGCGGGCTGCGCACCGTGCGGTACGGCAACACCGCCGAGCAGATCCTCGGAATCGACGTCGCACTTCCCGACGGGACCATCGTGCGGCGGCACAGCGAGGTGCGCAGCGACAACACGGGGTACGACCTGACGTCGCTGTTCGTGGGCGCCGAGGGCACGCTCGGGGTCATCACCGCCGTCGACGTCCGACTGCATCCGACACCGCGGCACCGGGTGACGGCCGTCGCCGGGTTCGCCGACCTCGACGCGCTGCTGGCCACCAGCAGCGTGTTCCGGGACGTCGACGGCATCGCCGCGTGCGAACTGATCGACGCGAGGGGGAGCGACCTGACCGCCGAGCACCTCGGCGTCGCGTCCCCCGTCGACGGGGCCTGGCACCTCCTGGTCGAGCTGGCCGGCGACGTCGATCCGACCGAGCGTCTCGCGGAACTCCTCGCCGAAGCGGACCTCGTCGGCGAGCCCGCGGTCGGCATGGACAGCGCTGCCTCGCAACGACTTTGGGCCGTGCGGGAGGGCATCGGCGACGTGCTCGGCGTGTGCGGCCCACCGCTGAAGTTCGACGTGTCGCTGCCACTGGGCAGGACCGACGGGTTCGTCTCGGCAGCAACGGCTTTGGTCGCCGAGCACGCGCCCGACGCCATCCCGGTGCTGTTCGGCCACGTCGGCGAGGGCAACCTGCACCTCAACCTGGTGCGCTGCACGCTGGAGGGTGACGCCGAACGGGCGCTCTACGCGGCGATGATGGCGCTGATCGCCGAACACGGCGGCAACGTCAGCTCGGAGCACGGCGTCGGGAGCATCAAGCGCGACTACCTGTCGATGTCGCGCACCGACGCCGATGTCGCGGCGATGCGCGCAGTGAAGGCGGCCTTCGATCCCGACGGCTACCTCAACCCCGCCGTGCTGTTCCCCTGACCCTCGCGAGCAGTCGTGAACTCCCCTGAATCGTGTGCCACGAGGGGAGTTCACGACTGCTCGCGGGGAAGGGGCTACTCGCGGAACGGCATCGAGTGCTTGCCGTAGGTGCCCGCGTCGCCGTCACCGCGGCTGTGCCGGCCACCCGACGGCTGGTCGTCGACGTGGAAGCCGTTGTGCGACGGGGCCGGTGGCGTCTCCTTGTCGAGCAGCAGGTCCAGCATGCTGCGCCACGGCCGGTCGTCGGCGGGCGGCGGCCCGTCGTTGGGCAGTCCGTCGAGGACCGAACCGTTCTGCCGGACCGGAGTGAGAGCGACCGGCTCGACGGCGATCGGCTCGATCGGCTCGACCGCGACCGGCTCGACCACGGGGTGCACGTCGGTGGCCGCGTCCGCCACCGCGAAATCGACCACCGCATCCACCACCTCCGCATCCGCTCCCGCGCCCACGACCAGGGACGGCTCGTCCTCGAGCAGGTGCTCCCAGGAGTCGACCGGGCCCCCGCGCCACTCGTCGGCGGGAGCCGGCAGCGGATGGTCGACGTGCGCGACGAACCGGTCCGTCGAGGTGTCGTCGGCGGGAGGCGGCGGTATCGGCGGGACGACGGGAGCCGCGGGCACCGGGTCGTCCCACTCGACGGTGTACTCGACGTAGTCGTCGTCGTCGCGGAAGTAGTCGTGGTCCGCGCGCGGGCGGCGGTCACCACGTCGGATCGGACGGACGCTGCCGGGCACGGTGGGCGCCGGCTCACGTCCGTAGCCACGCAGGAACAGCGCGGCGATCACGCCGAGTAGTGAGACGAAGGCGGGCAGCAGCAGCGCCTGGGACAGCGCGGCCGAGAACGGGACCTGCAGTTGCTCGGGCAGCGCCGTGATGGCCCCCTCCGCACCCGGGGGCCGCGCGCCGCCGCCGGGCATCTCGGCGGCGATGCGCGACGTCATGAAGGCGGCCATGCCGGCGCTGCCGAGCACGCCGCCGACCTGCCGCATCGTGTTGTAGACACCGGAGCCCGCGCCCGCCAGGTCCGGTGGCAGGTGTCGCGTCGCCGTGGCGGCGAGTGGCGACCAGATGAACGCCATGCCGATGCCGATCAGTGCCAGCGGGAGCACCAGCCGCCAGATCGGCGTGGTGTCCGTCATCTCCACCGACAGCCACGTCAGGGCGATGGCCAGCGCCGAGAAGCCGAACCCGACGATCGGGGTCGGCGGGAACCGGTCTACCAGCTTGCCGACCACCGGCGCCAGCCCACCCGAGGCGATCGCCATCGGCGCGGTGAGCAGCGCGGCGCGCGTGGGCGACAGGCCCGCCACCGCCTGCGCATAGAACATCAGCGGCAGGATCATCGCCGTCACGGCGAAGCCGATGACCGAGATGCCGAGATTGGACAGGCTGAAGTCGTTGTCCCGGAAGATGCGCAGCGGGATCAGCGGTTCACCGGGGTTGACGGACTGCCAGTAGACGAACCCGGCCATGGCCCCGACGCCCGCCGCGACCATGCCCCAGATCCAGGGTGCCCAGTCGTGCGACTGCCCCTCCTGCAGCGCGAACACGATGAGGAACATCCCGAGGCCCGACAGCACCACGCCGGGCACGTCGAACCCGCGCTTCTCAGTGGGCAGGGACGGCACGAACCAGTACGCGAGCGCCAGGCCGGCGATCCCGATGGGCACGTTGACGATGAAGATCCAGTGCCAGCCCAGGCCGCCGACGAGCAGTCCGCCCGCCAGCGGGCCGACGAGCGTCGCGACGCCGGCGGTCGCACCCCAGATGCTGAGCGCGACGCCACGGCGGTCGGCCGGGAAGAGCCGCGTGATCGCCGAGAGGGTCTGCGGGGTGAGCAGGGCCGCGCCGACGCCCTGCACGACGCGCGCGGCGATCAATACTTCGACCGTGCCCGCGAGCCCGCACCACAGCGACGCCGCGGTGAACACCAGCAAACCGACGAGGTACAGGTTCTTGGGTCCGTACCGGTCGCCGAGCCGACCGGCCAACAGCAGGGGCACCGCGTAGGCGAGCAGGTAGGCGCTCGTCACCCAGATGACCGCGTCGTAGTCGGTGCGCAGGTCGTCCATGATCGACGGGTTGGCGACCGCGACGATCGTCGCGTCGACCAGGATCATGAAGAAGCCGACCATCATCGCCCACAGCGCATGCCACGGATTCGCCGACTGCGGGGTCGTGGCCCGGACGCGGCGCAGTGCCTCGATCGCCGCCGTCACGGCCGTAGCCCTAGTGGGCCGTCGCCGAGCACCGGCCGACCCGCTCTGCGGGTGTCCGGGAGATGGGTGGGCGTGACCGCCGCCCACGACGAAGGTGTCTGCACTGTTCTGGTGTCCAAGTCGATGTCGAACGAGCCGAACCCGACGCTACGGACGGTTCTGGATCGCGACAAGTCGGTCCGGCGAGGGTCAGACCGCCTTGGGAACTCCCCTGGCGGCAACCACGTCGGAGACCTCGTCGTCACCGGTCGAGCGCGACGCACCCGAGGCCAGCAGCGCCACCAGGGCGATGACCATCCCCGCGGTCATGACGACCGCGAGCGCGAGTTCGTCGTTGCCGAGCACTCCCACCAGCGGCGCCACGACGGCGCCGAGGCCGAACTGCGCAGCCCCCAGCAGCGCGGCGGACGTCCCCGACGCCTCCTGGTGACGGGACAGCGCGATGGCCGGCGCATTCGGCATCACCAGGCCCATCGTCGCGAGGATCAGCCACACCGGGACGACGAACGCGGCCAGCCCGCCGACGTTCGCGACGGCCAGGCTCACGAAGACGAACCCGAGGACCGCCGAGGCGATGAGCGCCCGCACCACGATGTACTGCGGCGTGAACCGGCGCAGCAGCACGACGTTGAACTGGGTGGCGCCGATGAGCGCGACCGCGCCGATGCCGAAGACCAGCGCGAACGACTGCTGATCGAGACCGTAGCGGCCCTGCAGGACGAACGAGGCGCCGGCGATGTAGGCGAACAGCCCGGACATGCCCAGCGCGGCGACGAGGACCAGGATGACGAACTTGGTGTCGCGGAGCAGCTCGCCGTAGGTCGAGACGATGCCCTTCACGCGCAGCGGCCTGCGGTGTGCCACGGGCAGCGTCTCGGGCAGGGCGAGGACGGCCATCAGCAGCAGCGCACCGGCGAGGACCACCAGCACGGCGAACACCCAGTGCCAGGAGCCGTGCAGCAGGACTGCCGCACCCAGCGACGGCGCGAGCACCGGGGCGACGCCGAGGACGAGCATCAGCCGGGACATCACGGTGGCGGCCGCCGAGCCGGAGAAGAGGTCGCCTACGATCGCGATCGACACGACCATCGTGGCGGCGGCTCCCATGCCCTGCAGGCCGCGGGCGATGCCGAGGATCGCGATGTTCGGGGCCAGCAGGCAGAACACCGACGCGATCATGTGCAGGACGATCCCGGCCATCAGCGGGCGTCGGCGGCCCAGCGAGTCGGAGAGCGGGCCGATGACGATCTGGCCCAGTGCGAGACCCGCGAGCGTGCCGGTGAGGGTGAGCTGGACGATCGACGACGAGACGGACAGCTCGTCGGCGATCTTCGGCAACGCCGGGAGGTACATGTCGATGGTGAGCGGCCCCAGCGCGACCAGCAGGCCGAGGACCACGATCATCCGGGTGCGGCTGGGCACCCGGGTCGGGTCGGTTGCCGGCGGCGCGGCGCTACGAACGTCCACGTGCTGCGATGCTGCCATGAAGATGGTTAGCAATGCATATCAATATTCTGTTCCCGCAGGGGACGAAGCGCTCACGGTGACCAGTGTCACGACGGTGCGTCCGGGTTCCGCGGCGGTTCGGTGACGGGGCGTTAACCTGGAGGTTCACTCGAGGAGGGGGCTGGCCCGTGAGCGCACGGTTTCGCACCAGGGACTCGCAGCCGGACGGCGGCGACGACCCGAGCGCCGCGGTCAAGGCGCTGTCGCAGATCATCGAGCGCGGCGCCCGGGTACAGGGACCCGCGGTCAAGGCCTTCGTCGACAAGCTGCGCGACGGCAATCCCGGGGCGACGCCGGCGGAGATCGTCGCGAAACTGGAGAAGCAATACGTCGCGATGGTGATGGCCAGCGGCGCCGCGGTCGGATCGGCCGCCGCGTTCCCCGGCATCGGCACGCTGGTCGCGATGTCGGCCGTCGCGGGAGAGACCGTGGTCTTCCTCGAGGCGACCGCCGTCTACGTGCTGGCGCGCGCCGAGGTCTACGGCATCCCCGCCGACCACCGCGAGCGCCGCCGCGCCCTGGTGCTGGCGGTCCTGGTCGGCGAGGACGGCAGGCACGCGGTGATGGACCTCGTCGGACCCGGCCGCACCAGCGGCGCCTGGCTCGCCGACGGCGCCGCGTCGCTGCCCCTGCCCGCGGTGTCACAACTGAACTCCCGGCTGCTGAAGTACTTCGTCAAGCGGTACACCCTCAAGCGCGGCGCGATCGCGTTCGGGAAGTTGCTGCCGGTCGGGGTCGGCGCGGTGGTCGGCGGCGTCGGCAACCGGATGATGGGCAAGAAGATCATCGCGAACTCGCGGACGGCGTTCGGACCGCCGCCGCCGCGGTGGCCGTCGACGCTGCGCGTGCTGCCCGCCCCTCGCCAGTAGGAGCCGTTTGCCGCGGTGGGACGACCGGTCGACGCCGCCGACCCGCCGTCGCCCGGCGATCACAACGACCATAAGCCCGTTGCCGTGGTCTGCCAGGTTCGCGCGGGATAGCCTGGAAGGTGGCGCAAGGGCGAGCCATACCGCAGACAGACGCCGAGCGGGCACGTGCCTGCTCGCACAGGGCAGAAGGAATCGAGGCGACAGCTGCCGTGAGCAGTTCACCTTCACCATTCGGACAGAACGAATGGCTGGTCGAGGAGATGTACCGCAAGTTCCGGGAGGATCCCTCCTCGGTGGACCCGAGTTGGCACGAGTTCCTCGTCGACTACTCACCGGAACCGACGACCGGAACGACCGCGACGGTGAGCGCGAACGGCTCGAATGGCGGCGGACCCAAGACGCCTCCCACCGCAGCTCCCGCCCCGCCACCCGGACAGTCCGCCGCGTCGTCGAACGGCGCGAAGGAACCTCAGAAGACGCCCGATAAGCCCGCCAAGGCACCCGAGAAGAAGCCCGAGGCTCCCAAGGCTCAGCAGGCCGAACCGGCCAAGTCGTCGGACAAGCCCGCGGCCCCCGCGACCAAGCCGGCGACGTCGGCGACCGCCGCCAACCCGGAACCGGCCAAGCCGAAGGCGCCCTCGGGTCCGCCGCCGTCCGAGGACGACCAGACCCAGGTGCTGCGCGGTGCCGCGGCAGCCGTCGCCAAGAACATGAGCGCCTCACTGGAGGTGCCGACCGCCACGAGCGTCCGGGCCATCCCCGCGAAGCTGATGATCGACAACCGTGTCGTCATCAACAACCACCTCAAGCGCACCCGCGGCGGCAAGATCAGCTTCACCCACCTGCTGGGCTATGCCATCGTGCAGGCCGTCAAGACGTTCCCGTCGATGAACCGCCACTTCGCCGAGGTCGACGGCAAGCCGAACATCGTCACGCCGGCCCACACCAACCTCGGCCTGGCGATCGACCTACCCGGCAAGGACGGCAACCGCACCCTCGTCGTCGCCGCGATCAAGAAGACCGAGACCATGCGGTTCGGTCAGTTCATCGCCGCCTACGAGGACATCGTGCGACGGGCCCGCGACGGCAAGCTGACCGCCGAGGACTTCTCCGGCGTCACCATCTCGCTCACCAACCCCGGCACGATCGGCACCGTGCACTCGGTGCCGCGCCTCATGCGCAACCAGGGCGCCATCATCGGCGCCGGTGCCATGGAGTACCCGGCCGAGTTCCAGGGCGCGAGCGAGGAACGCATCAACGAGCTGGGCGTCGGCAAGCTCATCACGCTGACGAGCACCTACGACCACCGCATCATCCAGGGTGCGGAGTCCGGTGACTTCCTGCGCACGATCCACAACCTGCTGCTGAGCGACGACTTCTTCGACGAGATCTTCCGCGAGCTGGGCATCCCCTACGAGCCCGTCCGCTGGCGCACCGACAACCCGGACGCGATCACCGACAAGAACGCCCGGATCATCGAGTTGATCGCGGCGTACCGCAACCGAGGTCACCTGATGGCCGACGTCGACCCGCTGCGGCTCGACAAGACGCGCTTCCGCAGCCACCCCGACCTCGACGTCAACTCCCACGGCCTGACGCTGTGGGACCTGGACCGGGCCTTCAAGGTCGACGGGTTCGCGGGCGCCGAGTACAAGAAGCTGCGCGACGTCCTGTCGGTGCTGCGCGACGCGTACTGCCGCCACGTCGGCGTCGAGTACACCCACATCCTGGAACCCGAGCAGCAGAAGTGGATCCGGGACCGCGTCGAGGTCAAGCACGACAAGCCGACGGTCGCCGAGCAGAAGTACATCCTGAGCAAGCTCAACGCCGCCGAGGCGTTCGAGACGTTCCTGCAGACCAAGTACGTCGGGCAGAAGCGGTTCTCGCTCGAGGGCGCCGAGACCGTCATCCCGATGATGGACGCCTGCATCGACCAGGCCGCCGAGCACGGCCTCGACGAGGTCGTCATCGGCATGCCGCACCGCGGCAGGCTCAACGTGCTGGCCAACATCGTCGGCAAGCCCTACTCGCAGATCTTCGGCGAGTTCGAGGGCAACCTGAACCCGAGCCAGGCGCACGGGTCCGGCGACGTGAAGTACCACCTGGGGGCCAACGGCACCTACATCCAGATGTTCGGCGACAACGACATCGAGGTGTCGCTGGTGGCCAACCCGAGCCACCTCGAGGCCGTCGACCCGGTCCTCGAGGGTCTGGTGCGCGCCAAGCAGGACCTGCTGGACAAGGGCAACGGACCCGACGGCTTCACCGTCGTCCCGCTGATGCTGCACGGCGACGCGGCGTTCGCCGGCCAGGGCGTGGTGGCCGAGACGCTGAACCTCGCGCTGCTGCGCGGCTACCGCACCGGCGGCACCATCCACATCGTGGTAAACAACCAGATCGGCTTCACCACCTCGCCGCAGAACTCGCGCTCCAGCGAGTACTGCACCGACGTCGCGAAGATGATCGGCGCGCCGATCTTCCACGTCAACGGCGACGATCCCGAGGCCGCGGCATGGGTGGCCCGACTGGCGATCGACTTCCGTCAGAAGTTCAAGAAGGACGTCATCATCGACATGCTGTGCTACCGCCGACGCGGGCACAACGAGGGCGACGACCCGTCGATGACGCAGCCGTACATGTACGACGTCATCGACACCAAGCGCGGTGTCCGCAAGACCTACACCGAGGCGCTCATCGGCCGTGGCGACATCTCGATGAAGGAGGCCGAGGACGCCCTGCGCGACTACCAGGGCCAGCTCGAGCGGGTGTTCAACGAGGTCCGCGACGTCGAGAAGCACGACATCGAGCCCAGCGAGTCGGTCGAGTCCGACCAGCTGACGCCGCAGGGTCTCGACACCGCGGTGGACAAGTCGCTGCTGGCCCGCATCGGCGACGCGCATCTGGCGTTCCCCGAGGAGTTCTCGGTGCACCCGCGCGTCAAGCCGGTGCTCGAGAGGCGCCGAGAGATGGCGTACGAGGGCAAGATCGACTGGGCCTTCGGCGAGCTGCTCGCACTCGCGTCCCTGGTCTCGGAGGGCAAGCTCGTCCGCCTGTCCGGCCAGGACACCCGGCGCGGCACGTTCACCCAGCGGCACTCGGTGATAATCGACCGCAAGACCGGCGCGGAGTTCACGCCGATCCAGTTGCTCGCCACCAACACCGACGGCACGCCGACCGGTGGCAAGTTCATGGTGTACGACTCGGCGCTGTCCGAGTACGCCGCGGTGGGCTTCGAGTACGGCTACTCGGTGGGCAACACCGACGCAATGGTGCTGTGGGAGGCACAGTTCGGCGACTTCGTCAACGGCGCGCAGTCCATCATCGACGAGTTCATCAGCTCCGGTGAGGCCAAGTGGGGCCAGCTGTCCGACGTCGTGCTGCTCCTGCCGCACGGCCACGAGGGCCAGGGCCCCGACCACACGTCGGGTCGCATCGAACGCTTCCTGCAGGTGTGTGCGGAGGGGTCGATGACGGTGGCGATGCCGTCGACGCCGGCCAACTACTTCCACCTGCTGCGGCGCCACTCCCTCGACGGGATCCACCGCCCGCTCATCGTCTTCACCCCGAAGTCGATGCTGCGCAACAAGGCCGCCGTCAGCGACATCCGCGACTTCACCGAGCAGAAGTTCCGCTCGATCATGGAGGAGCCGACGTACACCGACGGCGACGGCGACCGGTCGAAGGTGACGCGCGTCCTGCTGACCAGCGGCAAGATCTACTACGAACTCGCCGCCCGCAAGGCCAAGGAGGGCCGCGACGACGTCGCGATCGTGCGCGTCGAGCAGCTCTACCCGCTGCCGAGGCGCCGGCTCGACGCGACGCTCGACGCGTATCCGAACGCCGAGCAGTTCCGCTGGGTGCAGGAGGAGCCGGCCAACCAGGGGGCGTGGCCCACGTTCGGGCTCTCGCTACCGGAGTTGTTGCCCGACAAGCTGACCGGCATCAAGCGCATCTCGCGCCGCGCCATGTCGGCACCGTCGTCGGGCAGCTCGAAGGTGCACGC
Organism: Mycolicibacterium sediminis; assembly: GCF_010731735.1. GTDB lineage: Bacteria > Actinomycetota > Actinomycetes > Mycobacteriales > Mycobacteriaceae > Mycobacterium > Mycobacterium sediminis. Next base: position 5,559,556 of record NZ_AP022588.1, read on the forward strand.
CGTGGAGCAGCAGGAGATCATCGACGAGGCGTTCGCCCCGATCTGACGTCCTCAACTCCTTCCGCGAGCGCGCGTGTCTGCGGGCGACACGCCGGTGCACAACCCGACAATGCGCACGCTCGCGAGAGGGGTCCGGTCGTCACCGCACGGTCACACGTCCGGTCGACGCCGTGCATCGGCGCGTGGGTACCCCACCGGCATGGCACTCATCGACAGCACCGGGCTGCACCACGTCCGCATCACCGTGACCGACCTCGCGCGGTCGCGCGCCTTCTACGAGGGGGTGCTGGGGTTCGCCGTCGCGAAGGAGTCCCCGGGCGACCCGGGCGACCCCGCCGTCCGCTCGGACCCCGAGCAGCTGTACGGCGGCGTGGTGTACCAGACGGGCGGCACGCTCTTCGGGCTCCGACCGGTCGCCGACGCCGGTGACCGGTTCGACTCGACGCGGGTGGGCCTCGACCACGTCAGCTTCGCGATGCCGTCGAAGGACGCCCTCGACGCGGTCGCGGGCAAGTTGGGCGACGCCGGCGTCGAGCACGGCGAGGTGAACGAACTCGAGGGGTTCGGGATCGCGATCCTGTCGTTCCAGGACCCCGACGGGATCAACCTGGAACTCAGCGCTCCCGTGTAACGACGAATGCTGCGTGGGGGCCGACAGCCTGCCGGGTCAGACGGCCCCCACGCAGAAACCTCTGGGTCAGATGCCCAGCATGCCCAGCGGGAACGGCGTCTGACCGTTCGCCAGCGACGCGACGGCGCCCGGGCAGAACATCGAGATGGCGATGCCGGTGAACATCGTCGCGGGTCCGAGCGGGCGGCCGATCGCGTCCGACACCCCGGATGCGACGTCGGCCATCTGCTGGCCGGGCTCCGACAGCATCGGGCACACGGACTGACCGACGGACACCGCGGTGGCGGGGTCGATGCCGGACAGCCCCGCCGACGACAGCGCTCCGATGAACGCGTCGCCCCCGGGATCAGCCTGCGCGGGCGCTGCGAGGGTCGCGGCGGCGCCCACGATGCCGACGGACAGGGCGAGCGGCGCGATGGCCAGGGTGCGGATGCGCAACATGTCCTGTCCTTCGCCCCCGTTCGATCTTTCGTTACCCGATTTCGGTGATACCGCCGGTACCGATAAGGTGCACACGAGTCGAATAGTGATCCGAGGAGTGGGCATGCAGGGTTTCGCAGGCAAGGTCGCGGTCGTCACGGGCGCCGGATCCGGCATCGGACAGGCACTGGCCATCGAACTGGCCCGCTCGGGCGCGAGCGTCGCGATCAGCGACGTCAACGCCGAGGGCCTGGCAGTGACCGAGGAGCGCATCAAGGCGATCGGCGCTCCGGTGAAGTCCGACCGCCTCGACGTCACCGAACGCGAGGCCTTCGAGCTGTACGCCGACGCCGTCAAGGCGCACTTCGGCAAGGTCAACCAGATCTACAACAACGCGGGCATCGCCTTCACCGGCGCCGTCGAGATCAGCTCCTACAAGGACATCGAACGCGTCATGGACGTCGACTTCTGGGGCGTCGTCAACGGGACCAAGGCGTTCCTCCCCCACCTCATCGAGTCTGGCGACGGTCACGTCGTCAACGTGTCGAGCCTTTTCGGCATCTTCGCCGTACCCGGCCAGGCCGCCTACAACGCCGCGAAGTTCGCCGTCCGCGGGTTCACCGAGTCGCTCCGGCAGGAGATGGTCTCCGGCAAGCGACCGGTCAAGGTGACGACGGTGCACCCCGGTGGCATCAAGACCGCCATCGCGCGCAACGCCACGGCCGCCGAGGGCATCGACCCCGAGGCCTTCGCGCGCGTGTTCGACAAGAAGCTGGCCAGCACGTCACCCGAGAGGGCGGCCGTGATCATCCTCGACGCCGTGCGCAAGAACAAGGCCCGCGTCCTCGTCGGCGCCGACGCCAAGGCGCTCGACATCCTGGTGCGCCTGACGGGCTCGGGTTACCAGCGGCTGTTCGCCTCGGTGATCGGCAAGATCATGCCCGGCATCCACTGACCCGTCAGTGTCCGAGCGGGTGCGACGACAGCCAATCGGCCGCCAGCGCACCGGGATCCTTGCCCTCGCGCGCCTGCCGCAGCATGTCGGCGAGTGAGCCGGTGTCGAGTTCCCCGGCGATCTGATTGAGGGCCAGTACCTGCTGTTCGCTCAACTCGTTGCGCCGGTAGAGCGGCACCACGTTGTCCGCGCGGATCAGGGCCGTGCGGTCGGTCAGCACCACCGCCCAGTCGGGCAGGCCGGACGCCGCCGTGGACGTCCAGGCCATGTCGATTCGGCCCGCCTGCAACGCACCGAACAGCGCAGCGGGGTCGCGGAATTCGCGCGGCTCGGCCAACGTGCACGGCCCGACGGTGCGTGGCGTGACGACGTCGGCGACGGCTCCGGCGACGAGGTCGCCACAGTTGCGCGACAGCGCGGTGACGTCCCGGCCTCCCCAGGCCTGCGCCGTCCGCTCGGTGACGGCGACGGCGGGCTCGTCGTCGGCGGATTGCGCGTAGTCACCCGCCGCGACGCCCTCGGGGAGTGCCGACACCATCGACCGGTAGACCTGCTCGGCTGCGCGGGCGGTCGAACCGGGGTCGAACCTCGTCAGCAACCGGCCGGTCAACCCCGGCGCCACCTGGACGTCGCCGGTGTCGAGGTCGGCCACCGGGTCGCTGCTGGTCTCGACGTGGGCGGCGCTGCCGTAGTACCGCAGTGCCGCTGCGTACAGCTGGGCCAGCAGCGTCGACTCGACGTCGTCGGTCGCGCCGACGGCGACCGACGGGGCGGGCGCGGGGGTACTGCAGCCGACGAGGAGCAGCGCCATCAGCGCCACCGCCCACCGGCGCACCGAGCGGCTCAGACCGTCGACGCTTCCGCGACGGCCGCGGCGACCGCGGGGCCGACGCGCGGGTCCAGGGCGCTGGGCACGATGTGGTCCGTCGTGAGGTCGTCGCCGACGACGGAGAAGATCGCCTGTGCCGCAGCGACCTTCATGCCCTCGGTGATGCGCCGCGCGTGCGCGTCGAGCGCGCCGCGGAACACGCCGGGGAAGGCCAGGACGTTGTTGATCTGGTTCGGGAAGTCGCTGCGTCCGGTCGCGACGACGGCGGCGTGCCTGCGGGCGGCGTCGGGGTGGATCTCCGGGTCGGGATTCGACAGCGCGAAGACGATGCCCCTGGGCGCCATCGTCGCGATGATCTCCTCGGGCACCAGACCCGCGGACAGACCGAGGAACATGTCGGCGCCGGCCACCGCCTCGGCGATGCCGCCGGTGAGGGCCCGCGGGTTGCTCCGACCCGCGAGTTCGGCCTTGAAGGGATTGAGGTCGTCACGTCCGCTGTGCACGATGCCCTTGCTGTCGAGCACCGTGACGTCCAGGATTCCGGCGGCCAGGAGGATGTTCGCGCACGCCACCCCGGCCGCACCAGCACCGGAGATGACGATCTTCAGGGTGTGCATGTCGCGGTCGAGCGCCTTGCAGGCACCGAGCAGCGCGGCGAGCACCACGATGGCCGTGCCGTGCTGGTCGTCGTGCATGACCGGACAGTCCAGCGCCTCGATGGCACGCCGCTCGATCTCGAAGCACCGCGGCGCCGAGATGTCCTCGAGGTTGACCGCGCCGAACGTGGGCCGCAACCGGATCAGCGTCTCGATGATCTCGTCGGGATCCTTCGTCGCGAGCACGATGGGGATCGAGTCGAGACCGCCGAACGTCTTGAACAGCGCGCTCTTGCCCTCCATCACCGGCAGCGACGCGGCGGGCCCGATGTCGCCGAGACCGAGGACCGCGCTGCCGTCGCTGACGACCGCGACGAGGCGGTTGGCCCAGGTGTACTTCGCGGCGAGGGTGTGGTCACCGGCGATCGCACGACTGACCTGCGCGACGCCCGGCGTGTAGGCGATGGACAGTGCCCGCTGGGAGTCCAGTGGGGTCTTCAGGCCGACGGAGAGCTTGCCGCCCCCGTGCGCTGCGAAGATCTCGGCGTCGTCGACGACGACCTGCGGGGTGCGCTCGCTCGAGGCGGCGACGGTGCTGTCCGACACGCGCGTCACGTTACTGCACCGGGGGTGTCGGCAGGCCGGGCTTGGTGCTCGTTCGACGGGATGCTGCCAGGTAATTGGCGTAGCATCTGCGGCGTCCAACGGGCACCCGTGGGGTCCGCCGAGGGAGGTTCGCCCGTGCCGTCGTTCCGCGCCCTGCAAGCACACCGTCCGACCGGACGCCGGTCCCCGGCCCCGGACGCCGCCTCCATCCACGTTCCGGTCGCCCGGGCGATGGTCGACTGTGCCGTCTACTCCGAGGGGTCGCGGCTGCCGGGCAAGTACACCCACGCGGCGGCGCTGTCCAAGGTGCGCGAACTCGAACTCGGCGGCATCGACGCGTTCGTGTGGATCGGGCTGCACGAGCCCGACGACCATCAGATGCAGGCCGTCGCCGACGTCTTCGGACTGCACGAGCTGGCCGTGGAGGACGCCGTGCACGCCCACCAGCGCCCCAAGCTGGAGCGCTACGACGACACGCTGTTCCTGGTCCTGAAGACGGTCAAGTACGTCGCCCACGACTCCGTGGCGAAGACGCGCGAGATCGTCGAGACCGGCGAGATCATGATCTTCGTCGGGCGCGACTTCGTGGTCACGGTGCGGCACGGCGAGCACGGTGGCCTGGCCGGGGTGCGCAAGACGTTCGACCGCAACCCGGCGAGTTGCAAGCTGGGGCCATACGCGGTGATGCACGCGATCGCCGATCACGTCGTCGACGACTACCTCGACGTCACCGACCTGGTCGAGACCGACATCGACGAGATGGAGGAGAACGTCTTCTCCCCCAACAGCGCCACCGAGATCGAGCACATCTACCTGATGAAGCGCGAGGTCGTCGAGCTGCGCCGAGCCGTCAACCCCTTGGCGACCGACCTGCAGCGCATCAACACCGACCACAACGACCTGATCTCCAAGGAGGTCCGGCGGTACATGCGCGACGTGCTGGACCACACGATCAAGGCCGCCGATCGCATCGAGGGCTATGACGAGGTGCTCAGCTCACTCGTCCAGGCCGCCGTCGGCAAGGTGTCGATGCAGCAGAACACCGACATGCGCAAGATCTCGGCGTGGGTGGCGATCGCCGCCGTTCCCACGGCGCTCGCCGGCATCTACGGCATGAACTTCGACCACATGCCGGAACTGCACCAGGTGTGGGGATATCCGGCGGTGCTGCTGGTGATGGCCACGGTGTGCACGGTGCTGTACGTCAACTTCCGCCGCAACCACTGGCTCTGATCGCCGCCGATTGTGGACTTCTGCAACGCTTTTCGCCCGGGAGCGTGGCGGTAACCAACGTTCGGCGGAGAAGGCGAGGCGGTCAGCTGGGGCTGGCCGCGCGACGGCGGGGGTCGCGGACGTCGACGCCGTCGGTCGTCCACGCCTCGCGCATCGCGTCGGCGCCCTTGAGCCGAACCCACGCCGCCTCGGTGGCCGTGATCGGCGTCGCGGACAGCACCCTCACCGGCTGCTCGATGCCCTCGACCTCGACGTCGCCGATCTCGCTGCGCCCCAGGAGCACCGCCGTGAACGCGGCGCCCTCCCACAACGGCGTCTCGAGGTCGACCAGCGCGTCGTCGACCAGGATCAGACCCTCGACCGCCGGGGTCGACGCCACGACCGCGATCGACTTGGCCAGGCCGGCGGGCGTCGGCCCGCGCAGCGCGACGGCCACCTCGGCGCGCGGACCGCTCGACGCGTCGGTGACGAACTCCATCGGATCGTTCATCGGGTGCCGCGAACAACCCAGTGAGACATAGTGGTTGACGCCGTCGGAGTCCGGGCCGTAGCGCAGGATCTCCATGGCGTCCGCACCGAGGAACGTGATGCTGGCAGACACGGGGTCGGCGATGATCCCCGCCGCCGTGAAGTGCTCGTTCAGACGTGCGCGTACGGCCGCGAGGACGTCGCTCACTCGCTGGGCGGGATCGACAGGTTGATCCCGCTGTCGGCGTCGAACAACGTCACCTTCGAGGTGTCGAACGCGAGTTCCGCGGTCTGACCGGCCGCGAGCTTCGACTCCGTGGACACCCGCGCGGTGAACTCGTCGAGACTGGCACCGGATTCGGCGGCGAGTTCGGCCAGCTGAGCGGCCTCCGCGCCGGCGCCCTCGCTGCGGAAGTGCACGTACTTCTCGGCGCCGAGCGACTCGACCAGTTCGACGGTCACCTCGAACGTCAGCGCCCGGATCCGCGCGTAGGTGTCGATCAGGGCGGCATCCTCGAGGTGCTCGGGACGGATGCCGACGATCACGTTCTCCGGCTTGGGATGTCGGCCCACGATGTCGTGCACTTCCTGGGTGAACGTCACCTCCCCGAACGGCAGCCGGACGCCGACGTCGGTGAGGGTGGCCGGGAAGAAGTTCATCGAGGGCGACCCGATGAAGCCCGCGACGAACAGGTTCGCCGGCCGGTTGTACAGCTCCTCGGGGGTGCCGATCTGCTGCGCCACCCCGGCCAGCATGACCACGACGCGGTCACCGAGCGTCATCGCCTCGGTCTGGTCGTGCGTCACGTAGATGGTGGTGGTGTTCAACCGGTTCTGCAGCTTGGCGATCTCGGAGCGCATCTGCACGCGCAGCTTCGCGTCCAGGTTGCTGAGCGGCTCGTCCATGAGGAACGCCTTGGGATTGCGGACGATGGCGCGACCCATCGCGACGCGCTGCCGCTGCCCGCCCGAGAGCTGTGCGGGCTTGCGGTCCAACAGCCCGGCGAGGTCGAGGATCTTGGCGGTCTCGTCCACCTTGGCGGCGATGTCGGCCTTCGACACCTTGGCCAACGTCAGCGGGAATGCGATGTTCTGTCGCACGGTCATGTGGGGATAGAGCGCGTAGGACTGGAACACCATCGCGATGTCGCGGTCCTTCGGCGCCTTCTCGTTGACCCGCTCGCCACCGATGGTCAGCTCCCCGGAACTGATGTCCTCGAGGCCCGCAATCATGTTGAGCGTCGTGGACTTTCCGCAACCCGACGGTCCGACCAGGATGATGAATTCCCCGTCGGCGATGGTGAGGGACAGATCCTTCACCGCCGTGGCTCCGTTGGCGTAGCTCTTGGACACGCGGTCCAACACGATCTCGGCCATGACTACCCCTTCACCGCACCGGACGTCAGACCGGCGACGATCCGACGTTGGAAGATTAGAACGAAGATGACGATCGGCACGGTGATCACCATCGCACCGGCGGCGATCGACCCCGTCGGCTCCTCGAATTGCGAACTGCCCGTGAAGTTCGCGATCGCCACGGGCGCCGTGATCGCCCGCTCCGTCGCGGTCAGCGACAGGGCGAGCAGCAGGTCGTTCCAGGCGAAGATGAACACCAGGATGGCCGCGGTCACGATGCCCGGCGCCGCCAGCGGCGCCACCACCTTTCGGAACGCCTGTCCGGGCGTCGCGCCGTCCATCTTGGCCGCCTTCTCCAGGTCCCAGGGGATCTCCTTGAAGAACGCCGACATCGTGTAGATGGCGAGCGGCAGCGCGAAGGTGATGTAGGGGATGATCAGGCCGGGCCAGGTGTCGAACAGCCCGATGCGCCGCTCGATGTTGAAGATCGGCGTCACCAGCGAGATCTGCGGGAACATCGCGATCAGCAGGGCGACGCCGACGAGGACCTTCTTGCCCGGGAACGCCAGCCGCGCGATGGCGTACGCGGCCATGCCACCGACGACCACCGCGATGACCGTCGTGATGAGACCGATGCCGATCGAGTTGATCAGCGCCGAACTGAAGACGTTGCCGGAGAAGATCGCCTGGTAGTTCTCGAACGTGATCTCGGCCGGGATCAGCTTGCCGTCCTTGACACTCGACGTCGGCTTGAGCGACAGCGACAGGATCCACAGCACCGGGAACAGTGCGTAGAGCACGACGATCACGTTGACGACGACCCACCCGGAGGCCCGGCCGGTACCCACCCGCTCGCTCATCGCTGCCCTCTGCTCTTCGCGCAAGCGCTCATCGCTGCCCTCTGCTCTTCGCGCAAGCGCTCATCGTCTCTCCTCGTCCGAGCCGGGAGCCGACGCGCCGAACAGCTTGATGTAGATGAACGCGATGACCGCCACGCACAGGAACACCAGCACGCTGATCGCCGACCCGAGGCCGAGGTTGAAGGCCTTGAAGAGGTTGTCGTACCCCAGGATCGACACCGACCCGGTGTCGTTCGCGCCTGCGGTCAGCACGTAGATGTTGTCGAAGATGCGGAAGGCATCGAGGGTGCGGAACAGCAGCGCTACCAGGATGGCCGGTTTGATCAGCGGCAGGATCACCTTGACTAGGCGCTTCCACGCGCCTGCGCCGTCGATCTGCGCCGCGTTCAACAGGTCCTGCGGCACCAGCGCCAGCCCGGCGAGCAGCAGCAGCGCCATGAACGGGGTCGTCTTCCACACCTCGGCGAGCACCACGATCGCCAGCGACGGCAGCTGCTCGGTGAGCGGCGCCGTGCCCTCCGGCAGCAGGTTCGCGAGGTAGCCGGTGCCCGGCGTCCAGGCGTAGTACCAGCTGTAGGACGCCGCGACGGTGACGATGCCGTAGGGCACCAGCACGGCGGTGCGCACCACGCCCTTGCCGAAGATGGTGCGGTGCATGACGAGTGCGAGCGCCATGCCGAGGACGAACTCGATCGCGACGGATACCACGGTGATCGACAGCGTCACGGCGAAGGCCGTCCACCAGTACCGGTCGGTGAGGATGGTCTGGTAGTTGCTCAGCCCCACGAACTCGGTGTCGTCGGGCGCGGCCAGGTTGTAGCGCTGCAGGCTCAGCCACACCGCGTACGCGATCGGGTAGGCCGTGACCGCGAGCATGAGGACGACGGCCGGGCTCACCAACCAGAACGCGAGTCGACGCTCGGACTTCTCGTCGTCGGTCGAGGCGTCGACGGCGGGGGCGGTCACGGGATCAGCCCCTTGCCGTCGATGGCCTTCTGCACCTGTTCGGTCAACTCGTCCGCCATGGACTCGGGGTCGATGTCGGTGATCGGCGCCAGTGTCGCCGAGATGCGGGTCGACACCGCCTGATACACCGGCGTCGCGGGGCGCACGGCGGCGTTGGTCAGTTGCTCGCGGATGATGGCGTACTGCGGGTACTTCGCCTGGAACGCCGGATCGTCGTACAGCGACGCGCGGACCGCGGGCAGCCCGCCCTCGACCGAGGTGTAGCGCTGGTTCTCGACGTTGCGCAGGCAACGGATCGCCTCGAACGCCTCGGCCTTGTGCTGGGTGTTCTTGCCGACCGCGAGGTTCAGCCCGCCGAGGGTGACCTTCGCCGGTTGGCCCGGGATCACGCCCGGGTAGTCGGCGAAACCGAACACCTTCTTGCTCGCCTCGTACGCGGCGTCGAACTGCTCGTCGCTGGGCGAGAACGACCCGGCCTCGTTGATGCTGCTCGCCAGGTCGGGCTGGTCGTTCAGGGGCAGGAACTCCACGCCGCCCTTGACCGCGTTCTCCAGCATCGAGGGCAACACGAACGGCCAGTTCACCTCGAGCGCGGCCTTGCCCTGCTCGAGCGCCAGCCGCGCGGTGCCCTCGTCGGTCTGCGTGATCGACGGGTCGGCACCGGGCGCCGTGGCGACCGCCTTCATGATCTGCAGCGCCTTGACGGTGGCGGCGCGGTGCTCGGGGGTGTCGGTGAGCGTCACGGTCTTGCCGTCGTCGGACAGCACCTGTCCACCGGCGCTCGCCAGCAACGTGTTGAACCACACCACCAGGCCCTCGTACTGCTTTGCCTGCAGCGCAATCCAGCTCGGCTTGCCCTCGGCGTGCAGCCGGGTGGCCTCGGACACCATGTCATCCCAGTTCTGGGGCGGGTCCTGCATGAGATCGGCCCGGTACCAGAGCAATTGGGTGTTGGTGGTGATCGGCGCGGCGTACAGCCGGTCCTGCCAGCTCGCGGTCTCGAGCGGACCGGGCAGCGTGTTCGAGGTCGCGTCGGCCTCGGCCTGACCGGCCGGGTCGTCTGAAAGCGGAAGGGCCCAACCCGCTTCGGCGAACTCGGCGGTCCAGACGACGTCGAGCGCCATCACGTCGAGGGTCTTGTCGTTGCCGGTCAGTCGCCGGGCCAGCTGCAGCCGCTGATCGTCGGCGCCCTTGGGCAGGCTGATCTGCTGGATGGTGAACCGGCCGCCGAGTTCTTCGTTGCACCGCTTCGACACGGCGGTGAACGTCGCCATCTCGCTTGCCGGCGTGTAGTAGTTGATGACGATTCCACCGCTGCTGGTACCGCAAGCCGTGACGACCGAGGCCGTCACACACGCAGCCACCGCCGCAGCGCACAGCCGCCGAGCGTGCACCACCAGCCTCCGTCCGCCGGTCAGAGCGGGAACGTCCCGCGCGCAAACCGTAGAGCGATTCGTGCGTGATGTGCAACACTCCCCGCCGCGCGCGGCGTATATCGGCGTCCGATCGTGACCTCACCCCGGTGCGGCGACCGCCGCACCCATCACGATCAGATGGTCAAGCGCGCCAGCAGATCCCGCCCCTGTTCGGCGTTCTGGGGATCGCACAGCACGTCGTAGCGGCCGGCGACCAGTTGCATCGTCGAACTGAAATCCCTCGTACCCCTTGCCATCGCGTACTGCAGGCCGGAGGTGATCAGCCCGAAGAACACACCCGCGACGAGGCCGGCGATCAACGAGCCCCACGGGCTGGGGCTGAAGAATCCGAGGACCAGGCCGATGAACAGGCCCAGCCAGGCACCGGTCAGGGCACCGCCCGCGAGGACACGCGGCCAGGTCAGTCGGCCCGTGACGCGCTCGACCTGCATGAGGTCCACCCCGACGATCGTCACCTGCTGGACGGGGAACTGCTGATCCGACAGATGGTCGACGGCGCGTTGCGCCTCCGCGTAGGTGGGATAGGACCCGATCGGCCATCCCTTGGGCGGGGTCGGCAACCCCGCGGGGCCGCCGCGGCCGGCCTTCGGACCAGGTTGTAGCGGGCTGGTCATGGTTCGTCTCCTCCGACTCTGACGTGCTCGTCTCTCTCATCAACGCGCCACCGACGATCATCGTGCCCCGAATGCGCTTCGAACACCCGGGATCGGCACGTGCGCTAGGTTTGTGGCCATGACGAGTGAGGGGTCGGACACAGGCGGAGGGTCGTCACCGGACACCGGTTCGGGCACGTCGGAGCCGACGTCGGGAGGCTACGAAGCCCCCTCCATCGAACACACCCGGCAATCCGAGGGCGACTCTCAGCCCGCGTATGCGAACCCCGCGTACGACCCGCCGCAGCAGTACGACGCGCCGCCCCGGTACGACGCTCCCCACGTCGGCCAGCCGCCCACGGAATCCGGCTACCCGGGAGCCGACGCCGGCTACCCGCCGCCCGTGTATCCGCCGCCTCCGCCGTACGACCCGTCGTCGGGCTATCCACCAGCGGGGTACCCGCAGGACCCGGGCTACGGGCAGCCGCCCGGCGGCGGCGTTCCGGGGTACGGCCCACCGCCCGGGTACGGCCCACTGCCCGGTTACGGCGCGCCCGGTTACGGCGCCGCGGGATACGGACCACCCCCCGGGTACGGCGCCTACGGCCAGAGCGTCAAGACGAACGTGCTGGCGATCGCGTCACTGGTCGCGTCGGTGGTCTCGCTGTGCGGCATCGGGTCGGTCGCGGGCATCGCCCTCGGCATCGTCGCGCTCAACCAGATCAAGACGAGCGGCGAGTCGGGCCGCGGGCTGGCGATCGCAGGCATCGCCGTCGGTGGCGTGACGCTACTGCTCACCGTGCTGTGGCTCGTCATCGTGTCGGCCTGATGACCAGCGGTCCCGAGCCGCGACGCAACGAGTTCGCCCCGCTCGACGGTCCGGCCACGCCGGATCCCTACGCGCCCCTCGACTATCCGGCGGGGCCGGATCTGCCGCCGCCGGTCTATGACGCGTATCCACCCCCGCCCGGATACGGTCCCCCGCCGCCGTATCCGATGCCTGCCGCCGGATACCAGTACGGCGGCTACGACCCCTACCGCGCGACGAAGCCGCCCGGCACCAACGGCAAGGCGATCGCAGCGCTCGTCACCTCGCTGGGCGGCCTGCTGTTCTGCGGCCTGCCGTCCATCGTCGGGCTGATCCTGGGCATCGTGGCCCTGCGCGAGACGCGCAGCACCGGGCAGGACGGCTTCGGGCTGGCGCTGGCAGGCACCATCGTCGGTGCGCTGGTCGCGATCGGCTCCTTCCTGTACTTCGTGATGTTCGTCGGCATCATGGCCAGCGGCTTCTCGCTGGTCTAAGTCGCCGGATCGAACGGCGGCGTCGTCCGCGCCATGCCGGCCGCGCGACCCTTGCCCGCGACGACGAGCGCCATCTTCCGGCTGGCTTCGTCGATCATCTCGTCGCCGAGCATCACCGCGCCGCGGGCGCCACCCGCCCGCGAGGTGTGCCAGTCGTAGGCCTCGAGGATGAGTTCGGCGTGGTCGTAGTCGGCCTGACGCGGGCTGAACACCTCGTTGCCCGCCGCGATCTGGTCCGGGTGCAGCACCCACTTGCCGTCGTAGCCCAGCGCCGCCGAGCGGCCCGCGATCCGCCGGAAGGCGTCGGTGTCGCGAACCTTGAGGAAGGGCCCGTCGATGGCGTTGATGCCGCGGGTGCGTGCCGCCACCAGGATGCGCATCAACACGTGGTGGTGGGCGTCCCCGACGTCGTAGCCCTCGGGCTGTTCCCCCACCACCAGCGTGCGCATGTTGAGGCTGGCCATCATGTCGGCCGGTCCGAGGACCAGAGCCTGGACGCGCGGCGCCGCTGCGATCGCGTCGACGTTCGTCAGCCCGGCGGCGTTCTCGATCTGCGCCTCGACGCCGATCCGGCCCGGCGGCAGGCCGTGCGTCGTCTCGAGCTGGGTGAGCAGCAGGTCGAGCGCGTGCACGTGCACGGCGTCGGTGACCTTCGGCAAGACGATCAGGTCGAGGTCCGCACCGGCGGTCGCGACGACCTCGATCACGTCGGCGTGCGTCCAGGGCGTGGTCCAGTCGTTGACCCGCACGCCACGGAGCTGGTCACCCCATCCCGGCTCGGCGAGGGCCTCCGCCACCCGGGCGCGCGCCTCGCCCTTGGCGTCGGGGGCGACGGCGTCCTCGAGGTCGAGGAAGACCTCGTCGGCGGGTAACTGCTTCGCCTTCTGAACCATCTTGTCGCTGCTACCAGGGACCGACAGGACGGTTCGACGGGGGCGATACAGGTTCTCCACGTGATCACTCTCTACCCTTTGAGGCATGTCGGCGGTGAACAGGGTCTACGCGGCCCGCCTATCCGGGCTGGTCGTGCTCGGGCCCGATGGTGAATCCATCGGGCGGGTTCGCGACGTCGTGATCAGCATCAGCGTCGTGCGCTCCCAGCCCCGGGTCCTCGGACTGGTCGTCGAGCTGCTGACCCGCAGGAGGATCTTCGTCCCGATCCTGCGGGTCACCGCCATCGAGCCGAACGCGGTGACGCTGACCACGGGCAACGTGTCGCTGCGCCGGTTCGCGCAGCGGCCCGGCGAGGTCCTCGTCCTGGGCCAGGTCCTCGACACCCGGGTCCGCGTCAACGATCCCGAGCTGCCCGACCTCGCAGGGGTCGACGTCATCGTCATCGATCTCGGCATCGAGCAGATCAGGTCCCGTGACTGGGTGGTGACGCGCGTCGCGGTGCGCAACCACCGGCGGCTGGGGCGCCGCACCAACGTGCACACCGTCGACTGGCAGAACGTGGCGGGCCTGACGCCGTCCGCGCTCGCGCTGCCCGGCCAGGGCGTCGCGCAGCTGCTGGCACAGTTCGAGGGGCAGCGGCCCATCGAGGTCGCCGACGCCATCCGCGAGCTGCCCTCGAAGCGCCGCTACGAGGTGGTCAACGCCCTCGGCGACGAGCGCCTCGCCGACATCCTGCAGGAGCTGCCCGAGAGCGAGCAGGTGGACCTGCTCGAGCAGTTGGACACCGAGCGTGCCGCCGACGTGCTCGAGGAGATGGACCCCGACGACGCGGCCGACCTGCTCGGCGAGCTCGACTCCTCGCGCGCCGAGGTGCTGCTGGCCCGGATGAACCCCGAGGACTCGGAGCCGGTGCGCCGCCTGCTGAAGCACTCCCCCGACACGGCCGGCGGGTTGATGACCTCCGAGCCCGTGGTGCTCGCCCCGGACGCGACCGTCGCCGAGGCGCTGGCCCGGGTGCGCGATCCGGACCTGACGCCCGCGCTGTCGTCGCTGGCGTTCGTCGTGCGTCCGCCGACCTCGACGCCCACGGGCCGCTACCTGGGCTGCGTGCACCTGCAGCGCCTGCTCCGCGAGCCGCCCGCAGCACTGGTCAGCGGGATGGTCGACTCCGACCTGCCCAACCTGTCACCGGACACGTCGCTGGCCGCCGTCACCCGGTACTTCGCCGCCTACAACCTGGTGTGCGGACCCGTGGTCGACGAGGAGAACCACCTGCTGGGCGCGGTCACCGTCGACGACGTCCTCGACCACCTGCTCCCGCATGACTGGCGCGTCAGCGTCGAGGAGCCCGAGCTGCCCGTCGCCACCGACGGCTCGACGAGCCTCTCGTGAGCGACGCGACCGCACGGCAGCGCCTCGACACGCCGCGCCTCTCGCGGCGGCGGTTCACGCCGCAGATCGACGTCGAGGCGGCGGGTCAGTTCGGCGAGTCGTTCGCCCGGTTCCTCGGCACCGGCCGCTACCTCGCCATCCAGACGGTGTTCGTCATCGTCTGGATCCTGCTCAACCTGTTCGCCGTCGGGCTGGAGTGGGACCCGTACCCGTTCATCCTGCTGAACCTGGCGTTCTCGACGCAGGCCGCCTACGCGGCGCCGCTGATCCTGCTGGCGCAGAACCGGCAGGAGAACCGCGACCGCGTCTCGCTCGACGAGGACCGGCGCCGGGCCCAGCAGACCAAGGCCGACACCGAGTACCTGGCGCGGGAATTGGCGGCACTGCGCATCGCCGTCGGCGAGGTGGCGACGCGCGACTACCTGCGCCGCGAACTCGAGGATCTGCGCGAACTCATCAACGAGCTGCAGCCCGGCAGGGACGGCGCCACCAAGTCGAAGTCGGACAAGAAGAACAAGTCCGGGCAGCGCAGCGGAGACCGCGGCGAGCCCCGGAACGAGGCCCGCACCGAGGCGCTCGGCGAACCCGGAAACGGGTGAGTGCGCCGCTGTTCGGCATTGCTGCAACAGATGAACCACCAGTGGGTATGGTGACTTGGTTCACACGATGCTCGGCTGGCGAGGACGGTTCAAGTGCACTTTGCGGGACGTGACGCCTTGACGGCGGCCCGGCGTCGCGCGGCCCGTGTGGCCCGCACCCCGGCTTTCGGCGTTGCCGTGCTCGCACCGATCGTCCTGATCGGCGCCGTGGGCGCATCCGCACCGGCCCCGCGCCACGTCGTCAGCGCCGACGGGTACATGCCGCTCGCAGCCGTCGCGCACACCGGCGAGGACTCCGACTCCGGTCCCAAGGTGATCGCCGCACCGAAGCCGCTCAAGCCGCTGCGCTTCATCTCGGCCCCCGCGGCGACGTCGCCGCCGCCGCCGCCCATCGTGATGGCGCCGGTGGGCAACCTGCGCATCCCGGCCATGGCGCTCAAGGCGTACCGGAACGCCGAGCGCATGATGGCGTCGGCCTACCCGACGTGTGGGATCAGTTGGAACCTGTTGGCGGGGATCGGGCGCATCGAGAGCCTGCACGCCAACGGCGGCGCCACCGATGCGGCGGGCACCCCGATCCAGCCGATCTACGGGCCCAGCCTGGACGGCACCCTGGCCGGCAACGAAGTGATCGTGCAGAGCGTCCAGGCCGGCCGCGTCACTTACGCCCGCGCGATGGGGCCGATGCAGTTCCTGCCCGGGACGTGGGCCCGCTACGCCTCGGACGGCGACGGCGACGGCAAGGCCGACGTCCAGAACCTCTTCGACTCGACACTCGCCGCGGCGCGCTACCTGTGCAGCGGCAGCCTCAACCTGCGGGATCAGTCGCAGGTCCTCTCCTCGATCCTGCGGTACAACAACTCGATGGCGTACGCCCAGAACGTGCTGGGGTGGGCCGCGGCCTACGCCACGGGCGTCGAACCCGTCGACCTCCCGACCATCGGCGGCACGCCGCCGCCCATCTCCGACGTGCACCTGAATTCCACCGCCGAGGGCCTCGGTCCCGGACTCCCGTTGAACGCGACCGGTCTTCCCGCGAGCGACCCGCTGGCGGTCATGCCGCTGTTCGACATCGCAGGCACCAACACCGCCGGCCAGATCGGTGCCCCGGGTGCCGCGCCGGGACCGCTGCCCGGACCCGCCGGCGCTCCCGGAGCGCCGCAGCAGAACTGCCAGGTGTTCTGCCTGCAGGGCAGCGCCACGCCGCCCGCCGCGGTACCGCCGCCGGCACCGGCGCCGCCCTTCCCACCGCTGTTCGCACCTCCGCCGCCCGCCCCGGCACCCGCGCCGGCGCTCCCCGCGTCGCCGGTACCGGGACCCGTCGGTCCGGCACCGGGCCCACCGCCCAGCTGACCACCGCGGGCGGGGTCGGTACCTCGGCATAGACTCGGGTCGATGTCTTCCTCAGCCAGTGACCTCGACCAGGCCGTCCGCGCCTCCCTCGGCAAGGTGATCGACCCGGAGCTGCGGCGTCCGATCACCGAAGTCGGCATGGTCAAGGACGTCACCATCGACGCCGACCACGGCGTGCACGTCGAGGTCTACCTGACCACCGAGGCGTGCCCCAAGAAGAGCGAGATCATCGACCGGGTGAAGCAGGCCGTCTCCGACGTGCCCGGCACCGGCGCCGTCAAGGTCACGCTCGACGTGATGAACGACGAGCAGCGCACCGAACTCCGCAAGCTGCTGCGCGGCGACTCCCGCGAGCCGGTGATCCCATTCGCGCAGCCAGGCTCGCTGACCCGCGTGTACGCCGTCGCCTCCGGCAAGGGCGGGGTCGGCAAGTCGAGCGTCACCGTGAACCTCGCCGCCGCGATGGCCGCTCGCGGCCTGTCCGTCGGCGTCCTCGACGCCGACATCTACGGCCACTCGGTACCACGCATGATGGGCACCGACGACCGCCCGACGCAGGTCGACTCGATGATCCTGCCGCCCGTCTCGCACGACGTGAAGGTCATCTCGATCGCGATGTTCACCCAGGGCAACACGCCCGTGGTGTGGCGCGGACCGATGCTGCACCGCGCACTGCAGCAGTTCCTCGCCGACGTCTACTGGGGTGACCTCGACGTCCTGCTGCTCGACCTGCCGCCCGGGACCGGCGACATCGCAATTTCGGTGTCGCAGTTGATCCCCGGCGCGGAGATCCTGGTGGTCACCACCCCGCAGCTCGCGGCCGCCGAGGTCGCCGAACGGGCCGGTGCGATCGCCCTGCAGACCCGGCAGCGCATCGTCGGCGTCGTGGAGAACATGTCCGGGCTGCTGCTGCCCGACGGGTCCACCCTCAACCTGTTCGGCGAGGGCGGCGGACGTCAGGTGGCCGAGCGGCTCACCATCGCGGTCGGAGCGGACGTGCCGCTACTGGGGCAGGTCCCGCTCGACCCCGCGCTGGTCGAGGCAGGCGACACGGGTGTGCCGCTGGTCCTGAGCGCGCCGGACTCCGTGGCCGGCAAGGAACTTCGCAAGGTGGCCGACGCGCTGTCCTCGCGCAAGCGCGGACTGGCCGGCATGTCGCTCGGACTGGATCCCGCCGGACGCTGACCCGTCGCCGCTCAGGTGGCGTCGGAGTCGAACGGCGTCGCCGCGGACGGGTCCACCGGTTTCGGCGGCGGTGGGCCGGGCGGCGGTGCCGAGTGCGGCTTCTCCGCGGGCGTGTCGAACTTCCCGGTGAGGAACGAGTCGTCGCCGTCAAGCAGGTGCTTGGTGAGGGCCGCGCGCGGCGTCATGCCCCGCAACTTCTGCAGCTCCGAGAGTGGTTCCCGCAGGTCCTCGAACTCAGGCCCGAGGTCCTGGCGCAGCTGACTCGTCGCTCCGCTGAGGTACTCGCGGGCCTGCCGCACGGAGTTCGACGTCCAGCGGATCGCACCGGGCAGTCGCTCGGGTCCGAGGATCACCAGGCCGGCGATCACGAGGACGAGCATCTCGCCCCATCCGACGTTGGCGAACACGGTTTACGAGGCGGGTTGGTCTGCGTCGGAACCCGGGGTGATCATCAGCGTGACGGGACGCCCGTCGCGCATCACCTCGATGGGGGCTTCCTGACCGATCTTGAGCTGACGGACCGCGACGATCATCTCGTCTGCGTCGGCCACCTTCCGGTCGCCGACCTTGACGACGACGTCGTTCTCGAGCAGACCGGCCCTCTCCGCGGGGCCGCCGACGGTGACGTTGGCGATCTGCGCGCCCGAGGCGACCGAATTGCTGACCGAGCGCGCCGTGAGTTCCAGCGTCGGGTGAGCGATCTTGCCGTCCTTGATCAGGGTCTCGACCACGCTCTTGACCTCGTTGACGGGGATCGCGAAGCCCAGGCCACTGGCGCTGTCCGACAACGACTTTCCGGCGGTGTTGATGCCGATGATCTCGGAGTTCATGTTGATCAGGGGGCCACCGGAGTTGCCGTGGTTGATCGAGGCGTCCGTCTGCACGCCGTCGATGACCGTCTGTGTGTCGGAGCCCTCGCCCGACAGCGGCACCGGCCGGTGCAGCGCGCTGACGATGCCGTGGGTGACGGTGCTGCGCAGCCCCAGGGGTGCGCCCGCAGCGATCACCTCTTCGCCGACCTGGACCTTCTCCGAGTCGCCGAACCGAGCGACCGACAGGTTGTCGACGTTGTCGACCTTGATGACGGCGAGGTCGGTCTTGGGGTCGCGCCCGACGAGGTTCGCCGGTACTTCCTTGCCGTCGTTGAAGACGACCGTCAGCTTGTAGTCGGCCGGGTTCTTCGCGGCCTCGGAGATGACGTGGTTGTTGGTCACGATGTAACCGCGGCCGTCGATGACGACGCCCGACCCCTGGGACCCCTCGGTCTTGCTGGTCGCCTCGATCGTCACGACGGAGTCGGCGACGGCCTTCGCCACGGTCGCGAACCGGCCAG
Source organism: Mycolicibacterium sediminis (assembly GCF_010731735.1). Lineage (GTDB taxonomy): Bacteria > Actinomycetota > Actinomycetes > Mycobacteriales > Mycobacteriaceae > Mycobacterium > Mycobacterium sediminis. The sequence continues at coordinate 5,578,563 of NZ_AP022588.1, forward strand.
CGGGCGCCTCGGGGTTGTCGTCGGTCTCCAGCGTCACCTTCGACGTCGTGAACGCCTCGACGACCTGTGCGGTCTTGTTGCCGACCCAGCCGCCACCGAGGCCGATGATCAGCGCCACGATCGCCAGCAGTGCCAGCGCGGTCCACGACACCCTGCGCCCGAAGAGCACGTCGCGGACACCGAGCTTGCCGGCGGGCACCTGCTCGACGACGGGTGCGGACTGCGGTTGCGCGGGGGTGCCGAGCGACGGGATGGCCGAGGGGTCGCGCCACGGATCCGGCGGGACGTCGCCGCTGGTGTCGCGTGAGGCCTCGAGTGCGCCGGCGTCCGCGGGGTGGCGCTGCAGCGACTCACCGGCACCGTTGCGGCCGAACGCCTCGGCGAGCACGGGGTCCGGCGCCTGATTGCGCGGTGCGTACTCACCCTGATCGCGCTGCTGGTCGGCGCCCAGGAACGAGCCGGTGAAGCCCTCGGGACGGCCGAAGGTCCGGGTGGCGGCCGGGTCGACGGGCGGACGGTTCACCGGGCGGGGCGCCAGGCGGTGCGTGTTGCCGGACTGGTCCTGATTGGTCACCCGTTGATCCACTCTCGTCAAGGCGCACGCCAGTCTCGAGACTGACGTGCGCTATTCGTTTCCGGAGCCGGTTCGTCGGCCGAACTCCCTGCCAGCCTACCGGGGTTTGCGGCGGTCACGCAGGCTGCCGTCGGCGAACCCGGGGTCGTCGTCACCGAGGGTCGGCTCGTGGACGGCATGGTGCGGGATCTGCGACAACGCCCCCAGCAGGGACGTGGGAATGGAGATCGGGCAGGACTCCCGCAACGCCGTCCGCGCCTGGCCCTGTGCGTCGATCGCCGCGGCGCACTCGGGGCACTGCGACATGTGACCGGCCGCCCGGAGGTGAACCTTCATGCTCAGCTCACCGTCTACGAACGCCGCAACCGCCTCGGTCGACAGGTGCTCGGTCGAGCCGAACTGCCGAGGGCCGACGGGACTGCCGCTCTGCGACGCGAACTGGGTGGGGAACCACGAGAGGGCCCGACGGAAGACGTGTGCGGGATCGACCATCATCGGACTCCTCTCCAGTCGTCACACGACGCGATACGCGACTCTTCGAATGTAGCGCGGCCCGCGTCCTCAGACACCCAGGAACGCTCCGAGGATCACGCCGATCGGGCGTGGTGGGCGGTGTCTGGGCTCGGGTGGGCCGCCAGGTAGTCGCGCAGCGCCTGCCGTCCACGGTGGATGCGGCTACGAACGGTGCCCAGCTTCACGCCGAGCGTCGCGCCGATCTCCTCGTAGGACAATCCCTCGATGTCGCACAGCACCACGGCGGCACGGAACTCCGGCGGCAGCGAGTCCAGCGCGGCCTGCAGGTCGGGTCCCAGACGCGAATCGTGGTAGATCTGCTCGGGATTCGGGTCGTCCGCCGGCACGCGGTCGTAGTCCTCCGGCAGCGCCTCCATGCGGATGCGGTTGCGGCGGCGGACCATGTCCAGGAAGAGGTTGGTCGTGATGCGGTGCAACCAGCCCTCGAAGGTGCCCGGCTGGTAGTTCTGCACCGACCGAAAGACCCGGATGAAGGTCTCCTGGGTGAGGTCGTCGGCGTCGTGCTGATTGCCCGAGAGCCGGTAGGCCAGGCGGTAGACGCGGTCGGCGTGCTGCCGGACCAGCTCGTCCCACGACGGCATCGCCGACTGGTCGCCGGTTGCGTCGAACACGGCGGTGCCCGTCAGCTCGTCGGTGGGCTCGACCCAGCCGGCCTGCTCGGCGTCGGAGCCCGGCTCGAGGTGAGTCATGAAGACGGGGGACGTGCTTGGCGTGGTCGTCGGATCCTCCAGATCGCCGTGGCGGACTCCGTCGGTTCGTGACGGAGCCTCTGGCCCGACAACGCCCCGTCCGGCACGGAAATTCCCGCCGTCGTTCTCGAACTGCGGGGTCGCACCGTGTGTCATGGACCTACCGTTCCGCACCCTGTTGAGGTGGACATATGAGCCGACTGAACTTTTCCTGAGAAAGCGGGCTACCCGGCGCGCGACGTGCACAAACGAGGTGAGAATCCGCCCACACCGGCGCCGTCGCGCGGGCGTGTCGCCGGCTCCACCTTCGTCGTCGCCCTCTACGCTGCGGGCATGGCCAGCACCGATGAGGGTCAGGTACGGCCGAGTCGCTCCGAGTCGATCCTGACGCACGCCGAACAGTCGATCACCGAGGACTCGATCACCGCCGCCGCGCGCGAGCGGTCCGACGACAGCGGTGCCGGCGCGGTGACGCCCGCGGTCGGGGCGCTGCTCAGCGTGCTGGCACGGCTCGCGAGGGCGAAGGCCGTCGTCGAGGTCGGCACCGGCGCCGGGGTCAGCGGTCTGTGGCTGCTCGCCGGGATGCGCGAGGACGGCGTCCTCACCACCATCGACGTCGAACCCGAGCACCAGCGACTCGCCAAGCAGGCGTTCCAGGAGGCCGGCATCGGCCCGTCGCGGACCCGCCTCATCGGTGGACGCGCCCAGGAGGTGCTGACCCGCCTCGCCGACGAGTCCTACGACCTGGTGTTCGTCGACGCCGACCCGATCGATCAGCCGCAGTTCGTCGCCGAGGGCGTCCGCCTGCTCCGGCCCGGCGGCGCGATCGTGGTGCACCGCGCCGCGCTCGGTGGCCGCGCCGGGGATGCGAGCGCGTCCGACAAGGAGGTCGGCGCCGTCCGCGAGGCCGCCCGCCTGATCGCCGAGGACGAGCGGCTGACGCCAGTGCTCATCCCGCTCGGCGACGGCCTGCTCGCCGCCGCGCGCGACTGACCCGCCGCGACCCCCTTCTCCGACGCCCGCCCGCCTCGCCCGCTTTTTGCGGCGAAACGTCGTTCCCTGTCGCTGACGGCCCGCCGTCGCGACCATGAGTGCTGTCTCGCCGCGGGCGTCGACGCTTGACGGCCGACTGAACGAGCGTTTAGCCTACTGAACATGCGTTCAGCGGACGACCTCACGGCGGTGGCCAGAATCCGCGACGCGGCGATCGACCGGTTCGGCCGCGACGGGTTCGCCGTGGGCGTCCGTGCGATCGCCACCGACGCGGGGGTCAGCCCGGCGCTGGTGATCCACCACTTCGGCTCCAAGGACGGGCTGCGCAAGGCCTGCGACGACTTCATCGCCGAGACGATCCGCGCCAGCAAGAGCGAGGCGATTCAGAGTTCCGATCCGGCGACCTGGCTGTCGCAGATGGCGGAGATCGAGGAGTACGCGCCGCTGATGGCCTACCTGGTGCGCAGCATGCAGTCCGGCGGCGACCTAGCGAAGATGTTGTGGCGCAACATGATCGACAACGTCGAGCAGTACCTCGACGAGGGCGTGCGAGCCGGCACCATCAAGCAGAGTGCCGACCCGAAGGCCCGCGCCCGCTTCCTCGCGATGGCCAACGGCGGCGGGTTCCTGCTGTACCTACAGCTCCACGACGATCCGACGGACCTGCGCAAGGTGCTGCGCGACTACGCCGAGGACGCGGTGCTACCGGCGCTCGAGTTGTACACGCACGGGCTGATGGTCGAGTCGACGATGTACGACGCGTTCCTCGAACAGCGCGACCACCACATCCCATTCACGTCGTCGGAAGGAGACGGTCATGGCTGACAATGAAACTGGGCTCGCCATCGAGGTGAGGGGACTGACGAAGTCGTTCGGACGGGTCAAGGCGCTCGACGGTCTCGACCTGACGGTGGCGCCCGGCGACGTCGCGGGCTTCCTCGGGCCGAACGGTGCCGGCAAGTCGACCACGATCCGGGTGCTGCTCGGCCTGCTGCGTGCCGACGGCGGCGCCGTTCGACTACTCGGCGGCGACCCGTGGCGGGACGCCGTGGAGTTGCATCGCCGGATCGCCTACGTGCCGGGCGACGTCACGTTGTGGCCCAACCTCACCGGCATGCAGGCCATCGACTTCCTCGCCGCACTGCGCGGCGACGCCGGCGTCGACCAGCGCCGGCGAGACGAGCTGATCGAACGCTTCGAACTCGATCCGCACAAGAAGGCCCGCACCTACTCGAAGGGCAACCGGCAGAAGGTGGCGATCGTCGCCGCCTTCAGCACCCGCGCGGAACTCTTCATCCTCGACGAGCCGACGTCCGGGCTCGATCCCCTGATGGAACAGGCATTCCAGCGGTGCGTCGCCGAGGTCGCCGAACGGGGTGCCGCCGTGCTGCTGTCCAGCCACATCCTCGCCGAGGTCGAACGGTTGTGCAGCAGTGTGACCATCGTCCGCTCGGGTGCGACGGTGCGGTCCGGGACGCTCGAGGAGATGCGCCACCTGATGCGGACCACCGTGACCGCACGGGTACGCGGTGATGCGCGGCGGTTCGGCGACCACGACTTCGTGCACGACCTGCACGACGACGATGGGGCGCTGCGGTTCTCGGTGGACCGCGCCGATCTCGACCGGGTGATGCCGGAGCTGGCCACCCTCGGGATCGACGAGCTGACAGTGGCTCCCGCGTCGCTGGAGGACCTGTTCCTGCGGGAGTATCAGGGGACGTCGCGATGAGTGCGACCACGCTGGTGCGCCCGCACGGGTCCGGCCGGCACGAAGCTCCGCACACCGGTTCGCCATGGACCGGCACCGGCGCCCTCCTTCGCCTCGCACTGCGTCGCGACCGGGTGCGCCTGTCGGTGTGGATCCTGGCGCTGACGTCGTTGATGGCTTACGCGCCGAATGCGATTCGGCTCGCGTATCCGGACGCGGCGCAACGCCTGACGCGGGTCGAGCTGCTGAAGACCCCCGCCGGGATGATGCTCGGCGGACCGATGTTCGGCGGCAACGAGACCGACCTGGGCGCCATGATGGCCAACGAGATGATGCTCACGCTGATCGTGGCCGCGTCGATCCTCGCCATCCTGACCGTGCTTCGGCACACCCGCGCCGAGGAGGAGGGCGGCACCGCCGAACTCGTCCTGGCGATGCCGGTGGGACGGTCCGCGCGCACCGCCGCCGCGCTCATCCTGGTCGGCGGGGTGAACGCCGTCCTCGCCGTCACGATGACCGCGGCCATGACCGCCACCGGGTTCGACCTCGTGGACACCGCCGCCATGTGCCTCGGCGTGACCGCGGTGGCCATGGTGTTCGGCGCCGCCGCTGCCGTGACGGCGCAACTGTGGCGGCAGTCCCGGACCGCCACCGGCGCGGCGATGGCGGCACTCGGTCTGGCGGCCCTGGTCCGCGGGGCCGGTGACGTCATCGTTCCGTCGGGCAGCACGCTCAGCTGGTTCTCCCCCATCGCGTGGGCTCAGCAGATGCGCGCATTCGTCGACCTCCGGTGGTGGCCGCTGGCACTGCTCGTCGTACTCGCCGCGGGGCTGGTCGCGATCGCCGCCGTTCTCGAGGGCAGACGACAGTACGACGCCGGGATCATCGCCTCTTCGGCCGAACGGCCCTCTGCCCGACCGGTTCGCGGCGTCCTGGGTCTGCACCTGGTGCTCGGGCGCGGACAGACGGTCGGATGGTCGGCGGGTCTGTTCGTCGCCGGGTTGGCCTTCGGGTCGATGACCAAGTCGCTACTCGATGCCGCGGCGGGCAACGAGCTACTGGCCCGCGTTCTCTCGGCCCAGGGCAACGACGGCGTCTACACCACGATGACGCAGTTCCTGGCGGCCGCGGCGAGCGCGTACGTCGCGACGGCCGTGCTGCGGGTCGAGGGCGACGAGCGTTCCGGACTCGGCGAGGCCGTCCTCGCCGGCTCGGTCTCACGGTGGCGGTGGCTCCTGTCGGCCGTCGCGTCCGCGGCCATCGGGGCAGCGGTGGTGATGTTCTGCGCCGGTCTGGGCAACGGCATCGGGGCCGGGCTCGTGCTGGGTGACCCGCCGATCGTCGTGCGGTTGACCCTGGCCGGGGTGGCGTTCGTGCCCGCGCTCGCCGTCCTGGCCGGCGTCTCGGCATTGGCCGTGGCGGTGCGTCAGCGCTGGCTCGCCTGGCTCGCCGTCACGTTCGTGGTGGCCGCGCTGTATCTGGGTGCGCTGCTTCGACTGCCGCGGTGGCTGATCGACCTGTCCCCGGTCGGCCGGACGACCGCGCCCTCCGACGTCCCCGTGGCGGCACTGGCCGCGATGGTGTGCATCGCAACGGTTTTCGCAGTGGCTGCGGGATGGCTCTACCGCCGGCGGGACGTGGCATGAAGATTGCACTGCAGACGCTGGCGTCCGCCGCATTCGGAATCGCATTCCTGGCGGTCTCGCTGTTCGTCCCCGCGGGCACGCTGTCGTATTGGCAGGCCTGGGTATTCATCGCCGTGTTCATCGCATCGACGATCGTGCCGAGCATCTACCTCGCGGTCCACGATCCGGCTGCGTTGCAACGGCGGATGACGGCGGGCCCGGCCGCCGAGAGTCGGCCCCTGCAGCGGATCGTCATCTCGGCGACGGTGGTCCTGGTGATGGCCACGTTCGTGGTCGCGGCACTGGATCACCGGTTCGGTTGGTCGTCGGTGCCGGCCTGGCTGGTACCGCTCGGCGACGTGCTGGTGGCGGCCGGACTGCTTCTCGCGCAACTCGTCGTCGTGCAGAACGGTTACGCCTCGGCGAACATCACCGTGGAGCAGGACCAGCCGCTGGTGTCGACCGGCCTCTACGGCGTCGTGCGGCACCCGATGTACTTCGGCGCACTGGTGATGTTGATCGGCACTCCCCTGGCGCTCGACTCCTTCTGGGCGCTGCTGGCGGTCGCCGCCGCGGTGCCCGTGCTGGCGGCGCGCATCACCGACGAGGAGAAGATGCTGCGTGAGGAACTCGCCGGCTACGTCGACTACTCGACGCGGGTGCGGTCACGGCTGATTCCGGGCGTGTGGTGAGCACGGCCGACGTGCGACGCGTCGTCGAGACTGCGTCCAGGGTTGCGATCCGCGCGCGATCACGACCCTCGCGGCAGTCTCGACGCCGACCGGGCACGGCAAAACCCCCTCCCCCGGGGTCGGAGGGGAGGGGGCTTCGGTCTGGGGGGCGGCCGGGGTCAGCGGACGTCGGTGCCGGTGAGGTGGGCGATGTAGGCGGGGCCGTGGTTGCCGTGCCAGCCGGGCTTGGCCGTGGGTGCGGGGTGGGCGTGGGTCTGGGGGGCGTAGGAGTAGCCGGGGCCGGAGGGCTGCTGGCCGCCGGGGCCTGCGGTGGCGTTGGCGGCGCCGGCGAGGCCGAGGGCTGCGCTGCCGAGGATTCCGGCGGTGAGGATGGGCAGTGCGGCGAGGCGGATGAGGTTCGTCATGTCGAGTCCTTCTGTCTGGGTGGAGCTTTGGTGTCGGTGGCCGGTGTGCTCCGGCGATGACTCAACTATGTCGCGGCGGGGGCCGGGAGTCTGTCCGGTGACCGGTGGATCGCCCGGGTGAACGCGACGTCCACCGATCGGGGGAACCACCCGACGCGGACGCTTCGACTTCCAACGCTTTTCCAATCCGCACCGCTACCTTTCGCGCATGATCAAGGCGGCGCTGGCGGCTCTATCTGCGACGATGCTGGTGGCCGGCTGCGGCAGTCCCACACCGGAGATCCCCACGCCCACCGCCGAGAAGCCCGATACCAGCGGCATCGCGATCGAGGGCGACCCGTCCACGCCCGTCAACAAGCTGGCGATCGCGGCCATCGCGGATCTGCAGGACTACTGGTCGAGCGAGTTCCCGAACCTCTATGGGGAGGACTACACACCGGTGAAGGGCGGGCTGTACGCATCCACTCCCGACAGCGAGTCCGGACCCGAGTGTGCCGCCAGTTACGCCGACGTCGCCGGGAACGCGTTCTACTGCAAGCTCGACGACTCGGTGGCGTGGGACGCCGACGGTCTCCTTCCGGAACTGCAGTCCAAGTACGGCGACTTCGTCATACCCGTGGTGCTGGCCCACGAGTGGGGCCATGCCATGCAGCAGCGGTCGGGCTTCTTCGACCAGAACGAACTGACCGTGTCGTCGGAGTTGCAGGCGGACTGCTTCGCCGGCGGTTGGGCCCGGCACGCGCAGGACGAGAAGGTGTTCGACGTGTCGAGCGCCGACCTCGACAGCGCACTCGCAGGCATCCTCGACCTCCGCGACACCCCGGGCACCAGCGCGCAGGACCCGTCGGCGCACGGCAGCGGATTCGACCGGGTCAGCGCGTTCCAGGACGGCTACGACAACGGAGCCGAGAAGTGCAAGGACTACCGCGACGGCGAGCCGATGGTCCTGGAACTGCCCTTCAACGACGCCGAGGACGAGGCGAACGAGGGCAACGCGCCCTACGACTCCATCGTCAACGGCGTGCCCTACGACCTCGAGGACTACTGGAGCCAGGTGTATCCCGAGCTGACCGAGGGCCAGGCGTGGCAACCGCTTCAGGGGCTCGCACCGTTCGAGCCGTCGAGCCCTCCCGATTGCGGTGGGACGTCCACCGAGGGGTACGTCCTGTTCTATTGCGTCCCCGAGGATTACGTCGGGTGGGACAACTCGGAGACGATGCCCGAGGTGTATCGGCAGGGCGGCGACTACGCGGTCGCCACCCTGCTGGCGACCCAGTTCGGGTTGGCCGCACTGAGCCGACTGGGCGACGACTCCGACGAGAAGACCTCGACCCTGCGCGGCGACTGCCTCGCCGGGGCGTACACCGCCAGCGTCATCCTCTACAACCGTGAAGCCACCAGCACCTATCACATCTCGCCGGGTGACCTGGACGAGGGAATCAAGGCGCTGCTGCTGTTCCGCGGATCGGGCGACGTCGACCGGCAGGGCGCAGGTTTCGACCGCACGCGCGCCTTCCGTCAGGGCGTGCTCGAGGGCGCGGAGGACTGCGTCGGCTACGAGGCGTGACGCGAAGCCCGCGTCAGTCGCCGTAGCCCCGGTGTTCCACCGCCGCGTGCACCAGCAGCCACAGCGGCCACGACGCGGTCGACTCCCGCAGGACGTCGGCGTGGCCCAGCCAGCGGCGCAGCAGGTGCGCCAACTCGTCGGGTTCCACTGACCTGACGGACACTTCGCCCGCGGCCGACGACAGACGCAACCCGTGCGCGTCGAAGACGTCGCCGTCGCCGCCCGTGGCGGACGACAGCGCCGTTTCCGCGGACCGGTAGAACTCGCACTCCGGCGGGGTGCTGACGACGAACGGCGGCGTGACGTCCACGCCGCTACCCGCAACCACGGCGGACGGGTCTGCTCGGCATCGGCCGACCGTATCCCCGCGTCATTGGAAGTCGCTTGGACGCAGGACGCGGAATCCGGCGGCTTGGCCATCGACGAGACTTAGCGAACTCCGTGGCGGATGATGATCGGTGGCGATCGGTGGGAGGACGCGGGTGGAGTATCGAATTCTGGGGCCCCTGGCGGTCCGAAGGGACGGCCTCGACCTGCCCCTGGGCGGCCTGAGACAGCGTGCGGTCCTCGCGGTGCTCCTGCTGTCCGACGACCGCGCCGTCGAGGTGGACCGACTCATCGAGCAAGTCTGGGGCGACGAGGTTCCGGCCAAGCCCCTGTCATCGTTGCGCGCCTACGTGGCGAACCTCCGTCGCATCATCGGAACCGACGGCGCCATCACCCGGGCGGGTCAGGGCTACCGGCTCGACACCGCCGGCGACGTCGTGGACGTCCGCGAGTTCGCCCGGCTGATCGCCCAGGGCCGCAAACTGCTCGACGTCGGCGACGCCGCCGCGGCGCTGCCCTGTCTCGACGAGGCGCTCGGATACTGGCGCGGTACACCACTGGCGGACTTCCGGAACCTGAACTTCGCGATGCCCGAGGTGCACCGGCTCGACACCATGCGTGCCGACGCGGTCGAGCTGCGCTTCGAGACGGCCCTCCGTCTGGGCGTCGACGCCGATCTCATCGCGGACCTCGAATCCGAGGTCGGCACGAACCCCCTACGCGAAAGCCTCTGGGCGCTGGTCATGTTGGCGATGTACCGGTCCGGGCGACGCATCGACGCGCTCCGCGCCTACGAACGCGCGTCGGCGATCCTGGACACCGAACTCGGCGTCCGGCCGGGCGTCGCCCTGCAGCGGCTCGCCACGGACATCCGCAACGAATCCGCCGCACTCGACTGGCAGCCACCGGTGGCGGTCACCGCGACGCGCACACCCGAGCGCGGTGGTGACGACCTCTTCGGCAGGTCGTCGGAGGTGCGCCGCATGCGCGAGGCACTCGACGCGGCCGCCGGGCGGCGCGGCGGCGTGATCGTGCTGACGGGCGACAGCGGGATGGGCAAGACGGCGCTCGCGCACTGCGTCGCCGACATGGCGGGCGACACCGGCATGGCGACGGCGTGGGCGGGCCATGCCTCCGACATCCGGCGGCCACCGTCCTGGGCATGGGCGCACGCGCTCCGCGAGCTGGCGGCACAACTGCCGCAGGACGCCGGGGAGCTGCACGCGCCGCTCCCCGACTGGTGGAGCGTGGCCGCCGAGGACGCGAACGCCCAGGAAGCCGGTGCCGCACCGCGATTCGCCGCACTGGAGGCGATCGTGGCGGCCCTGGCCGAACTGGTGTCGAAGCGGCCCGCGCTCATCGTCCTCGACGACCTGCAGCTCGCCGATCGGTTCACCCACGACGTCCTGGCCCACATCGCCTCGGCCGGCCGCCGCCTGCCGCTGGTGATCGTCGCGACGTGGCAGGACGGCGCCGGATCCGACGGCTCGTCAAAGGCGCGGGCCCTCGAGCGGCTGCGTAGCCGTACCGACGTCGAGTTCGTGAAGCTCCGTGGACTGGGCGTCGACGCGACGGCCGACCTCATCGGCGCCGTCGGCGGTGTGCCCCCGCAGCCCGAGTTCACCGTCAGCGTGCAGACGCGCACCGGCGGAAACCCGTTCTACATCCGGGAACTCATCAGGCTGCTGGTCGACGACGGCCGGATCGGGGAGGCGGCCACCGCCATCGACGGCGAGGCCGTCCCGGAGGCGGTGTCGGGCGTCATCCGCACCCGCCTCGCCGCCCTGCCGACCCCGAGCCGGGCCGCGCTGTACGCGGCCGCCGTCTCCGGCGCGGAGTTCACCGTGGGACGGGTCGCCGCGGTGACACGCTGTTCGGTCGACGAGGCGATCGACGCCCTCACCCCTGCACGGCTCGCCGGCCTCGTCACCGAGTCGTCGCACCCCGCGGCCCTTCGCTTCAGCCACGGCCTGGTCCGCGATGCGATCGCCGGTGAGATCAGCGGCGTGGAACGTGCGCGGCTGCATGCCGACGTCGCGCGGACCTACGTGGTCGACCTCGACGAGGTCGCCTCGCAGGACGCGATCGACGGCGCGCACCACGGCTGGTCCGCGGGTACCGAATTGGATGCGCCGACCGCGCTTCGGCTCCTGCACCGCGCCCGTGCCGACGCGTGGTCGCGGTCGGCGTATCGCGAGGTCGCCGAACTCGACCGCCGTGCGCTGGACGTCTGCTCGCGGCTGCCGGCCGGCGCACCCCGCTTCGAGACGGAGATCGACCTGCAGTTGCAGCTCGCCTCGGTCGAGGCGGTCGTGTCCGGGCAGAGTTCGGCGAAGGTGCTGCAGGACCTACGGCGATCCTCGGACACGGGCAAGGACACCGGCATGGACGCCGTCCAGTCCACCACGTCGGTGGCCATGGGGTGCCTGGAGGCGTGCGGCACGGGTCGCTATTACGACGCCGCGGTGCTGTCGGACAGCCTGGTCGAATTCTTCGGCGCGACAGGCGATCCCATCGCCGGATCGTCGGGACACTACATCCGCGCGCTCACCGACTTCATGCGGGGCAACCTCGATCGTGCCCTGGACTCGGTCACGACGCTGCACTCGTCGGTGCCTCCCGTCGACTGGGAGCAGTTCGGCGCTCTGGCGTCGTTCGAGGTGCTCGCCCACGGCGTCGCCGCGCACGCCCACGGTCTGCGCGGCGACGCCGAGTGCGCCCGCTCCGAGCTGGCGGCGGGCCTGTCGAAGGCGGCCGCGCGGCGCGACGCGTTCGGTGCGGCGGTGTTGCGTACCGCCGACGTTCAGCTCGCGGCGATGACCGGCGTCACGGACGGGGTGGCCGACCGCGCCGACCGCGTCGTCGCCGAACTGACGGAGATGGGCGTCGACCAGTTCATCGGCGGGGCGAGGCTGATCCGGACCTGGGCACGCGCGATGGGTCCGGAGGGGATCGACGGCGTCGACGACATGCGCGCGGCGCTGGAACTGCACGGGCAGGGCGGGCGGCGCATCTTCACCCCGCTGTACCTGGGCCTGTGCTGCGACGTGGTGGCCCGCCATCGCGACCCCGAGGACGCGCTCCTGCTCGTGGCCCGGGCGGAGACGGTCGCCACGTCGACCGGGGAGCACGTCTGGGACGCCCAACTCTCGGCGCGGCGACTCAGGCTCACCGCGCGACGACGCGCGGAACGTCCCGCCGCATACTGATGGCGTGACAGACGACGTGACCGACAGGCCGTGCCCGGGCGGTGGGAAGAACTGGACGGTCGACATCCAGGGTCGACCGATATGTCCGCGCTGCAGGCGGGCGCTGTCCACCGTCGCCGGCAAGGGGCGCACGGTGCAGAGCACCCCGAAGGTGCCGCGCCACGAGCGGCCCGGCAGGCGCAAGCAACCGAACGAGCCGCGCTAGGCGGTCAGTAGCACTCGCCGGGGTGCACCATGAAGCACTGCGGGCAGACGACCTCGACCACGTCGGCGCGCTTGCGCGACGCGACCGGTGACACCAGGGCGTCGCCGTCGAGCGGTTCGAAGCTCACCTCGGACTTCTTCTCCTTGAGGCGGGTCAGCCACGACGCGATGTACTCGTGCAGGTCACGCGTCGTGTCGTAGTTCAGCAGCTCGCGGTAGCCATAGGAATTGGTCAGCACCGTCGACGTCGTGGGCATCGTGCCGTCCAGGATGTGCTTGAGGCTGGTCACGAAGCGCTTCATGTGCGCGGCGGTCTTGTCGTGGCGCTTGGCCATCTCGTCGGGTCCCAGGCCTTCGGCCAGCTCACGGTAGACGTAACCGTGCCTCTTCTGGCTCTTCTGCAGGATCTCTTCGATCTCGACCCGCAGTTCGGGCGTCAAATCACTCATCGTCGGTCTCCTGATTGTTCGTCGCCCATGATCTCATCCTTCCCGACGTCGACGTCGATCCCACAATCGGCACAACCTCCGCGGCACTCATACTGATTCCGTGGAACTGCTGACCGGGTTCGGGCTGGCGACCGCGGCGGGCTTGAACGCCTACATTCCGCTGCTCGCCATGGGCTTGCTGGCCCGGTTCACCGACCTTCTCGCACTGCCGGCCGGGTGGGCCTGGCTGGAGAACGGCTGGGTGATCGGGATCGTGGCCGTGCTGCTCGCCGTCGAGGTGGTGGCGGACAAGGTGCCGGCGTTGGACAGCGTGAACGACGTCGTTCAAACGTTCGTGCGGCCGACTGCCGGCGGCATCGTCTTCGGGTCCGGTACGGCGGCTCAGACCGGGGCGGTCGCCGACCCGGGCGCCTTCGCGACGTCGGGTCAGTGGATCCCCGTCGTCAGCGGCACCGTGATCGCGCTCGTCGTGCACCTGACCAAGACGGCGGTGCGACCGGTCGCGAACGCGACTACCGCGGGCGTGGCCGCGCCGGTGCTCAGCACGATCGAGGACGTCACCAGCATCGGCCTCGTCTTCGTGGCGATCCTGCTGCCCGTGCTGGTGGTGGTGATCGTCGCCGGGATCGCCTGGGCAGCGGTGGCGCTGTTCCGGCGCCGCCGACGAGGCCGCTCGCGATCCTGAGATGGGCGGTCAGATCCAGATGCCCTTGCCGACGGCGACGACGCCACCGGCGCTGATGGAGAACCGCTCGCGGTCCTTCTCGATGTCGACGCCCACCATCTCGCCTGGGCCGACCATGACGTTCTTGTCGAGGATGGCGTGGCGTACGACCGCGCCGCGGCCGATCCGCACGCCGGGCATCAGGACGCTGCCCTCGACGATCGCGCCGTCGTCGATCACGACGTTGGACGACAGCACCGAGTTCCGCACCGAGGCCGCGGAGACGATGCTGCCCGCCCCGACCACCGACTCCTGCGCGGAGCCGCCGTTGACGAACTTCGCGGGCGCGAGGTTCGCCGACTCCCCCATGATCGGCCAGCGCCGGTTGTAGAGGTTGAAGACGGGGTGCACGGACACCAGGTCCATGTGGGCGTCGTAGAACGCGTCGAGGGTTCCGACGTCGCGCCAGTAGCCGTGGTCGCGCTCCGTGGAGCCCGGGACCTCGTTGTCGTTGAAGTCGTAGACCGAGGCCATCCCGTCGCGCACCAGACGCGGGATGATGTCGCCGCCCATGTCGTGGTCGGAGGTGTCCTCGTCGGCGTCGGCCTTGATGGCGTCGACGAGCACCTTGGTGCTGAAGATGTAGTTGCCCATCGACGCGAACGTCTGCTCGGGATCGTCGGGGGTCCCCGGCGGATTGGCGGGCTTTTCGAGGAATTCGCGGATGCGGCCCGACTCGTCGGCGTCGATGACGCCGAACGCACTGGCTTCCGCCCGCGGCACCCGGATCCCGGCGACGGTGACGCCCGCGCCGCTGTCGATGTGGAACTGGAGCATCTGCTCCGGGTCCATCCGGTAGATGTGGTCGGCGCCGAACACGACGACGTAGTCGGGATCCTCGTCGTAGACGAGGTTGAGGGACTGGAGGATAGCGTCGGCCGATCCCGTGTACCACCGCGGACCGAGACGCTGCTGCGCCGGCACGGGCGTGATGTACTCGCCGGCAAGTCCCGAAAGCCGCCAGTTCTGCGAGATGTGCCGGTCCAGCGAATGCGACTTGTATTGCGTCAGAACGCAGATCTTCAAGTACCGCGCGTTGACGAGATTCGACAGGACGAAGTCGATGAGCCGATAGGCACCGCCGAAGGGAACGGCCGGCTTGGCGCGATCCGCGGTCAACGGGTACAAGCGCTTGCCCTCACCGCCGGCCAGGACGATGCCGAGGACGTGTGGGGCTTCCCTCATGCGTCAAACCTATCGGCCGCGCACGACCGCGGCTAGCCATTCGCACTATTGGTGGCGGTTCTGCCGCGCTGCACGTCAAGACAATTGGTGCGGATTGGCGCGGGATCCGGTGCGGGGAGCCCCCGTGGCCACTACCGTCGTCTCCATGCGGGTGGCGATGATGACCAGAGAATATCCGCCCGAGGTGTACGGCGGCGCAGGCGTGCACGTGACCGAACTGGTCGCGCAGCTGAAACGCCTGTGCGAGGTCGACGTGCACTGCATGGGCCGCGATCGCCCGGGCGTGTCGGTCGCGAAGCCCGACCCCGCCCTCGAGGGGGCCAACGCGGCGTTGTCGACGCTGTCGGCCGACCTGGTGATGGCCAACTCCGCCGCCGGCGCAACCGTCGTGCACTCGCACACCTGGTACACCGGCCTGGCCGGTCACCTCGCGGCGATGCTGTACGGCGTGCCGCACGTGCTGACGGCACACTCCCTGGAGCCGATGCGCCCGTGGAAGGCCGAGCAGCTCGGCGGCGGGTACCGGGTGTCGTCCTGGGTGGAGCGCACGGCGGTCGAGGCGGCCGACGCGGTCATCGCCGTCAGTTCCGGCATGCGCGAGGACGTGCTGGCCACCTACCCCGCGCTTGATCCCAGCCGCGTCCACGTCGTCCGCAACGGCATCGACACCGACGTCTGGTACCCCGCCGAGCCGCAGGCCGGGTCGTCGGTCCTCGCCGAACTCGGCGTCGACACAACCAAGCCCATCGTGGCGTTCGTCGGCAGGATCACCCGGCAGAAGGGCGTCGCACACCTGGTCGCCGCGGCGCACGGGTTCACCGCCGACGTCCAGCTCGTGCTCTGCGCGGGCGCGCCAGACACCCCGGAGATCGCCGCGGAGGTGCGGACGGCGGTGGAGCAGCTGCAGGCCTCACGGGCCGGCGTGTTCTGGGTGCAGGACATGCGACCCACCGACCAGATTCGCGAGATCCTCACGGCGGCAACGGTCTTCGTGTGCCCCTCGGTGTACGAGCCGCTGGGCATCGTCAACCTGGAGGCGATGGCCTGTTCGACCGCGGTGGTGGCCTCCGACGTCGGCGGCATCCCCGAGGTGGTCGCGAACGGGGTGACCGGGCTGCTGGTGCACTACGACGCCACCCAGGGAACGACGTTCGAGCGCGACCTCGCGGCCACGGTCAACGAGCTGGTCGCCGATCCGGACCGTGCCGCCCGCTTCGGACGCGCAGGGCGCCAGCGATGCATCGACGAGTTCTCCTGGGCGACCATCGCCGAGCAGACCCTGGAGGTCTACCGGCAGGTGGCGCCGGGCACCACCTGACCGGTGCCGCACGGGCGCCGCGGGTTCAGCCGGCGCTGGTGACGTTCTTCAGTTCCTCGCCGAGCGCTGCGGCCTCCGCGGGGGTCAGTTCGACGACGAGTCGTCCGCCGCCCTCCAGCGGTACGCGCATGACGATGCCTCGCCCCTCCTTGGTTGCTTCCAGTGGGCCGTCGCCGGTCCGGGGCTTCATCGCCGCCATCGGAGCTTCCTCCTCGTGTTCCGACCCGCGCACGGATCTCCCGGGCCGGGACTGTCCACCCGTCGACAGCTCCCGGCACTGAACTGCATCTGAACTTCCTACATTCTTCCCTATTCGAGCCGGTCGATGTGCAAAGACCCGTCCAAGCGCGGTCACGAGTGGGCGACGAACCCCCGTCAGGCCGTCGTTCGGACGAAGCACGAGGCCAGGTGGTCGTCCACCATCCCGGTCGCCTGCATCAGCGCATACGCCGTGGTGGGGCCGACGAACTTGAACCCGCGTCGCTTCAGCTCCTTGGCCATCGCCGTCGACTCGGGCGTCACCGCAGGTACGTCGGACATGGTCGCGGGACGCGGCCGCGGCGGCGGCGCGAACGACCACAGCAGCTCGCCGAGGTCGACCCCCTGGTCCCGGAGGTCGGCGACGGCACGGGCGTTCACGACGGTGGCCTCGACCTTCGCCCGGTTGCGCACGATGCCCTCGTCGGCCATCAGGCGATCCACGTCGGCCTCGGTGAAGGCCGCCACGGACTCGGGTTCGAAGTTCTCGAACGCCCGCCGGAAGTTCTCCCGCTTGCGCAGGATGATCAGCCACGACAGTCCGCTCTGGAACGCCTCGAGCGTCACCCGCTCGAAGAGGTCGCGCGGGTCGCGCAGCGGTCGACCCCACTCCGTGTCGTGATATCCGCGGTAGAGCACCGAGTCCGGTGTGTCCCAGCGGGGTCCGGAGAAGTCCGCCCACCCGCACCGAACCCGACCGTCCTCGCCCGCGGCGGACGTCACCGGTGCGACGGCTGGTCGTCGGATCCCGCGGGAGCCTCGTCGGCGACGTCCAGGCCGGGTCGGGCGTCGACGTGCGCGGCGGCGTCGAGGCTGTCGGCGTCGAGGTCGTCGGCATCCGATCCGCCATCGAACGGATCGCCGTCCCAGCGGTAACCGTCGTCGGGTTCGGCGATGCCGTGTGCCGCCCGGACGGCGGCGAGTTCACCGCGGACGGAGTCGAGTTCCTGGCCCAGCCGTTCGAGCACCCAGTCGACCTCGCTGGCCCTGTAGCCGCGCAACGTCTGGCTGAACCTGACGACCTCGACGTCCGCACCGGTCACGCCGGAGGCGGGCAGCACGGTGGCGGTGGTCCCGCGCGGCAGCGGGGGCAGCCGCTCACCGCGGCCGAACAGGACGCTGCCCAGACCGAACAGCACGATGGCCACCAGGATCAGGACGACCAGGTACACCAGGATGAGGGTCACGGCATCGATCCTGCCCGAACCCTCCGACGGGCACGCACGGCCCCGCCGGACTAGGGGCGCAGCGTGTTCATCGGCGGGCGGTCCACCAGCGATACGGACGACGTGCGTGCGGTGTAGTCGTCGCCGTCGGCGAAGAACTGGGTGAGGCCGACCCCGGAGTCTGGGATGCCGCAGCGGGTCAGCAGGGTGGCGATGACCTGTCGGCTCATCGCCGCGAGTTCGGTCAGCGGCCGGTTGCGATGGGTGCGGACGCCGAGGTTGACCTGCGCGATGGCGTCCAGTCCGAGACGGTCGTAGGTGTCGACCAGGAGGCCGATCTCGACGCCGTAGCCGGGCGCGAACGGCACCGAGGTGAGCAGTTCGCGGGTGCCCGCGTACTCGCCGCCGAGCGGCTGCAGCAGGCAGGTCAGCTCGGGGCGCAGCGCGGCCAGCAGCGGCCGTGCGACGAGTTCGGTGACTCGCCCGCCTCCGTTGGCGTCCTCGCTGCCGCTGACCTTCAGCGGCCTGCGGTAGAAGCCCTTGACGAAGTGCACGCCGTCGGTGGTCAGCAGCGGGCCCAGCAGCTTCGGGACGAACATGGGGTCGGGGTCGATCAGGTCGGAGTCGATGAACGCGATGATGTCGCCGGTGGCGGCGGCCAGCGACCGCCACAGCACCTCGCCCTTGCCGGGCTGCGGCTCGACCTCGGGCAGGGCGGTCTCGCGGCTGATCACCCGGGCGCCGGCGGCGATCGCGCGGATCTCCGTCTCGTCGGTGGAGCCGGAGTCCAGGACGATCAGTTCGTCGACGAGTCCGCCGAGCAGCGGCCGGATGGTCTCGACGACCGACGCCACCGTGTCCTGCTCGTTCAGTGCGGGCAGGACCACCGAGATGGTCCGACCCCGCTTGGCGGCCTCGAGTTCACTGATGGTCCACACGGGTCGACTCCAACTGTGATCCGACATCCAGCGGTGGCCCGCGACGGCATCGGTTAGTTCTGGTGTGATGCTCATGCCAGTCCCCTTACGGTCCGCGCCGGTGGGCGCTTGCCCTGGATCGACGCGACCATGTCGAGTACGCGCCGGGTGGGGCCGACCTCGTGCACGCGGAACATCGCAGCGCCCTCGGCCGCGGCGAGCGCGGTTGCGGCGAAGGTGCCCTCCAGGCGTTCGGTCAAGCCCACGCCCAGAGTCTCCCCGACGAAGTCCTTGTTACTCAGGGCCATCAGGACGGGCCATCCGGTGTTTACAAGATCTTTTACGTGGCGCAACAAATTAAGACCGTGATGAGTGTTCTTGCCGAAATCGTGGGTCGGATCGATGAGGATCGCATCCCTCGCGACGCCCGCGGCGACCGCCCGCTCGGCCGCCGAGGTGACCTCCGCGATGACGTCGTCGACCACTCCGCGCTCGGTGATTCCGTAGTGCACACGGAACGGCCGCGTGCGGGGTACGGCGCCACCGGTGTGCGAACAGACGATGCCGGCCCCGAACTCGGCGGCGACGTCGACCAGTCCGGGGTCGGCGCCGCCCCAGGTGTCGTTGATGATGTCGGCGCCCGCCGCGCAGGCCTGCTTGGCCACCGTCGCTCGCCAGGTGTCGACGCTGACGAGCTGGTCGGGGTAGGCGCCGCGGAGCCACTCGATGAAGGGGACGACGCGGGCGATCTCCTCCTCGGCGTCGACGACGACGCCCGGGCCCGCCTTGACTCCCCCGACGTCGATGACGTCGGCCCCCTCGGCGACCACCCGGTGCACGGCCTGCATCGCCGCCCCGTCGGTGAAGGTCGCCCCACGGTCGTAGAACGAATCCGGCGTGCGGTTGACGATCGCCATGATCATGGCGCGGTCGCCCGCAACGGGTCGTCCACAGAACGTGGTGGGCACGTCACCCATCGTGCCCTCTCCTGCGATTTGTGCACCCCGAGCCGCGGTGAGCGCGGTGTTCTGTTCGGGGACATCGCTGACACCGATGTGTCTGGGGACATCGCTGACACCCGAGTAGGGCCGCGACCAGGATGGTTCATGGCCCAGAAGGTGACGGCGATGGACATTCGGATGGCTGCGGCGGTGGCCGGGCAGTTGGACAATGTGGCGGCGTTCTGTCGCGACGAGCGCATCAGTCGGCAGACGTTCTACAAATACCGCCGGCGCTTCCGCGAGGAAGGGATCGACGGGTTGCGGGACCGGTCCCGGCGCCCGTCGACTTCGCCAGGGCAGACCTCACCCGAGATCGAGGACATCGTGGTGCGCCGCCGCAAGCAGTTGATCGAACAGGGCCGCGATCACGGCGCCCAGTCGATCGTGTGGTCGTTGCAGCGCGACGGGGTGCCCGCGGTGCCGTCGCCGTCGACGGTGTGGCAGATCCTGACCCGCCGCGGTGCGATCACCCCGCAGCCGCAGAAACGTCCGAAGTCGTCGATCAAGCGCTTCACCTTCGACCGGCCCAACGAATGTTGGCAGTCGGACTGGACCCGATGGTCCCTGGCCGACGGCACTGCGGTCGCCATCGCGGGCAGCCTCGATGACCACTCCCGCTACGCGGTAGGTCTACGCGCCGCCGACGCCGACGCTGACGGCGCATTGGTCTGGTCGGTCATTCTGGCCGGTATCGCCGAGTGCGGAATACCGTCGATGTCGTTGTCGGACAACGGAATCGTGTACACCGGAAGATTCCACGCCCATGAATCGGCGTTCGAGATCAACCTCCGAGCCCTCGGCGTACGCGCCGTCAACTCGACCCCCTTCCATCCGCAGACGTGCGGCAAGATCGAGCGCTTCTGGCAGACCCTCAAGAAGTGGCTCGACGCCCACGATCCAGCAGCCTCGCTCACCGAACTCAACGCCATGCTCGACGAATACCGCACGTTCTACAACCACCACCGGCCGCACCGAGCCCTACGGGGAGCGACCCCCGCCGAGGCGTTTCGCGCCACTGTCAAGGCCTGCCCCGCCGACCGTCCGCTCCCTGGGCCGCTGTTCGTATCCCGCCATCGCGTCGACCAGATCGGCGGCAACCTGTACGTGCCGCCCTACCGCGTCAACGTCGGACTTCGATGGGCCGGCCACGACTGCATCAGCATCCGCGACGGTGACCACATCACCATCTTCAGCGGCAACCGCCTCGTTCGCGCGTTCACCGCCGACCCCACCCGCAGACACCAACGCGGCGACAAAACCACCCGCACCTATCGCACCCGCGAACCCCACCAGGCACCATGAGTGTCAGCGATGTCCCGCGACATATGTGTCAGCGATGTCCCGCGACATATGTGTCAGCGATGTCCCGAGACACCACACCGCGGTGAGCGCGGCTCAGGGTGCACATAACGCTAGTTCTTGGGGCGCTTTCCGTCGACGACTTCCTGCGGGTATTCGTCGTAGAACTCGACGTAGCCCTCGTCCTTGCCGGCCAGCACGTAGATCGGATCCTCGATCGTGCCGGCGTCCTCGTCGCCCTCGCCGCTGTCGCCGCCATAGCCCTGCTTGCGCAGGTCGACCTTCTGGCTCTTGAAGGTCGAGGTGTGGGCGAGTTCGGTGGCGATGCGGACGAACAGCGGGATGGCGTACGGCGGCAGGTGTTCGTAGGCGGCCTTCGCCAGGGCCTTGCCGTCGAACTCCTGGCCCTCCTTCAGCTGGATGGCGACCATGCCGGCGCGGCCGCCCGCTCCGGGCACCTCGACGCCGAAGACGGTGGCCTCCTCGACCTGGGAGTCCAGGGACACCGCCGCCTCGACCTCGGTGGTCGCGACGTTCTCGCCCTTCCACCGGAAGGTGTCGCCGAGCCGGTCGGTGAACGCGGCGTGGCCGAAGCCCTGCGAGCGCATCAGGTCGCCGGTGTTGAACCAGACGTCGCCGTCCTTGAAGGCGTTGCGCACCAGCTTCTTCTCGGTGGCGTCCTTGTCGGTGTAGCCGTCGAACGGCTGGAAGCTGCTCACCTTGGACAGCAGCAGTCCCGGTGACCCCGTCTTCACCTTGCGCACCCGGCCGTCGCCGTCGCGCAGCGGATCGCCGGTCTCGCCGTCGTACTCGACGAAGGCGATCGGGGACGGGCAGATGCCGGTGGTCTTGTCGATGTTGAAGACGTTGAGGAAGGCGGTGTTTCCCTCACTGGCGGCGTAGAACTCGCAGACCCGCTTGATGCCGAACCGCTTGGTGAAGTCGTCCCAGATCGCCGGGCGCAGACCGTTGCCGGCGATGACCCGGACGCGGTGCTTGCGGTCGGTCGGCTTGGGCGGCTGGTTGAGCAGGTAGGTGCAGATCTCGCCGATGTAGACGAATGCCGTTGCGTCGTACTTGATCACGTCGTCCCAGAACTTGGACGCGGAGAACGACTTGCCCAGGGCGAGCGTGGCGCCGGCGTTGAGCACCGACGAGGTCGCCACGGTGAGCGCGTTGTTGTGATAGAGCGGCAGGCAGCAGTAGAGCGTGTCGGCTCCGGTCAGCCGCATGCCGAGCCCGCCGAACCCGGCGAGGGCCCGCAGCCACCGGTAGTGGGTCATGACGCTGGCCTTCGGCATGCCGGTGGTGCCGGAGGTGAAGATGTAGAACGCCTTGTCCTTGGCCAGGACCGCCGCGGTGGCGGCGGGGTTCGACGTCGGGGCGGTGGTGGCGAGCTGCTGCAACTCGTCGACGGTCATCAGACCGTCCGGCTCGGCGCCGCACTCGGTGATGGGCTCGATCAGATCGGTCTCGGCGACGACGGCGCGGGCGTCGAGCAGTCCGAAGCTGTGGGCGAGCACCTTACCGCGCTGGTGGTAGTTGAGCATCCCGGCGACGGCCCCGCACTTCACCACGGCCAGCATGAGCAGGACCGAGTGGGGCGAGTTGCGGAGCATCACGCCGACGACGTCGCCGTGCCCGACACCGCGGGACGCCAGCACCGCGGCGTACCGGTTGACGGTCTCGTTGGCTTCGCGGTAAGTGATCTGCTGGTCCTCGAAGCGGATGAAGACGTTGTCGCCGTACTTCGCAGCGCGGTCCTGAAAGACCTTGCCGATCGACGTCTTGGCGCTGGGACGTGCCAGGAAACCGGTCACCGCGCCGCGCACGATTGCCGGTGTGTCCTTCAGCAGGCCCGGGAGGCGTGGCGCAATGTCGAGCAGGCCGACGTTGCTGCGGGTTCCGGAGTTCTGGTCGCTCATGGCAAGCAACCCTATCTGCGCGGCGTGATCACGATCACCCGGCCGGTGCGCACGAGTCCAACGCCGCGTCCAGGTCGGTCGTCACGAAGAGCCTGTCCAAGGCCCTCGCACCCACGTATCCCGTCTCGGCCAGGCCGCGGACCCACGTCAGCAATCCGTCATAGTGGCCGAACGGGTCGAGCATCACCAGCGGCTTGTCGTGCATTCCGAGCGACCCGGCCGTCCACGACTCGAAGAACTCCTCCAGCGTGCCGATGCCGCCGGGCAGGACGATGAACGCGTCGGCCCGGTCCTCCATGACCTGCTTGCGCTGCCGCATGGTGTCGGTGACGACCAGTTCGTCGGCGTCGACGTCGGCGACCTCGCGGTGGACGAGGGCCTTGGGAATCACGCCGACGGTGCGCCCGCCGTGGGCCCGAGCGGACTCCGCGACGGCGCCCATCGCGGACACGTTGCCCCCGCCGGACACCAGCGTCCAGCCGCGGTCGGCGATGCCGGCGCCCACGCCTGAGGCCAACGCGATCAGCTCGGGATGCAGCGGACCGGAGGCGCAGTACACGCACACCGCCCACTCGTCGGCTCGGGGATTCTCGAGTTCGTCGACCACGCCGCAACCCTACGGTCGGGGGTGAACCGGCCCGATTCCCGGTGGGCGCGCGCCGGTCGGCCCTACACTGCCGCCGTGGTCGATGGAATCGCCGCGGCATCGGAGTCGCTGAGCCGGGGTGACCTCGAGTCCGCGGAGCGCCTCGCGCGCACCGCACTGGAGGACGACGAGAGCCTGTCCGGACGCCTCGTCCTCGCCCAGGCGCTGGCCTGGCAGGGCCGCGGCCGCGACGCCGATGCGGTCCTCGACGAGGTCGACCCCGCCACGCTGAGCGAACCCGACCTGTTGACGTGGGCGCTGCCGCGCGCGGCCAACCAGTTCTGGATGCTCGACGAACCGGAACGCGCGACGGCGTTCCTCCGGTCGACGCGCGGGCACGTCACGTCCGGTCCAGCCGTCGCGACGGTCGACGCGCTGCTGGGCACGTTCGCAATGAACGCCGGCAGTCCCGTGCGGGCGATGGAGCTGGCCGACGAGGTGCTGGCGTCTGCCGATGCCGACGAGCAGGCCGTGGGGTGGGCAGCTGCGGCCGCGGCGCTGTGCAACGCGCGGATGGGCGTCTTCGCCGACGTCGACGCTCTGGCGCTGCGGGCGATCGACGCCGGCCACCCCGGACTGCTGCGGTTCACCAGCGCGCTCGGGCAGACGACCGCGCTGGTGCTGGCCGGCGACCTGGACGGCGCCCAACGCCTGGCCGAGGACCTCGCCGCGGGCGCCGACGCGGGGCCGTCAGCGGCGATCGCTGCGCTGCTCGTCGCCGACGTCCTGCTGTGGCGCGGCGACCCCTCGGGTGCTGCAGCGCTGCTGGAGGACGCGGCCGCGGCGTTGGCGCCGACCGGCTACTCGTGGGGTCCGCTGGCGTGGATGCTGTTGGCGCAGGCGCTCGCGCAGCTCGGTCGGATCGCCGACGCCGGACGGATGCTGGGCCGCGCGGAGGCCCGGCACGGTCTCAAGTCGATGCTGTTCGCGCCGGAACTGGCGCTGGCGAAGGCGTGGACTTCGGCGGCCCGTCGCGACGCACCCGGTGCGGTCAACGCGGCACGCGAGGCCGCCCGGGCCGCCGAGCGTGGTGGCCAGTCGGCCGTGGCGCTGCGAGCCCTGTTGGATGCGGTGCGTCTGGGTGACACGCGGGCCGGCGATGGCATCGCCCGGCTCGAGATGGACTGCGTCGTAGCGAGTTTCGCGCTGGACTACGCGCGTGCGCTGACGGCGGGAGACCGCGCGGGACTGGTGGCCGCGTCCGAGGTGTTCGCCGGCATCGGCATGGCCGGCGTCGCGGCGGACGCGGCGCGGCAGGCGGAGGCCGTCAGGTGAGGATTGCCGTCCCTGACGGGCTTGTGACGCCCTTAAGATCGTCTTGAGGGAGGTGCTTGGTGAGTGTATTGGACGCGTTCGACTCCACGTGGTCGAAGGCACGGGCAACGTTCGGGGAGGGCGCGCCCTCGACGGGTGACCAGTTCGATCAGAGCAGTCGATTTCGTCAGATGCAGACCACGACCGAGTCCGCTGCTCCCGGCGGGCAGTGGACCGGCACCGCGTCCAGCGCGTACGACGCCAAGAACACCAAGCACGCTGCGAAGTTCGGCGAGATGGCCGCACTGGACCGGCAACTGGGCGCCAAGATCGACGAGTCGGCCCAGATCGTGCAGACCGGCCGGCAGAACCTCGACAGCGTCCGCACGTGGGTGCACAGCGCCGCATCCTCCATCCCGCAGGGCACGAACCGCGATCAGAAGCTGTTGCCCATCGTCAAGACCGGTCTCGCCGGCGTCAGCGCGATCATCACGACCTCCAACAAGGAGTTCTTCCGCATCGGTGGCGAGATCGGCGAGATCAACAAGGGCTGGCAGGCGCTGAAGGAGGACAAGCCGCCGGGCGAGGGGGACGGCAAGGGCGACGTCGAGAACGTGGACGGACAGGACGACGAGAAACTCAAGCCCGAGGACATGGAGGAGCTGGCTCGCAAGACCCTTGAGGGGGACGACCAAGCTGCCGCGAAGGTCGACGACATCCTCAACGGCATCGACAACGACCAGCTCGGACCCAACAGCGCCGCCCATCCGCTCGATCCCGTGCAGGCGGAACTCGTCGGACAGATGCAGGCCCAGATGTCCGACATGTCCATGGACGAGGTCAACGCCGCGAGGGACGGGCTCGGCGAACACCGGGATGTCATCACCAACGCCATGCAGGTCATGAGCAATCCGAACGTCGAGTACCCGCGGCATGACGGCGACGGCACCCAGGTCGTGCCCACGACAGGTGGATATCCACTTCCGAACGACGGAGTGTTGCCAGGCGACCTTGGGGCTCTTCCCGATGGAATGCAGCAAGCGCTCAACGAGAAGAGCAGTTTCTCTGGGCCAACGGGGCCAGGGGTGGGTTACCCGGGGTCCAACGGGCCGACCGACTTCGAGGCATCAGCCCGAGAACACGCCGCGAACAGCATGAAGAACCTCGCCGACATCGTCGGCGATGGCGATCCCCGCTTCCAGCAGGGAACCGCGCTCGATAGAGAAATGATGTCCAACGCGAAGGACTGGCTCGCGTCGCAAGAGGGGCCCACCGGCAAGCAGGAACACTGGGGCGACGAGGTGGTCGAGCGCGTCTTCGACACAGCGGGACGCGACACCGTCGTCAACCACGACATGTTCACCAGCGACAAGGATTTCATGCAGGACGTTTTGACCCATGAATGGCAGGACGACGGCCAGTCGGCACGCACGTTGACCGACTGGATCGACGACACCGCGTATTCGAGCGATCCGGCGGTGAATCAGCGTGCCGGTGAAACCGCCAGCGCACTCGCCGCCTTCATGGGCGACCCCGCGAATCAAGACACGCTCATGAACAACAGCACGGGTTCGCAGCCCAACATGTCCTTGGGACAGATGAATCCCGAGCTGACTCAAAGCCTGGCACAGGCGATGAGCCCCTATGTCGATGAAATGGCCGGACGCAATATCGACGGCACCTCCGGGTGGAAGATGATCGACTCGTCCGCAGACCTGCGGTACCCGCACGCCACGAACGTATTCGGTGTCCTGGGGACCGATTCTGGTGCGGCCACAACGCTGGACACCCGTTCAATCGGAGTGCAACAGGCATTCCTCAACGAGTACGCGAACTCCGTCATAGAAAGTAACGGCCAATTCTCGGATTCGAGCGCCATGGATGCTGCCGGCCGACTGAAGGGCATTACCGATCACGGCGCTTTCCTCTCGGCATCTGACGTTCAACACGACGCTTCGCAGGCGAAGATCGATGCGCAAGCACGCTTGGCCGCCAACTACGACCTCGTCAAGGACATCGCGGGCACCGTCCCGGTCGCCGGGGACTCCCTAACGATCGGTTCCGCACTCTTGAAGGAAGCGATCGTGGGGCAGCCGCCCCCCGGCTGGGAGCCGGGCGACCCACCCGTCGGAAGCTCGCTAGCCATGCAATCTGCGCTGGCTTCTACGTTCATGCAGCATGGCATCGGCGATCCTGCCGACATCGCTAGGCTCGCGCCGCACCTTCATGGCGACAACCAGCTCGACATCCCACCTGAGGAACTGAACAATCGGGATCGGCGGATCTATGAACCTGCGCTCACGAATTACTTCGACCGTCTCGGCGGGGTAATCAACAACCCGATCGGCGATTACGATAAGGCCTATCGCGATGTCATTGGTTAGTCGCAGCGTCCGAGCAGTCGTGACCACCCTCTTGGTGACCGTGGTTACGGCCTGCGGCGCCGCTGTCGAAGAGGGGTCAGCGACTACTCCGTCTGTTGATTCGCCGTCCACGCTGTCTAAGCCAGAGTTCACGAACTATCCGGCGCAGACCAACAACTTTCGTTTTCACTGGTCAGCAGCCCCCGGGATCGACCTGTTGAACGGGGCCGCCGTTCCGCTGCGCGCGTATGTGGAGTCAGTTCGCCTTGCTGATCTTACGGGCGGAGACACAACTGTCGTCTACCCAGGCTTCAGTCGCGCCACCCCTGAAAACAAGCCGGTGTCGAAACCTGGCGATCTGTTTCAGGAAGAGTACGTGCGCCCGAAGACTCGCGCCGAATACGAGGCCAACGGTTTGCGGTACGTCGAGAGCCAAACCTTCGGGTACCAGCCAACCCATATCCTCAGCCTCCAACCGTCAGGCAACGGGCTCCGCGCGACGCTCTGTGTCGGGACTTACTCGGTGTACGTGAGCGCCGCCGACAAACCCGGTCAATACGTATCTACTGCAGCCGACGGAGCTACTGGACAACTGAGGTCCGAAGGCAGGGACACCGTTCAGGTATGGCGGGTCGAACTCACCGACCAAATGATTCAAAGCCAGAACACTGCTCTGCCCGTCCCGGGACCTGAAGCCGGCCCCCTCCCGGCGCCTCTCGATGACGTGTTTGGCAATTGGTTCATCACTGGGCTTTCGCAGGGCGAGTTGTGGGGACCATCCGGTCAAGGCGAGGACGTCGAAACCCCAGAAGTCCGCCAGCAGTGTGAAGCCGCCATGCCCGACGACGCCGCGACCCGCACGGCGATGGCGACGGGCTTCCACGACGCGCCGCCTCCCCACGGCGACCCCATCCCCGGCTGGCCAGCCGCGGAAAAGTGACTCGAAGTCAACTGCCCTTCGGGTCTGCGGTCAGAGCGTGGCGTTCTTTGCCGCGAACACCGAGAATGTGGTGCCACCTCCACACAGGTGAGCCACTTAAGGCGACCTCAAGGGCGTCGAATTGCGGGCTTGACCAATAGAAGGCGACATAAGAACTTTGTCGGGGAGGTGCTAGGTGAGTCTGTTCATCGCAATGTCGTTGCTTCGTCGCAGCGTCGGAGCAATCGGTGGGGCCGTCTCCGTACTCGCAGCGATGGCCTGCGGCGGCGCGACCGAAGAGGGATCGGCGACCACCACTTCCTCTTCGAAGTCGTCCGCTGCGTTGCCGGCCCCGGAATCCACGAACTATCCCAGACAAGCGAACGGCTTTCGCTTCCATTGGGCAGGCGCGCCAGGAATAGAACTAGAAGTCGGGCCTGCCGTCGCGTTAAGGGCATATCTCGAATCGATGCGGCTGTCCACTTTCGCCGGAGGAGACCCATCGTCTGTCTACCCGGGATTCATGCGCGCGACGCCGGAGAACATCGAACCAGGGATGAGCCCGGCGGATCTCTTCCAGCTCCAATCCGTTCGACCGAAGACTCGTGCTCAATACGGAGCGGACGGGCCCAAGTATGCCGAGCGTGAGATCTTTGGCTACCAGCCGACTTACGTCCTCGACCTCTCTCCGCGAGGCGACGGCTACCGGGCCACGGTCTGCCTCGGAGCGTATTCGGTCTATCGCACAGACGATGTGGGCAGGGAGAAGTACTTTTCGACAGCTGCGGACGAGCACACCGGACAGATGCTGCGGGCCGACAGTGACATTCAGTTCTGGCGCGTCGAGCTGACGGAGAACGATCCTCGTACGGTGGACGCTCCTCCGTCACCGAGCATCTCGCAGACTGGTCCCTTGCCAGCTCCACTCACCGACGTGTTCGGTAAGTGGTTCATCACTGGGAGTTCGCAAGGCTTATGGGGTCCGCCCGGGCAGGGAGAAAACATCGAGACCCCCGAGCTACGCCAACGGTGCGAAGCCGCGATGCCTGACGATGCGGCCTCTCGCAAGGCGATGGCAACGGGCTTCCATGACGCTCCTCCACCACACGGCGGCCCCGTACCGGGATGGCCCCGGTGAGACAGGGTGACACTACGACGAAACGCACGGACGTTTCGTCGAATAACTTGAGGCACAAGTGCCGGGGACTGCTCGCGCTCGTTTTGACCGTTGTCGTCGCTGGCTGCCAGCTGAACTCCAGCGAAGAGCCCGGATCGCCCCCATCGGTCAAGTCGTCAGTCGCGAAGCCAGCATCACAGTTTTTGAACTGGCCTTCTAACGCCGATGACTTCCGATTTCATTGGTCGGCCGCTCCTGGAATCGGCCTCGACTCAGGGCCCGCAATTGCCATAAGGGCCTACATGGAGTCATATCAACTGGTCAATCTGTCCGAGGGAGATTTCTCAGCGGCGTACCCCGGCTTCAACCGCGCTACTCCACCGAATTCGAAGAGTCGAAAGTTCGATCCCATCGAACGATGGAATCTTCGACCGATGACCCGCGATGAACTCAAGGCAGCAGGATTGAAGAGCACGAACACGCCATACTCCGGATATCAGCCCATCCACATCCTAAGTTTGGAGCCACGGGGCGACGGGTTCCGCGCAACCGTCTGCACTGGGGAATATTCGACGTACGAGGGTGCGCCTGACAAGCCAGGTAAGTACGTCTCAACGACCGCGGTAGCGAAGACCGGCAAACTGCAATACGGGGATTGGCAACTCGTAGGCATCCAGCGAATCGAGTTGACGGACAAGGTCCTTGACGCCGCTGCTGCACCCGGCAGCCCCGCCGGAGCGCAAGCAGGACCGATGCCGGCGCCGTCAGGCGACGTATTCGGCCCGTGGTCCTTCACCGGTTCAAGCGGCGGGCTTTGGGGACTGTCTGGTGAAGGCGAGTCCATTGATCCGCCAGAGATCCGCAAGCAATGCGAGGATGCCATGCCCGACGACGCGGCGGCTCGCAAGGCGATGGCAACGGGCTTCCACGACGCACCGCCCCCGCACGGCGACCCGATACCCGGATGGCCGGCCGTCAGAGGGTGAACAGTCCATTGGCCGGTGTAGACGGCATCCAATTGGTGGACACGACACCGCGTCCGGCCATGTCACGAACGAGCCGTTATCTTGGCGCGTTGCTTGCCGCGATGGTCCTCCTCGGGTCAACCGGTTGCACCGGCGCCGACAATGGACGCGAGTCAGGGACGGCGGAGCCATCCGTGACTCAATCGCCTCCTCAGCAGTTTCCGAATTACCCAACGGTCGTGGATGGTTTCCGCTTCCATTGGAGCGCCGGTCAAGGTATCGACCTGACATCGGGCCCATCGGTACCGCTGCGGGCGTACTTGGAATCTCTGCGTCTGGCGGCCTTTACCGGCGGCGATGTCTCAGTCGTTTACCCAGGCTTCATGCGCGCGACCCCGGAGAACCAACCCGCATCCGATGCCGGTGATTTGTTTCAATTGCAGCGCATTCGACCCGCGACTCGTCAAGAACTCGAGGCGCGGGGGTGGAAGTACGTCGAACGACGAACCTTCGGTTATCAGCCCACTCACGTTCTCAGCCTCCTCCCACGAGGTGACGGCTACCGCGCTACCGTTTGTGTGGGTACCTACGCCATCTACCAAGACGGTCTTGAAGATCCGTCGAAATTCGTCTCGACCGCTGCTGACGAAACGACAGGTGAGCTGTCCTACGGAGATGCCGGTCAGATTCAGGTCTGGCGAATCGAACTAACTCAACGGAACCCCAACGTGCCCGATCCTTCGACGGAGAGACCGCAAAGCGGTCCGCTCCCCGCCCCGGTCGACGACGTCTTCGGACCTTGGTTCATCACCGGAAGCGGCACCGGACTTTGGGGCCCCTCCGGGCAAGCCGAAGACATCGAGACTCCCGACATCCGCAAGCAGTGTGAAGATGCGATGCCGGACAACGCTGCCGCTCGCCGCGCCATGGCGACGGGCTTCCACACTGAACCCCCGCCGCACGGCGAACCCATCCCCGGTTGGCCTGCAAAGGTCGGGTAAACAGGTCACCTCCGAAGCGGAGTAGGCACAACGCCTACCGGATGGGTAATCGCCTACCGGATGGGTAATCGCACCTGGGGTTGCGTGAGACCGTGATACACGATGGTCTAACGACGGTCTTCCGGCTTCGCGTCATCGCTCGGCCACCCGGGTCTCGGCGTCGGAGGCGTGGCTCCCCTGGCTTGGTCGAAGTGGCTCGGGGACTCCTTGACCGGGAACCCCTACGCTCGGGAATTGCGTACGAACACCATGACGAGCACGACGAGCGCCACCACGAGGAACACCACGAGCGCCATCTTCCACATGGTCGCGACGGTAGTCGGCATGCAGCAGTCGCGGGGTGAACACGGGCTACTGTCAATGGCCAAGTTGAAGTATCCGCTGGTGGCCAGATGAAAGTATCCACCCCGTGCGGTGATTCTTAGCTTGGTGTGGGTTGCTCCTTCCGGTGTTTGGCGTCTTTCATGCGGTAGGAGTCGCCGTCGGTGATGACGACGGTGGCGTGGTGCAGGAGTCGGTCGAGGATGCTGACGGCGGTGGTCTGCTCGGGCAGGAAGCGGCCCCATTGTTCGAAGGGCCAGTGCGAGCCGATGGCCAGGGATCGGCGTTCGTAGGCGCCGGCGACGAGGCGGAACAGCAGCTGGGTGCCGGTGTCGTCGAGCGGGGCGAAGCCGAGTTCGTCGAGGATGATCAGGTCGACTCGTAGTAGGGATTCGATGATCTTGCCGACGGTGTTGTCGGCCAGGCCGCGGTAGAGGGTTTCGATGAGGTCGGCGGCGGTGAAGTAGCGGACCTTGTGCCCGGCGTGGATCGCTGCGGTTCCTAGGCCGATCAGGGTGTGGGACTTGCCGGTGCCGGCTGGGCCGATGATCGCCAGGTTCTGTCGTGTCCGAATCCATTCCAGGCTCGACAGGTAGTCGAATACCTTTGGCTGGATCGAGGATGCGGCCACGTCGAAGCTCTCCAACGTCTTGGGCACGGGGAACGCGGCGGCCTTGAGGCGGTTGACGACGTTGGAGGCGTCGCGGGCCGCCAACTCGGTTTCGATGAGGGTGCAGGACTTCCTCGGGGTCCAGCGTTGAGTCCTGGCGGTGATCAACACCTCCGGTGCGGTGCGCCGCACCGCGGCCAGCTTCAACCGCCGTAACCCGGCATCGAGGTCGGCGGCCAGTGGTGGAACCGACGGTGGTGCAACGGGTTCGGTGGCAGTCACCGGTGGCGGCTTGGTCATGAGATCACCTCCCCGTCGACTACGGCTGGTGTGATCTTGTAGGCGTCCAGGGAACGGGTCGGGGCGACCGGAAGATCCAGAATCAACGCCTCACCGGCCGGGCGTGGCTGCGGTGCGCCGGTCCCGGCGGCCAGGATCGAACGCACGTCGGCCGCCCGAAACCGGCGAAACGCTACCGCCCGGTGCAGTGCGGCGAGGAGGGCGTCGGTGCCGTGGGCAGCGCCGAGAGCCAGCAGGATCTCCAACTCCGAGCCCAGACGGGTATTGCCGATCGCCGCGGCGCCAATCAGGAACGCGCGCATCCTCACCGAGGCCGCAGAACTGTTTCTCGACGGTGGTCTTCGGGCGCGGCCCGCGGCTGGGTGCCGGCCTCGGGCCGTCGTAATGCTCGTCGAGTATCGACACCACCAGGTGCGACGAGTTCGTGTTCGGCCACGATGACTCCGGTGGCGGGCTCGAGCAGGCACAGTGCGTCGTGGTCGACGACCACGGTCACCGTGGTGCCGATCAGCCTCATCGGCACCGAGTAGCGGGCCGACCCGTACCGGATGCAGGACAAGCGGTCGACCTTGCGTCTCACCGACGGCGCCCCGATCTGCAGACGCAACGATGGAAGTGGTTGCAGCAGATCACGTTCGACTACCAGCCGCTCATCGGGAATCGCACAGATCTCCGAATGGTTCGCGGCGTTCACTTCGGTGCACCACGCCTCGGCCGCAGCGTTGGCATCGCGCAGAGTGATCGGCTTCCCGGTGACCGCGGCCTCGGTCAACAAGGGCACGGCCAGATCGTCCTGGGCGTAACCACACAGACGTTCCACGACGCCCTTGGACTGCGGATCGCTGGCATGGCAGAAATCCGGTGCGAACCCGTAATGGCCGGCCAACCGGACGTAGTCCGGGGTGGGAACGACGACGTTGGCCACCACGCCGCCCTTGAGGCAGGCCATCCGATCGGCCAGCACCCTCGCCGGCACCCCGCCAGCGGCGGCCATGGTCTCGGCGATCAACGCCAACGTGGTCGAAGCCCGCTCATTGGTGGCGAAGCGCACGAAGCGCCACCGGGAGAACGCCAGCACCGCACAGAACAGGAACAACCCCGGTGCGGCTTGTGCCCAGTCGATCACGAGGTACTCACCCGGTTCCCACACCGCGGGACGACGTCCGCGATGATTGGTGCTGCGCCACAATGCTTTCGCTTCGGCAACGAGGCGGCGGAAGTTGCGGTCAGAACCCGTGTACCCGGCGGCTCGGGCCTTCGGAGCAGCCGCTTGGCCGAGATCCGGCCATGCGACTTATCCACCCGTTCGGCCACCAGGTCGGCGACCGAATCGTAGTTGTGCGCCCGTTCGGCTCGCGGTGGCGGCGGCACACCGGCCTGGTCGGCCTCGAACTTGTCGACGATCTTCTTGACCGTCCGGTGGGTGGTGCCGCACTCGTCGGCGGCGGCTCGGTAGGACCCGAGCTGGTGGTAGGCAGAAATGACGTCCATGCGGTCCTTCGCAGACTTCAATGGAACTCCCCGGTGGTGATGGCGATTGGTTGGCGCCTTCACCGTCACCATCGGGGCCCGCAGTTCCTGATCGACACGACGAACACGGGGTGGATACTTTTACCTGGCCAAAAACGGATACCTCTACGTGGCCACCAGTGGGTACTTTTTCATGGCCACGGACAGGCTACCCGCGGATGGAAAGGCTTACGGTAAGCCCGTGCAATCCGCTAGCCGGACCCGAACCGTACGCAAGCGCCGGAGTCACTACGAGAAGTCGACCACCCGGTCTGCACTCGTCAACGTGGTCGCGCTGTTAGTCGTCCTCGCGATGGTAGGGCTGACCGGTTGTCGATCTGATCCGCCTGCTCCACTCGCACCCAATCCGTCGGAGCCGCACTTCGCCAATTGGCCCAGCAACCTCAAAGACTTCCGCTTCCGGTGGACCGCCGAACCGGGTTTCGACCTCACGACGGGGTGGGCGGTGCCGCTGCGTGCCTACTTCGAGTCCATTCGGATCATCGACTACACGCGCGACTCGAACGCCGGATATCCCGGGTTGACGCGCGTGACACCCGAGCCCGTCGAGAAGTTCGGCCAGGAATGGCGAGCCTTGACGATGCCGCAACGAGACCTTCGTGGCGAGCGCGGCCGGGTGGATCTCGACAATCAGGACCGTCGTTTCGTCGGCAACGAGGAGCTTCGAGTCCTGCGAGCCGAGGCGATCCCCTCCGGCTTCCGCGCCTTCGTCTGCGACGCGACCTTCGATGTCTTCAAGCAAGGAGCGGAGTCGAAACTTGCACCGCTGGCTCTCGATTCGGTGGAGGCGGGCTTTGATCCCGACTTCGCAAATACGAGGATCTGGCGAATCGAATTCACGCAGAACTCACGCGTCCAAGTATCCCCTTTACCAGCACCGTTGCCATCCCAGGACGGCCCGCTTCCTGCGCCACGCGGCGACGTATTCGGTCCGTGGTTCGTTACCGGTGCCGCTGACGTGTCTGCCTGGTTCGACAGCGACAGTTCGCGGCTCGAGCCCGGCACTCCGGAGTACAACGCGCGATCACGCGAGGCGCAGAACGCCGAGGCCGCATGGCGCCGGCAGTGCCTCGATCGTCACTCCCTGAACGCTGCGCAGCGACTGACGCTGGCGACCACGGTGCTCGCCTCACCTCCCGCCCTCGAACCCGCCGTTCCAGGTTGGCCGGTAAGCGGCGGCTGAGCATGCTGCGACCGAATCGATATGGATCCTCTTGGCGTTGGGGGTGGAGGAAGTTCGGCGCCGCGATTCTCGCCATCTCAATTTTCACGACGATGACCGCATGCGGCTCCACTCCGCCGTCGCTCCCCACCGACACCAGTCCCGCGGGCGTGCATAAGCTGCTGACCGGTACAGCCGGGCAGGACTTCATCGACTCGGTCGCCACTTACGACTGGCCCGACGACGGCGCGGAGGCAGCCGCGGTCTTCGACTGGATTGCTCGGGACGCGGCCTCCACAGACGCCACGACCGCGACGCGCGCCGGCCAAACCGCCCAGGCCATCGCCAACTACCTGTCGACGCGCGGAGATGAATTGCTCGAGCTGTCGTCGGGTTGGTTCGGCCTCAGCCATCAGACTGTGGGGTCACGCAACCCCGAGTTGGCTCGGAGCTTTACGGAGTCGTTGCTGCCGTTTCTGAAGCCCCTCGTCTGCGACTCGAACGGCACGCTCGGCTTCGACCTTCTCGACCCCGCCGGATGCGACGCCTCCGTACAGGCCGCCAAACCGATGTTCGCCGTGCTGAACACCGACGAACGGTCGGGAAGGACGCTTACCGGTGCCGCATCCACGGACGTCGACCGATGGGTTCAGAGTTACGCCGACGGAGCACCCACCAGCGGCGCGGACTTGGCGTTCGCAGGCCGGTTGCTCGGGTTGGCCTCCCTCGGTGCACAGCGCTCAGGTGCGCCGGTGCGTTCCCTGCACGACGAGGTGCAGCAGGCGCAGTACGTCATCGCGACAGCCGCCATCGCCCGGAAGCAGGCCGCCATGTGGCCGGAGTTCATGGTCGAGGGTCGATTGATGTCGCCCGAAGAGGTGCGCACGAAGCTCGGCGTCACCCGCGTCGACGAGTACTACGGAGCGCTGGACAACCTCGTTCTGGCAGTTGGTGCACACCGGGCGATTCGGGACCAGCTGCGAGGCGAGTACGAGAAGGTGACCGGGCATCAGTGACCGCGGCGTCGGCTTCGCCACCATGCGTTGAACGGTCAGAAGGCTCTGCGTGAACCACCACCATTGCGATAGCGTCGATCGGCGTGACGGGGGAACGCCACCTGGCGTCGCTGAGGGTTCGCATCGTCGGTATTTGTGTCATGCCCGCGGTATGCGTCGCGGTGACGTCGTGCAATGTTCACTTCAGCACTCGCGCCGGCTCGCCAACCGCACCTTCCGGTGCCACGACGAAATCGGTGATCCCGAAAGACGTCGTCGAAGAGCGCACATCACAGTCGATCCGCGACCAGAGCGGCGGTGGGCCAGTCGTAGTCGAGTGTCCAGGCGATCTGCCTCTCAGATCGAAGGCCAGCCAATCGTGTGTATTGAGTCAGGACGGGAAGCGATTCCGTGTGACCGTCACGGTCAACGACGCGAACCCTTCAAAATACGACGTCGATTGGGAAGTCGGCGAGCAGCTCGACCAGGGCGCCTGAGGTTAGTGTCGCCAAGTCGACGGCGGACACAGTCCGTTCAGTTCACACCTGGAGTACAGCGCGGCCATTAGAGCGATTGCCGCACCGGCACCGCACCGCCCGGCCATAGAATCGACACAGCAACTGCGAACATCCGGGGAGGATCGACATGGCGGGCGAGTTCTATCTCAGTGACGCTGGGCTGTCGCCCTTCTCCGAGATTCACGCCGAGGTCGCCGGCGGGCTGTCCCAGTTGGCCACCGTGGCACCGCAGACCGGCGCCGTGGCGCAGTCGTTCGGCAACATCGCGAACAGCGTGAACACCGCGCTCGGCGGAGTGATGGAGAGCCGCGGCGGCACCATCGACACCACCAAGACGTCGAGCCAGACCATGGCCGATCTGCTCACCAAGGCCCAGCAGATGTACCAGCAGGGTGACACCGCGGAGGGAGACAAGCTCAAGGCGGCCGCCGACGCGATGGCCCAGGGTGGCGCGGGCCAGGGCGGCGCGGGTTCGGGCGGCGGAGGTGCCGGTTCGGGTGGCGCGGCGGCCGGCGGCACCGGAGCAGGCGCGGGTGCGGGTGCCGGCACGGGCGCGGGAGCCGCCGGCGGCGGCGACATGATGGGTCAGATGGTCGGCCAGATCGGCCAGCAGGTCGGCCAGGCGGCGCAGGCGATGTCGCAGAGTGTGAGTGGGCTGGCGCAGGGGCTCTCCCAGCTCCCCCAGCAGGTCATGCAGGGCGTGCAAGGCATCGTGCAGGCCGCGACCGGGGCAGCCGGCGGCGCGGCAGGCGCTGGTGCTGGAGCCGGCGCACTCGGCAGCGAGGCCGGCGGTAAGCCGGAGGGCTCGGCGACCGAGGACGACCGCGACAGGGACGCGAAGGAGAAGGACGCCCGCGAGAAGGAGACCGCGGAGGGCCGCGCCGCTCCGGGGACGGGCGCCCCGCAGAGCGGGCCGTCCGAGGCGCAGCAGGGCTCGCCGACTACCGGCGGTCGAGCACCGGTCGAGCCCGTGCAACCCCCGCAGGCTCCACAACCCGCGCAGACCCGCCCACAGCAGTCACCCCTCTGACTCGAGTCTCCCGTCCGCCAGGCGCAATCGACGGCTGATCCCGATCGCGTCGAGGAATGCCTCGTCGTGGCTGACCACGATCATCGCCCCGCGAAACGAGTTCAGCGCGGACTCCAGCTGCGCGACGCTGGCGAGGTCGAGGTTGTTGGTCGGCTCGTCGAGCAGTAGCAGCTGCGGCGCCGGTTCTGCGTACAGCACGCACAGCAGCGTGGCCCGCAGCCGTTCCCCACCGGACAGCACCGACACCGGAAGGTGGATCCGGTCGCCGCGGAACAGGAACTGCGAGAGCAGGTGCATCCGCCTCGTCTGGCCGAGCCCCGGGGCGGACGCCGCGAGACTCTCGGCGACGGTGCGGTTCTCGTCCAACGCGTCGAGGCGCTGCGACAGGTAGGCCACCCGGCCCTCGCCGCGCCGGACCTCGCCGCGGTCGGGCCGGAGGTCGCCGCTGAGCATCCGCAGCAGGGTCGACTTGCCCGCACCGTTGGGGCCCACCAGCGCGATGCGTTCCGGGCCTCGGACGTCCACGTCGATCCCACTGTCCACGAACAGGTCTCGGACGTTCACCCCGGTGGCCGTGATCACGGTGCGGCCGGCCGGCACCTCGGTGTCGGGGAGGTCGAGCACCACGACGTCGTCGTCCCGTATCGCGCGCTCGGCCCCGTCGAGCCGTTGCCGAGCCTCGTCGACGCGCTTGGCGTGGACGTCGTCGCTGCGCCCGGCGGACTCCTGCGCGTTGCGCTTCATCCTGCCCGCGACGATCTTCGGCAGCCCCGCGTCCTTGAGGGTGCGCGCCGCATTGCTCGAGCGCTTCGCCGCCCGCTCACGCGCCTCTTGCATCTGCCGTTTCTCCCGCTTGACGAGTTGCTCGGCGTTGCGCACGTCTGCCTCGGCTGCCGACTGCGCTGCGGCCACGGCCGCGGTGTACGACGTGAAGTCGCCTCCGTGATAAGTGATCTCGCCGTCGCGCAGTTCGGCGATGCGGTCGACGCGGTCTAGCAGGACGCGGTCGTGGCTCACCAGCAGAAGTGTTCCGGCGAACTCGTCGAGCGCGCCGTACAGCCGTCGGCGCGCGTCGAGGTCGAGGTTGTTCGTCGGCTCGTCGAGCAGCAGCACGTCGGGACGTGCCAGCAGTCGTGCCGCCAATCCGACCGACAGCACCTCGCCGCCGCTGAGAGTACCGAGCGTTCGGTCCAACGCGACGTGGTCCAGACCCAGCCGGCCGAGTTCCGC
Organism: Mycolicibacterium sediminis; assembly: GCF_010731735.1. GTDB lineage: Bacteria > Actinomycetota > Actinomycetes > Mycobacteriales > Mycobacteriaceae > Mycobacterium > Mycobacterium sediminis. The sequence continues at coordinate 5,617,292 of NZ_AP022588.1, forward strand.
CCGGGAGCGCTCCTCGACGTCCCAGTCGTCGCCGATCGCGGTGAACACCGCGTCCGAGGAGTCTCCGGACGCCAGCGCGTCGAGTGCCGCGACGACCGGCGCGACGCCGAGCACCTCGGCGACGGTCAGGTGCGCATCGAACGGCAGCGTCTGCGGTAGGTAGTCGAGCGTCCCCTCGACGACGACCGACCCCGCGGTCGGAACGAGTTCGCCGGCGACGAGGCGCAGCAGGGTGCTCTTCCCCGCGCCGTTCGGGGCGACCAGGCCGGTGCGTCCTGGCGGCACGTTGAAGCTCAGGCCGGAGAACACCGGGGTGTCGTCGGGCCAGGAGAAGAACAGGTTGGATACGACGATCAAAGACATGTGAGGGGTCCCTCGAGTGCGGCCCCGTGGACGGGGCGGGATGAACGACGGAATCGGCTCCGGCTATCCGGAGACGTCGTCACCCAGCACGATTGCGGCCCACCTCTACTTCGACGACACGTACCCACTCAGGGTAGCGACGTCACGCAACCAAATATTTCCGCAACGTCTCGGTGGTCGCGGTGATCTGCGCGGTGTCCACGTGTTCGTCGACGCGGTGCGCGAGGTTCGGGTCACCCGGGCCGTAGTTGACGGCCGGGATGCCGAGGGCGGCGAACCGCGCGACGTCCGTCCATCCGTACTTGGCCCGCACCTGCCCTCCGGCGGCCGCGACCAGGGCGGCCGCGGCGGGGGCGGCGAGCCCGGGCAGCGCGCCCGCCGCGGAGTCCGTCAGTTCGACGTCCACGTCGAGGCCTGCGAAGACCTCACCGACGTGTGCGACGGCGTCGTCGACGGAGCGGTCCGGTGCGAACCGGAAGTTGACCGTCAGCGACGCGGCGTCCGGGATGACGTTCCCGGCGATCCCGCCGTCGATCCGCACCGCGGACAGGCCCTCGCGGTATACGCACCCGTCGATGTCGACGCTGCGCGCCTCGTACACCGACAGGCGTGACAGCGCCTCACCGAGCTTGTGAATGGCGTTGTCGCCCAACCACGATCGTGCGGAGTGCGCCCGCGTTCCCGTCGCCCGCAGGACCACCCGGATCGTGCCCTGGCAGCCCGCCTCGATGAACCCGCCGGACGGCTCACCGAGGATGGCGACGTCGGCGCGCAGCCAGTCCGGCAGCTCGCGCTCGATGCGGCCCAGCCCGTTGGCCGACGACTCGATCTCCTCGCAGTCGTACATCACCAGGGTGATGTCGTGCACCGGCTCGGCGACGGTGGCCGCCAGGTGCAGGAACACGGCGTCACCGGACTTCATGTCCGACGTGCCGCAGCCGTAGAGGATCGACCCGTCGGCGCGGCTGGGCACGTTGTCGGCGGCGGGGACCGTGTCGATGTGCCCGGCGAGCAGGACGCGGGAGGGCCGGCCGAAGTCGGTGCGGGCCAGCACGGCATCCCCGTTGCGGATCACCTCGTAGCCGGTGGTCTGTTCTCGCAGCGCGGTCTCGATCTCGTCGGCGATGCGCCGCTCGTGGCGCGACTCGCTGGGGATGTCGACCAGTGCGGCCGTCAGCGCGATCGGGTCGGCACGCAAATCCAGGGGCACGGTCTTCGAGGGTAGTGGCGGCGGGCGGGAGCGGAGCGACTGGGGAATGGCTCAAGTAGCCTCGTTGACCGTGACTAGCGCATCTGGAGTCGGCATCGCCACCATCGCCGCGGACGGCACGATCCTCGACACGTGGTTCCCCGAGCCCGAGTTGCTCGAGGACGACGACGTCACCGCCGGCACGACGCGACTGTCGGTAGCGGAGGTACCCGAGGAACTCGGCGCGCTCGAGAACCGGGACGAGCACCGCGGCGTCGACGTCGTCGTCGTACGGACCACCATCGCGTCGCTGGACGACAAGCCCGTCGACGCCTACGACGTCTACCTCCGTCTGCACCTGCTCTCCCACCGGCTGGTGGCGCCGCACGGACTCAACCTCGACGGCATCTTCGGCCTCCTCGCCAACGTGGTGTGGACGAGCCACGGGCCTTGCGCGGTCGAGGGCTTCGAGCTGACGCGGGCCCGGCTGCGCCAGCGCGGGGCCGTCGCGGTCTACGGCGTCGACAAGTTCCCGCGCATGGTCGACTACGTGCTGCCCAAGGGCGTCCGCATCGCCGACGCCGACCGGGTCCGCCTGGGTGCGCACCTCGCCGAGGGCACCACGGTGATGCACGAGGGCTTCGTCAACTTCAACGCCGGCACGCTGGGCACCTCGATGGTGGAGGGGCGCATCTCCGCGGGTGTGGTGGTCGGCGACGGCTCCGACGTCGGCGGCGGCGCGTCGATCATGGGCACGCTGTCGGGTGGCGGCAAGGAGGTCATCCGCATCGGCGAGCGCTGCCTTCTCGGTGCGAATGCCGGCGTCGGGATCTCGCTGGGCGACGACTGCGTCGTCGAGGCGGGCCTCTACGTCACCGGCGGCACCAAGGTCACCACCTCGGACGGCGAGACGGTGAAGGCGATCGAGCTGTCGGGCGCGAACAACCTGCTGTTCCGGCGCAACTCGGTGTCGGGCGCGGTCGAGGTCGTCAAGCGCGACGGCTCCGGCATCACCCTCAACGAGGCGCTGCACGCGAACTGACCCGCGAGCGTTACGCGAGCGTGCGCAAACTCGGGTCTGCGCCCGGCGTGTCGGCAACAGACTCTGGAGCCGCTTGCGGAACGCTCGCCGGGGGAAGGCCTGAACTCGGGACTCAGCCCTCCGCGGAGAGCACGCAGAACTCGTTGCCCTCGGGGTCGGCCAGTACGACCCATGATTCGTCGCCCTGCCCGATGTCGACGTGCCGGGCTCCGAGGGCGATGAGCCGTTCGACCTCGGCCGCCTGGTCGTCGGGCACGAAGTCGAAGTGGATGCGGTTCTTCACCGTCTTGCCCTCGGGGACGGCGAGGAACAGCCAGTCCGGCCCCGCTCCCTCCGGTGCGCGCAACACCACGTCGCCGTCGTCGGCGTCCTCCTGCCGCCAGCCCAGGGCCGTGGCCCACCAGTTCGCGATGGCGTGGACGTCGCGGGCGTCGATGCACACGTCACTGAACCGCAGGGTCACGACAGCTCCTTCTTGAGCACCTTGCCCATCGCGTTGCGCGGCAGGCTCTCGACGATGCGCACCTCGCGTGGCCGCTTGTGCACGGAGAGTTGCTCGGCGACGAAGTCGCTCAACGCCTTCGGATCCGCAACACCGACGACGAAGGCCACGATCCGCTGCCCGAGGTCGTCGTCGGGGACACCGACCACCGCTGCCTCCACGACGTCGGGATGGCCCAGCAGCACGGTCTCGATCTCACCGGCACCGATGCGGTAGCCGCCCGACTTGATCAGGTCGACCGATTCGCGGCCGACGATCCGGTGCATGCCGTCGGCGTCGACCACCGCGACGTCGCCGGTGCGGTACCAGCCGTCGGCGCCGAGGACGTCCGCCGTGGCGTCGGGACGGTTGAGGTAGCCGTCGAACAGCGTGGACCCCTTGACCTCCAGCCGTCCGATCGACTCCCCGTCGTGCGGGACCTCGTCGCCCGCCTCGTCGATCAGTCGGGTGGACGTGCCGGCGACGGGAGTGCCCACCCAGCCCGCGCGTCGCTCGCCGTCGGCCCGCGTGCTCAGGGTGATCAGCGACTCGGTGCTGCCGTACCGCTCGACCGGTGCGTGGCCGGTGAGGCGCACCAGCTCGTCGAACACGGGCACCGGCAGTGGCGCGCTGCCGGAGACGAGCAGGCGCGCGGAAGCCAGCGTGCGTGCGGAGTCCGGATCGCGCACCACACGGGACCACACGGTCGGGACGCCGAAGTACAGGGAACCCGCCGCGGCGGCGTACGCCTCGGGGCTGGGCTTGCCGGTGTGCACGAACCTGTTGCCGATGCGCAGCGAGCCCAGCAGCCCGAGCACCAGGCCGTGCACGTGGAACAGCGGAAGACCGTGCACCAGCGTGTCGTCGGACGTCCACTGCCAGGCCTCGGCGAGCGCGTCGACGTCGGCGGCGATCGCGCGCCTGCTGATCAGGACGCCCTTGGGCGGTCCCGTCGTCCCCGAGGTGTAGACGATCAGCGCCGTCGACTCGGGTGGCGGTTCGGCGTAGCGGTGCCACGACCGTGCGTGCAGCCGCACCGGGATGTGCGGCAATCCCTCCGGCTCGTCGGGCAGCTCGCCCAGCCAGGCCTGCGCACCCGAGTCGGTCAGGATGTGCCGGCGCTCGGCCACGCCGACGTCGGCGGGCACGGGGACGACGGGCACGCCGGCGATCAGGCAGCCGATCACGGCCAGGACGGTGGTCGGCGTGGGCGTGGCGAGCACGGCGATGCGCCCTCGCGGGCCGACCTGGGAGCCGACGCGCTCGGCGACGGACGTACCGGCTCCGACGAGGTCGCTCCGGCTCAGGGTGGATCCGGCGATCCGGACGGCGTCATCGAGGTCGTGCCCGGCGGCGACGGCCGCGGGGTCGAGCGAGGCCAGCAGCACCCCTGTGACGTTACCGGTGGGCCGGATGACGTTACCGGTGGGCGGGATACTGGACCCGTGAACCCCATCGAACGCGTCGCCTCCCGCGAGGTCTACCGCAACCCGTGGATGGTCGTCCGCGAGGACGACGTCCGCAGGCTGGACGGCTCACCGGGTATCTACGGCGTGATCGACAAGCCCACCTACGCGCTGGTGATCGCCACGGACGGCGACCGCTACCGCCTCGTCGAGCAGTACCGGTACCCGATCGGGTTGCGGCGCTGGGAGTTTCCGCAGGGCACGGCGCCGGGGTCCGAGGACGGATCCGAGCCGCCCGCCGAGGAACTCGCCGCCCGGGAGCTGCGGGAGGAGACGGGTCTGCGTGCCTCGTCGATGGTGCAGCTCGGGATGCTGGACGTGGCGCCGGGGATGAGCAGTCAGCGCGGGTGGGTGTGGCTGGCCACCGGGCTGGTCGAGGGCGAGCACGAGCGCGAACACGAGGAGCAGGACATGCGTAGCGCCTGGTTCACCGGTCCCCAGATCGAGGCGATGATCCTGGCGGGCGAGATCACCGACGCCCAGAGCATCGCGGCGTGGACCCTGCTGCGCCTTCGCTCGTGACGGTCCGAGCGGTGGTGGTCGTGACAGTGCTACTCGCCGGGTGCTCCTCGGCCCCGACTCCGACCACCGGCGTCGTGCTGCCGCCCGTCTCGGGGCCCTTCGACTACCAACTCGGCGGCGCGTACGACCTGCCAGGGATGGCCGTCGTCGCACGCGACGCCACCGCCGATCCGCCGGCCGGTGCCTACGGCATCTGCTACGTGAACGGCTTCCAGACCCAACCGGGCCAGGGGGCCGACTGGCTCGAGCACCGCTCCGCGGCGGTGCTGCGCGACGTGGCCGGTAATGCGGTCAGCGATCCCGACTGGCCCGACGAGTACGTCCTCGACCCGTCGACCCCCGACGGGCGGGAGCAGATCCTCGACGCCGTCGGTCCGGTGATCACCGACTGCGCCCGCAAGGGGTTCGACGCCGTCGAGATCGACAACCTCGACACGTTCACCCGCTTCACCGATCGGCGCACGGGCCTCGTCGACCGGGCCGGTGCCCTCGACCTCGCCACGGCGTACGTGGAGCTGGCGCACGACCACGGCCTCGCCATAGGCCAGAAGAACGCCGCCGAGTCGACCGAGTTGCTGCGCGGGTTGGGGTTTGACTTCGCGGTCGCCGAGGAGTGTGCGGCGTTCGACGAATGCGACTCGTACAAGGCCGGATACGGTTCGCACGTCCTGCAGATCGAGTACTCCGACAACATGCCCAGGCCGTTTCCAACGGTATGCGCCGCACCCGACAGGGCGCCGCTGGCCATCCTGCGCGACCGCGAGCTGCTACCGGCCGGCGCCGAGGGACACGTCTACGAGCAGTGCCCGTCGACCGGGTAGCTTTCCGTCGGCGCCGATCCTGCTGTCAGATCGCCTTTTCGGACCTTCCGACGATCTGACAGCAGGCTCGGCGGCGGGGTCAGTCGACCAGCGCGCGCAGGAAGAACGTCAGGTTCGCGGGCCGCTCGGCGAGCCGACGCACGAAGTAGCCGTACCACTGCGAACCGAACGGCACATAGACGCGGACGTTGTTGCCTGCGTCGGCCAGCCGGCGCTGCTCGGAGTCGCGGATGCCGTAGAGCATCTGATACTCGAAGCCGTCCACGCCGCGGCCGGCCTCTCGGACGAGCCCCGGCACCGCGTCGAGGATCTCCGGATCGTGCGAGGCCACCATCGGATACCCGCTGCCGCCCATCAGGATTCGCAGGCAGCGCAGGTAGGCGTCGGTGACCTCGGCCCGCTCCCGGTGCGCCACCGATGCGGGTTCGTCGTAGGCGCCCTTGCACAGCCTGATCCGTGCGCCGGACGCCGCGAACTCCCGGCAGTCGTCCTCGGTGCGCTTGAGGTACGCCTGCAGCACCGTTCCCAGCCAGTCGAAGTCGACGCGGAGGTCGCGCACGATCGACAGCGTCGAGTCGGTGGTGGTGTGGTCCTCGGCGTCCACGGTGACCCAGGCGCCGACGTCGCGCGCCTTCGCGCAGATCGCGTGCGCGTTCTCGTAGGCGATCTTCTCGCCGTCGCGCGGCAGCGCCTGGCCCAATGCCGACAGCTTCAGCGACACCTCCAGCGGCCGAGGGATGCCCTCGGATTCGGCGCGCTCGCCGAACGCGTCGAACAGCGCCATGTACGCCCGCACGGTCGCATCCGCGGCGTCGGCGTCGGTGACGTCCTCGCCGAGGTAGTCGACGCTGACGAGGCGCCGCGAGTCGCGGAGTGCGTCGACGGAGGAGAGGACGTCGGCCGTGGTCTCCCCCGGGACGAACCGGTGCACCACGTCGCGGGTGACGGGTGTGCGCTCGGCGATCCGCCGCAGCCGGTCGGAGCGGCTCGCCGCCAGGATCGTCGGCCTGGCGACGCGGTCGAAGACTCCCATGATCAGACTCCCATGTGCGGGTAGAGGTGGTCGGTCGCCGGCACGAAGGTCTCCTTGACCGATCGTGCCGACGTCCAGCGCAGCAGGTTCTGCGGCGACCCCGCCTTGTCGTTGGTCCCCGACGCCCGCGAGCCGCCGAACGGCTGCTGCCCGACGACGGCGCCCGTCGGCTTGTCGTTGACGTAGAAGTTGCCTGCGGCATACCGCAACCGGTCCTGCGCACGGAGGACGGCGGCACGGTCGTCGGCGATCACGGCACCGGTGAGGCCGTAGGTCGATCCGCCGTCGACGACGTCGAGCACGTCGTCCCACGTGTCGTCGTCGTAGACGTGCACGGCGAGAATCGGCCCGAAGTACTCCTTGCTGAAGGCCTCGTCACTCGGATCGTCGGAGAGCAGGACGGTGGGGCGGACGAAGAAGCCCTCGGCGTCGTCGTACCCGCCGCCCGCGGCGATGGTGACGTTGGCGCCCTTCGCCCGTTCGATGGCGTCGACGCACCTGCCGTACGCGCGGCGGTCGATCACGGCCCCGCCGTAGTTGCTCAGGTCGGTGACGTTGCCGTAGCTGAGTGCCTCCGTGGCGCCGAGGAAGTCGTCGCCCATGCGGGCCCAGACCGACCGCGGGATGAACGCGCGCGATGCGGCGGAACACTTCTGCCCCTGGTAGTCGAAGGCACCGCGAATGAGGGCGGTACGCAACACGTCCGGCTGAGCGCTGGCGTGTGCGACGACGAAGTCCTTGCCGCCGGTCTCCCCGACGAGGCGCGGGTAGGTGCGGTACCGGTCGACGTGGTTGCCCACCTCCCGCCACAGGTGCTGGAAGGTGGCGGTCGAGCCGGTGAAGTGGATGCCCGCGAGCCGGGGGTCGGCGAGGACCACGTCGGAGACGGCGAGCCCGTCGCCGCCGACGAGGTTGATCACGCCCGGGGGTAGCCCGGCCGCTTCGAGCAGCTGCATGGTCAGGTAGGCCGAGAATGCCTGCGTCACCGACGGTTTCCACACGACGGTGTTGCCCATCAGGGCGGGTGCGGTCGGCAGGTTTGCCGCGATGGCGGTGAAGTTGAACGGGGTGATGGCGTAGACGAAGCCCTCGAGCGGTCGGTAGTCGGTGCGGTTCCAGACACCCGGGGAGCTGATCGGCTGCTCGGCGAGGATCTGCCGCGCGAAGCCGACGTTGAAGCGCCAGAAGTCGATGAGTTCGCACGCCGCGTCGATCTCGGCTTGGTAGGCGGTCTTGGACTGGCCGAGCATCGTCGCGGCGGCGAGCTTCTCCCGCCATGGTCCGGCGAGCAGGTCGGCGGCGCGGAGGAACACCGCGGCGCGCTCGTCGAACGGCGTGGCGGCCCAGGACTCCTTCGCGGCGATGGCGGCCTCGACGGCGGCGGTCGCCTCGGCGTGTCCGGCGTTGGTGAGCGTGCCGAGGACGGCGGAGTGCCGGTGCGGCTGGACGACGTCGATGCGCTGGCCCTCGCCCATCAGGTGACGGCCGCCGATGACGTGCGGTAGGTCGATGGGACCGGCATCGAAATCTGCAAGTGCCGCAGTGAGCAACGCGCGTTCGGGGCTGTCGGGCGCGTAGTCGTGTACCGGTTCGTTGACCGGCAGGGGAACGTCGGTGACGGCGGTGAAGGTGGGCATGGTCACAACTGTCGCTCGTGCCGGCCACGGATCCGTTGGCCGATCGGACAACATTGCCCGACGTGACCCGTACAATCCGACAACATGATCAGACCCGGCGTCAGTCTCGGACAGCTGGTGCTGGCACTCGACGCGACCATGGTGACCCTGATCGAGGCCCCGCGGGGGCTCGACCTGGCCGTGTCGTCGGCGGCGCTCATCGATTCCGACGACGTGCGCCTCGGCCTTGCGGCAGCGTCCGGATCGGCGGACGTGTTCTTCCTTCTCGGTGTGGGCGACGACGCCGTCCTGTCCTGGCTGGTGCGGCAAGCCGAACCCCGTACGCCGGCGGCGATCTTCGTCAAGGAGCCGTCCGCCGCGGTGATCGATCGCGCTCGGGCGGCGGGCACCGCGGTCGTGGCCGTCGAACCGCGGGCACGCTGGGAGCGGCTCTACCGCCTCGTCGACCACGTCTTCGCCCACCACGGCGACCGGGCCGATCCCCGCGACGAGTCGGGCACCGACCTGTTCGGCCTCGCGCAGTCCATCGGCGACCGTACCCACGGCATGGTCAGCATCGAGGACGAGCAGTCGCATGTCCTGGCCTACTCCGCGTCCAACGACGAGGCCGACGACCTTCGCCGGCTGTCGATCCTCGGCCGCGCCGGCCCACCCGAGCACCTCGCCTGGCTCGGTCAGTGGGGCATCTTCGACGCCGTCCGCGCCGGTGAGGTCGTGAGCGTCGAGGCGCGGCCCGAACTCGGACTCCGACCACGCCGGGCGGTGGGCATCCACCGTCGCGAGGCGGATCCGCGCCGCGCACCGACGTTCGCGGGCACCATTTGGGTGCAGGAGGGGTCGCGATCTCTGGCCGACGACACCGACGAGGTGCTGCGGGGCGCGGCGGTGCTCGCGGGGCGGATCATGGCGCGGCTGGCCGCGGCGCCGTCGACGCACGCCGTCGTCGTGCAGGAACTGCTCGGATTGCGCGACGGGACAGCCGAGGTGGCGGAACTGGCACGCGGGCTCGGCATCGTCGCCGACGGCCGGCCCGCCGTCATCGGGTTCGACGGGCGAGAGGCAGGCAGCACCCGGTTACCGGAGGTTCTCGCGCTGAGCGCCAGCGCCTTTCGACCCGACGCCCAGGTCGCGGCGAACGGATCGCGGGTGTACGTGCTGTTCCCGGACACCGGCCGTGCGTCGGTCCCGTCCTGGATCCGCGGCACCATCTCCGCGCTGCGTTCGGAGTTGGGCATCGAATTGCGCGCGGTGATCGCCTCCCCCGCAACCGGTCTCGGCGGTGCGGCGGCGGCGCGCGCCGAGGTCGATCGGGTGCTCGACACGGGCGCACGCCATCCCGGCTCGCTCGGCCAGGTGACGTCGCTCGACGAGGCGCGCACCGCGGTGCTGCTCGACGAGATCGTCACGATGATCGCGGCCGACGGCCGGCTGACCGACCCGCGCATCCGCGCGCTGCGCGACGACGATCCGGTGCTGGCCGAGACGCTGCGCGCCTACCTCGACGCGTTCGGCGACGTGGGGACGGCTGCCACGTGGCTGCACGTGCACCCCAACACCGTCCGCTACCGCGTGCGTCGGGTCGAGGAGAAGCTCGGCACCTCGCTGGCCGACCCGGACGTCCGCCTGCTCCTCGCCTTGAGCCTGCGCGCGACGGCGTGACCCAGTTTTGCCCCGAACTGGAGAGTCACGCCGTTGGCGGGCGAAACGACGACGTGACCCTCCAGATCGGCGCAGCAGCAGCGAGTCAGAGCGACTAGGTGGTCTGACCGGGGCTGCCGTTGCTGCCGCCACGGGAGGTGCCTGCGCCGCCTGCGCCGCCCGCACCGCCGCCGTCGGGTCCGTTGCCTCCGTTGCCTCCGTTTCCGCCGATGCCGGCGGGACTCAACCCTCCCGAGATGCCGTCACCACCGCGACCACCGTTGCCGCCAAAGCCGCCTGCCGTACTCCCTCCGTTGCCGCCGTTGCCGCCGCGGCCCGATCCCTGCAGCTGATTCTGACCGTCCCCGCCGCGTCCCCCCGCACCGCCGTTTCCATTGGTACTGGCACCGCCCGCACCGCCGGCGCCACCCAGGTTCCCGCTGTACAAGCCGTACCCTAGGCCGCCAGCACCGCCGGCACCGCCGTTCCCGTCGCGACTGTTGCCGCCGGAGCCGCCGGAGCCGCCGGTGCTGCCGTCTGACCGGCCATTGCCCAGGCCTCCCGTTCCGCCGGCACCACCATCACCGGTGATGCTGGAGCCGCCCGCACCGCCCTGGCCGCCGGTGCCGCGACCGAAGCTCGCATTGCCCGTGCCACCGGTCCCGCCCTGTCCGCCGGTCCCCGAAACACTCCCCCCGCCCGCGCCGCCGTCGCCGCCCAGTCCGCCGTTGAACAACCTATCTTTGCTATCTCCACCGGCGCCGCCTTGACCGCCGGTGCCCGCCGCGCTGAATCCACCGACGCCACCGGTTCCGCCCTGGCCGCCGCGCGGGCCATTCGTGGCACCTTCGTCGCCACCGACGCCTCCTCGTCCGCCGGTGCCACCCGTGCCCTGGATACCCGACACTCCGGCAGAGCCCGTCCCAGGTGCGCCGACGGTACCCGCGGACCCGCCGGCGCCCGCTTGGCCACCAGTCCCGCCCCCGCCACCGGTGCCGCCTCGGCCACCCGTAGCAGTCGTGGTACCCACGCCACCCGTACCGCCCGTTCCACCGGTGCCACCCGTCCCACCGGTGCCGCCGCGGCCACCGTCGCCCTTGGCACCCACAACCGGGGTCCCGGACCCGTGGCCGGGCTGTCCTCCACCGCCTCCGGTGCCGCCATCGCCGGCCTTGCCGCCGGTACCGCCTGCCGTGCCGCTGCCGCCGGTTGCTCCCGCTCCGCTCGCATCGGAACCGTTGTTGCCGGTCGTTCCCGTGCCGCCGGTGCCACCGGTACCGCCAACACCGCCGGAGCCGCCCGCGCCGCGAACGCCGGCGGCGCCCACGCCGGTACCGCCGTTGCCGCCAACACCACCAGAGCCGCCGGTACCCCCTCGACCTCCCGCGGTTGCCGAGAGACCCGTTCCGCTCCCGCCCTGACCGCCGGCGCCACCAGAGCCGGCGTCACCGCCTGCCCCGTTGATGCCGTTGGTCCCCATGGCGGCCCCGTCGCCCCCGGCAGCACCACCGAGGCCGGCCGTGCCGCCGTTCCCACCGTTGCCGCCGTTTCCACCGAGCAGGCCGGTCGTGCCGTTGCCCTGGGCATCGACGCCGCCGACCGCACCGGCGGTGCCATTGCCGCCCTGGCCACCTCTGCCACCGTCGCCGCCCGCACCACCATCAGCCGCCTTGCCGATCACCCCGGCAGCACCGCCACCACCCACGGTCGTACCTGCGGCACCGGCCGCACCCGCGCCGCCCCCGGCGCCACCCACACCACCATTGCCGCCCTTGAGACCACTGGTGCCCGACGTTCCCGGCACGCCACTGGTCACTCCGCCGGTGCCGATTGCGCCGTCACCACCCCGGCCACCAACCGCACCATCGCCACCGTCACCACCGGAACCGTTCACGCCCGTGTTGCCCGCCACGGCGCCCACCCCACCGGCCGCGCCACCGAGGCCGGCGTTACCGCCCCGGCCACCCGCACCACCGGAACCGCCAGCCTGGCCCACGATCCCGTTGCCATCCGCATCGGTCCCCGACGCCGCACCGGCGGTGCCGTTCCCGCCGTCCCCACCACGACCACCATTGCCACCCGCACCACCATCAGCCGCCTTGCCGATCACCCCGGCAGCACCGCCACCACCCACGGTCGTACCTGCGGCACCGGCCGCACCCGCGCCGCCCCCGGCGCCACCCACACCACCATCGCCGCCCTTGAGACCACTGGTGCCCGACGTTCCCGGCACCACACTGGTCACTCCGCCGGTGCCGATTGCGCCGTCACCACCCCGGCCACCAATGGCCCCATCGCCACCGTCACCACCCGAGCCGTTCACGCCCGTGTTGCCCGCCACGGCGCCCACCCCACCGGCCGCGCCACCGAGGCCGGCGTTACCGCCCCGGCCACCCGCACCACCGGAACCGCCAGCCTGGCCCACGATCCCGTTGCCATCCGCATCGGTCCCCGACCTCGAGCCCGCGGTGCCGTTCCCGCCGTCCCCACCACGACCACCATTGCCACCCGCACCACCATCAGCCGCCTTGCCGATCACCCCGGCAGCACCGCCACCACCCACGGTCGTACCTGCGGCACCGGCCGCACCCGCGCCGCCCCCGGCGCCACCCACACCACCATCGCCGCCCTTGAGACCACTGGTGCCCGACGTTCCCGGCACCACACTGGTCACTCCGCCGGTGCCGATTGCGCCGTCACCACCCCGGCCACCAATGGCCCCATCGCCACCGTCACCACCCGAGCCGTTCACGCCCGTGTTGCCCGCCACGGCGCCCACCCCACCGGCCGCGCCACCGAGGCCGGCGTTACCGCCCCGGCCACCCGCACCACCGGAACCGCCAGCCTGGCCCACGATCCCGTTGCCATCCGCATCGGTCCCCGACCTCGAGCCCGCGGTGCCGTTCCCGCCGTCCCCACCACGACCACCATTGCCACCCGCACCACCATCGGCCGCCTTGCCGATCACCCCGGCAGCACCGCCACCACCCACGGTCGTACCTGCGGCGCCGGCCGCACCCGCAGCACCCCCCGCGCCACCCTTACCGCCGGCACCACCGGTGAGCCCCGCTGTGCCCGACGTCCCCGCCACGCCACTGGTCACCCCGGCGCCACCGACCGCGCCATCACCACCCCGGCCACCAATGGCCCCATCGCCACCGTCACCACCGGAACCGTTCACGCCCGTGTTGCCCGCCACGGCGCCCACCCCACCGGCCGCGCCACCGAGGCCGGCGTTACCGCCCCGGCCACCCGCACCACCGGAACCGCCAGCCTGGCCCACGATCCCGTTGCCATCCGCATCGGTCCCCGACGCCGCACCGGCGGTGCCGTTCCCGCCGTCCCCACCACGACCACCATTGCCGCCCGCACCACCATCAGCCGCCTTGCCGATCACCCCGGCAGCACCGCCACCACCCACGGTCGTACCTGCGGCACCGGCCGCACCCGCGCCGCCCCCGGCGCCACCCACACCACCATCGCCGCCCTTGAGACCACTGGTGCCCGACGTTCCCGGCACCACACTGGTCACTCCGCCGGTGCCGATTGCGCCGTCACCACCCCGGCCACCAATGGCCCCATCGCCACCGTCACCACCCGAGCCGTTCACGCCTGTGTTGCCCGCCACGGCGCCCACCCCACCGGCCGCGCCACCGAGGCCGGCGTTACCGCCCCGGCCACCCGCACCACCGGAACCGCCAGCCTGGCCCACGATCCCGTTGCCATCCGCATCGGTCCCCGACCTCGAGCCCGCGGTGCCGTTCCCGCCGTCCCCACCACGACCACCATTGCCACCCGCACCACCATCGGCCGCCTTGCCGATCACCCCGGCAGCACCGCCACCACCCACGGTCGTACCTGCGGCACCGGCCGCACCCGCAGCACCCCCCGCGCCACCCTTACCGCCGGCACCACCGGTGAGCCCCGCTGTGCCCGACGTCCCCGCCACGCCACTGGTCACCCCGGCGCCACCGACCGCGCCATCACCACCCCGGCCACCAACGGCCCCATCGCCACCATCGCCACCGGAACCATTCACACCCGTCGCCCCGGCCCGGACGCCTGCTCCGCCAACTCCGGCGTTGCCACCCTGGCCGCCGGCACCGCCGGCACCGCCCGCCTGGCCGGCCACGCCGTTTCCGTCGGCACTGGTCCCCGACGCCGCCCCGGCCACGCCGTTGCCGCCCCTACCGCCCTTGCCGCCGTTGCCACCTTGACCTCCGGCGCCGAACAGTCCCGACGCGCCACCGGTTCCGCCGTCGCCACCTCGGCCACCGGCATGGCCGGCTTCGCCCGACAGAGAACCCGCCGCTCCGGCGGCGCCGTTGCTGCCGCTGCCGCCTGAGCCGCCGTCACCGATCAACGCACCGCCCCGACCGCCAGTGCCCCCGCTGAGGCCGGTTCCGCCGGCAGCGCCTCCGTCACCGCCGTTGCCGACGAACATTCCGCCCGCTCCACCCGAGCCGCCCGCAACGCCCCGCAGGACTCCGTCTCCTCCGGCGCCACCGTTGCCGATCAGTCCGGCGTTGCCTCCGCGGCCGCCATTGGCTCCGCGGCCGCCGTCACCGAACAGCCAGCCGCCGTCGCCGCCGTCGCACGCGGCTCCAGAGCAATCGCTGGGTGCGTCCACACCTTTGCCAATCAGTGGCCGGAACGTTGTACCCGAGGGCGCGCTGGACAGCACACTGCGGCCGAAACCCGCAGCTTGGTTGGCATCGGTCCGCATGGCGTTCAGCCACCAGGGGTCGATCTCGAAAGAAGGCTGCGAGTCCCCTTGCACGACAGGTGCCGGAGTGCCGGGAAGGAAGTGCGCAGTATCGGCGTGCGCGGTACCCGCGGAGAACATGCCGACACCAACGACCGCGATACCGCCGGCCGCGGGGGCGGCGGTCAGCCACGCCCGCATCGCCAGTGATTTGCTGTTCTTCTGCGCGCGGTGCTGACCCATGATTCCACCCAAGGTTCGTTGACGGAGACGTACATTTCGTCCGGCGCGGAGCCTAACAGCGTGATTGCAAACATGAACACAGTTGTTCGTGAATTGCTGTAACCAATTCATGACGTCGTTTTGAGCTAACCCTGGCTCGGGCACCTCGTGAGGGGAACTTCCGGGCAGCACTCGGCCGCGCAAGAACCCGCCTGATGAAGGCAGTGCGGACAAGGGTGATCCCGTGAGCGGTCCGCCGGGAGCAGACGCACATGTGCGCGGCACGCCGGTGCTTTTGTCACGCTTGCTGGAGCCATGAAGTGGACTGCTCGCCGGATGAACGTCAGTGGCAGTGCACGTGCCGTTCGGCCGTACCTGCGGTCACCGGGTCCACGGCCGTGACCGCACCGACCTCGTCGGCGAGCGTGCCGGTGGAGTACGCCGCCGCTCCGCCCACCATCGTCAACTCGGCCCGCTGCTCCAAGTAGGCCTCCGGTGTCCGCTCGAGCGCGTAGAGATCGCTGGACCACACCACCAGATCCGCCTCCATGCCCGGCACGAGCCGGCCGCGGTCGTGTTCGGCGTGCCACGCCCGCGCACCGTGCACGGTGTAGGCCTCGAGCGCACGGTCCAGATCCAGGCGCTCGGCCGCCGTCCACGGATCCGATCCGTCGAGGCCAGCCCTCGTCGCCGCGGAGTACAACCCGACGAGCGGGTCCATCTCACCCACCTGCCAGTCGCTCGAAAATGCGACCGTCGCACCCGAAGCGAGCAGACTCCGGAAGCGCCAGGCACAGTCCCACCGCTCCTCGCCGACGTTGTCCATCCAGGTTCCGGCCACCAGGTCCGGTGAGCAGTGCCGCGGTTGCATCGCCGCGGTGACGCCGAGTTCGCGAAAACGGGGCAGGTCGTCGGGATGGAGGCACTCCACATGGACGATCCCGTGCCGGCGATCGCCGGTGCCGTTCTCGAAGGCCGCGTCCTCGATCGCGTCCAGCGCTAGGCGGATGCCGCCGTCGCCGGTCGCGTGGGTGTGCGTCTGAAAGCCCATGCGGTCCAATTCGCCGATCACCCCGACGAGTTCGCGCCCGGGGTAGCTGGGCCTGCCACGCACACCGGGCCGGTTGGCGTAATCCTCGAGCATCCACGCGGTGTGCGGCTCGATGACGTCGTCGGCGTAGAGCTTCACCGGACCAAGCTGCAGCATCGGATGCTCCGCCGCGCCGTCGACGGCATCACGCAGTCGCCGACGGAAGTCGCCGTCGGCACCCACCGGGTGGAACAGCGCCGCGATCACCCGTGACGTGAGCACTCCTTCGTCGAGGGCCCGCTCGAACAGCGACAGTTCGGCGAGCGGCACCTGGGGTTCGACGACGGTCGTGATGCCGAGCGACGTGGCCATTCGCATGCTGGAACGAAGTTTTCGGTACCGGCGCTCCGGCGAGTACATCGGGATGTCGGCCTGCAGTGCCGCCAAACCCGCCTCGGTCATGGCACTGGTGTAGAAGTCGGTCACCCATCCTGTGGGCTCCCCCGTCTCGTCGCGTTCAGGTCGACCCCAGGCGACGTCGACGCCGGCGGTGATGTGCAGCGCGGCGAGCGCGGCCCGGTTCAGCCAGACCGAGTGCTGGTCGTACGTCGTGATGAAGATCGGCCGGTCGGTCAGCCCGGCGAGGTCATCGGCGTTGGGTCGCCGTCCCTCGACGACGGAGTAGACCGCGTTCTCGGCGCAGATCCAGCCGAGATCGGTTCGGGCCTGGGCGAACTCGGCTATCCGACGGCGCACCTCGGTGAGGTCGTGCGCACCCTCGAGTGACACCGCGTCCTCGTCGAAGCCGAGCAGGAGGTGGTTGTGGCTGTCGATGATCCCCGGCGTGACGAGCCGGCCGCCGGCATCGATGCGACGCGTCGCATCGGGGGCGTCGGCCGACGAACCGACGTAGACGATCCGGCCGTCGTCGACGCCCACCGCGTCGGCCCACGGCGTAGTGGGGTCGAAGGTGCGCACCCGCGCGTTGGTGATGAGCGTGTCCACGGGTCAGGCCTCCTCGTCGCCGACGTCGAGCAGCAGCAGGTGCGTTCCCGACCGCGAGCGTAGGTAGCCGAAGTAGTAGGCGAAGCCGGTGGCGATGATCCCGACCGCGATGCCGAGGCTCAGCCACTGTGCGGGATCCAGCACGCCGATGACGAAGATTGCGCCGATGGCCAGCAGTGCCAGCGCCGGAGGCAGCGGCCACCACGGCATCCGGTAGCCGTTTTCCGACCCAGTCGCCCTGCGACGCATGACGATTGCGGCCAGCGCGATGAACCCATAGCTGAACGCCAGCGTCGACCCGGTGGCGTTGAGCAGCACGTCGAGCGGCACCAGGCAGCCGAGCAGCGCCAGGATGCCCATCACGATGGTCGCCACCCACGGCATCTTCGTCGAATCCGAGACTCGCACCAGCGGTGTGGCCAGCGCGGCGGGCAGCGCCTGATCCCTCGCGGCCGCGAACAGCAGGCGGCCGGACTGCAACGCGATGGCGATGATGGCGTTGATGATGGCCAGCGCCACGGATACCAGCACGAACACCGTCACGGCGTGACCGGCTCGTTCCTCGAGGAACGCCTCGACGGGCAGTGCGGCGCTGAACAGGTCGGGCAGCGAACCCGTCCCCAGCATGATCGCGGCGAGCGGGATGATCTCGGCGGCGATGGTCACCCCAGCACTCCAGAGGACGGCCCGGGCGATGCTGCGGCGCACGTCCTTGGTCTCCTCGGCGAAGTACACCGCGCCGCCGTAGCCGTTGAACGAGAAGATGCCCTGGGTGACGGCGAGGACCAGCCCGGCGATGCCGAGCGGCGCCAGTCCCCCGGTCGCAGCGTCGATGGCCTGCGGGTTCAGGAGATCGCCGATCGGCCGCTCCAGGTGGACGAGGCCGAGCACGGTCAGCAGGCCCAGCGCCGCCATCTCGACGAACAGGAACGCTCCGGTGACCCACGCGTTCGCGCGGATGTTCAGGCACGCCGTCCCCGTCGCCAGCACCACGACCACGAGCGCGGTCCACACCGGGTCGAGGCCGCCGATCGCGACGCCGAGGTAGTCGGCCACGCCGAGGGCGAAGATCGCGACGATCAGGGGCAAGGTCACCAGGCTGACGAAGAACACCGCGACGCCGCACGCCGGACCGAGCGTGCGGCTGACCAGCGAGTAGTCGCCTCCGGCCACCGGGTGTCGCGAGGCGAGTTCGGCGTAGCAGAACGCGATCAGGATGCTGATCACGCCCGCGATGGCGAATCCCCAGAAGACGCCGGTGCCGAAGACCGCAAGGGCCGCCCCGCCGAGGATGAACACGCTCGACGCCGGAGAGATGCCGGACAGCGTGATCAGGACGTTGCCGCCGACCCCGAGCGAGCGCGACAGGACGCCGTCGTAGGTGGGCGCGGCGTCGGGCGGTGGGTCCGTGACGCCTGTCGGCGCGGTGGATTCGGTCATGTCGGCGTCCCTGTCCGTCGGGGTCCGGACTGAACTCCGGAATTCTTTGACGTTGGTGTCGAAGAATGACGCCCAGGCTGACATGTGACGTCGATTACTGTCAACCGCATGGCTCGCCCACGCAATCAAGGGGCCCGTCGCCAAGCCCTCATCGAGGCCACCTACAGCGCGGGACACAAGCACGGATTGCGGTCGCTGTCGCTCACCGACGTCGCCGCGCAGGCCGGCCTCAGCCGCGGCACGGTGCTGTACTACTACGACGACCTGGACGCCCTGCTGGTCGAGGCGCACAGCGCCGGCGTCGAACGGTTCTGCGACGAACGGGATCGGCTCGTTGCGGCCACCGACGACCCGAGAGGCAAACTGGCGGAAGCGATCTCAGCCGGACTGCCCAGCGGTCCCGACGACGCGCTGATGCGGCTGCTGTACGAGTTCGACTTCCTCGCAGGCAATTCGGCGCTGCACGACGAGCTGGTGCAGAAGATGTACGTGCGCCAGATGGACACCTACCGCGGCATCTTCGCCGAGGGTCGGCGCAGCGGCGCGTTCACGCCCAACCTGGACGACGAACAGTTGGCGATGACGTTCGTCGCGCTCGAGGATGCCTACGGTCTGCACATCGTGGCCGGAAACGCCCTTATGACAGTCGATTCCGCGGCGGCGGCCATGCGAGCGGTGGCCGCGGACCTGGGCTGCCCGCCGAGCGGGTGAAACGTCCCCGCGAGCAGACATCAACTCCCCTCATCGCACCTGAATCAGGGAAGTTCGCGTCTGCTCGCCGGAGGAAACCCAGGCCGTCAGGCGGCGAGGCGCGCGACGGCGGCGGCGATGCGTTCGTCGGTCGCCGTCAGGGCGAGCCGCACGTGCCGGCCGCCGCGGGGACCGTAGAACTCACCGGGCGCGACGAGGATGCCACGCTGGGCGAACCAGGCGACGGTGTCGCGGCACGGCTCGTCGCGGGTGGCCCACAGGTAGAGCCCCGCCTCGGAATGGTCGACGGTGAAGCCCGCGTCGCGCACCGCCCGCAGCAGCGCGATGCGGCGCGCGGCGTACCGCTCGCGCTGCACGACCTCGTGCTCGTCGTCGTCGAGGGCGGCGATCATCGCGGCCTGGATCGGGGTGGGGACCATCATCCCGGCGTGCTTGCGCACGGCGAGCAGTTCGGCGACCACGGCCGGGTCACCCGCGACGAAGCCCGCGCGGTAGCCCGCCAGCGACGACGTCTTCGACAACGAGTGCACCGCAAGCAGACCGGTGTGGTCGCCATCGCTGACCGACGGGTGCAGCACCGACACGGGCTGGGCGTCCCACCCGAGGCCGAGGTAGCACTCGTCGGACGCCACCAGCGCGCCACGTTCGCGGGCCCAGCCGACGACCTTGCGCAGGTGGTCGACGCCGAGCACGGCACCGGTGGGGTTGCTCGGCGAGTTGAGATAGACGAGCGCCGGCGCCTGCGGACCGAGCTGGGTCAGTGAGTCCGCCCGCAGCACCTGCGCGCCCGCGAGTCGCGCGCCCACGTCGTAGGTCGGGTACGCCAATTCCGGGACGACCACGACGTCGTCGGCCCCGAGGTTCATCAGGGTGGGCAGCCACGCGATCAGCTCCTTGGTGCCGATCACCGGCAGCACCGCGGCGTCGGCCAGACCCGCGATGCCGTAGCGGCGACCCAGCGCAGCGACCATCGAGGATCGCAGGGCGGCGGTGCCGGCGGTCGTCGGGTAGCCGGGTGCGCTGCTGGCTGCGGCCAGCGCGTCGCGGATCAGCGGTGCGACGTCGTCGACGGGGGTGCCGACCGACAGGTCGACGATGCCGTCCGCGTGCGCGCGAGCTTGCGCGGTGACGTCAGCGAGGGTGTCCCAGGGAAAGACCGGCAGCGCCGACGAGAGCGGACGGGGCATCGAGAACGGGGGCGTCAGCCCTCACCCTGCGGTGCCAGCGCCTTGACGGCAGCCGGGTCGTTGTCCGTCTGGCCCACCTTGGACGCTCCGCCCGGCGATCCGAGTTCGCTGAAGAAGTCGGCGTTGATCTGGGTGTAGGTGCCCCACTGGTCGGGGACGTCGTCCTCGTAGTAGATGGCCTCGACCGGGCAGACCGGCTCGCAGGCGCCGCAGTCCACGCACTCGTCGGGGTGGATGTACAGCATGCGAGCACCCTCGTAGATGCAGTCGACCGGGCATTCTTCGATGCATGCCTTGTCTTTGACGTCGACGCAGGGTTCGGCGATGGTGTACGTCACGGGTGTCTCTCCTGTCCAGTGGGCTGCTGGTCGGGCTCGTTCGGTGTCTACCACGGGACTCCGAGACCAAACCGGAGCAAGTATGCGTTGCCGATACCTGGACGGTCGTCTCAGTGTGCCCTAACTTCGCGCGCCGCCCCGAGGGGTGGCGCGCTGTTACTGATACTAGACGTTGCAGATAAAACACGACAACCGCGGACACGACGTGTCGCCGGTTGTGCACTCAGTTGCATAGGACCGTGGGTACCGCATACGCTGCGGCCGTGGCCCTACCCCACGCGATCCTGGTGTCGCTCGCCGAGCAGGCCGGCTCCGGATACGAACTCGCGAGCCGCTTCGACCGCTCCATCGGCTACTTCTGGGCAGCCACCCACCAGCAGATCTACCGCACGCTGCGCACGATGGCGGCCGACGGCTGGATCGGGGTCGAGGTGGTCGAGCAGACCGCACGCCCGGACAAGAAGGTGTACGACGTCACCGAGGCCGGCCGCGCCGAACTGATCCGCTGGCTCGGCGAACCGCTGTCTGGACGCGGCAGCTCCGTCACCGATTCGAGAACGCGAGAACTCGCCGTGAAGCTGCGCGGCCTCTGCTTCGGCGACGAGTCGAGCGTCGAGGCGGTCCGCGATCAGGTGGTCACGCTGCGCCTGGAACGTGCGACGACGCTCGAGACCTACCTGGGCTTCGAGAAGCGCCAGTTCCCCGACCCAAACTCTCTTTCCGGCGCCGCACTGCACCAGCACCTCGTGCTGCGCGGCGGCATCCGGGCCGAGCAGGGTTCGGTGGACTGGCTCGACGACATCCTGACGGCGCTCGGAGGCGACACGTGAGTACCACCTATCCCCATCTGCTCGCTCCCCTGGACCTCGGGTTCACGACGCTGCGCAACCGGGTCGTGATGGGGTCGATGCACACCGGCCTCGAAGACCGTGCCCGCGACATCGACCGGCTCGCCGCCTACTTCGCAGAGCGCGCCCGCGGGGGCGTCGGCCTCATCATCACGGGCGGGTACGCACCCAACCGCACGGGTTGGCTGCTGCCGTTCGCCGCGCAGCTCGTGTCCTCGGCCGAGGCGCGCAGGCACCGTGGCGTCACCGACGCCGTCCACGCCGAGGGCGGCAAGATCCTGCTGCAGGTGCTGCACGCGGGACGCTATGCCTACCATCCGTTCTCGGTCAGTGCGTCGTCGATCAAGGCTCCCATCAACCCGTTTCGGCCGCGGGCGCTGCGCGACGTCGACGGCACGATCGCGGACTTCGTGCGCTGCGCCGTGTTGGCGCGCGAGGCCGGTTACGACGGCGTCGAGATCATGGGCAGCGAAGGTTATCTGCTCAACCAGTTCCTGGCGCCGCGGACCAACAAGCGCACCGATGCATGGGGCGGCTCGCCGGAGAAGCGGCGTCGGCTGCCGGTGGAGATCGTCCGCCGCACGCGCGAGGCGGTAGGCCGCGACTTCATCGTCTGCTACCGGATGTCGATGGCCGATTACGTCGAGGACGGCCAGAGCTGGGACGAGATCGTCGCGCTGGCAACCGAAGTCGAGGCCGCGGGTGCGACCATCATCAACACCGGCATCGGCTGGCACGAGGCGCGGGTGCCGACGATCGTGACGTCGGTGCCCAACGGTGCCTTCGTCGACGTCAGCAACGCCGTCGCCGAACACGTCTCGATTCCCGTGGTCGCGTCGAACCGGATCAACATGCCGCAGTCCGCCGATCAGATCCTCGCCGATGGTCGGGTGCAGCTGGTGTCGATGGCCCGTCCCCTGCTGTCGGACCCGGATTGGGTGCGCAAGGCGGCGGCCGACGCGGCGGACGAAATCAACACCTGCATCGCCTGCAACCAGGCATGCCTCGACCACGCGTTCAAGCATCAGACGGTGTCATGCCTGCTGAACCCGCGCGCCGGGCACGAGACCACACTGGTCTTGGGTCCTACCCGCCATACCCGCAGCGTTGCCGTCGTCGGCGCCGGCCCGGCGGGTCTGTCGGCGGCCGTCACCGCCGCGGAACGCGGTCATCGGGTCACCCTGTTCGAGGCCGGCTCGTCGATCGGCGGCCAGTTCGACTTGGCCAGAAGGGTTCCCGGCAAGGAGGAGTTCGCCGAGACCATGCGCTACTACGCCACGATGCTGGCCAAGCACGGCGTGGAGGTGCGCCTCGGCTCGCGGGCCACGGTCGAGGGCCTCGCGGACTTCGACGACGTGGTGCTCGCCACCGGCGTGACGCCGCGCATGCCGGACATCCCCGGGATTGATCACCCGATGGTGCTGTCCTACGCCGAGACGCTGCTCGGCGCGCCGGTCGGCGACCGGGTCGCGGTGATCGGCGCGGGCGGGATCGGATTCGACGTCAGCGAGTTCCTGGTCACCGACGAGTCCCCGACGCTGAACCTGAAGGAGTGGAAGGCCGAGTGGGGCGCCGCGGATCCGCAGGAGGTGCGCGGGGCGTTGGTGACGCCGATTCCGCTGCCGCCCGCGCGCGCGGTGTACCTGTTGCAGCGCACCAAGGGTACGCAGGGGCGGGGGCTGGGCAAGACGTCCGGCTGGGTACACCGCGCGTCCCTGAAGGCCAAGGGCGTCGAGCAGCTCTCGGGTGTGAACTACGAGCGCATCGACGACGCGGGCCTGCACATCAGCCTCGGCCCGAAGCACACCGATCCCCGGCTGCTCAGAGTCGACAACGTCGTCGTCTGCGCGGGTCAGGAGCCGGTGCGCGACCTTTTGGACGCGTTGCGGCGCAACGGAATCGAGCCGCACGTGATCGGCGGCGCGGCCGTGGCCGCCGAACTCGACGCCAAGCGGGCGATCCGGCAGGGCGTCGAGCTGGCGGCCGCGCTGTAGGCCGTCCTTCCGCGAGCGTGCGTGTCTGCAGGCAACACGCCGAGGCGCAACCGGAGTTTACGCACGCTCGCGGAGGCGAGTCAGGCCTGGCGGAGCGCCTCGATCTCGAGGGTGATGGTCACCTTGTCACCGACGACCGCGCCGCCGGTCTCCAGCGGCATGTCGATGTCGACGCCGAAGTCCTTGCGGTTGATGACGACCGACGCCTCGAAGCCCGCCACGGCGCCGTGGCCCATTCCGGGGTTGACGCCGTTGTAATCAAGGGTGAGGTCGATGGACTTGGTGACGCCCTTGAGGGTGAAGTCACCGGTCAGCACGTAGGCGTCACCGTCGGCGCGGACGCCGGTGGATGCGAAGGTGGCGGTGGGGTGGTTCGCGACGTCGAAGAAGTCGGCGGCCTTGAGGTGCTCGTCGCGCTGCTCGTTGCCGGTGAAGACGGAGTCGACGGCGATCTCGGCGGTGACGGACGGGGTGCCGTCCTCCGCGACGACGATCGCGCCGGAGAAGTTCTGGAACGTGCCGCGGACCTTGCTCACCACGAGGTGACGCACGGAGAACGAGACGGACGAGTGAACGGGATCGATGGCCCAGGTACCTGCGGTCAGGTCGGTGGCTACGGCTGCGGTCATGGCGTGCTCCTCGGGTGTGGGTGCCGTCGTTCGGCACTTCTCCGAGTGAAACGGACTGCGGTCCGATCCTATTCCGGACCGTGGTCCGCTCAGCCGTCGGCGATGACGCCCCACTTGGCCTCGGTGCCGGAATGGCCGATGCGCACGACTCCGACCATCGACGACACGCCCACCACCACTGCGAGGACCACCACCGCCACGTTGAGCAGCGTGCGCTTCCTTGGCTTGCGCGTCTCCAGCCAGTGCTGCACGGCGAGGACGACGGACACCACCAGCAGGCCGACGGCGAAGTAGATCATCCACTCGCCGCGCTCCTCGTGGGTCTCGAGGATGGGGCTGTGCTCTTCCTCGCGACCGTAGAGCCACTCCCCCGCCGACACGGCGAGCGGCGACATGACGACGATGGCCACCGAGAACGCGAGCACGAGCCACACGAATCGTCGCCGGGCGGCGGGCCACAGCGCGCAAAGGATCTGCAGCCCGGCGGTCAGGGGCGCGAGGACGACGAGTCCGTGCACCAGAAGCGCATGAGCAGGCAGGCCGAAGATGGTGGTCATGGGCGCTCCCGGGCTCGGCGACACCTCAACATAGAGCGTCGGCGGTGGCGCCGATCAGCCTTGGGCCAATTCCCTTGCGCGCTGTGCGACGGCCCGCCAGGCCTGGCGTTCCTGGGGCGGCAGTTGCGACCAGCAGTCGGTTGAGTCCTGGCAGCAGAGTTCGGCGTCCTCCGGCGACATCCCGCGCTCCACCAACCACGTACGACAAAGCTGGACGGCGAGGCTCTCGTCGGCGAGTGCGCCTTCGTCGGATGCCGGCATTGCCCGGATGAACGCGATGTCAGCGTCGATCCGCTCCGATGCGGAGCGCCGAGACCCGGCCCACCACGAGCCGATGCGGATACCGATGGTTCCCGCCGTCGCGGCGACGATTAGGCACATTAAGACCTCGTTGGCGAGCAACACGCCGATCCCCCCACCTGTCGGCAAATTTCGCCGCCCCTTTGGGCACCCTACCCTGGCCGACGGACCGAGATGAACCGTAGGGCCATAAGCATCCCTGAGCAGCAGATCCGTGATGACGAGTCGGTCGTACGTCATTCGCTTTGCACGTCAAGCCCCTCGGCCCAGAGGAACAGCGAACTTTGGTTCACATGTGCCCAAGCAAACTGCCGTCGGCGTCGATTCCTGCGTCGCACGCGTCGGTGCCGCGACACATGGGCGACTCGGACGGTGATGTACCGAGTGGCCAGTTCACTTGCGCTGCACGCGCGGAGAACGCACGCAAGTGGCCACTCGACGAGCGACTTGTAGACGAATCCGGGAGCGTCAGCATCGCTGACGCTCCCGGAAATGATTGTTTCCGCAGGCGTTTCGAGCCCGGCGTCAGTGGTCAGGCGCCCGAGCCGGGTTGGCCGTCGTTTCCAGCCTTGCCATCGGCGCCCGGGGTGCTGCCGGTACCGCCCTTGCCGACGGAGCCTGCCTGGCCGGCCTGACCCGGGGTGCCAGGCCGGCCGTTCTGACTCGCGTCGGCGGAGTTGGTGCCACCGGCACCGGGAGCGCCGCCATTGCCGCCATTGCCGGCGCCTCCGCCGTTGCCGCCGGTTCCGACGGTCCCCGCGCCGGTGAAGAACGGGATGAAACCACCCGAGCCGGCAGCACCGCCATCGCCACCGGCGGCGCCATTGCCACCGTCCCCACCCCTGCCGCCGTTGCCGCCGTTGCCGGCCAAGCGACGTGCATCGGTGTTGTTGCCGCCCGCACCGCCGGCGCCACCGATGCCGCCGTCGGCACCGTTGCCGCCACTTCCGCCGCTGCCACCGCTGCCGCCGGTACCGAACAGGAACCCACCCGTGCCGCCGGCACCACCGTTGCCGCCGGCGACTCCATTCACACCCGCCGCGCCGTTGCCGCCGGATCCGCCGAGAGCGCCGTATCCGAGATTGAAGGCGTCGCTGCCACCCTTCCCGCCTGCACCGCCGTTGCCGCCACCGAACAGAGCGTTGCCACCATTGCCCCCGGCGGAGGCGAAGCCCATCCCCGGTCCCCCGCTTGCGCCCGGGCCGCCGTCGCCGCCGTTGCCACCGAGGGGACCGCCGAGACCGCCTGGTGCGCCGGGGAGGTCGCCAATCGGGCGATTCAGGTCAGTCAAACCGGCGCCCGCACCGCCGACGCCGCCGTTCTGCAGGCCGGCTCCGTCGGCGCCGGGTGTGGCCGGCCGGGGAGGTATGGGCGACGAGTCGGCAGCGGTGCCGTTGGCGGCCGAGGTGGTTGCGGTCGGGTTCACTCCGTTCGCGCCGCTGGCACCGTTGCCGCCATTGCCGCCGTCACCGATGAACAGCCCACCGTCGCCGCCGTTGCCTCCCGACTGCCCGGATAGCAGCACCGGGGTGTACCCCTTGCCACCGTTACCCGCGAACAAGCCTGCGTTGCCACCGTTGGGGCTCGCCAGCGTCCCGTCGACACCGTTGCCAACGAAGATGTTGAGTCCGGGGATCAGCCCAGCGATGTCGAAGATCGGATCGAACAGACTGGCACTCAGCCCGGCCCCACCGAAGAAGTCCAACCCCGGAATCTCGAACTGCGCGGGAACCGGCGCGACCGGAGCAGCCTGCGCGGCCGGAGTCACAAGTAAAGCGGCAACCGGAGCGGCGAGAAGCATTCCCGCGCCACCTAGGACAGCGGTCGCAGCCACCATCGGCTTTCGCGCGAGGCAACGGCGATTCTGACCACTGGACATGATTCTCCCTGGAGTGATTTGGTGCGGGCTAACAGCTCCAGCAACATACCAACCGTTTCATTCGGTCGTCGGGGATCGGCGTCGCAGTGAACTACGGGCCCTTCTCGTCACACGCGGTTGTTTCGCACGCAGCGACTCGTCGTCACCGGCCAATGGTGATGAGCCAGTCCACAAGGCTGTTGCGACGGTGAACAAAATCCTGTTCAAGATGTCGCACATGGTTGCCGATAGCCTTCACCTCATTGGAAGCAGGTCCGGCGTTCGTCACACTCCACCGGCACCCGTCCGTGCCCCATCACCGCTTTGGCGTGACACACGGAATCTGCGATCTCATCAAGATTTGGCACAGCCAATTAGCTGACAGCAAATCATGGAGCCGACGCGGCATCGATTCGGCGTCGCATCGAGGCAACGACCAGCATCCCGACGAGCGGGTGATGATCGTTGCCGGATGTCCGATGCCTTGCGCGATCAAACGCGAATTCAATGCAGACGAGTCCGGGAGCGTCAGCATCGCTGACGCTCCCGGAAATGATTGTCGTCGCAGCCCTTTCGGGTCAGGCGTCAATGTTTACGCACCGAAACCGGGCTGGCCGTCGTTGCCACTCTTGCCGTCGGTGCCCGGGGTGCTGCCGGTACCGCCCTTGCCGACCGAGCCTGCCTGGCCGGCCTGACCCGGAGTGCCAGGCGTTCCGTTCTGAGTCGCGTCAGCAGAGTTGGTTCCGCCGGCGCCGGGGGCGCCGCCATTGCCGCCATTGCCGGCGGCTCCGCCGTTGCCGCCCGCGCCGACGGTTCCGGCGCCGGTGAAGAACGGGATGAAACCACCGCCGCCAGCCGCGCCGCCGTTGCCACCGTTCGCGCCGTTGCCACCGTCCCCACCCCTGCCGCCATTACCGCCGTTGCCGGCCGGGGAGGCTGGGTCGTCGTTGTTGCCGCCCGCGCCGCCGGCGCCACCGGTACCGCCGTCGGCGCCGTTGCCACCAAGTCCGCCGCTGCCGCCACTGCCGCCGGTGCCGAACAGGAACCCACCCGTACCGCCGGCACCACCGTTGCCGCCGGCGACTCCATTCACACCCGCGGCAGCGTTACCGCCAGCGCCACCGTTGGCGCCATACCCCTTGAAGGTGAGGCCAAGGTCGTCACCACCCCGCCCACCGGCGCCGCCGTTGCCGCCGCCGAACAGCGCATCGCCGCCGGTTCCTCCGCCAGAGGCGAACTGGGCATCGGTCCCGTCTGCACCCGCACCGCCGTCGCCGCCGTTACCGCCGAGTGTTCCGCCGAGACCGCCTTGTGCGCCTGGGAAGTCACCGACCTGTCCGAAGTTCTGACTGAAGGGTGCGCCGGCACCGCCCACGCCGCCGTTCTGCAGACCGGCCCCGTCGGCGCCGGGCGTGGCGGGCACTTCTGGTGCAACCGACGAGTTGGCATTGGTTCCGTTGGCCGCCGACGTGGTCGCTGTCGGGTTCACCCCGTTCGCGCCGCTGGCGCCGTTGCCGCCATTGCCGCCGTCACCGATGAACAGGCCACCGTTGCCGCCGTTGCCGCCCGACTGCCCGGATAGCAGCACCGGGGTGTACCCCTTGCCACCGTTGCCGGCGAACAGGCCCGCGTTGCCACCGTTGGGACTCGCCAGCGTCCCATCGACACCGTTGCCGACGAAGATGTTGAGTCCGGGGATCAGTCCGGCGATGTCGAAGATCGGATCGAACAGACTGGCACTCAGCCCGGAGCCACCGAAGAAGTCCAACCCCGGAATCTCGAACTGCGCGGGAACCGGCGCGACCGGAGCAGCCTGCGCGGCCGGAGCGACGAGTAAAGCGGCAACCGGAGCGGCGAGAAGCATTCCCGCGCCACCAAGGACAGCGGTTGCTGCCATCGTCCGCCTCTGCGCGACGCTCTTGCGATCCTGACGACTTGACATTGTTCTCCCTGAAAATGTTCTGAGTGCGGGTCTACCGGCTTCAGCAACATACCAACACGACGGCCAAATGAGTGATCTTGAGCCGGTTGCAGGGAAGGATCGCTGCACAGTGCAGTTCGGAATCGTCACCCGCAACGCCCTTGCGTTCGGCCAGTTAACGGTCGTGTCTATCTGCGCCAAGGCCTCGGTTTGCGCAGAAAAACCAGTTCAGCGCCTCTCAAGCGATCGCCATCGGATGCAATAACTGCCGCTGTTACGTCTTCAGCAAGTGCTCCCTAAGCCCCCACACAGCATCCCGTTTCCGTACGGTGAGCATCCTTCAAATTCGCGCTCGACAGACGGTTGCCCGATGTTACGGAGTACTTAACCAACAGCAAACACTGCTCAGTCACGCGGTCCGAACGCCGAATCAGAGTGGTCTCAATCCGTCAACGCCGACGCCGAGGTTTCGACGATCGTCGAAGGAGCGTTGCCAAGCCAGATCCTGGCTGGCGCAGAGATCTACTGATCATCGATCGATGCAACGCGGGTGGGGTTTTCCGATCGGCTCATTCAAGGGAAAGGTCGAGGGGCGACGACTCGCGCACAAGGCGAACCGCAGAAGGCACAAGCTTCGTCGGTCCATGTACTGGCCGCCGTATTGGTGCGAGTAGTCCGACCGAACGAAACCGGGAGCGTCAGCATGGCTGACGCTCCCGGATTCTGTTGCCTACCGAACCCTCTTGGGGTCAGTGGATCACGCTACGGGTTGGGCGCACCCCCCGTGCCGGGAGCACCGGCGGTGCCATCACCGCCCGGAGTGCTGCCGGTTCCGCCCTTTCCTGCGGTGCCGCCCTCGCCTGGGGTACCGGGAGCGCCAGGAGCGCCGCTGTTCGCAGCGGTCGTGGTGTTGGTTCCACCGACACCGCCTGCGCCTGCGTTGCCGCCAGCGCCGCCGTTACCGCCCTTGCCACCCGCACCGACAGTTCCCGATCCCGTGAAGAACGGGATGAAGCCGCCGCCGCCCGCCGCGCCGCCATTACCGCCGTTGGCTCCGTTGCCACCATTGCCGCCGTCGCCACCATCGCCACCGACACCTGCGAGAGCAGCGACACCGTTGGTGTCGCCGCCCGCGCCGCCGACGCCACCGTTGCCGCCAGCAGACCCGTTGCCACCCGACCCGCCGCTGCCACCGCTGCCGCCGGCACCGAACAGGAAGCCGCCCTTGCCGCCAGCTCCACCGTTACCGCCTGCTACACCGTCGATGCCTGCAGCACCGTTACCGCCACTACCTCCGTTAGCGCCGTAACTGCCAAAGGCGTCGCTACCGCCTGCGCCGCCCGCGCCACCGTTGCCACCACCGAAGAGGGCGTTTCCGCCGTTGCCGCCAGCTGACGCCCACAGCGCGTTCGTGCCGTCTCCGCCCGCGCCACCGTCGCCACCGTTACCGCCCTCGGGACCGCCGTTACCGCCATTGGCGCCGGGGAACTCACCTACCTGAGGCGTGAATGCCCCCGGGACCCCGTCGCCGCCGGCACCGCCATTTTGATTGCCCACGCCTGCAGCGCCGTTCGTGGCTTGCAGGGGCGGCACCGCCGTGCGGTCGGCGTCAGTACCGTTGGCAGCCGTGCTCGTGGTGGTGGGGTTTACACCGTTCGCTCCACTGGCGCCGTTGCCGCCGTTGCCGCCGTCGCCGATGAAGAGTCCGCCGTCGCCTCCGTTGCCGCCTGACTGCCCGGTGAGCAGCAGCGGCGTGTAACCGTTGCCGCCGTTGCCGGCGAACAGCCCGGCGTTACCACCGTTGGGGCTAGCCAGCGTCCCGTCGACACCGTTGCCGATGAAGATGTTGAGTCCGGGGATCAGCCCGGCGATGTCGAAGATCGGATCGAGCAGGGCCGCGCTGAGGCCGGACCCACCGAAGAAGTCCAAGCCCGGAATCTCGAACTGTGCGGGTAGCGGCGCGAGCGGAGCCGCTTGTGCGCCTGGAGCCACGAGCAAAGCAGCGACCGGGGCTGCCAGAAGTATTCCGGCGCTACCGAGCGCAGCGGTAGCTGCCATCGACGGACTGCGCCGACCGGCCTTCGTGTTACGACGAGTTGACATTGTGCTCCCCTGCGAGTTGTGACGCTTGACCACCAAGCATCAGCAACATAACAGCTGGTCAATGCCGTGAGACGGCGAGATTCCGAGCGGAATTAAAGGTCGTTGCCAAAGCAAACTTCGGCGACCAGCGGCCGCGGATGCTGCAGGAACGTCGATAAAAACTGTGGCGAGTGTCACAAAGTTCGCGCTGGATCGTAAAAGGCCTAGCAGAACGATCATGGGGTTTTGCCACCCCGCCTTCTTCGTGTCTGCGACCTGCAGTTACCTTGATGGGCTACGCAAATTCTCAGGCACCTCTCAGATTCTAGTTTGGCCGCGAACAAGATCGAACACGCCGAGGCGCGACACGCTCAAATGAGCCGAATTAGCCAGTGGCAAACTCAAAGATGGCTCTAGCAGGACATGACATCGGTTGCCAAACAGTTGCCACCGCCGCCCGGATCTCAGAGCCGAGGTCATGTTGACCGTGTCCCACACATGACCAGACACAAGGGACGAACCCAGCCGGGCGTTCGCCGCCCCTCAGGCGGCGAGCGGCGTGTAGGTCGTGGTGCGCTGACGAGCCGGCCGACCGATGCCCTGGGCGATGGCGACGAGTTCCTCGACCGACTTGGCCGACCCGTTCTCCGAGCCCGCCATCCGCGAGATGGTCTCCTCCATCAGCGTGCCGCCGAGATCG
Source organism: Mycolicibacterium sediminis (assembly GCF_010731735.1). GTDB lineage: Bacteria > Actinomycetota > Actinomycetes > Mycobacteriales > Mycobacteriaceae > Mycobacterium > Mycobacterium sediminis. Next base: position 5,649,011 of record NZ_AP022588.1, read on the forward strand.
TTGGCACCGCCGTTGAGCATCACGCGGGTGCGATCGACGCCGAGTTTCACCCAGCTGGTCTGGATGTTGTCGATCCGGCCGTGCAGCATGATCCGCGCCAGCGCGTGCACGGCACGGTTGTCGCGGTGCGTCGGGCCCGGGCGCGCGCCACCGGCCAGGTACAGGGGCGAGGACTGGTGCACGAAAGGCAGCGGCACGAACTCGGTGAATCCGCCGGTGCGGTCCTGGATCCCGCGCAGCACGTTGAGGTGCCCCACCCAGTGCTTCGGGGTGTCGACGTGGCCGTACATCATCGTCGACGACGACTTCAATCCCACCTCGTGAGCCGTTGTCACGACTTCGATCCACATCGACGTCGGCAGCTTGCCCTTCGTCAGCACCCAGCGCACCTCGTCGTCGAGGATCTCGGCGGCCGTGCCGGGGATGGAGTCCAGCCCCGCGGCGCGCAGATCGGTCAGCCACTCGCGGATGGAGGTGCCACCGCGGGTGACGCCGTTGGAGATCTCCATGGGGCTGAACGCGTGGACGTGCATCGACGGCACCCGCGCCTTGACCGCGCGCACGATGTCGGCGTAGCCGGTCACGGGCAGTTCGGGGTCGATGCCACCCTGCATGCACACCTCGGTGGCGCCGGCGACGTGCGCCTCCCAGGCCCGGTCGGCGACCTCGGCGGTGGACAGCGAGAACGCGTCGGCGTCGCCCTTGCGCTGCGCGAACGCGCAGAACCGGCAGCCGGTGTAGCAGATGTTGGTGAAGTTGATGTTCCGATTCACCACGTACGTGACGTCCTCGCCGACGACGTCCCGCCGCAGCGAATCCGCCAGTGCGGCAACCGCATCCATGGCCGGTCCGTCGGCCGTCGCCAGCGCCAGATACTCGTCGTCCGAGCAGCCTGCCGGATCTCGCTCGGCGGACCGCAGCGCGGCCAGCACGTCGGTGTCTATGCGCTCGGGCGCGCGGGCCGCCAACTCCTCGACCTTCGCGCGGATCGACTCCCAGTCGCCGAAGGCGGAGTCCAGGTCGCTACGGGTCTCGGTACGGCGTCCCTCGGTGTCGATCGCGGCCTGCAAATCGGTGCGGCCGAGGGACTCGGTCGCCTCGTCCGGCTCCTGCCAGGGCCTGCCGACAGGGTTGACGTCACGCGCGAATCCGGTCTCCGGGTCGGCCAGCGCCGCGACGTGGCCGAACACGCGTGGATCGATCCACGCCGCGCCTGCCTGGACGTACTGCGGCTGTGCGGTGAGCCGCTCGACGAGGTCGTATCCCGCGTCCGCCGTCACCGTGGCCAGGTCGTCGAGCGCGGGCCATGGCCGCTCGGGGTTGACGTGGTCGGGGGTCAGCGGCGAGACGCCGCCCCAGTCGTCGACACCGGCGCCGATCAATGCGAGGCACTCCTCGCGCGACACCAGGTTCGGCGGAGCCTGGATGCGCACCTTCGGGCCCATCACCAGGCGAGTGACGGCGATGGTGGCGACGAAGTCGTCGAGACTCGCGTCGGGCACGCCGGCCATCGCGGTGTGGTCCTTCGCCCGGAAGTTCTGCACGATGACTTCCTGAACGTGCCCGAACTCCTTGTGCGACTTACGGATCGCGTGCACCGTCTCGGCGCGCTCGACGAGCGTCTCGCCGATGCCGACCAGCAGGCCGGTGGTGAACGGGATGGACAGCCGACCGGCGTCGTCGAGCGTGCGCAGCCGCACCTCGGGGTCCTTGTCGGGGCTGCCGTAGTGGGCGAGGCCCTTGTTCTCGAAGAGCCGGCGCGACGTGGTCTCGAGCATCATGCCCATCGACGGCGCCACGGGCTTGAGCCGCGAGAGTTCCGACCAGCTCATCACGCCGGGGTTCAGGTGGGGCAGCAGCCCGGTCTCCTCGAGGACCCGGATCGACATCGCGCGGACGTAGTCCAGCGTGGAGTCGTAGCCGCGCTCGTCGAGCCACTGCTTGGCCTCGTCCCAGCGTGCCTCGGGACGGTCGCCGAGGGTGAACAAGGCTTCCTTGCAACCCAACTCGGCGCCGCGGCGGGCGACGTCGAGAATCTCGTCGGGCTCCATGAACATGCCGCGGCCCTCGGCGCGCAGCTTGCCGGGCACAGTGACGAAGGTGCAGTAGTGGCAGGTGTCGCGGCATAGATGGGTGATGGGGATGAACACCTTGCGCGAATAACTGACGGGCAGCTTGCCCGTCGCACCGCGCCGACCTGCAGCCTCGAGACCCGCGTCGCGCACCCGCGCAGCACTCGCGCACAGATCCGCGAGGTCGTCACCGCGAGCGGTCAACGCGATGGCTGCTTCGTCGACGTTGAGGGCTACCCCGTCGCGGGCACGTCGGAGCACGCGCCTCATGGCCGCGGAACTCGGCTTGGCCGCATCCTGCGGTACGTCGTCTCCGGGGGGCCCGGACTTCGGGGGGACCACCGGATTGGGCAGTGCGGTGCCGCGCGGGGGGTTCAGAGCCACTCCCGTGTAACTCCGCGGTCGCCGGAAATCATCCGCACGCCCCACGCCCCGACATCACTGCGCCTGACATACGAGTCACAGTAGTCCGAGCACGATCGCCGAGGCGCTGCCCCTCATTCGATGCTGCAGATCCGCGGTGTATCAATCTTCGCTCGCGTAAATTGATCGGCGACGGAAACGAGGTCATGTGGACATGCCGATTCGACTGAGCCTCACCGCAGGCATGGCCATCATGACGGCGGCGACGCTAATCACCGTCTCCACGCCCGAGCCGGCACTTATGGCTCCGCTCTCCTCACCTCCCGTCGTACTGACTGCAGTCCCCCAGACGTCGGCGCTCCCGTACCTGGTCCGTCAGACACTCGTGCCGCCGAGTGCCGACGCACCGCTGCCGACGCTGCAGCTCTCACCCGTCACCAGCGCCTCGTCCATCGACAGCGCCATCAAGAACGCCTACGACTTCATCGAGCCGTGGGTGAGGTACGGCTTCGAGGTCGCCACGTACGCCGTCGGATGGGTTCCGGTGGTGGGCTGGCTGGCACCCCAGATCATGATCGTCTACGACTTCGGCGAACGGATCGTGCGCAGCATCGTGTTCAACGTCGCCGACTGGCTGGGCGGCCAGACGACGTTCATCAACGGCTTGACGAATGTCGTTGTGGACACGGTCAACTCGTTCATTCAGCTCGCGAATGACGAATTGGCGTTCTGGCTGCCGCCCCTGCCACCCATCCCGCCGATCGGAGGGTCGACCGCGGCGTCCGACGGGAGCGTTGTCAATGCCCGGTCGGGTGCACCGGCCCCACCGACCGACCCCGCCGAGCGCGACACCGCACCCCAGAGCGTCGACCGCGGTCCGGGAATTCTCGCAACCCCGGTGTCGGTCGTAGATGACCTCGACGCGACACCCCTCGCCGCCCCACCGGGAAGTGACACGACTGGCACACCCGGCGCCGCGAGGACCCGCACGGCGACCACCTCGGCGTCCGGCGACGTCCGCGCCCAAGGAGTGGTGCGGCCTAGCCCATCGACGTCGAACTCGGCACTCGGCGCCCCGGCCGCCACCCGAACCAGCAGGACCGACGCGACGCCGTCCGCCGAGTCCACCTCAATGCCTGAAGTTGGTCCTCCCGAGGCAGGGCCGAACACGGGCCGTCACGGGCGCGACGCCACGCGTGCCGAGTAGCAGCGGCCGAGCGCTACTTCCGGATGAGATCGAAGTAGGCACCGATGGTCTGCGGATCGCCACCACAGACTCCGGGGTTGTACACGCTCACGTTGCCCTTCCCGGTGACGGCATCCCACGAGTAGGTGGTCTCGCCGGGATGAGTGGAGCCGTCCTCGCAGCCGATGGCATCGAGACGGTTGACCCGCAGGGTCCAGCTGCCCACCGACAGCGCAGCGTCGGCTGCCCACGGCTGCAGATCCCCACCGGACTGGGACACCCGAACGCACGGGATGAAGCCATTCGGGTCCGCATCGGCACATGGCGACATGGTCCAGTCGTACGAGGCGCCGCGGACGTCGAGGGTGTACTGACCGTAGAGGTTGTCGTCCGCAGCGGCCTGACCCGGCACGCTCATGGTTGCCGCGGCAACGACGGACAGCATCCCGAACCCCTGAACGATCTTCTTCATTTCACTCCCGTTGATTTCGATGGCGACCACGACGTCCAAGGAATCGTAGGCGACGAGCAAACCGTTACGGCCGCGCATCCCGGCACAAGTTGGCGATTTCTTTTCGGGTCTGCTCGATGTTGGCCATCAACGTGGCTTGTGAGCCTGCGCTGTAGTCGGCACCGGCGAGCGAATTGATTCCGAAGTCCTGCAGGTCTCGCGCCATGGTGCGGAGGTAGGACGCAAGTTGATGGGGAGTCGTCGGTTCCAAGGAATTCAAGAGATAGATTCCGCCGCCCAGGAGCGACAAACGCGCATTCGCCGCAACGGCGGCGTTGGCAATCGGACCCGGCCCCAAATCCGCATTCGTGCGCAGCTGCACCGCTGCGCTGACGGTGTCGAACGCCGTACACGACCTGGCTGCCGAGTCCTTGGCAACCTCTCCCGACGGTTCTGGGGGGCCTGAAGACTGCGTCGCCCACACGGCCAGCGCCAACCCGATCACCGCCACCACCAGCGCAATCAGCGGAAGTCTGCGAGATGGACCGGGGGCGTCCGCGGGTGGCGTGGCGCGGTCCGACATCAGTCGACTATATCGGCCCACACCAGGGTGGCGGCGTCTTCGAAGTTTGCGGCGGAGTTGCCGTTGTCAGCCGTCTTTGCGCTACGTGACCGCTACGCTTGGCGGATGCTACAGACAACCTGGTCACCGACCACCAGGGCACTTTCAGTCGTAGTCGAACTCGTAAGCCTCGTCGCCGTAGCGGCACTGGTCGCGTCGTGTGGAGGTTCCACGGCGGAGAAGGAGGCCGAGGCTCCGCCGCAGACCGGCAAGGCGGTCCTGGTCAATGAGATCCCGCATGATCCGACGGCATTCACGGAAGGTCTGGTCCTCGACGGCTCAGTTCTCTATGAGAGCACCGGCGATTTCGGGAAGTCGACGATCCGGACCATCGATCCCAACACCGGGGCGGTCACGAATTCCGTCGCGCTGGAGCCGGACCTGTTCGGCGAAGGCGTCGCCGCGGTGGGTGACCGCTTGTGGCAATTGACCTTTCGCAACGGTTTCGCCATCGAGCGAGACCGAGCGTCGCTACGCGAACTGCAGCGAGTACCGATGACGGGTGAGGGTTGGGGCCTGTGTTACGACGGCTCCCGTTTGATTCGCAGCGACGGCACGGACACGTTGCACTTCCACGATCCCAACACCTTCGCCGAGACGGGCACGGTTTCCGTGACCATCGACGGCAAGCCGCAACGCAGGCTCAATGAACTCGAATGCGAGGACGGTCAAGTGTGGGCCAACGTGATGCCCTCCGAGCAGATCGTCCGGATCGATCCCGAATCGGGTGACGTGACGGCGACGGTCGACGCAGCCGGCCTGTTGGACCCGGTTCGACGCTCGAAGACGGATGTCATGAACGGAATTGCCGCCATGGGCAACGGGGAGTACCTCCTGACCGGAAAGTATTGGCCCTCCATGTTTCGCGTGCGCTTCGAACTTCAGTAGGCTCACGCGAGCGCCGCAGGTCCGAACTCGCGCCGCTGCGCGGCAAACCGCCCCATCAATAGAACTAGAGGAAGAACCATGCACGTCGTTGCATTCGCACCTGCCAGCTCCGCGGTACAGGACGAAAACGGGGGACTGCGCGTTGAGGGCTTCCCCATGACCAGCGCCCACGTCGACGTCTTCCCGCGACAGATCACGCTCCCGTTGGTCGTCGCGGTCTACGCCAGTGGGGGCACCGAACACGACCCCGTCCTCTACGTCGTCGCCAAGTCTCCCGAGGGAGAACGGTTGGGCTCGCTCGAAATCCGCTGGCAGTGGCCGGATACGCCGGGGGCGCCGCTCAAGCACTGGGTGACGACGCGACCGTTCCCCTTCCAGGTGACCGGGCCGGGTACGTACTCCATCGGCCTCTATGAGACGCCGGATGCCGCCGACACGGACGTCCTGTTCCCTCTGACGGTGTTGAAGTTCAACCCCTTGACCGCGCCGCGAAGCTGAGGTCAATCAGCCACTTGGGAACGCCGAAGACGAAGAAAGGGCGCCGCGAGTACGTACTCGCGGCGCCCTTTCTCATTCGATCAGGGACGGCTTTTCACAGCTCGTCTACTTGCACTGTTCGAGGACGACCTTGCGATCGGCGTCGGCATCGGACAGACGCGCGGCCTGCGCGGGGTCGGTATTGGGAATGCCTGCCAGAGCGTTCACCCCGATGATCTGCAGTGCGGTGGCGAAGCGCTCCGCGGGCTCGACCAGATCCGACGATCCACCCGTACCGATGCTGTCCTGGAGGTAGGAGCCTCCGCCGATCAGCGCCAGGCGCGCGTTGCCGGCGACCGCGGCCTGCGCGATGGGGTCTTGACCGAGGTTGTTGTTGGTCTGCGACTGAACGGCTCGACTCACGACGTCGAAGGCGCTGCAGATACGGGTCTTGGCATCGCCGCCGGCGCCGAGTCCCGCTTCCGTCGAGGCACTGCTGCCGGACGACTGCGCACTCACCAGCGAGTAGATGGCCACGGCAACTGCAACCACTGCCAACAGAAGTGCTGCCGGTGCGAGCCAACGCGGTTGCGGGCTCGACACGACGACGGGTTCTCTGTTGCTGGGCCGCGCGGCCGTCGTTGGCGTCGACCTCACTTCCGGGTCGTCACCGGATGGGACTGTGGGGTTTTCGTCTGCCATGACCGCGAGCATAGCGGGCGCCTCGAATCATTGGCTAACGCCGCCCCGTGGTGTCGCGGAAGGCTCGCGACACGTGGACCCCAACGCATTCAAGGCTCCTTTCACACGCAGACTGCGACTAAGTCAGCCGCAATTCGTGCACAGTCAAAGACCTTTGGTACGAAAAGAGCATTCGCGCCGCATCCGGTCGCAAACGACGGTGTCAATCGTGTAGATGTTGTGCGTGGGAACTCACGCCGACATGAATGCGGTCGCACCGGCCGAGAAGGCACGCCGCGCGATGGATCGTCGCCTCAAGCGGCGCGCGGTGGTGAAGGGCGAGATCACCATTCCCGCTGTGCCACACATGCTCCACGAATACGTCGCGATGTGTGTGGAGACCTTCGAAGCGGTTGGTTGCGCCTTCGACCCGACACAGCTGAGCAACCTCGAGGCTATCCTGCGCGAGCAACTCGACATCGCTTTCGCCGCGTCACCCAGGTCGGAGATCGTGCTCACCTACGAATCGCCGATCGGTACCGCGATGAATTACTTCGTACGTCCTCAGTGGTTGTCGCTGGAGGCGACGTACGACAACTGGATAGCCACCCGCGAGCCACCGTTGTTCGGAACGCATCCCGATGCCCGGGTGATAGAGCTGGCCGGACGGGCACCTGATCCGAGAGAGTTTCCCATTCTCGACATCGGCGCAGGCACGGGCCGCAACGCGCTGGCACTTGCGCGGCGCGGACACCCCGTCGACGCGGTGGAGATGACACCGGGATTCGCGGCCACGATCACCAAGGCGGCACGACAGGAGTCCTTGAGGGTCCGCGTCATCGAGCGCGACGTGTTCGCCTCCGTCGACGAACTACTCGACGACTACAAGCTGATCTTGCTGTCCGAGGTCGTATCCGACTTCCGTAGTCCCGAGCAGGTTCGCGGCGTACTCGAACTGGCCGTCCGCTGCCTCGCGCCCGGCGGTCACCTGGTATTCAACGCCTTCGTGGCGGCCGATGGGGTCGTCGTCGACGAGGCAATGCGCGAGATCGGCCAACAGATGTACACGAGCATCTTCACGCGCGAAGAACTCGACGCTGCTTCCTCGTCGCTGCCAATACAATTGATCGCCGACGACTCGGTGTACGACTACGAGCACGAGCATCTGCCATCAGAAGCATGGCCACCAACGAGCTGGTATGCCGATTGGACCACCGGTCGGGACGTGTTCGACCTGCCGCGCGAAGAGTGTCCAATCGACATGCGGTGGTTGGTCTATCGACGCACGTGACGCGGTCGCGCCTGCCTAGACGGGCGGCGCGATGGTGGTAGCGGCGTTCCTGGCGGTCGCGACGTCGGTGATCAGCTGCAGTTGATCCCGTGGCGCGTCGGCGTTGCTCTGCATGATGACGACCCCGCCACCCGGCGCCGGAATCGCCACGGTGGTCTGCACGATCGCGCGTTCGACGCCGTCTTCCCTGGTGAACGTTCCACCCTGCTGCCAGGCGTTGAAGCCACTGATCTGCATGGGCCGCGGCGCATCACCTTGGAAGTTATTCAGGTTCGCGACCTCGCCGAGCGCGTACGAGAACGCGTGTTCGGAGCCACGTCCGGTCAGCTTGTTCACGAGCGTGATCACGTTGGGTGGGTCTGCTGACATGGACGCGTCCGGGAGATACACCGCGTTCCATGCCCAGGATGGTGTCTGGCCGCCCGCGTCAGTCCATCCCGGGGGGACCGGAAGGTCGATGGTGGGTGCACCCGGATTCCCTGGCCGCAGAGCTTCTTCCGCCAGGTTGTTGTCCTTGATGAGGTCCGCGATCGTGTAGGAGTGGGGCCGTGGCGCGTCCGCAGGCGGTGCAGGTGGTGGTGGAGCGCCTGGAGTTCCAGAAGACGCCGTTGGGCCCAGGTTCTGCGGTGGAACAGCTGCTCTACTGGACGAACTCGCGTTGTTCTCTTCCGTCTGGCTGGAACCGCACGCCGCGCTGACCACGATGGCCGGCGCGAGGACCACCGCTAGGAGGGCGGCCCTACAGGATTTACCAAGCTCGCTCATCTGTTCTCTCCCAGGTTCTCAACGACTCGGGAAAGCATACTGGCGCAGCGCAATTCCGGTGCCATCTGCAGCGGCATGAGGTAGCGACCGCAATATCGAGTACCGCGCGCCGTCGATCGCTTCGAACGTGGATCGATCCCCGGAGCCGACCGTGGCCGGCCCCGGGGATCGATTGGTCATGCTTACTGCTGACGGTTAGCTGGTCGTGCCGCCGGGGACGCCACCGTTGCCACCGGTCGGACGGGTGCCGGGTGCACCCGCGCCCGATGCCGCGCCGCCGGTGCCATCACCGTTGACTCCGGTGCTGCCGCTCTTGCCACCGTTGCCACCGAGGCCGGGCTCGCCCGGATCGCCGTTGCTTCCGGCGCCAGCCTTCGCTCCGCCGGTGCCGCCAACGCCACCGTTGCCACCCTTGCCGCCGGTGCCGCCGACGCCGCCGACGCCGGGTGCGCCCGGGCTACTGAGGAACGGAATCAGGGCCCCGTTGCCGCCAGCGCCACCTGCGCCACCGTTGGCACCGTCGCCACCGTTGCCACCGTTGCCGCCGGCACCGCCGGCACCGCCGTTGGCATCCGGGTCGAGAACAGGAAGACCGGCGCCGGCACCGCCGTTGCCGCCCTTGCCCCCGAAGCCACCGTCGGAGCCGTTGCCGCCCTTACCACCGGCACCACCCGGGCCGCCGTTGCCGAAGATGAACCCGGAATTGCCGCCCGCACCGCCGACGCCGCCTGCGGTGCCGTTCACACCATTCGCACCGTTACCGCCTGCGCCGCCGGTGCCACCGTCTTCACCGAGGAGGGCGCCCAGGCCAAGCACTGCGTCCGCGCCGTCGCCGCCGGCACCGCCGTTACCGCCGCCACCAATGGCGTTGCCACCGTTGCCGCCGTTGGGACCGAGGATCGGCACGCCGTCGGCGCCGGGACCGCCGTTGCCACCGGGAGTGAGCGCGTCACCGCCGTTGCCGAGATCGCCGAGCACGGTGATGAGTCCGGGGAGTCCGTTGATTCCCTCCGGGTTCACACCATTCGCGCCCGCTCCGCCGGCACCGCCCGCGCCACCGTCGCCGATGAAGAATGCGCCGTCACCACCGCGACCGCCGTTGCCGCCGGCCACCGGACCGCCGAGGCCCAGCAGGCCGCTGGTCAACGCGCCGTCGGCACCCTTGCCGCCGTTGCCACCCTTGCCGAAGAAGAAGCCGGAGTTGCCGCCGTTACCGCCATTGGCACCAGCGGTCGTCGGGCTGAAGCCGTTGCCGCCATCGCCGAAGAAGATGCCGGCATTGCCGCCATCGGGCTGGATTGCAGTGCCGTCGCGGCCATCACCGAAGAAGAACGCGAACGGGTTGAGGAAGTCGAAGCCGCCGGCGAGCGCGCCGAGGCCACCGTTGCCGAAGATGCTGCCGAGGTCGAGGCCCAACTGCTGCGGGGCGAAGGTGACCGGCGCTGCCTGCGCGGCCGGCGCTGCGAGCAGGGTCACCGCGGGCGCGCCGAGGATCATCCCTGCGCCGCCGATGGCTGCCGCGACCGCTACCAGCGGACGGCGCTGCCGACGAGCGGCAGAAGTGGAGTGAGAAGTGGACATTAAGGAGGCCTCCTCGGCGCTAAGTACAAACCCGACTCCAGCAACCTAACACCGGCCGACGGTTACGTCACCAATACAGGCGAAGTTTTCGCAAATCATCCCCAATTTAAGTAGCTGGGTGTAGATCGGTACCTTTTTCCTGAGAATGCGTAGGACCGAGGGACCAGCCTGCCTGAGGAGATAGAGGGGACATCCAACCTGCTCCTGCCGCTTGCGATCCCGCACTCAAGAGCACCTACAGGCGGAGGCAACGAGCGACCGCTCGACGGCCTCAGGTTCCGCTAAGGCGCGTCTCAGACTGAGAGTTCGCCGGAGTCGATTCCTTGTCCGTCACGCAGACGCCGATCATTTGCCAACAGCAAACTCAAGGGCAAATTCCTTCAGGCGAGCTACAACGGACGTCGGAAGCGTCCGGATCGCCGCCTGACTTGGGCATGCCAAACGTGCGCGACGGACATGGCGATGCTCGTAGGCCGCGGCCGTTGAAGGGCGGCGCGAGAGCGTTCAGGAACCAGGCCCGCACCGTCCAACCCACAACGCGGATTGCGTTCAGGGCGCCGCTCTGACGTCGAACGTCCGCGAGGGAAGTCGAAGACCGACTCAGAACACCACTGTCTGATTACCGCGCCGGATGATCCGGTCTTCGCAGTGCCACAAGACAGCGCGGGACAACACCGCTCGCTCGACATCGGCCCCGAGCCGGACGAGGTCATCAACGCCATGCCGGTGATCGACGCGCACGACGTCCTGCTCGATGATCGGACCCTCGTCGAGGTCGGCCGTCACGTAGTGCGCAGTGGCGCCTACCAGTTTGACGCCCCGTTCCTTCGCCCGCCTGTAGGGGGCGGCGCCAATGAAGGCCGGCAAGAACGAGTGGTGAATGTTGATCAAGGGGCAGCCGACGTTTTCCAGGAACGGCGCGGTCACGATCTGCATGTATCGGGCCAGCACCACGAGGTCGACGTTGCCGTGCAGCAGATCGAGCATGCGCCGCTCGGCGTCCTCCCGAATCTCCTTGTGCGCCGGGACGTGGATGAACGGCACACCGAATGGACGCACCTGCTCGGCGAGGTCCGCGTGATTGGCGATCACCATTACCACCGACATGTCCAGCTCGCCGCGACGGTTTCGCCACAGCAGGTCCAGCAGGCAGTGGTCTTCCTTCGATGCCAAGATCGCGACCCGCTTGGGTCGGGCGGCCTCGGTCAGCCTGAACTCCATGTCGAACGGTTCGGCCACCTGCTCGGTGAACTTCCTCTGAAGGTCGTCCCGCGCTGCCGATAGTCCCGGCAGGTGAAAGATGGTGCGCTGCATGAACGTACCGCCGGTCTGCTGGGTCGAGTGCTGGTCGAGGGACACGATGTTGGCGCCCTCCGCTGCCAAGAAGGCGCTGACGGCGGCGACCAATCCGGGGCGGTCGGAGCAATGGAGGAGGAGCCGGCCCACGTCCCGCACGGGCAGCGTCGTCTCACCGGCGGGGTATTCGGTGGATGCCGTGCGTGTTGCGGTGTTCGTGCGCTCGCTCATGTCCCTGTGTTCTCCCCGTGATGCGCACCGCGGCGGTGCGGACTGTCGTCTACCTATGACAAAGACACCGGGCCCGAGGACCCGGTGTCTCTGTCAAAGCGATTGTGGTAAAGCCTGGGGGCGCCCGATGCTGCGACGCCGCCCAGGTTCAACCACTGTTACTGCTTGTTACTACTCCTCGCCGTCCGCACCGGAGTTGGTGGACGTGCCGGGGGCGCCAGCGGTGCCCGCCTTCGAGGTGGTGGTGCCGTCGCCATTGGCTCCGGCAGCGCCACCGGTGCCGCCCTTGCCACCAGCAGCGCCCTGGCCGTCAACAACGGTGGCAGGGTTGGTGCCGGGGGTGATGGCACCGGTTCCGGTGTTCACCTGCGAGCCCGCGGTGCCGGCCTTGCCCGGGGTGCCGGCGTTGCCGCCGCCGCCGCCGTTGCCACCCGCGCCACCGGTTCCGGCAGCGCCGTCGCCACCGACGAACGGGATCAGGCTGCCAGCGCCAGCCGCACCACCGGTACCACCTGCGCCACCGTTGCCACCATCGGCACCGGCACCGGCGTCGCCGCCGGAACCACCTGCGCCACCGGGCACGTCGAGGCCGAAGCCACCGTTGCCACCGTTGCCACCGTTGCCACCGTTGGCACCCTTGCCACCGTTGCCGCCACCGCCGGCGTTGCCGCCGTTGCCGCCGGTGCCGAACAGGAAGCCAGCCGCGCCACCTGCGCCACCGTTACCGCCTGCGCCACCGTCCGTGCCGTTGGCCGTAGAAGCCGCACCATTGCCGCCGTTGCCACCCAGGCCACCGCCGGGCGCGAAGAAGACCCCGTCAGCGCCGTTACCACCGGTGCCGCCGTTGCCGCCACCGGCCAACGCATCGCCGCCGTTTCCGCCGCCACCCAAGGTGGGAGCAACCACGGGATCGGCATCCGGATCGCCGCCGCCGACGATCAGCGGGTTGCCGTTGGCGCCGTTGCCGCCGTTGCCGCCGAGCTCGCCGCCGTTGCCACCGTTCTGGCCGGTGTTGGCCAGGCCGGAGCCACCGTTCTGCAGACCGGTGCCATTGGCTCCGGGCAGCGCGGTGGCGGTAGCCGTCGCGGTGTCGACCGCGACCGGGTTCACGCCGTTGATGCCGCCGCGGCCGCCGCCACCGGCTCCGCCGTTGCCACCGTTGCCGAAGAAGGTGGCGCCAGCGCCGCCGTTGCCACCGTTGGTGGCTTCGACGGGCTTGGAGGGATCACCGAGGGGGAAGGCCTCAGACGGGGCGTAGCCGCCGCTGACGCCGTTGCCGCCGTTGCCGCCCGAGCCGAAGAACAGGCCGGCGTTGCCGCCGTTGCCACCGTTGGTGCTGGTGCCGGTGACCGGATCGAACGTGCCGTTGCCGCCACGGCCACCGTTACCGATGAGGAGGCCACCGTTGCCGCCGGTGCCGCCCGCGACGGTGGCGTCTGCACCGTTGCTGATGAAGATATTCAGACCGGGGATCAGGCCGGCGATGTCGATGAACGGATCGAACGTCGACAGCGGGATCAGCTGCGCGAACCCGCCCAGGCCGCCGTTGCCGAACAGGCTGCCGAGATCTCCGAGACCGGGGATGTCGAACTGCTCGGGTGCCGCGACGACGGGAGCTGCCTGTGCCGCCGGAGCGAGCAGCAGACCAGCGGCCGGAGCCGCGAGAATCATTCCTGCGCCACCGAGAACAGCTGCCGCTGCCACCGTGGACTTGCGGGCCGCCCCCGCGGCGCCGTTGCGAACCTTGGACATATAAGTGAACCCCTTCAGACCGATGCTTGACCGTCAAGCACAAGCAACGTAGCACGGGCGTTTGGCGGAGGCCAGAATTTCTTGAATCGCGGAGATATTTTTCCGACAACCGACGTTGCCGGGAGCGGTCCCACCGCGCCGCACCTGAGAGGCGCCCGTCAACTTCGCACAGGTACCGCACGCTGGGCTTCTGCCGTAAAAGTCCACTTCAGATGTGGTGTTTCGTACCAAAGGTCTCATGAGTAACGGGCTCGAAACCGGCTCTAAAACTCGTTTGCACATGACTTCCTCAGCACCGCCTCAGGGAGCGGAATTCGCCGGAAGCACCCATCCATCCGGAACGCAACTGGTCACATCCGGGGTCCGAACTTTGCCTGTAGCAAAGTCCAGCGGGGGTCATTTGGCAGTCACGGTCGCCACGCGGCCAGCAACCCGATCGCGAACACGCACGGACCCGAGACCTGGGCAACGGATCGCCCCGCGCGGCGAAGTTTGACGCCACCGACAGTCGACTATTTGACGTTCCCGTAAACCAGTCGCGCACTGGCTCATACAGTCGTTCTCCGGGGATCCGCACCCTCTTGCGAACTCAACGACCGGCGCTGCGTGCATGGTTGCGCGAAAGGAGCAAAGAGGCCCGAGACTGCGTCTGCACGGCAGACCATTACGTTGGCGCCCCGCGGTGTCAGAGTGCTCGATGATGCATATGAGGAAAGGCGTCGGTTTTGCTCGGAATTCCGTACCAGTCGCCCTCAAACAGCAGGTGAAACGAGGGCACACCCGGAGAAACGTCACGGTGACGGTTGCTGCCTCCCCGGATCATGCCGCCGACCCCGTTTAGCTGGAAGCCGCAGCCCGATCCGGCACGACCACCCGGGTCCGCCGACTGATGAGAACCAGCGGTGGCGCGAGCCCCAGCGCGAGCATCACCAGCGGCCCCGCAGCCATGATATTGGGCCCGCCGAACACGATGTCGCCGCCAGGTCCGCCCAGTGACAGGCCGACGACCGTCACGAGCCAGGCCCACAGCGGCAATGCCGCCACCCGTACCGACGACGTCCACTGCCACGCGGCCCACACGAGCGCGAGGTTCAGCGCACCACTCACCAGCCCACTGATGGGTAGGGGGATCGCGCCGACGAAGAGAGGGAGAAACATAGAGCCCGCCACTGCGGACAGGACGCCGTCGAACGTCAGGACGCCGAGAACCACGGGCCGCTGCCAGCCCGGAGCGTCGTCGATCAGGTCGGGATGCTGTCGAGAAGGGCGACGAGGGAACCGGTGACCCACTGGAAGTTGTCCAGGCGGTCCTGCCAGTGCTGCAGGTTCGGATCGAGATCCGGGTCCATGGCCACCCCTTCGTCGCCGCCGGATGTCCCGGCCATTCGTACCGACTTACTTCTCGGGAGCGTACTCCCCTGGGCCGTACCTATCCGAGATTCAGCCCCGACAGCAGATCCGTCTCCCAGCCGCGCCCGTCGCGCTCCCCCGCCTCACCCGCTGCGAGGACGAAGTGCTCCTCGTGCAGAACAGGCTGCACGATGTCGTTGGACAGCACGAACGCCCGTCCGTCGGGACTGACGGTCACCTGGGTGGCGTGCGCGCCCATCGCGGCGATCTTCGCGTCCCGGCTCGCTGGCGCATCGATCACCGCGTCGATCTCACCGTCGTCGAACCGGAAGGGAAAGTCGTCGACCGGCAGCCGGATCCACGCCGCCGGCAGCTCGACGTCCGCGAGGTCCGCCAGACCGTCGGCGAGCGCGGAGTGCGACGTCACCGCCCAGTAGAACTTTGGCACCCGCCACGAATCGGCCGCCTCGGACACGGCCCCCACCGCGACATCGTGTGTACGGATGTGGTCGGGGTGGCCGTATCCCCCGTTCTCGTCATAGGACACCAGGACGTGCGGACGAACCGTGCGGATGATCTCGGTGAGCGCGGCGACGGGCTCGGCCAGATCCGCGTCCGCGAAGCGTTCCCCTCGACCCCGCGCGGGCGTGCCCGCCATCCCGGAGTCGCGCCAGCGGCCCGCTCCGCCCAGGAACACCGGCCCGTCGACGCCGAGTTCACCGAGCGCGGCGGTCAGTTCACCGATGCGGTAGCCGCCGAGCTGGTCGGCGTCGTCGGCGACGAGTCGCGCCCAACGCTCCCCGATCACCTCCCCCTCCTCCCCGAGGGTGCAGGTGACGACGCAGACCTCCGCGCCCATGGCCGCGTAGTGCGCGATGGTCGCTCCGGTCACCAGGGTCTCGTCGTCGGGATGGGCGTGAACGAAGAGAATCCGTGGGCGTTCCATTCGGACAAGATAGATTCACCCGGTGTCGCGGCGCGCATGCGAGTACTCGTGTGCGGTGGTTCTGATCGGACTGCTCGCCGGAGTGGCGGGCGCCCTGACCACCGTGGCGCTGCACGCCGTCGAGCACCTCGTCTACCACTACTCGTTCGGCACGCTGCTGTCCGGCGTCGGCGGGAGCAGCCCGGTCCGACGAGCCGTGGGCCCAATGGTGGGCGGCGCGCTCGCCGGAGCGGGCTGGTGGCTGCTGCGGCGGCGCGCCGACGTGCCGAGCCTGTCCGCCACCATCACCGAGCACCGGCCCATCCCCCGGCTGCGCATGGCCCTCGACGCGGGACTGCAGGTGCTGCTGGTCGGTTCGGGCGCATCGCTCGGCCGGGAGGGCGCACCGCGACAGCTGGCCGCCTCGATGGGCGATCTCGCCACGTCGCGGCTGTCCCTGACGCCCCGCGACCGCGAGATCCTTCTCGCGTGCGCCGCGGGCGCAGGCCTGGGCGCGGTGTACAGCGTCCCGCTCGGCGGCGCGCTGTTCGCGACGCGCATCCTGCTCGGGACGTGGCATCCTCGCGCCCTGGGCACCGCCCTCATCACGTCGAGCATCGCCGTGGCGGTCGCCGCGCCGGTCACGCACCTCGAGCACGCGCTGACGTGGCCGGACGCCGACGTCACCATCCTGCTCGTGTTCCTGGCGCTGGCCATCGCACCGTTCTCCGTCGCGGTCGGGTTCGCGTTCGACAAGGTGATGACCCTCGCACGGCCAAGGCCCCAGATCCGTTCGTGGACATTGATTCCCACGATCGCAGCAGCCGGGCTGGTGATGGGCGTGTGCTCCATCTGGCGGCCGGAGCTGCCGGGCAACGGCCGCAGCATCCTCACCGTCAGCGTCGACAGCGGGCTGACGCTCGGCGGCGCCGCGGTCCTCGTCCTCCTCAAACCTCTTCTGACGGCGCTGTTCCTTCGGGCTGGCGCGGTGGGCGGCATGATCACCCCGGCGCTCGCGACCGGTGCGGCCGCCGGCACCACGGTCACGCTCGCGCTCAATCATTGGGCAGGAACGGATCTCTCGGTGCCCGCGGTGTCGCTGGTGTGCGCCGCCGGTGTCTTGGCCATCACGCAGCGTGCGCCGATGTGGGCCGCGCTGTTCGTCTGGGAGCTCGCGCGTCCGCCGCTGTGGCTGCTGCTCGTCTTCGGCGTCGCCGCCTACGCCGCGCACGCCCTTCGGCTCGCCCGGGAGCGGAATCGCGAAAGGGCTAGCGCGGCTTCTTGATCCAGTCGCCGGCGTCACCGACGATGCCGACGGGCACGGCGCCGGTCAGGCTGACGTTCTGCACGCTCGGGCCGGCGGCCACGATGGTGGTGTCCTGCAGAATCGGCAGCACCGTCGACATGTTCCACAGCCGCGGCTCGACGGCGGTCAGCACCGATGCAATGTCCTCGCTGCCGTCCAGTGCCGCATCGATCTTCGGCTGGATGCTGCGGTCACAGATGCCGGTCAGGTTACTGGGGGCCTGGACGAGCTGATCGGAGTCCGGGGCCGGCGGCGGCGCACTCGTGGCCGTCGTGGTGGTCGCCCTGGTAGTTGAGGGTGTCGGGGAGCCGGTCGGGGGCGGCGTCGCAACTGCCGCAGCCACCAGAGCCGGACAGCCGTAACGTGATTCGAGCGCAGTGGCGAGGTCACCGCCGGCCTGATGCCACCCGACGATCGCGTCGACGCGGTTCTCGGTCAGCGCGTCGCCGTAGAGGGTCGGCGGGTCTAGCGCCAGCACCGACGCCGCGATCCCGACGCTGCGCAACTGGTCGGCGGCGGTGTTCGCGACGGCCACCGACGTCGGATCGTTGGCGGCGACGCCGAGCACCAGCGCCAACTGCTGGCCGTCCTTCGTGATGCGGTCGCGGTCGTCGGGCGGCGGCACCCCGGTCGTCGGCGGCGCGGGCGGCGATTCGGCGGGCTCGATGCCGTAGCCGGCCTGACCCAGTAGCGCGAGCGCGGCATCCCTGGTCATGGCGGGCGGCGACGTCGGCACGTACCCGGGATCCGACGGCGACCGCACCTGCGCCTGCGCCAACGTCACGGTGTTGTCGCTGCCTGCCCCTACGGCTGCGAGCAGGTCGACGTCGAGCAGACCGAGGACGGCCTTGCGGACCTGCGGGTCGACGAGCATCGGCTGCTGCGCCCGCAGCGTCAGCTGCATGACGCGCGGTGTGACGATGCGGGCGGTCCGGACGTCGGGGATCGCGCTGAGTTGGGCGAACGCCGCCTGGCCACCGTGCACCTGGGCCACCTGGGTGTCGCCGTTGCGGATCGAGTCGGCCAGTGCGGCGGGCGCACCACCGCGCCGGAACAGGATGAGGTCGGGCTTCGCGGGCTGCGCCCAGAAGCGGTCGTTGCGGGCCAGCAGGATCTCGTCGCGCTGCGGATCGATGCTCTCGACGCGGAACTGGCCACCCGTCACGGGCATCGCCCGAGCCAGCCCTGCAGCGAACCCGCCGGGCACGTCCTTCACGATGTGCGCGGGAAGCAGGTCGTTGAACAGTTCGCGCCACGCCGGGTAGGGCTGCGAGAACGTCACCACCGCGGTCTTGCCGCCCTCGACCGACTGCACCCCGGTGATCAGGTCGTAGCCGGCGGGGTCGACGACGCCGGGCTCGCTCACCATCTGGCGCCACAGGTACCAGTAGTCGTCGGCGGCGATCGGCGCGTTGTCGGTCCAGGACGCTTCGGGCCGGATCTTATAGGTGACGGTGAACTGCTCGCCGTTGGTGACCTCCGCCGACACCAGCAGTGAGGTGTCCAGTTCCCAGCGCGAGCCGGTCGACGACGCCGGGTCGGCGATCGGCCGGAACGAGCTGGGCAGCACCAGGGACGAGATGGCCGCGTTCACCGGCGACTGGTCCGACATCAGGTGCGGGTTGAACCCGGCGCCGATCGAGTCGATCGCCATGATGATCTGCGTCGCCTTCATCGGCGGCGGCGGCGTGCTCACCGTGGTGTCGGTGCTCTGCGGCGCAGGCGGCGGGCTGACCGTGCACGAACCGACCAGCAGCACGCAGGACAGCATGCCGACGACGGTCGATACGCGTCGCGTCTTCGTCGGCACGGTGTTCAGGTTAACGACCACCCGCACCGGATCAGTTGCGAGCCTTCGCGCGGGACTTGGCGCGGGCACGCAGCGAGGCGTTGAGTTCGACCTTGCGGACGCGGACGACCTCCGGGGTCACTTCGACGCACTCGTCCTCGGCGCAGAACTCCATCGCCTGCTCGAGGCCCATCTCGATCGGACGAGCCAGCGTCTCGAAGACGTCCGCGGTCGAGGACCGCATGTTGGTGAGCTTCTTCTCGCGGGTGGCGTTGACGTCGAGGTCCTCGGCGCGGGGGTTGATGCCCACCACCTGACCCTCGTACGTGTCGTCACCCGGCTCGACGAAGAACTGGCCGCGGTCGGACAGCTGCGTCATCGCGAACGGGGTGATCTTGCCGGTCCGGTCGGAGACCAGCGAGCCGGTGTGGCGGGCGCGGATCTCGCCGGCCCACGGGCGGTAGCCCTCGAACACCGCGTTGGCGATGCCGGTGCCGCGGGTCAGCGTCAGGAAGTCGGTGCGGAAGCCGATCAGCCCACGGCTGGGCACGACGAAGTCCATCCGCACCCACCCCGCGGCGTGGTTGGCCATCTCCTCCATGCGGCCCTTGCGGGCGGCCATCAGCTGGGTGACGGCGCCGACGAACTCCTCGGGACAGTCGATGGTCATCGCCTCGAAGGGCTCGTGCAGCTTGCCGTCGACGGTCCGGGTGACCACCTGCGGCTTGCCGACGGTCAGCTCGAAGCCCTCGCGACGCATCTGCTCGACGAGGATCGCCAGCGCCAGCTCGCCACGGCCCTGCACCTCCCACGCGTCCGGACGGTCGATGTCGACGACCTTGATGGACACGTTGCCGACGAGTTCGCTGTCGAGGCGGCTCTTCACCATCCTGGCGGTCAGCTTGTGGCCGGACACCTTGCCCGCCAGCGGCGAGGTGTTGGTGCCGATCGTGACCGAGATGGCGGGCTCGTCGACGGTGATGCGCGGCAGCGCGTGTGCGTGCTCGATGTCGGCGAGCGTGTCGCCGATCATGATCTCCGGCATGCCCGCGACGGCGACGATGTCACCGGCGATTGCCTCGTCGGTGCTGGTGCGCTCGACGCCCTCGGTGGCGAGCAGCTCGGTGATCTTCGCGTTGGTGATGACGGGATGCCCGTCGACCTCGCGCATCCACGCAACCTGCTGGCCCTTGCGCAGCTTGCCCTTGTAGATGCGGACCAGGGCGAGACGGCCGAGGAACGCCGACGCGTCGAGGTTGGTGACGAGTGCCTGCAGTGGCGCCTCGGGGTCGCCCTGCGGCGGCGGGATGTGCTCCATGAGGACGTCGAACAGCGGGTCGAGGTTCTCGCCGTCGGGGTTCTCGCCGTTGGCGGGTTCGGTGGTGCTGGCGATGCCGGCGCGGCCCGACGCGTACAGCGTGGGCAGGCCGAGTGCGAACTCGGCGGCCTTTTGCGCTTCCTCGTCGAGATCCGACGCGACGTCGAGCAGCAGGTCGTGACTCTCGGAGACCACCTCGGCGATGCGGGCGTCGGGGCGGTCGGTCTTGTTGACGCAGACGATGACCGGCAGGTGCGCGGTCAGCGCCTTGCGGAGCACGAAGCGGGTCTGCGGCAGCGGGCCCTCCGACGCGTCGACCAGGAGTAGGACGCCGTCGACCATCGACAGGCCGCGTTCCACCTCGCCGCCGAAGTCGGCGTGGCCGGGCGTGTCGATCACGTTGATCACCGTCATGGTGCCGTCGGCGTTGTGACGGTGCACGGCCGTGTTCTTGGCCAGGATGGTGATGCCCTTTTCCTTCTCCAGGTCACCGGAGTCCATCAGGCGCTCGATGGCGTCGTCGCCGCGATGGCTGAGCGCGCCGGATTGCCGCAACATCGCGTCGACGAGGGTCGTCTTGCCATGATCCACGTGCGCGACGATGGCTACGTTACGAAAGTCTTGGGGCAAATCCACATCACTGATTGTCGCAGCGTGACTATCCATTCGCGAAAACGTGCAGAACCATGGGAGAGGCCGGAGTTGGTCGAGAAGTTCGCTGGGGTCAAGGCGAAGAAGAAGTGCTGTCGCTCGAAGCCCCGGTGCAAGCGCTGCCCGCTGGTCCTGCACAAGGTGCACAAGGCCGAACTGTCCGGCATCCGTGGCAAGGACCTCGAGAAGGTGTTCAAGCGCGCCCGAAAAGCCTGATGACGTGCGGCGATGCGACTTGAGTACGTAGCCGGGGCCGTCACCGTCGACTGTGTGGCGGGAGCTGGGACGTAGCTGCAATCGTTCTTCCGCCGGGTCGCCAGGTTGCGCGCGCGGCCCTCTGAGCGTTCTTCGATCGGGACTGGTTGCGACGACCGCCCTGTGTGCCGCATGTCACCCGGCGGGAATCGTCCGTCGGCCCCTCAGACCTGGCCTGATCGCAACATCGCCGCCAGGTTGGGCAGCCATCCGCGGTCGGCGGGCACCCAGTCGACACTCGCCAGATCGTCGGCGCCGACCCATCGCAGCGCCCTGTGGTCGTGCGGTGTGACGGTGCCCGCGACGAGGGTGACGCGATAGGCGCGCAAGGTCATCGATCGCGGCAGTGGGACGTCCTCGCCCACTTGCAGTCCGACGGTCACCTCGACGCCGAGTTCCTCTCGGAGTTCGCGGACGAGCGCCTGCTGGTCCGACTCCCCCGGGGCGGCCTTGCCCCCGGGGAGTTCCCACAGGCCGGCGAGTTCGGGTGGGCGGGCGCGCTGGGCGACGAGCAGGGCGTCGCCGTCGACGAGGGCTCCCGCGACGACGACGACGGGTTCGGTTTCTGTGGTGATGTGGTCAAGCTACGTGACGACCGTCAGCACCTCTCGAATTCCGCGGACAGTTCGAGTTTCAGCGGGATGCGGACGTGCAGTGTGCCCGTGCGGGTCGCCGACGGCGACGCATGCACGTGCCCGCCTTTGAGCGACAACTCGCGACAATTCGGTACCACCACGAACCACGGGCCACCCACCGTCACCGGTTGTCGCGACTTGTCGCTACGAGGCGGGCAGAGGCGCCGTTCTGCTCCCGGCGCGACCGATCCCGTCGACCGACCCTGGTGTCACGGCACGGCAGACGGTATACCCGAGTAATGGCTGTACTCACGGACGAACAGGTGGACGCCGCACTATCCGACCTCAACGGCTGGAAGCGGGAAGACGGCGCGCTGCGTCGCTCGATCGACTTCCCGGAGTTCCTCGTCGGTGTCGACGCGGTGCGCCGCGTGGCACAGGCGGCCGAGCAGCAGGATCACCATCCCGACATCGACATCCGTTGGCGCACCGTCACGTTCGCGCTCGTCACGCACTCCGAGGGTGGCATCACCGACAAGGACGTCGACATGGCGCGCGAGATCAACGGGATCGTCGGCGGCTGAGCCCGATCCATCCGAGCGTCGCGAGGGTGGCGGCGGCGTAGACGAGGCCGGCCCACGCCAGGTACCAGGGGCGGCCGATCTCCCAGATCGTCGGCTGCGCGAAGCTGAGCAGCCAGGGCACGCCGACGATCGTCAGCGCCAGCCACCCCCAGCCGAGCACCCGTGCACCAATCCGATCTCGCAGCGGTCCGTGCAGCAGCCAGATCATCAACGGGATCAGCCACACCCAGTGGTGGGTCCACGAGATCGGCGATAGCAGCAGCCCGAAGAGTTGCACGACGAGGATCCCGCCGAGCCGATCCGACGCCCCGCCGATCGCGCGCCACGCGCAGACGGCCAGCACCGCCGTGACCAGAACCGCCACCAGGACGGCCGGCCCGTATCCGGCGTCGTACCCCAGGATTCGCGAGATGCCGCCGCGCCAGGACTGGTTGAACGACGTGCCGATCGGACCGATGCGACTCGCGTCGCCCAGCAGGTCGGTGAAGTAGAAGCGGGCCTGCTCGCCGAGCACCAGCAGCGACACGCCGACCGTCGCAAAGAAGACCACCCCGGAGAACAGCGCCGCTCCCCATCTCCGCGCGCCGAGGAAGTAGAGCCCTGCCACCGCCGGCGTCAGCTTCACCCCCGCCGCCAGTCCGACCAGCAGTCCCGACAGCCACCACCGGCTGCTGTAGACCGCGCACAGCACGGCGAGCACGAGAATCACGTTGATCTGGCCGTAGTCGAAGGTGCTGCGCAGCGGCTCGGTCCAGATGCCGACCGCGGTCCAGAGCATGGCGCTGCGGTGGGCCTGCACGCCGAGGAGTCGCAGGCTCAGCCACGACACGCCGTAGAGCGCGGCGATGATTCCGATCTGCCATGCGAACGACAGCACGCCGAACGGCAGCAGATGCAGCGGCTGAAACACGACGGCGGCGAACGGTGGGTAGGTGAAGGGCAGCGGGAAGTCCGGCGTCTGGTCGGCGTAGACGAAGTCGTAGAGCGACTGTCCGGTCCCGACCGTGGCCGCCCCACCGACGTAGACGTGCAGGTCCACGAAGTTCGCGCCATTGGGAACGAGGTAGGTCCAGGCCAGTCGGGCGACGACGCTGAGCGCCAGTAGCCAGGGCGCCGCGCGCAGCAGGCGGGTCCTGGTGGGGGTCTCGGCGGACGCCGTGGGCGGGAGGTCAGTTATCCGCCCGACTCTAGCGACCGGTCACGCTCAGCCGACGTGTGCGTAACGGTTGAATAAATGCCACACGTGTCACTTGAGTAACACCAGTAACTCCGTAGCTTCGGTTGCAGACGTGCCGACAACCGATTGGGAGAACCATGAACATCGCCAGAAAACTGTTCGCCACCAGCATGATTGCTGCTGCAGGGACAGTCGGTGCCGCAGTGGCGCTGTCCGCACCCGCGTTGGCTGAGCCCGCCCCGGCTCCGGCCCCCGCAATGCCGACGATCCCGGGTCTGCCGTTCCTCGATCCGGTGGCACAGGCGCCGCAGATGCTGCAGGCACTGGGCTCCGTCCTGACGGGCACCGCCGCGAAGCCGGTCGCCGCGCCGGCCCCGGCTCCCACCGCCGCGGTGACGCTGCCGCAGCCGGGTTCGCTGCCCGCACCGCTCAACGCCATCGCGGCGCCGCTGACCGCACCCGCGGCCGGGGCACCCGCGGCCGCGCCGGCACCGCTGGCCGAGGTCAACCTGCCGCAGGCAGCACCCGCGCCGCAGCCCGCCGCACCGCTGGCCCAGGTCAACCTGCCTCAGGCGCCGGTTGCTCCCGCCGCTGCGCCCGCCGCCGCGGCCGCCCCGAGTGGTCTGGCCTCGCTCCTGCCCCCGGGCATCCCGCTGGCCGGCCTGCTGCCGACCAACCCGGTCGCCACCGTCCCGGCCGCGGCCGCACCCGCGGTGGCCGCCGCACCTACGGCCGCATCGGCCGGCGCTGCCAGCTTGGAAAGCCTTGCGCCGCTGATGTTCCCGACCTCCGGCCTGCCGTGATCGTCAGCTGACACCACGTAATCGTCCATAAGACACTCGGAATCAAACACACGGGAGAGTCATGACATCGATGAGGAAGATGGTCACCGCAATCGGTGCGTCGGCCGTACTGGCGCTCGGCGCCCAGACGGTCGCCCACGCCGATCCGGCTGCACCACTGCCCATTCCGATCGGAAGCCTGCAGGCACCCGGCCTGCCGGCGATCGAGAGCATCGCGCCCGCCATTCAGGCGGCGGCCGCGGATCCCTCGAACGCCGCATCGATGCTCATGGCCGCCGCGGCGGCCTTTGCGGGAAACTCGGCAGCCCCCGCGGACTCCAAGAACGTGGCCGCCGCGGTCAACCAGTTCGTCGCCGACCCGCAGGCGGCTCAGGTGGCGCACGTCCCGGCAGCCGGGGTGCAACCCGGCGCCGAGGCGCACCTGCCTGCTGGCATCAACCCCGCGCATGCGGCGGGACCCGCGCCTGAAGCCGTTCCGGAGTCCGCCCCCGCACCAGGGGCCATCGTGCCCCCGGCGCCTGCACCCGAGCCTGCGCCCGCACCGGCACCGGAAGCCGTCCCCGCGCCGGACGCCCTCGCCGCACCTACGCCGGCTCCGGCACCCGAGGCCGCACCGGTCCCCGCACCGGAGGCCGCCCCGCCGGCACCCGAGGCAGCGCCACTCGCCGCCGCAGCCGCCCCGGCACCCGACGCCGCCACTCCCGGCTTCGGACCGGACGCTCCGGTCACGCAGGACTTCATGTACCCGTCGATCAGCAACGGCTGCATGAAGGACGGCGGAAACGTTCTGGCGACGGCGATCTCGGTGGCCGGCCCGGCGAAGATCCCCGCCCCCGGCCCCGCAGCAGGCCAGACCGCCTACGTCTTCACCGCAATGGGCACCCCCGGCCCCGCGGCCGAGCAGAAGCTGCCGCTCAACGTCACCTGGGTGAACCTGACCTCGGGCAAGTCGGGTTCGGCGACGCTCAAGCCGCAGGGCGACATCAACCCCGCCGGCCCGACGACGCTCGTCGCGATCGCCGACACCGGATCGGGGTCGATCATGTCGACCATCTTCGGTCAGGTGACGACGACCGAGAAGCAGTGCCAGTTCATGCCGACAATTGGCTCGACGGTGGTCCCCTGAAACCACCGTCCCACCCCGCGAGCGTGCGCGTCGACCTGAACGCCGGCCTGATTCCCCGGCGCGACGCGCACGCTCGCGGCTTTGGTTCGTGGGTCAGGC
This sequence comes from Mycolicibacterium sediminis, assembly GCF_010731735.1. GTDB lineage: Bacteria > Actinomycetota > Actinomycetes > Mycobacteriales > Mycobacteriaceae > Mycobacterium > Mycobacterium sediminis. Next base: position 5,674,625 of record NZ_AP022588.1, read on the forward strand.
TTGCAGCCTCCGGTCCAGTCCCATCCGCAGCGGTCTCGCGAACTGCACCCGCCCCGCCCAGGCTCGAGCGCTGACACGATGTCGGTTGCCTCCTCGGCCCGGTCGGCCCACCATCTCCTTTCTCAAGGCGACAACTCCCGCGCTCCGAAGGGCCGATGCGCTGCGTGGAAGATTCGATCGCGTTGACTTGTACGCCCAACGGGCACACAATTGGACCCATGGCTACGAAGACGGAACGTTTCGCCGTGCGCCTGACCGCTGAGCAGGACGCGTTGATTCGTCGTGCCGCGGAGGTGGAGGGGACAGATCTGACCAACTTCACGGTGACCGCGACGCTGGCTCATGCGCGCGACGTACTCGCCGATCGCCGGCTGTTCATGCTCGACGCCTCGGCGTGGTCGGAGTTCGTATCGGTCCTGGATCGCGCGGTGTCGCGCAAGCCACGGCTCGAGAAGTTGTTCTCGGAGCCCTCGATCTTCGACGAGTGAGCGTCTACAGCGCGCCACGGCCGATGAGCGCGGACGACGCTGTCGCCGACTTCGATAGCGGCGAGCCCAGCCTGGACGATTATCTACGCAGGCGGGCGCTGGCCAACCACGTCGAGGGCGCCTCACGGTGTTTCGTGACCTGCCGCGACGCGCAGGTCGTGGGGTTCTATGCGCTGTCCTCAGCGGCGGTCGAGCGTGCCGCAACACCGGGGCGGGTGCGCCGCAACATGCCAGACCCGGTGCCGGTTATCCTGCTGTCGCGGCTGGCGGTCGACGCCACGCACAAGGGTCTGGGCCTGGGGGCGCACCTCCTGCGCGACGCGATCACCCGCGCCGTGGCGGCAGCGGAGATCATCGGCGTGCGGGCGCTTATCGTGCATGCCCTGCACGAGCAGGCCCGCGCCTTGTATGCACACTTCGACTTCGAGCCCTCACCTACCGATCCGCTGCACCTGCTGCTGCTGATCAAGGACGCCCGAGCCCTGGTCGATCCGGACAGGTGACCGAGTTGCACCAAGCCGGTCGGTCACGGAATGGACATCGAGTTCGAACATGCGCGCGCTAAACGTCACGCGCCGGAGAGTGCGGGGACCGAGATCGTGGGTCAGTACGCCATGAAGAGGATCATCTCCCGGTCGTACTCACGACCGGGATGTGACTCCGAGAGATGCGTCTGAGCCTTCTCCACGAGGTCGTCCTCATCCGCGCCAGTGATCGCTTCGCCGCACGGGCAGTTCAAATGTGTCTTGGCCATGTATCAACGATCCCACGAGCGGCCTCACCCCCGCTGCCGAGACTGCTGTCAGAATCGCGATCCGGCCCCGGGAGGCGATCTCCCAGCAGGATCGGCGCACAAATGGTCAGGCTTTCGCAGCCTTCGCGCGGGCCTTGGCCGCCTTCTTGAACGCCCGCACCTCGTCCAGCGAGCCGGCGTCGACGACGTCGGCGACCGACATGTGCACGCCGTCCTTGCCGTAGTCCCCCGCTGCGGCGCGCCAGCCCGTCGGCGTGACGCCGTACTGCTTGCCGAGCAGCGCGAGGAAGATCCGCGCCTTCTGATCACCGAAGCCGGGCAGCGCCTTCAGCCGTCGCAGCACCTCGGCGCCGTCCGGGTCACCGGCCGTCCACAGCGCCGCGGCACTGCCGCCGTACTCGTCGACGATGACGCGGGCCAGCTCCTGCACGCGCTTGCCCATGGAGCCCGGGAAGCGATGCACCGCGGGGCGTTCCGACACCAGTGCGATGAACTTCTCCGGGTCGTAGTCGGCGATCTCGCGAGCGTCCACGTCACCCATCCGGTCGGCGATCTTGCGCGGCCCCGCGAACGCGACCTCCATCGGGATCTGCTGATCGAGGAGCATGCCGACGAGGAGCGCGAACGGGTTCGACTCCAACAGTTCGTCGGCCGCCGGATCTTGCACGAGCTGCAACTTCGCCATCGAGCCAGTCTAAGGTGACCACCACCTGAAGAAGGCCCCGACCAGTGCGAGGTGACATGCCGGGCGAGATCGCGATTGCACTCGCGGCCGCGCTGATCCTGGCCACCGTGATCGCCGCCATCGTCGTCGTGCGGACCCGCCGGGTGGTGGCCACCCCCACCGAACGCGCCACCCACGAGGCACTGCACACCGCCTCACTCGCCGCGCACGCGCTCCGCGACGGGCTAGGTCCCGATTCCGCGTTGCGCGCGGCGCCGTTCCTGCGCAGGCTCACCGGCGCCGACGCCGTCGTGCTGTTCGACGACGCCGGCCAGCACCTGGCCCGCGACCCGGACGACCGCACCGCGTGGGATGACGACGCCTTGGCCGAGGCCTCGTCGGCCGCAGCGGACGCGCTCACCGGGCAGCGCCGGATCATGGCCGAGCACCGCGGCGGGGCGATGGTCGCGCAGCCGCTGGTCACCGACGGCGGTGACACCCTCGGCGTCCTGGTGGCCGCGATGGCACGCGAGCCCGGGCCGGGCACGCTGGGCGCGATCGGCGAGGTGGCCCGCTACGCCGCGAGCCAACTCGAACTCGCCGACCTCGACGCGTCGCGTGCCCGCCTCGACCGCGCGGAGGTGCTGGCCCTGCGGGCGCAGATCAGCCCGCACTTCATCTACAACGCGCTCACCACGATCGCCTCGTTCGTGCGCACCGACCCCGACCGCGCCCGCGACCTCATCCTCGAGTTCGCCGACTTCACCCGTTACTCGTTCCGCGCCGCGGGCCAGTACACGACGCTGTCGGACGAACTGCGCAACATCGACCGCTACCTCACCCTCGAGCGCGCCCGCTTCGGCGACGCGCTCAAGGTCAGGCTTCAGGTCGCACCCGAGATGCTGAACGTCGTCGTGCCCTTCCTGGTGCTGCAACCGTTGGTGGAGAACGCCGTTCGGCACGGGTTCGCCGACCGGCGGGGTGGCAGCGTCGAGATCGTCGCCCTCGACGAGGGCACCGACTGCGTCATCACCGTCGAGGACGACGGCGTCGGCATGGACCCCGAGGCGCTGCGATCCGGTCCCGCCGACGCACTGGCCGACGGCGCGTCGCCCGCTGCGGGCCACTCGGCGCACGTCGGGCTGACGAATGTCGACCATCGCCTGCGCGCGGCATTCGGCAACGACTACGGTCTGGTGGTCGAGACGGCGATGGGGTCGGGCACCAAGGTCATCATGCGGGTTCCGAAGTTCGCGACCGGCGTCCGGGCCGGCGGAGGGGCGATGACGTGAGTGGAGCGTCCAGGGACGGCCTGACGGTGCTCGCCGTGGACGACGAGGCGCCCGCCCTCGACGAACTGGCGTACCTCCTCGGCCAACACCCCGCCATCGACGACGTCGTCGTCGCCGGTGATGCGACCTCGGCTCTGCGCGAACTCAACCAGCGCCACGTCGACGCGGTCTTCCTCGACATCAACATGCCGGGGCTCAGCGGTCTCGAACTGGCCGGCGTCCTGGCCAACTTCTCCTACCGTCCCGCGATCGTCTTCGTCACCGCGCACGACGACAAGGCCGTCGAGGCCTTCGACGTCGGCGCCGTCGACTACCTGCTGAAGCCGATCCGCCAGAGCCGTCTCGACGAGGCGGTTCGCCGGGTGCTGGCCACCGAGCGCCGCGACGAGGCCCCGGTCGACGAGGACTCCGACGTCATCCCCGCCGAACTCGGCGGCATCACCCAGCTGGTCCCCCGGGAGAGCATCGGCTGGGTGGAGGCCGAGGGCGACTACGCACGGCTGCACTCCGCGTCGGGCGCCCACCTGGTCCGCATCCCGCTCAGCACGCTCGAATCCCGATGGCGCGACAGGGGTTTTCAACGCATCCACCGCTCCTACCTGGTGGCGCTGCGCCAGGTCACCGGTGTCCGGTCGACGGACGGCTCCGTGCTGGTCCGCCTCAGGGCCAACGGCGCCTCACCCGCGGTCGAACTGCCCGTGAGCCGCAGGCAGGCCAAGGAACTGCGCGACCGGCTGATCCGGGACCCCATGCGCAACCTGCGCCCGGGAGCCGAACATGACTAGGCCGCACCGCGAACGCGTCGTCCTGTCGCACCGGCGGGGCGCCCGCGTCATCAGGACCCGCGTGGAGGTGCAGGAGCAGACCCAGGTCGGCGACGCCCTCGTCCGCGGCCTGGTGCGCGCCCAGCTCGGCCTCGCCCTGCGCCTGGCGGCCGTCGTACTGGTCGCGGTGGCGGCGGTCCCCCTCGTCGTCGGCGCGTTCCCGGAGATCGCCGAGATCCGGGTCGCCGGAATTCAACTCAACTGGCTGCTGCTCGCGGTCGTCGTCTATCCGGTCCTCTACGGGGTCGGTCGGCTGTACGTGCGTCTCGCCGAACAGGGCGAGCGGGACTTCGTCCGCGTCATTGACGACGAGCCGTGACCCACGCACCCCTGACCGCCGCCGCGCTCCTGGCCGCCGCCCTGGCCACGATCGCCATCGGCTTCTACGGAATCCGGCTGTCCCGCACGACGTCCGACTTCCTCGTCGCGTCCCGCAGCATCGGACCGCAGTGGAACGCCGCGGCCATCTCCGGCGAGTACCTCTCTGCCGCATCGTTTCTCGGCGTCGCCGGCCTGATCGCCAAGTATGGGGCCGACGCGCTGTGGTATCCGGTCGGGTTCACCGCCGGTTACCTCGGGCTGCTGCTGTTCGTCGCCGCGCCGTTGCGCCGGTCGGGCGCCTACACCGTGCCGGACTTCGCCGAGTTCCGGCTCGGCTCTGCACGCCTGCGCAAGGTCGCGATGCTGGTGGTGGTCGTCGTCTGCATCTTCTACCTGGTGCCGCAGTACCAGGGCGCCGGTCTTGCGCTGAAGACGCTTCTCGGACTGCCGGTCTGGGTGGGACCCGTGGCAGTCGGCACGATCGTGATCGTCAACGTCGTCGGCGGCGGCATGCGGTCGATAACGTTCGTGCAGGCGTTCCAGTACTGGCTCAAGCTCACCGCGATCGCGGTACCCGCCCTCGCGCTCCTCGCGCTGGTCGCGAGGGACGGCACCGACCTCGGCGGCCCACTGCCACCGCTGGTCGGCCAACAGACCACGGTCACCGTCGAGACCGACGTCGTCGTCCAGGTCGCAGCTCCGGCCGGCATCACGGTGACGGGCACCGTCGACGGCTCGTCCGTCGACGGACCGTTCCCCGAACCGGGCCGGTACACGCTCGCCGCCGGAAGCACGCTGACTCTGGCGGAGGGGTCGGCGACGCCGGTGGTCGCGGGCGCACCGAGCGCGGGCGAGGACTGGATGGCGTCGGGCGGCGGCCTCGGCGGCAGCCACCCGCTGTACCAGGTGCTGTCGATCATCGTCGCGACGTTCCTCGGCACCATGGGCCTGCCGCACGTCCTGGTGCGGTTCTACACCAACCCCGACGGCGCGGCGGCCCGGCGGACGGCGCTGGCCGTCATCGCGATGCTGTCGCTGTTCTATCTGTTCCCCACCCTGCTCGGCGTCTTCGCCCGGCAGTTCGTCCCGCAGTTGCTCATCACCGGCACCGCCGACGCCGCGGTACTGCTGCTCCCGAGCGCTGCGGTCGGCGGGATGGCCGGCGCGGGCCTCGCCGCACTCGTCGCCGCGGGTGCCATCGCCGCGTTCCTCGCGACGTCGTCCGGCTTGCTGATCAGCATCGCAGGCGCGCTGTCGACCGACGTCCTGCGGGGCCGCGTCCGGGACTTCCGGATCGCCGCACTCGTCGGTGGCCTGATCCCGATTCCCCTTGCGCTGCTGGCGTCCTCGCTCGAGCTGTCCCGCAGTGTCGGGCTCGCCTTCGCGGTGGCCGCGTCGACGCTGTGCCCGCTGCTCGTCCTCGGCATCTGGTGGCGCGGCCTGACCGCAACGGGCGCCGCGTGGGGCCTGGTGATCGGCGGCGTCGCATCGGGCGCCGCCACCACCCTGGCGATCACCGGCGGCCTCGACGAGGCGCTCCTCGGCGGATGGCCCGCCGCCATCGTGGGCTACCCCGCCGCCGTCACCGTGCCCCTGGCATTCCTCGTGATGCTGGTGGTCAGCAGAGTCACCTCGTCGTCGAGACCGCCGGACGTGGCGAGGATTTTCGCGCGCATGCACCTGCCCGAGCGGCTCGGCATGGGCATCGAACGCCTGCCGCGCGGCTGAACCCCGACCGCTCGTCGTCACCGAGTTACCGCTCACCGCACGCCCTCCGGGTTTCGGCGTCCCAGACTGCGAAACCCCCCGGATGTGACGTGAGTCTCAATAAGGTAACCCCAAGATCTGAGTTCACCCACGTCAGGAGATCAGCGGTGCCCGAGACCCTCCCCTCCGATCCCGCGGCCGCGATCAGCGGCGAGCGGTACCAGGAGGTCCAAGCCAGCCCTGAGTTCCAGGAACTGCGAAGCAGACTGCGCCGCTTCGTGTTTCCGATGACCGCCTTCTTCATCGTCTGGTACGTGGTGTACGTGCTGCTCGGCGCGTTCGCCCACGACTTCATGGCCATCCAGGTGTTCGGCAACGTCAACGTCGGCCTGCTCATCGGGTTGGGCCAGTTCCTGACGACGTTCGTCATCACCGGCCTCTACGTCCGATTCGCGAATCGTGAACTCGACCCCCGGGCCGCCGCCATCCGCGGTGAACTCGAGGCCGAACTGGAAGGACGCGCCAAGTGACGACCACGCTGCTCGCCGCCGAGGCCGTCGGCAACCCCGTCGCCAACATCGGCATCTTCTCGTTGTTCGTCGTCGTGACGATGATCGTCGTCATCCGTGCCAGCAAGAAGAACGCCACCGCCGACGAGTTCTTCACCGGCGGCCGCGGCTTCTCCGGTCCGCAGAACGGCATCGCAATCGCCGGCGACTACCTGTCGGCTGCGAGCTTCCTCGGCATCGCAGGCGCCATCGCCGTCTACGGCTACGACGGCTTCCTCTACTCGATCGGCTTCCTGGTCGCCTGGCTGGTGGCCCTGCTGCTCGTCGCCGAACTGCTGCGCAACACCGGCCGGTTCACGATGGCCGACGTGCTGAGCTTCCGGCTCAAGCAGCGTCCCGTTCGCGTCGCCGCGGCCACGTCGACCCTGACGGTGTCGCTGTTCTACCTGCTGGCTCAGATGGCCGGCGCCGGTGGGCTGGTCGCGCTCCTGCTCAACGTCACCAGCTCCGCCGGACAGGCCGTCGTCATCGCCGTCGTCGGCGTGCTGATGATCGTCTACGTCCTCGTCGGCGGCATGAAGGGCACCACGTGGGTGCAGATCATCAAGGCCGTGCTGCTGATCGCCGGTGCCGGCCTGATGACGATCATGGTGCTCGCCAAGTTCGGCGCGAACTTCTCCGAGATCCTCGGTGCCGCGCAGACGGCCATCTCCGGGTCGGCCGACAAGGCCGTCGCCGCCCGCGACGTCCTGGCGCCGGGCGCCCAGTACGGCGGCTCGGTGACCTCGCAGATCAACTTCCTGTCGCTGGCCATCGCGCTGGTGCTCGGTACTGCGGGCCTCCCGCACGTGCTGATGCGCTTCTACACGGTGCCGACGGCCAAGGAGGCCCGCCGGTCGGTGGTATGGGCGATTGCGCTGATCGGCGCCTTCTACCTGTTCACCCTGGCCCTCGGCTACGGCGCCGCCGCCATCGTCGGCCCGGACCGCATCCTGGCCGCGCCCGGCAAGGTGAACTCGGCCGCACCGCTGCTGGCGTTCGAACTCGGCGGCGTGGTCCTGCTCGGCATCATCTCGGCGGTCGCCTTCGCGACGATCCTCGCCGTGGTGGCCGGGCTGACGATCACCGCGTCGGCGTCGTTCGCCCACGACATCTACGCGTCGGTGTGGAAGAAGAATCAGGTGACCGAGGCCGAGCAGGTGAAGGTCTCGCGCATCACCGCGGTGGTGCTCGGTGTCGTCGCGATCGGCCTCGGCATCCTCGCCAACGGGCAGAACGTGGCCTTCCTGGTCGCGCTGGCCTTCGCGGTCGCGGCGGCGGCCAACCTGCCGACGATCATCTACTCGCTGTACTGGCGGCGGTTCAACACCCGCGGCGCGCTGTGGAGCATGTACGGCGGCCTGATCTCCACGATCGTGCTGATCGTCTTCTCCCCCGCCGTGTCCGGCTCGGCGACGGCGATGATGCCCGGCGTCGACTTCGCGTTCTTCCCGCTCGCCAACCCCGGCATCGTGTCGATCCCGCTGGCGTTCATCCTGGGCGTCGTCGGAACGTTCACCTCGCCGGACGACGAGGACCCGAAGGTCGCCGCCGAGATGGAGGTCCGGTCGCTCACCGGCATCGGCGCCGAGAAGGCGGTCTCGCACTAGGAGTCACGTCGAGATAGCGCTGACCGCTACCAGCACTCGCAGTTCACCGCCGTCAGCGCTATCTCGACGTGTGACCGTCCAGGGAAGTCCTGGCGCCGAGTGGGCGTTGTCTTGCTGCGTGCTCGACACTCGACGGGTGACACCCGAGACCACCACCCCCGCCACCAGGTCCGGCCGGTTCGCGCTGCCGCTGCTGGCGTACCTGTTCGTCACGGCGATGATGGGCACCACGCTCCCGACGCCGATCTACGCGCTGTACGCCGACGAGATGCACTTCTCGGTGCTGACGACGACGGTGATCTTCTCGACCTACGCCGTCGGCGTGCTCACCGCACTGCTCGTGTTCGGCAGCTGGTCGGACGCCGTCGGGCGGCGGCCCCTGCTGCTGGCGGGCGTCGGGTTCGCCGTCGCGAGCGCCGTGGTGTTCCTGCTCGCCGACAGCGTCCCGATCCTCCTCGTCGCGCGCCTGCTGTCGGGATTCTCCGCAGGCGTGGTGACCGGCACCGCCACCGCCGCGATCGTCGAGGCCGCACCCGAGGCGCGCCGCGAGTTCGCGGCGGTGGTCGCCACCATCGCCAACATCGGCGGCCTGAGCCTGGGCCCGATCGTGGCGGGCATCCTCGTGCAGTACGCAGCGCATCCCCTGCAGTTGCCGTTCATCGTGCACATCGTCCTGATGGCTCTGGCCGCGGTAGCCGTCCTGCTGGTGCCGGAGACGTCGTCACGTGACGGTCGGATCGGCCTGCAGCGGCTGTCGATCCCGCCGGTGGTGCGGCCGGTGTTCATCACCGCCGTGACCGCCGCATTCGCCGGCTTCACCGTGACGGGCCTGTTCATGGCCGTCGCTCCGTCGTTCCTGTCCACCGTCATCGGCATCGGCAATCACGCCGTCGCGGGTGCGGTCGCGAGCACGATCTTCGTCGCCTCGGCGATCGCCCAGGTGCTGGCGCGTCGGATGCATCCCCCGCGCGCAGTGGCGTTCGGCTGCGCGCTGCTGGTGGTCGGCATGTGCCTGCTGGCGGCGGCACTGCACTTCTCGTCGCTGCCCACGCTGATCGTCGCGGCGGTCGTGGCCGGCACCGGCCAGGGCATCAGCTTCAGCCGTGGCCTGGCCGCCGTCGTCGAGGGCACGCCCGCCGGGCGCCGCGCCGAGGTCAGCTCCACCTACTTCGTGGTGGCCTACGTGGCGATCTCGCTGCCCGTCGTCGGCGCCGGGCTGGCCGCCCAGGCGTGGGGCTTGCGCACCGCGGGCATCACCTTCGCGTTCGCGGTCGCCGCGCTATCGGCGGTCTGCCTCGCGGCGATCCTGTTCCAGGAGTCGAGGGCGCGGCGGCGCGCGGCCGCCGCGAATTGAGTGGTTCTACCTAGGGTTCGGGCGCCGCGGGCCGCTTAGGTTCATAGCCATGGCATCTGCTCTCCTCAAAGCGTTTCCGACCGCGGCCGAGATCGACGGCCAGACCCCCGCGGGCCGCGACAGGACGATCGACGTCATCCGCATCGTCGCGCTGCTCGGCGTCGTCGCCGGGCACACCGTCATGGCGACCAGCATCATCGCCGACGGGGTCTTCCACTGGGACAACCTGCTCACCACGTCGGTGGTGTTCCAGGCGCTCACCTGGGTGTTCCAGATCATGCCGCTGTTCTTCTTCGCGGGGGTGGCGGCGTCGGTCGAGTCCTACCGGGGAAATTGGGGTGGCTGGCTGCTGAAGCGGTGCAGCCGGCTCTACCGCCCGGTGTTCTCCTACCTGGCGTTCTGGGCGGTCGCGCTGATCGTGCTGCGCCACGTCCTGCCCGTACACGTCTACGAACCCGTCGCGGGCATCTCGATCCAGCTGCTGTGGTTCCTCGGCGCCTACGTCCTCGTCCTCGCGGCGGTGCCGCTCCTCGCCCGGATCACCAGCGTGCCCCGCCTGATGGTCGCCATGGGCGGGACGTATCTGCTGATCGCGGCCGTCGACCACCTGCGCATCGGCGGCGACGTGCCCGCCATCGTGGCCTACGTGAACCTGGTGGCGTGGCTGATCCCCGGCATGCTGGGGGTCGCGTACCGGCGTGGGCTGCTGAGTCCGCGCCAGGGTGTCGTGCTCGGCGCGGCCGCACTGGCCGTGAACCTGGCGCTGCTGTGGATGGGCCCCTACGAGCTGAGCCTGGTCGGCATCGAGTCCCAGCAGCTCAAGAACATGTCACCGCCGTCGCTGCTGATGGCCGGACACGCGATCATGCTGTGCGCGTTCGCGATCGGGTGCGCACCCGCCATCAGCCGGTGGGCCAGACGGCCAAGGGTGTGGCGGCTCGCGGTCATCGGCAACACCGGCGCGATGACGCTCTACCTCTGGCACATGCCCGTGCTGCTCGGAGTGCACCTGGTGTTCGACGGCCTCGGACTGCCCCGCTACCCCGGGCAACCGCACTTCCTGGTGCTCAGCGTCGTCCAGTTGGCCGTGGTCCTCGCGCTCGTCGCGGCGGCGTTCCTCGTCCTGCGGCCACTGGAGAACACGCCTCTGCCGCTGTGGGACGGCGGCGTCGTCGTCCGGCCGGGCCCGCGCAGCGTACTCGTCGGCACCCTACTGTGCGTCGCCGGAGCCGCCACCTTGGCGTCCGTCGCATGGGGCCTCAAAGATCAAGGCGTGTACTGCGTTTCGGTGATGCTGGTCGCACTGGTCGCGGCTCGGGTGATTGCCCGGCCGACCGTCCGGACCGCGGTCTAACCGCTCTTGCGCCGGAACTCCCGTCGGCTCTCCTGCGGGCCGTGCGCGCGGGGCTGCTTGTTGCCGGCATCCTCGTGCTTCGCACCGTTGCCGGAGGCGGCCTTCTTGCGTTCGAGTGCCTCGCGGAACTTGCGCTTGTTCTCGTCTTCGAGTTCGGGTTCGGGTGCGTCGGCCATGATCGAACATTAGCGCGCGGAAGCCGGGGACGCCGCCAGGTTTCCGCCCGGGCCGCGCTCAGCGGACGCCGGGCGGCAGACCGTAGAGGTGGGAGATCGGCAGCGTGAGCAGCACGCGACGGTCGTCGACCATGGCGCGACGGTAGTCATCCCAGTCCGGATGCTCTCCGGCGACGTTGCGGTACAACGCGATCAACGCCTCGACGGTGTCGTCGTCGGGTGCCGCGGCCGGTGGCGTCAGGATCGCGTCGCCCTCGGCGACCGCGTAGGACCAGCCGTCGTCGGACGCCACGTGGATCGACGCGCGGGGATCCCGACGCAGGTTGCGGGTCTTGGCGCGCGGTTCGGTCACCGACACCTGCAGAGCGACGTGCTGCGCGTCGAAGTGGTAGGTGACGTTCGACAGCTGCGGCCGACCATCGTGCTTGATGGTGGCGAGCACCCCGAGCGCGTTGCCGCTGAGCACGGCCAGGAGCTTGTCGTCGAACACGTCGCGGGTCATGGCGACAAGCCTACGACCGACCGCTGGGAACCCGACCGGGTTCGACCGACCGATACCTACGATGACAGCCATGAGCGCCATCGACGGCACCACCCTGGACGGCGTGTCCGCGACCACGCTGTGGACGCTGCACAACCGCGCGACGGAGGCCAAGCGGTCCGACGGCGTGATCCGCGATCCGTGGGCGGTGACGCTGCTCGACGCGATCTCCTACGACTACCTGAAGTTCGGTAGGCCCAACCAGTCGCACGCGCTGCGGGCCGTCGCCTTCGACGCCGCCGCGCGCGCCTACCTCACCGACCACCCGCGGGCCGCCGTCGTCGCACTGGCCGAGGGGTTGCAGACCAGCTTCTGGCGTCTCGAACGCACCGGCGTGGTCGATCAGGTGCACTGGTACTCCGTCGATCTCGAGCCCGTGATCGACCTGCGTCGCCGTCTGCTGCCGCGCGACGACCGCATCACCGAACTCGCGCAGTCGGCACTCGACACGTCGTGGATGGACGGCGTCGACGCGACCGACGGCGCGTTCATCACCGCCGAGGGCCTGCTGATGTACCTCGAACCCGAGGACGCGCTCGGACTGATCCGCGCGTGTGCGGCCCGCTTCCCCGGCGGTCGGATGATGTTCGACTCGATCCCGCCCTGGCTGAGCAGGCGCACGCTGAAGGGCTGGAAGCTGTCCGACCGGTACATCGCGCCGCCGATGCCGTTCGGTCAGAGCCCCGACGACGCGCTCGCGCTGGCGGGTCACGTCGACGGGGTGCGCGTCGCCCACGACGTCGCCCTGCCGCCCGGGCGTGGGCTGTGGCGAGCGGCGTCATGGCCACCGCTGGACCGCGTCGGGGCCGTCCGTCGCGCCCGGCCGAGCACCACGCTGCTGGAGTTCGGATGACCCGCTACGCCCTGTTCCTGCGGGGCGTCAACGTCGGGGGCGTCACCCTCAAGATGGCCGACGTCGCCGCCGCGCTGACCGACGCCGGCTTCGGGAACACGAGGACCGTCCTGGCGAGCGGCAACGTCGTGGTCGACCACGACGACGGCGTGAAAGCAGTGCGGAAGAAGGCCGAGAGAGCGCTGCGCGACCGCTTCGGTTACGAGGCGTGGGTCCTGGCCTACGACCTGGCGACGGTCCGCGCCATCTCCGACGCCTACCCCTTCACCCGGGAGGTCGAGGGGCACCACTCCTACGTCACGTTCGTCTCCGATGGCGACGTGCTCGAGGAACTCGCCGCCCTGTCCGACGACGCCGGTCCCGACGAGTCGATCCGGCGCGGCGACGGGGTCGTCTACTGGCAGGTGCCGCGCTCCGCGACGCTGACGTCGGCCATGGGGAAGACGATGGGCAGGAAGCGGTACAAGTCCTCGACCACGACGCGCAACCTCCGCACCATCGACAAGGTGCTGGTCTCCTGACCTTCGGTACATTCGCGAAGGTGACCCCCGAACCCCGCCCGGACGCCACCCCGACCGAGAAGGTCGACGCCCCGCTGACGGGCGTCTCGGAGACCGCCCTGATGACGCTGCAGGTCCGTGCCAGCGAGGCACGCCGACCCGACGGCATCATCGACGACCCGGAGGCGATCCGCCTCGTCGACTCCATCTCCTTCGACTTCGCCAAGTTCGGCTACACCAACCGCCAGGACATGGCCCTGCGCGCGCTGGCCTTCGACGCCGCGACCCGGGACTACCTCCGCGACCGCCCGGAGGCCACGGTCGTCGCGCTCGCCGAGGGACTGCAGACCAGCTTCTACCGTCTGGCCGCCTCGGTCGACGACGACCGCTTCCGATGGCTGACCGTCGAGCTGCCGCCGGTCGTCGCGCTGCGCGAACGGTTGCTCCCGCCGTCCGACCGCGTGGACGTGGCCGCGCAGTCCGCGCTGGACTTCAGCTGGATGGACCGCGTCGATCCCGACGAAGGCGTCTTCATCACCGCCGAGGGTCTGCTGATGTACCTGCAGCCCACGGAGGCCATGGGGCTGATCACCGAGTGCGCCAGGCGCTTTCCCGGTGGCCGGATGATGTTCGACCTGCCCCCGTCGTGGTTCGCCTGGGTGGCACGTCGCGGCATGCCCACGTCACTGCGCTACCGCATCCCCAAGATGCCGTTCGCCATGTCGGCGGCCGAGGCCGCGAAGCTCGTCGACGTCGTACCCGGGGTGCGTGCCGTGCACGACGTGACGCTGCCGCAGGGCCGGGGCCTGGTGCTCAACAAACTGTTGTGGCTTGCCCAGCGGACACCGCTGCTCGACCCCGTTCGGCCCGCGTTGACGTTGCTGGAGTTCGGTTAGCTCAGCGCTGCCTCGACGTACCCGAGCGCCGCGGTCTTGCCGACGCCGAGCGACTTCGCCGCCGCGGCGTAGGCGTGGGCAGCGCTGGCCATCGCCGAGTCGGCCGGGTCGGCTCGCGCCACGAACGTTCCGAACCGTCCCCGCGTCTCCAGGATGCCCGCCGCCTCCAGCTCGCGATAGGCCCTGGCGACGGTGTTGACCGCCATGGTCAGCTCACCGGCGAGTTCGCGGACGGTCGGCAGTCGCGACCCAGGCGACAACCGTCCCTCCCGTATCCCCTCGATGATCTGAGTCCGCAACTGGTCGAACAATGGTTTCGTCGCGTGCGGATCCACCCGAACCCATTCCCCCAAATCGGTCACCTGTCCAGTAAAGCAAACAACGACTAGTTTGGTGAACGTGCAAGTGACCGTGCTCAGCGGTGCGGGCATCTCCGCCGAGAGTGGTGTCCCGACGTTCCGTGACGTCGAGACCGGACTCTGGGCGAAGGTCGACCCGTACGAGATCTCCAGCAGCGACGGCTGGCAGCGCCACCCCGAGAAGGTCTGGGCCTGGTACCTCTGGCGGCACTACATGATGAAGGCCGTCCAACCCAACGACGGCCACCGCGCCATCGCCGCGTGGGAGGACCACGCCGAGGTGCACGTGGTCACCCAGAACGTCGACGACCTGCACGAGCGTGGCGGCAGCAGCCGGGTGTACCACCTGCACGGCAGCCTGTTCGAGTTCCGTTGCGACCGTTGCGATCTGCCATACGACGGCCCATTGCCCGCGATGCCCGAACCCGTCGAGGTCGTCGAACCGCCGACCTGCGTCTGCGGCGGACTCATCCGGCCGAACGTGGTGTGGTTCGGCGAGGGACTGCCCGCCGACGCGTGGGACCGGTCGGTCGACGCGGTCCGCAACGCCGACGTCGCGATCGTCGTGGGCACGTCGGCGGTCGTCTACCCCGCCGCGGGTCTTCCCGAGCTGGCGTTGTCGAGCGGCATCCCCGTCATCGAGATCAACCCCGAGGAGACCGCGCTGTCGGCGTCGGCGACGCTGAGCCTCCGCGCGAAGGCCGCCTCGACGCTGCCCACCCTGCTGCAGCGCCTGCCCGCCCTGCTGGGCTGACGCGCGAGCACCCCCTCCTCGGGTCACCTTCCTCCGGCGAGCAGACGTCAACTCCCCTCTTTCGCACCGAAGCAGGGGAGTTCGCGTCTGCTCGCGGTTAAGGCCGGGCCGGGACTACGCGGGGCGGACGGCCCGGCCGATCGCCGTCTCCGACACCGGCATGGGGACCCAGGCGGGTAGCACCCACTCCCGGCGGGCGCGGGTCACCTCGAAGCCCGCCGCGGCGATCGAGGCCTCGGTGTCGCGGTGGGTGTGGCAGTTGCCGAGCAGCCGGGGCCACACGGTGGCGTCGGCGAGGCGTTGCAGGCGTGCCCGCGGGCCCGTACTCGCCACGTGCTCGAGGTAGCGCAACTCCCCGCCCGGGCGCAGTGCCGAGAGCAGCTGTCGCAGAACGGCATCGGGCTGGTCGATCGAGCACAGCACCAGCGAGCAGACGATCGTGTCAAAGGGCTCCCCGTCGTCGAACTGCTCCACGGTGTCGGTGGTGACGGTCACGGGTACGGACGCCTCGGCCGCGGCGGTGCGGGCCAGCGCCGCCAGCCGCTGCTCGGGCTCGACGGCGACCACCTCGGTGACGGTGTCCGGGTACAGCGCGAAGTTGGTCCCCGTGCCGGCGCCCACCTCGAGCACGCGGCCGGTCAGCCCGGTCAGGTTCTCGCGACGCAGCCGACGGATGGCCTCGGTCTCGCGGGTCGACATCCGGGCCCACAGCGCGGCGAAGAACGGGTTGTCGACGGTGTTCGTGTCAGACATCGGTCTGTCCCCTCAGATAGTCGAGCGCTTCCTGCGGCGGTACGTCGTCGGCGAGCGACCCCAGTGCGACGCGGCCCAGGCACGCCGATCGCAGCACCCGGTCGGCGTACACCTCGACGTCGCCGAAGGGTAGGTAGGGCCGGGCGATCACCAGGGCGACCACCCCGTGCGCGACGGTGAGGAGTTCGAGTCCCATCACCGTGGCGTCGCCCGGCGGATAGATGCCCTCGTCGATGAGCGCCTGCACGGTGTCCCGCAGGTGCGCGAACGCCGAACTGTTGAGCGTGACGTCCACGTCGCTGCCGGGCATCGGCTCGCCCATCAGCGCGATGCGGTACAGCTCCGGCGTCTCCAGCGCGAAGCGGACGTAGGCCATGCCCTGCGCGCGCAGCCGGTCCAGGGTCGTGGGTTGATCGACGACGACCTGCTGCATCACCCGGTCGAGGCGCTCGAAGTATCCGGCGCACACGGCGTCGAGAAGCGCGTCCTTGTCGGCGAAGTGCAGGTAGATCGACGGCGGCGTGACGCCGACGCGCTGGGCGACCGCGCGGATCGACACCGCCTTGGCGTGGCCGGTCTCGAGGAGCAGATCCGTTGTGGCATCGAGGATTTCCTCTCGCAGCTGCTCACCCGAGCCGCGCGGGGCCCGCCGTCGGCGGAGGGGTTCGACGGTCACGTCAGCGCACCGTCGAGCCGCTGGTGACCCTCAGCGGCGGGTCCGGAGCGTCGTCCCCGGGCCCTGCCTCGCTGATGCCGATCCGGCGGTGCAGGCGGACGAGCGGCGCCGGCGCCCACCAGTTCCATCCGCCCATCACGTGCATGAACGACGGCACCAGCATCATCCGCACCAGCGTCGCGTCGACCAGCACCGCCAACGTCAGGCCCACGCCGAACATCCGCATGAACGACACCTGCGCCGCGATGAGCGCGGCGAACGAGATCGACATGACCAGGGCCGCCGCGGTGATGACCCGACCGGTTCGCGCCAACCCGAGCGCGACGGCCTCGTCGTTGGCTGCACGGGCCTCCTGCCCCCTCGCCCCTTCGCGGGGCCGCAACGTCAGCCAGTACTCGCGGATGCGGGCGACCAGGAACACCTCGTAGTCCATTGCGAGCCCAAAGGCGATGCAGAACAACAACACCGGCATGTTGGCGACCAGCGTGCCCGTCGGCGTCGTCCCGAGCGCGCCGAGATGGCCATCCTGGAAGATCCAGACGAGCGCCCCGAACGCCGCCGTCAGCGACAGCACGTTGAGGACGACGGCCTTGAGCGGGAGGATCACGCTGCCGGTCAGCAGGAACAGCAGCCCGAAGGTGATGACGGCAATCAAGCCGAGCACCCAGGGCAGCCTGCTGGTGATCGAATCGACGCTGTCACGGTTTATTTGGGCGGTACCGGTGAACTGCACCCCCCGGCCGTCCGGACTGGCCACCGCGTGCAGCGCGTCGAGTTGGACGTCCGAGCGGTCGGAGAACAGCGGCGCGGTGCTGGAGACGGTCAGGAAGGCGCTGCCGTCGGCGACCGAAGTCGGCGCGACCGGCGGACCAGCGAGCGCGCCGTCGACGAAGGCCCCCGTCGGCGACGAGACCGAGGTGACGTCGGCGACCCGGGACAGTTCCGACGCGTAGCGCTCCAGCGCGGCGGGCGGCAGCCCGGCGGCGTCCGGGATGACGACGGTGACCGCCGTCGCCGAGTCGTCGGCGAAGTCGTTGCGCAGACGGTCCCCCACCTCGTGCGCCGACGCCGACGTCGGCAGCACCCGGTCGTCCGGGAACCCCCACTTGACCGACAGGAACGGCGTCCCGAGCGCGAGGAGGAGCACCACCACGGCCAGTCCGATGACGACAGCGCGGCGCATGACGAATCGGGTCGAGCGGTACCAGAACAGCTGCTCGACGGGTTTGGGCGCCGGCGCGTCCCGACGGAACAGCCGACGTACGGGGCGGCGCACGTCGAGCGCGTCGAGTCGGTCCCCGAGAAACCAGATGGCAGCGGGCGTGACGATGACGGCGGCCGAGGCGGCGAACGCGACGGTCGCGACACCCGCGTACGCGAACGACTTGAGGAAGTACATCGGGAACAGCAGCATCGCGGCCATCGACAGCGCGACCGTCACGGCGGAGAACAGCACGGTGCGGCCCGCGGTCGTCATCGTGCGGATCAGTGCCCTCTCCGGTGGGACGCCGTCGGCGAGTTCGTCGCGGTACCGGCTGACGATGAGCAGGGTGTAGTCGATCGCGAGCGCCAACCCGAGTGCGATGGAGAGGTTCAGCGCGAAGATCGACACGTCGGTGCCGAGGGTGATCAGCCGCAGCACCGCCATCGAGCCGACGATGGCAAGGGCGCCGATCGTCATCGGCAGCGCCGCCGCCACCAGTCCCCCGAAGACCCACACCAGCACGACGAAGCTCAGGGGGATGGCGATCGACTCCATGAGCAGCAGGTCGCGTTCGGACTGCGCGGTGATCTGTGCGTAGACCATGGCGATGCCGCCGGCGCGGACCTCGACCCCGTCGCGGTCGAAGACGACCTCGTCGGCGAGCGCCTTGGCGTACTTCTGCCCGTCGTTCTCGCCGCCGGTGAGCCCCGCGACGATCACGCCGCTCGTGCCGTCCCGGCTCGTCATCTCCCCGGCCGCCTCCGGCGGCACCGTCCAGGCCGACGTCACGTTCGCGACGTGGGGCGATCGTTCGAGGTGGGCGACGACGTCCGCGGCCGCCGCGCGTGCGGCGGGAGCGTCGATGCCGTCGGCCGACGTCACCGTGACGAGCATCTGCATGTCGCCCTGGCCGAACGTTCGGGTGAGGAGTTCAGCGGCCTGGGCGGACTCCGAGGTGGGGTCTTGGAAGCCTCCCGCAGACAGGCTCTTGGCGACCGGGACTCCGAACACCGCGGCGGCGATCATGACGAGAGCGGCCAGGAGGAGGACGCGCCGGGGCGCGGCGATGGCGAGCAAGGCGATTCTGCGCAGCACGTACTGACCCTCCCGAGATATCGGCGATAACTTATCAGCGTTAACCCGGACGATCAAGAGATCGCCGCTCGACGCTCGAGGCGCCGCGGGAACGTTCGCGCAGCGAGGGTCGGCGGCGAAGTCGTCCTCGTCGTCTCGACGCCCAACGGCCGGTTTGCTGATGCCGGGTGCCCCGATCGGCGAACCGCGCGCCTACCGTTGCCTCGTCGGCCCTTGGCCTCGAAGGACGGATCTTGCTGGCGGGTGATCGGCCATCGGACGAATGCGCCGCAGGGTCCTCGATCTACTCACCGGTAAGAAATTGCCACAGTTTTCTGAATCGTGACTCAAAGAACTCTTAATGGTGATGGTTACTGTCCAGTACATGTGGATCGACGACACCAGTGCCGATGTCATCAAGGTCGACTTCGACGCGCTGTACCACGGCGACGTCCTGGTCGAGGGTGACACCTCCGAGCAGTTCCCGGACCTCGCCGCAGCGGTCTGATCGACGCGGGTCCGCCCGCCCGATCGACCGTTCCGCCGCGCCCACCCCAGGTGGGTCGACAGCAGTGACGCGCCCGCGCGCGCAACGCTGGAGTCCCGTGGGGATCGCAAGCCGCCGACGTATGCGTCGGCGGCTTCGTGCGTTTCGCGGCAGGGCGAAGGCCGCGAACCTACTCGGCGGTAGGAAATGCCATGAAACTCAGAAGACGGGCTCAGAGTTCTCTCAATCCCCGTGGTTACTGTTCAGTACATGTGGATCGACGAGAGCAATGACAACGTCATCAAGGTCGACTTCGACGCGCTGTACCACGGCGACGTCCTCATCGAGGGTGACACCACCGACCAGTTCCCGGACCTCGCCTACGCCGTCTGAGCCGCCGCGTCGAGCACCGTCGACGCTTTGACCGAGGCGTCGCGAGCGCACTGAGACGCGAGCACGAACACCAAGAGCCGCCGATCCCCCCGGATCGGCGGCTCTGGTGCGTTCAGGGGTCAGACGGTCGCCGCGGCCGGGACCGACAACATGCCGCCGAGCCGTCCGCGAATGATCTCCTCGGCCTCGCCCACGATCCGCGAGATCAGCTCGTCGCACGTGGGGATGTCATCGATCAGACCCATCACGGTGCCGACCGTCCAGATGCCCGCGTCCAGGTCGCCGTCGTCGAAGACCTTGCGGCCGCGGACTCCGGCCACCAGATCCTTCACGTCCTCGAACTGACCGCCGCTGGCGAGGATCTCCACGACCTCGCGCGAGACGGTGTTGCTCGCGACCCGGGCGGTGTTGCGCAGGCTGCGGAAGATCAGCTCCGTCCCCCGCTCGTCCCCGGCCACGATCGCATCCTTGACGTTCTGATGGATGCACGACTCGACGGTGCACATGAAGCGCGTGCCCATGTTGATGCCGTCGGCACCCAGTGCCAGCGCCGCGACCAGGCCACGACTGTCGCCGAAGCCGCCCGACGCGATCATCGGGATCTCGATCTGCTTGGCAGCAGCCGGAATCAGGACCAGCCCGGGCACGTCGTCCTCACCGGGATGACCCGCGCATTCGAAGCCGTCGATGCTGATGCCGTCGACGCCCAGGCTCTGCGCCTTGACCCCGTGCCGCACCGACGTGCACTTGTGCAGCACCTTGATGCCGTGGTCGTGGAACATCGGCAGGTGCGGCGCCGGGTTCGACCCTGCGGTCTCGACGATCTTCACGCCCTCGTCGACGATCACCTGCCGGTACTCGTCGTACGGCGGCGGATTGATCGACGGCAGGATCGTCAGGTTCACCCCGAACGGCTTGTCGGTCAGCTCACGGGTCTTGGCGATCTCGCGTGCCAGATCCGCTGGAGTCGGCTGCGTCAGCGCGGTGATGAAACCCAAACCGCCCGCATTGGCCACGGCCGCAACCAGTTCCGCGCGACCCACCCATTGCATGCCGCCCTGGGCGATGGGGTGCTCGACCCCGAAGACCTCGGTGAACTTCGTCGTGATCGTCATCGAGGAGCCATCCGGATCGCGCCGTCCAGACGGATCACCTCGCCGTTGAGCATCGCGTTCTCCACGATGTGCACGGCGAGCGCGCCGTACTCGTCGGGATCGCCGAGGCGCGCGGGGTGCGGCACCTGCTGGCCCAGTGACCGTTGCGCCTCCTCGGGCAGCGAACCCAGCAGCGGCGTCTTGAACAGGCCCGGCGCGATGGTGCAGACGCGGATCAGGCTGCGCGACAGGTCACGCGCGATCGGGAGCGTCATGCCCACGACGCCACCCTTGGAGGCGGAGTAGGCGGCCTGGCCGATCTGGCCGTCGAACGCCGCGACGGATGCGGTGTTGACGATGACGCCGCGCTCCTCCCCGATCGGTTCGGTCTTCGCGATCCGTTCGGCCGCCAGCCGCAGCACGTTGAACGTGCCGATCAGGTTGACCTCGATGACCTTCGTGAACTTGGCGAGGGGAAAGGCGCCCTCCTTGCCGAGGGTCTTGATGGCGTTGCCGATGCCGGCGCAGTTGACGTTGATGCGCACCGGTCCGAGCGACTCGGCGAGGTCGAGTGCCTGCGTCACGGCGGCCTCGTCGGTCACGTCGGCGGCGGCGAACCGGACCCGCTCGCCCAGCTTGGCCAACTCGTCGCCCTCGCGCAGGTCGATCACGACCACGCTCGCCCCGGCGTCCAGCAGTCGCTTCGTCGTGGCCAGGCCCAGCCCGGACGCACCGCCCGTGACGACGGCCACGGCATCGTTGATCTGCACTGATCGTTCCTCTCTCCGGGTCGGCGCCAGTGCCGACCTACTGGTTGGTTGGGACTATACCCAGTCGCGCAGCACGGCCTCGTTGTCGGCACCGCTCGCGGGCGGCGGCGTCGGTGCATCGGGCCGGCTGCGCGAGAAGCGCGGCGCCGGGGCCGGCTCGAGGTTGTCGCCCGCGTCGGAGACGTCGTGGAAGAACGTGTTGCGCTCGGTGATGTGCGGCTCGGTTTCCACCTCGGCGAAGCTCAGCACCGGGGTGACGCAGGCGTCGGTGCCGTTGAACACCGCCGCCCAGTGGTCGCGGTCCTTCGCGGCGAACGCCGCGGTGAACGTCTCCTTCAGCTCCGGCCAGCGGCCGATGTCCTGCTGGTGGGGCAGCGTCGCGGGGTCCAGCTCGAGTCCTGCGAGGAGCTGCGCGTAGAACTGCGGCTCGATGGCGCCGACGGCGACGTACTTGCCGTCGGCCGTCTCGTAGGTGTCGTAGTACGGCGCTCCGGTGTCGAGCATGTTCGTGCCGCGCTCGTCGTTCCACATCCCGCTGGCCCGGAAGCCCCACATCATCTGCATCAGCACGCTCGAGCCGTCGATCATCGCCGCGTCGACCACCTGGCCCCTACCCGACGTTTGCCGCTCCCACAGCGCGGACAGGATGCCGACGAGCAGGAACATCGATCCGCCACCGAAGTCACCGGCGAGGTTCAGCGGCGGCACCGGCCGCTCACCCTTGCGGCCGACCGCGTGCAGCAGACCGTTCAGCGAGATGTAGTTGATGTCGTGCCCGGCCTGCAATGCCCGCGGGCCGTCCTGACCCCAGCCCGTCATGCGCCCGTAGACGAGACGTTCGTTGACCTTGGCGCAGTCCTCGGGACCCAGCCCCAGGCGCTCGGTGACGCCCGGCCGGAAGCCCTCGATCAGGACGTCCGCCTTCGAGATGAGCGTCAGCACCAGCTCGCGGCCCTCGTCGCTCTTGAGGTCCGCGGCGACCGAGCGACGGTTGCGCAGCATCGAGTCGCGGCTGCCGCCCGGGATTCCGCCACCCTTGTTCGGCCGTTCGATGCGTACGACGTCGGCGCCGAGGTCGCCCAGAATCATCGCCGCGTGTGGTCCGGGGCCGATACCGGCCAGCTCGACGACCCGTAATCCGTGCAGTGGTCCTGCCATTGCCCTGTCCTCCAGAAGTAGACCTAGTTGACCGCCGCCAAAGCCTACTTGTATAACCAAGTCAATCCGCTGCGGGCCTCAGGCTCGCCCCAACCGAGGCGAGGCACATGACCGCTACCGAGTCCTACACCGGAATCGACCATCTGACGGTGTCCATCGACGACGGGGTGCTTTCGCTGACCCTGAACCGACCGGACAGCCTGAACTCGCTGACTGCGGCCATGTTGCAGACCATGGGTGACGCGCTCGACCGTGCCGCGACCGATCCGGCCGTGCGGGTCGTTCGCCTCGGCGGCGCGGGACGTGGATTCAGTTCTGGCGCAGGCATCAGCGCGGAGGACCACGCCGATCCCAGCGCGAGCGGTGCGCCGGAGGACGTCCTCGCCGCCGCGAACCGCGTCGTGCGAGCGATGGTGGCGCTGCCCAAGCCGGTGGTCTCCGTGGTGCACGGACCGGCCGCCGGTGTCGGCGTCTCGCTGGCGATCGCCGCCGACGTCATCCTGGCCTCCGACAAGGCTTACTTCCTGTTGGCGTTCACCAAGATTGGCCTGATGCCCGACGGCGGCGCCTCGGCTCTGGTCGCCGCCTCGATCGGCCGCACGCGGGCGATGCGGATGGCACTGCTCGCCGAGCGGCTTTCGGCCGGCGACGCACTCGCGGCCGGGCTCGTCAGTGCGGTGTACCCCGCCGACGAACTCGACGCCGGGGTCGACGCCGTCCTCGCCACGCTGACGTCCGGGCCCGCGGTGGCGCTGCGCAAGACCAAGCAGGCGATCAACTCCGCGACGCTGACCGAACTCGAGGGAGCCTTCGACCGCGAGACCGAGGGGCAGCTGGAGTTGCTCGTCGCGCCGGACTTCCGCGAGGGCACCCGGGCATTCCAGCAGCGCCGCACCGCGACGTTCACCGATCACTAGGTTCGTCGAGATAGCGCCCAGCGCGGGAAAGTTCGAGTGGGCGTCGCCGTGACCGCTATCTCGACGTGCCCCGCTGCGGGACTAGGAGACGCCGAAGATCGGCGGTAGTGCGAGCACCATGACCAGACCCCAGAAGAAGTGGGTCAGCATGGGAGCGAGTATGCCGCCGGTCATTCGGCGTTCGTAGGCGCACACGAATCCCAGGATGAGGCCGGCGAATCCGAGCATCGGGTTGCCCGCCGCGGACACCGCGATGGCGTAGACGATCGTCGAGACCAGCATGGGCTTGTACCTGTGCGGCAACGCGCCGTACAGCGCGCCGCGGAAGAACATCTCCTCGGCGAGCCCGTTGATCAACGTGATGAACGTGACGAGCAGCAGCGGTCCGTACGTGGCGTACTCGAGCACCTGCACGATGTAGTCGCGCACCGGCGGGATCTCGCGGGTAACCAGTCCGCCAACGATGAACGCACCGCCGAGGGCGAGTCCGATGATCGTGCCCGTGATGATCGGCCGTCGACTCTTGCCGCGAAACTCGACGTGCCCCATGTGAACTGGGCCCGACAGCCGGGCTCCGAACGCCCACACCCCTGCCAGTGCAAGCGTCAACCAGTAGAACGACGAGTCCCCGGGCGTTCGTGTCAGCGAGAAGCCGAGCAACACCGCCCCGATGACGAGCACCACGACCACCACGATGCGGCGGCGCCGCACGGTGCCGGGGTTCTCGTCGTGCAGATCGGCCTTGGAGCTGACGATCGACCCGAATTCGCCGAAGACGTTCATGCGCTCTAGCTTCTCCCCGCGAGTCCGAGCAGGTGGTCGACACCGGTTCGGACCGCACCGGCGACGGGTCCGGGCACCGCGCCGATGAGGCCCAGTGCCGGACGAACGAAGTTGGGCGTCAACGCATTCGCCACGCGCCGCAGCCGAAGCGTGTCACCGCCCGCCCATTGCGGATCGGTGTCGGCGAGGTGGTGCACGTCGTCGAGGCCGTTGACCGGCCGTGCGCGCCGCCCACTCAGCGAGCGCTTGACGGCGTCCTCGGTGGTCAGCAGGCCACCGGGTGGATCCGGGACCAGGTCGCGGATCCCGAGCTTGCCGGCCTGCATCGGGTGGTCGAGCGACTGGACCAGGTCGGCCGCCAAACCGCCTGGGACGGGCAGGATCACGCCCGTCACCATCGAGACCAGCTTGGTGTCGATGCCACGCACGGGCAGCGGTGCGCGCCACTCCCCGGCGGTGCGGGAATACAGCATCAGCAGTTCGCCGTAGGTCAGGCTGTCTGCGCCCGTGATGTCGTACGAGCCCGCAGGGACCTGATCGCCGTCGGCGGCTGCGATCAGGTAGTACAGCACGTCGCGGATCGAGATCGGGTCGATGAGGTTCTCGGACCACTCCGGCATCGGGATGACGAGGAACCGGTCGCTGACGTAGCGGATCATCTCGAACGACGTCGAGCCGGCGCCGATGATGATCGCCGCACCGATCCACACGACGTCGGGACCGCCGTCGATGGTCAGGGCGTCGGCCACCTCGGCCCGGCTGGCGAGGTGCTCGGAGAGATTGCCGTCGCCGGGCACGAACCCGCCGAGGTAGACGATGCGGCGCACGCCCGCGGCCTTGGCGGCCTGGGCGACGTTCGCGGCGGCTTGGTTGTCCGCCTCGCGGAAGCCGGGCTGGCCGATCGCGTGCACCAGGTAGTAGACGACGTCGATCTGGCCCGCCACGCGAAACGCACTGGCGGTCGAGTCCACGTCGCCGGCGTCGAGGTAGACGGGGACGACGTCGCCCATCCAACCGAACCGGCCGAGCTTCTCGAGGTCTCGGCTTGCGACCACGACGTCGTGACCCTCACCGATCAGCTCGGTGACCAAGCGGGACCCGACATATCCGGTGGCACCCGTGACGAGCACTCGCATCCGATTCACGGTACGGCTGTACCCGGGTCGGCTCTCGGGGAATCAGGATGTGGTCGAACCCTCAGGACGGCCGTGCAGGTCGATGAGGTGCTGGTAGGCCGCGGCGTTGAGCCTGTTGTGGTCGACCTCGGCGTCACCGAGTTCGCGGCGCACCTTGCCCGGCACGCCGGCGACCAGCGACCGCGGCGGGATGACCGCGCCCTGCGGCACCACCGCGCCCGCCGCGATCAGCGAGCCCGCACCGATCACGGCACCGTTGAGTACGACGGCACCCATCCCGATCAGGCAGTCGTCCTCGACGGTGCAGCCGTGCAGCACCGCATTGTGGCCGATGCTGACGCCCGCGCCGATCCGCGCGGGGAAGCCGGGGTCGACGTGGATGGTCGCGCTGTCCTGCACGTTGCTGCCCGCGCCGATCTCGATGGGTTCGAACTCGGCACGCAGGGTGGCGCTGAACCAGACGCTCGCCCTCGCCGCGAGCGTGACGCGCCCGATGACCGCGGCATTGGGTGCGATCCAGGACTCGTCGTGCACCTGCGGGGAGTGACCGCCGACGGCGATGATCAGGGGTTCCGGCATGGCCGCCATCGTAGGCACGGGGCGTCCGCGCGGCGGAGAAGGGTCCGTCCGACGTGTGTCCCAGGTCACCGCGATTTGGCGGATGCCCTTGCACGTCACTTACCCTTTCCTGGGCGCCACGTCGGGGGATGAATATTGCCCAATTACTAGACGACGCGTCCAGACCACTGAGGAGCCGAACGTGAACACCCCCACCCGCAAGGCCATGGGAGTCGCGGCAGCAATCGCCGCCCTCTCGGTGTCACTGCCCATGGCAGTCACCGCACACGCAGAACCCACCACGACCGCCACGGTCAAGCCGCCGGCCGATCCGCAGGGCGACTGCGACCCGCTGCGCAAGGAGCTGTCCACCACGGGCACGACCCTCGCCCAGCTGGCCCCGAAGCCCGTCGGCCAGGTGATCGCCGCCATCCCGTCGCTGAGCACCTTCTCGTCCGCCATCTCGGGCGGGCTGAACCCCGAGGTCAACATCGTCCCCGTGCTGGAGAACGGCCCGTACGTGGTGTTCGCCCCCACGAACGACGCCTTCGCCAAGCTCGACCCGGCACAGCTCGAGGCGTTGCGGACGGATGCCGCCGCGCTCTCCAAGCTGGACTACTACCACGTCTTCCTCGGCCTGCTGAGCCCCGGCGACGTCGCCGGGCAGCGCCCGACGCAGCAGGGTGAAGAACTCAAGGTGACCGGCAAGGACGGCGACATCAAGGTCAACGACACCGCCAAGGTCATCTGCGGCGGCATCACCGCCGAGAACGCCCGCATCTACATCATCGACACGGTGCTGGACCCGGCCGCGCCGCCGGAGCCGATCACCCCGACCGGCACGTCGACGACCGCGACCACGACGACGACGGCCACCACCACCGCCCCGGCACCCGAGCCGGCGCCGGCAGGCTGACACACCACACAAGAGCGGCCCGGGACGTCATTGTCCCGGCCCGCTTTCGTGTCGGCCCCTAGAGGCCGAGGTCCTTGCCGATGATCTCCTTCATGATCTCGGTCGTACCGCCGTAGATGGTCTGGATGCGGACGTCGACGTAGTCGCGCGCCACCTTGTACTCGTTCATGTAGCCGTATCCGCCGTGCAGCTGGACGCACGCGTCGACGACCCGCTTGTTCAGCTCGGTGCACCACCACTTGGCCTTCGACGCCTGTACGGCCGTCAACTCGCCGTCCACCGCGGCACGCAGGCAGCGGTCCACGTACTGCTCGCCGATCTCGAGTTCGGTGTCCAGCTCGGCCATCACGAAGCGGCTGTTCTGGAAGCTCCCGATCGGCTTGCCGAACGCCTTGCGGTCCTTGACGTACTGCAGCGTGTCGTCGAACGTGGCGCGGGCGCCGGCGATGGCCGCGATGCCGATGGACAAGCGCTCGGACGGCAGGTTGGTCATCAGGTGGTAGAAACCCTTGCCCTCCTCGCCCAGCAGGTTGGCGCCCGGCACCCGCACGTTCTCGAAGTGCAGCTCGGCGGTGTCGGCGAAGTGCAGACCCATCTTGTCCAGCTTGCGACCGCGGGTGAACCCCGGCATGTCGCGCTCGACGACCAACAGCGAGAACCCCTTGTGGCCGGCGTCGGGGTTGGTGCGCGCCACCACGACGACGAGGTCGGAGTTGATGCCCGCGGAGATGAACGTCTTGGAGCCGTTGAGGATCCAGTCGTCACCGTCGCGCACCGCCGTGGTCTTGATGCCCGCCAGGTCACTACCCGCGCCGGGCTCGGTCATCGCGACGGCGCCGATCAGCTCACCGGTGATGTAGCCCGGCAGCCACCGCGCCTGCTGCTCCTCCGTGGCGAGGTTGGCGAAGTACGGCCCGACGATGTCGTTCTGCAGGCTCAGCCCCGGCGTGGCCGCGCCGTAGCGGGCGAACTCCTCGACGATGACCGCGTTGAACCGGAAGTCGTCGACGCCGCCGCCGCCGAACCTCTCCGGCAGGTTGAAGCCGATCAGGCCGTATTTGCCTGCGGCAACGTACGATTCGCGGTCGACGATGCGTTCGCTGTCCCACTTCTCGGCGTACGGCGCGCACTCCTTCTCCAGGAACTGCCGCGCTGTCTGCCGCAGCTGCTCGTGCTCTTCGTCGAAGACCAGTCTCTTCACGGTGCCCCTCTCCTACGTGGCTTTCCAGACCGGCGCGCGCTTCTCGGCGAAGGCCCGCGGTCCTTCCTTGGCGTCATCCGAGCGCAGCACGCCGCCCATCTCGCGCATGGTCCTGTTCCAGCCGTCGAGTTCGCCCGTGATCACGCCGTCGTCGACGCCACGGGCGACCCGCTTGCTCGCCCACACGGCCAGCGGCGCGTTGACCGTGATCCGTTCGGCGAGTGCCAGTGCGGCGTCGACCACGGTGCCATCGGGCACGACCTGGTTGATGAGGCCCCACCGCAATGCGTCGGCCGACGACATCGGCTCGCCGGTGAACATCAGCTCCATCGCCACCTTGCGCGGCAACTGGTCGACGATGCGGAACACCCCGCCGGCCGCGGCGATCAGACCGCGCTTCACCTCGGGCAGACCGAACGTCGTGCGTTCCTCGGCCACCACCAGGTCGCTGGCGAGCGCCAGTTCGGTGCCGCCACCCAATGCGGTGCCGTTGACGGCGGCGATGGTCGGCTTGTCGATGACGTGCTGCACGTAACCGGCGAATCCCCACTCCCCGTGCTCGGGGTGGTAGAGGTTCTCCCGGCGCGAGATCGCCTTGAGATCGGCACCGGCGCAGAAGGTCTGGCCCGCCCCGGTGATGACCACGGCGCGCACGTCGGGATCGTGCTGCGCCTTGTGCAGGGCGTCGCCGACCGCTATGCTCACCGACGCGTTGACCGCGTTGCGCGCCTCGGGCCGGTTGAGCGTGATGAGGAGGACGTTGCCCCGGCGCTCGGTGAGAGCGCCGGGTGCAGCCGTCTCGGTCCCCGCCGTCACAGCAGCTCGAGGATGGTGGCGTTGGCCTGTCCGCCGCCTTCGCACATGGTCTGCAGGCCGTACTGAATCCCGTTGTCGCGCATGTGGTACAGCATCGTCGTCATGATCCGGGCGCCCGAGCCACCGAGCGGGTGGCCGAGTGCGATCGCGCCGCCGTTGGGGTTCAGCTTCTTCTCGTCGGCGCCGATATCCTTGAGCCAGGCCAGCGGAACCGGGGCGAAGGCCTCGTTGACCTCGAACACGCCGATCTCGTCGAGGGACAGACCGGACCGCTTCAGCACCTTCTGCGTGGCGGGGATCGGCGCGGTCAGCATGATGACCGGGTCCGATCCGGCGAGCACCGCGGTGTGCACCTTTGCCAGCGGCTTGAGGCCCAGCTCCTTGGCCTTCTCCGCGGACATGAACAGCAGGGCCGCCGAGCCGTCGGAGATCTGAGAGGCGTTGCCGGCGTGGATGACACCGTCCTCCTTGAAGGCCGGCTTGATGGTCGCCATCTTCTCGATGGTGCCGCCGCGACGGATGCCCTCGTCCTTCAGCACGACGTTCCCGTCCTGATCCTTGATGCCGATGATCTGGTCGTCGAACGCACCGGCGTCCTGCGCGGCCGCGGCCTTCTCGTGCGAGCTCAGGGAGAACTGGTCGAGCGCGGTGCGGTCGAAGCCCCACTGCTCGGCGATCATCTCGGCGCCGGTGCCCTGGTTGGGGGTCTGGCTGTAGCGGCTGCGGAAGGCCTCCGGGTAGGGGTGTCCGCCGTTGGCGAGCGAGGCGCCCATCGGGGTGCGCGACATCGACTCGACACCGCCGGCGACCACCACGTCGTAGTGACCCGCCACCACGCCCGCGGCGGCGAAGTGCACCGACTGCTGGCTCGAGCCGCACTGCCGGTCGACGGTCACGCCGGGAACGCTTTCGGGCCAACCCGCGGCGAGGACCGCGGTGCGGGCGATGTCGAGGGCCTGCTCGCCGGCCTGCATGACGCAGCCCCAGATGACGTCGTCGACCAGTGCCGGATCGACTCCCGCACGCTGGACGAGGCCGTTGAGGACCTGCGCGGAGAGTTCACCCGGGTGCACGCCGGACAGACCGCCGTTGCGCTTCCCGACGGGCGATCGGACGGCCTCGACGATGACGGCTTCAGCCATGGGACTTCTCCTTCGACGTGGGTGTCGGCGCTCGCGCGCCTGAGTTGAATCCTCACCGAAGGTAAAGGAGTAGGTTTACTAGGTCAACCTACTGGTTGGTGGAAGCGCGCGGCCGGTCGGCGTTCGGCCCACATGTTCTACTGAGTTCACCATCTGGCCGCCGGCCGGAGCAGTCCCCGAGGAGGCCCGCGTGGCACGCAACACACCGCTGGCACCCATGATGGGCGCGGACGCCGTCGCCTCACTCGGCGGCGCTCCCATCCGCTCTCCCAAGACCGCCGAACTGGTCGCGGGCACGCTGCGCCGCATGGTCGTCGACGGCCAACTCACCGACGGTGACTTCCTGCCCAACGAGGCCGAGCTGATGACGCACTTCGGCGTCAGCAGGCCGACGCTGCGCGAGGCGGTGCGCGTCCTGGAGTCCGAGCGACTGGTCGAGGTGCGCCGCGGCTCCCGCACCGGTGCCCGGGTCCGCGTACCGGGCCCGGAGATCGTGGCCCGTCCCGCCGGGCTGCTGCTGGAGCTGTCCGGGGCGACGATCGCCGACGTCCTGGTGGCACGGTCGGGCATCGAGCCCATCGCCGTGCGACTCCTCGCCGACGCCGCCACGCCCGAGGCGCTCGCCGAACTCGAGACGATGCTGACCGAGCACATCCCGGCGGGCTGGCAGTCGGGTCGGCTGGCGGAGGCCACCGGCGACTTCCACCTCCGCATGGTCGAGATGTCGGGCAACGCGACGCTGACGATCATCGCCGGCATGCTGCAGGAGATCACGGTGCGGCACACCGCGTTCGCCATCAAGGAGCACCGCGAGGTGTCGAAGGCCGACTACGACAAGCTGATCCGGTCCTACCGTCGCCTGCTCGTGCTACTGCGGGCCGGTGACGGTGCGGCGGCCGAGGCGCACTGGCGTAAGCACCTCGACACCGCACGCGGTCTGCTGCTGGAGGGCTTCGAGTCGGTCAAGGTCCGCGACGTCATGCAGTGACGGACTTCGACCACGTCACCTGAACCGGCACGGTGTCGTCCCAGGGCTGACGCGTCACCATGTCGGCGACGTTGACGTACCCGCGTTCGAACTCCCCCGTCGCGGCATCGACGAGGCGGTACTCCTGCCGCTGCCGGTGGATCGGCTGCGCGTCGAGCAGCAGGACCCGCACCTCGCCGGGCTCGAAGTGGCACCGTGCCTGCAGCGCGGCGATGAGCTGCTCGTTGTGCATGTGGCCGTCACCGAAGTTCCAGCCGATGGCCGTCGAGCAGATCCGTTCCCCGTCGGTCAGCACGTAGTCCGCCTCGTCGCGGCCCGCCATCGCGCGGTGGGCGAGCGTGAACATGGCGCGGCCGTGAGTGTTGAACGCGCGGAAGGCGTACCCCATGTAGAGGTACATCTCCGCGGTCTCCTTGCTGCCGTAGAACTTCTCCATCTGCGCCGCCGGCATGGCGGCGATCGCGACGATGCCGTTCGTGATCTTCTCGGCGGCCGACGGCGTGACGCACCACAGCGTGGTGTCCCAGTTGCCCGCGTAATAGCGCATGCCGGGCAGGAACGACACCTTGCGCGGGAACAGGTTGCCGATCGCGACGGTGCCCGCGACGGCGACGAACAGCACGATCGGCCACGGGCTCTGCAGGTCGGCCAACCCGATGTCGGAGTGCCCGACGAACAGCGCCAGCACGGCGAACATCATGAAGACGTTCCACTCCAGCGGCACGCCCATCGGGATGGCCGAGAGGATGCCGAAGTGGAATATCAGCATCACGACCGCCGCGATCGCCGTCACCCAGCCGCCGTGGCTGAAGAACAGCACCAGCGGCACCAAACCCTCGATGGCCGTGCTGAAATGGGCCAGCCCTCGGGAGAGGCGACCGGGACGCAGGTCGTCGGGGAACCGCTCGAAGAACCTGCGCTTGATCCAGCGTGGCCGGATCACCGGGTTGTTGCTCATCATCGTGGAGATGACGAACGGGAAGTGCTTGTTCAGCTTGGAGGTGGCGGCGCCGATCCAGATGACCAGGCAGACCAGCTTCGCGGCGATGATCATGTCGACGCCGCTGAACAGGAATGCCACGACGAACGAGCCGTAGACCTCGCCGCGGGCCGCCAGGAAGATGACCTTGTCGCGCAGGCCCGCCACGGCCAGCAGGCCCAGCACGGCCCAGATCTGCCAGGCCGGCAGTACACCGACGTCGGTGCCCAGCTCGGGGATCGGCCCGGTGCCGTCGGAGAACAGTGCGATCACCAGGACGATCAGCAGCGCGGCGTACAGCAGCGCGTCGACGGGCGTGCGCGCGTCACCGTTCGTCAGGGGCACCCGGCCCGGCCACGGTGGCAGCCGAATGGTGCTGGGCCGCAACCAGTACAGCGCCGATCCGAGCGGCGGGAAGAAGCGGTTGTTCAACGGCCCGAACCCGCAGCCGAGGCCGACGACCTCGAACAGCATCGTGAACAGCACGACCTTCTGGAAGACGATGGGCTCGTCGTACCAGCCGGCGACGTTCGTGAACCCGTCGATTCCCGACGTCGTCAGCGCCAGCAGCCACGCCGTCACCACGTAGAGCAGGATCTTCACGACGTAGAACAGGTGCAGCACCACCGGGGTTCCGAAGCCGACCTCGGCCCAGTGCCGGGCCATGGGCTTGATCTTCTCGGCGCGGGTTCCCGTGCTCCAGACGTCGTAGTCGACGACGGGCACGTCCTGTTTCAGAAATCCCATGCCGGCAAGACTAGAACGTGTTCTAGATCCGCCGGGTCACTTTCTCCCGCGAGCGAGGTTTCGGTCAGGACGCGGGGGCCGGGGGGCGGAAGAAGATCACCAGCTGGCCGATGCCGCCCGCGAGTCCCAGCACGACGGCGATCAGCAGGCCCCACCAGCCGTGCAGGAAGGCGTAGACACCCGAGGTGCCGAACAGCAGGTAGTCGAGGCTGAGCCTGCCCGCACCGATGCCGGCGATCGCCACCGCGGCGACGGCGAGGATCAGGTTGTACTCCCAGCCCTCCTTGACGATGAAGAAGCCGTTCTTGCGGTGCACGGTCCACGCCGCGACCAGCATCAGCGCGACGAACCCGGCAGCGGGCACGGGTGTCAGCAGCCCCAGCGCCAGCCCGAGGCCCGCGGTCAGCTCGGTGCTCGCGGCGACGCGGGCGTGGAACAGCCCGGGCTTCATCCCGATGCTGTCGAACCATCCGGCGGTGCCGGGTATGCCGCCGCCACCGAAGAACTTGTTGTAACCGTGCGCGGCCATCGTCAGACCGAGCACCAGACGCAACACCAGCAGGGCGAAATCAGAGGCTTCCACGCAACAGAATGTAGAACATCCGTAACGCGGACGCGCGGTTCCCATCGACCGTGGGGCTCGAGTACGCAAAACCGGCCTCATGGCGTGCACAACCCCCACGCTCGACGGATGCCGCCGCAGCAATGCCGCGACGTGTCCCGCCAGCGCGTCAACACGTGATGACGCGTCCCAGCGGACCACCGGTCCGTGCGCCGC
Organism: Mycolicibacterium sediminis; assembly: GCF_010731735.1. Lineage (GTDB taxonomy): Bacteria > Actinomycetota > Actinomycetes > Mycobacteriales > Mycobacteriaceae > Mycobacterium > Mycobacterium sediminis. The sequence goes on from NZ_AP022588.1 coordinate 5,708,190, forward strand.
CCGCAGGCGTCGACCGTGGGGCTCGTTTCCGCAAATCCGGCAAAGGGCGTGCACGACGCCCACACTCGGCGGAACGGACACCACGCGTGCGAGATGCCCGATCCGCATACACCCCGCGCCGTAGACTCCAGCATCGTGAGTCCGACCGCGTCCTCGCTGAAGACGGGCCCCAAACTGACCGCCAAGGGGCAGGCCACCCGGCAGCGCATCATCGACGGCGCCGCCGCGGAGATCCGGACCAACGGCGCGCTGGCGACCACGCTCGAAGACGTCATGGCCCGCACGGCCACGTCCAAGAGCCAGCTGTTCCACTACTTCCCCGCGGGCAAGGATCAGCTGCTGCTCGCGGTCGCCGAACAGGAGGCCGAGCGCGTCCTGAGCGATCAGCAACCGCACCTGAGCCGACTGGTGTCGTGGGCGGCGTGGCAGCGCTGGCGCGACGTCGTCGTCGAGCGCTATCGCAGACAGGGCCAGCAGTGTCCGCTGTCGACGGTCATGTCGGAGATCGGCCGCACGCCCGGAGCACGAGCCGTCACCTCGACGCTGATCACCCGGTGGCGCCTCGAGATCGAGGTGGGGATCCGCGCGATGCAGGAGCAGGGCAAGATCGACGCGGACGTCGAACCGGTGCGCGCCGCCGCGGCACTGCTCGCTGGCATCCAGGGAGGCGTGTCGGTGATGCTGAGCACCGGCGACCTCAGCTACCTGGAAGCCGCACTCGACGTCGGCATCGCGGCACTGCGCCGTCAGTAACCGTCGAGAGCAGCCTCGAGGCGCGCCACGTACGCGTCGACGTCATCGACGGCCGACTGCGCGGCGTGCACACTGATCGACACCGTGTCCCCGATGCCGGATACGCAGTGCGTCAGCCCCATCATCGGCGACAGACCGGGGAACGCCGCGAGCAGGACGACGGGTCGGCCGCCCAGCGAGTAGTCCGCGGCGCCACCGTTGACGCTGGAGACGACCGTGTTCCCGGTGACCGCGTCCACCCGAACGTCGGGATCGAACTGGGCTGCGCCCCAGCGCATCAACGGCGCAGGCGTCGCGGCGAACGCCATCGCCTCGGCCACCATCGCGGGATGGGCGGCGCGCTCGCGCCGGGCCGCTATGTCGGCGGTCAGCAGGTCGGCGCGGTCCGCACGGGCAGCGTCCGGGTGCAGACCGATGCCGGCGCTACCGAAGTGGTTGTAGGCCCGTCGCGGCCCGGCCTTGGCGATCATCAGCTCCGCGCCGAGGGCCGACGGGTCCTCACCCGAAGCGCCGAGGTGGCCGGCCAGCGCCTCCGAGATCGCCGACAGTGCCCCGACCGTCACGGTGGGCCGAGCGAGTTCGGCGCGCGACCGCACGACCATCCGCAGCCGCCGCGCCCCGGCGGGTCGCGCGTTGGTCCGCAGCACGGGGCGCAGCGGTGCGGGCGGCGGCACGCGGCCGGACTCGGTGTCGGCGACGAGCCGGCGGTGGGCACGTGCAGCCCGGACACCGAGCAGCGGTAGCCGGGCCGGACCGACGCGCCAGGGCGTCACCTCGGGCAGCACCGCGTGCCTACCGAAGGCGACGGCCGCCGTCAGCGACGTCCGGCCACCGCCGCCGAGCGCATGCGAGATCTGCAGCACCGCAATCGTTCCGAGACCGGTAGCACCCGGCATGCCGTCCACTGCGGGGAAGACGTGCAGCCGCCACGCGGTCACGGTCGCGTCCAGCTGGTCGGCGATCAACGGGACGACGGCATCGAGGCAGCTGCGCCAGGTGTGGTCGGCCGGCTCGTGCACGACGGTCTGCCGGGCGGTCACCGATGTGGGTTCCCACGCGGGGAAGCGCAACCCACCCGCGTCGCCGACCCGCGTCGCCAACTCCGTACACGCCGCGGCCCGCGCCCGGACCTCGGCGAGCGCGGCGTCGAGGTCGTCGGGGACCCCGTCGAAGCCGAACAGCAGGAACGTGTCGTTGGGGATCTTCGCGGACAGCCAGTGCACCTGCGCATCGAACGGCGTCAGTCTCGGCACGGCCACCCGCCAAGGTTAGGCTGCCGACATGCTTCCAACGGCGAGTGGCAACGGTGCGGTCCTGGTCACGGGTGCGTCGTCGGGAATCGGCGACGAACTGGCCCGCGACTTCGTCCGGCGTGGCCGACGGGTGATCCTGGTGGCGCGTCGTGCCGACAAACTGGAGGCGCTGGCCACTGAACTGGGCGACGCCGCCCACGTGCTCGCCGCCGACCTCGCGAACGCGGAGGACCGTGCCGCGCTGCCCGACCGGGTGGCCGACCTCGGCCTGGTCGTCGACGTTCTGGTGAACAACGCCGGGTTGAGCACCAGCGGCCCGGTCGCCGAGTCCGATCCCGACGCCGAACTCAACCTCGTCGAGGTGGACGTCTGCGCGGTGGTGGATCTGTGCAGCCGCTTCGTGCCGGGCATGGTGAGCCGCGGCCGCGGCGCCGTGCTCAACGTCGCGTCGGTGGGCGCGTTCGGGCCGCTGCCCGGCCAGGCCGCCTACGGCGCGGCGAAGGCGTTCGTCCTCTCCTACACCCAGGCGCTCGGTCAGGAACTCAAGGGCACCGGCGTCGCCGCGGCAACGTTGTGCCCGGGCCCGGTCAAGACGGGATTCGGTGCAGCGGCCGGTATCTCGGACGCCGACGCCGAGGCATCGCTGCCGAAGGTCATGTGGGTGGACGCCGACGAGGTGGCCCGAACCGCGATCGACGGGCTGGCCGCGGGCAGGTCGGTGATCGTGCCCGGCGTGTTCAACCGCATCGGCGCCGCCGCGTACAAGGTGCTCCCCCGCCGGCTGCTGCTGCCCGTCCTGGCGAGCAGCCACCCGGCGCTGAAGAAGCGCTAGGCCCCGACGAACGCGGCGATCAGACGGCTGACCGCGTCCGGACGGTCGAGCTGCATGAAGTGCCCTGCGCCGTCCACGGTTTCGACCCGGCTCCCCTCGGGAAGCACGCGTTCCACCCACCGGGAGTAGGCGGCGGACGCGCACCCGTCGTCGGTCCCGTGCAGGTAGAGCGTCGGCACCGTCGGAGGCCGCAGCCAATGCCGGTGCGCCTCGGCGTACCGCTCCGGCGGTGCGGACCCGCGCATCGTCTGACGGTAATAGGTAAGTGCCGCACGCCAATTCGCCGGCGCGCCGATCGCCGCCCGCACGTGGGCGACGTCCTCGCGGGCGTCGTAGCCGGGTGACCACTGCCGCCACAGGCGGGGGATCATCCACGACGCCGACCGGTCGGACAGCCACGGCACCTGGTTGTAGGCGATGTACCAGCTGCGCAGCAACTGTCGCGGGATCTGGGCCAAGAGTCCGGTGGCATCGGGCACCTTGCCGCGGAACGCCGCCGCGGGGGGCACGGACATGATGACGGCCTTGACGAACGGCGAGTCCGGCATCGCCGCCAGACCCGCACCGGCCATGGCGCCCCAGTCGTGACCGATCAGGACGTCCCGGTCGGTGCCGCCGACCGCCTCGCGGACCCGCAGGGCATCGGTCATCAGCGCGCCGATGTGGTAGCTGCCGTCCGCGGCGATCGAGGACGGCGCGTAGCCGCGCATGAACGGCGCGACGACGCGGAACCCCGAGTCGACCAGGGCGGGAGCGACCTTGCGCCAGCCGTGCGCCGTGTCGGGGAACCCGTGCAGGCAGAGCGCGACCGGGCCGTCGGACGGCCCCCACGTCAGGGCCTTGAGGCTCACGTCGGGTGTGGGGACGTCGATGAGGCGAGGTTCGGTCATCGCGTCACACCGGCTCGAACGAGGAGATGAGCCACTTCCCGCCGGACTTCTCGAGGGTCACCCGAACGCTGGACGCGGTGTTGGTGGGCGCGTCGCCGCCCACGACGACGGTCTGGTTGACGAACACCAGCGCCACCGCGTGATCCGGGTCGGCCGACACGGAGGCGGCATCGGGGACCGTCGCCACCGCGGAGATCTGCTTCTCCCTGGCGCCGGGGATCACGGTCTCGCTGATCAGCGACGAGTACGACTCCTGGAAGGCGCCCGTCAGCCGGTTCCTGGCGTCGTCGAGCTGCTGCTCCACCTTGTCGGGCGTGTACGACAGCATGGCGACCGTGATGTCCCTGGCCGCCTGCACCGATTCGGTGCGCGCCTGGTCGTCGATGCGCACCGAATTGTCGACGTACTTCAGGTAGCCCGCTGCCACCGCGAGCACCAGCAGCAGGCCGGGCAGGATCCCCTGGGCAGCGATCCGTGCCCAATCCAGCCGTCCCGCTTCGGGTTCCGCAGTGACGGCATCGGCTTCGGTGTCGGTGTCGTCGACCTCGACGGCCGTGCTCTCGGGCTCGTCGCCGGTCGTCGGCAAGTCCTTCTCCGTCTGGTCCTTTTCGGTCACTGCACGAACTCCACGTTGGACACCTTCGCGTCGTCACCGGCCTTCTCCACCGAGATCTTCATCCGCCACGCGCGCGGCTGCTGCTCGGGTTGCCCCTCGATCGCCGTGGTGACGGTGATCGCGACGAGGACCTTGGCGCGGGTGTCGGACTCCTCGATCACGCCCGCTTCGGTGACGGTGCCGACGGACTTCGACTTGACCTGCTGGACCACCTGCGCGAACGGTTGCGACCGCCGTTGGAAGTCGTCGTAGAACTGTCCGGTGGCCTTGTCCAGGATGCGCTGCACGTCCTGATCGGCCTGGGTGAAGTCGATGGTGGTCAGGTCGAGTGCGCCTTGGCGTCCTGCCTCGAGGAAGAGTTGACGCTGCGCGTCGGCCCGGTGGGACTCGTAGGCGCGGAACCCGAGCCAGGCCGTCAGACCGCCGAGCGCCACCACCAGGACGAGGCCGACGACGAGCGCCAGCCGCACGTGCGACAGCGGTGCGCGACCCGAGGTCACCGGTTCGTCGGTGTCGGTGGCCGGCTCTGCGGGGGCCACCGGTTCGGCAGTGGCCGGCTCGCCCTCCGTGTCGCTCGCCTCCGGGGTGGGGTCGGCAGCGTCGTCTGCCATGTCAGCTCCTCTGGCGCGTGGTCGTTCGATCCAACGTAACCGGTCGTCGGATGACCGTCGGCGACCACGTCCGGGAACGGCACCGTACCCCGAGCGGCGAGGCACCCGGGGGGCTCAGAGGTTCGCGACCGCCGCCTCGAGGTCGGCGACGACGATCTTGCGCATGCCGAGCATCGCGGCGCTGGCCGCCGCCGCTCGCGCCGGGTCGTCGTCCTCGATGAGGTCGTAGAGGCGGGTGGGGACGATCTGCCAGGCGAGGCCGTACCGGTCCGAGAGCCAGCCGCACTGTGACTCCCGTCCGCCCTCGACGAGCGCGGACCAGTAGTAGTCGACCTCCTCCTGGTCGGCACACAGCACCTCGAACGACACGGCCTCGGTGAACGGGAATTGCGGGCCGCCGTCGATGCCGATGAACCGCGTCCCGTCGAGCCGGAACGTCACGTAGGCGACGTCACCGGGCTTCCCGGGACCGGCGTCGGTGAACCGCTCCACGGTCTCGACGGACGAGTTGGGGAAGATCGACACGTAGAACTCGGCGGCCTCCACGGCCACGCCGTCGAACCAGAGCGATGGGGTGATGTTGGGCATGCCGTTGTGACCGACCCCGCGCGCGAAACTCATCGCCTCACGGCCGGGTTACCGTCCGCGACGATGCGTCGTCTGGGTAGCGTGCGCGCATGGGCTTGGCGAGAGGGTGTCCGTGACTGACTCGACCGTGATGAAGACCGTGACGTTCCGTGGCGTCGACGACCTCAGCCTGGTGGCCGACGAGTGGAACCGCGACGCGTCGTCCGCGCGGGACCGCCCGACGATCCTCATGCTGCACGGCGGTGGGCAGAACCGGTTCTCCTGGAAGAACACCGGTCAGATCCTGGCCGACGCCGGCTATCACGTCGTCGCGCTGGACAGCCGGGGGCACGGCGACAGTGATCGCTCGCCGACGGCCACCTACACCGTCGAGGCGCTGTGCGAGGACACCCTGCAGGTGCTCTACCAGATCGGACGGCCGGTGGTGCTGGTCGGCGCCAGCATGGGCGGGCTCACCGGCATCGCCGCCGCGCACGAGGCGGGGCCCGAGCTGGTCTCGAAGCTGGTCCTCGTCGACGTCGTGCCGCGTTTCGAGAAGGACGGCAGCGCCCGCATCCGGGACTTCATGTTCAGCAGCATCGACGGCTTCGCCTCGCTCGAGGAGGCCGCCGACGCCGTCGCCGCCTACCTCCCCCACCGGGACAAGCCGCGCAACGTCGACGGGCTGACGAAGAACCTTCGCCAACGCGACGGCCGCTGGTACTGGCACTGGGATCCGGCGTTCCTGACGAAGCCCGAGGACGACCCGTTCGTCCGCGTCGACAAACTCGAGCAGGCGGCGATCAGCCTGGAGATCCCCATCCTGCTGATCCGCGGAAAGCTGTCGGACGTCGTGAGCACCGAGGGCGTCGAGGACTTCCTCGCGAAGGTGCCGCGCGCCGAGTTCGTCGAACTGTCCGACGCCGGGCACACCGCGGCGGGCGACGACAACGATGCCTTCACCGACGTCGTCGTCCGGTTCGTCGCGTCGTGACCGCGGGTTTCAACTTCCTCGAGCAGCCCGAACTCCCCGCGCCCCGGGTGAGCGAGGCCCAGGCCGAGGACCTCCTGGCCACGCACTACGGTCTCTCCGCGCGAGCCGAGTCCCTCGGCAGCCAGCAAGACAAGAACTTCCTGGCGCATGGCGTGGACGGCGCCGTACTCGGCGTGCTGAAGATCGCGAATCCCGCGTTCACGGTCGTCGAACTCGAGGCGCAGGACGCCGCCGCGGAGGTGATCGCAGCGGCCGAGCCCGACCTGCGGGTGGCGGTGCCCGTCCGCAACGGTGCCGGCGAGCGCGGCACGACGGTGAGCGGCCTCCTCGATCGACCCGCCCACTTCCGGCTGCTGCCGTACCTCGACGGCGGCACCCTGGTCGACGCCGGATACCTGTCACCCCGGGTCGTCTCGGGCATGGGTGCGCTCGCGGGACGGGTGAGTCGCGCGCTGCGAGACTTCGCCCACCCGGGCCTGGACCGGGCGTTGCAGTGGGACCTGCGCTACGGCGCCGACGTGGTGTCGACGCTGGCGACCCACGTCGCGGACGAGCCGCTGCGCGAACGCCTCACCCGGGCCGCGGCGGACGCCGGTGCCCGCATCGCCGAGTTGGCCGACCAACTGCCCTGCCAGGCAGTGCATCTCGACCTCACCGATGCGAACGTCGTCGCTTCCCCCGGCATGGGACACCCCGACGGGATCATCGACTTCGGCGACCTGTCCGACACGTGGGCGGTGTCCGAACTCGCCGTGACCCTGTCGTCGGTCCTGGGGCACCCGGGTACCTCGCCGACGTCGATCATCCCCGGCGTCACGGCCTTCCACGCCATCCGCCCGCTCACTCCGGCCGAGGCCGACGCGCTGTGGCCGCTGCTCGTCCTGCGCACGGCCGTACTGATCACCAGCGGCGCGCAGCAGGCGGTCCTCGACCCCGACAACGACTACGTCACCGACCAGTCCGGCGCCGAACGGCGGATGTTCGAGGAGGCGACCTCCGTACCGATCGAGGTGATGACGGGCGTCATCCGCGACGCCCTGGGGCTCGCCGAGCCGCCGCGTCCGCTGACGGGCGCGCCGCTGATCGCCGGGCTGGACACGGCCGCGGTGGCCGTGGTGGACCTGTCGACCACGTCCGATTCCTTCGACGGCGCCTTCGTGCCCGGCGGGTGGCTGCCGCTGCGCGTGGAGGACGAGTTCGCCAGGGCCGCAGTGCGAGACGGTGCAGCCCTCGCCGTCACCAGGTTCGGGCAACCGCGGCTGACGCGCGCACCGGCGCTGAGCCAGAGCAGTCCGGCGGTCGTGCCGACGGGCATCGCGCTGTGGGCGGCGGACGACGCGACGATCACGGCGCCGTGGCCCGGCGAGGTGGAGCAGGTACCAGGTGGCCTCGTCCTGCGGACCGCCGACGTCGAGGTCTCGGTGGCGGGCGTCGCGGTCACCGCGACGGGTGCCGTGGCGGTCGGTGCCGCGCTCGCCACTGCGACCGGCGGGCACTGGTTCGCCGTCGCCGCCAAGCCCGCGGCGGCCCCTCCCGCCCCCGCGTTCACGACGACGGAACTGGCTCCGGGGTGGCTGGCGCTCGCGCACGATCCCGCTCCCCTGCTCGGTCTCGCCGCCGCCGAGCCCGCTCCGACCCGAGAGTTGTTGGCGCGGCGCGACGAGAGCTTCGCCGCGGTGCAGGAGCACTACTACGCCGACCCGCCGCAGATCGAGCGTGGCTGGCGGAACTACCTGATGTCCACGCGTGGCCGCGTCTACCTCGACATGGTCAACAACGTGGCGGTTCTCGGTCACGCCCACCCGCGGATCGCCGACGCCGCGAGCCGGCAGCTGCGACGGCTGAACACCAACTCGCGGTTCAACTACGAGGCGGTCGTCGAATACTCCGAGCGCGTGGCCGCGACGCTGCCCGACTCACTCGACACGGTGTTCCTCGTCAACTCCGGTTCGGAGGCAAGCGATCTCGCGATCCGCCTGGCCACCGCCGCAACCGGACGGCGCGACGTCGTCGCGATGCGGGAGGCCTATCACGGCTGGACGTACGGCACCGACGCGGTGTCGACCTCGACCGCCGACAACCCCAACGCCCTGACCACCCGTCCCGACTGGGTGCACACGGTGGAGTCGCCCAACAGCTTTCGCGGCAAGTACCGCGGCGCGGACATCGGCGCCTACGCGGTCGACGCGGTGCGCCAGATCCAGGAACTCGTCGCCGACGGCAGGCCGCCGGCCGGATTCATCTGCGAGTCGGTGTACGGCAACGCGGGCGGCATGACGCTGCCCGACGGCTACCTGGCCGACGTGTACGCGGCGGTGCGGGCCGCGGGCGGCCTCGCCATCGCCGACGAGGTGCAGGTCGGGTTCGGCCGGCTCGGTCACTGGTTCTGGGGCTTCCACCAGCAGGGCGTCGTCCCCGACATCGTGTCCGTGGCGAAGTCGACGGGCAACGGCTACCCGCTGGGTGCGGTGATCACCAGCCGTGCGGTGGCCGACGCGTTCGCCGCCGAGGGCTATTTCTTCTCGTCCACCGGAGGCAGCCCGCTGTCGTGTGCCATCGGGCTGACGGTGCTCGACGTGCTCGCCGACGAGGACCTGCAGGGCAACGCCCTACGGGTCGGAGGGCACCTCAAGGAGCGACTGGTGGCCCTGGGCGATCGGCATCCGATCATCGGGACCGTGCACGGCACCGGCCTCTACCTCGGCGTCGAGATGGTCCGCGATCGCGACACCCTGGCCCCGGCGCCGGAGGAGACCGCCGCGATCTGCGACCGCATGCTCGACCTCGGCGTCGTCATCCAGCCCACCGGCGACCACCAGAACATCCTGAAGACCAAGCCGCCGTTGTGCATCGATCTCGCGGGCGCGGACTTCTACGTCGACACCCTCGACCGCGTCCTCACCGAGGGCTGGTAGGCGGGACTTCCCGCGAGCGTGCGTGTCTGCGGGCGACACGCCGGTCCAGGACCTGAGTCAGCGCACGCTCGCGGTTCGCGCGCCTCAGTCAGCGCCTCCGGCCTCGGCCAACCGCTGATGCAGCCTGGCCCGAATGTCGTCGGGTGTGTACGACTTCCGCTTGCGCTGGTCGCGTGCCACGAGCACGCCACCGGCGACCACACCGGCGACACCGGCCATGCCAACCCACTTCCAGATGCCTCGCATGGACGAATTCTGCCTAAGCTGCGCCTGTGAAAGCGAACACGGTGACGTTGGAGCGCGCGCTGGCCGAGACGCGGACGGGTGACGTCTGGCTGTTCCGCGGGGACTCCGGCCCCGACCGGGCCATCCAGACGCTGACCAACGCGCCGGTCAACCACGTAGGCATGACGGTGGCGATCGACGACCTTCCGCCGCTGATCTGGCACGCCGAACTCGGCGCGAAGCTGCTCGACGTCTGGACGGGTACGCATCATCGCGGCGTGCAGCTGAACGACGCCAAGCAGGCGGTCGAGCAGTGGCTGCTGGTGTACGGCCAGCGGTGCTGGTTGCGGCAGCTGACGCCGTATGCGACACGGGAGCAGGAGGACGAGATGCTGCGCGTCGTCGCCCGCATGGACGGGACGGCGTTCCCCACCACCGCCCGCCTGACCGGGCGGTGGATGCGAGGCAGGCTCCCCGTCGTCAGCGACTTCACGCGCGGACTCCCGTTCGTACACCGCATGGTTCGCCAGTCGGCCGAACGGAAGAAGGACGCGCAGCGCAAGGCCGGGCTCGAGACGGCGTACTGCGCCGAGACCGTCGCCATCACCTACGAGGAGATGGGCCTGCTCGCCACCGAGAAGCACCACAACTGGTTCGACCCGGGCAAGTTCTGGAGCGGCGACGACCTGCCGCTGGCTCCCGGCTACCGGCTGGGCGAGGAAATCGCCGTCACCCTCTGAGCCGCGCCGGGAATGCGCATCGGCACGTATGCGTTGTCACGCATGGTTCGGTTCGTCGATGTCATCCCCGAGGTCGACGGACCGGACCACTTTCGTCGGGACCGGCTCACAACCGCGCGAAGCAGGGGTCCGCGTCCTCCTTCGGGATCGACGCGTCCTGACTGGAGAACGTTCCGACGACACCGGCTCCGGTGACCTCGACGCTGTCGGCGTGGATGCCCAGCGGGTAGTTGTCGTTCAGCTTCTTGGTGAGGTCGTTCAACGCCGACTGCACGGTGTCCTTGCCGAGCGGCCCCCGCACGTCGAGGACCTCGAGGTCGAGGTTGCCGTCCTTCACGACGGGTTTGGCGGTGACGCCGTTGTCGTTGCCCGCGTCCATCACGATCGTGCCTGCCGACGGATCGGTGCGGACGTCGGTGATCAGGTTCCCCACGCCGGGCAGGTTGGCGGCGACGGTGTCCTTGATGCCCGCCGACTTCCAGGTGAGCACCGCAGTGAGGGATCCGATGGTGCCCTTGGAGTCCGCCGTCTCCTGCAGACGCACGTCCTCGAGGGTCACGTCGGCGGTCATGCCGTCGGCGCTCTGGACGCGATCGCCGGCCGTCACCACAGAGATGTTCGTGTAGTGGCCGGTGAGGTGCTGCCACAGAAACGGCGGGTTCACGCCGAACGAGATCGTGGCGCCGTCCTCGACGACGCACTGCGCCACGTCGACGAGGATGCCGTCCGCGCGGTGCCGGGCATAGAGTTCGCCGCCCGCGAGACCGCCGGCGAGCACCGCCACCACGATGATCGCGAGCAGGATCGTCGTCTGCCGGGTGAAGAACGTGCCCTTGCGCGGCTTCGGTGCGACGTCGACGCCCTCGGTCGAGGACGCCGGCTCCAGCGGCTCACCCCCGTCGGACGGTCGGGGCGTGCCGGCGATCGGCCTCGCCTCCGGCATCGGCGGGCGAGGAGGTGGCGCGCCCGGCGGCGGTGGGCGCCGGATCTCCCGAGTCGGTGAGGCATCGGCCGGTGATTGCGGCTGCGGAATCTTCTCGGTGCGCGCCGGGTCGACGGGCTTGCGAGGAGCGCGGATCTGCTCGGTCCGCGGCTCGGGCGGGCGAGGTTGCGGCGGACGCGGCCGTGGCGGCTGCGGCTGGCGTGGTGGCAGCGGCTGGCGCGGCGGTGGTTGCGGCGGACGTGGCGGTTGTGGAGGACGACCCGGCTGCGGCGGACGAGGCCCACGCGGCGGTTGCGCCTCCGGCGGACGCGGCGGCTGCGGCGGACGGGGTCCACGCGGTGGCGGCGGAGTGCGTCGACCGCGCCAGTCAGGCTCTCCCGGGGGTCGTGGCGGCGTGGTCACCCTCGCGATTGTGCCCCATCACGGACTCGTGCCGGGTCAGCCACGGGGCCCACCGATCGGCGGGAAGCGAGGCGCGGCACGCAACGTGGGATCGGTAGCCGAAGCGTCCCCGTGTACTCGCGTCACGGATGAGCCGCGGGGAGCGCGCGTTCGACGACGGGAAGGGTCTGATGACACACATCTGGCGATGGACGACGGCGGCGATGGTCGCCATGGCAGTGGGATCGGCGGGCATCGGACTCGGCGCCTCGGCGCAGGCTCAGCCCGGCCCCAGCTATCAGGGCGGCAACTGTCCACCGGGATTGACCTGCACGCACTGGTGCCCCGGCGACCCGTTGCTCCCGGGGCACCAGGTGGTCTCCTGGGATTGGGGCGTCTGTCACGATTGGTACTGGAACTCCTACGGCGTCGTCGACGTCGTCGCCAACGTCATCAACCCCTGGCGTGGCGCTCCGCAGCAGGCACCACCCCCGCCCACGTTCGGCGGCCCGTCGATCGGTTGACCGGGCGCCGGCCCGAGAGCACCACCGAGGACGACGTGCCCATCGAGGGAAGCATCCGCGCAGGCGACCGCACCGTGACCTACCTCGAGGTGGGCGATCACGCCGGACCGCTCGTCCTGCACAACCACGGTGGACCCTCCAGTCGGTTGGAGGTCGAACTCTTCGACGCGGCCGCCACGGCCAACGGGTTGCGCGTCGTCTGCGCGGACCGTCCCGGCATCGGACGCTCGAACCCGCACCCCGACCGCACCTTCCAGGACTGGGCCGCCGACCTCCAGCTGCTCGCGGACTCCCTCGGCGCGGAGCGGTTCGCGGTGACCGGGTGGTCCGAGGGTGGCCCGTGGGCGCTCGCGGCAGCCGCCTACCTCGATCCTGCGCGTCTCGTCCACGTGTCCTGCGTGGGTGGCGCCAGTTACGGGACGTTCGGCGCGAACTGGGCGCAGAAGTTCCAGAGCAGCGCCGACGCCCTGGGCGGCCGGTTGGCGCTGCACTTCCACCCGGGCTTCACGCTGATGTACGAGGTGCTGGGCATGAGCATCAAGCACTTCGACGACGCGTACTCGAAGGCGATCGTCAAGTCGGTATGCGACGCCGACCGCGAGGTGCTGGCCGACGACGACGTGATGACGACGTTCCTCGAGGCCAGTCGGGAGTGCTTCCGGCAGGGCGCGGACGGACTCGTCGTGGACGCCACCCTGCTGTACGAGGCGTGGCCGTTCGACGTCGCGAACATCGATCGGCCGGTGCACTTCTGGCAGGGCAGCGCCGACACCCTGGTGCCGTCGGCGATCAACGAGGCGGTCGCCGCGGCGACTCCCGGTGCGGTGTGGCATCCGGTCCTAGACGGCGGCCACTTCATCGCAGTCAGCCATGCGAACGACGTCTTCGCTCAGGCGGCCAAGGACCTCGCGGCATAGGCGAATCGAGCCATCACCAGTGGCCCGGCGGGACGCCGTAGACCGGGTTGGGGAACGGCCCGAGGAATGGCGCCTTCTTGACCTGTCCGGGCGGCCCGAACGGATTCTGACCGGGGGGTCCCTGGAAGACGTCGCATGCGTAGGGCCAGCAGCCGTCGTGCTTGTTGGGATCGGCGTGCGCCGCGCCCACTCCCACCCCGATCGCTGCCGCGCCCACTGCGCCGCTGAGCAGTGCAGTTGCCATCACGTGCCTGATCATGGTCGAGATCCTCCATGTGCGTCGTCCGCGGCCACCTTCGACCTCGGCGTGTGTACGTATGTCAACGCTCGCATCGATGCGAACGATGCCCGACCCGTCGAACCGGCTACCCAGCGCCGTGCATGGGGAAACGGAGGCGGTCCGCGCGTAGGCGCAATGGACTCGATCTAGACGTGACCAGTCAGTGGGTTTCGGCCGGATAGGCGTGCACCAGCGCCGACGACAGCTTCGGTACGACGTGGGTCAGCGTGTGTTCGGCTTCGTGGGCGATCCGATGGGCATCGGTGAGGCTGGTCGCCGGATCGATGTCGAGTTCGGCGTCCGCGTGAAGGCGGTGCCCGATCCACCGCATCCGCACGCTACGCACCTCGGTGACGCCCGCCTCGGCAGCCAGCGCAGCCTCCGCGGCGTCGACCAGAGCCGGATCGACGCCATCCATCAGCCGGCGGAAGACGTCGCGGACGGCGGTGCGCAGCACGGCGAGGATCGCGACGGTGATCAGCAGGCCGATGATGGGATCGGCCAGCGGAAAGCCGAGCGCGACGCCACCTGCGCCGAACAGGACGGCGAGCGACGTAAAACCGTCTGTGCGAGCGTGCAATCCGTCGGCGACGAGCGCCACCGAACCGATGCGTCGTCCCACCCGGATGCGGTAGACGGCGACGAGTTCGTTGCCGACGAAGCCGACCAGGCCGGCGGCGGCCACCCAGCCGACGTGCTCGATGGGCACCGGATCGATGAGGCGACGGATGGATTCGATCCCGGCGATCACGGCCGAGAGGGCGATCATGACCACGACGAACAGTCCGGCGACGTCCTCGGCGCGGCCGAATCCGTAGGTGTAGCGACGCGTGGCCGCCCGGGTGCCCAGCGCGAACGCGATCCACAGCGGGATGGCCGTCAACGCGTCGGAGAAGTTGTGGATCGTGTCGGCGAGCAAGGCGACCGATCCCGAGACGGCCACGATGACCACTTGCGCGATGGCGGTGGCGCCGAGGGCGAGCAGGCTGATCTTGACCGCCCGGATGCCCGCCGCACTGGACTCCAGGGCGCCGTCGATGCTGTCGGAGGCGTCGTGACTGTGCGGAGCGAACACCTCGCGGACCGCGGCGCGAAGCCCGCCGCCGTGGTCGTGGTCATGGCCGTGTTCAGTCGCGTCGTGCGCGGGTTCGTGGGTCATGCTCCCCTCCCCTTCGCGGCGGTCGACGGCGTGGTCGCGTGCAGCATCGCGAGTTCAGCAGCATCGCGGTGGTGGCCAGGCACGCCCGGACCCGCATGCTCGGCGTTGTAGACGGCGTCGGTCACCAGTTGCGCGACGTGGTCGTTGTCCAGGCTGTAGTAAATCGTCGTTCCCTCGCGGCGGGTACGGACCAGCCGCGCCATCCGCAGCTTGGCCAGGTGCTGCGAGACCGACGGCGCGGGCTTCCCGATGTGGACGGCGAGGTCGTTGACCGACATCTCACGACGCACCAACGCCCAGAGCAGTTGCACGCGCGTCGCGTCGGCGAGCATGCGGAACACCTCGACGACGAGGTCGACCTCGTCGTCGGGCAGGCGCCTCGCGCATCTATCTGCATTCATACGCAGATAGTAGGCCATGGGTCGCCGCGGGCTTCCCGTCGGCCGTGCTCCTGCGATCCCCGGCCCGCCGAGTGTGGGCCTCGTGTACGCGAAAGGGCCGAACTGCGTATAGGAACCCCACACTCGAGACCGGTCAGCGGGACCAGACCGCGATGCCGCCGCCAGGCATGCCGATCAGTATCGGGCCGTCGATGTCTCCGAGTTGCCACGACTCGTAGTCGGGATCGGGGTCGACGCAGATCTCGGCGTCACCGATGGCGAGCTGCAGTCCGCCGCCGGCAGTGACGGTTGCGGACACCACGTCGCCGCGGACGACCTTCAGCCGCTGCTCCGCCGACCCGGGTTCCCCGGTCCAGACGGTCCCGCCGACGGCGATGGAGACCGGACTCTCGACGGTAACGCGATAGTCCTTGCCGATGTGCAGGACGAACCCGTACTGCCACATCACGACGTGCCTGAAGGCGCTGCCGATGATCTGCGACAGGGCCTCGTTGGCCATGTCGACGTCGGACGGGGCGTCGGCGCTCATCAGGCATGAGTACAGGGTCGAGCGGCGTTTCGTCGACGCATTTATCGCCGGCGGACGAGGGCGGGAATCGAACGGGCACACCGACGGTTGCCGATCTCTGGGGGCCGGCCAGAAGGAGAACGATGACGTCCGAAGATGTCAAGCAGCGTCTCGCAACGGACTTCCACCAGGCGCTCGTCGCGCGCGACTGGGCGTCGCTCGAGAGCATCGTGACACCCGACGTCACGTGGACGTTGCCCGGCAACAACCTGATCTCCGGAACGGCGAGCGGCGTCGTCGAGGTGATCGAGCGGGCCAAGCTGATCGCCAGTTACGGGCCGAGTTTCACACTCGAGCACGTGCTGGTGAGCCGGGACAACATGGCGCTGGCCATCCACAACCGGGCCACTCGTGGCGCGCTGGTACTCGACGAACACCTCGCCACCGTCTGCACCATCACCGATGGCCGGATCAGCGCCGTGGAGACGTACCTGTCCGACGTCGCGGGCATGGACGCCTACTTCTCGGATCGGCCCTGAGCGACAGCGTCTCACGTCAAAACTGCGTCCACGGTCGTGAATCCGGCCGAATCGCAACCCTCCGCGCAGTCTCGACGACGGGCCACCACCGCGCAACGGACACCGACGAACTCATAGGCTCTGCGACATGACCGACGCCGCCGTCCGACGTCGCTACACCGAGATGGCCGACGTCTACATCGACATGTTCGGCGCCACGGCTCGTGTCGATCCCGAGGATCTCGCATTCCTCGAACGCAGCCTCGGAAGCTGCCACGGCACAGTCCTCGATGCCGGTTGCGGGCCCGGGCACCTCACTGCATACCTGAAGAACCTAGGCGTCAGCGCGAAGGGCATCGACCTGGTGCCGGCGTTCATCAGCAGTGCCCGCTCGAACTGGCCGGACCTCGACTTCACCGTCGGCTCGCTACACCGCCTCGACACGCCAGACGGCACACTCGACGGAATCCTCGCGTGGTACTCGCTGATCCATTGCGAGCCAGCCGAACTCGCGACCGTCCTCGACGAATTTCGGCGGACGCTACGCGATGGCGGAAGGCTCGTCGTCGGCTTCTTCGATGGCGACGAGATCGAACCCTTCGATCACAAGGTGACGACCGCCTACCGCTGGCCTGTCGATGAGTTGTCCCGCAGGCTGTCCGTGGCCGGATTCACCGAGGTCGAGCGCCTTCGACGAGCTGGCACCAGCTCGACGCGCCCCCATGCGGCGCTCGCCCTGAGTGCCACGTAACGGCGAGGCATCGCCGATGGTGAAACGGCGGGCCTAGACGTTGAAGCGGAACTCCACCACGTCGCCGTCGGCCATCACGTATTCCTTGCCCTCGATGCGCACCTTGCCTGCGGACTTGGCCGCGGCCATCGAGCCCGCCTCGACCAGGTCGTCGTAGGACACGATCTCGGCCTTGATGAAGCCCTTCTCGAAGTCGGTGTGGATGACGCCGGCCGCCTTGGGCGCGGTGTCGCCCTGGTGAATCGTCCACGCGCGGGACTCCTTCGGGCCCGCGGTGAGGTAGGTCTGCAGCTTCAGCGTGTGAAAACCCGCCCGCGCCAGCGCGTCCAGGCCGCGCTCGGTCTGGCCGATCGACTCGAGGAGTTCGGCGGCGGACTCGTCGTCCAGCTCCTGCAGCTCGGCCTCGATCTTCGCGTCGAGGAACACGGCGTCGGCGGGGGCCACCATCGCGCGTAGTTCGGCCTTGCGCGCCTCGTCGGTCAGCACCGACTCGTCGGCGTTGAAGACGTACAGGAAGGGCTTGGTCGTCATCAGGTTCAGCTCGCGCAGCAGCGAGACGTCGGCACCGGCGGCGAACAGCGTCGTACCCTGGTCGAGTAGGGCCTGCGCGGCGACCGCGGCCTCGTGGACCGGCTTGCGGTCCTTGTTGTTGCGGGCTTCCTTCTCCAGGCGCGGCACCGCCTTCTCGAGCGTCTGCATGTCGGCGAGGATCAGCTCGGTCTCGATGACCTCGATGTCGGACGCGGGGTCGACCTTGCCGTCGACGTGCACCACGTCGTCGTCGGCGAACACGCGCACCACCTGACAGATGGCGTCGCACTCACGGATGTTGGCGAGGAACTTGTTGCCCAGCCCCGCACCTTCGGATGCACCCTTCACGATGCCCGCGATGTCGACGAACGTGACCGGGGCGGGCACGGTCTTGTCCGACGAGAACATCTCGGCGAGCTTGTCGAGCCGCGGGTCGGGCAGCGCGACCACGCCCTCGTTCGGCTCGATGGTGGCGAACGGGTAGTTGGCGGCGAGTACGTCGTTTCGAGTCAACGCGTTGAACAGCGTCGACTTTCCCACGTTCGGTAACCCGACGATTCCGAGGTTGAGGCCCACGGGTTAGACAGTCTAGGCGTGCGGGTTGCCACGCCGACGCGCGCTGGCAGCGCTCGGGGAGGCATTGCCGGTACGGTCGACGTGTGTCAGGTCAGCGTGCGCGTTCGGCGATCCCCGCCGAACACCGTTCGGCGTTGCCTCGGCTTCCCGGTCTTCCCTGGTGGGCCGCGGTTCTGCTCGCGGTGACGGCGACCGCGATCGGCTTCGCGTACGACGCCGGATCGGGCGGCAAGACGCTGAGCGCCGCCTTCACCGTGTGCTACGTCACCGGGTGCATCCTCGCGGTTCTCGCCGTCCGGCAGTCCGGTCTGTTCACCGCCGTCATCCAGCCCGCGCTGATCCTCTTCGTCGCCGTGCCGACGGCCTTCTTCCTGTTCCACGGCAGCGAGATCAACGGCGTCAAGGACATCCTGATCAACTGCGGCTATCCGTTGATCGAACGCTTCCCGCTGATGTTCTTCACCGCGGCGACGGTCCTCGTCATCGGCGTCGCCCGCTGGTACCTCAACTCGCTGGCGCGGCGCAACCAACCGGTCGAAGCCCCGGACGGCGACGACGAGCCCACCCCCAGGAGGGCGAGCCGGCGCTCCGCCGCCCGGGCCGCCGCCGCCGAGCCGGCCGAAGAAGCAGCAGTCGAGACCCCGGCGAGGCGCAGTCGGCGCCGCCCCGTGGAGCCGGCGGTGGATGCGGTGGAGGACGAGGAAGCACCCCGGCCCCGCCGACCGCGGACGGCGTCGGCGGCCCGGTCCCGGCACGCCCGCCCCGCGGAGACCGAGATCATCGAACCGGTACAGGCCCGGCCGCGGCGGTCGAGACCCCCCGTCGACCCCGGTGCCGAACCCCGCCGGCGTCCCCGCAGCACCGACGACACCCGCGACCGTCGCAACCTCCCGCCCGTCGAGCGCCGCTCGGAACGGGACCGCCAGGAGCGCGCCGCCCGTCGTGACCGCACCGACCGCCCGGTCCGTCGGGAGCGCGAGGATCGCTACGAGCGCGGTGACCGGTACGACCGGCCGGACCGGGGTGCACGGTCGGAGCGCCGCACCCGCATGCCCGACTACGAACCGTACGAGAACTACGACGGCTACCGGCCGTCCGCGGCAGCGGGACCGCCCGTGGGAACGAACGGCAGCGGCACCCATCACCCGATCTCACGGGTGCGGTACCGGGCCGGAGACGACGAGGCCGTCGGCGAGTCTCCCCGCAGGCCGCAGCGCCGCACGCGCAGCACGGACGCGGACTCCTGGGAGTACGACGTCTGACCGCGGCCGGATCAGTGCCGAGCGGCCCTGATCTCCCGGGGTAGGGCGAAGACGAGCGTCTCGTTGGCGGTGGTCACCGGCTGAACGGTGCCGAAGCCGTACTCGGCCAGCCTGTCCAGCACCCCGCGCACCAGCACCTCGGGAACCGATGCGCCGGACGTGACGCCGACCGTGGTCACGCCGTCGAGCCAGGTCGGGTCGATGTCCTCGGCGTAGTCGACGAGGTGGGACGCGGCGGCGCCGGCGCCGAGAGCCACCTCGACCAGACGCACCGAGTTCGACGAGTTGGTGGATCCGACGACGATCACCAGATCGCACTCCGGCGCCATGGCCTTGACCGCGACCTGACGGTTCTGGGTGGCGTAGCAGATGTCGTCGCTGGGCGGATCCTGCAGCGTCGGGAACTTCTCCCGCAGCCGCCGGACGGTCTCCATCGTCTCGTCGACGCTGAGAGTGGTCTGCGACAGCCAGATGACCTTGTTCGGGTCGCGCACGGTGACCTTGTCGACGGCGTCCGGGTTGTCGACGACCTGGACGTGGTCGGGTGCCTCGCCGGCGGTGCCGACCACCTCTTCGTGGCCCTCGTGGCCGACGAGCAGGATGTCGTAGTCGTCGCGGGCGAAGCGCTTGGCCTCGTTGTGCACCTTGGTCACGAGCGGGCACGTCGCATCGATGGTCCGCAGGTTCCGCTCGGCGGCCTCGACGTGGACGGTGGGTGCGACGCCGTGTGCGGAGAACACCACGAGCGCCCCCTCGGGCACCTCGTCGGTCTTCTCGACGAAGACGGCGCCTGCCTTGGCGAGGGTCTCCACGACGTAGCGGTTGTGGACGATCTCGTGCCGGACGTACACCGGGGCGCCGTGCTTCTCGAGCGCGCGCTCGACGGTCTCGACCGCCCGGTCCACCCCCGCGCAGTAGCCGCGAGGTTCGGCGAGGAGGACCCGCTTACCCGCGACCCGGTCGACGACCGTGCTGGCGGCACCGGGGATGCCCATGTTCACCGTGGCTGACATGCCTCAAGGGTACTTACTGCCGGCCCCGAGCTGCCAGCCGTAGGCTGGCCCCATGGCTACTGCACCCTATGGGGTTCGTCTGCTGGTCGGCGCGGCAGTGACCGCGCTGGAGGAAACCCGCAGGCTCCCCCAGACGATCCTCACCTATCCGATGACGGTGGCGAGCCAGCTCGCGCACGCCGTGATGAAGGTACAGCAGGACGTCGCCGACCTCGTCAACCGCGGTGACGAGACCCTCGAGTCGCTGTTCCCGCCGAAGGACGAGCAGCCCGAATGGGCGACGTTCGACGAGGACCTCGGCGCCGACGTGACCGATATCTCCGAGGCCCGCCAGGACGGCGAACGCCGCACCGAGGGCCGCTTCGCGCTCTACAGCACCGGCGAGCCCCAGAAGGTCGTCGACGAGCCAGAGCCCGCGCCGTCCGAGGCGCCGGCCATCGTGGCGGAGGTCGGCTACGAGTCGCTGACCCTCGCGCAGCTGCGGGCCCGGCTGACCTCGCTCAAGATCGGCGACCTCGAGGCACTGCTCGCCTTCGAGGAGTCGACGAAGGCGCGCGCGCCGTTCCAGACCCTGCTGGCCAACAGGATCACGCGCGCGTCGGCCAAGTGACTCCCGTCGCTTCGCTCGCCCGGAACGTGACTCCGTCGCGCTCGTGACCGAACCGGAGACACCCGCCGAAAAGCCGGGCAAGTCCCCCGACAACCCCTACCCGGTCCGCTCGGTGTCGATGTTGGTCAAGGACTGGATCGACCGACTCGGCACGGTGTGGGTGGAGGGCCAGATCGCCCAGATGACGGTGCGGCCCAATTCGAGTACCGCCTGGATCACGCTGCGCGATCCGTCGGCGGACATGTCGCTGCAGATCACCTGCCCGCGCGACCTCGTCCACAACGCACCGGTGAAGCTCGCCGAGGGCACCCGCGTCATCATGCACGGGCGGCCCAGCTTCTTCGTCGGGCGCGGCTCGTTCTCGTTGCGCGTCAACCAGATTCGCGCGGTCGGGATCGGCGAGCTGCTGGCCCGCATCGACCGGCTGCGCCGACTGCTCGACGCGGAGGGCCTCTTCGACCCGCGCCTGAAGCGACCGATCCCGTTCCTGCCCGGCACCATCGGCCTGATCACGGGACGAGCCAGCCACGCGGAGAGCGACGTCGTCTCGGTGGCCACCTCGCGGTGGCCCGCGGTGCGCTTCGAGATCCGCAACCCCGTCGTGCAGGGACCCAACACCGTCCCCCAGGTGGTCGCGGCGCTACGCGAACTGGACGCCGACCCGGACGTCGACGTCATCGTCGTCGCCCGCGGTGGCGGCAGCTTCGAGGACCTGCTGCCGTTCTCGGACGAGACGCTGTGCCGCGAGATCGGCAAGTGCGTGACACCGGTCGTCACCGCCATCGGCCACGAACCGGACAACCCGCTGTGCGATCTCGTCGCCGACGTCCGCGCGGCGACGCCCACCGACGCGGCCAAGCGCGTGGTGCCCGACGCCGCCGCCGAACAGCTCCTGGTGGGCGAGTTGCGCGAGCGCAGTGCACGGGCGCTACGCAACTGGGTGCGGCGCGAGCAGCACGCCATCATCCAGCTGCGCAGCCGTCCCGTACTCGCGCAACCGCTGGCAGCCATCGACGCGCGCGGCGAGGAGATCCACCGTTCGTTGACCGCCGCGCGACGCGACGTCACCAGGCTGATCGCCGTGGAGACCGAGCGGATCGGTCACATGTCGGCCCGCCTGACCACGCTGGGTCCGGCGGCGACGCTGGCGCGCGGCTATGCCGTCGTCCAGACCGTGCCCGTCGAGGGGCCGGCGGCCGTCCTGAGGTCCATCGGTGACGCACCGGCCTCGACCAGGCTGCGCATCCGGGTCGCCGACGGCGCGATCACCGCCACGAGTGAGGGGGAAGATGAAGCCCATTAGTAAGCTCGGGTACGAGGAGGCGCGGGACGAACTGGCCGAGGTGGTACGCCGTCTCGAACAGGGCGGCCTCAGCCTGGACGAGTCCCTGACCCTGTGGGAAAGGGGCGAGGAGCTGGCCAAATGCTGCGAGCAGCACCTCGAGGGCGCGCGCCAGCGTGTCGAGCAGGCGCTCGCCGCGAAGGACGACGACGAAGGTTGAGATGGCAACCATCCGACCCGCGTGGGCTCGTAACTGAAACACGTTTCAGTTAAGCTCGTCGGCCATGGGTGAAACCACAGACCTGGGCCGCGTCCTCGTCACGGGAGGGTCCGGCTTCGTCGGCGCCAACCTGGTGACCGAACTGCTCGGCCGCGGTCTGGAGGTGCGCTCCTTCGATCGCGTGCCGTCGCCGGTGGAGGACCACCCGCGGTTGCAGACCGTCGTCGGCGACATCACGGTCCTCGACGACGTGGCGGCGGCCGTCGCCGACGTCGACACCGTCATCCACACCGCAGCCATCATCGACCTCATGGGCGGTGCTTCGGTCACCGAGGAGTACCGGCGGCGCAGTTTCGCCGTCAACGTCGGCGGCACGGAGAACCTCGTGCACGCGTCACGGAGGGCCGGCGTCAAGCGCTTCGTCTACACCGCCTCGAACAGCGTGGTGATGGGCGGCCAGGTCATCTCCGGCGGGGACGAGACCCTGCCGTACACGAGCCGGTTCAACGACCTCTACACCGAGACCAAGGTGGTGGCGGAGAAGTTCGTCCTCGCGCAGAACGGTGTCGAGGGCATGCTGACGTGCTCGATCCGACCCAGCGGCATCTGGGGCCGCGGCGATCAGACCATGTTCCGCAAGGTGTTCGAGAGCGTGCTCGCCGGCCACGTGAAGGTGCTGGTCGGCAACAAGGACGTCAAGCTCGACAACTCCTACGTGCACAACCTGATTCACGGCTTCATCCTGGCCGCCGAGCACCTGGTGCCCGGCGGCACCGCACCCGGCCAGGCCTACTTCGTCAACGACGGCGAGCCGATCAACATGTTCGAGTTCTCCCGCCCCGTCGTCGAGGCGTGCGGTGAGCCGTTCCCGACGTTCCGCGTGCCGGGCGGGCTGGTGAAGTTCGCGATGACGGTGTGGCAGTTCCTGCACTTCCGGTTCGGCCTGCCCAAGCCACTGCTGGAACCGCTTGCCGTCGAACGAATCTCGCGGGACAACTACTTCTCGATCGAGAAGGCCAGGCGCGACCTCGGGTACGAGCCGCTGTTCACCACCGAGCAGGCGCTGGCCGAGTGCCTGCCGTACTACACCGAGCTGTACACGCGCATGAAGGCGGCGGGACGGGACCCGGCGACCGCCTCCCGCTGACGCCCCGCCGAACGTTGATTACCGTCACGTCTTTTCGCGAAAAGCGTGACACGAGAGCACGCTCGGTGCGAGGACGTGAGACTCAGGGGCGGGCGAAGCCCTCGGCCGATTCCTCCGGCACGCTCCAGTGCACCGACTGAACCCGTGGGTCGGACGCGAGCGCACCGGCGGCCTCCTCGACCACCCCGTCGTCACGGGCCGCACAGGAGAGGCCGACTCGGATCTCGACCGCGTCGGTCGCCCCGGGAGCGGACCGCATCGACGTCATCCGCAACTCCGGAGTCCGGACGGTGCGCAGCATCAGGTCACGCACCTCCGTCTCCCGGTCGGCGCGGCAGGTCACGCTCACCAAATACTCGACCGGCGGGTGTTCGCGGCCCGCCCAGTGCTTGCGCCGATCCATCATCTCGGCCAGCGGATGGAGGAACAGGTTCACCGCCACCACGATCACCGCGCTGGCGATGGCCTCCCGCCAGAGCCACGCACCAGCCAGCGCGCCCACCGCCGCGGTGGACCACAGGGTGGCCGCGGTGTTGAGGCCGGTCACCGAGAGACCCTGCTTCATGATGACGCCGGCACCGAGAAAGCCGATGCCGGTGACGATCTGCGCGGCGACGCGGGTCGGGTCGGAGCCCGGGAAGCTGTACGCGCCGAGGATCAGATATAGGGCGGATCCAGTGCTCACCAGCGCCATCGTCTGCAGACCGGCCATCCGGGCGCGCCACTGCCGCTCCAGGCCGATTGCCACGCCCAAGGCCGTCGCGAGTCCGACGCGCACGAGCAGTTCGACGGCCAACACGCCTGCGATTGTGCGCTCGTCGGCCCGATTCCGCCTGCCGTTCGGTGACGAAAGGCCTGACCCCGACGCCTCAACGGCTCTACGATCGACGGAACCCACGGCAAGGAGACGCGCGATGCCCAACGGACAGCCCAACATCCTCGTCATCTGGGGCGACGACATCGGCATCAGCAACCTGAGCTGCTACAGCGACGGGATGATGGGCTACCGCACGCCGAACATCGACCGTATCGCCAAGGAGGGCATGCGGTTCACCGATTCCTACGGCGAGCAAAGCTGCACCGCGGGGCGGGCAGCCTTCATCAGTGGACAAAGCGTGTATCGCACCGGAATGAGCAAGGTCGGCGTGCCTGGTGTCGACATCGGTTGGGCTGCCGAGGATCCCACCATCGCCGAACTGCTCAAGCCGATGGGCTACGCATGCGGCCAGTTCGGCAAGAACCACTTCGGCGACCTGAACAAGTTCCTGCCCACGGTGCACGGCTTCGACGAGTTCTATGGCAACCTCTACCACCTCAACGCCGAGGAGGAGCCCGAGCAGTTCGACTACCCGCACAAGGATCAGTTCCCGCGGCTGTACGAGCTGGCGCTTCCGCGCGGCGTCCTCGACTGCAAGGCCCTGCCCGAGGATTCCACGGAGCCCGCCGACGAGAAGTTCGGTCCGGTCGGCAAGCAGACCATCGTCGACACCGGCCCGTTGACCGCCAAGCGCATGGAGACCATCGACGACGACATCGCCGATCGCACAGTCGAGTTCGTCACCAGGCAACACGAGGCCGACACGCCGTTCTTCGTGTGGTGCAACTTCACCCACATGCACCTCTACACGCACCTCAAGCCCGGCAGCAAGGGCCAGGCCGGGCGGTGGCAGTCGGAGTACCACGACGCGATGATCGACCACGACCGCAACGTCGGCACCGTGCTCGACGCGCTCGACGACCTCGGCATCGCCGACGACACCATCGTCATCTACTCGACGGACAATGGGCCACATCGCAATTCCTGGCCCGACGCCGGCACCACACCGTTCCGCAGCGAGAAGAACACCAACTGGGAGGGTGCCTACCGCATCCCGGAGCTGATCCGCTGGCCCGGGCACATCGAGGCGGGCAGCGTCTCCAACGAGATCATCCAGCACCACGACTGGCTGCCGACCCTGCTGGCCGCCGCAGGCGACCCCGACGTCAGCGAGAAACTCAAGAAGGGCTTCGCCGCCGGGGCCGACGGCGAAACCGAATACAAGGTCCACATCGATGGCTTCAACATGCTGCCGTACCTGATGGGCGAGGTCGAGCACAGCCCGCGACGGGGCTTCTTCTACTTCAACGACGACGCCCAACTCGTCGGGATGCGTTTCGAGAATTGGAAGATCGTGTTCGCCGAGCAACGCTGTCAGGGCACGCTGCGGACGTGGGCCGAGCCATTCACGCCGCTACGGGTCCCCAAGCTGTTCAACCTCCGCACCGACCCGTTCGAGTATGCCGACATCACGTCCAACACCTACTACGAGTGGTTCCTGCGACGGGACTTCTTCGTCTTCTACGCGACCGCGATGGCGTCGATGTTCCTCGACACGTTCAAGGAGTTTCCGCCCCGGCATCCACCGGCGAGCTTCAGCGTCGACCAGATCGTCGAGAAGCTCGAGGACTTCCTGGCGGCCGACTAGGGTCGCATCGTTACTTACGGCTCCGCAAATTCGAGACGAGGATTGCCATGCCCGATTCCAAACCGAACATCCTGGTCATCTGGGGTGACGACATCGGCATCTCGAACCTGAGCTGCTACAGCCGCGGGATGATGGGGTACTCGACACCCAACATCGACCGCATCGCCGACGAGGGGATGTTGTTCACCGACTCCTACGGTGAGCAGAGCTGCACCGCCGGCCGGTCGTCGTTCATCACCGGCCAGAGCGTCTACCGCACCGGGATGAGCAAGGTGGGCATGCCCGGCGTCGACATCGGCCTCCAGAAGGAGGATCCGACCATCGCCGAGCTGCTCAAGCCGATGGGCTATGCCACCGGTCAATTCGGCAAGAACCACCTCGGCGACCTCAACAAGTACCTGCCGACCGCCCACGGCTTCGACGAGTTCTTCGGCAACCTCTACCACCTCAACGCCGAGGAGGAGCCGGAGAACGCGGACTACCCCACCGCCGAGGAGGCGCCGATCATGCGCGCCCGGCTCCTGCCGCGGGGCGTCATTCACTCCTGGGCCACCGACGAGGAGTCCGACGAGGTCGACGAGCGCTACGGACCCGTCGGCAAGCAGCGCATCGAGGACACCGGCCCGCTGACGAAACTGCGGATGGAGACCATCGACGACGAGACCACCGGCGCCTGCGTCGACTTCATCACCCGCCAGCACGAAGCAGGCACGCCCTTCTTCGTGTGGATGAACATGACCCACATGCACTTTCGGACGCACACCAAGCCCGAGAGCCTGGGCCAGGCCGGCCGCTGGCAGTCGCCGTACCACGACACGATGATCGACCACGACCGCAACGTGGGTACGCTGCTCGACCTCATCGACGACCTCGGCCTCGCCGAGGACACCATCGTCATCTACTCCACGGACAACGGCCCGCACGCCAACAGCTGGCCGGACGGCGCGACCACTCCGTTCCGCAGCGAGAAGGCCACCAACTGGGAGGGCGCCTTCCGCATCCCCGAGCTGATCCGCTGGCCGGGGAAGATCGCGCCGCGCTCGGTGTCGAACGAGATCGTCCAGCACCACGATTGGCTGCCGACGTTCCTCGCCGCCGCGGGCGATCCGGACATCGTCGAGAAGCTCAAGGCCGGCCACACCGCCGGTGACATGACCTACAAGGTGCACATCGACGGCTTCAACCTGGTGCCCTACCTCACCGGTGAGGTCGACAAGAGCCCGCGACGCGGGATGATCTACTTCTCCGACGACTGCGACGTCCTCGGCATCCGCGCCGAGAACTGGAAGGTCGTCTTCCAGGAGCAGCGCGCCCAGGGGACGCTGGAGATCTGGTTCGAACCGTTCACGAAGCTACGCGCGCCGAAGCTGTTCAACCTTCGCACCGACCCCTACGAGCGCGCCGACATCACGTCGAACACGTACTGGGACTGGGTGATCGACCGCATCTACCTGGTGCTGTACGGCTCCGCCATCGCGACGCAGTTCCTCCAGACGTTCAAGGAGTTCCCGCCGCGCCAGGAACCGGCGTCGTTCACCATCAACCACGCGGTCGAGGAGCTCGAGAAGTTCCTCGCCACCCGGGGCGGCTGATGCTCGACGGGTGGACCGATGGTGCCGCGAAGTCGGCGATCGTCGACTTCGTGGCCCGCGTCACCGCTGAAGGTGCCGACTTCGTCGAACCCGAGGCGCGCGTCGCGGTGTTCGACAACGACGGGACGCTGTGGTGCGAGAAGCCGGCGTACATCCAACTCGACTTCCTGGTGCGCCGGCTGGCCGAGAAGGCCGCTGCCGACTCCGAACTGGCCGATCGGCAGCCCTACCTGGCCGCCGCGACCGGTGACCTGAGCTGGTTCGGCGGCGCCATCACCAGGCACTATCAGGGCGACGACGCGGACCTGAAGGTGCTCGCCGGTGCGGTGATGGGACTGCATCAGTCGATGACCGTCGAGGCGCATGCGGCGCTGATCGCCGAATTCTTCGCCACGGCCATGCATCCGACGCTCGAACGTCCCTACCAGCAGTGCGTCTACACGCCGATGGTCGAGCTGCTGCGGTACCTCGAGGCGCACGGGTTCACGTGCTACATCGTCTCGGGCGGCGGCCGCGACTTCATGCGCCCGATCACGTCGACGATCTACGGCATCCCGCCCGAACGGATCGTCGGCAGCGCTCAGGGACTGAAGTTCGAGGGGGCCGATGGCCACGGCGACCTGCTGATCCAGCCCGCACTCGACATCTGGGACGACGGTCCCGAGAAGCCGGTCCGGATCTGGAGCCGCATCGGGCGGCGGCCGATCCCGTCGGCGGGCAACTCCAACGGCGACGACGAGATGCTGACGTACTCGGGCCGGGCCGGGCACCCGTCGCTGCGCCTGCTGGTCCTGCACGACGACGCCGAGCGCGAGTTCGCCTACACCGCAGGCGCGGAACGGGCGCTCGAGCACGCCGCCGAGTACGGCTGGACCGTCGTGAGCATGCGCGACGACTGGGCCCGGGTCTTCGGTGCCTGACCCGCGCGCCGAGACTGCGACGAGGTCGCGTTGACGCACGGAACCGCGACCTCCCAGCAGTCTCGCGAGGGGTTCGCGTGGATCCCCCCGCAGACCGCACTGCTGGGTTCCGACGACCCGCGCCACCCCGAGGAGCGGCCGGCCCGCGAGGTGACGGTGGGCGGCTTCTGGATGCAGAGCCACCAGGTGACCAATGCCGCCTTCGGCGACTTCGTCGACGCCACCGGCTACGTCACCGTCGCCGAGCGGCCGATCGACCCGGCGGACTTCCCAGACGCTCCGCCGGAGAACCTGCAGCCGGGATCAATGGTGTTCCGCCGCACCGCCGGACCCGTCGACCTCCGCCATCTCGACCAGTGGTGGACGTGGACGCCCGGCGCGTGCTGGAACCATCCCCGCGGTCCCAGGTCGGGGCTGCGCGACCGCGAACACCATCCCGTCGTCCACGTCGCGTTCGAGGACGCGGCGGCCTACGCCGCGTGGTCCGGTCTCGTGCTGCCCACCGAGGCGCAGTGGGAGGTGGCCGCCCGCGGCGGGCTCGCCGGCGCGACGTACACGTGGGGCGACGCACCGGAGCGGCCGGGCGAGCGACTCGCCAACTACTGGCACGGCGAGTTCCCCTACCTCCCCGACACCGGCTACGGGACCACCCGGCCCGTCGGCAGTTTCGCCCCCAACGGCTACGGCCTGTACGACATGGCCGGCAACGTCTGGGAGTGGACCGCCGACTGGTGGGGCGACGACCGGTCGGCCGAGTCCTGCTGCGCAGCAGACAGTTACGACGCGAACCAGCCGCAGTTCGCGATCGGGCGACGGGTGCTCAAGGGCGGCTCGTTCCTGTGCGCGGACAGCTACTGCTTGCGCTACCGGCCCGCTGCGCGTCGGCCGCAGATGGTCGACACCGGCATGAGCCACATCGGCTTCCGGTGCGTCGAACTCTGACCGCCGACGGCGCCCGACGACGAGGGCGCAGAACTCGCGCCGCCCACCCCCTCGCTAGTCGATCGCTCAGCAATTCGTCGCCGAACGTTGCGCTTCCCGCGTCGGCGTGCGACCTTTTACACCGCTATCGCCGCCGTCCGGACGGCGCGTCCAAGGGAGGCTCGTGTCTGACGCGGTTCTGGTGACTGGTGCCTTCGGGCTCGTCGGTTCGGCAACGGTGAGGCGATTGGCGGCCAACGGACGCAAAGTGGTGGCCACCGACCTCGACGTCGAGGAGAACCGGAAGGCCGCCGCGCAACTGCCGTCCGGCGTCGAGGTGCAGTGGGCAGACCTCACCAATCCCGACGAGGTCAACGCGCTGCTCGGCGCCGTCGCGCCCGCCGCGATCATCCACCTCGCGGCGATCATCGCGCCGTTCTGTTACGCCCGCGCCGCACTGGCCCGCAAGGTCAGCGTCGACGCCACCGGACACCTGGTGCGTGCCGCCGAGGCGCAACCCCAGCCACCGCGGTTCGTGCAGGCCTCCAGCGTCGCGGTGTACGGCGCACGAAACCCGCACCACCTCACCGACCTGCTGTCGGCCGACACCCCGATGCGCCCGACGGACCTCTACGGCACGCACAAGGCCGAGGCCGAGGAACTGGTCCGGTCGTCGAGCCTGGACTGGGTGGTGCTGCGACTCGGCGGGGTACTGACCACCGACATCAGCTTCGACATCAAGCCGGAGTTCCTGTTCTTCGAGAGCGCGCTGCCCGTCGACGGCCGCATCCAGACCGTCGACGTCCGCGACGTCGCGACGGCGTTCACCGCGGCCACCACCGCCGACTGCGTCGGCGAGATCCTGCTGATCGGCGGGGACGACGCGACGCACCGGCTCACCCAGGGCGACATCGGCCCGGCGACGGCCGCCGCGCTCGGACTCGTCGGCGCCATCCCCGTCGGACGGCGCGGCAACCCCGACAGCGACGCCGACTGGTTCGCGACCGACTGGATGGACACCACGCGCGCCCAGGAAGTCCTGAAGTTCCAGACCGTCTCGTTCCCCGACATCCTCAAGGAGACCGCGGACAAGGCGGGGTGGAAGCGCTACCCGCTGCGCCTCGTCGCACCGGCGGCCGGCTACTTCCTGCGACGACAGTCGGCGTACCGGAACCACCCCGGGCACTTCGCCGACCCGTGGGGCGCCATCCGTGCCAAGTGGGGCGACCCCGGCCCCGACCGTCCCGCCGCCTAGGGACCAACCCCGTGCAGACCGAGTTCACCCGGACGCAGAAGCGCGCACTGGCGATCGCGACCGTCATCGCCATCGTGTTCGCGGCGTACTTCCTGCGCAGCTACTTCATGGTGATCGTGGTGGCAGCGGTGTCGGCCTACCTGTTCAACCCCCTCTTCAACTGGTTCCAGGGCCGCTTCGGCAAGGGCCTGTCGGTCACGCTCACCGTGCTGTCGGCGCTGTTCGCCCTGATCATCCCGCTCGCACTGCTGATCCTGCTGGCGGTGGCCCAGATCAGCGTGATGATCCAGGGGGTGTCGGACTGGGTGTCGCGCACGGACCTCAGTTCACTCGGCGACCAGGCCCTGCGGTTCATCAACGACGCGCTCGACAAGATCCCCTTCGTCCGCGACGTGACCGTCACGCCCGACATGCTGCAGGAGCGGATGGCGACGGTGGCGCAGAGCGCCGGCGAGTACGCACTCACGTTCCTCTCGGGCGCTGCGGGCGGGTTGGCGAGCGGACTGACCGCGGCCGTGCTGTTCATCTACGTCTTCGTCTCGCTGCTCTCGAACCGCGAGCGGGTGCAGATCCTGATCCGCAAGCTCAATCCCCTCGGCGAGGACGTCACCGACCTCTACCTCGAGAAGATGGGCGCGATGGTGCGGGGGGCGGTCTTCGGCCAATTCGTGATCGCTCTGGCGCAGGGTCTGGCCGGCGCGGTGTCGATCTACGTCGCGGGCTTCCATCAGGGCTTCTTCATCTTCGCCATCCTGCTGACCGCGATGTCGGTCATCCCGCTGGGCGGGGGCATCATCAGCATCCCGTTCGGCATCGGGATGATCCTGTTCGGCAACGTCTGGGGCGGCCTCTTCGTGATCGTCTGGCACGTCGTCGTCGTCACCAACATCGACAACGTGCTGCGGCCGATCCTCGTCCCGCGCCAGGCACGGCTGGACTCCGCGCTGATGCTGCTCGCCGTGTTCGCCGGCATCACGATGTTCGGCTTCCTCGGGATCGTCATCGGCCCGGTGCTGATGATCGTCATCGTCACGACGATCAGCGTCTACCTCGCGGTCTTCCGCGGTGTCCCGCTCATGGACCCCGACGACGAGGACGAGAAGAAGGACGAGCCGAGCAGGTTCGACCGGCTGGTGGCGTGGGGCCACGCCCGCCTCGGGTCGGCGGGGTCACGGGAACGGTTGCGCGCCAAGCAGGAGAAGGTCGCCGCACCCGGCAGCGACGGGGCTAGCTCGGATTGAGCCGTTCGGTCAGGAACGCGACCACGCGCTTGCGTGCCTCGTAGGCGGGATTGCCGTCGACCTCGCGCACCTGGTCGGTGAGCACCGAGTGCGCCATCCGCCCGATGCCGTCGGGGTTGCCCCTACTGGAGTCGATCTCGATGACCTCGAAGGCGTCACCGAGGCGTGCCTTGAGCGTGGTGAACCTGTCACGCGGCGACATCCAGTCCTCGCTGAAGCGCAGACCCATGGCGCACAGGCCCTCGTCTGCGGCCCGTCGTTCGATGATCTTCAGCTCGCCCTCGGACAGGCCCGGGTCGCGTCGATGGCGTGCGGTCAGGGGCAGGGGCAGCGACGGCTGGCTCATGATCGGCGCGAGCACGCTGTCGTCGACCGCGGCCGCGAGCGCGAAACCGCCCGTGAAGCACTGGCCGATGACGCCGACGCCCTTGCCCGGCGTCGACGAGTTCAGGTCGCGCGCCAGGGCACGCAGGTAGTGCGCGATGGGCCGGTCGGCGTTGGTGGCGAACCCCGAGAACTCCTTGGCGATGCAGCCCTTCACCAGGACCGGCAGCGTCGCGGGGTTCAGCGGTGACCTGCCCGGCGTACCGAACAGCGACGGCGCCGCGACCGTGAACCCGTTGTCCACCAGATGATTTCCGAGCGCAAGGACGCCGGGGTGCAGGCCGGGCATCTCGGGGATCAGCACGACGCCGGGACCCTCGCCCTTGCGGTAGACGTCGTAGGTGAGGCCGGCGCCGGTGAACGGGGTCGCCGTCCAGCCCGTCAGGTCTGCTTCCAGTGACGTCATGTGGGCTCCTAGCGGAGGACGGGCAGCGGCGACTGCGTCTGCGTCGCCTGCGCAAGCGTACGGTACTCGTCCGTACCCGCGGCGCCGGTCACCGCGATCTGAGCCACGCCCGTCGGCCCGGTCAACCGGGTGGTCCACACGGGACGGACGTCCTCGCCACCCTCGTAGACGATCCACCGCACGCCCGCCACGTCCTGCGTGCCGGTCGGCACCAGGCTGGTGTCGATCGACTGGACCAGCTTCTCCTCGTCGGCGTTGGACTGGGTCACGCTGATGAACATCCCGGTCGGCGCCAGGTACCCGACGCGGGAGGTCACCGCACGCGCCGGCGACCCGTCGGGGTTCTCGCGGCCACCCTCGATGCCACCGCGGCCGCCGGAGTTCGCGCGCCACCCGTCGGGCAGCGCGGGCAGCCGGATCGGGATCTTGAGCGCGTCTGCGTCGGCCTGCAGCGCCGCAGGAGCGTCGTAGGGCGGCGGCGCCCCCTCGCCGGGGCCGTTGGGCGCGAACGAGCACATGCCGAGCACACCCGCCAGCACGATGCAGACGACCACCAGCGGAGCCATCGACCAGAACATGTCGCGGCCGTCCTGCAGCAGGCGCGACTTGGCCGGCTTGGGTCCGGGTGGCGGGGCGGGCTGGCTGGTCGGCGGGGCGGGCTCGCTGGTCGGCGGGACGGTCACCAATCCAGTATCCCGCTCCCGAAGACCGAACCGGTAATGAAAGAATCCGGACATGACTTCTTCCGCAGGCGCTTCGTCGTCCGAGGCACGTGATGCAGGCAGCTCGTCGGCGAAGTCGAGGCGCGAAGCGCCTGATCGGAACCTCGCCCTCGAACTGGTGCGGGTGACCGAGGCGGGTGCCATGGCGGCGGGCCGCTGGGTCGGCCGCGGCGACAAGGAGGGCGGCGACGGCGCAGCGGTCGACGCCATGCGAGAACTGGTCAACTCGGTCTCGATGCGCGGCGTCGTCGTGATCGGCGAGGGCGAGAAGGACAACGCCCCGATGCTCTACAACGGCGAAGAGGTCGGCAACGGCGACGGCCCCGATTGCGACTTCGCCGTCGACCCCGTCGACGGCACCACCCTGATGGCCAAGGGCATGCCTAATGCCATCTCGGTGTTGGCGGTCGCCGAGCGCGGGGCAATGTTCGACCCGTCGGCGGTGTTCTACATGAACAAGATCGCCGTCGGCCCGGACGCGGTGGACGTCCTCGACATCACCGCTCCGATCGGCGAGAACATCCGCCGGGTCGCCAAGGTGCGCAAGTCCACCGTCGCCGACATCACCGTCTGCGTCCTCGATCGGCCGCGCCACGCACAGCTCATCGAGGACGTCCGCCACGCGGGCGCACGCATCCGCCTGATCTCCGACGGCGACGTGGCCGGTGCCATCTCGGCCTGCCGCCCCGACTCCGGTACCGACATGCTCGCCGGCATCGGCGGCACGCCCGAGGGCATCATCACCGCCGCCGCAATCCGCTGCATGGGCGGCGCCATCCAGGCCGTGCTGGCCCCCACCGACGACGCCGAACGACAGAAGGCCATCGACGCGGGCCACGACCTCGATCGCGTGCTGCACACCGAGGACCTCGTCTCCGGCGAGAACGTCTTCTTCTCCGCCACCGGCGTCACCGACGGCGATCTGCTGAAGGGCGTCCGCTACTTCGGCGGCGGCTGCACCACGCAGTCGATCGTCATGCGCTCCAAGTCGGGGACCGTCCGGATGATCGACGCCTACCACCGCCTGGCCAAGCTCAACGAGTACTCGGCGGTCGACTTCACCGGCGACACGAGCGCCGCCTACCCCCTGCCCTAATCCACCTCTGAAACGACGAACAGGGAGCACATGACCGACAGCGCAGTCGAATACCGCATCGAGCACGACACCATGGGCGAGGTGCGGGTACCCAAGGACGCGCTGTGGCGCGCGCAGACCCAACGGGCCGTGGAGAACTTCCCCATCTCGTTCCGGCCGCTGGAGCGCACCCAGATCCGCGCGCTCGGACTGCTCAAGGGTGCGTGCGCCCAGGTGAACAAGGACCTCGGCCTGCTGGACGCGGAGAAGGCCGACGCCATCATCGCCGCCGCCGCCGAGATCGCCGACGGCAAGCACGACGACCAGTTCCCCATCGACGTGTTCCAGACCGGCTCGGGCACCAGCTCCAACATGAACGCCAACGAGGTCATCGCGTCGATCGCCGAGGCCAACGGCGTGACGGTGCATCCGAACGACCACGTCAACATGTCACAGAGTTCCAACGACACCTTCCCCACCGCCACCCACATCGCGGCGACGGAAGCCGCTGTGCGGCATTTGATCCCGGCCCTGGAGATCCTGCACGAGTCACTGGCCGTGAAGGCGCGGCAGTGGCGCACCACCGTGAAGTCGGGCCGCACCCACCTCATGGACGCGGTGCCCGTCACGCTGGGCCAGGAATTCGGCGGCTACGCCCGCCAGGTCGAAGCCGGCATCGAGCGGGTCAAGGCCACATTTCCGCGACTGGGCGAACTCGCCATCGGCGGCACCGCCGTCGGTACCGGACTCAACGCGCCGGACGGCTTCGGCGCCAAGGTCGTCGACGTGCTCGTGGACCAGACCGGCATCGCCGAACTGCGCACGGCCAAGGACTCCTTCGAGGCGCAGGCCGCCCGCGACGGACTGGTCGAGGCGTCCGGCGCGCTGAAGACGATCGCCGCGTCACTGACGAAGATCGCCAACGACATCCGCTGGATGGGCTCGGGCCCGCTCACCGGACTGGGCGAACTGCAGCTGCCCGATCTGCAGCCGGGCAGCTCGATCATGCCGGGCAAGGTCAATCCCGTTCTGCCGGAAGCGGTGACCCAGGTGGCCGCACAGGTCATCGGCAACGACGCCGCCGTCACCGTCGGTGGCCTCTCGGGCGCCTTCGAACTCAACGTCTACATCCCGATGATGGCGCGCAACGTCCTCGAGTCATTCACGCTGCTGGCCAACGTGTCCCGGCTGTTCGCGAGCAAGTGCATCGACGGCCTGGTCGCCAACGACGAGCGCCTGCGCGAGCTGGCCGAGTCGTCGCCGTCGATCGTGACGCCGTTGAACTCCGCCATCGGCTACGAGGAGGCCGCCAAGGTGGCCAAGGAAGCGCTCAAGGAGCGCAAGACCATTCGGCAGACGGTCATCGACCGCGGGCTGATCGGCGACACGCTGTCGGAGGCCGAACTCGACAAGCGCCTCGACGTGCTGGCCATGGCCAAGGTGAAGGACGGCGACTAGCCACTCCCTCGCGAGCAGTCGTGAACTCCCCTGTTTCGGGCTAGATGAGGGGAGTTCGCGACTGCTCGCCGGGCGTGGTGAGGTCGTCCGCCGGGCCGGCGCCCAGCCACCTGATCCCGGGCCACGCACTGGCACTGTGAATCACCAGACTCAGCGTCACCGTCACCGCGACCACCTGCGTGATGAGCGACGACTGCTCGATCTCGCCGCGCTCCACCATGATCAGGCCGAGCACAAGCGTCCCGATGCCGCGCGGGCCGAACCACCCGACGAACAGCCGCTGCCGGGCGGTGAGGTCGGTGCGGATCAACGACGCGGACACCGCGACCAGCCGCACGCCGAGCAGCACCACGAGCGCGAAGACGACGACGCGCCAGTCGGCGTCGCGCCACCCGACGATCACCGCGTACGCGCCGAACAGTGCGAACACCGCCAGTTCCAGCAGCTGACCCGCTGCCTCCGAGACCGGCATGTCGGGCGTCTGGCCCACGCGACGGGCGGCGAATGCGAAAGCCAGACCGCCGGAGAACGCGGCGACGAAGCCGCTGCCGTGCAGGTACTCCCCCAGCTGGAAGCACAGCAGCGCCACCGCGAGGGTCGCCAGCTGCGCCCACGTGCCGCTCATCCAGCCCCGCGCCCGCGACCGCGAGATGACCCACCCGCCCGCGGCGCCGATGCCCAAACCGACGGCGACGGAAAGCAGTTCGGTGCGCAGCAGGAAGTACCCCCACCGCGTCGGATCGGGGTCGTTGCGGTCCGAGGCCAGCGCGAGGGCGGCCAGCAGTGCCGCGAGCGCGAAGCCGTCGTAGAAGCCGCTCTCCGTCGACAGCGCGTGCCGGATGCGCTCGGGGACGCGCCGGTCGCCGAGCAGCGAGTGGATCAACGCCACCTCGGTCGGCGCGACGATCGCCGCAAGGCATGCCGCCTCCCACACCGGCATGACGGGCAGGATGAGGAGCGCCGTCAGCGTCCCCAGTGCGAGTGCGAGCGGGATGCCGATGACCAGCAGCCGGAACGTCACCTCGCGCCGGTGCACCACCGCCGACAGGTCGAGTGCCACCGCCTGGTTGAACAGGATCACCGTCAGCGCGAGTTGCGCCAGCACGGTGAAGCTCGAGGTGTCCGACCCGCCCTCCAGGACGTTGAAACCGAACGGTCCCAACGCCATTCCGAACAAGACGAAGACCAGCGCGGGAGCAAAGTACCAGCGGGCGATGAGCCCGGACACCACGGCGTAGCAGAGGACGAGCAGCGTCAGGACGAACGCGGTCTCGGCACCCATGGGGGCTCAGGCGCCGTTGTTGGGGCCGCCGGAGTTCTGGTTCGGGATGTCGGTGATCGGGAGGTTGGGCATCGGCGCGGGCGACGGCGTGTCGGGCAGCGACGGGATGGCGTCGGGGGCGATGTCCTGCAGGTCGTTCACCGGCGGGCCGTTGTCCCGGCTGCCGTGCGAGGTGCCTGGCGCCAGCGGCCCGAGCATCTGGGTGACGGTGACGAGGTGATAGCCGTTGGCCCGCAGGACGGGGATGAACTGGTAGACCAGGTCGACCGTCGACGAGTACGTGTCGTGGAACAGCACCACGGCGTTCGGCCTGATCTGGCTCATCAGCAGCGCCCGGGTGGCCCCGGTGTTCGAGTCGTTGGCCCAGTCGAACGGGATGACGTCCCAGTTGACGTCGGCGAGGCCCTGGTTCTTCGCCTCGGCGAGCACTGCGTCGTTGATGAGGCCGCCCGCCGTGCGCACCAGGTTCGGCCGCTGGCCGGTCGCGGCCTGGATCGCGTCGCTGGCGCGGCTGAACTGCGCCGGGATGTCCGCGGGCGGGATCGACGTCATGTTCGGGTGTTCCCAGGTGTGGCTGCCGACCTCCATCCCGGCGTCGGCGATGCGCTTGGCGCCGGCCGGATTGGCGGCGACCTTGTTGCCGATCAAGAAGAACGTCGCGTGGGCGTTGGCGTCCCGGAGCACCTGCAGCAGACGGTCGGTGTACGGGCTGGGCCCGTCGTCGAACGTCAAGGCGATGCACTTGACCTGACTGCAGTCGACGGCGTCGGCCTTGGCCACCCGAACGTGGCCGGTCAGACCCCCCACCACGACGATCAAGACGGCAGCGAAGACCCCCGTCACCATGCGCCAATACGTCGAGGGAGAGGTGTCGGGCCGCGTACGCACGGGTGGCAGCCTACCGGCCCCCGCTGAAAGAGCGCTCACGGCGCGAAACCGGGAGTGGTGGGCACCGTGAGCGCTCCCTCGAGGTCGGGTGGGTCAGGGCAGTGCGTCGGGGGTGATCTCCTCGAGCATCTCGGTGACCAGCGCGGCGATCGGCGACCGCTCGCTACGCAGGAGCGTGATGTGGGCGAACAGCGGGTGCCCCTTCAGCTTCTCGATGACCGCGGCGACGCCGTCGTGCCGGCCGACGCGCAGGTTGTCCCGCTGCGCGACGTCGTGGGTGAGCACCACCCGCGAACCGGCGCCCAGCCGCGACAGCACGGTCAGCAGCACGTTGCGCTCCAACGACTGTGCCTCGTCGACGATCACGAACGAGTCGTGCAGCGAACGGCCGCGGATGTGCGTGAGGGGCAGCACCTCGAGCATGCCCCGCGATAGCACCTCCTCCAGCACCGCCGGGCTGGCGAGCCCCTCGAGCGTGTCGAAGACGGCCTGGGCCCACGGGCCCATCTTCTCGCTCTCGCTGCCGGGCAGGTAACCCAGCTCCTGGCCGCCGACCGCGTAGAGCGGACGGAACACCACGACCTTGCGCTGCGTACGCCGCTCGAGCACGGCCTCGAGTCCCGCGCACAGCGCGAGCGCCGACTTGCCGGTGCCGGCCTTGCCGCCCAGCGACACGATGCCCACCGACTCGTCGAGCAGCAGGTCCAGGGCAACCCTCTGTTCGGCCGACCTTCCCCGGAGGCCGAACACTTCGCGGTCACCGCGGACCAGTTGGACGCGCTTCTCGGCGTTCACCCTGCCTAGCGCCGACGACTTCCCGCCGAGCAGGCGTACCCCGGTGTGGCACGGCAGGTTCCGTGCGTCCTCGAGGTCGATCTCGCCGTCGGCGAACAGCGCGTCGACGTCCTCGGCGGCCACGTCCACCTCGGACATGCCCGTCCACCCGGAGGTGACGACGTCCTGGGCGTGGTACTCGTCGGCAGGTAGTCCAACCGCACCGGCCCGCACCCGCAGCGGGATGTCCTTGCTGACCAGCGTGACGAGCTTGCCCTCGGCGGCCAGGTTGGCCGCACAGGTGAGGATTCGCGCGTCGTTGGTGTCGGTGCGGAAGCCGAGCGGCAGCACCGTGGGATCACTGTGGTTCAGCTCGACCTGCAGCGTCCCCCCTTGCGTCCCAACGGGAATCGGCTGATCCAGACGACCGTGCTTGATGCGCAGGTCGTCGAACATCCGTAGCGCCTGACGTGCGAACCAGCCGAGTTCGTGGTGGTGGCGTTTGGCCTCCAACTCGCTGATGACCACCAGCGGAACGATGACTTCGTGCTCGGCGAACCGAGTGCACGCCCAGGGATCGGACAGCAGCACCGAGGTGTCGAGCACGTAGGTCCGAACCTGGGCCCGAGCGGAAGAATCAGTCATGTGACGCTCCTAGGACCGTGCAGCCCCGCACGTCCATGTCGGTGGACACCGCGGTACTAGGACCGGGGCCGGTCCCGATCTCGTCGAAACGACGGGTACCGCCCGGACAGCAGAGCATGTCGCTAGCCATCCCCTTGGACGCTACTCCCGGTACAGGGGGTCCCGCTTTCGCCGCGCCGTGATCCGAACGTGACTACTGCGTTACGAAT
The DNA here is from genome assembly GCF_010731735.1 of Mycolicibacterium sediminis. Classification (GTDB taxonomy): domain Bacteria; phylum Actinomycetota; class Actinomycetes; order Mycobacteriales; family Mycobacteriaceae; genus Mycobacterium; species Mycobacterium sediminis. Next base: position 5,747,846 of record NZ_AP022588.1, read on the forward strand.
TCCCGAAGTTCGGGCTCGTCGGCCAGACCCCACGCGGTGATGCGATCGGACACCGCGGCGCGACGCGCGGCCTCGTCGAAGATGCCGGCCTCGGCGACCGTGGCGAGCTTGTCCGCGTAAGCGTCGATGTCGCCGCCGACGACCTCGAGTTCGGCCGCGCGGCGCGCGATCGCGGCCACCGTCTCGTCGCGGCTGGTGGTGAGGAGGTGCGCGACGAGGTTCGAGAAGAACTCCTCGTGCCGCTCCTCGTCCGTGGCGATCCGACCCATCAGGTCGCGGAGGACGGGTTCGTCGATCAGCTTCTGCACGTTGCGGCAGAACACGGCGTGCTCGCGCTCGAAGAACGCCATGAACGCCAGCGTCTCGATCTGGCTGTAGGCGTCGGCCCGGTAACCCTTCATCACGTGCTGGACGCGGACGTCCTCGTTGGCCGACGGGTCGATCTCACGGGTGACGACGAGGTAGTTGCGCAGCGACACCGCGTGCAGGTGCTCCTCGGCGGTCCAGCGGCCGATGAAGCGGCCCCACTGCTCGTCGAGGATGAAGTGCTCGACCAGTTCGCGGTGGTAGCCGGCGAGATTGTCCTTCGTGATCAGCAGGATCTCGAGGGCATCGGTGACGGGCTTCGGCAGCGTGACGTCCGACGGCTCCCAGTCCCGGCCGCCGAGGAACGCGAAGTTCTCGCCCTGCTCCCACGGCACGAAGTCGTGGGCGAACCACAGGTCTTCGGTGGCGAGGTGGCGCTTCATGTTCTCGGCGACGACGGGCTCGAGCTCCGCGGTCAGCGCATTGGGAACGGGTTTCAGGGCCATGAAAGTAACTGTAACCCGTATTCACACGTTCTTGAAATCAGGGTCCCGCGTGTCGTGCGGTGCTCCTGACCTGCGCGCGCGACAGTCCTACAGCTCGAGGCCCGGGTACAGCGGATTGGCGGTCAGCATCTCGCTCGACGCCGCGTGGACGCGTTCGGCGGTGCCGTCGGCGATGGTGTACTTCGCCTTCGACGGCCCGTTCGGGCCGCTGGCCGGCTGAGTGTTCCGAAGCGTCTCGACGACCAGCTCGGCGACGCGGTCGAAGTCGTCGGCCGCGAAACCCCGGCTCGTCAACGCCGGCGTGCCGAAGCGGATGCCACTGGAGTACCAGGCGCCGTTCGGGTCGTTCGGGATCGAGTTGCGGTTGGTCACGATGCCCGCGTCGAGCAGCGCGGACTCGGCCTGGCGGCCGGTCAGGCCGAACGACTGCACGTCGAGCAGCACGATGTGGTTGTCGGTGCCGCCGGTGACCAGTCGGGCGCCGCGCTTGTTGAACCCCTCGGCGAGCGCCTTGGCGTTGTCGGCGACGTTCTGCGCGTAGTCGCGGAACGCCGGCTGACGGGCCTCGGCGAACGCCACGGCCTTGGCGGCCATCACGTGCGACAGCGGGCCGCCGAGCACCATCGGGCAGCCCTTGTCGACGGCGGCGGAGTACTCCTCGGTGGCCAGCACCACACCGCCGCGCGGCCCGCGAAGCGACTTGTGCGTCGTGCTCGTGGTGACGTGGGCGTGCGGCACGGGGTCCTCGTCGCCGGTGAACACCTTGCCCGCGACCAGACCGGCGAAGTGCGCCATGTCGACCATCAGGGTGGCGCCGACCTCGTCGGCGATCTCGCGCATCTTCGCGAAGTTCACCCGGCGCGGGTACGCCGAGTAGCCGGCCACCAGGATCAGCGGCTTGAACTCGCGGGCGGCCGCAGCGACGGCGTCGTAGTCGATCAGCCCGCTCTGCGGGTCGGTGCCGTAGCTGCGCTGGTAGAACATCTTGCCGGAGATGTTGGGCCGGAAGCCGTGGGTGAGGTGACCGCCCGTGTCGAGCGACATGCCGAGCAGGCGCTGGTTGCCCAGCTTGGCGCGCAGCTTCTCCCAGTCCGCCTCGGACAGGTCGTTGACGTTCTTGGCGCCCAGCTCGGCGAGTTCCGGGGCCTCGATGCGGGTGGCGAGGATCGCCCAGAACGCCACCAGGTTCGCGTCGATGCCGGAGTGCGGCTGCACGTAGGCGTAGGGCGCCCCGAACAGCTCGCGGGCGTGCTCGGCGGCGAGCGTCTCGACGGTGTCGACGTTCTGGCAGGCGGCGTAGAAGCGGTGTCCGACCGTGCCCTCGGCGTACTTGTCGGAGAACCAGGTGCCCATTGTCAGCAGCACCGCGGGCGACGCGTAGTTCTCGCTGGCGATCAGCTTCAACGAATCGCGCTGATCGGCGAGCTCCTGGCGCGTTGCGGCCGCGATGCGCGGTTCGACGGACTCGATGACCTCGAGGGCCGAGCGGTACGCCGCGCTCGCGGTCACCGCGTATTCGGAGCCGAGGCCTGCGGACGGTGCGGTCACGGAGTCTGCGCTCATGGGGTCAGCCTAATCCGGCGGGCCACCCGTGCGTCAGCCCGCCCGCAGGCTCGACGGGATGAGTGGCTCGTCGAGCAGCCGGCCGAAGCGCTGGGTGAGCGTGACGTCGTCGGGACGGGCGTCGAGCCAGCCCTTCAGCAGCCGATATCCCTCGACGTAGGTGCTGGTGTAGGCGCGCCACAGCGGCGACGAGAGGAACCGCATCGACTGCCTGGCGCGCTGCTCACTGGTGAGCAACCACCGCTGCAGGAAGGCCACCACCTCGTCGACGTCCCGGTGCTCGTCGTGCAGCATCAGCGCCGCGTCCTGTCGGACGTCGGCCAGCGCCGCGGACGCCGCCGAGATGGCCTCGGCGCGTTCGCCGTCGAAGCGCAGGCCGAGGTCGGCGTAGATCTCCGCAGCCCACGCTCCCCAGTCCGGTCCGATCGCCGCGTGCAGCGCGAGGTCGGCGAGCCCCTCCGCCATCAGACACTGGGGGGTGTTGACCAGGAAGATGGTCTGCTCGGCCTGCCCACCGCGCTCGACCAGGCCGGCCTCCTTGCGGCAGTGCTCGGTGTGGTGCCCGGGGTAGGACTCGTGGGCGACGAGCCGCGGGAGGTTCGACATCTGCTGCTTGAGGTCGGCGTTCACGGCGACGGTCGACCGGTAGTCACCCTCGTAGTAGTTGAAGCCCGACCACGGCTTGTCGGTGACGACCTCGTAGGTGATGGTCTCGGCGTCCGGCAGCGGGAACTCGGCGCGCACCCGGTCGCGCAGCGCGCTGGAGAACGCGTGGATCGCCTCCTCGAGTCGTGCGGGCGGGATCTCCTCGGACGTGCGGTGGGCCTGCATCCGGTCGGCCAGCGGACCGGTGCCGCCGAGCGCCTCGTCGAGCGCGCGGTGGGCCTCGCGGTAGCGGTCGGTGTCGCCCTTCGCGATGTCGACGTCGAAGTAGGCACGCACCTCGTCGACGAACCCGACGTCCTCGCCCGCGAACTTCCGGGCCGCGCACTCCAGGGCCTTCACGTGCGCGGACAGGTAGTCGGCGCGGGCGGGCTCGAGGCCCTCGACGGTCGGGACCTCGGCGAGCAGACGGCGTGCGTCGCGGGCCAGCGCCGCGGGCTCGGGAGCGGGTTCGTCGGCGACCGCGGCGCGCAGGGCGGGGTCGCCGGTGAACGAGTCGACGTAGCCCTCCTCGATCCTGTCGAACCTCAGGCCGAGCGTCAGGTAGTCGCGGATGACGGTGGTGGCGTCCATACCCTCAACCGTAGGTGCAAGACTGGTCGCATGGCGCGGACGAGCGAGCCGAGTCCATACGTCGAGTTCGACCGGACCCAGTGGCGCGCACTTCGAATGTCGACGCCGCTGAAGTTGACCGAGAGCGAACTCCAGGGGCTCCGGGGACTCGGCGAGCAGGTCGACCTCCTCGAGGTCGAAGAGGTCTATCTGCCGCTGGCCCGACTGATCCACCTCCAGGTCGCCGCGCGGCAACGGTTGTACTCGTCGACCGCGGAGTTCCTCGGCGAAGCGCACCAGAACCCGGATCGACCGGTCCCGTTCATCATCGGCGTCGCGGGCAGCGTCGCCGTCGGCAAGTCCACCACCGCCCGCGTGCTGCAGGCGCTGTTGGCGCGCTGGGAGCACCATCCACGGGTCGACCTCGTCACCACCGACGGGTTCCTCTATCCGAACGCCGAACTCGGTCGACGAAACCTCATGCATCGCAAGGGTTTTCCCGAGAGCTACGACCGCCGTGCGCTCATGCGGTTCGTCACCGCGGTCAAGTCGGGTGCCGACCAGGTGTGTGCGCCGGTCTACTCGCATCTGATCTACGACATCGTGCCGGGCGAGAACCTCGTCATCAAGCACCCCGACATCCTGATCCTCGAGGGCCTCAACGTGTTACAGACCGGGCCCGCGCTGATGGTGTCCGACCTGTTCGACTTCTCGGTCTACGTGGACGCCCGCATCGAGGACATCGAGGGGTGGTACGTGTCGCGGTTCCTGGCGATGCGCGCCGGGGCATTCGCCGACCCGCAGTCGCACTTCCACCACTACTCGACTCTGACCGACCAGCAGGCGATCTTCGCCGCCCGCGACATCTGGCACTCGATCAACCGGCCGAACCTGATCGACAACATCCTGCCGACGCGGCCCCGCGCGACACTGGTGCTGCGCAAGGACTCCGACCACTCGATCAACCGGTTGCGCCTGCGCAAGCTCTGATTCTCGGGTTCGCCTCTCCCCGCGAATCACTTTCCGCGAGCAGACGCCAACTCCCCTGAATGCACCTCATCCAGGGGAGTTCACGACTGCTCGCCAAGGGAGGTGACTACCGCATCCGGCGCAGACCGATGTACTGCAGGTCCGCCATCACCAGCGTGTAGACGCCGCCGGCGAGCAGGAACACCACACCCGCGGTGGTCGGCGACCAGAGTCCGGTCAGCACCGCGGCGACCGACGCCAGCGTGAACAGCAGGTTGGCGGCGATGACCCAGGTGCCCGGCGCGCGGACCGAGTCCCGGCGCGACAGCGTGAACACCGTGACGCCGTAGACGACGAAGAAGGCCGCGAGGCCGTACTCCGCCGCGAGCGGCAGTCCGGTGTACGACGACAGCGGCGCGGCGGCGGCTGCCAATGCGACACCGCCGAGGCCGGTGCAGATCGCGTCGAGACGCATGGCGAAGCGGAGGAACGAGTCGTTGGTGGTGGTCGTGGGAACGGCGGTGGCGGTCATGGGTCGTCCTTTCGTGGTGGGGGTGGTGGGGACCGGCGCGGGGTCCGTCGGGCCTAACCTCTTGGGCCGAGACGGGCCCCGCACCGGCGGGTAGGGAGTCACGCCAGGCGGCGCACTCCGAGGTACTGCAGGTAGGCAAAGCCGAGGGTCGCCGCGACGATCGCGAGGACCATGGCCACACCGGCCGGCGTGAGCGGCAGGAGGCCCGCGGCCAGCGCGCCGAGTGCCGCGACGACGAAGGCCACGTTGAGCGCGACGACGCCGAGACCGACGGCACGCACGCCCGGCACCGACGCCAGCGCGTACAGGACGACGCCGTAGCCGACCAGGGCCGCGCCGGCGATCCACTCCGACGTGGCCGACAGACCCGACAGGCGCGACAGCGGGTCCGCGGCGAAGGAGATCAGGAGTCCGACGCCGGCGCAGACGGTGGCGTCGGCGCGCATCGAGGTACGCAGGAGGGAGTCACCGAAGCGGCGACGCCGCAGCGACCCGATCGCGGGTTGGCGGTGGGTGATGGCGGTCATGGCTGGCTCCTCGCCGTTGAGGGGGCGTGCCGTTCGGTCCGAGCGACACCACGAACACTGCTCGCGGATCACTGCCAGATCGATGCGGATTGCTGCCAAGCACTGCCAACCGCAGGTCAGGACGGGTCAGCTGACGGCGACGACCCGGCCTCCACGCAGGTCGGCGGCGATTACCCGCGCCGCCGCGTTCTGCCAGTTGTGCAGCGACCGCTGCGGCACCTCGGTGACGAACCACTGCCAGGCCTGCCGTGCGGTCGGATCCAGACCCGCGGCGGTGGCGTTCTGGGCGTAGGCCCGGACGCCGACGACGTAGGGGAAGTACAGCGAGTTGTAGTGCCGCCACTGCTCGGTGGTGCCGAAGTTGCCGGCGTCGCGCGGTTTGAGCGCGGCGATCCGGTCGGCCAGCAACGCCCGGAGTTCGGTGGCCCGCTCGAGCGGTTGGTCCGGGGCGCCGCGGCGGGCGAGTCGCTCGTCGATGACGGGCAGCGCGGTGAGCGGGCTCGCGACGAGCTTGGACAGGTCGCCGTAGTGGCCGAGCGCGCGGCGGGTGAGCCGGACGAACGTGTCGTCGTCGACGTCGTCGAGTGGGCCGCCGGAGCGGCGCGGTAGCGCGGCCTCGGTGCGGCGCAGCGCGTCCCGGTCGGCGCGCAGGTCCGGCGACCCCGCGAACGCCACCCGGTCCAGGAGGCCCGCGAGCGGATCGGCCAGCACGTTGATCGCGATGGCCACCGCGAGGCTGGTGAACAGCAGCGCCGTCATCGCGGGATACGGGCCGACCGCGGCGATCCCGATGAGAGCCTGCCCGCCGAAGACGGTCGCGACGACGGCGGTCCCCACGAACGAGCGCCGCATGTCCGCCCGCAGGGGTTGGCCCTCGTCGAAGGCGTCCCACGCGGCGACCGCGACGCCGAGCAGCAGCACGTCGACACCGGTGGACGCCAACACCAGGCCGCTGGGCACCAGCCCGAGCGGGATCACCAGGATCGCGTTGCCGAGCGCGAAGAACAGCGTCGCGACCACGACGACGCCCGTCATCGACCGCGGCCGCTTCGATCCCAGCACCGCGCGGAGCATCGCGCCCAGCGTGGCGAGCGAGACGACCGCGGACGTCATCCAGTGACCGAATCGCGGTGGCCCGTCGACCCCGCCCGCCAGCACGGCACCGCAGAGGGCGAGGCCCGCCACGACGGCGACGGCCACGATCTCGCCGACCCGGCTGCGCCAGGCGTCGCTCGGCCGCGAGAGTTCGAGGAGGACGGCGAACCAGGCGACGCCGGGTACGGTCACGAGGAAGCCCTCGAGCCGGCCGAGCAGGTCGGCGTGCTCCGCCGAAGCGAGCCGGACGGCGTCCAGGGCGACGACGACGGCGAAGCTCGTCAGCCCGAGGGCGGCGAGCGCCAGGACGGGCTTTCGGGGATTGCGCGCGAGCAGGTACAGCCCGAGCCACCAGCTCAGGGCGAAGACCACCGCGGACATCGCCGCCACGACCCTAGTTTCGCACGCGGCTAGTGACCGTAGCGCCGGTGCCGCAGGGTGAAGTCGCGCAGCGCGCGCAGGAAGTCGACCCGCCGGAACGCCGGCCAGTGCGCCTCGGTGAACCACATCTCGGAATAGGCGCTCTGCCAGAGCAGGAAGCCCGACAGTCGCTGCTCGCCGGACGTCCGGATCACCAGGTCGGGGTCGGGTTGTCCGGACGTGTAGAGGTTCTGGGAGATCGCGTCGACGGTCACGGCGTCGATCAGTCCCTCGCCGGTGACGCCGTTGGCGAGTTCCTTGCCCAGCAGCGCGCGGACGGCGTTGACGATCTCCTGCCTACCGCCATAGCCGACCGCGACGTTGACGTGGAACCTGCCGGCGGCGGCCGTGGTCGAGTCGACGGCGTCGCGCAGCCGCTTGGCGGGTTCCTCGCCCAGCAGTTCAAGATCGCCGACGGTGCGCACGCTCCACCGGTTGGCGGGCGCGCAGATCTCCTCCACGACGTCGGTGATGATCCCGATCAGCTCGGAGAGTTCGCCGGGATCGCGCTGCAGGTTCTCCGTCGAGAGGAGGTAGACGGTCGCCATCTCGACGCCGGCCTCCTGGCACCACCGCAGCATCTCGGCGATCTTGGCGGCCCCGACCCGATAGCCGTAGCTGACGTCGTCGTGGCCCGCGTCACGTGCCCAGCGCCGGTTGCCGTCGCACAGAACCGCGATGTGCCGTGGCAGATCGTCTTTGGCGCGCGACAACTCCTGTCGCAACCGCAACTCATAGATCCGGTAGGCCGGTTCCTTGAGACGCGGGGGAATGATCTCCACGAGTATCCAGACTACTGTGGACGTGGGTATCCCCAAGCCCGTTGGACGAGGCGACTTGGAGGCAAGTGTGAGCAGGATCGACGTCTCCGTCGACGCTGACGAGGCTCAGCAGCCGCCCCCGCACGTGTACTCCGAGGACCTGCCCGGCGCCGTCGCCGACGGGGTCGCGCAGTTCATCGGCAGGCCGCGTGCCCGCGGCTGGATCCACGTCTACTCCGCGATCGTGGCGACCATCGCCGGTGCCGCGCTGGTGTCGGTGTCGTGGTCACTGGAGTCGACGCGCGCCGGTCTGGCGACGCTGATCTACACCCTCACCATCGTCGCGATGTTCGCCGTGAGCGGCACCTACCACCGGGTGACGTGGACGTCGCCCACCGCGCGCAAGTGGATGAAGCGCGCCGATCACTCGATGATCTTCGTCTTCATCGCGGGTAGCTACACGCCGTTCGCGCTCCTGGCCCTGCCGTCCGAGAAGGGCATGGTGCTGTTCTGGATCGTCTGGGGTGGCGCGCTGGCCGGGGTGGCCCTCAAGATGCTCTGGCCCTCCGCGCCGGCATGGGTGGGCGTCCCGCTGTACCTGCTGCTGGGTTGGGTCGCGGCCTGGTTCATCGGGCCGATCATGGACGGTGCGGGGGTCGCGGCCGTCGTGCTGCTGATCGTGGGCGGTGCGCTGTACAGCATCGGCGGCGTCCTCTACGGACTGAAGTGGCCCAACCCGTGGCCGACGACGTTCGGCCACCACGAGTTCTTCCACGCGTGTACCGCCGTCGCGGCGATCTGCCACTACATCGCGATGTGGTTCGCCGTCTTCTGACCGGCGCGGCGAGGAGCGCTCACCGCGGCCGAGTTCACAGCTGCGTGACGTCGTCCTGCGACCAGTACGCCTTCATCGACGCGATCTTCGCCTCGTCGTCGAACGTCATCACGCTGATGATGTCGATGCGCATGCCGCCGGCGTCGCCGAACTTCACCGTCAGCCGCCAGAAGAACGCCGCCTCGTGGCCGAGTGCGCGCAGCGTCACCATCTCGCTCTGGCAGTTGGCGCCGGCGATGTTCGAGTAGAAGCCGTGGATGGCCTGCCTGCCGATGTGCACCTCGCCGCCGACCGGGTCCTCCACGGTCGCGTCGCTCGCGTAGAGGTCGGCGATCTCGTCGGTCGCACCCTTCTCGACGGCCTCGAGATAGCGGTGCACGGTCTGGGTGATCTGCTCGGCGCTCGGCATGAGCGGCACGCTACACGCGGGCGACGAGCGCGGCGGCGAGATCCCTCGGCGTGGTGACCGGAAGGTCGCAGGTCCGCCCTCGACACACGTACGCGGCGTCGTGACCGCCCACCCGGTCGCGGCCGATCAGCAGCTCCGCGGAGCCGACGGGCCCCCCGACGACGACGGCACCGCCCGGCGCGAGAACCCGTGCCGCGGCGAGCAGTTCGGAGTCGAAGCCATCGCAGGCGACAGCGATCTGGATGGGTCCCCGCACCGCGGCCTCCGCGACCGCCAGCCAGTGGCCGGCGGACCGTGGGACCTTGGCCAGCAGCGGCGTCGCCGCCGCCAGCGAGGCCGTCGCCGACGCGGCGTAGAGGTCGGCGCGAGGCCCCGGCGTCAGGTGCGCGGCGAGGTGCAGCGCCTCGGTGATCAGCGCCGCCCCGGACGGCGTCGCGCCGTCGACCGGATCGGCGGGCCGCAGCACGAGCGACTCGGCGTCGTCGGCGGTGTCGTACCAGCGCCCCGCGACGTCGGGGTCGGCGAAGTGCGCGACGGCCACGTCGAGCAGGTCGGTCGCGACCGTCAGCCAGTCCTCGTCGGCGGTGAGCTGGTACAGGGTCAGCAGCCCCGTGGCGAGCGCCGCGTGATCCTCGAGGATCGCGGCGCTGTCCCCCACCCGGCCGCCGAGGCTCGCACGGCGGAGCCGGCCGTCCACGACGTGCAGGTCGACGACGGCGCGGGCACAGGTCAGTGCGGCGTCGAGCAGTCCGGGATCCGCGAGCGCCACCGACGCGTCGGCGAGCGCGGTGATGGCGAACCCGTTCCACGCGGTGACGACCTTGTCGTCGCGGGCGGGCTGCGGGCGCCAGGCCCGGACCCGGGCGAGCCGTGCCCGCACCCGACCGAACCGCTCGGCGTCGGCAGGGTCGGCCGCCAGCCGCAGCACCGACGAGCCGCGTTCGAACGTGCCCTCCTCGGTGACGCCGAAGACGTCGGCGGCCCAGCGTCCGTCGTCGTCGCCGAGCGCCTCGCGCAGCTGACCCGGAGTCCAGGCGTACGTCAGCCCCTCGACGCCGTCGGCGTCGGCGTCGAGCGACGACGTGAACGTGCCGCCAGCACCGAGGTCGCGGATCAGGAACTCCGCCGTCTCGCGAGTCACCCTGCGCGCCAACGGGTCTCCGGTTCGCCGCGCCACGTGTGCGTACACCCGCAGGAGCAGGGCGTTGTCGTAGAGCATCTTCTCGAAGTGCGGCACCACCCACGACGCGTCGACGCTGTAGCGGGCGAACCCGCCCGCCAGCTGGTCATAGATCCCGCCGCGCGCCATCGCCGCGCAGGCCCGTTCTACGGTCGCGAGCGAGTCCGTCGCACCGGTGCGTTCGTGGTGCCGCAGCAGCGCTTCGAGCAGTGCCGACGGCGGGAACTTCGGGGCGTTGCCGAAACCGCCGTGCCTGATGTCCTCGTCGGCCAGCACGTGCGCCACCGCCCGGTCGCACAGGTCGGCGTCGGGCACCGATCCGCCGCCGGGCAGCGTGGCCGCCATCGACCGCAGCTCGCCGGCGATCTGGTCGGACGCCTCCTCGACCTCCCCGCGCCGGGTGCGCCACGCGTCTCCGACGGCTTCGAGCAGCTGCAGGAAGCCGTCCCGCGGGTAGTAGGTGCCGCAGAAGAAGGGCCGTCCGTCGGGGGTCAGGAAGCACGTCATGGGCCAGCCGCCCTGGCCGGTCATGGCGACGGTGGCGGTCATGTACACCGCGTCCAGGTCGGGACGTTCCTCCCGGTCGACCTTGATGGCGACGAACCCGGCGTTCACGATCACCGCCACCTCGTCGTCGGCGAACGACTCGTGCGCCATGACGTGGCACCAGTGGCACGCCGCGTAGCCGATGGACAGCAGGATCGGCACGTCCCTGGCAGCCGCGTCGGCGAGCGCGTCCGCCGACCACTCCCTCCAGTGCACCGGGTTGTCGGCGTGCTGGCGGAGGTAGGGGCTGGTGGCGGCCCCGAGTCGGTTAGCCGCCGGACTCACGCGGACTGCCCGCGTCCGGCGTGTCGGCGGTGCCGTCGTCGACGGCCTGGTCGGGTTCGGGGTGCTCGGGGTCGAAGGACTCGGGCAACCGCTTGAGGTGCTTGTTCATTGAGTAGACGAGCAGGAACGTGCCGATCAGCAGGACCACGACGACGACGAGCCCGAACGGGCTGGCCTTGCCGAAGTCGGGGCCCGTCTCGCGAGGGGCGTCCTGGGCGAGGAGGCCCGCGATCAGCAGCAGGGAGTCCGTCACGGCCGGATCCCGGCGAACAGGTCGTCCTCGGGCAGGTGCACGGGGACCCGCGACCGGGCCAGCTCGTACTCCTCGGTGGGCCACAGTCGCTGCTGCCACTCCATCGGGGTGGTGAAGAAGAAGCTCTTCGGATCGATCTGGGTGGCGTGGGCGAGCAACGCCTGGTCACGGAGTTCGAAGTACTTCGAGCACTCGATCCGGGTGGTGACCCGCTTGCTCATCAGGTCGTCGTCGGACTTCCAGCTCTCCAGCCACTTGCCGAACGGCCCCTCTTGGCCGTGACGCGCGAACTCGTCCTGCAGCACCTGCATGCGCTGCCGTAGGAAGCCGTGGTTGTAGTACAGCTTCGAGACGTTCCACGGCTCCCCCGCGTCCGGGAACAGCCGGTAGTCGCCAGCAGCCTCGTACGCCGCCACCGACACCTCGTGGCAGCGGATGTGGTCGGGGTGCGGGTAACCGCCCGTCTCGTCGTACGTCGTCATCACGTGCGGCTTGAACTCGCGGATCAGCTTGACCAGCGCCTCGGTCGACACCGCGAGGGGCACCAGCGCGAAGCAGCCCTCGGGCAGCGGTGGCAGCGGGTCGCCCTCGGGCAGCCCGGAGTCCTCGAAGCCGAGCCAGGCGTGCTCGACGCCGAGGATCTCGGCGGCGCGCGCCATCTCGTCGCGCCGGATCTCGTGGATCCGGCCGTGGACCTCTGGGAGGTCCATCGCCGGATTCAGGATGTCGCCGCGTTCACCACCGGTCAGCGACACCACCATCACGCGGGCGCCTTCGTCGGCGTAGCGCGCCATGCTCGCGGCGCCCTTGCTGGACTCGTCGTCCGGGTGGGCGTGCACCGCCATCAACCGCAGTTCGCTCACTCGCTTCTACCTGCTCGCTTCACTCGTCGGGGATCGTCGAAGGATTCCAACAACTCCGTTGGCCCTATAGTTCCAGTTCTAGCGATGCACCCGAAATCAGACCCTCTCGAGGCGGAACCCAACCCTTCATGATCGAGCGTCCCGCCGCCCGCTACGGGCGCCCGTCGATGTCCCGACGGACCCGGCGGCGCATCGTCGTCGCACTGAGTGCTCTCATCGTGGTCCTCGGCGCCGCGATCGCCTTCGTCGGGTACCAGCGCCTCGGCACCAGCGAGGTGAAGGGCGAACTGAGCGGCTACCGCGTCGTCGACGATCACACGGTCGAGGTCACCGTCGGGGTCACCCGCGACGACCCGTCCCGGCCGGTGGTGTGCATCGTGCGGGCGCGCTCCGTCGACGGCAGCGAGACGGGCAGGCGCGAACTCCTTGTTCCGCCATCGTCGCAGGCCACGGTGCAGGTGGACACCATCGTCAAGACCAGCCGGCCACCCGCCGTCGGCGACGTCTACGGCTGCGGCATGGACGTTCCCGCCTACCTGGTGGCGCCCTAGCGGCGGCTCCCGCGACACGGGCACGAGGGGCGTCGGGCAACGATTCCAGGAACGCCGGACGGCGAAACCGTGACAATCGTCCGACGTCGCGGTGGTAGCATCGACGCATACACGGTTCCTCCTGGGAGCCGTGTATTGCTGCATCTACGCGGAACGAGACAGTCATCGGGCCGCTTAGAGGACCGTCGATCGCGGCGCGTTGGGGAAGCGCCTGCGGTTCCGGCCGCACAGTTGTGCAGCAACACACGAACCCAGACACAGCCCGACTCGTGAGAAGCACGAGCACGAGTACCGACGACAGGAGCGCGACGCCATGACCGACACTCAGGTGACCTGGCTGACGCAGGAGTCCCACGACCGGCTCAAGACCGAACTCGACGAGCTGATCGCCAACCGGCCCGTGATCGCGGCCGAGATCAACGACCGCCGCGAAGAGGGCGACCTCCGCGAGAACGGCGGCTACCACGCCGCCCGCGACGAGCAGGGCCAGCAGGAAGCCCGCATCCGCCAGCTCCAGGAGCTGCTGAACAACGCCAAGGTCGGCGAGGCCCCCAAGCAGTCGGGCGTCGCGCTGCCCGGTTCGGTCGTCAAGGTGTACTACGACGGCGACGAGAAGGACACCGAGACGTTCCTCATCGCGACCCGCCAGGAGGGCGTGAGCGACGGGAAGCTCGAGGTCTACTCCCCCAACTCACCGCTGGGCGGGGCACTCATCGACGCGAAGGTCGGCGAGACCCGCGAATACACGGTGCCCAACGGCAAGACCGTGTCGGTGACGCTGGTCGAGGCCGAGCCCTACCACTCGTAGCCGGTTCGACCGGGAGCAGCCACCTGCTCTACGGTCCCCGTGTGGCGCACATCGCCGAGGACCTCTTCCTGCTACTCGTGGACAACGCGTCGGCTCAGCCCGCGTTGACCCGTGACCGTCGCGAACGGCTGCTCGCCGGCGCGATCCTGCTCGACCTGGCTCACGGCTGCCGCATCCGACCGTCCGCCCCCGGCGACGTGGTCGACTCGGGACGGCTCGTCGCGCTCTCGGGCGGGGGTCCGCTGGATCCCGCCACCGGTCCCGCCTTCGACCTGCTCAGCAGGCGTGCACTGCGCCCACGGACCGCCGTCTCGAAGCTGCGGAAGGGCGCGCAGGGTCCGCTGACCGCTCATCTCGAACGGCTGGGTGAGATCCGCCGGGTACCGGTGACGTCCACCGAGAACGCCTGGCCGTTGGTCAGCCGGCGGCGGGTGGGTCCGGCGCGCTCGGCGCTGCTGTCCGCGCTGTTCGATCGGACGCCACCGACGCCGTCGACCGCGGCGATCGTCACGCTCCTGCACGCCACGGACGGCCTCGGCGCGTTGCTCAGCCTCAACGACCGGGGTTGGCGCTGGGTGCACGCACGTGCCAGCGAGATCTCCAGCGGAAGCTGGGTCGACGAGTCGCCCACCTCGCTGGCCGAGGTCAACCTCGCCATCACCGCATCGGCGGTGCGGTCAGCGCTTCTGTAGCGCCGCGTCGAGGTCGCCGATCAGGTCGCCGATGTCCTCGATGCCGACGGACAGGCGGACGAGGTCGTCCGGGACCTCCAGCTGCGAACCGGCGGTCGACGCGTGCGTCATCGCGGCGGGGTGCTCGATCAGCGACTCCACCCCACCCAGCGACTCGGCGAGGATGAAGATCTCGGTGCGCGCGCAGAGTTGGTGGGCGGCGTCGCGGCCACCGGCGAGCCGCACCGACACCATGCCGCCGAACGCCGTCATCTGACGCGCTGCGACCTCGTGGTTGGGGTGGCCGGGCAGTCCGGGGTACAGGACGGACGTGACGGCGGGGTGCTCGGCGAGGAACTCGGCCACCCGGGCCGCGTTCGAACTGTGCCGCTCCATCCGCAGCGACAGTGTCTTGAGGCCACGGATCGTCAGGTAGGCGTCGAACGGCCCCGGCACCGCGCCCGCGCCGTTCTGCAGGAACGCGAAGGCGACGTCGAGTTCCTCGTCGTTGGTCACCAGCGCACCGCCGACGACGTCGGAGTGACCGCCGATGTACTTCGTGGTCGAGTGCAGCACGACGTCCGCGCCCAGTGCGAGCGGCTGCTGCAGCGCAGGCGAGGCGAAGGTGTTGTCCACCAACACCTTCACACCCGACGTCGACGCCAACTGCGCGATCCCCGAGATGTCGGCGATCGACAGCAGCGGGTTGGTCGGCGTCTCGACCCAGATGAGCTTCGTCTTGGACGTGATGGCCGACTTCACGTCGTCGAGGTTCGACAGCGCCGCAGGGGTGTACTCGATGCCCCACTGCGTGAACACCTTGTCGATGAGGCGGAACGTGCCACCGTAGGCGTCGTCGGGAATGACGACGTGGTCGCCGGGCCGCAGCATCGACCGCAGTGCGCAGTCGGTGGCGGCCATGCCGGAGGCGAACGCCCGGCCGTGGTTCCCGCCCTCGACCGCTGCGAGGAAGGTCTCGAGCGCCTCCCGGGTGGGATTGCCGGTGCGGGCGTATTCGAAGCCGCTGCGCAGCCCGCCCACCCCGTCCTGGGCGAACGTCGACGTGGCGTAGATCGGCGGGTTGACCGCGCCGGTCGCCGGGTCCGGCCGATAGCCCGCGTGGATGGCCTTGGTGGCGGGCCCGTAGGCCCGGTAGTGGTCCGCTGCGCTGCGCCGCTCGCTCATGGTAAATCAGCGTAGCCGTGTCGATCTCGGTCGTGTCCGGCGCTCCGGCCACGGTCGGAGAGACACGCCGGCCCCGCGGTGGTCAACCGCGGGGCCGACGGATCGGTCGTCCTACAGGGGTACGCAGACGGTGGTCATGATCTTGTCGGCCAGCGTCTGACGCTTGGCGTCCCACAGCGGGAACAGGTAGCCGATGTAGCAGATGATGCCGTCGACGACGTGGGCGATCTGACGCACGATCGACGGGCCGAATCCGATGGGCTGCCAGGTCTTCTCGCTGACGACCTTGAACTTCATCACGGACTTGCCGACGCTCGACCCCGTGGTGCCCTGCCGGTACCCGTAGTTCCAGACGACGTAGGCGAGGGCCGCGATGTAGGTGACGGCGACCGCCAGGATGCCGACGCCCGAGTAGCTGGAAGAGCAGTAGATCTCGTAGCCGGTCGAGCTGGTGACGCAGTCGTTGTCACCGGTGGCGATCGCGATGCCCTGTCCGATGCCGGCCAGGATCGCCGCGGGCAGGGTGTCGATGATCCACGCCAGCACACGCGTGAACCACGGCGTGTAGGACTCCTTGGGCAGGACCTGGGCGGGAGCGCCGGGAGGCGGCGGGTAGCCGGCCTGGCCCGACGGCGGCGGCGGGTAGTTGCCCTGCGGCGGGGGCGGGTAGTTGCCCTGCGGCGGCGGCTGGTAGCCACCACCCTGCGGGGGTTGGTAGCCGCCACCCTGCGGGGGTTGGTAGCCGCCACCCTGCGGCGGCTGGTAGCCACCACCGGAGGGCGGTGGCGGCGGGTACTCACCGGGCGGTGATGGGGGTTGGGTCATGGTTCGTTCTCCTCGAGGTGGGGGGTGGAAGTCCGGAAGACGCCGACCCCGCGGATGTCTCCGCGACCCGGCGCCTCAGGTGGGGAGGTCTGCTAGAGGGGGACGCAGACGGTGGTCATGATCTTGTCGGCCAGTGTCTGACGCTTGGCGTCCCACAGTGGGAAGAGGTACCCGATGTAGCAGATGATCGCGTCGACGAAGTGTGCGATCTGGCGCACCACCGAGAGACCGAAACCGATTGGTTGCCAAGTCTTCTCGCTGACGACCTTGAACTTCATGATCGACTTGCCGATGCTCGAGCCCGTGGTGCCCTGCCGGTACCCGTAGTTCCACAGGACGTAGGCGAGCCCGATCAGGTTGGCGATGACGAGCGCCGCGACACCAAGGGTCGAGTTACCCGTCGCGCAGAAGTCCCCCATTTGATATTCGGAGGTATCGGTCACGCACACCGTCTCCTGCGTGGCCGCCTCGATGCCGTAGCCGATGCCGACGACGATCAGGAAGGGCACGTAGTCGATGAGCCATGCGAGCACGCGGGTGAACCACGGCGTGTAGGACTCCTTCGGCAGTGGCGCACCCGGCCCGCCGGGGACGTCCGATCCCGCGCCGGCGTAGCCGAACGACTGCGGCGGCGGGTAGCCGCCACCCTGCGGCGGAGGAGGTGGGGGGTAGCCGCCACCCTGCGGCGGAGGAGGTGGGGGGTAGCCGCCACCCTGCGGCGGAGGAGGTGGCGGGTAGCCACCACCCTGCGGCGGAGGCGGTGGCGGAAGGTTGCCCGGCGGAGGTGGCGGTTGATCGGTCATGTGCGCCTTCCCAGTGATCTTGAACCAAGCGGGTTCACCCTACCTGAGAAGTTGCTCGTAAAAGCGTACAAACTTCGAACTTTGTCACAGGCTGTCAAACCCGGCGATCCGCCCGGATGTGTTTGCCTGCGCGATGGCTCGCGCCCTACGTCGGGAGACGGCGGGTCAGCGATGAACCTTGCCGTCGGACAGGAAGCCGAGTAGATCGTGGCGCGTCAGCACGCCGACGGGCTTGCCCTCCTCGACCACCATCACCGCGTCGCACTCGCGCAGCGTCTTGGCCGCGGTGCTGACGAGTTCCCCGGCGCCGATGAGCGGCAACGGCGGCCCCATGTGCTTGGCGACCGCGTCGGCCAGCTTGGCCCGACCCTCGAAAACCGCTGAGAGAAGCTCGCGTTCGGAGACACTGCCCGACACCTCGCCGGCCATGACGGGCGGTTCGGCGCCGACGACCGGCATCTGGGATACGCCGTACTCACGGAGGATCCCGATGGCGTCGCGGACCGTCTCCGACGGATGGGTGTGGACGAGATCGGGTAGCGCGCCGGACTTTCCGCGCAGCACGTCGCCGACGGTCGGCTGCTCGAACGATCCGTCGAGACGGCTGCGCAGGAACCCGTAGGACGACATCCACGAGTCGTTGAAGATCTTGGAGAGGTAGCCGCGTCCACCGTCGGGAAGAAGGACGACCACCACGGCGTCGGGTCCCTCGCGCTCGGCCACCCTGATCGCACCCACGGCCGCCATGCCGCACGAACCGCCCACCAGGAGCGCCTCTTCGCGGGCGAGGCGCCGCGTCATCTCGAACGAGTCCGCGTCGGAGACCGCGATGATCTCGTCGGGCACCTCGGGGTCGTACGCCGACGGCCAGAAGTCCTCGCCGACGCCCTCCACCAGGTACGGCCGGCCGGTGCCGCCGGAGTAGACGGAGCCCTCCGGGTCGACGCCGATGATCTTCACCTTCCCGCCGGACACCTCCTTGAGGTATCGGCCGGTGCCGGTGATGGTGCCGCCGGTGCCGACGCCCGTGACGAAGTGGGTGACCTTGCCGTCGGTGTCGGCCCAGATCTCGGGGCCGGTGGTCTCGTAGTGGCTGGCCGGACCCATCGGGTTCGAGTACTGGTCGGGCTTCCAGGCGCCGTCGATCTCGGTGACGAGGCGATTGGAGACGCTGTAGTAGCTGTCCGGATCGTCCGGGGCCACGGCGGTCGGGCACACGACGACCTCGGCGCCGTACGCCCGCAACACGTTTCGCTTGTCCTCGCTGACCTTGTCCGGGCACACGAAGATGCACTTGTACCCGCGCTGCTGCGCGACCAGCGCGAGGCCGACACCGGTGTTGCCGGACGTCGGCTCGACGATCGTTCCGCCGGGCTTGAGTTCGCCGCTCGCCTCCGCCGCGTCGATCATCTTGATCGCGATGCGGTCCTTCGAGGAGCCGCCCGGGTTGAGGTATTCGACCTTGGCGGCGACGACGCCGGCCCCGTCGGGAACGACCGAGTTCAGCCGCACCAGGGGCGTGTTGCCGATGAGTTCACTGATGTGGCCTGCGATGCGCATGCGTCCATCGTGTCAGGCTCGCCGAACGGTTACCAGGTGGCCTCTCGGATGTACTCCCCGATCTGCTTCAGCGAGCGCGTCGCTTCCTTCACCGCGGGCGCGCCGAGCTGGAAGACGTGCATCTGACCAGGCCAGATGTGAATCTCGACCGGCACGCCCGCCGCGGCCAGCATGTGCGCGGCCTTTCGGGCGTCGTTGAGCAGCACCTCGGATCCCGAGACGTGGATCAACGTGCGAGGCAGTCCGGGTTCGACGTGGTCGAGCGGTTCGTACAGCTCTTCGTGCTGCTTCTTGGCCGCGCGCTCCACCAGGTCGAGCAGCGCCTCGAACGCCTTCGGCGGGAACATCGCATCCGAGCGGAGGTTCGGGTGCTGGGACCGGCCGTCGTTGTCGAGTTCGAACAGCGGCGACATGGTCACGACCGCCGCAGGCAGCTCGTCCTCGAGGTGCAGCTTCTCGGCGAGCGCCAGTGACAGGTAACCACCGGCGGAGTCGCCGGCGAGGACGATCTGGTCGGGCTCATAACCCTTGAGCCGCAACCACTTGTAGGCGTCGTAGCAGTCGTCGAGCGCCTGGCCGATCGAGTGCTTGGGGATCATCCGGTAGTCGACCACCAGCACCGGGCTGTCCGCGAACCCGGACAGCGCCGTCACCAGCCGGCCGTGGGTGTTGGCGCCACAGGTCAGGAACGCGCCGCCGTGCATGTAGAGCACGATGCTGCGTTTGCCGTCGGCGGGCAGCACGCCCGCGGCACGGACCATCTGGGCGGTGCAGTTGGGCAGGCCGATGGTCGCGCGAACGGTTCCCGGGGCCGGGCGCAACACCCGCGCGGCGACGTCCAGGACGCCCCATGGCCAGGGCAGACGCGGAGCCAGGCTACCGATCTTCAACGTTGGCCGAATTGTCATCATCGCGCCGAGAGCAAACAGTCTGCCCGCCACGCTCGGGCCGTCCTCGACGACCTCCAACGGGGCACCGTCGCTGACCGGGAAGCGCCGCGGTTTATGCGCTCGACCACTGCCGATACGCGGAGCAGCCGTGCCGTGAACCTTGCTCGGTGCCGTCATCGCCACCACTTCCTACGCCGTTGTAGTACCCGGTGCCTGCTACTGCTTAGCCAGCCCAGGTAACTTAGCTTGACATCGCGGGTTTCGTTCGACAATCACGCGAACCCGATTGGTACCGGACTTGATACCGCACCGTGACCGCCGAACGGCCGTAGCCACGCGGGTAACCATCCGACTTCCGCTTAAACTGGCGTCGTGGGCATCCGTGCACGCCGCCGGTCGACCGTCGTCTTTGCGGCGGCGGCGACACTCGCGTCGACGGGTTACCTCGGCGCCCGCAACCTGCTGAGCGGTCAAGCCGACCAGGCCCGCCAGATCATCCCGAAGTCCTGGGAGGTTCCGCCGCGCGCCGACGGCGTCTACTCCCCCACGGGCGGCCCGGTCGAGAAGTGGCACCGCGGGGTGCACTTCGACCTGCACCTCATGATCTTCGGGGACTCCACCGCCACCGGGTACGGCTGCACCGACGCCGACGAGGTGCCCGGCGTCCTGATCGCGCGCGGACTGGCCGCAGAGTCGGGGAAGCGGATCCGACTCAGCACCAAGGCGATCGTCGGCGCCACCTCGAAGGGCCTGTCCGGCCAGATCGACGCGATGTTCGTGGCGGGCCCGCCGCCGGACGCCGCGGTCGTCATGATCGGCGCCAACGACGTCACCGCCGTCAACGGTCTTCCCCGATCAGCACGGCGCGTCGGCACCGCCGTCAGCAGGCTCCGTGCCAGCGGTGCCGTGGTGGTCGTCGGCACCTGTCCCGACTTCGGCGTCATCACCGCGATTCCCCAGCCGCTGCGGACGGTGGCGCGCACGCGCGGGTTGCGGCTGGCACGGCTGCAGGGCGCCGCGGTGCGGGGCGCCGGTGGCGTACCCGTGCCGTTCTCCGACCTGATGGCCCCCGAGTTCCGCAAGGCACCGGAGCAGTTCTTCTCGTCGGACATGTTCCACCCGTCCGCGGCCGGCTACTCGCTGGCGGCGACACAGCTGTTGCCCGCGCTGCTGAAGGCGTTGGGCGAGTGGAACTCCGGGGGCGACACCGAGGAGTCGCTGACGTCGCGATCGGCCGAGGCCGCAAGCCTGCTCGCACGGCTGGGCGGCGTCAGTCGGTTGTGGCGGCGCACGACGGGCGTACCCGCGCCGATCGTCGCAGCCACGACGGGCTAGGTTCGGGTAACTGTCGATCACGGCGTGCGAACGCCAGTCCCACTCAGGAGACCGTCATGCCCGAAGCAGTCATCGTCGCCACCGCCCGCTCCCCCATCGGCCGCGCGGTCAAGGGGTCACTGGCCACCATGCGTCCCGACGACCTCGCCGCCCAGATGGTGCGCGCGGTGTTGGACAAGGTGCCGTCGCTGGACCCGCACGACATCGACGACCTCATGATGGGCTGCGCGCAGCCGGCCGGTGAGGCGGGCTACAACGTCGCCCGCGCCGTCGCCGTCGAACTCGGCTACGACTTCCTGCCGGGCACCACGGTCAACCGCTACTGCTCGTCGTCGCTGCAGACCACGCGCATGGCGTTCCACGCGATCAAGGCCGGCGAGGGCGACGTGTTCATCTCCGCCGGCGTCGAGACGGTCTCGCGCTTCGGCGTCGGCGCCGCCGACGGTGCGCCGAACAGCAAGAACCCCATGTTCGACGAGGCGCAGGAGCGCACCGTGGCGCAGTCGGCCGGCGCCGACGAGTGGCACGACCCCCGCAACGACGGTCACATCCCCGACGTCTACATCGCGATGGGCCAGACCGCCGAGAACGTCGCGCTCTACACCGGCATCAGCCGCGAGGACCAGGACCACTGGGGCGTCCGGTCGCAGAACCGTGCCGAGGAGGCCATCAACAACGGCTTCTTCGAGCGCGAGATCGTGCCGGTCACGCTGCCCGACGGCACCGTCGTCTCGACCGACGACGGCCCCCGCGCCGGCACCAACTACGAGAAGATCAGCCAGCTCAAGCCGGTCTTCCGGCCCAACGGCACCATCACCGCCGGCAACGCCTGCCCGCTCAACGATGGCGCCGCGGCCGTCGTCATCATGAGCGACACCAAGGCCAAGGAACTGGGCCTCACCCCGCTGGCACGCATCGTGTCGACGGGCGTGTCCGGCCTGTCCCCGGAGATCATGGGCCTCGGCCCGATCGAGGCGATCCGCAAGGCGCTCGGCAAGGCCGGCAAGCAGATCTCCGACATCGACCTCGTCGAGATCAATGAGGCGTTCGCCGTGCAGGTCATCGGCTCGGCCCGCGAACTCGGCATCGACGAGGACAAGCTGAACGTGTCCGGCGGCGCGATCGCGCTGGGTCACCCGTTCGGCATGACCGGTGCCCGCATCACCGCCACTCTGCTCAACAACCTTGTGACTCACGACAAGACGTTCGGCATCGAGTCGATGTGCGTCGGCGGCGGCCAGGGCATGGCGATGGTCGTGGAGCGCCTCTCCTAGTTCATTTTTCGTTCAGATAGCGCTGACGCGACAGAAGTGCGAGTAATAGTCGTCGTCAGCGCTATCTGGATGCCCACGCCCGGCCAACCCGGCGCGTGATGTCTGGTGGCCGGTCCCCCGCGACCACGCGAATGAGTGTCCACCGGAGTTGGGCGAGGTACTCGGACCGCACGATGTCCCTCTTGAACCGCGTCCGCTCACGGTGCTCCTCGCCGTCGTACTCCACCGCGATCATCTCGTCCTCCCAGCCCATGTCGAGGAAGTACCGGGGCCGGCCGTCGGTTCCAAGTACCGGGATCTGAGTCTGCGGTCGGGGAAATCCCGCGTCGATCAACAGCAGGCGCAGCCAGGTCTCCTTTGGCGACTCGGCGCCGGCGTCGACGAGGTCCAGCAGTCGGCCGACACGTCGAAGCCCTCGGACGCGGGGATGTCGTCGCGCCACAGCCCGGACGTCGTCCGCCATGAAGTGCGTTGTCCGCGCCAGCGCATCCAGGCGAGCGACGGCCTGCCCGACGGGCCCGCGCCGAGCCAGGTCGAACGCCGTCCGATCCACCGTCGTGACGGGCATCCCGGCGATCGACGACACCTCGCCGGGCAGCAGCGTGTCCCTGGTCGTCACGACACCGGCCGGGACGCGGTTGTTCGCCCAGTTGACTTCGATCGGCGCATCGTCGGCCACCCATCTCGCCCCGTGCAGCGCCGATGCGGCGAGGCCGGAGATGACGCCTTCGCGCTTCGACCACAGCCACGCTGCCGTGGTGCGATCGGCGAGCGTCAGCGCGGAGTGCCGCGGGCCGAAGACGTCGGGCAGGATCCGCCGGTAGTGGTGTGCGAGTTCGTATGCGGTCGCGTCACCGGAGGCGGTCGCCTCACTGCCGATGAAGATCCGTTTCACGATTCGACGCTGTCATCACTGCCTCGTTTCGTGCTGAGTCCATCCACAGGCACCCACACCAGCGTCGAGATAGCGCTCACGTGAGAGAAGTGCGAGTGGCCGCCATCGTGAGCGCTATCTCAACGCCAGAGGTGCGGCAACCCCAGAAAAGGCGAAAGCCCGGCACGAATGCGTGCCGGGCTTTCGGGGGGTGGCTACTAGTCGCTGTTGAAGTACGACAGCAGCCGCAGGATCTCGAGGTACAGCCAGACCAGCGTGACGGTCAGGCCGAGGGCGATGCCCCACGCTGCCTTCTCCGGCGCACCGGCGCGGATCAGTTGATCGGCCGAGTCGAAGTCGATCAGGAACATGAACGCCGCCAGGCCGATGCACACGAGCGAGAAGATGATCGCCAGCGGGCCGCCGCTGCGGAGGCCGAAGCCCTCGCCGCCGCCGACACCGAACAGGCCGAGCACCAGGTTGAGCAGTGCGATGGCCAGCACGCCGAACATCGCCGCGACCAGCATGCGGGTGAGCTTCGGGGTGACGCGGATGGCGCCGGTCTTGTAGACGACCAGCATGCCGACGAAGACGCCGACGGTGCCGAAGATCGCCTGCGCGATCATCCCGGGGCCACCGGTGGAGACGAGGTTGGCGAACAGGAACGACGCCGCACCGAGGAACAGGCCCTCGAGCGCCGCGTAGCTCAGCACGATGGCCGGGTTGTCCTGCTTGCGGCCGAACGTCGCGATCATCACGAGCGCGAAGCCGCCGAGGCCGCCGATGAGCGTGAAGGGCATCATCAGGCCGACGTTCATCGACACCATGAAGTAGGACAGGACACCGACCACGGTCACGACGGCGAGCGTGATGCCCGTCCTGGTGACGACGTCGTCGATGGTCAGCGGCCGGGAGACACCGGCCTGCCGCTGGTCGGGGTACTGCTGCGCCGTGTACGGGTCGGCGTGTACCGCCTGGGCACCGTAGCCACCGGCTGCGTTACCGAACTGCGCGTAACCGCCCTGTTGCCCCTTGGGCAACGAACGGAACACCGGGTTGCTGCTCTCGCGCACCGTAGGGTCCTCTCCTGTGCTGTGTTTCGTCTGCTGACGAATACTCCACCAACGATCAGCGTGGCAGACATGGTTCCCGCCGTCGACTTTCCCGTCGTGGTTTCCTGTGAACTTCCTCAGTGGACGCTACCCGTCGCACGTCACGGGAGCGCGACGTTCTAGATTGCATTCGTGACAGATAACGAGGACCTCCTAGTAACTGTCGAGAACGGTGTCGGCCACGTCACCCTGAACCGGCCGAAGGCGATCAATTCCCTCACCGACGGCATGGTGGCCGGCCTCGCCCGCGCCCTCGACGCGTGGGAGCACGACGACGCCGTGCACACCGTGTTGCTGACCGGCGCCGGGGAGCGTGGCCTGTGCGCGGGTGGTGACGTCGTCGCGATCTACCACGACGCCAAGGCCGGTGGCGCGAAGACGCGGGCGTTCTGGCACGACGAGTACGTACTCAACGCGCGGATCGCCGCGTACCCGAAGCCCTACGTGGCGGTCATGGACGGCATCGTGATGGGCGGGGGCGTCGGCGTCAGCGCGCACGCCGGGATCCGGGTCGTCACCGACACCACCAAGATGGGCATGCCGGAGGTCGGCATCGGGTTCGTCCCTGACGTCGGCGGCACGTACCTCCTCTCCCGCGCACCCGGTCTGCTCGGGGTGCACGCCGCGCTGACGGGTGCGCCGTTCTCCGGGGCCGACGCCATCGCGATGGGTTTCGCCGAACACTTCGTGCCCCACGACGAGGTGGGGGCGTTCACCGACGCCGTGCTGGCCGACGGCGCGCAGACGGCGCTGGCCGCTCACGCGGTCGAGCCGCCCGAGAGCCCGCTGCTCGCCCAGCGCGACTGGATCGACGAGTGCTACGCCGGCGACACCGCCGTCGACGTCGTCGCCGCCCTGCGCCGCCGGGGCGGTCCGGCCGAGAAGGCCGCCGACCTCATCGCCACCAGGTCGCCGATCGCTGTCGCCGTCACGCTCGAGGCGGTCCGTCGTGCCGGCTCCCTCGACACCCTCACCGACGTGCTGCGCCAGGAGTTCCGGACCTCGATCGCGGCGCTGAAGTCCTCCGATCTCGTCGAGGGCATCCGCGCCCTGCTGGTGGACAAGGACCGAAATCCGAAGTGGTCACCCGCCAGCCTGGAGGACTGCGGACGCGACGACGTCGAGGCCTACTTCTCCTCCGCCGATCCGGATCTGGCGTTCCCCGAACTGAAGTGACCATGGCCGACCACGAAGGTGCCGACGAGCGAGCAGGAGTACAGAGATGACCGAGTACGAGACCATCCTCGTGACGCGCGTGGACCGCGTCGCGACGATCACGCTGAACCGGCCCAAGGCGCTCAACGCGCTCAACAGCCAGGTGATGGTCGAAGTCACAGCGGCGGCACGGGAATTGGACGACGACGCGGACGTCGGCGCCATCGTGGTGACCGGCAGCGCCAAGGCGTTCGCCGCGGGTGCCGACATCAAGGAGATGTCCGATCTGTCCTTCGCCGACGTGTACTCGTCCGACTTCTTCGGAGCGTGGTCGGGTTTCGCCGCCACCAGGACGCCGACGATCGCGGCGGTGGCGGGCTATGCGCTCGGCGGCGGGTGCGAACTCGCGATGATGTGCGACGTCCTGATCGCCGCCGACACGGCCAAGTTCGGCCAACCCGAGATCAAGCTGGGCGTGCTGCCCGGCATGGGTGGCAGCCAACGGCTCACGCGCGCGATCGGCAAGGCCAAGGCGATGGACCTGATCCTTACCGGCCGGACCATGGACGCCGAGGAGGCGGAGCGCGCGGGCCTCGTGTCGCGCATCGTCCCGGCCGACTCGCTGCTGGACGAGGCGGCGGCCGTGGCGGCGACCATCGCCGGGATGTCGCTGTCCGCCTCGCGGATGGCCAAGGAGGCCGTCAACCGGGCGTTCGAGTCCACGCTGGCGGAGGGACTGCTCTACGAGCGTCGACTCTTCCACTCGGCGTTCGCCACCGACGACCAGTCGGAGGGCATGGCAGCCTTCGTCGAGAAGCGCCCACCGAACTTCACGCACCGCTAATCTCTGGAGCGTGACGGACACCGACACCAAGGCACCCGAGGAGTCGGAGCAGCCCGCGGCACCCGAGGAATCAGCCCCGGCCACGGCTGCGCGACCGCCGTTCTGGTTGCGTCACTACACCTTCTTCGGCACCGCGACGGGCGTGGTGTTCATCTGGCTGTCGCTGTCGCCGTCGCTGCTACCGCGCGGGCCGCTCTTCCAGGGACTGGTCAGCGGCGCGGCGGGTGCGATCGGCTACGGGCTCGGTGTGTTCGGGGTGTGGCTGGTGCGCTTCATGCGGTCCAAGGAGACGTCGCCGCGTGCGCCGCGGCGTGCGTGGCTGCCCCTGGTGCTCGTCGCCGTCGTCGGGCAGGTCTTGGCGATCGTCTGGTTCCACCACTGGCAGGACGACGTCCGTGACCTGATGGGCGTGCCGCGACTGACGTTCTGGGACCATCCGCTGACGGCGGTCCTGTCCATCGTCGTGCTGTTCGTGTTCGTCGAACTCGGTCAGCTGGTGGGCAAGCTCGTCCGGTTCCTGGTGCGGCAGCTGGAACGCGTTGCGCCGCCGCGGGTCTCGGCCGTCGTGGTGGTCGCCGTCCTGCTGGCGCTCACCATCGCCGTGCTGAACGGCGTCGTGGCCCGTGGCCTCATGAGCGTCATCAACAACACCTTCGAGGCCGTCAACGACGAGAAGGATCCCGACGTTCCGGCGCCGACGACGCCGCTGCGATCCGGCGGTCCGGAGTCGCTGGTCAGCTGGTCGTCCCTCGGGCACCAGGGCCGGGTCTTCATGTCGGGCGGCCCCACGGTCGACGACCTTCGAGAATTCAACGGCGGCACGCCACTTCAGCCGATCCGGGCCTACGCGGGCATCAACTCCGCCGACGGCATCAAGGCTACCGCCGCGTTGGCAGCGGCCGAGCTGGTCCGCACCGGCGGTCTGCAGCGCAAGGTCATCGCCGTCGCCACCACGACGGGCACGGGCTGGATCAACGAGGCCGAAGCCGGTGCGCTGGAGTACATGTACAACGGCGACACCGCGATCGTCTCGATGCAGTACTCGTTCCTGCCGAGTTGGCTGTCGTTCCTGGTCGATCAGGAGAACGCCCGCCAAGCCGGCCAGGCGCTCTTCGAGGCGGTCGACGAACTGGTGCGCGCCCTCCCCGAGGCGCAGCGACCCAAGCTGGTGGTCTTCGGCGAGAGCCTGGGTTCCTTCGGCGGGGAGGCCCCGTTCCTGTCGCTGAACAACCTGGTCGCCCGCACCGACGGTGCCCTGTTCTCCGGGCCCACGTTCAACAACACGATCTGGACGGATCTGACGGCGAGCCGCGACCCGGGCTCACCGGAGTGGTTGCCAATCTTCGACGACGGCGAGAACGTGCGATTCGTGGCGGAGCCGGCGAATCTCGGCAGGCCCGACGCACCGTGGGGCGGACCGCGGGTGGTGTACCTCCAGCACGCCTCGGATCCGATCGCCTGGTGGACTCCGGACCTGCTGTTCCAGAAGCCGGACTGGCTCCGTGAGCGGCGTGGCTACGACGTGCTCCCGGAGATGGAATGGATCCCGGTGGTCACGTTCCTGCAGGTCTCCGCGGACATGGCCGTCGCGATCGACGTGCCGGACGGCCACGGCCACGTGTACGTCCGCGACGTCGCCAACGCGTGGGCGGCGGTTCTTCAACCGCCGGGGTGGACCCCGGAGAAGACGGAGCGACTACGTCCGCTGCTGGCGCGCGGGTACTCCAGCTAGCGGGACGTCGAATCGACTTGCGGCAGAACGCCCGTCGACTTCAGGGCCTGATATCCGCCGACGACGTCGGAGGCGCGGCTCAGCCCGAGGTCCTGTAGCGCGGCAGCGGCGAGGCTCGAGGTGTAACCCTCCGAACACAGGACGAGCCACTCGACGTCGTCGCCGACGGCCTCGGGTAGCCGGGCGTCGCTGGTCGGGTCGCACCGCCACTCCAGCACGTTGCGTTCGATGACGAGGGCCGCCCCGACCTCACCCTCCGCCGCACGCTGCGCGGCAGGCCGGATGTCGACGAGCAGGGCACCGCGGTCGAGTGCGGCGGGGACGTCGCGCGCCTCGACGCGGACCAGCTTGGCCCGTGCGGCGTCCAGGACGGTGTCGATGCGGCTGGTCATTCGCCCTCTGGTTTGTCGGTCAGCTCGGTGCGGTTGCGACGCAACGTGTTCCGTTGCGTGACCTCGTAGTAGGACATCGCGGTCAACGGCGGGGAGTACGCGTGCACGGACAGCGTCGGCCCGCTGAGGGTGATGGTCTCGGGTGCCCACACGACGTCGTGCACCCAGCCCAGCGGAAAGCCCGCCTGGTCTCCGGCCTCGAGTCGGCGGCGACGCAGCGCGTCCCCGTCCCAGCGCGTTTCGTGCAGGGCCCCGGAGACGACGGTGAGCGCACCGAGCGAGCCGCAGTGGTCGTGCAGTTCCGTCGAGCGCTCGGGCACCCAGCTGATCAACCAGACGTCGAGTTCATCGTCACCGTGCAGACGGGTGAACCAGCGGTCGTCGGCCGGGGGGCCACCTGCGGGCAGGAGGTGGTCGTAGTGGCCGGACAGGACGCCGTCGGCGGCGCGATCGGTGGCGTGCAGCAGGTCGGGCAGCCGCAAGCGGGTGGGGGCGACGACGGACGGGGACGAGAGTGATGCGACGGACATGGTGCTGACTCCTGGGGACTACGGACGTTCAGGAAGTGGGCGGCGTCAGGCCCGACAACACTCCTGAGTTCCGGTCAGCTCCAGCACGTCCGCGAGTGTTGCATAGATTGGCGGGATGCGCACCGACCCGATCGCGACCTGGACAACGGCGGCGACCCTCGCCGTGGCCCTCCTGACCGGCTGCTCGTCGGGGTCGGAGGGCACGGATGCACAGCCCTCCGGTCAGTCGTCGACGCAGGCCTCCCCGAGCGCGACGCCGACCACGGAGACGCACACCGCCGACCCCGGTCAGGTGGGCGTCTCGGCAGCCGGGGTGACCACCGCGGTGGGCGCCGCGGCGACGTCGACCGAGGAGGAGTACTCCAAGGCCTGCGCCGCGGCCAAGACGTGGATGCAGGGCAAGGGTGGCGACCTCAAGGCCCAGTTCGAGCCGTACCTGGCAGATCTGCAGTCGACGGACTCGGCCACGCCCGGGACCTTCGGCCTGCCGTGGTCGCAATTGCCGCCGGACCGCCAGTCCGCAGTAATCGTCGCGGCGGAGGCCGCCGCCGACGACCTCTGCGGCTGATCCGTCCCTTTAAATCACGGCCAGCGGAAGGCCACCGAGATGCCGCCCGAAGCGGAGGACCCGTACCCACTCTCCCCGTCTCAGCAGACGGCGTGGCTGGAGTACATGCGCGTCCACCACCGTCTCGAATACGAGATGAACCGGCACCTGCAGACGGACTGCGGGATGTCGATGGGCGACTACACGGTGCTCAATGCCCTCTCGCACGCACCGGGCCATCGCATGCAGCTGACGGCGCTCGCCACCACGATCGGGTGGGAGCGCAGCCGGCTGTCCCACCACCTGCTCCGCATGGCGCGGCGCGACCTCGTCACACGCGCCGCGTCCGAGACCGACGGCCGCGGTACCGACGTCGTCCTGGGCGCCGCGGGGTGGGAGCGCCTTCGCGAGGCGGCTCCCGTGCATGCGGCGTGGGTCAGGCGGAGCTTCTTCTCCGACACGGATCAGGCGCAGGAGGATGCCCTCGCCGCCATTCTCGCCACGGTGTACGAGAACCTGCTGCGCGAGGGCACCCTGCCGCGCCCGGACGTGCTCTGACCAACTAGACCTGGTTGGAGCCGCCGTCGACGAACACCTCGGAACCGGTCATGAAGCTGCTCGAGTCCGAGAGGAGAAACGCCACGGCCGCGGCGATCTCCTCCGGTGCACCCACGCGCTTCTGCACGACGTCGGCGGCCTGCTCGTCGAGCAGCGCCTGCCGCTGATCGGCGGGCACGAGTTCGACGAGCCCGGGCGTCTCGGTGGGGCCGGGCACGACGGTGTTGACCCGGATTCCCCGGTCGGCGAGTTCCGCGGCCCAGGTCCGGCCCAGCGAGCGGACCGCAGCCTTGGACGCGGCGTAGGCGCCGAACGCCGGCACACCCCTGGTGGCGGCGGTCGAGCCCGCGAGGACGATCGATGCGCCGGGATTCAGTAGCGGCAGCACCTTCTGCACCGTGAAGACGGTGCCACCGACGTTGCGGTTCAACGTATCCGCGAGATGCTCGGGCGTCTCGTCCTCGAGGGTCGCGAACTCGCCGCCGCCCGCATTGGTGAAGAGCCCGTCGAGTCCGTTGCCGCGTGCCGCGATCTGCTCGACGAGGTGGTCGAGATCCTCGAGGACGGTGATGTCGCTGCGCACCCCGGTGACCCCGTCACCCAGTGTCGCCGCGGCCTCGTCGACCCTGGCCTGGGTGCGTCCGGTGACGAAGACGTGTGCGCCCTCGTCGATCAGGCGTCGCGCCGTGGCGAGTCCGATGCCGGACGTACCGCCGGTCACCAGGATCGTCTTGTCGTTCAGTGTTCCCATGACGGTCTCCTTCGTTGGTTGGTCCGCTCAGCACAACTAGGTGACATGTCACGTTATTCCGCGACGCCGCCCCCGGAATGCCGAGACCACCGGCGACACAGAACATTTAGCCGATCTAGATGTAGTGGCGTGAATCACAAACCGGGTTATGCTGTGTCCCGCATCACTCTTTGAGAGGACCGAAAGATGTTTGGATCGCAGGACGAGGGGTTACAGCCCAAGACCGCGCTGCCCCCCGCTGCCGGCGGATCCATCAGCGGCATGCGCGTGCTGATGGGCCTGCTGCTGCTGCTCATCGCCGTCGCCGCGATCTCCGGAGTGGTGGTCGCGCTCACCAGCGGTCAGCCCACGGTCGCCTTCATCATCGGCCTCGTCGCCGTCGCCTTCTTCAGCCGCATCGGCTGCTGAGCCGGACCTACCTGACACCCAGGAACGTCGCGACGCGTCCTGCCTCGCGACGTCCCTGCTCGCGTCCGGCTCGCGCCGACGGAACCCGGCACGCCGGATCGAGCGGGTTCGGGCCGAATGCCTCGAGTGACGCATCCGAGGCGAACACCGCGAGAGCGCTGCCCCCGAAGCCGGCGACCTCACGCGCTGCGCCCCCTCCGAACGGGGACGGTGCGTCTGCCCCCGCGGGCACCAGCGCGACGATCGCGTCGCAGTCGGCCGCCACTCCCACGTTGACCGAGCTGCCGACGCCGCCATCCATGTAACGCCGCCCGCCGATGGTGACCGGCGGCCAGGCACCGGGGACCGCGCAGCTGGCGGCCACCGCGTCGACGAGGCCGACGCCGGAGCGCGAGTCGAACACCACCAGCTCACCCGTCGCGACGTCGATGGCCGTCACCCGCACCGTCCGGTCGGACCACTCGTGCGACGGCAGTCGATGCTCGATCACCGAGCGCCGCAACGCTTCTGGGACCGTGTCGATGGAGACGGCGATCTCCCCGATCCGTCGCAGCTTGTCGGCGTCGCCGGCATTCGGGTCGAGCATCGCATCGACGAACAGTTCGGTGATGGCCGCGATGTCGACGCCGGAGTCGATCTCGTGGGACTGCTCGGCCACCTGCCGCTCGAACAACTCCTCCAGTGGGACGCCGCTGCCCAGCTGGGCCGCGACCGTCGATCCCGCCGACGTCCCGACCAGGACGTCGGACGCCACCAGTGCCGCCGCCACGTCGGGCGCCTCGTCGGCGATGCCGCACAGGATCCCGGTCTCCCAGGCGATGCCCGCCAGTCCGCCGCCTGCCAGTACGAGTCCGCGTGTGGTCACGGGGAACCAGTGTGCCAAAGCCGCCACCGCCGATGGCTCCGCCGGGCACTCGGCAGCCGATTCCACGACGGGCCGAAAGCCCGCCACCGGCGCGGTGCGACAATGACGACGACGGTGTCCGGGTCCATCCGGACACGCGACGGACGGAGCGACATGCCTGACACGATGCGCGCGCAGAGGTTCTACTCGGACACCAGAACGATTGCGGTGGAGGACGTTCCGATCCCTGAACCCGGGCCTGGCGAGGTCCTCGTCAAGGTGGCGTTCTGCGGCATCTGCCACTCCGACCTCAGCCTCATCAACGGCACGTTCCCCTCGCAGCTGCCGGTCGTGACGCAGGGACACGAGACGTCCGGAACCGTCGCGAAGCTCGGACCCGGGGTGACCGGGTGGACCGAGGGCGACCGCGTCGTGGTCGCCGCGGGCAAGCCGTGCCTGTCCTGCCCGAACTGCATGCGCGGCGACCTGTCGAACTGTCTGCGGATCCAGCTGATGGCGTTCGCCTACGACGGCGGCTGGGCCGAGTACACCGTCGCGCAGGCCTTCGGACTCACCCGGGTTCCCGACAACGTGCCGCTGGAGCAGGCCGCGATCCTCGCCGACGCGGTGTCGACGCCGTTCGGTGCCGTCGTCCGGACCGCGGCGGTCGGCGTGGGCGAGTCGGTCGGCGTCTGGGGCGTCGGAGGACTGGGCACGCACATGGTGCAGTTGGCACGGCTGGTCGGGGCGGCGCCCATCATCGCCGTGGACGTGAAGCCCGCCATCCTCGAGCGGGCCCTCGCCGTCGGCGCCGACTACGCCTTCGATGCGCGCGACGACGACCTCGCCGCGAAGATCGCCGAGGCGACCGGTGGCCGCAACCTGGACGTCGCGTTCGACGCGGTCGGCATCAAGTCGACGTTCGAGCAGGCCCTCAACAGCCTGACCGTGGGCGGCCGCATGGTCGGTGTCGGCATGAGCGCCGACACTCCGGACATCGGCCCCACCGCCTTCTTCAACCTGTTCAAGCGCCAGGTGCTGGGCCACCTCGGCTACCAGAACGCCGACATCGGCACGCTCGCCACGCTCGTCTCGCGCGGCCGGCTGGACCTGTCCCGGTCCATCAGCGCGATCGTGCCGCTCGAGGACGTGGCCGCGGGCATCGACAAGCTCGACCGTGCCGACGGCGACCCGATCCGGATCCTGGTGCAGCCGTAGCAGATTGCCCACACACGCCGAACTGGAGAGTCACGTCGCCATCGCCGACGACCAACGACGTGACTCTCCGGTTCGGCGGACGCGTGGCGACCGCTAGCGCAGGTGCGGGGCGGCCTTCCCGCTGATCAGCGGCAGGTCGAGGTAGGTGGCGATGCCCGGCGCAGCGGCGCACACCGCGGGGATCGAGTTGACGCAGTGCGCCGCGGTCGCGACGATCCCGTTGTTGCTCTCGAGGCCCTCGTCGACGCTCTCGGGCTGGAATCCCTTGATGGTCACGGCGAAGTCCGGGTTGCCCTTGGCCTCCATCTCGTAGCGCTCCCCGGCCGGGCCGAACGTCCACGGCGGGTCCAGGTGCTCCTGACCCATGAACCAGTTCACGGTGACGCGGACGACCACCTCGTCACCGACGAGCGCCTCCCAGTGGAACTTCCGCGCGGCGACCTGGCCGGGCTCGATCGCGCCGATCGGGGACGCGATGGGCGCGGTGGCGACGGCGATCTCCTGGGTGGCGCGGATCCGAGGGTCGGCCGCGAAGCCCACGGTGTCGACGATCATCTTGACGGACTGGATGAATCCGCCGTCGAGGAGCTTCTGCATCGGTCCCCTCAGCGCCTTCTCCGGGGTGTCGCCGAAGCCCATCACGTGCCGCACGACGTCGGGTGCGTCGTAGGTGCGCAGATCCGAGAACTCCTCGGCACGAACGAATGTCACACCGGTGGACATGATCGACATCATCAGCGGGAACTTGTCGCTGATGCCGCCCGGCGCGATTCCGGTGCCGTGCAGGGTGACGCCACCCTCCTCGGCGGCGGTGCGCAGCGGGCCGGACTCCGTGGCGCCCGGGTAGAACCAGCCGACGGGCGTGACGACGTTCTTTCCCGAGCGCAGCAGCGCTGCGACCTCGGCGGGGTCGGGCATCAGCGGGGAGTAGAGGACGGCGTCGGCCTCGAGGGCGAGGATGTCCTCGACGCTGGTGGTCGCCGTGACGCCGGTCGGTTCGAGGCCGACGAGTTCGCCGACGTCCCTGCCGCCCTTGGCCTTCGAGTGCACCCAGCATCCGACGAGTTCGAGGTCGGGATGCTCGAGCACTCCCCTGATGGCTGCCACCCCCACGCCACCGGTCGCCCACTGCACCACCCGCAACGCCATCGATGACACTCCTCTCGCAGCGCCGACGGGCGCTGAACTAGAACACGTTCTACTCAAGATCTACACCACGGGACGGCGCCGGGGCGCACAATCGGAAGCGATGGTTCTCGACTTCGGGGTACTCGGGCCGCTGCAGATCACGGCCGACGGCGCACCGTTGCCCCTGGGCACGCCCAAGCAGCGGGCGGTCCTCGCCGTGCTCGTCATGAATCGCAATCGCCCGGTCGCCGCCGAGTCGCTGGTCCACGCCGCCTGGGAGCAGTTCCCGCCGCCGGAGCCGAAGGCCAGCCTGCACTCCTACGTCTCCAACCTGCGGCGGCTCCTGGCGGGAGCAGGTCTCGACGCCAAGAGCGCCCTGGCCGGCGCTCCACCCGGCTACCGGCTCGCCGTGCCCGACGCCTCGTGCGACATCGGGCGATTCGTCGCCTTCAAGAACGCCGGCGTACAGGCCGCCGCCGCCGGCCAGTTCGAGCAGGCCAGCCGTCTCCTTCGGGACGCACTGTCGCAGTGGCGCGGCCCGGTCCTCGAGGACCTGCGCGACTTCGACTTCGTCGCCCCCTTCGCCGTCGCCCTCGTCGAGGACAAGGTGGTGGTGCACACCGCCCGGGCCGAGGCCGAGATCGCCTGCAACCGCGGCCACGGCGTGATCGGCGACCTGGAGTCGCTCGTCGCCGAGCATCCCTACCGAGAACCGCTGTGGGCGAAGCTGATTGCCGCGTACTACCTGGCGGAGCGGCAGTCCGACGCCCTCGACGCCCATCAGCGCCTCAAGCGCACGCTCGCCGACGACCTCGGCATCGATCCAGGCCCGACCATCCGCGCGCTGCATCAGCGCATCCTCCGCCAGGAGCCGCTGAACGCGCGAAAGACGGCACAGACCACGGCCGTTCACCAGGTGGCGGGCATCGACCTGCGGACCTCAGTCGAGGACCAGACCGCCCCTGCGTCGTTGCGGGCCGTAGCGGGCGTCAACGCGGGTCGGGTCTTCCCACTGACCGCCGCGGCCACCAGGATCGGACGGCTCCCGGACAACGACATCGTGCTCGACGACGCGAACGTCAGCCGCCATCACGCGGTCGTCATCGACACCGGCACCAGCTTCGTGATCACCGACCTGCGCTCGGCCAACGGCGTCGACGTCGAGCGCCAGCGCATCCGTGGCACGGCGACCCTCGACGACGGCGACCTGATCCGCGTCTGCGCCCACGAGTTCGTGCTCGACGTCGGCCGATCTTGATCGCTTGATTTTGCCCGTAGGGCCGCTCAGCAGGCACTAGGGTGTTAGCTGGCTCGGTCGACGAGCGTTACGGTGCCCACGCCCGAGGAGACGCGCACATGAGCGAGCCCACGTCGCGGGAAGGCACCCAGTTCGGCCCGTACCGCCTCCTGCGGCTGATCGGCAAGGGCGGCATGGGCGAGGTCTACGAGGCGGAGGACACCGTCAAGGACCGCGTCGTCGCACTGAAGTTGCTGCCGGAGGGCGTGTCTCACGATCCGGTGTTCCGCAAGCGCCTGCAGCGCGAGGCCCACTCCGCCGGCCGCCTCCAGGAACCCCACGTCGTCCCGATCCACGACTACGGCGAGGTCGACGGGACCCTCTTCGTCGACATGCGGATGATCAACGGCGCCGATCTGCGCAAGCTGCTCAAGAACTTCGGGCCGATGACGCCTGCCCGCGCCGTCGCCATCGTGCGCCAGATCGCCTCCGCGCTGGACGCCGCACACGAGAGCGGGATCATGCACCGCGACGTGAAACCCGAGAACATCCTCATCACCAGGGACGACTTCGCCTACCTCGTCGACTTCGGCATCGCGAACGCCGCCAGCGACGAGAAACTGACCGAACTCGGTACGGCCGTGGGCACGTACGCCTACATGGCACCGGAGCGCTTCACCAACGACGAGGTCACCTACCGTGCCGACGTCTACGCGCTGGCCTGCGTCCTCTACGAGTGCCTGGCCGGGTCGCAACCCTATGCGGGCGACAGCGTCAGCGTGGTGATCACCGCCCACCTCATGCAGCCGATCCCACGGCCCAGCGTCGAACGTCCCGGCATCCCCACCGCGTTCGACGCGGTGATCGCGCGCGGCATGGCGAAGAAGCCCGGTGAGCGGTACGCGTCGGCCGGCGACCTCGCGATGGCTGCCACCGAGGCGTTGACCGCCCGGGACCAGGACCAGGCGGAGACCATCCTGCAGCGCGGCGAAGCCGCCACGATGCTCGGACCCACCCCGCTACCGGCCGGCCCGCCTCCGGTCGCACCGTACGGCGCGACCCCCGGCCCGTACCCGGCCGCCACGCCACCACCGGTCCCCTACGGCGCCACCCCGGGACCGTTCCCGGCCGCGCCACCACCACCGCCGGGCGCGACTCCCGGCGCGTTCCCCGCCACGCCCGCCGCCTACGGATTCGCATCGGGACCGACCGGCGGCCCGCCGGCCTGGGGCCCGCCGGGAGGGCCACCCCCGCCGCCCGGCGCGCCACCGCCGAAGGACCCGACCGGCAAGAAGGTGCCGCGGATCCCGATCGCCGCGGTCAGCGGGGTCGTCGTTCTCGCCCTCGCCGCCATCGGCGTCTTCCTGGCCACCGACTCCGACGACTCCCCGTCGGGTCCCTCGACGCTCACGGCGGCCAGCACCACCAAGAAGTCGACCCCCGAGCGGTCGGCGCCGTCGCGCACCCGTACTCCCACGACGGAACCCGACAACCCGGACTCCTTCGGATCGACGTTGATGGCGCTCGTCCCGTCGGGCTACCCGGACAGCGTCTGCGAGGTGACCTCGCCGCCCGTCACCGGTGCGCTCGCCACCGTCGACTGCGGGGTGTCCACCCAGCCCGGCGGTCCGCAGACCGCCCGCTACTCGCTGTTCGCCACCCTGGATCAGCTCACCCAGGCATTCAACGAGTCGATCGCGTCGAACGACGAACTCTTCCGCTGCCCGTCCGCCGAACTCGATTCGCCGGCCGAGTGGAACTACAAGCGCTCCCCCGACGTCGTGGCCGGTCAGGTGGCATGCGGCACCTACCAGGGCAACGCCGACGTGATGTGGACCCAGAACGACGACCTGCTCCTCGCCGACGTGCAGGGCCCCACCATCGACGACCTGCACACCTGGTGGCTCGAGTACAGCTGAGGCCGAGAAGCCTCCGAGAATTCGACCCCGAGGATTCGACCCCAAGGATTCGACAAGGATCCGTCAAGCGCCTGGCCCGAGAGTGACGTCAGTCCGGAACCGTCCGGATCCCAGTCACCGGGAGCATCGATGGCCACTCACCTCTTCCGCACCGTCGCCGCGACCGCCGTCGCAGTGGGCGCCCTCGGCGCGGCCGTCCTGGGCACCGCGGGCACCGCGGGCGCACTGCGCTCGGTGGACGACGCCTTCCTCACCGACATCACCAGCGAGGGCATCGGGTTCGACGAGCCCGCGTCCGCGATCTCGAACGCGCACTACGTGTGCGCGGCCCTCGACGACGGCGTCTCCCTGCCCGAACTCGGCGCGGACATCCTGACCAACACCGACCTCACCCGGCGACAGGCGGCGGTGTTCGTCGTGTCCGCGGTGGACAACTACTGCCCGGAGTACACCGACCTCTTCACCTGACGTGCTCGCGGTATGTTGCAGAACACGCAACGTCGCGAAGGGAGAGTCATGCCAAAGGCCAACAATCGGGTGTTCGTCGTCGGAGTCGGGATGACGAAGTTCGAGAAGCCCGGCCGCCGTGAGGGCTGGGACTACCCGCAGATGGCCAAGGAGTCCGGCACCAAGGCACTCGAGGACGCCGGCATCGCCTACTCCGAAGTCGAGCAGGGCTTCGTCGGCTACTGCTCGGGCGACTCGACGTCCGGCCAGCGGGCGCTGTACGAGCTGGGGATGACCGGCATCCCGATCGTCAACGTCAACAACAACTGCTCGACGGGATCCACGGCGCTCTACCTTGCCGCACAGTCGATCCGGGGTGGGCTGGCCGACTGCGTCATCGCCCTGGGCTTCGAGAAGATGCAGCCGGGCGCACTGAGCGGCGGCGCCGAGGACCGGGAGTCACCCCTGGGCAACCACATCAAGGCCCTCGCCGCGATCGACGAGTTCGCCTTCCCCGTGGCGCCGTGGATGTTCGGGGCGGCCGGACGAGAGCACATGAAGAAGTACGGCACCACGGCCGAGCACTTCGCGAAGATCGGCCACAAGAACCACAAGCACTCGGTGAACAACCCGTACGCGCAGTTCCAGAAGGAGTACTCGCTCGACGACATCCTGTCCGCTCGGATGATCTCCGACCCGCTGACCAAGCTGCAGTGCTCGCCGACCTCCGACGGATCGGGCGCGGCCATCGTGGTGAGCGAGGACTACGTCAGCCGCCACGGACTCGCCGAGCAGGCCGTCGAGATCGTCGGGCAGGCGATGACCACCGACTTCGCCAGCACCTTCGACGGCAGCGCCGCGAACGTCATCGGCTACGACATGAACGTCCAAGCGTCGCAACGGGTCTACGACCAATCGGGTCTCGGGCCCGACGACTTCCAGGTGATCGAGCTGCACGACTGCTTCAGCGCCAACGAGCTGCTGCTGTACGAGGCGCTCGGCCTCTGCGGCGAGGGCGAGGCGCCCGGGCTCATCGACGACGGCGACACCACCTACGGCGGCCGGTGGGTCGTCAACCCCTCGGGCGGGCTGATCTCCAAGGGCCACCCGCTCGGCGCCACGGGCCTGGCGCAGTGCGCGGAGCTGACGTGGCAGCTACGCGGCACCGCCGACAAGCGTCAGGTCGACGGCGTCACCGCGGCCCTGCAGCACAACATCGGCCTCGGCGGGGCGGCCGTCGTCACCGCCTACCAGCGCGCCACCCGCTAGCCCCTTCTCTGCGCCGAACGTCGCTTACCGCCACGGCATTTCGCGAGAAGCGTGACGCGGCACGACACTCGGCGGGGAGGGTCAGTGGCGGTTCTCCGTCGACGTGCTGGGATCCTCGCCGCGCGTCAGCGGCGGGACGTGCTCGATCGCGCCGGCCACCCGGGCCAGTACTCCACTGACCCGGCCGCCGACCGCGGCGCCTCGGGACCACCGGCTGCGCGCCAGCCGGTCGAGGTGGTCTCGACTGCGGTCGATGAGCGTCAGCGGCAGCGCGGCGACGGCGTTGCCGGGTGGACGCCGCGCAACGACCGGGTGGGGCCGGGTCGGCGCCGTCCGCCGCACCGCCTCCCACGCCACCCCGAGGGCGGCCAGCGTTCGCGGCGAGGCGACGGCCTGCAGTTGGGGGAAGAGCCGGTCCTCCTCGTCGCGGACGTCCTCGCGCAGCAGGGTGACGATGCGCGTCCACAGCGCGTGGTGCTCGGCCGAGTCGGGTGCCAGCGTCTCGAGTTCGGTGAACAGCTCGTTGATCTCCTGGTGCTCGCGTTCGATCTCGAGCGTCAGCGCCTCGCCGTCGGGCACCATCTTGCGCAGGGCCGGCCAGAGCACCGACTCCTCGGCGAAGGCATGCGGAAACACCAGGCGGCACAACCGGTTCAGCAGTTCCCGACGGTGCGCACCCGTCGACCCGTCGATGGCGTGCAGCAACCGGTCGAGTTCGACGTGGTCGCGTTTCTGGCGAACGAGCACGCTCAGCGAGCCACCGAGTTCGGACTCATTCTGTTGGGCCAGGGATCGAGTCATCGGGCCCCCCTTCCTGTGGTCACGCGATGCCCGCCCATCGCCCACCCAATCCCTCCGATTACCGAAGGACCATCCCCAATGCGAAATACCGCTTCTCGCAATGGAATCTTCGTCGGCGGCCGTTTCCCGGCACCTCCCTCGGGTAGCGCGTACCGGACCGCACGACCGAGTCTCGATGGGAGTAAGCGATGTTCCGCCATACCGACTACATGCAGTTCGACGTCAAACCGGAGAAGCCGGATCCCGTGTACGCGCGCAAGCTGCAGGAGCTGCTCGGAGGCGCGTACGGCGAGATGACCGTGACGATGCAGTACCTGATGCAGGGCTGGAACTGTCGCATGAAGGGGAAGTACAAGGACCTCATCATGGACATCGC
Source organism: Mycolicibacterium sediminis (assembly GCF_010731735.1). GTDB lineage: Bacteria > Actinomycetota > Actinomycetes > Mycobacteriales > Mycobacteriaceae > Mycobacterium > Mycobacterium sediminis. The sequence continues at coordinate 5,788,155 of NZ_AP022588.1, forward strand.
GACCGAGGAGATCGGCCACGTCGAGATGATCGCGACGATGATCGCCCGACTGCTGGAGAGTGCTCCCGCCACCGATTCCACCAAGAATGCGCTGGGCGATCCGGTCGTCGCCGCGGTCATGGGCGGCATGGACCCGCAGCACGCCATCGTCTCCGGCGGCGCTCCGACGCTCTCGGACAGCCAGGGGTCACCGTGGAACGGCAAGTTCATCGTGGCGTCGGGCAACCTGCTGGCCGACTTCCGCGCCAACGTCGCGGCCGAATCGCAGGGCCGCGTGCAGACCGCGCGCCTGTGGCACATGACCGACGACCCGGGCGTCAAGGCGATGCTGAAGTTCAACCTCGCGCGTGACACCTACCACCAGAACATGCGGCTCGCGGCCATCGAGGAACTGCAGGCCGACGGACTGGAGGACGTCGTGGCACCGAACGACCTGATGGACGAGGAGTTCGAGGAGCACGCCAGCACGCTGTGGCACCTGTCCGACGGGACCGAGTCCGACAAGGGACGGTGGGCCAACGGCCCGCTGCCCGACGGCCGGCACACCGGAAAGTTCCTCGCCGATCCGCAACCCCTGGGCGATCGTCAGTCCGGCCCACCGCCGGACCCGAAGCTCTACTGCACCTACGACGGTGGCATGGGCGAGCCGCGGACGCCGTCCTTCGGCACGGAGAAGGGCGTGATGGGCAAGCTGAAGGACGCGGTCGACCCCGACAAGACCTGAGTCGCACGACGGCGGGTGCCGGTCCATCCGAGGATGGGCCGGCACCTTCGTCTACGCCAGGCGCATCAGGGCAGTCCGCGGTTCGGCGTCTGCTGCGCGACGCCGTGCCGCAGCGGCGTATTCGGTTCTGCTGCTGTGGATTCCTGGACGGGCGAGCCGCCGGACGACGACTGCCCACTCGGCGCGTTCATGGGGTTGCCCGGCGAGGGTTCCGCGCCGCCCTCCAGCTCTCGCTGCCGGGCCTCGAGTATCTCGAGCACCGGCACGCGGGCGGCGTGGCCGGCCTCGTAGGTGAGCACCGTCAGCAGTTGGTCCGCGTCGAGCGAGCGGATCCGGCTACGTAGGTCGCCGATCGACATCGCGTCGTAGTCGGGCAGGGGTAGTTCGGTGTTCGTCATGGCTCATCGACCTCTCTCGTCACGTCATCGACCACCTGGAACAGCGAGTCCCCGTCCTCGGGGGCGCCGTCGATCTGACCGTGGTGCACTCCCGGGTCGGCGGGCGCCACGTCGGACCCGTCGATCACCCCGCTCTCCCGCTCCTCGGCGTCCGCGAGATTGACGTCGTCGGGCGTGACGTCGGGGACCTCTTCGGCCAGGCGCTGGTCGAGCGACTCGCCCTCGCGCTCCTCCTCGGCGCTCATGCCGTTCTTGGTGACGCCGCTCCAGTCCTCCGGCGGGTCGACCACTTCGTCGCCGTCGGCGTTGAGGACCTCGTCGGAGTCGGTGGACTCCATCGGGCTCAGCATGTCCTCTGCGCCACCCAGGTCGTTGGCGGAGGTGTCCACGTCATCGGTACTCATGCCGTACACGTAGCCGTCCGGCGGATTGTTAAACGGTCGCCTGGGTATGCCCTGCTCATGAGCAGACCTGATTCAGTCGGCGGTCCGGGCGACAACGACGCCGACGCCGATCCCGACATGGTGAAGTCGACCACCGAGCAGTCCGATCAGGCAGAGGGATCGGACGACGACGCCGAGACCGGGGGTTAGACGCCGAGCGCACGCTTGACGTACGCATCGCCCGAGTGCGCCCGCCACGAAGCGTGCGCTCGGCGACCTAGATCGTGATGACCTCGTACTCGCCGTCGGCGTGCCGGGCCCGGATGGTCTTCTTGTCGTACTTGCCCACACTGGTGCGCGGCACCTGATCGACGAACGTCCACCGCTCGGGCAGCCACCAGCGAACCACCTTGTCGGCGAGGAACTCTCGCAGCTCAGCCGGCGTGGCCTGCGCGCCCTCCTCGAGCACGACAGCGGCCAGCGGACGTTCCTGCCACCTTTCGTCCGGGACGGCGACGACGGCCGCCTCGAGCACCGCCGGGTGGGCTATCAGGTGGTTCTCCAGCTCCACCGAGGAGATCCACTCGCCGCCGGACTTGATCACGTCCTTCGCCCGGTCGGTCAGGGTCACGTAGCCGGCCGGGTCGACGCGGCCGACGTCGCCGGTCCGCAGCCAGCCGTCGTCGAACTTGGACTCGTCGTGGCCACGGTAGTACGAGCCGGTGATCCACGGACCGCGGACCTCGATCTCGCCGACGGCCTTCCCGTCGTGCGGCTGCTGGTCACCCGCCTCGTCGACGATGCGCACCTCCACCCCGCACACGACCTTGCCCTGGGTGACGCGCAGCGCCCAGTGCTCGGCACCCGTCGTGCTCCGGTGCGCGTGGGCCAGGGTCGCCAGCGGTGACGTCTCCGTCATCCCCCACCCCTGGATGATCTTCACGCCGTGGTCGCGCTCGAAGGCCTGCATCATCGACAGCGGCACGGCAGACCCACCGCACGTGACCAGTCGCAGCGAGGAGATGTCCCGGCCGGGCGTCTTGGCGAGGCAGTGGATGACGTCGTTCCAGATCGTGGGCACCGCGCACGACACCGTCGGCCGCTGCGAGGCGATGAGATCGATCAGCGACGGCGCGTCCAGGAAGCGGTCCGGCAGTACCAGGTCCGCACCCGCCATCAATGCGGCGTACGGCAGTCCCCACGCGTTGGCGTGGAACATCGGCACGATCGGCAGCGCAGAGTCGTCGAAGCCGAGCCCCATGCCGTTCGCGCTGCACACCATCGTCGAGTGGAGGTAACTCGAACGATGGCTGTACGCAACGCCCTTCGGGTTGCCCGTCGTGCCGCTGGTGTAGCACATCGCCGCGGCGTCGGTCTCGACCAGGTCGGGCCACTCGAAGTCCGGGGACAGTCCGTCGAGCAGTTCGTCGTAGCGCAGCACGGTGAGTCCGGACGCCGTCCACGGCTCCAGGTCCCCCTCCCCGACCGCAATGACGGTGTGGACGGTCTCGAGCAGCGGCAGCACCGGCGCCAGCTGCGCCGTCAGCGACAGGTCGGCCACGATCACCGAGTCCTCGGCCTCGTTCGCGATGAAGGCGATCTGCTCCGCCGAGAGACGGATGTTGAGGGTGTGCAGCACCGCACCCATCGACGGCGCCGCCAGGTACACCGCGAGGTGCTCGGCGTTGTTCCACATGAACGTCGCGACCCGCTGGTCACCGGTGATGCCGAGGCCGCGCAACGCGTTGGCGAGCCGGCCCACCTGCTCGCCGAGTTCGCGGTAGGTGATGGTGCGGTAGCGGCCGTCGCCGACGGCGGTGGTGACGGTGCGGTCGCCGTTCACCCCGGTGGCGTGGCGCAGGATCGTCGTGACCGTCAGGGGGAAGTCCTGCATCGTGCTGTGCATCTCGATCGCCTTCGATTCGATGTCGCCGTCGGTGTGCGCGATGGTAGTGCCGGGCGTCGGTGATGTCGGTCATTCGGGCACCGGGGCGGAAACGAATTCGCCGGTGAGCGCGATGTAGATGGTGGAATCAATTCACGCAAGACCAGAAGGGGGCGCGGCATGCGTCCATCACTCACACTCGCCACACTCGTCGCAGCCACCGCCGCCGTGTTCGTCGGACCGGCCGCCATCGCCCATGCCGAGGAGACGCCGCAGCAGACGATCAGCCGGCTGCAGAACTCGGGCTACACCGTCAACGTCGACCGGGTCGGCAGCGGATCGCTGAACGACTGCGTCGTGACCGGCGTGCGCAACCCGCAGACCGTCACCGAGTACGTCCGCGTCTACGACGGCCGCAACTCCGACGGCAGCATCGACTGGGACCTGGTGCCCGTCGTCAAGAGCAAGTCCATCTCGGTGTCCCTGAATTGCTCGTGACCCGACCGACTAGGGAATGATGATCACGACACGACGGGAGGCGCTCATGCGCAACAAGTGGATCCTCGCCGCGGCGGCAGCCGGATTCTGCGGCGCCCTCGCGGCTCCTGTGGGACTGGCGTCCGCTCAGGAATCGGCGACCGACGTCATCTCGCGACTGCAGTCGCAGGGGTACACGGTCACGCTCGACAAGATCGGTAGCGCGCCGATCGACCAGTGCGTGGTCACCAGTGTGCGCAACCCGCAGACCACGTCCCAGCTGGTGCCCTACGTCGGTCCCGGGCTGGGCGGCGACGACAGCCGAATCCTCGTCCCCCAGGTGACGAGCCAGACGGTCTCGGTGTCACTGAACTGCACGCGCTGACCGATCGACGACGAAACTACGGTTGCTGACGGATTTCCGGAGAAATCGATCGACAACCGTAGTCTCGACGCGTTCCCGTACTACGTGCGCGCGGGCAGCTTATCCGGTGTCTCGATCTCACCGGGTGCACCGTGGTCGTAGTCGACCATCGTCTGCTCGTTGAACGGATCCTCACCTCGCAACACCAGGTCGACACGGTCCTTGTCGATCGTGTGGGTCCAGGACCCGACCAGGATCGTCGCGACGGCGTTGCCCGAGAAGTTGGTCAGCGCACGGGCTTCCGACATGAACCGGTCGATGCCGACGATCAGGCCGACGCCGTCGAGCAGATCGGGACGGTGTGCCTGCAGGCCGCCGGCCAGCGTGGCCAGACCCGCACCGGTGACACCGGCGGCACCCTTCGAGGCGACGATCATGAACACCAGCAGGCCGATCTGCTCGCCCACCGTCAGCGGGTCGCCGAGCGCACCGGCGATGAACAGCGACGCCATCGTCAGGTAGATCGCGGTGCCGTCGAGGTTGAAGGAGTAACCGGTCGGCACCACGACGCCGACGGTGGTGCGCTCGACGCCGAGGTGCTCCATCTTGGCGATGAGGCGGGGCAGCGCGGACTCCGACGAAGACGTCGACACGATCAGCAGGTATTCGCGAGCCAGGTATCGGACCAGCTTGAAGATCGACACGTGGGCGACCAGGCGCAGGATCGTGCCCAGGATGCCGAACACGAAGATGACGCACGTGATGTAGAAACCGAGCATCAGGCCCAGCAGCTGCGTCACCGCGGTCCAGCCGGTCTGACCGACGACGTTGGCGATGGCGCCGAAGGCACCGATCGGGGCCAGCCACAGGATCATGACCAGGACCTTGAACACCAGCTTCTGCAGCGAGGCGATGGCCCGCAGCGCCGGCTCGCCCGCGGTGCCCATGCCCTGCAGCGCGAACCCGACGAGCAGTGCGATGAACAGCGCCTGCAGCACGCTGCCCTCGGTCAACGAGGAGAACAGCGTCTCGGGGATGATGCCCTGCACGAAGTCGAGCAGACCGCCGGACTCGTGCGCGGTCTCGGCGTACTCGGCACCCTTGGCCGCCGCACTCTCCGAGAGCTGCAGACCGCTTCCCGGATGCAGGATGTTGCCGACGACCAGGCCGATGGCCAGTGCGAACGTCGACATCACCAGGAAGTAGACGAAGGCTAGGCCGCCGACCTTGCCGACGGTGGCGGCCTTGCGGACCGAGCCGATGCCCAGCACGATCGTGCAGAAGATGACCGGCGCGATCATCATCTTGATGAGGTCGACGAACATCGTGCCGAGGATGCCGAGACTCTTGCCGACGCCGGGAGCCGTGAGGCCCACGATCACGCCGGCGATGACGGCGATGATGACGGCGATGTACAGCCAGTGCGTCTTGTCCCGCTTCTTCTTCGGCTCGTCGGGCGGGGCTACCGCGTCCAGCTGATTGGCCATGGGGTGGTTCTCCTTCGGCTCGGGGCACGTTCTCGTGGTCTGCAAGGATGATGTTCTCCCACGTGACCCAGGTCACGCTTTAGTTCATTTAGTTCGGCCGTGACGGCGGAGGTGCGATGCGCAGCTGGTGGCGTCTGCTGTGGCGTCGTTCGAGGCCCAGCTCGCTGGCCGGCCAGGCGATCGCGCTGCAGGTCGCGGTCATCGCGGTGATCGTGCTGGCGGGTAGCGCGCTGGCGCTGGTCGACGCGCGCCGCGACGGCGAGGCCGCCGCCCGCCAGCAGGTGGTCGGCATCGCGACGGCCGTGGCGGACGCACCGTCGACCGCCGCGGCCATCGAATCGAACAGGGCCACCGAGGTGTTGCAGCCGGTGACCGAGGCCGTTCGGACGAACACCGACATCGCGTTCATCACGATCATGTCGCCGGACCGGACGAGGTACACCCACACCGACCCGCGCCAGATCGGCGGGAAGTACATCGGCACCGTCGAGCCGGCGCTGCGCGGCGAGACGTTCAGCGAGGAGTACACCGGCACCCTGGGCCCGTCCGTGCGGGCGATCGTCCCGGTGCGCGGCACCGATGGCCGCGTGGTGGGTCTGGTGTCGGCGGGCATCACGCAGCAGACGCTGGCGCAGCGGTGGCGTGAGCAGATTCCGACGATCGCCGTCGTCGCGCTCGGCGCACTGCTGCTGTCGCTGGTGGGGGTGTGGGCCATCCGGCGGCGCCTGTTCCGCCAGACACACGGGCTGCGACCGGACGAGCTGCGGGTGATGTACGAGCATCACGACGCGATCCTGCACTCGGTCTCGGAGGGGCTCGTCGTCCTCGACGGCGACCGCGTCGTCCTGGTCAACGACGAGGCCCGCCGCCTCCTCGGGCTCGGGCCGGGGCGGGTGACGCCCGGCGAACTGCCGGAGTTCCTGCGCTGCCACGAGCCCGGCGTCCGCGACGAGGTCCACGTCACCGACGAGCGGGTGCTGGTGGTGAACAGGTCACTGGTCGTCGGCGGGCCGTCGGTGTCGCGGCCGTCGGAGGTCGTCACCATCCGCGACCGGACCGAATTACAGGGCGCTCTAGGCGAGTTAAGTTCACTGCAGGTGCTGACCGACTCGTTGCGCTCGCAGGCCCACGAGGCCGCGAACAAACTGCACACCGTGATCACGATGGTGGAGATGGGCAGGCCCGAGGACGCGGTGACGTTCGCGACCGAGGAACTCGCCGTCTCGCAGCGGCTGGTCGATCGGCTGTCCGCGGACGTCGGCGAACCGGCACTGTTGGCGCTGCTGATCGGCAAGAGCGCGCAGGCCGACGAGCGCGGCATCGCGCTGACGATCACCGAGGACACGCACCTGCCGTCGTCGTCCGACCTGGTGCCCCTCTCCGCCACCGAGATGACCACGGTGCTCGGCAATCTCGTCGACAACGCGATGGATGCGTGCGACCGCGACGACCCGTGGATCGAGGTCACGGTGACCCTCGACGACGACGTCCTGCTGCTGCGGGTCGCCGACAGTGGACCCGGCATGGACGCCGAGACGTTCACCCGCGCGATGCAGCGCGGTTACTCCACGAAGTCGGGCACGGACGCCGACCAGCACGGGCTGGGGCTGGCGCTGGTCGCGCAGGTGGTGCTGCGCCATGACGGCACGCTGACCGCCGACGTCACCTACGGTTCAGTGGTGACGGTGACGGTTCCGGGCGGCGCGCGGTGACGCCCCCGTCGACGTCGTCCATCAGGGTCCTGATCGTCGAGGACGAACCGCTGATCGCCGAGGCGCATCGCACGTATCTCGAACGGCTGGAGGGCTTCTCGGCCGTCGCCGTCGTGCACACCGCGCGCGACGCGATGCAGGCGGCGGCAGAGGCGGCTGCCGGGGAGCATCCCATCGACCTGGTGCTGCTCGACCTCGGCCTCCCCGATGCCAGCGGGATCAGCCTGGCGTCGGCGCTGGCGGGCCTGCGACCCGCGCCGGACATCATCGCGATCACGTCGGAGCGCGATCTCGAGATGGTGCGCGCCGCGGTGGCGCACGGGGCGCTCGCCTACCTGTTGAAGCCGTTCACGTTCGCCGCCTTTCGCGACCGCCTGGACCGCTACCGTCGATACCGGACGGCGCTGCCGGCGGGGGTCGACGCGGCGAGCCAGGCCGAGGTCGACAGGGCGATGGCCGAACTCCGCATCGTCGACGACCGCGCCACCACCCCGAAGGGTGCGGCCCCGCAGACCAACGACGACGTCGCAAGGGCGGTGCGGGACAACCCCGACGGTCTCACGGCCGACGAGGCCGCCAAGCAGATCGGCGTCTCGCGCGTCACCGCCTGGCGCTACCTCGAGCGACTCGCCGACGACGGCACCGTCATCAGGCACACCGACTACGGCAAGGGGCGTCCGAAGACGCGTTACCAGTGGCGGTGAATCCTCCGCCTCAGGCGGGGGTGAGTTCGCGGACGGCAGCCGCAGCGCCCTCGCGGATCGGTGCGTAGAACACCGGCGCGGGCGCGGCCACGGCGTAAGAGGTCACGCGACCGTCGTAGTCGGCGACGTACACCCGGTCGACGCCGATCGCCAGGCAGGACGGCCGGGCGCCCACGACGAGGGTGTCGATGACGTCCAGAGTCGCCGTGCTGAGCACCGTCACCTGGTCGTAGTCGACGACGTAGGCGCGCGTGGCGTCCACCGACAGCGCGAGCTGCGTCGGCGTGGTCGCGACCTCGGCGCTGGCCATGATGCGGCCGGCACCCAGATCGACGACGTGGACGACGCCGCGATCGTCGATGTCGGAGGTCAGGACGTACGCCGTGTCGTCGACACCGAGTTCGAGCCCACGGATCGGCGCACCGATCTCGAGGGTGCGCTGCACCCGGCCGCTCTCGAGGTCGACGATGATCAGGCGGCTGCCGCGCGCATCGGACGTGGCGACGTAGAGGCGGCGACCCGCTGCGTCGACGCGCATCGCGTCGATCACCGTGTCGTCACCGCGGGCGACGTAGAGGGTGCGGACGCGGTCGGCGGGCACGTCGATGACGGCGACGTCGACGCCACCGTCGGCAGCCCGACCGGCGAAGATGCGCTTGCCGTCGGGGCTGGTGGTCATCGCGGTCACGCTGAACGACAGCGGGTAGGAGGCGTTGACCGCGCCCGTCCGGGTGTCGATGACGGCGACGGCGTCGTAGGCCACCGACGCGACGCCGACGTACGCCTTGTCACCGGCGACGGCGAGAGCGAACGGCTCGCGGGCGGTGAGGCCGCCCTTGACCGAGAGGTCGCGTGCGTCCAGCACGGCGACGGTGTGGTCGCCGAAGTTCGTGACCACCAGGGTGTCCCCGTCGACGGCGATGTCCGCGATCGGTCCGCGTCCGACGGATACGTCGTTCTGCAGGGTCGCGGTCGCGCTGTCCACGGTCACACCCGCGGCATGATTGGAGCCATTGGCCATCTTGTGTGGTACCTCCACCGGCATGTCGTGCACCGGCCTAGATTCGAGTGGTCTGCGCCCGTACCGGGCGCGGTCTGTAACGAGTGTAGCGACGGATACCGACGCCCCCGGGGGCCTTGACGACGGCTTTCTCGTCTCGCGCGAAAAGCTCTCAGGGATTGCTTAAGAAACTCTTCGTTACCTATTCGTTATCTTCGGTCCGCAACTCGACATCTCCTGTACATCAGTGGTTTCCGCACACTGGCAACCGGCTCGAACCGTTACTTCGAAACCCTTGGATACGCGAATTCTTAGCATTCGGGACGAAAGTGAGCGCTAAATCACAAGCCGACACGCAGCAAATGGCGGGGGCGGTGGGATGCGTCGTACCGGTGTGGCCAGAGGGACCGCCGGGACGGCGATCGGCGGACCTGACGGCACCCTCCAACCCCGCATCGGCTCCGCACGCCCAGACGGCGAATCGACGCCGATCAGTCGGTCAGGCGGTCGGCAACTCGCCGGTCGACGCGACGGTCTGCGCCACGTCGACCAGTTTGCGGTTGAGCGTCTGTGACGCCGTGGTGAGCAGCGCGAACGCATCGTCCGGCGTGATGTGCCGGGTTGCCATGAGGACGCCCTTGGCCTGGCCGATGACATCCCGGTTGGCGATGACCCGTCGGAGTTGGCTGGTGCGCTGGACGTCGGAGAGCGCGAGGGCCGCGTGGGTGGCGTAGAGGTTGGCGACGTGCCGTGCGGCGGCGCTGAACGCATCGCGCTCGCCGGCATAGAGGCTCAGTGAGCCGAGCCGGCGGTCGTCGACCCACAGCGGGACGCACAGCATCGACAGGACGCCCAGTTCGACGGCACGGTCGGCGAAGCCCGGCCAGCGCGCCTCGGTCGTCATGTCCGGAATCTTCACGGTCTGCTGATCGCGCGAGGCGTCGATGCACGGACCCGTCCCCGCCTCCTGCTGCCAGGCGTCGAGCCGCGGAGGGGCCGATCCGTGGACCACCTGCGGCACGAACTTCCCCTTGACGAAGAGGTTGAGCCCCGCGGCGTCGGTGCCGTCTATGAGGTCGACGGCGGACACCAGGATCGAGTGCAGCGTCGCCTCAACGTCGCCCTCCTCCATCCGCAGGGCGCGGCTGAGCGACTCGAGGCTGCGCCACGCGACGGCGTCGAGGTCGGCGAGACCGGCGAGGCCGTCGTCGACGGGGGCGAACGTCTGCGCAGTCGTCTCGGAACGGTCCTCGTCGGGGCGTGGGCCCGGCGCGGGGAGGATGCTCGACACGGCCCCATTCAATCAGTGCGACGGCGTGATCACCCAGTCGTCGGCTCAGGCGGGCTTGAGCCACCGCCACTGTGCGGTCAGCCAGCCGTGCGCATCCGGCAGCCGATCGGTGACCGCCCGAACGACACCTGGCCAGCACAGGTCGTCGTAGTCGTCGCCGGACAGCCACCCGCCCGGCCGAACCTTGGGCGCCCAAGCCTCGATGTCGGTGACGACGCTGTCGTAGTCGTGTCGCGCGTCGAGGTGCACCCAGGTCAGCGAGCCGTCGGCGAAGAGATCGGCCGCCCGGGGTGACGAACTCACCAGCAGGTGCACGTCGTCGGCGACGCCGCACGCGATGAGGTTGCGGTGCAGCAAACCGGCGAACGTGCCGCCACCCTCGTCGACGGCCGCTCCGTGCGCGTCCTCGTTGGCCCGTCCCTCGGCGCCGCTGCCCTGGCAGGTGTCGATGCCGATGACGGTGTAGTCGCGTCCCGACCCGGCCACGACGTCGGCCAGCGAGCACAGACTGCGTCCGAGATAGCACCCCACCTCGACGAAGGTGCTGCCCTCGGGGAAGGTGGCGACGGCGTCCTGCTGGCCCTCCCGCCAGTGGAACCAGCCGGGGATGTCCGACCAGTGGGTGACCTGGTCGGTGGTGGCGTCGTGCGATGGGGCGGTCACGTGTGGTCGCTGCCTTTCACGATCGGGATGGGATCGAATGTGCGGGAGGTGTACCCACGGTGACCGTCATTCGCTCACCGGCGCGGACGATCAGCCCGCGGCGCTCGAACTCGTCGAGCCAGCCCGGCATCGGCCAGCGTCCCCAGCGCTTCCGGAACACCGTCGCGTTGGCCACGATGTCGCGCAGGTGCTCGACGGGCGGGTCCGACACGGGATGGTGCTGGTGGTAGGCGTGCGCACCGCCCACCCAGGTCAACGCCACACCGTGGGACGCGGCCGTGGCCGCGAAGTCGGTGTCCTCGCCGCCGTAGCCCTCGTAGTCCTCGCAGAATCCGCCGATCCGCTGCCAGGTGGTGTTCGACGCCCCGAACGACAACGACCAGAACAGGTCGTGATCAGTCCCGTCCAGCAGGTCGCCGTCCGACGGGTTCGGGCGGGCGGGGTGCGGCCGCGTCGCGGCGGGCAGGTCGTCGAGCGCGTAACCGTCGGACGCCTGCGGCAGATAGGTGACGGGTCCGGCGAGGAGCGTGGGCCGGTCCACCCGTTGGTGGGCCGCGACGTACCGCTCGAGCATCGTGGCGCCCGGGATGCAGTCGACGTCGAGGAACACCAGCAGGTCGGCTCCCCGGTCCAGCGCGCGCCGGGCGCCGACGTTGCGCGCGCGGGCCAGTGGCAGAGCGTCGCCGGACCGGGCGCACGGCACCACCTCGGCGTCGGAGGGCACGTGGCGCACCACCTCGTCGTCGTCCATCGCCACGACGCACCGGACGTCCGGCGTCCGGCTGCTCGCCGCCAACCCCAGTTCCTGCATCCGCAGGTGCCGGTGGCGGCCGTGGACCACGGTGACGACCGCGACCCGCGTCACGAGGCGAGCACCGCGGCCGCCCGTGCCGCGGACCCCTCGGGCCGCAGCGCACTCCACCGGCCGCGATCGCTGCGCAGGGCACGGTCGATCAGCGCCGGCCACTGGGCCCTCGTCGGCCAGCTCTCGACCACGACGCAGACGTCCGAGGCCGCTAGTGCCTCCGCGGTCGCGAACTGCTCGGCGAACGGCCGCTCCTCGGGTATCACCACCGCCGAGGCGCCGGCCAGGGCGACGTCGGCGACCGCGTTCTGGCCCGCGTGACTCACCACCAGGTCGGCGGTCGAGATCAACGGCCACGGGTCGTCGACCCACGCCGACCCGCCGCCCGCCGCGATCCACTCCAGTCCCGGGGCCGCCGCCCGGAGGTCCTCCAGCGCGCAGGCCGGCACCGTCGAGCCGCCGGCACCGGCGAGCAGCAGCCCGCGCGTGACGCCGTCGTCGGGCATGGCGGGACGCGGCACGCCGTCGAAGCGACTGATCGACCCCACGGCGTGCACCCGGGGTCCATAGCGGGACAGCCAGTCCGGACGGTAGGCCTCGACCGACCAGGGCGCGATGATCTGGTCGGCGACGTCGTAGGCCAGCCGGTGCGCGGCGTCGTCGCGCAGACCCGGCATGCCCATCACGGTGACGGGGATGCCGCACAGCCGGGCCAGCAGAGTGACCTCGACGGAGACGTCGACGACGATCCGGCGCGGACTCGTGACCGCGAGGACGTCGGCGATGACGGCCGCTCGGCGTGCCAACCCGTCGACGTGCCGGGGCACCCAGTGCAACCGTCCGTTCGCCGTGACGTCGTCGGCCTCGCCCCCCGGCGGCGGGACGTCCATCGGGAGGTCGACCCACCGGTCACCCGCGCGCAGGCCGGCCGGGCGGGGTGACGACGACAGGAACGTGACCTGCTCGTCGAGGTGACGCGTGATGGCCAGCGCCCGGTTTAGGTGACCGCGACCGTGGTGGTGCACGTAGTAGCAGATCACGCCGAGACCCGTCGATCGTCGCGGACGAGGTCCTCGTACAGCTCGACGTAGCGCTCCGTCATGACGGCGTGCGAGCAGTGCGTCTCGGCCCGTGCGCGCGCCGCATCCCGTGGTAACGCAGCGGCTTCCAGCGCGGCCCGGGCCAGGCCGTCGACGTCGTCCGGGGTCGCGAGTCGACCGCTGTCCTCGTCGACGATCTCGGGGATACCCCCTCGCGCGAACGCCGCGACGGGCGTGCCGGACGCGAGCGCCTCGGCGGTGACGAGCCCGAAGGGTTCCTCCCACACCGGGGTCACCAGCGCGACCGCCGCTCCCCCGACCAGTTCGTTGAGTTCCTCCTGCCGCAGATGGCCGCAGTACTCGACGTCGTCACCCAGTTCAGGGCGGACCACCTGATCGAAGTAGGCCGGATCGCCCACGGGTCCGGCGATCCGCAGCCGCAGGCCTGCCCGGCGGGCGGTGGCGATCGCCAGGGCGACGCCCTTCTCCGGCACCAGCCGCCCACTCCAGACTGCGTAGTCCCCACCTGGTCCCCGGCGCCACGCGTCGAGGTCGATGCCGTTGGGCACCAACGACACCGGACCGATGATGGGACGCCATTGCTCTGCGGTGAAATCACTCACCGCCGCAAAGGAACTCGCGACCCCACGGGGCAGGGCCACCGCCTGCTCCAACCACGGCAGCGGTGGCGTGTGCAGCGTCGTCAGCATCGGCGCGGGGATCGAGCGCGCCATCGCCAGCGGGAGGTAGTGCAGGCTGTGGTTGTGGACGAGGTCGAAGTCGTCGCGCAGCGTGTCGGCGAGGTCCATCATCACCGACAGGTAGGCGTGCGTCTCGTGCACGATCCACTCCGGCGCCAACGGATCTCGCCGCGACTCCTCGCTCATGTCGAAGGTGTGCACGGGAAGCACGTCGCACGGCAGGTCGGTGCTCGATCCCGGTGCGGCGAACAGCGTGACGCGGTGACCCGCCGACGTCAGCGCCCGGGCGAACTCGAACACGAACGACTCCATGCCGCCGGCGAACGGCTGCCGCACCGCATGCCGCGACGACGCGAGCAGCGCGATCCGCAGCGGGGCCGTCACGCCGCGGCTCGGCCGGCGAGAACCCGGCGGTAGAGCGAACCGGTCTGTCGGCGTATCGATTGCCGTTCCGCCATCCGTTCACGGCGTAGCCGATCGTCGGGTGCCGTCGTGGCCTCGCGGGCCCACCGCTGGGCGGCGGCGACGCTGCGCCGCAGGCTCGCCGCGTCGAAGCGCCCGAGGCCGTAGCCGAACACGAGGCCCGCGTGCTGGCGGTGGAAGTGCCCGCAGTCCGGCACCACCGCCTGGACGCCGGCGTCGTGGCACGCCTCGACCCAGCCGGAGTGCGTGCCGAACCGGTACGGCAGCACCATGACGTCGATCTCGCCGAGGTAGTCGACCATCTCGTCGTCGGTGAACCGGGGATGAACCCGAACGTCCACTCCCGCAGCGCGGTAGGCCGCCAGACGACCCCGGTCGACCTCGTCCGCACGGGGCGATGCGAGCGCCTCCTCGTCGACGTCGAGGCGCAGATCCCAGGTACGGTTTGGATCGGCGAGCAGTTCGTCGAGCACCGGCCACGGATCGATGTTGGCGCGCAACCCCTTTGCGTGCAGTGCCACGACCGGGACCTCGCGCACCGTGCGCCCGGATCCCACGTCGTCGATCGGCAGCACGTGCGGATGCGGCAGCACCAGCGCCTCGCGACCCCATCGGCGGGCGATCTCGGCGGCCGCCCCGTCGGTCAGCGTGACGACGGCGGCAGCAGCCTCCACCAGGACTTCGAGACGGGCCGCGTGCAGGGTCGGATCGCCGAAGTGCGGGTTGTGGAGGTCGTGCACGGTGAGGATCAGCGGGACGTCGTGCCGGGCGAGCAGGTCGACCACCTCGTCGAGGACGGCAGGCGCCATCGAGTCGAAGCCGAAGTGCACGTGCAGCACGTCCAACTCCCCGACGTGGTCGCGCACGTACTCCGGGTCGAGCCACTGCGGCGGCCACCACTGCCCGGGCAGCGTCGCCCCGGGAGGAGTGGGATCGGCGAGTACGGCAACGAGTTCGGGGTCGACGATGGCGTCGACGTAAGGGTGCCCAGCGGGAACCGAGGCGAGTACGAACACGTCAAATAACCCCATCAAACGGCAGCGGCATGTTCATCGCCACGGTCTGGACGGTCTGCTCGCGCTCAGAGCTATACCTCTTTCGGCGACATCTAATCTTGTGAGATGACCCACGACGGGCGCACCTGGCACTACCGCCACTTCTACGACCTGCCCGACGCCGAGCCGGTGGAGGCGGCGCCGCTGTGGGTCGTCGTCGGCAACTGTCAGGCGGAGGCGCTGCGGCTGGTCCTCGACGCCGTCGCCGATAGGCCGTACCGCACCGTGCGGATACCGCCGGTGCACGAACTCGAGTCCTCGGACATGCCCCATCTCGCCGCGCTGCTGAGCCGGGCGACTGCTCTGCTGGCCCAGCCAATTCGCGAGGACTACCGCGAGTTACCCCTGGGCACAGCCCAACTGGCGTCGATGCTGCCCCCGTCGGCCCGCGTGGTGCGCTGGCCGGTCATCCGCTACGCCGGCCTCTATCCGTTCCAGGTCATCGTGCGGCACCCCGCCGACCGGTCGGTGAACCCGCCCGCCGTGCCCTACCACGATCTGCGCACCGTCGCCGCCGCGCGATCGGGGCGCTCACCCCGGGAACCGTGGGACGTCGACACGTCCGCCGCCCAGTTCCGGGCCAACGCCGACGCCAGCGTCGCCGCACTGGCGGCCCGCGAGCGGCGCGACACCGACGTCGCCGTGTCGGACGTGCTCGCGGCCCAGGGCGCCGACGCCTGCCACGCCATCAACCACCCGGGCAACTCGGTCCTCGCCGCACTGGCCGAGCGGATCCTGGCGGCCATGGACGTGCCTGCGGCGGTGACGCCCCTCGAGCAGACGCTGCTGCGATCGGTGTACGTGCCGCTCGAGTCGCGGGTGCTCGACGCCCTCGGCATCGTCGCCGAGCCGCGTCCGGGGTGGCTGCTGGACGGCCGGACCCTTCGTCCGGATTCCGTGCACGAGACCCAGCTGCGCTGGTATGCGGACAACCCCGACTACCTCGAGCTGACGGTCGATCGCCACGGCGCGACGATGGAGCTGCTGGGTCTGCCGACGGGCCGCCGGTGACCGCACCGCTCGCGCATCTCGTCGTGGGTCCCGATCGGCACGGCGTCGTCCGCTTCGGCCTCGAACTCGACGCGGCGCTGGCCGCGGTCGGCGTCCCGACGCAGCTGCGCCGATCCCAGGACCTCGATGGCTGCCGAGGTGTGCACGTCCAGTTCACCGACCACCTCTACGGCAGGCCCGCCACGGAGGCAGCCGTGACGATCACCCGCCTCGCCGACCGCCTCCACGACCGCGGGGCGCGGCTCACCGTCACGCTGCACGATCTGCCCCAGCCGTCGGACGGCGAGCACTTCGACGAACGGGCCCGCGCCTACCGGTCGATCTGCGCCGCGGTCGACGCCGTGGTGGTGAGCAGCGAGCACGAACGACTGTTGCTGTCCGAGATCGGTTCGGCGCCAGACCGTCTCGCCGTCATCCCGCTGCCGATCCCCGCAGCCGTGACACGGGCGGCCCCGCGGTTCGCCGAGCCACGGTCGGTCGGGGTGTTCGGCTACCTGTACCCCGGCAAGGGTCACCTGGAGGTGCTGGCCGCTATGACGGGGCTGCCGCGGACGGTGTGGATGCTCGCCGTGGGCGAACCGTCCGCGGGGCACGACGATCTGGTGGAGGAGCTGTCGGCGACCGCACGCCGCGGCGGCAGACGGTTCGCGGTCACGGGCCACGTGCCGGACCACGCACTCACCACCATGCTGCGATCGGTGACGGTGCCCGTGGCGCATCATCGTCACGTGTCCGCCTCGGGATCCCTCAACGCCTGGCTGTCGGCGGGGCGGCGGCCGTTGGCGCCGATCACCCGCTACACGAGTGAGATTCGCGAGCGCAACCCCGACGCGCTGCTGCTGTACCGCGACGACGGGGCGGGCCTGCGTTCGGCGGTGGCGGCAGCCCTCGCCGAGCCGCGGTCGACCTGGCTGCCACCCGGCACGACGTGTGAGCCGACCGTCGCAGGGGCGGCGCGAATGTACGGCGAGGCGCTAGGGCGGTGGCACGGATGATGCTGCCGCTCGACGACGGACGCGTCGTCGTCCCGGGCAACCGGTGGGATCTGCTCGCGGGCCGCGACCCCGAACCCGCCCGCATCGCCGTCGTGATCCCCTACTACGAGCAGCAGGCCCGCCTCGACCTGATGCTGCGGGCCCTCGACCTGCAGGACCACCCACGGCACCTCGTCGAGGTCGTCGTCGCCGACGACGGATCCGCCGTCGCACCGCACATCGCCGACACCGGACTAGCCGTCACCGTGGTGCGGCAGGAGGACCGCGGCTTCCGTGCCGCCGCCGCCCGCAACCTCGGCGCCGCGCAGACCGACGCCGACGTCCTGTGCTTCCTCGACGCCGACACCATCCCGGAACCCGGCTACCTGCGCCGGATCTCGAGGCTGCCCGCCCTGCTGCCGGATGCCCTCGTGGTCGGTCGGCGCAGGCACGCCGACCTGACCGGCTGGACGCCCGACCGTCTGGCCGCGTGGTGGTCGGGCGACGACGCCCCGGACGAACTCGCCGAACCCGGCTGGCTGCTCGACGCATATCGCGACAGCGACGACCTGCTGCGGATCGACCACCGCTCGTACCGCTACGTGATCAGCTCGGTGATGTGTTGCAGCCGAACGCTGTTCGGCGACGTCGGCGGTTTCGACGAGACCTTCGAGGACTACGGCGGCGAGGACTGGGAGTACGCGCACCGCGCCGTCGTCAACGGTGCGGTGCTCCACCACGCGCGCGACGCGGTCGCCTGGCACGACGGTGCGGACTGGGGCGACCGTGACGTCGAGGATCGCGCCGCAGCCAAGAACCGCGAGGCCGTCGCGGTGGCGCGCCTGGTCGCCGACCCCGACGCGCGCCGCTCCGGCCTGAGGTACGCGGTCCCGGAGATCGCGGTCGACGTCGACACGGCGACCCACGGGCTGGGCTCACTGGTGGCGACAATCGGCGGCTTCCTGGCCCAGGACGTCGGGGTGTGGCTGAACGGACCACGCGCCACGGACCTGCACGCCGAACTCCGGGTCGAGGACCCCCGCATCCACGTCGGCGACGTCCCCGAGTGGCTCCGGCGGCGGTGCCCGATGACGGTGGCGCTGTCCGGGCGCCCCGTGCTCGGGCGCGACGCCGTCGCCCGACTGCTGACCGCGGCCGCCGAGCCGGAGGTGGCCGAGGTGCGGGTCGACGGGCCGGACGGCGCGACGGTCGTCTGCCGCGCGTCGTGGGCGGTGAACCGGGTGCGCCGGTGGACCGGCGGTGCGGTCCGGTTCACCGACCCCGCCGATGCGTCACGCGTCGGCGACGTCGTGGCGGTTCCGGCCGCCGCCGTCGGGCTGACGTCGGCCGCGCCGGACGCCACCCTCGCCTGGTGAGGCTCAACCGCGGTCGACGGTGTTGCCGAATCCCGACTTCGTGACCTCGGGCTCGCCGACGTGGAACACCACGCGGTTGTCGAAACCGGAGACGCCGATGACGGCGGCCTCGTCGAGCGTCACCACGTTGTCCTTCCCCGACACCGACACGCTCTGACACCGACCGGTGAGCACGACGGTGTTCTCGAAACCGCTGACGTTGATGACGTTGTCGTTGCAGACGAGCGTCTCGTCGTGGCCTACTCCCGCGATGCTGACGCTGCTACCCGCCGGGGGTGCCTCGGTCGGCGTATCCGGCACCGACGAAACCTCGCTGGGGACCGTGGTCGGCCAGCCGATCGACGGCGGATCGTCGGGCCGATCGGTCAGCGTGGCACCGCCGCCGGAGAAGGACGGCCGGTCAGGAGACCGCGACATCAGGAAGAGGGTGACACCGCCGGCGACGACGAGCGCGAACGTCGCGACCATCACCGACACGATGACCACGGCCCTCGGTGAACCCGTCGACGGCGGGACGCCGGTGAACGTGCCGTCGCCCATCGCCGGGTACGGCTCGGGATACGGCGCCGGGTACGGCTCGGAATACGCCGCCGGGTACGGGACGGTCGGCGGCGGGGCACCGGGAGG
Source organism: Mycolicibacterium sediminis (assembly GCF_010731735.1). GTDB lineage: Bacteria > Actinomycetota > Actinomycetes > Mycobacteriales > Mycobacteriaceae > Mycobacterium > Mycobacterium sediminis. The sequence continues at coordinate 5,807,255 of NZ_AP022588.1, forward strand.
CGGCGGGTAGTAACCCGGCGAGGAAGGCACGTAGCCGTAATCCGGCCCCTGTTGCGTCTGACCCAGTTCCGACGCGCGGGCCCTGTCCACCGCCGACTGTTCCAGCTGCCGGATCCGCTCCTCGGGGTCGTCCTGCTGGTTCATTCGCCGATGGTGTCACACCTGTCGGTGACTGCCACCCGTTTGCACGAGCGCGGGTCAGAGGACCTTGGAGAGGAACTCCTGGAGCCGTGGGTGTTTGGGGTTGTCGAAGAGTTCGGCGGGCGGTGCGTCCTCGACGATCTTGCCGCCGTCCATGAACAGGACGCGCGAGGCGACCTCCCGGGCGAATCCCATCTCGTGGGTGACCACGACCATCGTCATGCCGCCGGACGCCAATGCACGCAGGACCTCCAGCACGTCGCCGACCATCTCGGGGTCGAGCGCACTGGTCGCCTCGTCGAACAGCATGATCGACGGGTTCATGGCGAGCGCCCGCGCGATCGCCACGCGCTGCTTCTGCCCACCGGACAGCGTCGAGGGCCGCACCTGGGCCTTCTCGGCGAGACCCACCTGCTCGAGCAGGGCGAGCGCCTTCTTCTCGGCGGCGGCCTTGTCCATCTTCTTGGTCAGCAGCGGCGCGAGGGTGACGTTATCGAGCACCGACATGTGCGGGAACAGGTTGAAGTGCTGGAACACCATCCCGATGTGCTGGCGCACTTTGTCCAGGTCGACCTTGCGGTCGGTGAGGTCGAAGTCGTCGATGACCACCTTGCCGCCCGTGATGTCCTCGAGCTTGTTCAGGCAGCGCAGGAACGTCGACTTGCCGGACCCGGACGGCCCGATCACGCATACGACCTCGCCGTGGCTGATGGTGGTGTCGATGCCGTTGAGCACGTCTAGTTCGCCGAACGACTTCTTCAGGCCCTCGATGCGGATCTTGACCTTGCCCTCGGGTTCCGACGCCGCGGCTTCGGTTATCAGTTCGCTCATTTCACCAGCCTCTTCTCCAGTCGGTCCGAGAGTTTGGTCAACGCCATGATGACGATGAAGTAGATGATGCCGATGATCAGCCACATGTTGAAGGACTGGTAGTTGCCGGCGATGATGATGCGCCCGGTCTGCGTCAGCTCGGCGATGCCGATCACCGAGAGGATCGAAGTGTCCTTCAGCGTGATGACGAATTGATTGATGTAGGAGGGGATCATCGTGCGGACGGCCTGGGGCAGGATCACCTTCCGCATCGTCGGCAGGTAGCCGATGCCGAGGCTGCGGGAGGCCTCCATCTGGCCCTTGTCCACCGATTCGATTCCGCCGCGGACGATCTCGGTCATGTACGCGCCCGCGTTCAGCGACAGGGTGATGATGCCTGCCGTCAGCGCCGACATCTGGAAGCCGAGTGCCGAGGGGATGCCGAAGTAGATGAAGAAGGCCTGCACCAGAAGTGGCGTGCCGCGGAAGACGTCGACGAACGCCGTGCCGATGGCGCGCAGCCAGATCGACCGCGAGACCCGGAAGAGCCCGAACACGACACCGAGGATCAACGCGAAGAAGATCGAGACGACCGTCAGGATGACGGTCATCTTCAGGCCTTCCAGCAGGATCGGGAAGGTGCTCTTGATCAAGCCGAAGAAGGAGTTGTCGTCGGTCGACGCCCCCTCGCCGAGGTAGCCGTCGACGATCTCGTCGTAGCGGCCAGACTTCTTGAGGTTGTCGAGGCCGGCGTTGAACTTCTGCAGCAGTTCGGGGTTCTGGCCCTTGTTGACCGCGAACCCGTAGCCGGTCGGGTCCTCCTTGGGGGTAACGGTCTTGAACCCGTTGCCCTGGGCGATGCCGTACAGCAGCACCGGGAAGTCCTCGAAGACGGCGGCGGAGTTGCCGGTCTTCACCTCGTCGAACATGGTCGAGGAGTCGGCGAACGACACGACCTCGAACCCGTACTTCGCCTTGATCGAGTTGGCGAAGTCGGAGCCCTGCGTTCCGTTCTTCACCGAGACGCGCTTGCCGCGCAGGTCCTCGTAGGACTTGATGGTGTCGTCGTCCTTGAGCACGCCCATCTGGATGCCCGACTCGAAGTACGGCTCCGAGAAGTCGAAGACCTTCTTGCGGTCCTCGGTGATCCCCATGCCGGCGATCACACCGTCGACCTGGTTGGCCTGCACGGCTTGCAGCGCGGCGTCGAAGCCGAGCGGTTTGATGTCGACGGTGAACTTCTGGTCCTCGGCGATGGCCCGGATGAGGTCCATGTCGATGCCGACGAAATTGCCCTGCTTGTCCTGGAATTCGAACGGCGCGAAGGTGGTGTCCGTGGCGATGGTGTAGTTCTCGCCCTCGGCGGCCGCGCGTGGCGCGGTCAGCGTGGCGGCGCCGAACATCGTCATCACGAGTGCGGCGAGCGCCAAGGCGATCCCGCGAGACGGCGCTCGGCCGGCCCCCACCGAAGTCACGTGCCGTGCCCAACCGCTCCGCATGCCGAACCTCCATCCTGGCCCGGGTGCGGGCCGGTCACACGCTAGCCCCGACCGGCCCCCTCCGTGCCCGTTTCGGACCCTGCCGCTGATCTCCACGCAATCTCCACGAAAGCGTCATGCGGCACGACGGCGTCCCGCGACAACATCGGCTGGAACACGTCGATCCCCTCCCCGAAGGAGTCCCCGAATGAACACCATCACCCGCGCGACACTCGCGTCGGCGGCCGCTCTCGCCGCCCTGGTCGTCACGACGTCACCCGCCTCGGCGACGTCGTCGGCCGAACTGACCATCGCCCAGTTGGAGGCGCAGGGCTTCGACGTCAAGGTCAGCCGCCTGGGCAGCGCACCACTCGACGAGTGCGGCGTCACCGACGTCCGGAATGCGCGTGAGCAGAAGCGACTGCAGCGGATCGGCGACGACGTCGTCGAGGTCGTGGTGCGACGGACCATTGCGGTGACGCTGGACTGCTCGCGCTGACCTCGTGGGTGCGCGTGCGGTGCGCGAGACTACGGAAGGTGACGGATTTCTGGCCGGATCCGTCACCTTCCGTAGTGTCGGCGACGCCCGCGGGGGAATCAGGTTGGACTCCGAGGTGTCGTAATACCTCGGACCCGACCGGAAGGCAGCAGATGCGCGTTGGAGTGGTGTTCCCCCAAACCGAACTAGGCGGCGACCCCGGTGCGGTGCGCGCCTACGGCGAACGGGTCGAGGAACTCGGATACGCACACGTCCTGGTGTATGACCACGTGGTGGGCGCCGATCGGGATGTCCACGCGCCGTGGAACTGGCCCTACGACGTGCACACCACGTTCCACGAGCCGTTCGTCATGTTCGGCTTCCTGGCAGCCGCCACCCGCTCACTCGAACTCGTCACCGGCGTCGTCATCCTCCCCCAACGCCAGACCACCCTGGTCGCCAAGCAGGCCGCGGAGGTGGACCTCCTCAGCGGCGGGCGTCTGCGGTTGGGCATCGGGGTCGGCTGGAACGCCGTCGAATACGAGGCGCTCAACGAGGACTTCTCCACGCGCGGGGCACGTTCGGTGGAGCAGATCGAACTGCTGCGCGCGCTGTGGACCGAGCAGACCGTCACCTTCGACGGCACGTTCCACACCGTCACCGGCGCAGGGTTGTCGCCGCTGCCCGTGCAGCGCCCGATCCCCATCTGGATCGGCTCGGCGTCCGCACCCGGATACCGCCGCGCCGGACGGATCGCCGACGGTTGGTTCCCGATGCACGCTCCGGGTGGCGAACTCGACGAGGCGCGCGCGATCGTCGACCAGGCGGCGATCGACGCGGGTCGCGATCCCGCGTCGATCGGCATGGAGGGGCGCATCACCTGGGCGGGCGACGACGACGCCGTCGTCACCGACGTCGCTGCGTGGGCCGCAACCGGCGCCTCGCACCTGTCGATCAACACCATGGGCGCCGGCCTGGCCACCGTGGACGACCACCTCGAGGTGCTGAGCCGCATCGCCGAGGCCATCCCGACGGAGCACCGATGACCACCCGCTTTCCCCGATTCGCCGCGGAACGCGGTCGCGTAGAACCGTCCCCCCGCCGCGTGCGCGCCTTCCTCGGCGAGCACCTCGTCGTCGACACGACCGCCGCGCGCTACGTCTGGGAGGTGCCGTACTACCCGCAGTACTACGTGCCCATCGCCGACGTGCGCACCGAGTTCCTCCGCGATGAGAACCACCCGCAGAGAGTGCAATTCGGGCCGTCGAAGACGTTCTCGCTGATCGCAGGCGACCAGGTGCACGAGCGAGCCGTGCGGGTGTTCGACGACGGCGACGGTCCGGTCGCGGGCCTCGCGCGGCTCGACCTCGACGAGCTGACGTGGTTCGAGGAGGACGAGCCCATCTACGGCCATCCTCGCAATCCCTATGCCCGGGTGGACGCGTTGCGGTCCCACCGGCACGTCACCGTCTCGCTAAACGGCATCGTCCTGGCCGACACCACCACGCCGGTGCTGCTCTTCGAAACCGGGCTGCCCACACGGTATTACGTCGACAGGACCGACGTCCGCCTCGAGCACCTCGAACCGTCCCAGACCCAGACGCTGTGCCCCTACAAGGGCGTCACCACCGAGTACTGGTCGGTGCGCACCGGGGACGAGGTGCACGCCGACCTCGCGTGGTCCTACCACTATCCGCTGCCCGCGGTCGCCCCGATTGCAGGCCTGATCGCCTTCTACGACGAGAAGGTCGACGTCACGGTGGACGGCGTCGAGCAACCTCGCCCGCAGACCCACTTCGGCTAGCCCCGGCTGCGTCGAACGCGACGGCCATCCGGACGGAATCCCGGCAGCGCAGTATCGTCCGAGCCGGACTAACTGCCGACCTCCGAGGAGCACCCGTCGATGGCCCCTGCGACCGAGCCCCTGACGATCATGTTCTGGCCGGAATCGGCGTACGGGCCGACGAACCAGTGCATCGGGTTGGCCGCCATCCTGCGGGACCGCGGCCACACCATCGTGTTCGCCGCCGAGAGTTCGTGGTCCGGCAAACTCGAGCCGTTCGGGTTCGTCGAGGAACTCGTCGACCTCGCCGAGCCGGCCGCCGATGCGAGCCCCAACGACGCGGGCAAGTTCTGGACCGACTTCATCGCGGAGACCTCACCTGAATTCCGAAAGCCCACGATCGAGCAGCTCGAGACGTTCGTTCAGCCCACGTATCAGGCGCTCGTCGACGGCGCCAGGTACTGCGAGCCCCGGCTACGCGAGATCATCGCCGAGCACCGCCCCGACGTCATCGTCGAGGACAACGTCGTGGTCTTCCCCGCCCTGACCACCTCGGGTGCGCCCTTCGTCCGGATCGTCTCCTGCAGCCCGCTGGAGGTCCCCGGACCCGGGGTGCCGCCGCCGTTCTCCGGGTTGCCCGCCGCCGACCCGCGCGACTGGGACGCCTACCGCGCCGAGTTCGACCGCACCCACCGCGCCCTGTGGGCGGAGTTCGACGCCTGGGTGCGCGAGCAGGGCGGCCACCCGCTGCCCGATCTCGAGTTCATGCCTCGCGGCGGTGCGGGCAATCCGGCGGCGAACCTGTACGTCTACCCGGCGGAGGCCGACTACCTCGACGCCCGCCCGCTCGACGACAGCTGGACCCGGATGGACTCGAGCGTCCGCGAGACCGACGACGAGTACGTGCTGCCCGCCGACGTGGCGGACCGCCCCGGCGACAGCGCGCTGGTCTATTTGTCGCTGGGCTCGCTCGGCGGGGCCGACGTCGACCTGATGCAGCGTCTGGTCGACGTGCTGGGCACCACCCGGCATCGCTTCATCGTCAGCAAGGGTCCGCAAGCCGACCGGATCACGTTGCCGGGCAACATGGTCGGCGCGCAAATGCTGCCGCAGACCAAGGTCATCCCGTGGGTCGACGTGGTCATCTCGCACGGCGGGAACAACACCGTGACCGAGACGCTGCACTTCGGGAAGCCCCTCGTCGTGCTGCCCCTCTTCTGGGACCAGTACGAGAACGCCCAGCGCATCGACGAACTCGGCCTCGGTGTGCGGCTGGACACCTACGGCTTCGCCGACGACGAACTGACCGGCGCGGTCGACCGACTGTTCGCCGACACCGAACTGCGCGCACGCCTCTCCGACGTCGGCGCGAAGATCCGCAGCCGGGACGGGCTCCGGGTCGGTGCCGACGTGATCGAACGGGTCGGTGTGCGCCACCGCTCCTCCGGTGCCTGAGCCGGTCGACTCGCTCGACCTCGGGGACGGGCGGCGCCTGGCGGTGACGTCCGACGGCGGACGCCTCGCAGCCCTGCCGATGGTGCGGTCCGCCGACGGGACGTGGCGGCGTGCCCGGCCCGGTGACGGCGCCGCCGAGGCGCTGCTCGGCGTCCTCGCCGCGGGAACCGGGGTCACATCGGTCGGCGACTTCACCGTTCGGTCGTGGGCGAATCGAGACGCGTCCGGCGAGCGCGGCGTAGGCGTCGACCAGACCAACGAGTCGGTGATCGTCGGCGACGCCGCGGTCGTGAAGTGGGCGACGCACCTGCAGGAGGGACCACACCCGGCGATCACCCGTCTGACCACCCTGCGCGACGCCGGGTTCGCCGGCATCCCCGCACCGTGGGGCCTCGTCACCTGGCACGCGCCCGACGCCGCCGAGACGGTGGTGGCGAGCGTGGACCGCTACCTTCCGGGCGCCGTCGACGGGTGGACCTGGGCGGTGGAGCTGATCACCGAAGCCGCCCTCGCCGGCGACCCCGCCGCCGTCGCACCCACGGCCATCGCGGTCGGCACCTTGATCGCCGATCTGCATGCCGCGCTCGCGATCACGGCCACCACCGCGTCCGCAGCCGACGCCGCGCGTTGGCGAGACGATGCGATGCAGGTGCTGGACGCCGCGTGCATCGAGCACGACGTGGCGCGCGCCAACCGCGGCGACATCGGGGCGGTCCTGGACGACCTGGGCGGCCTCGACGGCACCCCGATCATCGAGGCCCACGGCGACCTGCACGTGGGTCAGGTCCTGCGTGGCGCCGACGGCAGCTTCGCCGTCACCGACTTCGACGGCAACCCGGTCCTGCCCGCGTCGCAGCGCGCACTGCCCGTGCCCGCGGTGCTCGACGTCGCCGGGATGGCCCAGTCGTTCACCCACGCCGCGATCGTCGCCGACAGGTACACCGCGCTCGACCCGGCCGCACTGGCCGACGCCGAGGCCGCCGCCCGGGACGGGTTCGTGGATGCGTACCGGTCGCGCCTGGGCGCGCTCGGTCAGGACCGGCTCTACGATCCGCGCACCCTCCGAGCGTTCCGCTTGCAACAGGTCCTGCGTGAGATCGTCTATGCCGCTCGACATCTACCGCGCTGGATGTACGTGCCCGACGCCGCCCTCCCCCGACTGATGGGACGACACCCGTGAAGCCCGAAGGATTCGCCGCCGATCTCGCCCGTAAGCCGGAGGTGTTGCGACGCCTGTCCGCCACCCTCGCCACCGAGAATCCATGGGCTCCCGTCGTCCCACCCGACGCCGAGCGCGTGGTCCTGCTCGGCATGGGCTCGTCGGCCTACGCGGGCGGCGTCGCGGCGGCGCGGATGCGCGCTCGGGGGCTCGTCGCGACGTCGGATCTCGCGTCGTCTCAGTCACTTCCGAGCTGGGGTCCGGCAACGCTGGTCGTGGCCACCTCGGCCAGCGGCGGGTCGGCCGAGACGCTCGACGCACTCGACCGGCTCCCCACCGGCACGCGCACGGTGGCGCTGACCAACACCGCGGACTCCCCGATCGCCTCGCGCTGCGACGCGGTGGTGTCGCTCGAGGCCGAGCCCGAGGTGGGCGGCGTCGCGTGCCGCAGCTACCAGCACACGCTGGCACTGCTGATGGCGCTGGAGTGTCACCTCGCCGGCGTCGACCTGGCGTCGCTGGTCTCGACCGTCGACGCTGCGGCCGACGCCTCGGCGCACCTGCTCGATACCCGGTCCGAGTGGCTCGAGGAGGTGTCCGACCTCCTGCTCGGTCCGGCCGGCACGCACCTCGCGGCTCCGGCCCACCGGTTCTGTTCGGCGCAGCAGGGGGCACTCATGCTGCGCGAGGGACCACGCAGGCCCGCCGTCGGTTGCGAGACCGGCGACTGGAGTCACGTCGACGTCTACCTGACGAAGACCACCGACTACCGGCTGCTGGTGTTCGCGGGATCGCCGTGGGAGGCGCAACTCGCCGAGTGGACCTCGATGCGCGGCAGCACCGTCGTCGGGGTCGGCGGGGACGTCCCCGGTGCGGGGTACGTCGTGCGCCATCCCGGCGACGCCGACGACGACGTCCGACTGCTCACCGAGGTACTGGTGCCGGAACTCGTTGCGGCACGGGCGTGGCGGGAGGAGGGCTGACCGCCACCCCCGTCAGGCGACGATCGCCGGTGCCGGGTAGAGCACTCCCCCGTTGGCGGGAGGGAAGTTGGGCGCGGGCGGAGGCAGCAGCGGGAACAGGCGCGCCCCGGTGACACCGGTCAGGAATGCGACGATCTGCGCGGGGACGTTGGTCGCCACGTAGAGGCCGTCGAGCAACACCTTCCCCGGGCCCGCCAGGAAGTCCGGCAGTCCGGCGTCGGCCCCGTAGACGTAGTACGGGATCGTCGTGAAGATCGTCCTGATGCCGAGCACCAGACTGGTCACCAGATCCGGCGACGTGTTCTCCGCGATGGCCTCTTCGAGCGCCTCGACCAAATTGGTTGGCAGGAAGCCGAATCCGAGCGTCTGCAGAGGCACGCCGTCGGAAGCCGCCCTCGGTGCACCGCCGAACAGGGTGAGGACGGTGGGCGTGGTGTCGACGATCTCGTACTGGCGGTTGACGTACCCGTCGCCGAACCCGGGGCCGTCCACGATGACGAATGTCTCCGTCTCGTCCGGGGATTGGAACCCGTGGCCGAAGCCGACCTGCGGCTGGTGCCCGTGGTCGGTGACCACCATGATGGTCCAGTCCTCGCCGGTCGCCTTCTCGCGCAGGGCGACCGCGTTCATGATCGCACCGAGGTTCTCGTCCATGTTGGTGATGGCGTCCTCGTACTCCTGCGACGCTCCGCCGTACATGTGCCCGTTCTCGTCGACGCCGACGAAGTAGCTGAACAGGAAGTTGGGTGCGTTCTGGCCGGCGATCGCGTCGATGGTCAGGTCGGCCACGTCGTCGTCGGTGGCCAGCCAGTTCGTGTCGCCCTCGACCTGGGCGACGAAGAGGTTGCGGTCGACCGGGAGCGCGCCCGCACCGGCGATGCCGTTGATGACGTCCCAGTTCGCGACCGCCATGGTCTGGATGTCGGAGTCGAGCGCCTCGAGTTGGTTGAAGACCGTCGGCCACGTGTCGTACGTCCACGGTGTGAAGACGTTGTTGACGACGCCGGTGCGCTCGCCCCAGGCGCCCGTCAGGATCGACGTCCAGGACGGGTTCGAGATCGTGGTGTGTCCGACGATGCTCGACGGCCCGGTGGTGCTGGTGTTCATCAGCGCCAGGAAGTTCACGTTGTCGGGGTCGGCGAGGATCCTGCTCAGGTTCGTGCCGTCGACGCCGATCACGAGGACGTGCTGCTTGGTGGGGTCCACGGTCGCCGACGAGGTCGCCCGCTGACCGAACGCGGTACCGCCAGCCGGCGCGGCGGCGTCCCTGGCGCCCGTCACCCGGTCGAACTCGTTGCGCACCAGGGACAGCATCGCCGTCAGCATCGGCAGCTGGCCGGGGGCCTGACCACCCGACATGGACCGTGGGTCCAGCAGCGCGGACACGAACTGCGTGACGACCGTGACCACGTCGTTCGCGGGCGCAGGCGTGGCCGCTGGGGTGGTGGCGGAGATCGGCGAGAACGCCGAGCGCTGACCGGACGCCTCCGGTGGCGCGACCCCGACGACGCGCGACGAGTTCTGGCTGCCGGACGTGCCGACTGGGTCGGCGGCGAGGGTGCGGGTACTCGGGGGCGGCTGCTGTGACGACGACTGCGGCGCAACGTCTTTCGGGCTACCGTCGAGACCCGATGTCACGGTTGTCCTGCTGCCGGATGCCCCGGCCGGACGGAGCGGCGCATCGGCGTCCTCGGCCACCGCGGCGGCGCGCGAGCCACCCGTCGACCGGCCCGACCAGGTGGACCGGACGCGGTCACTCGACGTGGTGGCACCCGCGAGGCCGGCGGTCGCGCCGGGTGCGGCCGACTCGGACCCCGACGTCAGACCCGACGACCTGGTGGTGGAGGACGTGGCGCCGGGTGACGCCGGGAGGCCGCCCGACGTCAGGCCCTGCGAAGCGGACTTGCTGGGCGCCCCGGACAGGCCGGGCGAACCGCCGGATGCGCCATTCGATCCCGCGGTCGACGCTCCGGTGGGCGACGAGGCACCCGGGGACGACGGGTCACCGGAGGGGTCGGCGGAGGCAACGCCGGTTGCCATGGCGACGCCGACCCCGAGGGTGACCGCCAGCGCTCCGACGCGGCCGATGTGCCTTGCGTACCCCATCAGATCCCCTTCGATCGTCCTCGACTATTGACCTCGTCGAAAATATCGGGGGCGACGCCGTTCTGGCGGGTTATCGGGGAAACGCGTCGCGGCGGTCAGCCGATGTCGAGCAGTTCCTCGTGGAACGCGCCGTAGCGGCGCCCCGGTTCGACGAGGTGCACCTCGAGGATCCAGTGGCACTGCCTGCCGCTGCGATCCTTCCGACGCATCGGACGCGTCGAGCCGGGGGCTATGTAGGAGTCGATCTCCTCGCCGCGGATCTTCTCGTGCGGGAACTCGCCGACGAGGTGCCCGGCGATCACCCCGCCGAACACCCAGCCGCGGTCCTCGGTGATCCGGGTGACGTGCTCGAACAGTTCCTCACCGGTGATGTCGGGCTGCCGGGCGAAGTGGTCGCGGCCCGCATCCCAGATGACCGCGAGGTCGTCGCGGATCGCCAGCTTCGCGGGGTCGTCGCCGAGGACGAACGTGCGCCCGAAGTCGGCCTCCCACTCCTCGAAGATCGGTCCGAAGTCGAGGAAGAGGATGTCGTCGTCGGCGATCATGCGGTCCGGAGGGCTGTCCCGGGCGGTCTCCAGGGTGTTCTCTCCCGCGCGCACGATCCGCTTGTGCCAGTGCCGCGTCACCCCGAGGCTGGTGGCTGCCAGGTCCCTGATCTCGTCGGCGAGGGTGCGTTCGGTGATCCCCGACCGCACCAGGCCGAGCCGCTCGACGTCGTCGAACAGACGCGCGGCCTTGTCCTGCGCATCGAGCAGTCTGGCGATGCGCTCGTTCTCCATCACGGGGGCGTCCACGGGGAAATTGAAACCCGTCCGCAGCGCCCGTGCAATGTGATTTCGGACCGGTCGTGCAGGCGCCTCAGCGGGCTGTGCTTGGGTGACGCCATGACCCGCAGAGACGTCGCCTTCCCCTCCTCCGACGGCACCTGCGCCGGGTGGGTGTTCGATCCCGCCGGATCCGACGACGCGGCGGCCCGTCCGATCATCGTCCTCGGCCACGGGCTCGGTGGTGTGAAGGAGATGCGACTGGACGCCTTCGCGGAGCGTTTCGCCGCCGCGGGCTACCGGTGTCTGGCCTTCGACTACCGGCACTTCGGCGCGAGCACCGGGGAACCGCGGCAGCTGCTCGACATCGGGCGCCAACGGGACGACTGGGCGGCGGCCGTGGCCTACGCCAGAAGCCTGGACTCCGTCGACGCCGATCGCGTGGTGCTGTGGGGATCGTCGTTCGGCGGCGGCCTGGTGATCGACGCGGCCGCCCGGGACTCCCGCATCGCGGCGGTCATCTCGCAGTGCCCGTTCACCGACGGCATCGCCTCGGCGCGGGCGACCGATCTGCGGTCGACCGTGAAGGTGGTGGCGCGTGCCGTCCGCGACGTCGCGGGCTCCCTGGTGGGCAGGCCGCCGGTCATGGTCGACCTCGCAGGCCCGCCAGGGTCGGCCGCGTTGATGACCGCGCCGGACTGCGAGCCGGGGTACCGCGCCGTCGCCGAGCACGCGCCCGCGTTCCGCAACGAGGTCGCGGCGCGATTCGGGCTGGCGATCGCCCGGTACCTCCCCGGTCGCCGGGTGCGGAAACTGCGCTGCCCCATCATGTTCGGCATCTGCGTCACCGACACCGTCGCTCCCGCCGCAGCCACGCGCCGGCACGCGAAGACGGCGGCGCGGGCCGAGATCAGCGAGTTCCCCTGCGGGCACTTCGACGTCTATCTCGGTGCGCCGTTCGAACGGGCCGTCACCGACTACGTCGACTTCCTGCGACGGCACGTCCCGCCCGACGCGTGACCGGCCTCCTCGGTCAGACCCGGGCAGCGGCGAACGATGCCGCCTGAGCGACCATCCCGTTCGCCGGATAGGCATTGTGGGCGGCGAAGTCGATCCCGCCGGAGCAGATCGGGTCGTTGATGGCGCACTGGTCGATCGTCTTCGACAGGAACGCCGAGCCCACCGGCACCACCGGCTGACCGATCAGCGACAGGAAGCGCGCGTTCGGCTTGCCGAAGAGGGCGACGGCGTCGACCCGGCCGGCGACCTCCGGTGACAAGGGTGTCGTGGTTCCGTAGGCGAACGAATTGGGCGGCACCGCAGCGGCATCGGCGGTGACGAGCTGTGCGACGGCGGCACCCTGGGAGAACCCGCCGAGCACGATGCTGGTGTCCGGGCACTGCGCGGCGACCTGGTTGATGTGGTTGGTCGCGTCGTTGACGCCGATCACGGCGGTGGGCCAGTCGTCGGTCGCGGGGTAAACGACCGGGTACAGGTTCACGGACTTGCCCCCGACCTGGCCGCGCAGCGAGTCCGCGAAGTCCTGGCCGACGAACCCGGGGCCAGGCGCCTCGGTGGTACCGCGGGCGAAGACCACCTCGACGTCGGAGCAGGTGGCGGCGGCGGCGGCGGTCGGCAGCGCTGCGGGCAGGAGGACCGAGGCCAGCACAGCCGCGCCGGCCGCTGCGACGAGCGAACGAATGTTAGTACGGCGAATCATCGTTCCATGGTGGCACAGCGCGTTGCCGATCCGTTTCGCTCCGTCCTGACCAGTGGGTTCACCCGGCGAGGTGGCCCCAGTCGGTCGCCAGGACCGACCACGGCCCCACCGCGGCGACTCCGCCGTCGACGAGCACCACCACCCGGTCGGCCTGGGCGAGTGCCGCGCGCTTCGAGCTGGCGCCGAGCACGGTCGTGCCGCGGGTACGCAGCCCCGCCCACAGCTCGACCTCCGTGGCGGCGTCGAGCGCGCTGGAGACGTCGTCGGCGAGCAACAGCTCGGGTTCGACCGCGAGCGCCCTCGCCAGCGCCAGGCGCTGAATCTGCCCGCCGGACAGTCGGACTCCCCGGTGCCCGACCAACGCGTCCACCCCGCCGGCCGCCGCGACGTCCGGCGCGAGACGGGCGTCCGCGATGGCGTGGTCGATTCGGCGGTCGTGATCGAGGCGCACGTTGTCGGCGAACGACCCGGAGAGCACGCGCGGCACCTGCGCGACGTGGCTGACCCGACCGGGCCGGAGGAACGTCTGCGGGTCGGTGACCTCCACGCCGTTCCACCGGATCGTGCCGGTGTGGGCGACGAGGCCGCAGAGCACCGACAGCAGGCTCGACTTGCCCGACCCCACCTGCCCGAGCAGCAGGACCAGTTCGCCCGCCTCCACGGATAGGTCGACGCCGGTCACCCCCCGGGTGCCGTCGTCGTGCACCGCCGCGACGTCGCGAAGATCGAGGCGACGCAACGGTGTTCGATCCGCCGGCGCGGGGCGGGGTGCGGTACCGGCCACCACGTCCACGCCCGGTGGTACGTCCATCAGGTCGCCGCCACCGGCGAACCGACTGGTGGCGAGCTGCCAGGCGCGGGTGCCCGGCGCGGTGGTGACCACGGCGCCGGCGACGCTGCCGAAGTAGTCGAAGCCCGCGACCGCACCCGACACCAGCAGTGCCACGGCCAGATCCCAGCCTCCGAGGAGGTAGACGACCCACGTGGCGACCACGCCGAGTTGCACCATCACCACCGGAACGCCGAACAGGATGGACTCGACGCGGTGTTCGCGTACCGCGGCGCCGACGCGGCCGGCGTCGACGCGGTCGAGGTGCGCGTGCACGTCGTCGGTGGCGGCGGCGAGCTTGACGGTGCGCGCGCACTCGAGCACCGACACCAGGGAGCGGCCGAAGTCGGCCCGGGTGGCGGACGCCGCCGCCGCCGAACGGCCCGCGATCGGGCGGCCCGCCACCGAGGTCACCGCGGCCGCGACCATGACCGCCAGCAGGATCGCGCCCGCGATCGCCGTGCCGCCGAGGAACGACGCGATGACCACGATGACCAAACCGCTGACCACGTCGTTGCAGCGGTCGGCGTACCGCAGGAACCGGTCGGCGTCGAGGACACGGGACACCACCTCACCCGGCGGTGTCCGGGCCAGCCGGTGCTGCCGGGTCTGCGCGTCCAGCACGCTCATCCGGATGCGCAGCACGCACGCGGACCACCACGGCAGGAACCGGCGGAGCGCGACCGTCAGCACGAAGGGTTCGGCCACGATGCTCGCGACGACGGCCACGGTCAGCGCCACCGGGGTGTCACCGTCGCGCAGGCCCTGGACGAGCGTCCCCCAGAGGAATCCGCTGATCGCACCCGTCGCACCGAGCAGACCGGTCACCATGAACAGCGCGGAGCCGAGGAGTCCCCACGACGGATACGTCCGGACCAGGTGCAGGATGCCGCGGGTCAGGCTCGGTCCGCCGTCGACGTCGGGCGGTTCGGGTGCCGGTCCCTGACGCCGCACCCCGCCGATCGCGGTGTCCTCGACGGCCGCGGCGGTCACCTCGTCCTCACCCCGGGCGTCGAGCAGGCGGCGGAATGGGCCGGGACGGCTCGCGAGCTCGACGTGCGTGCCCTGGTCGGCGATGCGCCCCGCGTCGAGCACGGCCACCCGTTCCGCTCGGGTCACCGTCGAAAGGCGGTGTGCGATCAGGATTCCGGTGCGCCCGCTGAGCAGGCGGTCGGCGGCACGGACGACGCGAGCCTCGGTGAGTGGATCCATGCGCGCCGTGGCCTCGTCCAGCACGACGACGCGGACGTCGCGCACCAGCAGGCGAGCGAAGGCGACCAGCTGCTCCTCCCCCGCCGACAGCGTCGTTCCGCCGGGGCCGAGGAGCGTGTCGATGCCGTCGGGCAGGCCGTCGACCCAGTCCGTCAGGTCGAGTTCGGCGACCGCGGCCCGGACGCGCTCGCGGGGGAGGTCGGCGAACAGCGCGACGTTCTCGGCCAGCGTGCCGGCGAGGATCTCGGTGCGCTGCGTGACCACTCCGACCGACGACCGGAGGTGCCGCAGGTCGACGTCGAGGACGTCGACGCCGCCGATGAACACCGATCCGCGTTCGGGTTCGACGGCCCGCGAGACGAGCGACGCGAGCGTCGACTTGCCCGATCCGGTACGGCCGACCAGCGCGCACGTACTGCCCGCGGTGACCCGCAGCGAGACGCCGTCGAGGGCGAAGGTCCCGTCGGCGTACGCGAAGTGCAGATCGTCGAACTCGAGGTCGGCGTCCCCGGCCGGAAGGGCCTGCCCGCCGGTCGGCTCGGACTCGCTGGCCAGCAGCTGCCGGAGCCTGATCACGGCACCCATGCCGGCCTGCAGCTCGGGCAATTGTCGTGCGAGCTGGGCGATCTCGTTGACGAGGGTGGCACTGACCAGGAAGAGGGTGATGAGCTGGGCGACGTCGAGGCCGCCGCCGGTCACGAGCGCCACCCCGCTGACGACGACGCCGGCCAGCAGGCCGTGCAGCAGCACGCCGGCGCGCAGCGTGATCCGCGACTCCACGGCGACGACGGCGAGGAACTTGCGTTGCACCGTGCCCGACAACTCGGCGCACCGGCGCAGGACGTAGGGCTGGCCGAGGCTGGTCCGAAGGTCGTCGCGCGCGGCGATGGACTCCTCCAGCGCCGCGGCGTGATCGGTCCAGGCGATCTCCTCGGCGACCTTGCGTTCGTTGAGTAGCCGCAGGAGCGATCGGATCGACAGATAGGTGAGCGGTCCGACGACCGGAAAGATGATCCAGGCCGGCCACCACGTCAGACCGGCGACGATCCACATCGGCAGGGTGGAGAAGACGGTGCGCATGGCGTCCCACAGCTGCGAGCGCACCAGCGATCCGACCTCGTGGGTGTCGTCGTCGACGCGGTCGAGCACCTCGCCGACGGCCTGTTCGGACAGTCGGTACAGCGGTTGGCTCAGCGCGGCGTCCAACAGGTCACCGCGCAGTCGGCCCTCCGCGCGGTCGGAGATCGCGGCCCACACGGTGCGGCCGAGCGTGTCGAGCAGCGCGTAGCCCAGCAGGCACCCGGCGAGGACGGCGATGGTGGCCCAGCCCGGGCTGGTGGCGACGCGACCGATCACGACGGTGCCGATCGACTGCAGGACCGCGGCGATCATCATGGCGATCAGTGCGACGGACGTCCCCGGCCGCCGCAGCCGTCGCCAGTCGACCGTGCGATCGAGGTCGGAGCCGCGACCCGGGGGCATGCGCGACACCGTCCGTTCCCTCGTCGTGGTCATCGGCGAGCACGCTACGCATTCGGAGCCCCCGCGTGCATCCCCATTACCCGCCGCCTTCGGGTTCTGACCGAACCGGAGAGTCGCGTCGCTGCAGCGCGCGCTCGGCGACGTGACTCTCCAGTTCGGCGCGTGCTCGGATCACCCGGGTTTGCTCAACCGGCACAGTCGCCGCACGGAAGTCAGCCCGTCAGGGGTGCCCGGCCAGTGCCGTGTGAGCGCGGCCGGTCCTGCCTTCTTCGTGACCGATCGCAAGACCAGCGCGACGACGACCGCATCGTCGGCATAGCCGAGTACCGGGATGAAGTCTGGAATCAGATCGATCGGCAGCGCGAGGTAACCCAGTAGCAGTGCCAGCCGGACGCGCACGCCGCGCGGGAGGTCCGGATCCAAGGCCAGCCGCCGCACGAGCCGTATGACGTCCGGCAACAGTCGCATCGCGTCGCGAATCCCCGTCGCGTCCGGTTTGGCACACCACAGCACGACGACCAGGGGAAGCCACACCAGTGCGAGGCCGCCGAGGATGCCGACCGGAATCAGCCACCAGTGCGACCACACGTCGTGCAGCCTAGGACCCCTCCACCGTTCGGAGTCGCCTCCGTCGGGCCCGCGCGGCTCCGGGCCCACGGTCTGCGAGGCGCGAGGCGCTCACATTGCCTACCTAGGGGTGTACTGGTGCACCCCATCGGGGTGGTCGACTGGTCAGACGCCGAGCACGCGCTCGACAGACGTCGCACCGGTCTCACGTTGAACGAGGCCACATCTCGAAAGGCAAAGCCATGATCGTCCTCGGAATCATCCTGCTCCTGGCAGGTTTCCTCCTCAAGATCTCCATCCTGTGGACCATCGGGATCATCCTCGTCGTCGTCGGGTTGATCCTGACGGTGCTGGGTTCGATGGGGCGCGCGGTGGGAGGCCGGCGAACCTACTACTGATCGGCCTCCATCGGGCTCATCGCACCGGACTGCCGTCAGCGCAACGCGTTTCGGGTGTTCTTGAGTCGTTCCAAACTAATTGACGTTTGCGTCGAAAGCTCACCGGGTAGCCGTTGAGCCGCATAGGAGGTAAGTCGAAATGCCCAACTGGATATGGATAGTGGTCGCGATTGCCGTCGCGATCTTCATCGTGGCGATGGTCATCGCCACCAGGTCCCGCCGCGACTCGGATCGCCTCAAACAACGGTTCGGTCCCGAGTACGACCGGACCGTGTCGGAGGCCGGTGACGAGCGGGCCGCCGAGAAGGAACTGCTTGCGCGCGAACGCAAGAGGAACAAGCTCGACATCCGCCCCTTGAGCCCTGCCGCATTGAACGGCTACGCCAACCGCTGGCGGGCGGTGCAGACGGCGTTCGTCGACCATCCGTCGAGCGCAGTCGGGGAAGCCGACCTGCTCGTCACGGAGGTCATGCGCGAGCGCGGCTACCCGGTGGACGACTTCGATCGGCAGGCCGCCGACATCTCGGTCGATCACCCCACGGTGGTCGCCGACTACCGGGCGGCGCACGACATCCACCTCGCGCAGCAGAAGGGCGACGTCGGTACAGAGCAGCAGCGCCAGGCGTTCGTGCACTACCGCGCGCTGTTCACGAAGTTGCTCGAATCAGAGAAGGACAAGTCACAGGAGGCACGCGCATGACCACTCACGACCAGCACACGAATGTCGACCCGTCGTTCACGGACCAGCCCGATCGTCAGCAGTACGCGGGAACCCAGGACGGGCTGCCCGACCAGTCGCGCGACGCCGGGTACGCCGATCGGTCGAGCGGACTGGGTGGACACCCCTCGCCGGACGCCGAGGCCCGGCCACTCACGGAGACCGTGGTGCCGCCGACCGACGACCGCCCGAGCCGGCATTCCGATGCGACCCTGGACGACCGCAGCGGTCAGGGCGTGCCCTTCGATCAGGCCGTCGGCAACCGGGACACCGCCTTCGACCAGGCCGGCGGCGGACAGGACCTCCAGGACCGGACCGGCAGCGGCGCGGGTATCGCGGATCAGCCCGTCGGTACTCACGGTGCGCAGGCGGACCAGACCGGCACCGGCGTCATGCCGACCGACGGCGCGGATCTCTTCGCCGACGACGAGATGGTGGGCTTGCGTGCGCGGTGGGACAGCGTGCAGGCCAGCTTCGTCGACGACCCTCGAGAATGCGTGCAGAAGGCCGACGGCCTCGTCTCCGACGTCGTCGACCAGCTGACAAACAGCTTCTCGCATGCCCGAGCCCGACTCGAGGAGCAGTGGGCACGCGGCGAGGAAGCCTCCACCGAGGACCTGCGCATCGCCCTGAAGCAGTACCGGGAGTTCTTCGACCGCTTGCTCGCGGTCTGACTCCAGTCGTCGGCCCGCACTCTGCCCTCGGGCGGGGTGCGGGTCGCACGTCGTTCAGGGCCCTCTGCCCGTGCCGGTCGATGCGCACGGACATCGAATCCTTTGTCGCACATGTTGATTCACGGAATTGACCGATGACTTGACGTGCGGCCCGCGAGGAACGGGCGGCTCGAACGAGTCCCACTCCGGTTGCCCGTGGCGTCACCACTCTTCGTGTCGGACGGGAAATACGACGTGGGGCAACAACAATCACAGACGTCACGGTTTCGCGTCGCCGAATTGCCCGTTGCCGGACGCGTTGGACGTCGGCAGTGCCTCACCGGAATGCGAGCCCGACGAATGGTCCGTGTGGTGTGTAAAATGGCCGCGAAACCGGTGAATGGTTTGAAAAAGCGGTCTGAGCGTAACTGCCGTTGCTCCGCGCGAAGATCAAGTGCCACAACCTAACTGGACTTAGGTCGTACTACGAAGATGACGACAAGACAGCTTGCTCGTGTGGTGTATGGTCCAAGGCATGGGGGCATGGTGGAACGTTGTAATAGTTGTATTACTAGCCGGGGGAACATGGCTGGTCGTGGCGCTGATGCGCGCCAACACACGAATCAATCGGTTGGTCGACGACTTCGAACCCGGGCGCGCCTCGGCCGAGTCGAGGCGGACGACCGGCCAGTATCTGGCTGGATGACGTCGAAGGCCCTCGCGAGCACCTAGCCGACGGCCGGCGTGTTCGAGAATCCCTTCCGTCGCGCGGCAGAACCGGCGCGTCGGCGCCTGCGTCAGCAACTTCGTTCTGACCTCGTCCCGGTCAACCGCTAACGGTCGACCTTGCGCGCAGCCAGATCGACATCGGCCGCCAGACACGTTGCCAGGGCGCGCGCACGGGCCGCGCCGGTCCGGCGCTAGCAGAGGCGCCCGGCGACAAGCGCCGCCCTCATCGGCAGTTGCGATCATGTCTTCGGAGCGCCGATCGAAACGGAGCGCCGCAGCGTCCCGGGCTCCCGTTGTCTCCCCCTGAAGGTTGTTCGCCTCAGTGCGGACCACTTCTCGCAACGACCTCCCGCGCCGTCGAGCGGCCGAGAGACAGCGGACGTTGTCAGCAAACATCTTCTGCGGTACGTTCTCCGTCGAGAGACCTGTGAAGCACGTCACAACTTCTATCGAGACGAGAACCCCATGCGCGAGAGCGGCACCCACTCCGGTCTCGTGCGAGCGCGGTCGATGGGCGCAGCCGTCCTCGCCTTGCTCAGCGCGCTGACCCTGGTGGCGGTGGGTTCGGTCGGCTCCGCCGCGGTGTCGTTGGCGGCCACGACGGCGCTGATCAACGGCGCGAGCGGCTTGCCCAAGCCGGCTGACAAGCCGGGCTACATCTTCGGTGTCGCCGACCACTTGCTCGCGCCGAACACGGCGTGCAACGCCATGACGAACCCGGCCTGCAACCTCGTCCCGGTGAACGGTCCGGAGACGATCTTCCCGTTCATCGGAGGACTGTCCGGCCTGACGTTCGACAAGTCGGTTGCCGAGGGACTCAGGAACCTCAACCTGGAGTACCAAGCAGTGCGCGCCGCGGATCCGAATGGCGAGATCGTCATCTTCGGCTACTCCCAGAGCGGTGACATCGTCACCAAGCAGTTGCGCAACATCGCCAAGGATCCCAATCGACCGCCGGCCGACCAACTCGAGATCCTCATCGTCGGCAACACCAACCGCCCGAACGGTGGGCTCCTGTCCCGGCTGACGCCGCTGTACATCCCGTTCTTCAACGCGTCCTTCGACGGCCCGACGCCCACCGACACCGGATACCAGGGCACCGACATCGCCTTCTACTACGACGGCATCGCGGACTTCCCGACGTACCCGCTGAACTTGTTGGCCACCGTGAACGCCCTCTTCGGCTTCCTGACCATCCATCCGACGTATCCGGCGCCGAACCCCGCCCTCGGGGAGTACACGCAGACGCAGTTCCAAGAGGCGATGGCCGACCCTGCCAACCGGCAGACGTTCGGGGACACCACCTTCATCACGCTTCCGATCAAGAACCTGCCGATCCTGCACACGCCGCGTGCGTTGGCGGCCAAGACCGGAACGACGTACTTCGTCGAGCCGCTCCTCGATCTGATCGAACCGACCCTGACGGTGCTGATCGAACTCGGTTACGACCGGACCATCCCCTACGGCAGATTCACCACCGCGGGACTGTTCCCGATCATCAACCCGATCAAGCTGGCATCGGACCTGGCGGCGGCCGCTGCCCAGGGTGTTCAGGAGGCGGTGCAGGACCTTCAGACGCGGCCGACGCCGCCCGCGGAACTCGTCCAGGCCGATCCGCTGCCCTTCGTCAATCCGAACCCGTTCTCCGCCCCGTACGTCGACCCGGCGCCGTCGACGTCGTCGTCACGTCTGTACGACGCATCGAACACCGCGAGGACGTCTTCGGAAGCATCGACGGCGGGCGGCATCGACGGGCTGGCCGCCACGGCTGCCACGTCGGACGACGAGTCGGGGACGACGGGTGACACCGCAGGGACGTCGGTCCGCGGCGGCCTGACGACGCAGAGCGGTCAGACCGACCTGCGGCCGCAGCCCTCGGGGTCGTCGAACAGCCGCAAAGCGCGGCCGAACTCGATCTCCTCGTTCATCACGCGGTCGACTGCCCGGACCTCGTCGGCCACCGACGGGCCGGCCGGAGTGTCCGGTGCATCGCCCAGCAGCCCGGGCCCGACCGCCGGTGCGGGCGGGCTGTCTGGCACCGCGACTGGCAGCACCGGTGGCGCCGGGTCGCCCGGCATCGGTCAGTGAGAGTCGGGGCGCCGGCTACCGCCGTTGCGTTCCTGCCATAGCGCGTAGACCTCGAGCGCCTCGTCGCGGGAATCGTGGCGCATGGGCAGGCGCCGGTCCTCCCACGACTTGGCGAACTCCGCGTAGAAGGTGCTCAGTTCGAAGTACTTGCGGTCGTCGACGTAGTGCGGCTCGTATTCCTCACGGGTGGTGAGGAATACGACCTCGTCGGGCGAGCAGTAGTACAGCGCGCCGAGGCACATCGGGCAGGGGTGGGCCAGGACGTAGATCGTCGCCCCGGTCAGCTGCTCGGTGCCCAGGCGCGTGCACGCCTCCCGGATCGCGAGGATCTCGGCGTGCGCAGTCGGGTCGTTGGTCTGCGCGACCTGGTTGCCGCTCTCGCCTATCACCTCGCCGTCGCGGACGATTACGGTGGCGAACGGCCGGCCACCGTCCTCGACGTTGCGCCGGGCGAGGTCGATGGTGCGTTGCGCGAAGTCGGTCACCAGCGCGATGGTAGCTGGGACGACTTCGCGCTATGACACTCATCAACAGGGTGGACGACTGCCGCTTCTTCGGTACCGGCCGCACCCCGTCGGGTGCTGACCTACCATCTGTCCATGAATCGGGCGGTGACGATGTCCTTATCGAGCGCAGCATTGGTGCTCAGCGGCGTAGCGGGCGCGACCAGCGCCCATGCTCAGCCGCCGCCACCGGGCACCCTCTGCTCCTTCACGTTGTCGCCGCCGCACGTCGTGCAGGTCGACGGTGCGGACATGGTGACCGCGACGGTCGCCCCCGACGGTTGTGCAGGTGCCTTCCGGCCACGGTCGAGCGTCGTCTGCGTGCAGGCCGCCGACTCCTCGGCCCAGTGTTCGCAAGGTCGTGACGCAGACATCGCTCAGGTCTTCACGCCATATCGTCCGGGTACGTCGTACACCGCGACGGGCAGAGGCCTCGGCGCTCTGTTCAACGACGCCTCCGAGCCGAATTGGCAACTGCTGGGGCCGATCACCGCGGTCCTGTAGGCACCACCACGCACGCGTCTGCGGCGAACGCGAGGGCTCGCGCTCATTCGGCCAGCCCGCCGTAGCTTTGTCGGTGACGGCGGCCGGTGACGCTGCGAGAACGATCGACAGCAGATCATGTGTGCCCCCAGTCGGACTCGAACCGACACTTGGCGGATTTTAAGTCCGCTGCCTCTGCCAATTGGGCTATGGGGGCGTTGCAGTTCAGCGGGTATTTACCGCCATTTCGCTCTTCTCCTGGCGCTCCAAATACCGCAGTGATACCGCAGTGCTATCGATGGCCTTGCCCAGAGCGTCGGCCACGCCGCTCAAATCGTCGTTGAGCAGGTGGCCGTAACGGTCGAGCGTCATCGAGGCGGTCGCGTGCCCCAGGAGTCTCTGCACGACCTTGACGTTAGCTCCTGCGCTGATCGCCAAGGACGCGGTGGTGTGTCGCAGGCCGTGCGGCACCAACCCTTCGATCCCAACCTCGTCGCACGCATTGTCGAACGCCCAGCGATACTCGCCGAGCGGCAAGAACCCACCTTTACGGCTCGGGAAAACCAGCTCATTCGGATCGGCGGGTAGTTCCGCCTTGAGTCGCTGCCACACCGGTTCCGGCACAGGCACATGACGATCCCGCTTCGTCTTTGTGGTCGACTCGACGATGCCGCGACCGGTGACCGCCGTCGCCGACGACCTCACGGTCAGAACTCGATCCCCCACATGCCGGCGTCGTAGTGCGACAGCCTCACCAAACCGAAGACCGCAGTACCCCAGCACCAACGTCAGCGTTTCGAATCGGCCTGCGGCCTTGGCCAGTAACAACAGCTCGGCATGGCTCAAATAGTGCCGCTCACGCTCACTTTGTTCGGGTAAATCTTCGTCCCGCTTGATCTCCAGCGCGACGTTCTTCGCGACCTTGCCGGTCCGTTGGGCGTACTTGAGGACCGCGCCGATCAATTGGTGTGTCTGAGTGATCCGACTTGCCGACAGACCGGTTCCGCGCTGCCCGCCATCGACCGACAGCGCGCCCAGCCACGTTGAATAAGATTCGTAGTCAAGTCGTTTCAGCGGGACATCTTCCCACCTCGGCAAGATCACGGTGTCGAGCAACGAGCGGTATCCTGCAACGGTTTTCGGCTTTCGGTGTTGCTTGGTGGCGAACCACTGCTCGGCGACCGACCCGAACGTCTCTGCACTCTTCCTCGGATCGACATACTCACCGCGCTGCACATCAGCGGTCAGCCCGTTGACGTATGCCTGAGCATCCGGCTTGCGCTGGAAACTCTTGGTGCGCTCGGAGCCCGTGCTGTCGACCCACCTGACGCGCCAGCGCGAGACTTTGCCGTAGACCGCAGACCGCTCCGTGCGCGTGGTGCCGTCTGGTGCCTTGACGCGCTTGTGCCAGCGGTCGTCGATACCCGCGCGCTCATTACGCGTGATCATGCCTCGAACTTACCGCAGCGAATCCGTGCCCATCATCCGCTTTGGGCCTCTCCGATGGCGCTGTGGCGACCACACCTGTTCTGCGGCGATGGATTCGCACGAATTTCCAGTCGATGTTGCCAGTGGTGGTGGACGTACTGACACATGCGCAGTCAGTGTTGGCTCAGCTCAAACAACCGTGAATCAGGAGGAATCTGATGGAACTGCTCGGAGCGAAGGAAGTGTCGGACATGACGGGTGTCCCAGTCGGAACGCTGAGGTACTGGCGCCATTCGGACATCGGGCCAGCCAGCTTCACCTTGGGGCGCCGTGTCGTCTACCGCCGCGACGAGGTGCTGCGGTGGATTTCCGAGCGGGAGAACGCAACCAGACGCGGAGGCGGCGACGCCGCGTGACACCCCCAATTGAGAAAGACCCCGGGTCCTAGCCGAGGTCTTTCGTTCGAACCAACCGATCGCTCAACCGGAGGACTCGTCATGAGAATAGCCTGCCATGCCCACCTGCAGAAGCTTCGTAGAGTGGAAAAGCGT
This sequence comes from Mycolicibacterium sediminis, assembly GCF_010731735.1. Taxonomy (GTDB): domain Bacteria; phylum Actinomycetota; class Actinomycetes; order Mycobacteriales; family Mycobacteriaceae; genus Mycobacterium; species Mycobacterium sediminis. The sequence goes on from NZ_AP022588.1 coordinate 5,831,773, forward strand.
TGAGTGCCAGAGCACAGGATGACAAGAAGTCCGTTGCCGCTCGCCTAGTGGACATGGCTCAAGAGCGTTATTGCCTCGGCGTCTCCGAGGACGGTGAACCCTTCGGCGCCGAACGCACGCGGCCGCACCTGGCGATGCTGCTTCGCGCTGGCAAGGCCGGCCTGCGTGCCGAACTTGCTTCGCGCTACTTCCACGACACCGGCACCGTCGCCGGCGGCCAGGCACTCACCGACGCCACGTTGATCCTCGAAGGCATGGCCGCCAGCCAAGCTCCGGAGAAGTTGCATCTGCGCGTCGCAGAACTGGACGGCCTCAACTACATCGATACCGGACGACCTGACGGCAAGGTGATCCGCATCGGCCAGGGACAGTGGACGATCACCGATTCCGCCCCGGTTCGTTTCTTGCGATCCAAGCTGACGGCGGCGATGCCACTGCCGTCGGTGGGCGATTTGGATCGACTCTGGGACTTCGTCAACATCAACGTCGAGGACCGGCCCGTCCTCCTCGCGGTGCTCGTCGCCGCGCTCGTCCAGTGCGATGTCCCGCATCCAGTGTTGGCACTCTTCGCCGAACAAGGCAGCGCCAAGAGCACCACGACCCGCATGCTCGTCGATCTGATCGACCCCTCCCCCGTCCCATTGCGCCAAGCGCCACGCGACGCTGACTCGTGGGTGACCGCGGCATCCGGGTCCTGGGTAGTCGCCATCGACAACTTGTCTGCAATCCCGCCGTGGCTGTCGGACTCGCTGTGCCGCGCCGCCACGGGCGACGGCAACGTCAAACGAGCGTTGTACACGGACGCCGACTTAGCGATCATCAAGTTCCGTCGGTGCGTCATCATCAACGGCATTGATGTCGGCGCGGTGCGACCCGACCTTGCAGAACGACTGGCGACGGTCGAGCTGCGACGCATCGATCGCCATATGCGACAACCGGAGGCCACCATGCGACACCAGTGGCGCACGGCTCTACCAGGCATTCTGAGTGGGCTACTCGATCTCGCCGCCCTAGTCCATCAACGGCTTGAGACCATCTCGGTCGAAGTGTCGCCACGGATGGCGGACTTCAGTCGCACGCTGGCGGCCGTTGACGAGATTCTGTCGACCAATGGCTTCCGTCGTTACTTGTCGCGCGCCAACCAGCTCTCCGAAGACAGTCTGTCCGCCGACCCGTTCATCGAACGGCTACGCCAACACGTCCAAGAACCACTCATCGCCGGATCCGGAGCGGACCTGCTGGCGACAGTCACACCGGCCGGCGACACCTGGCGCAGGCCCAAGGAGTGGCCCCGGAACGGTCGGGACGTCACAGCCCTCCTGAAACGGCACGCACCGGCGCTCCGAAGCCTTGGCTGGGTGATCGAGGACGATGGCGCGCGGAATCACCGAAACGTGCTGCTGTGGACCGTCTACCCGCCCGCCAAAGATGTGTCGGCAGATCAAGCCTCGCAACCCTCGCGTTCCTCGCTGCTGCGGGGTAGCCGTATCGGGCTGGCCAACGCGGAGATCGCGCCGGACTCACTTACTGGAGAGCCTGTCGAAGACCTAGCCATAGAAGCCTCCTGAGTCACCGTCCGCCCGCACTCAATGCGCTGTCTTGTCGGTGCCGGCAAGCATCATCGGAGATGGAACCGGGAGGCGATGGTCGTGAGTCTCGAAGACGATGTGAAGAAACTGGCCGACGAGACAGTTGAGGACTGGCCCGACATACAGTTCTCCGGCGACTTCGACAAAGCAATCAGGGACCTATTCCGATCGCACTTGCGATTCCCGCCATCCTGGTCCCAGGAAGATTGCGACGAGTACATCGCAGAGAACGCGGACATGGCCGCGACTCGTTTGATCACCACGCTCGACGACGTGATCGACACCGTTATTGACGGCTACGAACGCCAACACCGAATCCGACCCCACCACGACGACGCAAGCGAAATGATCAAGGCCAAGCGTCGATCGGCAATTCACGAGCTGGAGTGGGACATCGAGGACCTGGCAGCCGAACTCGCCGGATGGTCCATTCATAGCCTCGGTCGTGCCGTCGCGAGCATGACCGGATGCAGTCCTGCCAGCCGAAGACACCGCCGTCGCAGGACACGCTGAGCGACTGCTGCCTGGTACGGGGGTGAAGGCCCCATCAACCACGCAACGGATGAACGGCTTTTGAGAGTTCTCTTGCGGCGGTCAGTGTCGGGCGATCCAGTTTCTTGAGTCGCGCTTGTTCTGTCACGCGCGCTAGCAACGCGTGCAGTGCCTCGTCGTTCTCGAGCAAAATGTCGACGGCGTGGAGCGGCGTGATGGGCGCCAGCTCCGGCCTTGCGGACGCCGCGGTCGGCTTGGAGGAGGCAACGGTTTTCTGCACCTCGACGACTCGTATGGGTGCCCCGTAGCGCTCTGCGGCCGTACGCGCCGCCGAGGCGTCACGTCGGCACGTGTCGGAGCAGTACAGCCGACGACGTCCGCGTCGCGGCCCGTCGTCGAGATCAAGCATCACTGCCTCGCAGCGGACACACCGAGTCGGGTCATAGGAACCGACGCCGTCGTCGTCACCGCTGGAGGAACGCCGATCGGCGTCGTCGGACAGTGGGTCTCTGCTCTCGAAATCCCCGCCTTGCGGCGCGGAGCTAGCAGACCGCCTACCCGCGCCCGAGATGCCCGCCATCCCGCGTCCTCCCTCGTCTGCGGCGCGAGCCCTGCGCAGCGCGACCTTGATCTCGCGAACATCCACATCAACCCGCGCAGCGATCTTGGCCAACGTCTCGCCCCGACCCCTCATCTGCTCGACGGCAGCCTGAAGGCCGACGAGATAACCTGCACGCCTTTTAGCCCCCTCGGCGCGGACACGCTCCTGCGCCTGATCGAGTCGCACCCGTTCCCAGGCATCGACAACCCCCACTCGGTGCAGCGTCAGTCGAATCGTCGCGGCAGCATCGGCATTGGCGCGCTCACGCCGAGCCCTTTCCTCATTCATCCTCCGCTGCGCTTCACGGGCTCGGTACCGAGCCCGGAGCTTCTCATTCGAGTTCATACGTTGAACATAGAAACGTGCGGACGGATCGGTCCACGACCACAGCCACATTCGTGCCGGCGAACGTCCATGATCCGCACCTTCGCGCCGCCAGGCCTGTCACTCACTCGAACGTTCCAGCCGACCAGGCCTCCGCGCCATGCCTCTGCCTCAAGCGTCTCCACGACGTGCTCAACACCGCGATCCACACACCTCTTGCATTCGGGCCTCTGGACGGCCGCTATTCGCCGGACGAAAAGACAGGCGAATAGCCCGACGTGGTCACTTCCATTGCGTCGTGACGGCACTCGCGCAACTTCCCGAGTGCGAGGTGGGGTCCTATCCGGTGCCTACGCGGGAGTCAACGCAGTCTGGTCTCGCTGCACCGAACGCTCGCGTGCGGCGCCCGTCCGACGTACGCCGCTGCATCTTCCACGACCACCGGCAGGTCGGCCAGCGCGAACGAGTCCCGCGAGGAACGCGAGGCTGCAACGCGCTCTCCGTCTCGTCTCCTCGGCGATGAGCGCGAACGTTCCGGGTCTGGCCCAACGCTCACCCGCGGAGGGCTCGCAGGACCGCTTGTGCGAGCGATTGAAGGACACGAACGCAGGCGACGACGCAGTGCGCCAACGGCGCTGTGCGACCAATCGAGGCCCTAAGATCGGCCCACGTCGGATGACGTTTCACCCTCTGGGTCTTCGCGGGTAGCGGCCAGTGCTATTGCCGGGGCTGCGGAGATGCCAACGAAAGCAGATAAGCGAGTACGCGTTGCACTGAGAAGATTATTGCCTGCGTCTCGGGCACATTTGGTTCTTGCCTTCGCCTCTCTCAGACCGACATAGGTGATCAAGACCTCGAACGCGACGAACACCAGAACCGCCGCCGATGCGAAGGCCACTAGCTTCGGACCGAGCCTATCCGCGATGCCACCGCCACTGCAGGGGTGACATCGCCTTCTGGCCGATTCGACCGCGTCGGGCCGATCGATTGATGTTGCAGCCATGGGCAGCGGAACAGCGATGAAAACGCGAACGCAAGGTGGCCGGGCCGTCGATTTGAGCCATCGATCCGCCGTTTACCTGTCCCGTTCGAGGTCGGTTTCGATAGCCTGCAGACTCGATCCGGCAGGCGACGTCAACGACGTCGTCGAATCGCCTGAACCTGCACGCAAGAAGTCGGCAGACGAGTCGGAGCGCCCCTAGGGCAGCCGCGGAATTGCAGCGATTCTGTTATCCGGGGCGCGCTACCCATTGGGCGCAGGTGAGGTACGTTGCCAGCAGACCTACGGTGAAACTACGTACATGGTCGACGTCGAGTGCGGATGGGCTTAGAGCTGGACCGCGTGGCCACGAAGGGAGACTCGGTCGCGTGCAACATGCGCATCGATCGCCTCGCCCTGAAAGGCGTGCTGCCCCGTTATTGCCGGCCGTGGGTGAGCAGGCTGGAGGGGCCGGGAGGCGCTCGTTTCTCGTCGCAAGCGTCCTGTTCACTGCGGTGTCGCTTACCTTGGCGGTACCGGCCGACGCGGAGCCGACCACCGGCCAGTGGGATCCCTCACTGCCCAGAGCGCTAAGTGCGGGCGCTCCTGGGGACCCTGTCGCAGTCGCCAATTCGTCTCTGCAAGCTACTGCGTTGGCGGCCCAGACCACCGTGGATCTGGGACGCAGGTTCCTCGGCAGCCTTGGCGTAGTGAGCCCTTCGACTATTCCTCCGGCGAGCTTCAAAGGCAACCGTCTCAACGCCAAGCAAGCCATCGAGTACGTCATTCGCCGAGCAGGGTCGCAGATGGGCGTCCCGTACTCATGGGGCGGTGGCAGCCTCACTGGCCCCAGTCGGGGCATCGACTCTGGCGCATCCACTGTCGGATTCGATTGTTCCGGCCTGACGCGCTACGCATTCGCCGGTGTGGGGGTCTTGTTACCCCGCTTCTCCGGCGACCAATACAACGCGGGACGGAAGGTCTCCCTTTCGGAGGCCAAGCGCGGCGACCTGCTGTTCTGGGGGCCCGGCGGCGGCCAACACGAAGCGCTCTACCTCGGCGGCGGCCAGATGATCGAAGCACAAAGAAGCGGTGTGCCAGTCAAGATCTCACCAATCCGCACCAGCGGGCTGACGCCATACGCCACTCGCGTCATCGACAGTTGAGGTCGCAGCACAGCCATCAACGCTTATGAAGCGCAGCGCTGACCCAGCACGAAACGCGTCAGCCGGGCGACATCAGTATCTGAGCGACGCGTGCCGTGGTCTGAACGCCGTCCTACCCGCCCTTCTGCGGGTTCAGATCGCCAGAGTGCGACGCTGTTGTGGACCGGCGAAACCGACGCTGTTGGCCAGCACCGCCTTTTTCCTGCGATCCATACTTGTTGCCGTGAACCGCTGGCCGCGCCCGCTTCCTAAGTTTCCTTCTGACTAGTAGTCGAGGGGTTGAATCTCCGACACGGCCCCCGCAGGCGGGCGAGTGACGGCACAGGATCGCCGCCGGACCTACGGTCTCTCTACGTATATGATCGAGTGCGCGATGCACACTCACAAGCCCGTCTCTGCGCACCGCGGCGATCCGCCGCCGCTCTAGCGCGGAACCGACGTTCGCCGATTTCACGAAGGACTTCTCAGATGGCACCTGTCACACGGATTCTGCTGACCGCCTTCGCGGTCATTACCATGATCATCGGGGCTGGCATCTATCTGTCGGTCCAAAACAAGGACGCACCCGCGCTTGCGCAATCCGAGGGCGGCGAGGCGGGTCAGTTGGTCCGGGAGAACAGCCGCCGCCTCAACACTGCACCGAATAGCGATGTCACCCTGGTCGAGTTCCTCGACTTCGAATGCGAGGCGTGCCGCGCGGCGTTCCCGATGGTCGAGCAGCTACGCGCCGAGTACGGGGACCGTGTCAACTTCGTTGTCCGTTACTTCCCCATCCAGTCCCACTTCAACGCCGAGCGAGCAGCTCGAGCCGTCGAGGCGGCTGGCCAGCAAGGCAAGTTCGAGCCGATGTACAAGAAGATGTACGAAACCCAGAGCCAATGGGGAGAACAACGGACGCCGGCCGATGCCACATTCCGCGGGTTCGCCGTCGAACTTGGACTCGACATGGCCGCTTATGATGCCGCCTACGACGACCCCGCCACGCTCGCCCGGGTCAACGTCGACGTCGCCGACGGAAGGGCCCTGGGTGTTCAGGGCACACCGACCTTCTTCCTCGACGGTAAAGAGGTGGAAGCTCGGAGTTATCAGGACCTGTCGACGGCTGTTGAGCAGGCACTCAAGAAATAGAACGGGGTGCAGCTTGATACAGGACGGCTCATGGACAATCACGAACGCGTAGGCCGCAATGTATCGAGTCTCGGTTCGAAGGCGCTAACACGGCGGTGGGTCTGTGACGGGGATGTCGGGTTTCGACATCGAACGCATCACGTCAATCTCGCGCTGTTGAGATGACATGATTCCCCGCGCGTAGTCCGTGGCGAATGCGCTTCGCCCAGCCCCGGTCTCAACGCGCGCCATGGCGATCGCTCCCGCGTGGTGGGAGATCATGAGTTCAAGGTACAAGCGGTCGGCTACGGCACTCTCGGCGTCGTGCAACGCCGCGAGTTCCCTAGGCGAGACCATGCCGCATTGACCGGAGTGATGTGGCGGCTGCACCGCCGCCGGGCCTGTGGCCCACGTCGTCAGCCAGCCGCGCATCATGGCGATCTCCGATGTCTGCCGGACTTTGATGGACCGGGCTTGAGCCGCGATCTGCGGGCTGACTCCTGACGTTGCCAGCAGTACATCGGACATTTCAATGGCCTGGGCGTGGTGTGGGATCATCTGCTGGAGAAACGCGACGTCGGCGTCGTTGTGGTCGACGGCGTCACTCGTTGAAGAGCCACGGCTATCCTGCACTGCCTGGTCCGTGCCGTTGCAGCCGCTCAGTCCTAGGACGAGTGCCATGCAGACCGCGATGCCGATTGGCGCCCACTTCATAATGAGTCGATGCTAGGCGCTGTCGTTACTGGGCGATCGGAGGATGCCGGTAGCGCTGCGCGATCGGGACCGCGACGACCGCCAGCATCGCCACAACACCACCTGCTACACCGATCGCACCCCCCAGTCTTTGATCGCCGAGCAGATCGGTATGCCAGGTCAGTCTCAAGGAGCGGTAGAAGGCGCCGCCGAGAACGTTCTGCATGTTGATCACCACCAACCCGACGACGACGAACGGCGACAACGCGAACAGCAGCATGGTCAACCGATGCGGCATCGACATCGGACGGGCGACGACTGCGGCGAAGAGCAACACGCCACTGACCATGAAGTAGCCGATCATCGCCATATGCGTGGCATGTTCACCGACCGCGAACTCGAACACGCCAGGAATGGCCAGCCCGCAGATGCCGACCGCGAACAGTCCTAGTGCCGTCGAGGGCCGGGTGAGGAAACCCGTCACCGAGGAGTTCAGGGCGCTCTCCATCCATTCGTGCGGACCAGGAGCACCCCCAATATCAGCGGCCCGCCGCGCCTCCCGTGCGAGGGTCGCGGGCGCACCAGCAACAAGCAGGGCTGGCACCACGATGCTGAGCAGCAGTTGGACGACAACGTGCAGGCTGAACATGGCCGTCATGTACGTACCGAGGCCCGAGGAGGTGGCGAAGAGCATCGTCAGGCACCCGATCACCCAGGACGCGGTGCGTCCAATCGACCACCGATTACCGCGACGATGTAACCGGTTGACCGCAGCGAGGTAAAGACAGGCCATGACGACCGCCGCAGTACCAAAAATCAAGTCGAACCGCCATTCGACGAACACTGACGCCATCGTCGGCGACTCGGCCAGGTTGAAGCCGAGGGCCACTTCGGCCGGGGAGGGTTCGTCGCTCGGGGGCGGCGGTGGCGTGCGACCGAGCCCGACCCCGACGCCGACCGCGACGCCGAACAAGGTGGCTTCAGTGAGTGCGAGCCACACCAGCGGCCGGCGCGATGTCGGATCACGTTGCAGTGCAGCGAGAGACGACCGTCGCTGACGCCAGCCGAGGAGACCGAGCCCGGCGAGGGCCACCACTTTTCCGCCTATCAAGAGCCCGTAGGTACTTGTCCAGATGCTGGATGGTTGAACCCGGACTGCTGCGTTGACGACTCCACTGGTGGCCATCGCAGCGAAGCACACCAGCGCCATACTCGAGAAGCGCCGGGCAGCGATGTCAGTGCGGCCGCCGCCGCGCAGGGCGTGCCCAAGCAACGCGAGCAGCCCACCCGCCCACAACGCCGGGGCCATCACGTGAATGAGCAGGCTGTTGGTGGCGATGTCATGCGCACCGCCAGCTGAGGAGTGACCCGTCACAGTGAGCGGCACCAGCGTGGCCAACCCACCCACCAGCAGGCCGGGCGTCCACGACCACCGCAACACCGCGAGACCCGTCACGGCGACGACCGCGGCCAGGATCGCGGTGGTGCGCCAGGCCGAGGTAATTTCTACGAGGCCAGCCGCCGACCACACGTTCAATGGTGTCAACTCGCTCAGCGGCAGTCCGGACACGTCGGAGACCGTCAGCGCCACCAGCAGCGCACCGCACACCGCCCAGATCGCGCTGGCGACGGCGCCGATTCGCAGCGCACGGTACCCGTCGGCGTCGAGCACACCGCTGGCCTGAGGGGGGATCAGAAAGGCCGCGAATAGAAAGTGCCCGACTGCCACCATCGCGGCGATCTCCCCAGCGGCGCGGACGAAGGACAGCCCGTAGGTGGTGATCGGCCCAGGATTACCGAGCCCCGTCACTTCGAGCGCGTCGGCCAGCGCCAGCGCGCCGATGGAGGCTGCAGTCATGCCGGCCACCAGAGCGACGCCGAGCAACACAGCCCATACCACCCGACGCGTGGTCGCGGACGCCGCAGTCACCACCTGAGCCCCGTTTCCGCCGTCGAGCCCACGACGTCGCCACGGCACCGGTGAGTGTGCGCAGCACGCTCGAGTGCGTCAAGGCCCGTGGCGACTGCAGTGAAGCCACTCACGACGTTTCAACGCTCATCCAGTCACCCTTCTGACACCTGAGGAATCTACTACGTACATCAGTAGTAGATCTTCGGCATGCGTCTACGCATCAACTACTATGGAAGTACGTAGACGGCAGGTGGTGTCGTCAGGCGACGTCCGTACCCACCGCCACCCAGTCGAGGTCAGGAGACACCGATGCCGAGTCGGCCGCAACACTCTGCGATTGCCCTCATCGCGGCCGGATTGGTAAGTGCAGCACTGCTCGCCGCGACACCCGCTTCGGCCGAGCCGCCGGTACCCGTGCCGCCCGCACCGGGCGATCCTCTGACGATCTTCCCGAATGTGCCTTCGCTATCCCCAACTGACCCTCTCCCAGGAGCGGGCCTGCCCGCATCCGTGGATACGGCAGCCGGCCAGAACCCACTGCCCTACCTAGGTCCGCCGGTGTTTGCACCTCCGACGTTCAACCCGGTGAACGGCTCCATGGTCGGTGTCGCCAAACCGATCGTCATCAACTTCCAACGGCCGATCGTCAACCGTGCGCTGGCCGAGCAGGCCGTGCATGTCTCGTCGACACCACCGGTTCCCGGCAAGTTCTACTGGATGAGCAGCACGCAACTCAGGTGGCGGCCGGTCGACTTCTGGCCCGCCAACTCGACCATCACCATCGACGCCGGCGGCACGAAGTCGAGCTTTCGCACCGGCGACGCACTGGTGGCGACCATCGACAATGCCACCCTGCAGATGGAAGTGATGCGCAACGGCGCACTCGAAAAGACCATCCCGGTGTCTCTTGGCAAACCGGGCTATGAAACCCCCAATGGCACCTACTACGTGCTGGAGAAGTTCGCCGACATGGTGATGGATTCCTCGACCTACGGCGTGCCGATCAACTCAGCCGAAGGTTACAAGCTCAAAGTTCAAGACGCGGTGCGCATCAACAACGCCGGCATCTTCGTCCACGGCGCCCCGTGGTCGGTGGGCGATCAGGGCAAACGCAACGTCAGCCACGGCTGCCCCAACCTAAGTCCGGCCAATGCGCAATGGTTCTACGACAACTTCGGCAGCGGAGACCCGGTCGTCGTCAAAAACTCCATCGGCGTCTACGACGAGAACGACGGAGCCCAAGATTGGCAAATGTAGAAGGCGCGCGGAAGCTTCGCCCCTCTGCCCCCTAGTGGGCGCATTGCCTCAGCACCCGGCCGAGGCAGTGTCACCGAGGGTGCGGGGCGAACTCTTGCACTCACGCCGTCAAACGGCGCGGCGTGGTCGATTCATCTGCAGCGCAGGACATCAGACATCTCTTGAATGGGTGATGTCGGGGCCGATGGGTTCTGCCGGTGCCACCGACTGCATCGGCAGCCCGAGCAGCCGCAGCGCATTGGCGACGACGAGAAGTGTAGAGCCTTCGTGGATGAGGACGGCCGGACCGATGCCCAGGCCGAGAACCGTTGCCGGGATCAGCACCGCGACGATTCCGAGACTCGCCCACAGGTTCTGCTTGATGACCCGTGAGGAACGGCGACTTAGTTCGACCGCGAACGGCAGCGCACGGAGGTCGTCGGCCATCAGCGCAACATCGGCGGTCTCCAACGCCACGTCCGATCCGGCCGCACCCATCGCTATCCCAACGTTCGCGCCCGCCATGGCGGGCGCGTCGTTGACGCCGTCACCGACCATGCCCACACGCCTATTTCGCTCCCGCAGCGCCGCGATCTCGGCGACCTTGTCCTCGGGCATCAAATCTCCGCGCGCGTAGGCGACACCAACCTCGGCGGCCACCGCATCGGCGACCCGCTGGTTGTCACCCGACAGCATCACGGTGTCACGCACCCCGAGTGCGGCGAGACGCGTGATGACCGCCGACGCCTCCGGCCGGGGGACGTCCATCAAACCGATCACGCCGAGCCAGCGATCGCCAGCGCAGACGAGCATCGTGGTGCGGCCGGCCAGTTCCAGTCGGTTCACGTTGGCGGCCACCTCAGCAGGTGGACGCTCTGCGGCGTCGATGAACATGTCGCTCTTGCCGATGCGAACCTCGATCCCCTCGACGGATGCGACGATGCCACGACCGGTTAGGGCGCGCACATCGGTTGCGCGGGGCACCACTGCGCCGGCCAGTCGCTCGCGTCCATCACGGACGATGGCTCGCGCGAGGGGGTGATCACTCTGCTCCTCGACGGCGACCGCGATTGTCAGAAGTTCCGCCTCGTCGATGCCCGCAGCGGCGACCACGTCAGCGATCTGCGGCCGTCCTTGGGTCAGGGTTCCGGTCTTGTCGAAGGCCAAGACCTCGACGCGCCCCAACTCCTCCAGCGCGGCGCCACCCTTGACCAGGATGCCGGCCTTCGCCGCACGCGCCACCGCCGACAGCACCGCACTCGGCGTTGCGATGGCCAGGGCACACGGGCTGGCGGCCACCAGTACGGCGAGCGCGCGATACACCGTGGCAGAGAACGGTTCGTTCACCACGAAACCGGCGAAGAGCAACAACACGACTCCGACCAGCACGATCGGGACGAAGATGCGTTGGAACCGGTCGGTGAATCGTTGCGTCGAAGTGGTCTTGTTCTGGGCCTCGGCGACCAACCGGACCACTCGGGCGAGGGTCGAGTCACCGGCGAGCCGTGTCACCTGGACCTCGATGGCGCCGGCACCGTTGATCGTGCCGGCGAACACCCGCGCCGCCGCATCGATGAGTTCGGGTGATGCCGCGGCCGCGGCCACGTCCGGAACGGGCCGCTTGTCGACGGGAACGCTTTCGCCGGTCACCGGCGCCTGGTCGATGCTGCTGGTGCCAGCGACGACGAAGCCGTCGGCGGCGAGTCGCACGTTGGGTCGCACCACGACGATGTCCCCCACGCGCAGATCTGCCACCGGTACCTCGACGGTGTCGCCCGTGCCGCCGCGTCGTACCAGTGCCGTCTTGGGAGCGAGTTCGGCGAGCGCTTCGATCGCCCGCCGGGCGCGGCCCATGGCGTAACCCTCCAGCGCGTGACCGACGCTGAAAAGGAACAGCAAGAGCGCACCTTCTGCGACCTCGCCGAGTGCAGCCGCACCTGCTGCCGACACCAGCATCAGGAAGTCGATTTCGAACCTGCGCTGCCGCACGCTGGCGAATGCTTCCTGCACGGTGAAGAAGGCACCGAAGAAAAAGGCCAACGAGTAGACGACCATCTCCGCGGGGCGTGGAGTGTCTGCGGAGGTCGCCAACAACCATCCGGCCAGGAGTAGTGCCCCGGACAGTCCGGCGAAGACGAGTTCGCTGCGTTCGCCGAAGATCCCGCCGTGATCGTGGCCGTGATCGTGGCCGCCGTGCTCCTGGTGATCCTCGGTCTCATCACTGGCTTGCACGTGTCCCGCGATCGGCGTCGAACCGGGGGCAATCTGAGTGGCGATCACGTCTACGAGTTCCTGCGCGGTCACCGTCGCGCGTTCGAATTCCAGTTCAACGGAATTCGCCGTCGTTGCTGCAGCTACGACACCGGGCATCGGCGCCAGCCGGCGGACCAGCGCCGCGCGACTCGTTTCGTCGTCCGTGTCAGTCAGCATCCAACGGAGGTGCCCGTACCGAGAATTGATCGTCTCGGCCACCTCCCATGCACGCCGTTGCACGTCGATTGCCGTCGCCGCGTTGGCGTCGTAGTGGACGCACAAACGAGGTCTCACCGTGTCGCCGTCGATGACGTGGACGTCGTCGATGACCGCGTTGGTGGCGAGATCGCGCGTCAGGCGGTCAGCGCAGTGCTCATCACTACCCGGAAGAAGGTCGGCGAGTTCGAGCGCCAAAGTCTTGTTCGATGGCGTGTCGTCCGCGTCGTGGCCCGCCACATCGCCCCGATGAGCTGTCATGCATGCATGCGATTATATGCATATGGACATGTGGACCGTCACCCATTATCGGAGAACACACGGTGGTTTCGTTGCCCAGCGGTCCGTTCCTTCGAAGTATGAGTTGATCTGAGTACGAAGTGTTGCGGTCGTGGTCGAGGACGTCACATCACGGGACTCTTCAGCCTCCTGGTGTGCTGACCATCTTCGTCGTCAGCCGCGATGGGTTGCATCGAAATGACCTGACGGGATTGGGATATTGAACGCTTGGATACGAAGTTCAGCAGCTCCGCCCTTGGAGATATCGGGACCAACGGCGCGTGAGGCGAGTGCGCACGTTCGCCGTGGTCGTCAGCCCACCCCGGCGTAGGAGTGCAGCCCGGCAATCACCAAATTGATGAAGAACAAGTTGAAGACCATTGCTACGAAGCCGGCCACGTTGATCCACGCCGCCTTTCTGTCGCGCCAACCCGCGGTGGACCTCGCATGGAGGTACGCCGCGTACGCAACCCACGCGATGAACGACACCGTCTCCTTGGGATCCCAACCCCAGAAGCGTCCCCACGCCTCCTCCGCCCAGATCGCGCCAAAAATGACCCCGAAACCAAAGACCGGAAATGCGAAGATCGTGGTGCGGTAGGCGACCCGATCTAGAATCCGCGGGTCGGGGAACCTGGACACGACACCCGCCAACCGTCCCGCGAGTTCGGGGTCGCCCAGCCGCGAGGTCTTCATCAAGAACAGACTGCTGGCCACACCGCCGACGAGGAATACCCCGGAGCCCAGGCTTACCACCGACACGTGAATGGGCAACCAATACGACTGCAGCGCAGGCATGACCGGCGCGGCGTCGGCGTACAGCCACTTGCCTGACACCGCGAGGAGAATGAGTACCGGGACCAGAACGAACACCCATAGCGGACGAAGATCACGACGGCGCAACACGAACAACGCCGCGACCAACCCGCAAAAGCACGTTAGGTTGATGAACTCGTACATGTTGCCCCACGGCGCACGCGAGGTCGCCCACCCGCGCAGCACAATGCATAGCAACAGCAGCCCTGTACCCACGACGACGAGGGCAACTCCAGCACGCTCGACACGTTCTACGGCCGACCGCCGCGAGACGCTGGCAACGACACCCGGACGCAGGCTGTCAGGCGCCACCCCCACAGTTGCCATAGACCTCTCTAGCGACCAGCTTCGGCTGTTCGCGAAGGTCGCCGCCAACACTAGAAACGCGAGAACGAGCCCGACCATCGCCGACGCATACGCCCAGTCCGAGAACACCGCCAAGCTGACGTCCGTGCCAGTTGGATTCACGCGCTTGCTCCTAGATCGCCATCGACGAACGCCAGCCGCCGGGCGGGGGCAAAGAGCCCATCCGCTCGTCTGTCCCCGCCGCCACCGCGCCCTCGCGAACACGCAGGCGATCGCTCAGCCACTTGGTTCCCGCAATCAGGACTGCTGCCCCACCGAAGCCCCATAACGATCACTGCGTCCCCGTGCCATCAGATGGCGATCGACTAGAGCCGTTGAGGAGATATCCGAATCCGTTGAGCTGTAGGTCTGTTCGTAGCGAAGGACTTGGCCGGTTCGTCTCGAGCCACCCCTTTAGCGCGTCAGCCTGGCGCCCATGAGAAGCGTCTACGACGCCGGCATCGTCGAGAATGAAGTAGCACAGGGTCGCATCGCCATAGAGACCGTCGATGACCGACACGTCGGAGGCCACCTGGACGTCGGCTGCCGTGACTCGAAGTTCGAGCTGCCATGCACTCAGGCCAGTTCCCGGTAGCCGTCGTAGCCATTCGGTGAACTCAACGTGTAGGTCGGAGGGCAGCGGATACCTGCTTCGACACAGGGCAGTGACGATGATCTGTATCGCTTCATGTGGTTCGCCAGCGTGCAGTGCCGTGAGCGTGGCCTCGCGTTGGCGAGCGGACAGGCAGGGTTCTGCCGCATCCCACATCGCCTCGGCCAGTTCGAAACCATCACGACTCATCTTGGCAACCTTGATTCTTCCTCCGGCTGGAACTCACAGGTGACGCGACGCAGCGCATGCACGCACATGCGCACGTCCGATTAGGTGCGGACCCTGACGTCGTCGTTCTCGGTGACGTCACCGCCGGACGGGTGCGGTCCGCCGCCGATGTGGGCCTCGGCCCGCATCCGCTCCACCATGTGCGGGTAGTGCAGCTCGAACGCCGGGCGCTCCGAACGGATCCGGGGTAGCTCGGAGAAGTTGTGCCGCGGCGGCGGGCAGCTGGTGGCCCACTCGAGCGAGTTGCCGTAGCCCCAGGGGTCGTCGACCACGACGGGCTCGCCGTAGCGCCAGCTCTTAAAGACGTTCCACACGAACGGCAACGTCGAGATGCCCAGGATGAACGCACCGATTGTCGAGAAGACGTTCAGCGTGGTGAAGCCATCGGCCGGCAGGTAATCCGCATATCGACGGGGCATGCCCTCATTGCCCAACCAGTGCTGCACCAAGAATGTCGCGTGGAAGCCGATGAACGTCAACCAGAAGTGCAGCTTGCCCAGGCGCTCGTCGAGCAGGCGGCCGGTCATCTTCGGGAACCAGAAGTAGATGCCCGCGTAGGTGGCGAACACGATGGTGCCGAAGAGGACGTAGTGGAAGTGCGCGATGACGAAGTAGCTGTCCGTCACCTGAAAGTCCAGCGGGGGGCTGGCCAGCAGGACGCCGGACAGGCCACCGAGCAGGAACGTGACGAGGAAACCGACCGAGAACAACATCGGTGTCTCGAACGTCAACTGCCCCTTCCACATCGTGCCTATCCAGTTGAAGAACTTGATGCCCGTGGGCACCGCGATCAGGAACGTCATGAAGCTGAAGAACGGCAGCAGCACGGCGCCGGTGGCGTACATGTGGTGCGCCCACACCGCCACGGAGAGTGCGGCGATGGCCAGCGTCGCGTAGATCAGCGTGGTGTAACCGAAGATCGGCTTGCGGCTGAACACCGGGAAGATCTCACTGACGATGCCGAAGAACGGCAGCGCGATGATGTACACCTCGGGGTGACCGAAGAACCAGAACAGGTGCTGCCACAGCAGCACACCGCCATTGGCCGGGTCGTAGACGTGGGCGCCCAGGTGGCGGTCGGCCGCCAAGGCCATCAGTGCGGCGGTCAGCAGCGGGAAGGCCAGCAGCACCAGGATCGACGTCACCAGGATGTTCCAGGTGAAGATCGGCATCCGGAACATGGTCATGCCCGGGGCACGCATGCAGACGACGGTCGTGATCATGTTCACCGCACCGAGGATGGTCCCGAGACCACCGACGATCAGACCCATGATCCAAAGGTCAGCTCCTGCGCCGGGAGTGCTGATCGCATTGGATAGCGGCGTATAGGCGGTCCAGCCGAAGTCGGCGGCACCGCCCGGCGTGATGAAACCACCCATAGCGATCAGCGCACCGAACAGGAACAGCCAGAACGAGAACGCGTTGAGTCGCGGGAAGGCGACGTCGGGGGCGCCGATCTGCAGCGGCAGCACCAGGTTGGCGAAGCCGAACACGATGGGCGTCGCGTAGAACAGCAGCATCACCGTGCCGTGCATGGTGAACAACTGGTTGTACTGCTCGTTGCTCAGGAACTGCAGCCCGGGCAGGGCGAGCTCCGTGCGCATGAACAGCGCCATCAACCCGCCGGCGAAGAAGAAGATGAAGCAGGCGACTACGTACATCATGCCGATCAGCTTGTGATCGGTCGTGGTCACCAGCTTGTAGATCAGGCTGCCCTTGGGGCCCAGCCGCGATGGGAACGGCCGCCGTGCCTCGAGTTCCCCAGCCGGCGGTGCTTCGGCTACCAACTGATTCTCCTGTCGTCGCCCGCTCGACCGCGATGTTCACGATCTACTGGCTAGGTACGTAGATTAAACTACGTAGAAACTTAGTACTAGTGCCGGTAGTTGATGACCCGTGGACCTACGCGCCAGACGGCTTAGCTGACACTGGCCCCCGAGTGGGACCTTCCGGTCCGCCATCAGAGTTCGCCAACAACTACTTCGCTACGTAGTCGCTCACGCTCGGGAGAGAGCAATCAGCATCTAGTTACTGTTCAAGTGCCTGCTGTCGGATACTCGGCGACGCACCGGCCGCAGGTGCGGTACAGAACGATCTGCGAGAGTATTTGCTCAATGCCGACGAGTCGGTTAGCGTCCCAGGGAATCGATAACGAACCGGTAACGGCAAGGAACGTCTCGACTTGGTGACTCAGCGCCGGGACCCGCGCGTCGGCGGGCCACAGGCACACCCGTGGGACGACGCCGTCACCCAAATAATCCCTGTAAACGAATTCGGCGCGACGTCCGCTCCGGCAATCGGTCGTGACCTCTTCGCCTTGGACGTCGAGGTCCTGGCAGCACCCGAACTCGATGACCTGAACGACTCGGACGACCAGCGGTCGCACGTGCTCCTCCCGCCGGCCACGAAGACCCGCACCGCACGGCGGCAAGAGCCGAAAGGTTCATGGCGCCAGGGCGACCGAGTACAGCCCGCCGGCCTCCGAGCGACTCAGGTCATCACACACGGCGCGAGGCGCGGCACCCATCGGAGGAAACCAGAGGTCGCGAGTGCGGTTCACAGCAGACTGATTGGTGTAGCGATCGCTGCGGGAGCGTTCGCCGCGGGAGCCAACACAGCGTTGGGTGAGGCGCAATCGCGACCGGATTCGGTCCTGTTGGCGGGCTCCGGAGATGTACATGCGGCAACGTACCCGGAACCTTCAGGGCTTCAAATAGTCCAAGTCGTCAGCAACGTGCAACCGGCGGTTCACCAGGAAGAATTGGCTCGCGGATTGGCCTTCGCTCAAGAACGGGCCCAGCGAGAGGCACGGTTGCAACGACCCCAGTTCGTCTTCCCGGTGCGGGGTATCTTGACCTCCGGGTTCGGAACACGTTGGGGCACATTGCACGCCGGGCTCGACATCGCGAACGCTATCGGTACGCCGATCTATGCCGCCTCCGACGGTGAGGTGATCGCCTCAGGACCCACTCCGGGCTACGGAATGTGGGTCAAGATCCGCAGCACGGATGGAGTGGTCACGCTCTACGGTCACGTCGACACCACCACCGTGCAGGTGGGCGAGCGTGTGCTGGCCGGTGATCAGATCGCCACGGTGGGAAACCGCGGCAATTCCACAGGCCCTCACCTTCACTTCGAGGTCCACCTCAAGGGCTCCGAGAAGACTGACCCCATGGCGTGGCTACGAGCACGCGGCGTACAAAGACCTTGAGGACGACTGCTGGGCCATCCCCGAGGTTCGGCGCTGGTAGCGAGTGGCGCGTCTTTCGCCCGCAACCTTCTCGCAAAACCGGCCAACGGTCACAACCCGGACCCTGGCGAGGCCGGGCAAGCGGGGGGATGACTGCCCGGCCTCGGGCACCGGGGCATCGCGGATACCGGCCAGCACATCAAGGATAACAACTTTCCTACGCACTTTCTCAGTAGTAGAGGTCAGACTCAACGCCCGACCTGCCATCGATGCGCCTAGCGCCCGGTGGCGACGAACCCCGTAAGCTACCTACTGACTAATTCAGGAGGTCTCATGGCACGGGTACGTGGCTTCGGTGAACTAGAAGCAAACATCATGGATCGACTTTGGAACCGCGACCCCGAAACCGATGCCACGGTCAGAGACATCTTTGATCAATTGAGCGTTGAACGCCACATCGCCTATACGACGGTGATGTCCACGATGGACAACCTGCACGGCAAGGGTTGGCTGTCGCGTGAACGCGATGGCAAGGCTTATAGGTACCGACCTACGATGACACGTGAGCAACACAGCGCCCGTCTGATGCTGGAGGCCCTAAGCGGCGGCGGCCGCTCAGAAGCGGTCCTCAGTCATTTCGTAGCGCAGATCGATGCTGCCGAATCCGCCGACCTCCGAGCAGCGTTGCGACGTCTCGCACGCAAATCGAGTCGCAAATGACGGTCGCGGCGGCGTTGATGCTCTATGTCGTGGCGGTCGTCGCGGTCGGGCCCCGATTCTTCCTCCGGATCACCGCTGACGGCGGCGCGCCACGATTGGCCATCACCGCGTGGCTGACGGCCATCGTTACGGTGCTCGGATGCGCGATCGCGGGCATCGCGCTACTTCTAATCGAAGCCGCCGGCCACTGGGACAGCCCAGACGCGCTACTCGCGTCGTGTCTTCAACGCCTTCAGGCAATTCTCACCGGCCACGCAGGCTGGCCGGCGCGCATCGTCGCCACGGTCGCAGTAGGCATCGCGGCCGGGAGTGTCTTCGCGGTCTGCTTGAGGGTCGGGCGCGCTCTGCGACGCATGCGTGCGCACACCTTCGAACACGCCGACGCTGTGCGCCTGGTGGGTAGGGCCGAAGGAAGCGACGTCGTGATCATCGACGCATCCGAACCCGCGGCGTACTGCGTGGCGGGCCGCCCGCCGGCGATCGTGGTGACCACTGCGGCAATGAAGGCGCTCGACGAAACGCAACTCGCAGCCGTGGTCGCCCATGAGCGTGCACATCTGAACGGGCACCACGCGTACGTCGTCGCCGCGGTGCGGGGCCTGGCTACAGCGCTGCCCCACATCACGCTCTTCGCCAGTGCCGCTGCACAAATCAGCTCCTTGCTGGAGATGTGTGCCGACGATGCCGCCGCACGGCGACACGGTCGCCAGCCGCTGCTGGCAGGCCTGCTCGCCCTCTCGGGAGCCAGCGCACCGGCCCACGGCCTGGCGGCAGCCGGCGTGGCGGTACTCGTCCGTGCCGAACGTCTCTCAGATCCACAAGAGGGTCTGGCACGAATTCAAACCCGCGCCACGTTGAGCGGAGCTGTGGCAGCGATGGCCGCCACACCGTTGGTGATCGTTGCACTATCGCTGTCAGGTGCCCTGATCTGCTTCGCCTAGCGCAACCAACGTGGTGGCAAACACTGCCGCTGCCTCCGATGGGATCACGAGCACGATTGCCATTGCAGCGCAAGGCGACTGAGATCACTCGTCTAGCGGAGCGAGGCACCAGGCATTCACAATGGCACTCAGCCCCGAAAGGCTCACCACATTCGCCACGCCAGAAAGAGGCTTTGCGCTGCTTCCTGTCGCAGGTCGACCGGCCACTGGATCGGCAGCCAACAACACGGCTACCGCCAACGTGAGAGCCAATAGAAAAGCCGCCACAATCCAGCGGCCCGCCCTTCGGGCATTCTGCGGCGCACGTCCGCCTGCGTCCCAACCGGGCCGCGGCCCATGGCAGGACACAGATGGCGCACTCTTCACGGACACAACCTACTATGTCACTACGTATGTGACCAGTCGCGACTGGTCACCCGCCTCACCAACCGAGGGCGAGCGCGCAGGTCAAGCTACGAGTTCACCGAGAACGTAGATGCACAAGAAGCCCAGGAATAGCATCGCGCTGAAAAATGTCGTTTCGGCCTGGTCGTGCGCTTCAACAATCAATTCCTCGACGGCGAGGTAGAGAAGCGCGGCGGCGCCGAACGCCAGCACGAATGCCAAAACGGTCTGATCCACGTCGGCCAGCAAGGCGGCAGCACCCACCGCACCGACCGCGGTGATGGAACCAAGTCCGGTACACACCGCACTTGCGCGTATTGCAGTCAACCCGCGATCGGTGAGTTCGGCGACCAATGATAGTGAGAGAAAGAGGATCTCCAACGTCAGCGCGATGGTGATGATCAAAGCTTGCGCGGACCCCAATCGTGTTCCGAGGCCGACGAGCAGACCGTCGATCAGCAGATCGATGGCCACTGCAACGAGTAGCCCCAGTGGAAGACGGGGCGAGGTCGACCCAGACGCGCGTTCTCGACCATCGATGCGCCGGCCATAGGCCGCCAACCCCAGCACGACCGTCACCCCACAGACGAACCCCGACACCGCCCACCCGAGATGCCCCTCGGCGCGCAGATCGGGCAACACCTCACCGGCCAGCGCCGCAATCACCACTCCCGCCGCGAAGTGCTGGATAGCGCTGACTACGCGCGGTCCTGGCGGGCGGTACGCGGCGATTCCGGATCCGATGACGGACGCGACGACGGGAAAGCTGACCAGGATCGCGGCTTGACCGACGAGGCTCATCGGCCACGCCTGTTGTGCGCGGGCGCAGTGGCGCGGTCACCAGCTAGCCACCCGGTCACGGCACCGTCTCCCTGGTCAATTACTGTGCACCACCGCGCTGGAATCAACCTCACGACGTGCTAGCCGTTGTGCCCTAGCGGTGAGCTTCGTGAGTACCTGCGGAGCATAGATCGAAAAGGCTGCTGGCACCCGTGCCGGACTGGCCTGGCCTGGCCTGGCCGACGACACCGTTCTGCTCAAGCAGCAACTCAACGGATCGCGACACGATGGTCATGCCACACTGCAGAAACCGCCGAAAGGTCGACAACCCAGATTCTCGGCCCGCTGCACACAGATCACGGTCGCCGCCAAGAATCCCGGCTCACATGCACCTCACGCCGTGAGGTGTCAGCCGTCGTCGTGGGTTGCACCACGTTCGGGGCGCTGCTGTGGGGGCTCGCGTAGTCCGCGAAGAAACGCATTGTATGCAGCCAACTCAGCGTCGTCACGTTCCACGTTCGCCTCTTTCTTCGCGGACTCCGACTCTTCGTCGCGACGCCATCGAACCGCGAAGATCAACGTGGTCAACAGTGCTACCGGCTCTCCGTACGACCACGCCAAGCCGCCGGCGACCGCCTGATCCGCGACCGGATCGACGTTCCAGTCCGCTGGAGGCGACGCGAAGGTATCCGTGAGCGCACGCGGCGCCATCATCAATATCACGCCGATGAACACGTGCAACGGCATCTCGAGAAAGATGTCGAAGAATCGGCCAAGATTGCTCTGCCGGACCGGCATTGGACCGGTCGACAGAATCGGCACGATGAATAAGAGGCCGCTTGCAAGGAAGAACACTTGCAATGCGACGTGGCCGGCGACGCTTGATGCCGCCGAATCGAACAGGTCAGAGAGATACAAACCGTAATAGCTAAGGAGGAAGACAGGAATGGTGAAACCGGGATTCAGTACGAACCTGCTCACGCTGCAACGCAGCCCACCCAACGCGGCGATCAGCACGTAACGTCCCAAGCCGCGGTGCGGGGTGGATCTCAGCAACAAGCGTCCAGGGGCCCCCAGCACTAAGAGCGGCGGGACGAGAATCGACAGAGTTAGGTGCTGAAACATGAAGGCACTGAACAACCGATACCCATAACTGTCGATGGCTAGACCCGTCACTGCCGCCAATGCGAGACATCCCGTGAGGAAACTGGCTGTCTGCGTCCACTGCCAGATGCCTCCACGTGCTTTGACGGCGCGCACCGCGAGCACGTACCACACTGCCAAACCGATTGCGAAGACTGGAAGTAACGGGATAGGTGGCGGGAACCAATCGAACATCGTCGACACCGAAGGCGGCGAGGTGGGAAGCTCCAGCTCACCTAACATGATCAACTACCTTTCCGAGCAGTCGCGGCGGGAACTCTCGCAACATGGCCTCCCTGGCCTGGTCACTACGTACCCCGCTCACGGCTTCGCCTCTGAATCTGCCGCCACTTCCCCGGCGAGGCGCCTCACCAGCGGTTCGAGATCCTCAGCCAGCAACGCACGAAGGAATACAGCTGCCACACGATGCTGTCGATCGAAGACGATCGTGGATGGGATCACCGTGGTGGGGTACTTATCGCCCAAGGCGATCATCGTCCGCATGGGCGGGTCATAGATCGAGGGGAATGTGATCTTTCGGTCGACGATGAAGTCCACAGCGGCTTGACGGTTGTTGTCGCGAACGTCGATACCCAGGAAGGCGACCCCTTCGGAGCGCGTCGCGTCATAGACCCGCTGAAGTTCCGGCATCTCGGTGCGGCATGGGCCACACCACTGGCCCCACACGTTCACGACTACGACCTGCCCTGCAAAATCGTCGAGTGACACCGTGCGCGTGGGGTCCAGCAGATCCGGACCGCGTATCGGCCCGGGACGACCGCGACTTGGTGGTGGGTCGTAGAAGATGTCGACCTGCCCGCCTGGCGACACGAACTCGAAGGTGCCCCCTTGCGCAACCGCATCATCTCCACTGGAACACCCACCAACCACAATCCCAATTACGACGGCGTACGCAGCTACGGCGAACCACCGCCGCGGGAACGTGCGTAGTCGGCCGGCGCAAGTCACGTTTCCGCTACCGCTGTTCATCGTCCGCACGTCCCACCTCTGCCGAAGCCTTGCCCCCGCGACGCCTCAACCCAGCCGCGGCGATCGCCGCGACCGCGGTGACGCAAGCAAGCACCTGCAGCGATGGCGCCCACCTTGTCGCCGGCGACTCCGTCGACTTCGGCGTGATCGAATCGACGAGGTAAGCACTCTGAAAGAACGCGGTCTCGTCCTTCACCGTCCCGTCGGGTCCGATGATTGCACTGATACCGGTGGTGCCAGCGACGACAACTGGCCGGTCGTGCTCGACGGCACGAATCTTCGCGAAAGCCAACTGTTGTCGACTCATCGATTCGTTGAATGTCGCATTGTTGGAAGGGACGACCAGAAGCTGCGCGCCGTTGCGCACGGCATCTCGAGGTGCCCGGTCGAACACCACTTCCCAGCACGTGGCGACGCCTATGGTCACGCCAGCGGCGTCAACCACTCCCGGCCCGTTCCCAGGCATGAAGTTGCCGGCGCGGTCAGCATAGGACGAAAAGATTTGAAAGAACTCTCGCATGGGGAGGTACTCGCCGAATGGCTGCAGAATCTTCTTGTCGTGGCGTTGTCCTGGTCCGCTGTCCGGTGACCACACGATGGTGCTGTTCGTGGCGGGTTGGTCGGGCCTTGCCTCCGTCGGTCCGCCCACCACCGCTCCCACCATGATTGGGGCGGACACGGCTTGCGCCGCGGATGAGATTTGCGCCGCGGCTGAGGCGTCTAGGAAGGGGTCCACGTCCGAGGAGTTCTCTGGCCAGATGACCAACTGCGGTCGATCGATAACTCCCGCAGCAGCGTCCCCAGCGAGGCGCTTGGTCTCCCCAACGTGGTTGGCCAATACCGCGCGGCGCTGAGAGTTGAAGTCCAAGCCCAGCCTTGGGACGTTCCCCTGTACGACGGCGACGACGACGTTTAGAGCAGTTCCGGAACCGCTGTGCTGCTGGACGAGCGCCCCAGACGCGACAGCTCCGATGCCGATCACCAGCAACCCTACGGAGGCCTTTACGGCGACGTGGTCGACGAGCGGAACTGTGTGCGCGAAGCGGCTCAGTAGCGCGAACAGCAGGAACCCGGCGAGGACGACGGCGAATGACACCAGCGTCACACCGCCAAGGCGTGCATACGAAGCGAGCGGCCCGTCCGCCTGTCCGAATCCCACTATTCCCCAGGGGAAGCCGCCAAATGGGATATTGCTCTTCAACCATTCGACGCTTACCCAACACGCCGCCCACCAGACCGGCCACCCGGATAGTGGGCGCACTACGACCGCGGCCAACCCGAATAAGGCCGGAAAAAGTGCGCACATCACGCTGAGCGCGACCCATGGAATGGCCCCGACGAAAATGCCGGTCCACGGAAGCAGTGGTAAGTAGAACGACGAGCCGAACACGAACCCGAGACCCATGCCGCCGGCTACGGTCACTGAACGGTCCGAGATAGCCCAGGCCAGGAGCGCGAAGCCAGCTATGGCTGCGGGCCACACACCAGCCGGCGGGAAGCTCGCGCAAAGGGCCAAGCCCGCCAACGATGCCGCCACTATTCTGACGCACGTGCGCGACGTTGCCCGGCGGAAACATGTTTTGATGCGAGTAGGGCGGGCTGGTCGTATGTGCGTCGTCGACAAGGACTACCTCCCTGGCCAGGCCTAGCAGGCCCCCGCCTAAAGCGGCTCAGGCCTTCATCTACGTAGATAGTACGTACAGCGATGGCGCGGTTGCGGTCGTCGCCCATCCCGTCGCTGCGCGCTTCGACAGGCACATCGCTATGCGACTCGCGGGGTACCGCTCCATCAGGGTCGCCACGGCCCCTACAGCCGAAGACGCGCAGCGCGCTGCCAATCAGGCGACGCCCACGTCTTTGGCTAGTAGCGCCGCACGTTGTAGATCGGAGCCGACGATATGGGCGCCACCTTCACCGGCGTTCCGTACGTCGACGCGTGCACCATGTTTCCGTTGCCGATGTAGATGCCGGCATGCGAGGCATCGGAGTAGAACGTGACGATGTCGCCGGGCTGGACCTCGGACGTCGCTACTGGCTGTCCCCCAGCGGCGAGAGCTTGACTGGACCTCGGAAGCGACTTGCCGCCCTGCAGAAACGCCCACTTGATCAACCCAGAACAGTCGAATGCGTCCGGCCCCGACGCACCCCAGGAGTAGGGGGCGCCCACGCGGGTCAGCGCCGCCTGCACGGCGATCGTCTCACCTCCCGAGCTTGGTACGGGTGGCGCCGCGTCGACAGGACGTGGCTCCGGCATGGCGACAATGGCGGGATCGTTCGGCGGCGGGACCCGCTCGGGCGGCACGAGGCCAGGATCGGCCAGCATCGAGCGCTGATCTGGAGTCAACGCCCGGTACTGAGCCTCAACCTCAGCGATCTGGGCGCGGAGCCGACTCTGCCTGCCCTGCAGGCCAGCTCGTACCGAGGCCGCCTGCTCGGCAGCGGTACGGGCTTGCAGCGCCGAAACCTCTGCAGCGCGTAACGCTCCGTCGGCTCTCGCCGATGCAGCGCGATAAGCCGTCATGCGTTCCGAGATCCGGGTGCCCATGACTTGCGCCAACGAGAGTTCGTCGAGCAGCCGTCGCGGCGATTGCGCGGTCAGCATAAGGCTGACGCCGTCGGTCGAACCGCCCATGTAGGCCGCTGCCGCTGCCTGATCGACCGCAGCCTGATAACGATTTCGGTCAGCCTCCGCCGAGGCCAATGCGCTGTTTTCTGCTCGTTGGCGGTCTTCGGCGACGCGCTGTTGGTTCAGCTTCGCCTCAAGCTCGAGTTCGGCCGAGTAGATGGCTTCCATCGTGCGCTCGGCTTCACGGGAAAGCTCCGTCATGCGGGCGAGGGCGTCCGACGCCGGGTCCGCTCGGCCCGTACCTGAAGCGTCACCGAGCCCCATCGCAGTCATGAGCGCCACCACGAGAACAACGGCCGAACGGGTTATCGCGGCAGGACGGCCGATGGTCAACTCGCGTTTCCTCACACCGTAGGGGCATCTATGGTCTAGCTACGTAGATCACGGAGAGGTTACGAGGTTTCAAGGCCCTTGTCCACGCTGTCCACGTTCGTCTGATCGGTTGCGGACATCCCATCTCATGGCTACGCCCCAAAAACGATCAATGACAACGCCTTTGCAGCCGTGGCGGCGCCTGCCCGAAGGCGTCGTCTAGCGGCGTCACGGAGTGATCTACTGTGTGGGATAGTAGGTACCAACTTAGTAGTTGCCAACTGGATCTAGGTTCGAGGAACGACATGACAAGCGGCACCGCCATCACGGCACGCGTTCACTCGTTGAACCGACCCAACATGGTGTCCGTCGGGACGATCGTGTGGTTGTCCAGTGAACTCATGTTCTTCGCCGGGCTGTTCGCCATGTATTTCACCGCCCGAGCGCAGGCCGACGAGTGGCCGCCGCCGCCCACGGAACTGAACCTGACCCTCGCAGTACCGGTGACCCTTGTTCTCATCGCGTCGTCCTTTACCTGCCAGATGGGCGTCTTCGCCGCGGAACGTGGCGACGTGTTCGGACTTCGCCGGTGGTACACGCTGACGTTCGCCATGGGACTGCTCTTCGTAATTGGGCAAGGCTACGAGTACACCCAGCTCGTCGGTGAAGGCACCACGATCTCAAGCAGCGCTTACGGCTCGGTCTTTTACCTCACCACCGGGTTCCACGGATTGCACGTCATCGGCGGGCTTGTCGCATTCGTCATGCTGCTCATGCGCACTCGGATGAGCAAGTTCACCCCCGCCCAGGCGACGGCCGCCATAGTCGTCTCCTACTACTGGCACTTCGTCGACATCGTTTGGATCGCACTCTTCGCCACCATCTACTTCGTCCGGTGAGTCAACGCGTCGCTGGTCGAACACTCGTGGTCCTGCTGTTCGCCACTGCGGCGATCTGCCTCACCGCACTCTCGGCCGCAACGATCACCAGCAGCCCAGTCGCGGCAACGGCCACGACTACTCCGAGCACTACCGCGCCAACGCCGACCTCACATTCATACGACGACTCGCACAGCGGCCAACCACCTGAAGGCTCCAGCCCCGCGCTGTGGATCCTGGCGGGCGCCATAATATTGCTCGTCGCGATCGCAGTGACCTTGATGCGCGCCAACAAATCAACACGCCATTAGTCGCGCGCGATCGTGACCCAACGCCTGAACGAACACCGAGCGGGGATCCAGTTCAACTCAGCCCATACCGTCCCTTCACAGGGCACACCGAAACACGCCCTGGGGATCACCGCACGATAAGGAAGGCAGGCGATGTTCGACATGACTGACGTGAAAGCTACCGTGCGCGTGGTCGTGACCAGCCTGGCAGCGCTGGCCTTCTGGATGGCGGGAGCAGGGATTGCGACCGCACACACAGCGCTATCCGGCTCCGATCCCGCCGAAGGTGCGAGTCTCGCTGCCTCACCGACGGCCATCACGCTGAGCTTCAGTGAAGACATCAACCCAACCTTCGTCAACGTCGTTCTGAGCAGCGCCGACGGCCGAAGCTGGATATCGGGCGATCCGCGGGTCGACGGGCCGCGAGTAGTCACTGAGGTGCGGCCCGATCTGCCAACGTCCGGCGTATACACGGTCGGCTACCGCGTCGTGTCGGCGGACGGCCATCCGGTCTCTGGCTCCTACACCTTCACCATCAGCGGAGTTCCGGGAGAGGCTCCACCCGCGTCCGTGTCGGCCAGCCCAACACCGAGCATCACTGCAGCGCCGTCAGCTGAGGCCCCTGCGGACCCGGGTACCGAGTTGAAGACCATCGCGCTAGCGGTCGCGGGCGCGACCTTCGTCGGGGTCGTTGCGTTCTGGGTTCTGAGTAAGCGGCGTCGACATACGCGGGCGTCCCGAACGGCCGGCCCTTCGCAACCGGGCGGATAAGACCGATCTACGATCAACCCCACTCCCACCCTCTGCGTCGACTGACTGGAGATCACGACGACGCCGTGGTCGATGTCGCCAAGACGGCGAATACTCAGACGGGCATGAGGTCGCCAATGCTGTCGAGTAGAACGGCCTAATAGAGGCGTCGTTTCAATCGGAAGTCCGAAGCCGGGTTGTCAGGTGCGCCAGGCGGCCGAGCCACGTTCTACGTATGAAGGCCGTAGAATTGTGCAGACCGGGCAGCCCAGCGAACGCGGGCCCGAGACCCACAGCACAACCGGCGCGCGGAGGTTCAAGTTGTCCAGAGTCCACAGGAACGGCGCTTCGTCGTCCACCGAGACATCCTCGGGCAATCAGCGGCCGTGGCGCACCGGATCGCAGTCGACCGCAGAACCCCTCGGTGCCCCACGTCCTCACGATCACCTGTTGCGCCGACGACGCGGGTTCTGGCTCAAAGCCGCCGCCGCGATGACTGCGCTCATCCTGCCTCTCACGGCCTGCAGCGGAAATACCCAGTCGGCGCAGCCGCAACCCGAGCAGGTCATCTCGGAGAAGGGTGACCCGTACTCGAATCTCTTGGTTCCGAAGCTAGAGGTCTCGACCAGCGATGGCGCCGTCGGCGTCTCGGTGGACTCTCCGATCACAGTCAAGGCAGCTGGCGGGGTACTGGGCGCAGTTAGCCTGACCAACGACAACGGCAAGCCGATCGCAGCTCAGGTCAGCCCCAACGGGCTGACCTGGGCGACGGCGGAACCATTGGGGTACAACAAGCGGTACACACTGCGAGCCGAAGCGCTGGGGTTGGGCGGCGTCGCCGTCAACACCATGACGTTCCGCACCAGCTCACCAGAAAACCTGACAATGCCCTACGTGTCGCCCAATGACGGCGAGGTGGTGGGAGTTGGTCAGCCGATAGCGGTCCGGTTCGACGAAAACATCTTTGACCGAACAGCAGCGGAGAAGGCGATTACCGTCACCAGTCAACCCGCCGTCGACGGTGCGTTCTACTGGCTCAACGACCGCGAAGTTCGATGGCGACCCAAAGATTACTGGAAGCCAGGAACCACGATCACCGTCGAGGCGAATACCTATGGGGTTGATCTCGGCAACGGCCTATTCGGCCAGGACGACGTCACCACTCGTTTCACCATCGGAGACGAGGTCATCGCGACCGCCGACGACACCACCAAGACGCTGACCGTCCGGGTCAACGGCGAGGTGGTCAGAACGATGCCCACATCGATGGGCAAGAACAGTGCGCCGACAGATAACGGTACTTACATCATCGGTGACCGCTACCGGGACCTCGTCATGGATTCCTCGACCTACGGTGTTCCGGTGAATTCGGCGGAGGGCTACCGCCTCGACGTCGAGTGGGCGACTCAGATGTCGTACAGCGGGATATATGTTCACGCCGCCCCATGGTCAGTGGGAAGTCAGGGCCGAAGCAACGTCAGCCACGGGTGCCTCAACGTCAGCACAAGCAATGCGCAGTGGTTCTACGAAAACACCAAGCGGGGCGACATCGTCCAGGTGTTGAACACGGTCGGTCCGACGTTGCCGGGCACCGATGGCCTCGGCGACTGGAACATCCCCTGGGACCAATGGAAGGCCGGCAATGCAGCGACCACCGAGAGTCGTGGTTGAGCGTCAGGACTAGGTCAGGGCGCACGACACCACGCAACGGGTACCCAACCGGTTCTGCTGAGCCAGCGTCAGCAACCGACCACCCAGCTACAATTCGTCCTCGCGTGTGAGAACAGTTGTGACATCGGTACTGCCGATGATCGCGGGGCGCGCCCGATCCGCATCCCGGTACTTCAACCAGCGAAGCCCGTTCCGATGCCTGTGTTGCAGTTGCTCGGTGATCCGAACGGTGCTTAGCGCTGCGTCGGTGCCGCCGGTAGTTCAAGGACGTAAAGGCTCAAGCACGTGTCGGAGGATCCTCAGTGACTTGCCGCGGCGCTCTCGGGTGCTCAACGTCGATGTCGGTTCGTGAGCAGTTCGACACACCGCTCGAACCTGTCACTCGGACTCCGCGACACGCGCCAGCGCGAGGGGAATTTGGACAGCAAGTTCGAGCGGCCTCAGTCGTCGTCATCATCATCGTCAGACTCGACGAGTTCGCCTTCCCAAGCTTCTCTGCCTTCGTAGATGGCGAAGGCGGCGATGACGAAGCCGGCTACTGGGTCGAGCCATGCTGCGCCAGTCAGTTCGTAGAGCCCGACTCCTAGCAGGGTCGAGATGCTCAACAGGACACAAATCTTCGTCTCCGCGGCGTCGGCGAGGATGAGGTTGTCGTTGAGTCGTTGGCCGACGCGTTTCTTCGCCGCGGCGAGGACAGGCATCACGATGATGGAGGCGACGAGTAGCCCGATGGCGATCCACGAGCGTTCGGGTTCTTCGCCGCCGCTGAGGCTGCGGATACCTTCGATGGTGACGTAGGCGGCCAGGAGGAAGAAGGTGCCCGCGACGAGCTTGAGGGCCAGGCGTTCCTTGCGTTCGTCGGCGTGGCCGTCGCGCAGCCGGGCGGCCAGGCGCAGTCCGACGAGTATGGCGGCGATGGATTCGATGCCGGAGTCGATGCCGAACCCTACGACCGAGACGAGACCTGCGAGCAGGCCGGCGGTGATGGCGACGGCGCCTTCAACGACGTTGTAGCCGACGGTGAACTGGGCCAGGCGCAGGCCGCGGCGGGTGAGCCGTTCGGTCTCGGCGGCGGTCATTTCGGATGCGGGAGTGTTCACGTGCGGGCCCTAGCGCTTTCCGTAGGTCGGGCATAGTGCGACGGCATCTCCGGTGGCGGCGAGCAGCGTTTCTGCCGATGCCAGCAGGTCGAGCAGTTCGGGGCGCGTCAGCGAGTAAAACACCTGCCGACCTTCCGGGCGGCCAGTGACCAGGCCGCAGTCCCGCAGGCACGCCATGTGGGCCGACACGGTTGACTGCGCCAACCCCAGCGCTGCGGTCAGGTCGGCCACGCGGGCCTCCCCGTCGACCAGGCGGCGCACGATCCCCAGCCTGGCCGGGTCCGAGAGGCTGTGAAACAGCGCTACAGCGGCGTCCAGACCCGACTTTCCTGCGGTGCCAGTGAGGCAGGGGTCCGAATTATTGATCGTCACAAAACGATGATAACCGGTCAGCAACGATATTTTAAGGCCGGGTCGGGTATCGAGACGTCTGGGGTTTGGTTCGCCGCCGTGGTGGCCTTTAGTGCGCAGCCGCCGCTGCGGGTAAATGGGTAAATCACCTGACGCAGATAGCCGTTGGGGTAGTCGGGTTTGGCGGCCATGCCCAGCTGGGTGGAATCGAATTGTCGGGCGGAGTCGTAGGAAAAAGTGCGCATGAGGTGGTCCCACACGAGTGTGAACAGCCCGAAGTTGACGTCACCAATGCCGGCCCATTTGAGGTGATGAAAGCGGTGGCCTTCGTTGACGGCCAAGACGTACCTGGCCAGGCCGATGCGGTAGTCGGCGTTGGAGTGCTGCAGCAACAGCTGGATCGCCACGGCCAGGGCCAGCGCGGAGGCGACGTCGACGGGCAAACCGACGAGTATCAGGGGTGCGACACCGGCGGCCATTTCCACGGTTTGATGCAGGGGGTGTTTCATCAGGCCGTTGAGCCCGTAAAAGCGGGTGATGCTGTGGTGCACCGCATGGAAGCGCCACAGCACGCCAATCTTGTGACTGGCCAGGTGTACGACGGTGATGCCGAAATCGGCGACGAGGATGGCGGTGAGGACCTGTGCGAGGAACGGCCAGTCGTGGGGCCACAACTGAGGCGCGGGGACGATGGCTGCGAGCAGCGGAATGGCAGCAACGCTAGCCAAGATGAGGGTTTCGTTGACCGCGACGTGGATGCGGTCGCGGGTGCCGTCGGCGCGGTCGTGATTCCACTCGGGGTCGTACGGGATCACTCGCTCCACCAGAAAAGTCGTGGCGATTGCGAAGCCCAGAATCACGAGGAGCCAAGACTTCGGGGCGCCGGCGGCGGCCACGGCGATGCCCGCGCCGTTGAGACCGATCAACATGAACGGGACGTAGCCGTAGCGGAACACCGCCTGCAGCGCGGTAGCGGACGTCGGGGGCGTAGGAGAAGTTGTACTCATGCCTTCATCGTCGCGGCCGGCGCCGGAGCAAGGCTTGAATGATTCGGCTAGCCGCTGAGCTTGAGGTCCCAGGACACGTGCCGACTCAGCACCGAGGGCGGCAGGCCGAACATCTCGCGGGTAGTACGGGTGAGGTGGGCACTGTCGGCGAAGCCTGCACCGTGCGCGGCGCCGGTGAGGTCATCTCCGCCCTGGACCAGAGTGATCGCGATCCGCAGTCGCGTCCACAAGACGTAGCGCCGCAACGGGATACCAACCTGCTCGGTGAATAGGTGGGTGAGGCGGCTCGCCGAGAGGCCAACCCGTGTTGCGAGTTCGGTGCCGCTGACGGGTCCGGCTGCTACGAGGTCGGGCAGCAACTGCAACGCACGGTCAATCGAGGAGTGCCGCTCCGCGAGATCGCCTTCATCAGGGGTGGGTGACAAGAGTGCGAACAGCTCGGTGACCGTCGCGGCGAGAGATCGGCGCTCGGTGGACGCGAGTGCCGGGCTGACGGCCCACCCGAAGTGGACGGCACGTTGGTGCGCAGCTCGCCCCGTCGCGGATTCCGGCTCGAGGAACACCACAGTGCCGTCAAGGGCGCCGGCCGAAACTCGGTGGGTGGCGTCGGCGGGCACCACGACCTTCGTACCGGTGTGCGTCACCCCGTGCCCATCGATGACCGTCAATGGCGTTGCAGCGGTGATGATTTGCACGGCGTGGTGGGCGTGGGTGTCGGTGGAGCCTATAGACCCGGCGAACGCGAGCACTCCCGGCCGCAGGAGTGCCGTACCGCCCCATTGCGGCGGGGCGGTGGTGTCGTCTGCGGAGCGACTAGTCTGATCGGTGGTCATGATGCCGCTAGCTCGGGGCCAGCAGGATGCGGCTGAGCTGTGTAGTAGTTGCCACGCCGTCGTCGTAGCCGCCCTCGTCACCAAGCGCGTTCAGGACGGCCAGTGTGTAGCGCTGCTGCGGGCCCGCGAAGCCCACGCTGTTGACGACCCACCCGCCATGCTCCTGTGACCACCCGTTCTTGTTCCCCGGTGCCATCGTGGAGCCAGCGCCCCACACCCCCCATTGCTGCTGGGCGTCGACACGTTGCATCTCGGCCAACACGGCGGTCGCGTCTGCTGGCGTCAATCCGGTCAGAACGTAATTCATCAAGCCGTCGAAGTCATCGGCGGTGCCCTTCTGAAATCCCCAGTATGGGTAGACGTCGCCAAAACCAGGCTGGGGGCGGACGTTCGGCATCCCATAGCTTGCGAGGTTGGCGTTGATTGTGCCGTCAGTTCCGCCGTAACGCGACCACAACTGGTCGGCTGCCTCGTTGTCGGATGCTCGCAGCATGGCGACCATCAGGCGCCGGTCAACATCGCTTAGCCGAATTGATCCTGCCCGCTCGCGAGTCAGCAGGTCGGCGACCATCGCCAGCTTGATCGTCGAGGCCGTCCAAATCGGAGTCGCGGCGTTGGCATTGCGGTACTTGGCCCCGGTCGCGCGGTCGCGGAGCACGAAA
The DNA here is from genome assembly GCF_010731735.1 of Mycolicibacterium sediminis. Lineage (GTDB taxonomy): Bacteria > Actinomycetota > Actinomycetes > Mycobacteriales > Mycobacteriaceae > Mycobacterium > Mycobacterium sediminis. The sequence continues at coordinate 5,865,250 of NZ_AP022588.1, forward strand.
CCGACCGTCCCGGGCCGGGTCGCCACGTAGCGTTCGGCCTCGGCGATGCGCTCGCGCAGGTCACATCCGGCGTCACTGACCCCGCAGGCCGCGACGGCCGGTGGCGCGAGAACCAGACCGGAGAGCAGCGAACACAAGCACGCGAGTACGGCCCACAGTCGTGAATGCATCTCTCGTTGAGCCCTTTCGACTGTTTGAAGTCCAACTTCAGCGGCGGGTGCCGCGTGCCGAGACCATCTACGTGCTCGCTACGTAGATAGGTCTACCACTTGGAGTCGCGAGTCATGACTCCGCGGGCGTGTCGTGCCCAAGGGTGGACAAAGTCATGATCACTCGCAGCAATCGCAACCGTGCGTCGTGGACGCCTTATCCGTCGGCATTATTGGCGCAGGGCAGCAGGTTCGACCTCGCCAAGCCTCGAGCCCTTCCCGCACTGCGACTCCCGCGATGACCAGCGCGGCGATGGGGTCGGCCCAGGACCATCCGAGCACGCTGTTGAGCAGCAGTCCGACCAGAAGCACCCCGGACAGATAGGTGCACAGCAGCGTTTGCTTGGAATCGGCGACGGCGGACAGCAATCCCAATTCCCGCCCGGCGCGACGCTCTGCCCAGGACAAGACGGGCATGATGGCCAGACTGACGGCCGCCAGGACGATCCCGATCGTCGAATGGCGAGCTTCGCCGACACCGAACAGCGCTCGAACCGCGTCCACGGTGACGTAGGCGGCGAGGGCGAAGAAGGAGAACGCAATGACCCGCAGCGCCGCCTTCTCCCGTGACTCCGGGTCCTTGCCGGCGAACTGCCATGCCACCGCGGCCGCCGAGGAGACTTCGATGACGGAGTCGAGGCCGAACCCCACCAGCGCCGTGGAGGACACACGCGCGCCCTCAGTAAGGGCGATTGCCGCCTCGACGACGTTGTAGGTGATTGTGGCGGCGACGAACCACCGGATGCGGCGGGACAGCAGGCGGCGACGTTGGTCCGTAACGGCCGGCTTCGCCGAGGGAAGTCCGAGGTCACTCATCAGCAGCACCCGTCGTGGCTGGCCGCGCAGCAGGCGGGGTCCACCGCCAGGACAAGGCCGGTCAGGTCCTCGAGGGCGTGTCCGATGCGTGGGTCGGCGAGTTCGTATCGCGACCGCCGCCCTTCGGGCACCGCGACCACCAAGCCGCACCCGCGGAGGCACGACAGGTGGTTGGACACGATCTGGCGCGACACACCGATGTCGTCGGCGAGGTCAGACGGATACCGAGCCCCATCCCGCAGGGTCAGCAGGATTTGCGTGCGCGTCGGGTCGGACAAGGCGTAGCCGAACCGCACCAGAGCATCACGTCGAACGAGTGTCTCCATCATCCTGACAATACAGCGCGATCTGTATTCAGGAAACCCTGTACGTTCGTCCGATGCGCGGAATGAAACGTCCCACCCGGCTGGCGTACTCGCGGTAACGCTCTCCGTGCGTACGACGCAGATACGGTTCCTCCACGACACGCACCTGCAGCTCGATCGACACCGACAACAACACGAACCCGATCAGCGCCAACGGATTTCGGGCCATCAGTGCCACACCGGCCCCGAAGATCAACATGGCGGTGAAGATGGGGTTGCGCACCCACCCGAATACTCCGCTGTCGACGAGCCGGGTGACCTCACCGTCGTCGACGCCGATCCGCCAGGAGTCGCCCATCGATTCTTGCGCCCAAAGTGTCGCCGCGATACCCACCACCGCCGCCAACGTCCCGAGCGAAGCGATCGCAGGGTGGGACACCACGGCCACCGGCGACAGCACGCCGGCCAATTGCAGGATGGGCGCGGCGCCCCCCGCCACGATCGCCACCACGAAGCCCGCACCGGCAGACCACTCCAACGATCCCCGCCGGCCATGAAAGCCCCGCATGCCCGTGGAGCCGGTACGGCGCCGCTGGCGATAGCTTCGCCATCCGAACCCCGAGACGATGAACACTCCGTAGAGAACCAATGCTGCCGTCGCCATAGCGGCCTCCTCAATTCGTGTCGTACCCGTTGCCGGATAACGCTTCACACGGCTACTGCGCAGTCGATGACCCGCGTCCACCTTGGGCCCGCCGGTCGAATAGCTCGGCGCAGGCCTTCGAGCAGAAGCGGTAGGTTCGGCCGTCGCGGCTCAGGGTGGCTTTGGCGGACGAGCCGGTGACGTGCATCCGGCACGCCGGGTCCACATGCTGCTGGTGCCCCCCGGCGGTATCGACCGCGAAGAGTTCCATCGGTTCGGCCATGTTCCTGATGCTCACCAGTCCGAGCGCCTCAATGGGCAGGTCGACGTCGCCGGCGACCGCGGCCACGTCGCGGCATACGACGACCTGGCCGGGTGCGGCGAGTGCAGCCAACCGCGCGGCGGCGTTCACTGTCGTCCCGTAGACATCACCGCCCCGTTTCACCACCGTTCCCGCACGAACCCCGGCGCGAAGCATCGGGAAACCCTCGGCACGCGCAGCTGCCACGCCCAACCGGCGCAAGAAGGCCAACGCGGCGAGTCCGTCCGCGCTGGCAACCATCACCGCATCACCCATCGTCTTGATGAGGTCGTCGTCAGGCCCTCGCGCTGCGGTGGCCATGTCGGCGAAGTCCACGGCGAACTGGGCGGCGACATGATCACCGTGGACCTCAGTGAGCGCCGTGAAACCCGACATGTCGACGAAGACGATGGTTGCGCTGATGTCGGCATGGTCGAAAGACGATTCGATACCAGTGCTTTTCATGCCGTTTCCGCCCGTCTCATCGTGGTCTGACTGACAATACATAGAGATATGCGCATGTGTCTACCTTTTGGCGGCGACATGTACGTTATGCGTGGATTGAACTCGACGTTGGCGATCGTGCTGCCTTCATGGTCAGCCATCGCCGCGGCGTTGGTTCGAGCCGCTACGCCGCCACAAAGGCACCTGCCAGCGCCGGCTGAACATGGAGAAGCGCTCAGCGAGCCAAGCTATCCGCCGAACAACAGGTACAGACCCGCGAACGTGTAGCCGACCATCGTCAACATCATTGCCAACTGACCAGTGATTTGATGCCGTCGTGGTAGCAGGTGCAAGGCACGATCATGGGCCGCGATGACCGCGACGATGTGTCCGATCACCACGCACGACACCTTGATCGACCAGAGCACCGACGGGTGCTGGGAGAGCACGTACTGGACGTCGTCGGCGTCCACTCCCAGAAGATGCCACCCCCGCCCTAGCGGGTCGGCCAGTCGAACCAGCGTTTCCTGCCCACGTTCTACGAGGTAGGACAGGTAGTGAGCGAAGATGTACCCCACGACGATCGGGATCAGTGAGTGCGCCAGCCGCCCCGGCAACTCCCGTCGCAGCGTCGCATCCACGCCTCCAGTTGCTCGAGCCGCTGCCCAGAAGGTCAACCCCACCACCAGGGCGAAGAAGAACAATCCCACCGATCGCAGCAGCGCCGCGCCCCAGGCTTCGTCGATCAGTGGAATCGACGCGGCATGCTCGTCGACGAAATTCCTGAAGACCGGGGCCTGGGAGAAGCTGTCGAACGCGGTCGACCCCAGCAGTACCGCGAGAACAGCGACCGTGCCCGGGCGCACCGGCAGTGATGGAAGGTGGTCAAGCGGATTGACCACCTGCACCCGACGCGAACTGGAGCTTCGCCGGAAGGGCGCCAGCCGAGAAACCGTCATGCCGTAGACCTCGAAGGGGTCGGCCCGGGCGAACCATCGAGACCCGAAGATCCACGCCCCGACCAGCATCACCGCCGCGTAGACGAGCAACCACGTCTTGATGGCCGTCAACGACCCGGGGTCTGGGCTCGCCAATTCGAGCCACACGAAGGCGAAGAGACCCACCGCGGCTGGCCAGTAGCCCCAAGCGTTTGGATAGTCACGCACTGAACTCGGTGGGCTCTCTCGGCGACGCAGACCCGACAACCCGTACAGCGTCCGCAACGGCGACAGCAGCCGCCACACCGGGCCGACGACGACGGACACAGCGACCAAACCCACCCACAGCAGGACATAGAACACGCCCGGAAGTGCATTGGCGCTCCCCGAAGGACCCCACACGGCAGCGACCATCACCCACACGGCGAACGCCAACGCCGCCAACGCCGCAGCCCACCGAAGCACCGGCGAGTCGACAACCCGAGTCACCCACGCGGGCAGGTCACGTCCCGCCTTGCCCGGATCGAAACGCGGTTTCTTCCATGCCAGTGCAACGACTGCGAAGGTCGCGGTCAGCGCCCATGCCGCGCCGATCAAGGCAAACGACAACGGGACGGGTAGATCGGTCGAACCCCCGACCCCATGGGCGAGGACAGTGAAACCCGTTGGTGTCACGGCCGGACTTGGATCGTCACGACCGTCCGATTCAGGTCGTGCAGCTCCACGTCGACCTGCCCGGGCACGTCGACGGTGAACTCGAAGCTCTGACCGGAACGAGGCTCCACCGCAAACGTGTGCTCGGGCACGGAGTGCACGTGCAGTTGATCGGCCGTGTCGCTGGCGACCTGTAAGACGATCGGCTTGCCCGCCGATGCACTGACTTGGCCGTTCGTCGGCGTCACCGTTCCGTTGGCGATGGTGATGTCGACTGTGGTGCGGTCGGTGGGTGCCGGCGACTGCGGCGCCGACTCACTCGGCGACGGCTCAACGGTCGAACTCGAAGCCGTGGGCGCCCCCGACGCACTCGACGACTGCGACTGTGCCGTAGTCGAGGTGGGTCCACAGCCGACGACCAGAAGCACCAGCACCGCCGGCACCGCGTGCGTCAGGAACTTCGCCTTAAGCATTACGTTTCCTTCGTTTCAACGTGGGACGGTTCGGCGGCTTCCGCGTCTTCGGCTTCTGGGTGACGACGACGGTCCCGTCGGATCGCAACGAAAACCACCACCACCACCGCCAGCGCGGGGCCGAACGCGGGAAGCGACATCCACAGCCCAACATCGGTGGCCAAGAAAGAAGACGTCGAGGTCATACGACCACCTGCTGCGGACCACCCGGCCGCGCGACACAACGTGGGCATCTACAGGACACTTTCGCGATGAACACTGCCTGCCTCCAGTTCACGGTGACGAAGCGCCGGACACAGATCGCATGGCGCGACCTGCGTACTACCCCCGTACTCAAGTACAGCAACATACCCGAACCGCGGGTACCGGTTATCAGAAACTTGCGTGGCCGATTTTTGCTGAAACGTTGGAGCAACGACCGAGCGTGTTCACCCTTCACAGAAGGCGCGTCAAAGGAGACTCGCGTGTGAATGTGCATCGACTCGAGGGAACGTTGGAGGCGCGGGAATGGTGTCTGGGTTGGCTCCGACTGGTTGAGGCGAGGGCAGCGGCGGCCTCCCCTGACAGCCATCACTCCGTGTTCGGCCTACGCGCACTCATCGAAACTAATGCTCTACAAGGGGATACCGGCGCAGTTCGATCCTCCTTGAGGACTGAGGTCGATTCAGACCCCGTTGTCGATGAGACGAGACGCCATCGGCGTTTGTCGCCTTCATAGTTGTTGCATTCGCCAGACGGCGAGCTATCTGGGGGTCGCAGGATTGGTTGGGATCGGCGTTCGATACGGCGCACGTTTCATCTTCTCGTGCCGCGGATCCCCCAGTAAAAGAAGATTTCTAGCACACCGATTCCGGGCCGGCGTGGTGCAGCGTTCCTCACATCAAGCCGTCGCAACCGGTGGCGGTGTCACGATGCAGCGACAGCGCTAGATACAGACCATTCCCGTCTGAGTGAACAGCAATGCGGCAATGAGGACCGGTCCGAGGAGGGTCGCAGCGGTGGCCATGATCAGACTGATGGAAGCTTTGAACGCGCTGGGCGGGAACAATAGTCGCTCCACCCGTTGCGTGACCGCCAGTCCGGCGGCGCTAAGTGCCGCTGCGGGTGCTGCGGGCGCGAAGGTGCGGGCCGGAAGGCTGAGAGCCAGGAGTGCGTCGACGACGGTGTCGGGGCCGTGGCGGCGAGCGGCTACGTCGTCGGCGCGCATCTCCAGGAGCCGCGCGATGTCTTCGGCCCCTTGCGTGAACAGCCGGACCCGAGGGAACACTGCGCTCAATGCCTTGGTGACAGCCAGTACGTGGTGGTGACGCCCACTCAGATGAGCATGTTCGTGAGCGAGCACCGCGGCTAGTTGGGCGCCGTCCAGGGCGCTGAGTGCAGCGCGGGTGAGAACGATGGTGTGCGGGCGCCCAGCAAGGCAGTACACCCCGCGGCGATCGCTGTCGATGACGAACGTCCCCCCGGGACCCCTTGGGCTGTCCCCGGTGGCGATCCGGACGGCGTGGACGTGGTCCCGACCGCCTCGGCGCATGCGAACAACCGCCAGCGCGGCGCGGGCGCCGAGCGTGACCACCGCCAAGGTGCCCATCGCCGCCAAGGCCAAAACGCCAGCCTGCACCAGCGCGCCGTGTTCGCCGCGGGCGACCATTCCCAGGCCGGCCACGCACCCGGTCAGCTCCGAACCGATCCGACCCCAGGAGGCGACAGTTTGGGACACGAACAGCGCCACCGCGGCCGCCGCAGCGATCAGCACACTTCCCATCAGGGCCAGCCAGGCCCCGATACCCCATCGTGGCGCGGCACCAGTACCTGCGATCCGCGACAACAACAACGGCCCCAGCACCATCAACGACGACGCGTACACAAGCAGACACACAGCCATGTTCATGGCTTGGCGGACCCTTCGCTGCGGCGACGGATCACGTCTTCGAGCCCGGCAAGTTCGTCGGGACTCATCTCGTCGACGAAATGCATCAGAACAGCGGTGGTGTCCTTTACGCCGTCGCTCAAGGCTTCGCGCATCAGTCCAGCGATGTGTTCGGCATGGCTGAGGGTGGTGTGGTAGCGGAAGGCCTTGCCCTCGCGTTCCCGGCGTAGATGCCCCTTGCGGTACAAGTTTTCCATTGTCGAGAGCACGGTCGTGTAAGCCACCTCGCGGTCGGCGCGCAGCTGGTCGACCACTTCCCGAACCGTGCCCTGCCCGTCGGTGGCCCAGAGTTGAGCCATCACTACGGTTTCCAACTCTCCGAATACCCGCACCGCTACCTTCTCCGTCTATTGCCAAGAATGCTCTTCGCTGAGGGCGGTCTGATCCCGATGGGATCCGCACTCCCCCACACCGGCGCGGACACGCGTGTCTAGTAATATCTCGGTACCGAAATAGTACTTAAAGGACGGGTGAACCGGCGCTTTTCCGCCCGGCGGTGGCCTCGCCGGCGCGCGGCCCGCCACGGTGTGGTCGGAGGGGCCGCTCTCCTGTTTGACACCCTTCCTACATCATGTTGCCCGCGCAGCAGGGGCACGGTTCTTTCATTTCAGCGCAACACGTGCACGCGTCCATTGGCATCCTCATCATCGACTCGCCGCAGCACCACATCAGCGACTGTGTGCCACCAGCGGTATAGACGACCGCCATGGGATCCTCGCCCGTGACGTCGAAGTAGATCTTGCCTGTCGAGGTCTGGCCCTGGGCGAGCGCGGCAGGGGATATGCCCTGCGGACTCGGCACTTGCCACAGCACCGGGTAACGGCCGTCGTCGGAGGTTGCGGTGAAGTTGGGGATTACAGGTGTCGAGGTGCCCGAGATCGCCGTCACCGTTGCGGTCACCTCCCATAGTTGCCCGGCCACGGGGAAACCAGGCGCGACGTCACCGCTCTCCTTCAGCTCCGTGACAGACCAGTCCTGCATGCCACCGCCATCGGCAACCTGCTGGTGCGATCCGAAACGGTGCGAACAATCCTCCGCCGCCGATGCCGCCCCGGCGGAACCCATCGCTACCATCGCCGCCAACGCCGCCATCAAATAGAACTTGCGCACATCTTGCTCCTTCTCGTCTAAGGCCTCAGCCCACGCCCGCCATCTACTATGTCGGTACCGAGATAGTAGATGATGTTCAGAGCTGGTCGTCATGCGTCCATCCGAGAGCCGATGAGAGAGGGATTGAACCATCGTTGAATTCGCAACCGGGGACCATACGCCGCCCGCTTCGCCAGCCGATGAACATCCTTCGCCAGCAACAGGAGTCACGTCGACGCTCGATGAATCACCAACCTATTGCGGTCCCCGGATCGACCTGCTCGTGACCCCCGATTGTCCATACACCGCGCTCGCCGAGGCGTTGATCACGGTGACACTCAACGAGCTGGGCTTATCGCACACGCCGGTGCTCACCACGGTGATCGCGACCACCGCCGAAGCGACCCGTCGGCAGTTCACGGGATCGCCCAGCATCGTCATCAACGGCGTCGACCCCTGGGCGCACCCCGGCGGCGAACCCGGCCTGACCTGTCGCATCCATCCGTCCCCGGCCGGACTACCAACCCCTCACAGTCTCGCTCAGGCACTGATTGCAGCGGTTCAGGATGACCACCGAGCTTCCTGAGCCCCTCGGTGCTGAGAAGAAGCTGATTTAGCCCACGCTCAAACCCCAGCGAACGTCCTCAATCTCCGCAGTATCGACACCTTCGGCGTGAAAATCTGACTCAGCGGCGTCTACTTTCCGACAAAGTAAAGGCAATCAGATCTTGCCTCGAAGTAAGCGGACTGCGTTTCAGTGTTGCCCTGGCTACGCGGCCGGCGCTGGTGTCAGGCGTGGGATGAGGCGGACGTGTCTTCTCTGGGGGTCGGCGAGTAGTCGCGAGGTCACGGCCAACGTCAGGGCGACTTTTCTGCTGAATGGGGTGTGCCACACCTGTCGTGCACGGCCGCTGGCGCATCGTGTCGAGGCAATGTCGGTTGACGGGTGCGCCGCAATCGGCCGGTGCGCTGAAACGAGCTAACCCAGCCTGCCGATGCTCGTTTGGGGGGCGGCGAGAATGCGCTTAATGCACGCCATACCCGGCTGGGTGATGAGCGCGATGTAGGCCGTAATAGCCTCGGACCATCTACGTAGGCGGATAGTAGTTGATGACAAGTAGATCTCGGTCGGATTGAGATGTGGTTCCATCCAACCGCTGTAGGGGTTGGCGCTGTCATCCTGGTTCGGTGGCGCCCAGAACAGCGAGGAAGACCGACAGCAGGCTCGCCGCTCGGCTCGCCGCGCTCGCTTCGCTCGGCGCTTCTGCCATTCACTTCGCCGTCGTACCCAACCACTGGCAGGAGTGGATGCCGGCAGGCCTCTTCTTCGCATCTGTCGCGGTCTTCCAACTCTGCTGGGCACGAATGGTTCTCGTCCGAACCACCAACCCGGTATTAGCCCTCGGCATCGTGGTCAACCTCGGGGTCATCGCGCTGTGGTCGGTATCGAGAACCGCGGGTGCGCCGTTCGGTCCCCACGCCGGTGAAGCCGAGCTGGTCCAGGCCGCGGATTTGTGCGCGCTATTGCTCCAAATTTATGTCGTGATGGGCGCGGGCTGGGTGTGGCATCGCGGCCTGCGAGGAGAACCGGTGCCAGCTTTCGGCAGCGCCATGGTGCTCCTCGGCGCGATCGGGATCGTCACGCTGGCCTCCACCGTGGGTGCGGCATCTGGTCTACGCCATGGCCACCACGCGCCAGCAGGTGCGGAAGCGGAGGCTTATCACCATGGGAACGATGCCGGACAAGCCGACCACCACGATGACCCCGAACCCGACCCTGCGGCGCCCACCGGGGGCACAGCAGGCAGTGATCACGGGACTGGCGTTGATCACGGCGACGACCATCACGGTCATGATGCGCAACTGGCTCCTTTCCCGCCTGCTGTCCAGCCGGTCGAAGCGCCTGCGCCCGCCCCGAGCACCCCATCGGAGGCGGCCACGCCAGTGCCAATCAACGAGCCGCTTCCCCCGGTGGAGCCGCTCGACGACCACGACGGCCACGACCACGTGCATTGACGCGCGGTAGCCAATCGCGCTTCGGCTCCTGATTGCCGCCCGTCAGGTCTACCTGGCATGGCCTCACGGTGCTGCACAGTGTCGGGGGCCGACAGGTCGATGCCCTAGGAGAAGCGCCGTCGCCTTTGCCCGACGACGACGAAGCACAGCTCAACGCGCTGAGCGACGATGCGCTCCCCGCCGGCGAGGATGCGACGGAAGGACCCACGACGCGGGGAACGCCCCTCGCGCGTTGGCGTCGTCGTGGTCCACGATCGATGGATCCGACGAACCGAACAGCTGAGCCGGGACACGTCCGGACCGTCGACCGGTGCTCCTAACGGTTGAGGATGGCGCGGGTACTCGCCTCGGGCGTCAGATCGAGGCGGCGCAGCACTTGCGCGTTGAGCGCTACGACGATCGTGGACAGTGACATCAGGATGGCGCCGACCGACATGGGCAGGATGATGCCGATGGGTGCCAGGACACCGGCGGCCAACGGCACGGCGATGAGGTTGTAGCCGGCGCCCCACCAGAGGTTCTGCTTCATTTTGCGGTAGCTGGCGCGGGACAGTTCGATGACCGACAACACCGAGCGTGGGTCGGAACTGGCCAGGATGACACCGGCAGAGGCGATGGCGACGTCGGTGCCGGCGCCGATGGCGATGCCGACATCGGCCTGCGCCAACGCAGGGGCGTCGTTGACTCCGTCACCGACCATGGCGACTTTCTTGCCTTCGTGTTGCAGTGCAGCGACTTTCGACGCTTTGACTTCTGGGCGCACCCCGGCGAACACCCGGTCGATGCCGAGTTCGTCGGCTACCGCTGTGGCGACGGCCTCGGCGTCGCCGGTGATCATGACGACTTCGACGCCGAGCTTGTGCAGCGCGTCGACGGCTTCGCGGGATTCGGGGCGGATCTCGTCGGCCAGGCGCAGGCCGCCGAGCACGGCACCGTCGCGGAGGACGTGCAAGATGATGGCGCCTTCGCCTCGCCACTCAGTCGCAGCAGAGACTTCCTGCGCTCCTACCTCGTGGAGGAGGCAGGGCCCACCCACTCGGATCTCGTGCCCGTCGACTGTCGCGGTGACGCCGACGGCGGGAGAGGACGCGAAGCCGCTGGCGCGCGGCACGGTCAGCCCTCGCTCCTGCGCGGCTTTCACGATGGCCCTGGCCAAGGGGTGTTCACTGTCGGTCTCGGCGGCGGCGGCGAGCGCGAGGACGGTGTCGCCGTCGTCGTTGCCGGTGGTTTCGACCGCGGTCACGGTGGGTTGGCCTTTGGTCAGGGTGCCGGTCTTGTCGAAGAGCACGGCGTCGACGGTGCGCATGCCCTCCAGGGCCAGGCGGTCTTTGATCAGGACGCCGCCTCTGGCGGCGCGTTCGGTGGCAATGGACACGACCAGGGGGATCGCCAGGCCCAGGGCGTGGGGGCAGGCGATGACGAGCACGGTGATCGCTCGCACGACCGAGGCGTCGGGGTCCCCGACGAGCGACCATGCCGCCGCGGTGATGCCCGCGCTGACCAGGGCGAACCAGAAGAGCCAGCCAGCGGCCCTGTCGGCGAGGCGCTGGGCACGCGAGGACGAATTCTGCGCTTCGGTGACCAAGCGTTGGATGCCTGCCAGGGCAGTGTCGTCGCCGGTGGCGGTGATCTCGACGCGAAGTCCGGAGTCGGTGGCGACGGTGCCGGCTGTGACGGAGTCGCCGACGCCGCGGGCGACGGGCCGGGATTCGCCGGTCACCATGGACTCGTCGATGTCGGCGCGTCCGTCGACGATCCTGCCGTCGGCGGGGATGCTGCCGCCGGGTCGGACCACGACGAGGTCGCCGACGTGCAGGTCGGCGGGCGAGACGGTGATGGTGCGGTCGCCGTCGATCTTTTCGGCTTCGTCGGGGAGCAGCGCGGCCAGTGAGTCCAGCGCGGAGGTGGTCTGCGCCAGCGAGCGCATTTCGACCCAGTGTCCGAGCAGCATGATGACGATGAGCAGGGCGAGTTCCCACCAGAACTCGAGCTCATGGTGGAGCAGGCCCAGGCTGGCGCCCCAGGATGCCAGGAAGGCGACGGTGATCGCCAGTCCGATCAGCAGCATCATTCCCGGTTTGCGGGAACGGATTTCACTTAGTGCGCCGGTGAGGAAGGGGCGGCCGCCGACGACGTACATCACCGTACCGAGCAGGGGCGCGATCCAGCGGGCGCCGGAGAAGTCGGGAACGTCGTAGCCGAGCAGCATCGCGAACATGGTGGAGAACGCGACCACCGGTATGGCGATAATCAGGTTGATCCAGAAGAGCTTTCGAAATTGGGCCGCGTGATCGCCCCCATGGCCGCTGTGCCCGCCGTGGCCCGTGTGGCTGTCGTGACCGTGGCCGCTCTCTGGGGGGCACCCAGGGTGATCGCCGTGAGCGTGGCGCTCGACGTGGCCTTCGATGTGGGGTGTTGCTACGGCGTGCTCGTCGCGGTTCGTCATGTTCTTCTTCCTTCAAGCCCTTCGCGTCATCGGTCGACGTCGCGTTGACGGTGTGGGAGGCACTTGCTCAAGCGCGGGGTGTGACGACGGCACCAGGCGTGCGACCTCGTGGACCCCGCAGTTCCGCTGACCTCCTCGTGTGGTGACAGCTCGCAATGACCGGAGGTCATCGCCGTGACGGCCTACGTGCTCGTCGCATTCCCAGCCCTCATTCGTCGAGCGACCTGGATACCCCCACAGGGTATACATGTGCACCACGATATACCCCCCGAGGGTATGTTGCAAAGATCGGCTCCGTGGGCGTCCAATCCCGCGGGTCTGTCGTCGTGGCACACCCTTTCCGACCAAGGATTCAGACGACGTGGCTGCACGTCGGGAGTGCGGCTCGCAGCTCACGGGTGATGCATTCGGCCCGGGCCCGTTCGCCGCACCGAGCGACCACGGGGATCATCACATCATGATCTACGTAGCAAGGCCGTAGGATGGGACGTGCGCGAGTTCCTGAAGCAGCACGGGGACTTGGACGCCACACTTCAGGACGCCCGCGGAGGATCACGATGTCACCAGCCGACAGCAACGTCAGTAGGGCCGCCGTCGACACGTCCGCTGACACGTCACCGCACCTTCACCACTGGACACACGTGTTTCGTAGCGCTGAACGGCTCGCGCTTCCTCTGCGCCATGAACGGCGTAGCCGATGCCTCACGGCAGTTGCCGTGATGACTGCGCTCCTTTTGGCGCTCACGGCGTGCACAGGAAACGCTCCGCCACCGCCACCGGCTGCGCAGGTGATCTCTGAGAAGGGTGACCCATTCTCGAACCTGCTGGTTCCGGAGCTGAAGGTTTCGACGACGGACGGAGCGGTCGGCGTCGAGGTGGACTCTCCGATCACCGTCAGTGCCAGCGCCGGGGTGTTGGGCGCGGTAAGCCTGACCAACGACACCGGCAAGGCCATCGCCGGCCAACTAAGCCCCGACGGGCTGACCTGGGCGACGGCCGAGCCGCTGGGCTACAACAAGCGGTACACACTTCAAGCCGAAGCACTCGGGTTGGGCGGCGTCACCCGCGACACGATGACGTTTCGGACCAGCTCGCCGGAGAACCTGACGATGCCCTATGTGCTGCCCAACGACGGCGAGGTGGTGGGAGTCGGCCAGCCGGTGGCGATCCGGTTCGACGAGAACATCCTCGACCGAACAGCAGCCGAGCAGGCCATCAGCGTCACCAGCCAACCTGCCGTCGACGGCGCATTCTACTGGCTCAGTGACCGCGAAGTCCGTTGGCGCCCAAAGGACTACTGGAAGCCAGGCACCACCGTCGCCGTCGAGGTGAACACCTACGGGGTCGATCTCGGTGACGGCCTCTTCGGCCAGGACGACGTCTCCACGCGCTTCACCATCGGCGACGAGGTCATCGCCACCGCCGACGACACCACCAAGACGTTGACCGTCCGGGTCAACGGTGCAGTGGTCAAGACGATGCCCATCTCGATGGGCAAGAACAGCGCGCCGACCGACAACGGCACCTACCTCATCGGTGACCGTTACCGCGACCTCGTCATGGATTCCTCCACCTACGGCGTTCCGGTGAACTCGGCGGAGGGCTACCGCCTCGAAGTCGAGTACGCCACCCAGATGTCCTACAGCGGCATCTACGTTCACGCAGCACCCTGGTCGGTGGGCAGCCAGGGCCGAAGCAACGTCAGCCACGGCTGCCTCAACGTCAGCACCAGCAACGCTCAGTGGTTCTACGACAACACCAAGCGGGGCGACGTCGTCCAGGTGCTCAACACGGTGGGCCCAACGTTGCCGGGCACCGATGGCCTGGGCGACTGGAACATCCCCTGGGACCAGTGGCAGGCCGGGAACGCGATCAGCCCGAAGAGTCGGGGTTGAACGTCACGGCTTGATCAGTGCGTAATAGGCGTAGCGGGTGTCCAACCGGTTCCGCGGAACCAGGGTGATGAGCTTCGGGTTCAGTCCGCAGTCGATCGCCCGTAACCAGAACTCGTCAATCCCAAAGGTCGTCATGTTGGCCAAGTTTCGGCGGTAGTCGCGCCGATGGCCACGGGTCCGGCGGTCCGCCGTCCGGTACTTCACCTGAATGAACGCCATTCCACCGCTGACCAACAACTGCTCGGCGATCCGAACGATCCGGAGCGCTTCCTCGGCGCCCGCGGTCAGTTCGATGACGTAGAGGCACAGAAAGGTGTCGCAGGATGCTTCGCGACCGTCCACGGCCCGCTCGGGGTTCTCGATGTCGACGTGTACAGGTTCGACGGGGGTCTGGCAGACGACCTGGACCTGTCGCACACATTCGGTGACACTGTCGGGTGCGACGTCGGCGGCGAGGAACTTCGAGGCGATGGGCGCGAAGGCGACGGCGTTCGCACCGCCGCCGCAGCCCCATTCGATCACCCGACCGGGACCGGACGGGAGGTCGAGTCCCTTCGCGAACCGTTGATAGATGGCGAGGTGGTCGCGGCCAACCTCCAGCCACGCCTCGTCGCCGAGCCCGTTGCGCCAGTGCGAGTCCGCCGGCCACGCCGCGCCCGATGACGATGACCAGTAGGTGCGTGCGTCGGCGATTCGGCGGGAGATTCCTTGGGCGGGCACCACTCGACCAACTAATTTCAGCACTCCGCGCACGCTGGTCCTCAGTACCGGCGAGCGTTGTGGAACGGCGACGAGTCCACGGGCGCCACGCGAACCGGGGTGCCGTAGGTCGAGGCGTGCACCATCATTCCGTCCCCGATGTAGATCCCCGCATGCGACACATCGGAGTAGAAGGTCACGATGTCCCCGGGCTGCAGATCGCCCCTCGCAACGGGCTGACCACCGGCAGCGAGCGACTGACTCGAATGCGGCAGCGACTTGCCGGTCTGCTGAAACGCCCACATGATCAGACCCGAGCAGTCGAACGCGTTCGGCCCGGAACCACCCCACGAGTAGGGCGAGCCGATGCGGGTCAGGGCCGCTTGGACGACCGCCGCGTTCCCGAATCCCCCACCCGCGGGGGGCGCCGCGTCGGGGGCAGTGACCGCGCCTGGTGGTACACCGTCGATGGGTGGCACGACCTCACCGCCGGCAAGCACGTCAGGCCCCGGCGACGGCGCGTCGACGGGCGGCGGAAGGGCTGCCAGCGCAGCCCGCTGGTCGGGGGTCAGCGCATCGTATCGGGACTTGACCGCCGCGATCTGCGAACGGAGTCGACTCTGCTTGGCCTGCAGCTCGGCACGGACGGCGCTGGCCTGCTCGGCAGCGGTGCGCGCCTCGGCAGCCGAAGTGGCCGAGACCCTTTCCGCGGTGTCGGCTCGTGCGCGGGCCTCCCGAAAGCGGCGCATCGTCGTGACCATCTCGGTGCCCATCGCGTTCTTCACGGCAAGTTGTTCGATCAGCTGCTGCGGCGAGTTCGCGGTCAGAATGCCCGTGAGCCCGTCGGTGGGTCCATCCATGTACTCGGCCGCCGCAACCTCGTCGACGGCACCCTGATAGGTGGTGAGTTCGGCCCGGGCGACCGTCGCGGCGGCGAGGTCGTTGACGTTCCTTCGCTCGGCGACGTCCTGTGCCGCCACCGCCGCATCGAGGCTGAGTTGTGCCGAATGCATGGCTTCGGTGGTCTGCTCGGCCTCCCGCGACAGTTCGTTGAGTTGGGCCAGCGCGTCGGCGGCGGGGTCGGCTCGCACGTCGGCAGCGATGACACCGGTGGACAGGATGAGCATCGTCAGCAGGGCGGCGACGAGTCGATGGGATGCCGCGGTCACGCCGTGGGCCAGGACGCGGGCAGACAAGGTCATGCGGCGTCGTGCGTTGTCCTGCATCAGATTTGCCAGTCCTGGGCGCCGTCGTTCTGGTTGTAGAGGCCGACGGAGTTCTTGACGACGACGGGATCGCCGCTGCCGAAGTTGTCGTAGAACCACTGGGCGTCGGCGGGGCTGAGGTTGGGGCAGCCGTGGCTGACGTTGCGCTTGCCCTGATCGGCCACCGACCACGGAGCGCCGTGCACGAAGATCCCGGTGTTGCTGATCCTCACCGCATCCAGGACCTTCAGCTTGTAGCCCTCAGCAGAGTCGACCGGCACGCCGTAGGTGGAGGAGTCCATCACCAGGTCGGCGAATCTCTCCAGCACGTAGTAGGTGCCGTTGGGCGTCTCGTAACCCTTCTTCCCCAACGACACGGGGAAGGTCCTCTCCAGCTTGCCGTTTCGCATGACCTGAATCTGGTGGGTCTTGTCATCGATGGTCGCAACGAGTGCATCGCCGGTCCTGAAACTCGACTTCGTGCCGGCGGCGTCGATAGTGACGCTCGTGTTGGCTGGCCAGAAGTCGGTGGGTCGCCAGCGGACTTGGCTGTCACTCATCCAGTAGAACTTGCCCGACACCGGCGGTGTCGAAGACACGTGAATGGCCTGTTCGGCCATCGGCCGGTTGGCGATCGGGCGTTGGAAGTTGACGATGATCGGTTTGGCCACCCCGACCATCGAGCCGTTGTCCGGGTTGAACATCGGCGGCAGAAATGGCGGCTGCCCGGTGAACGGCGCCGGGTTTTCCCCAGCCGGCGTGCCGGCGGACACCACTGCCGCGGGAGCTGCGAAGGGATCAGCCGGCGGCAAGGCCAGAGGTGGCGGCGGTATAACGCCCGGACCGGGCACGACCGCGGGTCCAGAAGGCGTCGGGGTCGGTGCGGCCAACTCGACGGGCACGTCCAGCAGTGCGGGATCGTCGACGACGGGGTCGGGGTCAGCTGACGCGGGTGTGCCGCCGAGGAAGACTGCGGCCACACCCATCGCGGCAGCGATCAACGCCCGCATGAACCGCGGCATCCTTTGTGACCTCCAGTTGACGACGTCGATCAGGGTCGGTCGTTCGACCCAGACTCACTGCCTGCGAAGGGCGTCGCCTACATCGGCGGCGGGGGCTGTGGTGGCATCGGCATCGGCATCGGCGGGCAACAGCCCGTGGCAGCGGCCGCAGCCATCGCGTCACAACACGCGCACATTGCTGGATCCATGCTCATGCCCTCCGTTGCCGAACCGTGACCAAGAACCTACGCACTAAAGCAGTACGTCGCAACACAGTAGATTTGATACCGGCAACGAGCCGCGCGGAGAACTGCTCTGCTAGGTCGCCTGTGCCGGCCCGCGCGTGTCAGGTCGTGGCAAGCCGGTAGCCGCTGCCCCGCACCGTGGACACGTATCGCGGGGCTGCGGGGTCATCACCGAGCTTGCGGCGCAGCCCACCGATGTGCGCCTCGACGAGCGCCCGACTGACCGGGCGCGAGTCGCCCCACACCGCAGCCACCAGCTGCCGCCGCGTCAGCACGACACCGGGCCGTGCCGCCAGCGCCGCCAGCACGTCGAACTCGATCCGAGTCAGCGCCACCGGAATCCCATCGGAATGTGCACGGCGGCGCGGAACGTCGATGCGCAAACCGCTCGATGCCCACAACGAACGCCTCACCGCCGCCTCGGGCACGGTGTCCGGCACCGACCGAGGCCGGCGCATCATGGCGCGCAGACGTGCCACGAGTTCACGTGGACTGATCGGGTCGGCGATGAATACGTCCGCCGCAACCGGTTCTCCGATGGCATCGAGGATGCGTTGACGAGCCGAGAGCACCACGACATAGGCAGTGGTCACCGAACGCAACTGGCGACACACCTCGAACGCGTCGAGTCCAGGGACCGCCAAGTCGAGCACGACGACGTCGGGGTCGTGGTCGAGCGCCGACTGGACCGTGTCCTCGACGCCGTTGGTCACGTGAACGACGAACTGCTCCCGCTGCATGAAGTGGGCAAGGCTTCCCACCACGGGCCGGCGGTCGTCGACGACCACCGCCCGAAGACGACCCAACCCCGGGATCGGCTCCGCCGAAGGACACTGCGCCGCCTGAGTCACACCGCCCGCCATTCCGTGGCCGACCCACCACATTCGGACAGCCACCGCAACGTTGACGGCGCAGCGGTCAGGCTCACTGGGGACCGCCCGGGTTCTGGTTCGGAATGTCGGTGATCGGCAGGTTGCGAGCCGGCGCCGGTGACGGCGTTGGCGGAAGGGCTGGGATCTGGTCGGCAGGGATGTCAGTCAGGTCGTGGGCCGGCGGACCGTTGACCCGACTGCCGTAGCTGCTCCCGGGCGCACGGGGGCCGAGCAGGTGGCCGACGGTGACTAAGTGATAGCCGTTGGCCTTGAGCACCGGGATGAACTGCTCGACGAGGTCCACGGTGCTCGAATAGGTGTCGTGCAACAACACCACCGACCCGGGGGTGATCTGAGTCATCAGCATGTAGCGGGTAGCCCCGGTGTTGGCGTCGTTGATCCAGTCGAAGGGGATGACGTCCCAGTTGATGTCGGCCAGCCCTTGCCGTTTCGCCTCGGCGAGCACCGCGTCATTGATCAAACCGCCGGCGGTCCGCAGCAGGACGGGCGCCCGGCCGGTGGCGGCGGCAATGGCCGAGGTGCCCTTGGCGAGCTGATCGGGGATGTCCTGCACCGGAACGGTGGACATGTTGGCGTGTTCCCAGGTGTGGTTGCCGATCTCCATCCCGGCATCGGCGATGCGTCGCGCGCTCGCCGGGTCGGCGGCGACCTTGTTGCCGACGAGGAAGAACGTGGCCTTCGCATCGTCGGCTGTCAGGATCCGAAGGAGCCGGTCGGTGAACGGGGTGGGTCCGTCATCGAAGGTCAGGGCCACGCACTTGGCGCGGGTGCAGTCGACCGTGTCCGGATCGGCGGATCGGTTCTTGACGGCTACGACCATCAGCGCTCCGGTCAGCGCGACGACCGCGATCAACGCGGCCAACGGAAGCCACCGAACACGATGCGAGCCGATGTACCAGAGCCCGTCCTCACGCCGTGTCATCGAATCCCTTCCTGTCCGCGGATCGCCGCGAAGCCTTCGAATGTGTCGGCGTTGGGGGTCACACCCGGGGTGGGTCTGCTCACCTCGTCATGATCGAGACCTACTGGCGCAGGGGTCACGTCGCGTAGTCGACACTGGTCATCATGCCGGCCTCTTGGTGATACGTGTTGTGGCAGTGCATCATCCAGACGCCGGGGTTGTCGGCGACGAACGTCGTGCTTACCGTTTGCTTCGGTAGCACGATCGCGGTGTCCTTGCGCGGACCCAGGCTGCCGTCGGGTCGAACGATCTGAAACGTGTGTCCGTGCAGGTGCATGGGATGCCACATCGTGGTGGAATTGCGGAAGGTGAGGCTGACCCGTTGACCCTGCTGAACCGTCATGGGTTGGGCGTCGGGGAAGGTGACCCCGTTGATCGACCAGTCGTAGGTCATCATGGACCCGGTCAGTTCCGCGGTCAGGGCGGTGTCGGGCGCACCGGCGGGAAACGATGCGGCCTCGGTGGCGACGAACATCGCCGCTGTGCCGACGCGGCCCGCCATCTCGGGTGGCTGATATCCGGCATCGGGTCCGGAGCCGGCACCGGTGGACAGCAGGGCCCGCGCGACCCCGTTCTTCCCCTCGGGCATGGCGACGAGCGCGAAGACGCCGTCGCCGGCGGTGACGATCGCGTCGTAGCGCTCACCCATCCCCAGCAGCACCGCGTCGACCTCGGCCGGGACGACCGGATATCCGTCGGTGTGCGTGACCGTCATGGCGTGACCGGTCAGCGCGACCCGAAACGCCGTGTCCGACCCGGCGTTGATGATCCGGAGCCGGATCCGTTGCCCAGGCTTGGCAGTGAACACCGTTGGTGCAGCAGGGATTCGGCCGTTGATCAAGTAGTACGGATAGTTCACGTCCCCGGCGTCCCCGCCGAGCAACGTGCTGGTGCCCACGCCCTCCATCGTGGGCATGGCACCCATGCCTGGCATGTCGTCGTGCGCACCAGATCCCTCGCCGGACAGATCGAGCCAGATCTGCTCGGGTGTCTTGCCGATGCCGTCGGTCCAGTCGTCGAGCACGACGATCCACTCGGCGTCGTAGTCGCCCGGCTCGGCGGGGTCATCGACGATGAGCGGTAGGTATAGGCCGGTGTCGGCGTCGACGCCGGTGTGGGGGTGCGCCCAGTACGTTCCGGGATGGGGCACCGAGAAGCGGTAGGTGAAGTCACGCCCGGGCTCGACGTTGGGGGTGGCTGGGGTGGCGCCGTCCATGTCGTTGCGCAGAGCGATGCCGTGACAGTGCAGCGAGGTCGGACGGGTGAGCCGGTTGACCAGGGTGATCGCGAGTTCGTCACCGACGTCGGCGCGGATGAGGGGGCCGGGAAGGTCGGTGCCGTAGGCCAGTGTGCTGGCTCGGGTGCCGCCCAGGTCGAGGATCCCGGGCTGTGCGGTGAGTGTGGTCGTGACCGTGCGTCCGGTGTGCGGCCGCGCGGCCTCGACGGTGCCGATGTCGGCCTGCCCGGTGGCTGAGGAATCAGGCGCCCTGGCGCAGCCGGACAGCACGATGCCGCCGGCGATGGTGGCGCTGGCGGCCAAGAGTTCCCGTCGGCTCAGCTGGAGCCTGTTCGGCGTGCGTCGCGTCATGGCAGGTGCCGTTTCGGATGTGTGCTGGCCACGTGTCGGCCGCGGGGCATCCAGCCATTCTGCGTCGTGTTCCTGTGTGCCATCAGTATTCGATGAGCCTGGTGACATACGGGGTCATGCCGCTGGTCCGCACGGGGGAGATCTTGACCGTGGACCCGGTGTAGGGCGCCTCCAGCATCGTGCCGTCACCTAGGTACATGGCCTCGTGCTGGCTGGCGTTGGGCCCGTAGAAGATGAGGTCACCACGGCGCATCTGCGAGGACGGGATTTTGCGGCCGGCGTCGTACTGCGATCCCGAGTAGTGGTCGAGCTTGATGCCGACCCCGGCGAAGGCATACAGGTAGAGCCCCGAGCAATCGAATCCCACCGTTCCCGCGCCCTGGTCGATGCCGTTGGACGGCCCGCTGGCGTTCCCGCCGCCCCACGAGTAGGGCACCCCCAGCTGGGACATCGCGCGACGGATGACGAATTCGGACGCTTGGCGTCCGTACACCCGCGGGATCCGTCCGTTGGTGATTCCGGGATCGACGGCCGTGCTGGCCTGAGGCAGGATCCCGATCGTGGTCAGGAACTTGCGGCCCAGGTCGGCGGTGAGTTCCGCTGACGTAGAGGAGATCTGAAGGACCATGTTGATGATGGCGACGGGATCACCGGCGACGTTGGCGCTGGGCACCATGGGCAGCGTGGTGTCCCATTGGCCGGTGCCTGAGGGTGTCGCAGCCGCGGGATCGTGCGGGGTCGCCCGGTCCCAGTCGGCGGCGGCAGTGGGCACGTTGGACACCCCAGTCCCCGTCGCAGTCCTGCTCGACGTCGACCGCGTTCGGGCGGCATCGAGCCGGGCCCGGGCCGTTCGGCGCTGCTCGGCGGCACGATCCACTGCGGCCTGCTGGTCACCGAACTGACGTTGAGTCTCGGACAACGTCGTGACTGCTGCGTCCATGCTGGTTTGGGCCCGGGCCGCAGCCTCATCTGCTCGTTGTCGAGCCGCCCGCGCCGAGGACTCCTCGTTCACCGCCGCGGTGCGCGCCCGCGCGAGGTCCGCCCTGGTTTTCTCGAAGCTGATCTGCAGCGTCTGGCCCGTCCCGGCAGCACCGATGACGTCCTCGGGACTGGCCGCCGTCAGGTAGGAATCGGAGGGGCCGTTTACGTAGGCCGCGACGGCGAAGGTGTCGAACCGCTGCTGCGCGGCGGCGATGGCAGTGTTGGCCTCGCGTGCGGCCAGCTGGCTGGTCTCCACGTCGCGGCGGGCCGTCTCGGCCGCGTCGCGCGCGGTCTGGACCTCGGCGATTGCCTTGTTCACGCCTTCCTGGCGATCCTGGACTTGGGCACCGAGTTGCTGCAACCGGTGATCCGCCTCGGCTACCTGGACGATCAGCGCGGTCACCGTGTCCGCACTTCCGGCGACGGGTCCCGGTTCCCCACGCGCAGGGGCGGGCGCGCTCATCGAGGTCACCACTAGCGCGGCGGCAGCGACCACCGACACGGAGCGGCCCAAATGCCGACTGATTGCCATCCGCCTGTGATCTCCCTACTACTCGGACCGCGTCCACGTCCTGCGCGATGTGCCCGTGTGCTTCGCACGGCTGCCGTACTACGCATGTTCGTAGTACGTAGTTGGGACGTACGTTGCTGGACCGTATATCACTTTGGCCGCGGCAGTAACTCTCGTCACAGGCGACGTGCAGAGCTGTAACGGTTTCGAGACATTGGCGCGCCGGGAATTGGCGCGACGCCGTTGGCGGCCTAAGTTGAGCTGCATCTGTCCGACCTCGCAGCCGGTGCGAGACGTCGCAGTCAAACCGCAGGAGCGTGCCGTGCGAGTTCGGGGTTTCGGAGAACTCGAGGCCGTCGTGATGGACCGGGTATGGGACCGCGACGACGTGTGCACGGTCCGCGACATCTTCGACGAACTCGCCGCAGACCGGGTGATCGCCTACACCACCGTGCTCTCGACGATGGACAATCTTCACCGCAAGGGGTGGCTGGTACGCGAGCGGGTCGGCAAGGCATACCACTACCGTCCGGCGATGACTCGGGAAGAGCATTCCGCCCAATTGATGCGCAATGCCTTCGAATCCGGCGGGGACACGAACCTGGTGCTGTCGCACTTCCTCGATCAGATGAACGACGCCGAATCGGCGCAAGTGAAGTCCACCCTTCGCCGCTTCATCAACCGCCGGGCAAGCTCATGAGCGTCGCGGCGGGCCTCCTGCTGTACGCCGCGCTGATGAGTTGGTGGGGGCCCCGCGTGCTGGCGAAGATCACCACCCGCGGAATCAACCCGCTCCTTGGCGTGACCGCCTGGCTCACCGCGATCGTCGGTGTCCTGGGCGCCTGGGCGGCAGCGATGGTCGTGTTGGCGCTCGACGCCGCGGACGCCCTGTCCAACAGCGTCGTCGGGACAATGTGTCTGGAGATCCTCGGCCACCTCGGCCAGATCGACATGGCGCGCCCCGTCGCGGCGACCATCGCCGTCACCCTCATCGGAACGTCGCTGGCGTTATCGCTGGTGTTCGGGCTGCGCATCGCCAGGACGCTGCGCACGCTCCGCACGACCAGCCACGAACACGCGATGGCAGCCCGCGTCGTCGGTCGACCCACCCCATGGCGCGACGTGTTCGTCGTCAACGCCGATCAGGCCGCGGCCTACTGCGTATCGGGACGTCCGCGCGCCATCGTCGTCACGAGCGCGGCGCTGGCAAGCCTCGAAGACGACCAACTGGCCGCAGTGCTCGCCCATGAGTACGCGCACCTGACTGGTCGCCACCACCAGCTGTTGATGGTGTTGCGTGCCGCCGCCGCTGGACTTCCCTCGCTGCCGCTGCTGGCCGCCGGGCCGGACGCGGTCTCACGGCTTTTGGAGATGAACGCCGACGACAGCGCGGCTCGCCGCCACGGCCGCCACCCACTGCTGTGCGGCATGGCGGCGCTCGTCGGTCGGCCCACGGTTCCGGCGGCGGCCCTCGGCGCGGCCCACACTGCCGTGCTCGACCGGGCGGCCCGCCTCGCTGCGCCCGCGCCTGCCGGTGTGCGGTGGCGCGATCGGGTCACGCTGTGGACGGCGATCAGCCTGACGATCGCGGTCCCGGTCTTCACCGGCGCGCTCTGCCACCACTGACTGAAGCCCCGCTTGACGGGAACCGAACACCTCACCCCGTGGCGTCTGAACGTTCCAGTACGTACACCGCGTCACTCGATGCGGCGTACCCCGTGCCGTCCGGTCCCGAGGTCAATGCCTGCACCGCGCCGACACGGCCACCCTTGTCCCACTCGGCGCCGTCCGCACTGGACCAGACATACCCAGCGCCATCGACGCCCCACAGCCCACGACTGGTGCCGCTGATCAGAGCCAGTGGCGGCGCTGCGGGCATCGCGGTGAACGACCGCCCGCCATCGGTGCTGCGTGCCGCACCATCGGGGGTCACCGCCCAAACCCCTGACGGCGTGATGGTCAGCGCTCCCACCGTGACGTCGGCGCCTGGGTTCCACGTGACCCCACCGTCGTTCGACGTCTGCAGCCCACGACCATCGGAGCCCACCAACGACGTGCCGTCGGTGGCCAGGGCGTGGAAGTCGGTCGAACCGGACCGAGATCGGGTCATCCACGTCTGGCCACCGTCCCTACTGGCTCGCAGCCCCAGCGGGTTAGGCGCATCACTGGACGGACCGGGATGCCCGGACGACACCAGGTCGTCAGTGCCCGAGGCGCCGCCCAATCCCATGAAGTCGTCATCGGAATCACCGACCCGCGCGGTCACGCCCGTGGCAACGTCGATCGAGAACAATCCGCTGTGCGTTCCGGCCAGCAACGTCCCACTTCTGTCGACGTGCAAGCCGTGCAGATGGCTGAGCGGTGCATCCAGGGGCACCGACACCGAGGTGGTGAAACCTGCTTCGGCAGAGGGGGATTGCGGGTTCGAGCAGGCCACGACGGCCACACTGAGTGCGCACGCCACGATCGTCGCGGCGATCCGGACAGCCACCGTCGTGCCGCCACCTCGCCCGTCGCCGGCTGCCACTTGGGTGAAGGAGGTCGTCACGTCCGAGCGGGCCTGCCTGCGGGGATTCACGACCCAATGCTATACCCCTGTGGGGTATGAGTTCCGGTGCCGACTATGATGGCAGTCATGATGACCGTGCGTGGTGTGGCACCGTTGCCCGCCGTCGCGCGACTCCTGCTCTTGGTGGTCCTGCTGGGTGGAATCGTCACCATGCACGCCGTGACGTTCACACTCGGCCACGACCACGACGCGCAGCCCCCGATGGCAGCGACGAGCCAGCATCACACCACCGGTGGGCCCGCCGCCCCGGCGTCCACACCCTGCGACGGCGACGACTGCGGCCAGCAACACACCGGGCTGCACGGCTGCGTCTTCATCATGACTGCCATCGCGATCATCGCCGGCCTGGCAATGCTGTGCTGGATCGGAACCCGCAACGCAGTGCTCATCGCGCCGAAGATCCGGCGCAGCAACCGCCGCCGTCAGCGTGCACCTCCCTGGACCGTCCTCACCCTTCATCAACTGTCGATTCTGCGGGTCTGACAGGGAGTCACCTGTGGCCGCTAACGACGAGCAGGTCACCCATCGACACCTGTCCTCATTCATCCCAGTCATCGACACAACGTAGAAGGAAACACTCATGTTCAGTTCCACCACCGCCGTCAAGCCCACCGTCCTCGCAGCCGCCGTCGCGGTAGCCCTGACCGTCGCCGGCTGTACCGACACCGCATCCGACACCTCGGCATCCCCGACCGTCTCCAGTTCCGCCGGGACGAGCGGATCGATGCCCGGAATGGATCACGGCGGCTCGTCGGCGTCAGCGGCGCCGAGTGCCACCCGCACGGACTTCAACGACGCCGACGTCATGTTCCTGCAGATGATGTACCCCCATCACGCGCAGGCCGTCGACATGGCCAAACTCGTGCCGAGCCGATCCCAGAACCAGCAGGTCCTCACGCTGGCTCAGAACATCGAAAAGGCTCAAGGACCCGAAATGACCCAGATGACCAGCATGCTCGCGAGTTTCGGCAAGCCCGCGCCGTCAGCAGAGATGGGCGACCATGACATGCCAGGCATGGGAGGCATGCCGGGCATGATGTCCGCTGAGCAGATGAACAACCTCACCGGGTTGTCCGGCAAGGCATTCGACCAGGTGTGGCTTCAGATGATGATCGACCATCACACCGGCGCCATCGACATGTCCAACACCGAGCTGCGCGACGGCACCAACCCGGATGCCAAGAAGCTGGCCCAGGCCATCATCGCAAATCAGCAAGCCGAGATCACCCAGATGCGGGGCATGCTCGGCTAAAGCCCACCCGACGGTGCTCGGCGGGCGATGTCGCCCGCCGAGCATCTGGGTGCTCTCAGCGCTCGGTCGCGACGTCGGTGGCGCTCGCCGGTTCTCGACGTTGCAAGCGCCCGGTGCGATCCAGGCGATCGATCGCTACGGCAGCCAAGACACCCACCAGAATGAGTGCACCCCAAAGGATCTCGGCGACCCCGATGCGTTGGCCTGCACTCAGGATCGAGCCGGTGGCCAGGTTGCCGATCAGAATGCCGACGCCCACGATCGTGTTGTAGAAGCCGTAGTGGGTGGCCACCAACTCGCCACCGGACAGCGACACCACCGTGTCCATCTCGAACGGGAAGATCGCCGCCGAGCCGACCGCCAGCAGGCCCGCCGAGGCCACCAGGGCGAGCACAGCAGGCACGACACCGAACCGCTCGCCATCTGGCACCACCGTCAACGGCACGAACGCGCACGCCAAGATCATCATCCCGATCACCAGACTGCGACCGGGTCCCCACCGCGCAGCGAACCACCGTGTGATGCGCAGCTGTCCGGCCACCGCGACCAACCCTGACACCACGAACAGCGATGCGACGAGGGCTGATTGGGCGTTCGGTAGCAACATCGACGCCTGAAGCGGCAGGGCCAGATACACCTGGAACGACAAGACGTAGGACCCGATCATGGCCGCGGAGAACAAGACGAAGGAGCGGTTGGTCACCACCATGCGCCAGTCCTGGCGGATCGACGTCCCCCGCGCGTGGGCACCGCCCCGGTGCTGAGGCAGAGCGAACAGTTGCGCAACCGTCAGCGCCCCGAACACGACGGCGGCTCCTAGCGCGGTCACCCGGAAGTCGAACGCGATCAGCGCGAGCCCGATGAGCGGACCGAGCAGGATGCCCGCCTGATAGAAGATGTTGAACATCGCGAACGCCTCGACGCGTCGGTCTCCGGCGTTGCTGGCCAGGTAGGCCCGGACTGCGGGATTGAACAAAGCCCCTGCGAAACCCGTTGCCGCCGAGGCGATCAAAATGGCGGGCAAGGATTGCGCCACCACCAGCAGGGCGAAGCCACCGGTACGCAACAGGCATCCGGCCACGATGAGCGGTTTGTAGCCCAGCCGGTCCGCGAGTGTTCCACCCACGATGAACATGCCCTGCTGAGAGAAGTTGCGCACACCCAGCACCAGACCGACCGCCCACGCCGCCAGACCCAGCGGCCCTGCCAGATAGCCGGCGAGGTAGGGCATCAACATGTAGAAGCCGACGTTGATGCCGAACTGGTTGATCATCAGCATTCGGCTGGGCACGTCGAAGCTCCGGAACTGCGCCCACCACGTCATGGGTGCACCATCGCCACCGGATCCGGTGTCGCGGTGCACCGCGTCCACGACGCGACCACCGTGTCGCTCGGATGATCGATGACCTTCGGGTCTAGCGGCGGTTGGTCGAGCAACAGGCCGTGCTCACGGCAGTAATCGTCGTTGTAGACGGTGTCGAAGTACCGCTGAGGGCCGTCGGGGAACACCGCGGCCACGGTGGTGCCGGCACCATGCTGGCGTGCAATCCAGCCCGCCACCAACGCCACGGCACCCACGCTCCACCCGCCGCTGGCGTGGTGCGTGGACGCCAGGGCGCGGCATGCCCACACTGCTTCTGCCGGTGCGACCCAATGAACTTCGTTGAACGCCGAGTAGTCGACGTTGCGCGGGTAGATGCTCGAACCCAACCCTCGCATCAGTCGTGGCGCTGCGGGTTGCCCGAAGATGGTCGACCCGATCGTATCGACGCCGATCAGCTGCAGGTCGGGGTTGAACTGGCGCAGCACCCGGGCAACGCCGGCCGAGTGCCCCCCGGTACCGACCGAGCACACCAAGACATCGACGTGGCCGAGCTGGCCGAGCAGTTCCAGGGCCAACGATTGATAGGCGGCGACGTTGTCGGGGTTGTTGTACTGGTCGGGATACCACGCGCCTGGTTCGGCGGCGAGCAGTTCGGCGACGCGTTCCCGGCGGGCCTGTTGCCAACCCCCGGTGGGGTGAGGTTCGCCGACCATCTCCACCTGGGCGCCGTAGGCGCGCAACATCCGCACGATGATCGGCTCCAGACCCGGGTCGGTCACCAACGTGACCGGGTGCCCGTGCACGGTTCCCGCCAGCGCCAAGCCCAACCCCAATGTGCCGCTGGTGGATTCGATGATTCGAGCACCGGGACGCAGGTCGCCGCGGGCCCGCCCACGCTCGACCATGTGCATCGCGGACCGGTCCTTCATCCCCCCGGGGTTGGATGACTCGAGTTTGGCCCAAAAACCGTGGTCCGGTGCGCTCAGCGGCGCGGAAATCCAGAGAACCGGGGTGTGCCCAATCATGCCGCTGGGCCGGTGGTTGGTGTCGGGTGGGGAATGGCGCAACGCGCGCAGATCGGGTGTGGGGCGGGACAGGACAGGGTTCATGGGATCGTCGCTTCTGTGGGGAATCCGCGATTGCGGCAGTTGACTGGACAGCGAAACACCGGCCGTCACGCGTTGGTCGCGACGGCCTGATGGCGTAACTCTCAGCAGCGGTCGACGCAGAAACGGATCAGTAAATCGCGACCGGCACCAACCACCTGGCCCGTCCGCGGCGGACCGCGAACCGGCACCAACGACGGCAGAGTCGAGAACCGAGCGAAGATGGCCACGGCGCCCAACACGCCGAACATCACCAACGCAGCGGCCGCTCCGCGGGGAAGTACCGCCGCCGTCAACGTGGGCGGGGCCGACGGATCGGAACCGTCCTCGAAGTGCGAGTGGTCAACGACGACAGCAAACCATTCCCCCGCCGACGCCGACAACGAGTGCGGCAAGTGCGGCGTTGACCCACCGACCGACGACGACCCGATTTCGACGGTGATCAACAGCACCCCCACCACCGCTGCCACGGCAGCGAGGGAGCGCCACCAGCGCGCCTTGGGAGCGTCATTGATCCACACAGTGACTCGACTGTAGCAGCGTCGCGAGCGGAGCCACCGGCGCCGACACGTCGACATGATCCTGAGACCAACCAGTAACCGGGAAGAGAAATGGCAGTTCAGAGACTCGATATCGTCGGGAGATCCCACGGCCGCCGTTCCAGCATCAATCGTCGAACCGCGGCCGAAATACCGCCGCGACCAGCACTTCTACGGAGTTGCTACGTAGAATGGTTCGATGACGGACGAGTGGCACGTTGCGCCTGGGTCGGCGCCTCGTCGCCCGCGCCTGGTGGCGTCGCGGGCACGATCAAGCGCGTCCCTGCACCGTCGGCGTCCTGAGAAGTTCCACAGTTAGCAACCTTCGCCGTGAAAGACGGAAACGCTGCATTGCGACACGGCCCGCACGGGCGACCGGGGCGCCGTGGGGACCATCGGGCACCTGCCGTCGGATTGCCCCACGATCCGCACGCCAGGGGGCGTCGTCGCGGCCTTGACGAAGAGATACCCCTTGGGGGTATAGTGGGCGCCATACCCCCTGGGGGTACACGACGAGAATGGACTGACCCATGGAACACACCTCACCTGGATATCTCCAGTCCAAAGACGCCCACCTGAAACGCCTCAGCCGCATCGAAGGACAGGTGCGTGGGTTGGCTCGGATGGTGGAGAACGACAGCTACTGCATCGACGTCCTCACCCAGATTTCGGCCGCCACCAAGGCCCTGGAGTCCGTGGCGCTCGCGCTCCTCGATGAGCACCTCACCCACTGCGTGAGCGCCGCGGTCCAGCAGGGCGGCGACATCGCCGACCAGAAGATCAGTGAGGCATCAGCGGCCATCGCCCGCCTCGTCCGCTCTTGACCGCAGCTGCTCTCCCACAACCCGCTTCACCAACAGAAGGACGTCACATGACCAACCTCGACCTACGCGAACCGCTGCCGCTGCTGGAAACCGGAAACAGCAGCTGCGGATGCTGCGCGCCCCGCACCACGTCAGGCCCGACCACGACGACCCCAGACCCGGAGACCGAGGACAGCATCGTCACCGTGTTCGCCGTCACCGGAATGACCTGCGGCCACTGCGTCACCGCCGTGACCGAAGAAATCTCCGCAGTCCCCGGCGTCACCGACGTCGCCGTCGACCTGAAACCCGGCGCCACGTCGACGGTGCGAGTCACCAGTACCGCCGGCGTGACCGGTGAGCAGATCGCCGCCGCCCTCGACGAAGCCGGCGACTACCACCTCGCCACTGATTGACCCCGTCAGCACCGCACCGCGTTCCACCCCACGAAGGGACATGTCATGAGCACCGCCGATCACATCGCCGATGTGGCGCATTCGCGCAGTATCGAGCTGTCGATCGGCGGCATGACGTGCGCGTCGTGCGCGGCCCGGATCGAGAAGAAACTCAACAAGCTCGACGGCGTCGTCGCCACCGTCAACTACGCCACCGAGAAGGCGAAGATCACCTACCCCGACGCCATCGCCCCCGACGACTTGGTCGCAGTGGTCGAGGCGACCGGCTACACGGCCACCGCACCCCAGGCCGTGTCCGACGAGGCCGGCGGCGACCAGGTTCAGCCCGACGAGACCGCCGCCTGGCGGGCTCGTCTCCTGATCTCGCTGGTGTTGACCGTTCCGGTCGTCGTCTTGTCGATGGTCCCGGCACTGCAGTTCACCAACTGGCAGTGGCTGGCGTTGACGCTGGCCTCACCGGTCGTGGTGTGGGGTGCGCTGCCGTTTCACCGCGCCGCATGGGCCAATGCCCGCCACGGTGCCGCCACGATGGACACCCTGATATCGCTGGGCGTCGGTGCCGCCTATCTGTGGTCACTGTGGGCGCTGTTCCTGGGTCACGCCGGCATGCCGGGCATGCGCATGACGTTCAGCCTGCTGCCCGACTCGGCGTCCGGCTCCGACCACGTCTACCTCGAGGTCGCCGCCGCCGTCACCGTCTTCATCCTGGCGGGCCGCTACTTCGAGGCCCGCGCCAAGTCACGATCCGGCGCCGCCCTGAGGGCGCTACTCGACATGGGGGCCAAGGACGTCGCAGTGCTACGCAATGGTGCCGAAATCCGCATTGCCACAGCACAACTGGCGGTCGGTGACCTGTTCGTCGTCCGCCCAGGTGAGAAGATCGCCACCGATGGTGTGATCACCGACGGCACCTCGGCGGTCGACGCGTCGATGCTCACCGGTGAACCGGTACCGGTCGAAGTGCGCCCCGGCGATCCGGTCACCGGAGCCACCGTCAACTCGGGCGGTCGCCTCGTCGTGAAAGCCACCCGCATCGGCGCCGACACTCAACTGGCCCAGATGGCGCGCCTGGTCGAGGAAGCCCAGAACGGAAAGGCCTCCGTACAGCGCCTCGCCGACCGGGTCTCGGCAATCTTCGTCCCCATCGTCATGGCCCTGTCGCTGCTGACGCTCACCACGTGGTTGGCCACGGGCCATACAGCAACCGCGGCGTTCACTGCCGCCGTCGCCGTCCTGATCATCGCCTGCCCGTGCGCGCTGGGGCTGGCGACACCGACCGCCTTGCTCGTCGGGACCGGCCGCGGCGCCCAACTGGGCATCCTGATCAAGGGACCGCACGTCCTGGAATCCACCCGCCGCGTCGACACCGTCGTGCTCGACAAGACCGGCACCGTCACCACCGGCACGATGACCATGGTCGGCGTGCACCCCGCCGACGGGGAAACGGCCGCACAGGCCCTCACCCTGGCCGCAGCTCTCGAAGACGCCTCCCAGCACCCCATTGCCCGCGCGATCACCGCGGCCGCCGCACACGGCGACGGGACCGCGCCGCCCGCTGTCGAGAGCTTCGCCACCCACGACGGCCACGGCGTCAGCGGGGTCGTCGCCGGACATGCCGTGCTCGTCGGGAAGCGGACCTGGCTCACCGACGAGTGGTCGCTCGCCACACCGGACGTCCTGCTCGCCGCCGCCGACACGGCCGAAGGGCTCGGCTACACACCGGTATGGGTGGCCTGGGACGGCGCAATGCGCGCGGTGATCGTCGTCGCCGACACGGTGAAAGACACCTCCTACGAGGCGATTTCACAGCTACGTCAGCTGGGTCTGCGTCCCATCCTGCTCACCGGGGACAACCGTCGCGCAGCGCACGCGGTCGCCGCCCAGGTTGGCATCGACGCCGATGACGTCATCTCCGAAGTCCTGCCGGCCGACAAGGTCGACGTCGTGAAGGATCTACAGGCCCGGGGGCACATCGTGGCGATGATCGGCGACGGTGTCAACGATGCCGCCGCACTCGTCGCGGCGGATCTGGGTCTGGCCATGGGAACCGGCACCGACGTCGCCATCGAAGCGTCGGACATCACCCTGGTTCGCGGCGATTTACGCGCGGCCGCCGACGCCATCCGGCTGTCCCGCGCCACCTTGACGACCATCAAGGGCAACCTGTTCTGGGCCTTCGCCTACAACGTCGCCGCTCTGCCGCTGGCAGCACTGGGGCTGCTCAACCCGCTCATCGCCGGTGCCGCCATGGCGTTCAGCTCGGTCTTCGTCGTCAGCAACAGCCTGCG
Source organism: Mycolicibacterium sediminis (assembly GCF_010731735.1). Taxonomy (GTDB): domain Bacteria; phylum Actinomycetota; class Actinomycetes; order Mycobacteriales; family Mycobacteriaceae; genus Mycobacterium; species Mycobacterium sediminis. The sequence continues at coordinate 5,897,787 of NZ_AP022588.1, forward strand.
ACTGCGCCGATTCGCTACCACCGCCCATCAGAGTTCAACAGTCACATCCGCCGCGACGCCACCGCGCTCGCCAGCACTGACCAGGCCATAGAACCTCAACGTGTCGTGACCGAACAACCGTGGGCGGGATCGGCGCTGCTGCGGCCCGGTGTGCTGGCATTCAGCGGAACCATCGGCGTCACCGACCCACATGCCCACCACGCCGTCCAGGTCATGACCGCACCCACGGCGATGACCATCGTCGACGGCAACGGCGTCTGCCACCGCGGTGCGAAGGTGATCGTGCCCGCCGATGCCACCCATCGGATCGACACCGGTGCCGCGCGGGGGTGCCTGGTGTTCCTGGATCCCGAGTCCACCGCCGGCCGCGCGGCGCACCACCGCAGCATCCACCACGGATGGACCAGCGGGCCCGTGCTGAGCCACACCCGGGAGCGCACTCTGGCTGAGGTAGTGACCAACTTGGTCACCCAGCTGACACCGATTCACGCCGGACCAGGCCCGCAGCGTCATCCTGCCGTCGTCGCCACGCTGGACCTGTTGGCCACTCTCACCGGCTCAGGTGCGGTGCGGGTCACCGACGTGGCCGCCCGGGTCGGCATCTCGGCCAGCCGGTTGACCCACCTGTTCACCGACGAGGTCGGAATTCCGGTGCGCCGGTACGTGTTGTGACGCCGATTGCACATCGCGATCACCCGGGTTCAGGCCGGCGATGATCTCACCACCGCCGCCCACACCGCCGGCTTCGCCGACAGCGCCCATCTCAGCCGAACCTGCCGCGACACCTTCGGACTGCCGCCCTCACTCCTGAGCAAGCACCTGAATTGGGACCTCGACACCAGTGTCTAGCCGAAACGTTCAAGCCCGAACACCCCAGCGGGGCCGACCATTCGAGGATGCACCTCACCGAGACCGCGATCCGGGCAACCATCCGCTACGGCTATGCCCCAGCGATGCTGGTCGGCGTCAACGGAGCCGCGATAGTCCTCACCGTTGCCCACACCGCCCACTACTGGCTGCTGGCCGTCCTGGCCGTGGCCATCGCGATGTCATTCCTCGCCGAACGAGTCATTCCCTACGACCCGGGCTGGAACCACGATCGCGCCGATACTGCCCGTGACCGCATCCACGCCGCCGTCAACGAAGCACTGGTCCTGGCCAGCGTCGCCACCATCCCCCTGCTGGCCGAGGTAGTCCCAACGCCCGAGTTGTGGCCCAGCAGCTGGCCGTTCATCGCCCAAGTGGTGACGTCCATCCTGGTCGCCGACCTCGGTATCACCTTGGTCCACCGAGCCAGCCACCGCGTGGGGATTTTGTGGCGCTTCCACGCGGTGCACCACAGCATCACCCGCATGTACGGCCTCAACGGCCTCATGAAGCACCCGCTGCACCAGACCGTGGAGATGACGGCTGGCGTGGCCCCGTTGATTCTGATTGGGCTTCCCGTCGACGTCGCGTCCGTGCTTGCTCTCGCCGTCGCCGTTCAGCTGCTTCTGCAGCATTCCAACGCCGACTACTGCATCGGCCCGGCCAAGCACCTGCTCGCGCTCAACGAAGGGCACCGCTTCCACCACCTCAAGTGGGCCGGCGTCGGGGACGTCAACTTCGGACTGTTCACGCTGATCTGGGACCACCTGATGCGAACCCACTCCTACGACCCCACTCGCCGCTTCGACTCCACCCAACTCGGCATCGCCGTCAAACCCGACTACCCCAGCAGCTACCTGCTGCAAATCACGTACCCGTTCACCACCGCCGGCGGCTGCGCATTCACATCGCACACTGCGACAGCCGACCCAGCCGTCACCAGGACTCGGTGACGTGACGTCGAGTTCGACGTCTCCACAGGTCGGCATGCCGTCGGACAAGCGACGGCGGCCGACACGGCACATCCCCACGCACCCAACGAATTACACGACTGTTCTTCTGTTACTGCTGTTAACAGAGGGGCTGATGTGATGTACGTTCGGCTTATATCCGCTTCCGCTACGTACTGAGCTAGGCCGTAGACAAGCGAGCCGGCGCACGAAGTCGGCGGCCTCACACCCCGGGGCGTTGCCGCCTGAGAAGGAGAACCGACGTCGATGCCCTCCCAGTCTGAGACCAGCCATCCTGGTCGACGTATCGCCACGTCGCCCACAGCGGAAGCCACGGGGCACCGTCGCTTCGGCGTGACGCAACTCCTCCTCATCGGCTGCGCGCTGTTGGCCATCGTCCTTGCCACGCCCGCTCACGCCGAACCCGTCAGCCCATGGGATCCGTCACTGCCCAGCGTGCTGAGCGCCGGAGCCCCCGGCGATCCGGTAGCGATCGCCAACGCCTCACTACAGGCCAGCGCCAACGCCGCCCGAACCACCATGGACATGGGACGCAAATTTCTGAGCAGCCTGGGCTTGACGAGCCCGGCCAGCGATCCGACCTCGGCTTTGAGCGGCAACCGTGTCCGGGGAGCACAGGCCATCGAATACGTGATTCGTCGAGCAGGATCCCAACGCGGTGTCCCCTACTCGTGGGGCGGAGGAAGCCTCAACGGTCCGAGTACCGGAATCGATTCTGGCGCAGGCACTGTCGGATTCGACTGCTCGGGCCTGACCCGCTACGCCTTCGCCGGCGTCGGGGTTCTGCTTCCCCGCTACTCCGGCGACCAATACGACGCCGGCCGAAAAGTTCCCCCGTCCCAGGCCAAGCGGGGCGACCTCTTGTTCTGGGGTCCCTCCGGCGGCCAGCACGAAGCCCTTTACCTTGGCAACGGCCAGATGCTCGAAGCGCAACAAACCGGCGTTCCCGTAAAGGTTTCACCCGTGCGCACCGGCGGAATGACCCCCTACGTGACCCGCATCATCGAGAGTTAGTGCAATGACAAGCAATTAAGGAAGGAGTCCTCCGCGGCGTGCTCCGCGCGGAAGCACGTCTGCAGTGGAGTCGGCGATTCGACATCACGTGTTCTGCCCACGGTGTCTCACCCCCTCTGCGTCACAAGCGGACGGCGTGACCGGCGCCCACCTGGCTGAGAGTGCGGTCCCGACAGCGCTCTCGAAGCGAGACTTGATCGCACGACGTCGGCGCAGATGACGAAGCTGGCTGGGGGAGATCGAAGGCACCGAACTCACAGTGAGGTTCTTGGGCGGTAAACGCGAGGACGTCACCCGTAGCTCCAGCCGCACGGACGATCTGTGGGAATCCGTCGCCGGCCGCGTCAGCTCCGCGAGCAGCCTAGCCGGGGCCGCCCGAAGGGTTTCCATCTGTTTCAGGACGATATGCCCATGCGAGACGAGGAAGGTCATGTCGTCTCGCGCCACCGGCGGCTCAGCGTTGTATGCCGTCGACGAGGCGGCAGCGTCTGGGAGGAACGTCGTCGATGTTCACTCGTCGTTCGCTTGCATCTTGATTCGACGTCGGTCAATATCGATGTATGTCGAATCAGAGGGACATGACGGCGGATGCTTGTTGCGTCACGCCGCCACTGCTCGGTGAGCCGTTGAGTGAGCCGGCCGCGGTCGAGATGGCCAAGACGTTGAAGGCACTGGCTGATCCGGTGCGGTTGCGGCTGTTCAGCGCGATCGCCAGCCATTCCGGTGGCGAGGCGTGCGTCTGCGATATCTCCGGCGGCATCGACGTCTCGCAGCCCACGGTGTCGCATCACCTCAAGGTGCTGCGCGACGCCGGCCTGCTCACATCCGAGCGGCGGGCGTCCTGGGTGTACTACGCCGTGGTTCCCGAAGCCCTGCAGGACATCTCGGCGCTGGTGAATCTGAACACCGCGGCGCTGGCGGGGGTGACGGCATGACCGACACGAAGGAAACGGGCGCCTCCGCGCCGGTGATCGGCAAGCTCTCCACGCTCGATCGGTTCCTGCCGGTCTGGATCGGCGTCGCCATGGTCGCCGGCCTGCTGCTCGGCCGCTGGATCCCTGGGTTGAACACCGCGCTGGAAAGCGTTCAGGTCGACGGCATTTCGCTGCCCATCGCCCTCGGCCTGCTCATCATGATGTACCCGGTGCTGGCCAAGGTCCGCTACGACCGCCTCGACACCGTCACCGGAGACCGCAAACTGCTGCTCAGCTCACTGTTCTTGAACTGGGTGTTCGGCCCGGCGCTGATGTTCGCGTTGGCCTGGCTGATGCTCCCGGACCTGCCCGAATACCGGACCGGCCTGATCATCGTGGGCCTGGCCCGCTGCATCGCCATGGTCATCATCTGGAACGACCTCGCGTGCGGTGACCGCGAAGCCGCCGCCGTCCTGGTCGCCCTCAACTCGATCTTCCAGGTGATCATGTTCGCCGTCCTGGGCTGGTTCTACCTGTCGGTCCTGCCCGGCTGGCTGGGACTGGAGCAGACCACGATCAGTACGTCGCCGTGGCAGATCGCCAAATCGGTGCTCATCTTCCTCGGCATCCCGCTACTGGCCGGCTACCTGTCACGCCGACTCGGCGAGAAGGCCAAGGGCCGCGACGGGTACGAGTCGAAATTCTTGCCGCGGATCGGGCCGTGGGCGCTTTACGGGCTGCTGTTCACCATCGTCATTCTCTTTGCGCTGCAAGGAGAACAGATCACCACCCGGCCGTTGGACGTGGTGCGCATCGCACTTCCCCTGCTCGCATATTTCGCGATCATGTGGGGCGGCGGATACCTCCTCGGCGCCGGGATCGGCCTGGGCTACCAACGCACCACCACCCTGGCGTTCACCGCAGCGGGCAACAACTTCGAACTCGCGATCGCCGTCGCCATCGCCACCTACGGCGCCACCTCCGGCCAAGCACTCGCCGGCGTCGTCGGGCCGCTGATTGAAGTCCCGGTCCTGGTGGCGTTGGTGTACGTGTCGCTGGCGCTACGGCGACGCTTCCGCGACGGCAACACCACCGCGCCCACCACCGTTTCGCCGTCGACGACGACACAGGAGTCCTGACACCATGTCCGAGAGCCCCGCCGCCCTGCGCCCGCACCGCGACCTGTCCGTCGACCAACGGCACGCGCTCACCACGGCGGCCACCCGGTTGGAACGCGACTTCGGCGACAGCTTCAACGTCGAGACGATCGAACGGTTCCTGCACACCTCCTACGAGCAGTTCGCCGGCCGCGCCACCGTCCCGAATTTCCTGCCCCTGTTGGCCGAGCGGTTCGCCCGCCAACGCCTGCACGCCCTGGCACGGGTGGAAGGCAAGATCAGCGACGGCAAGCCCACGGTGCTGTTCCTGTGCACCCACAACGCCGGCCGGTCCCAGATGGCGTTGGGGTTCGTCACCCACCTCGCCGGTGAGCACGCGGTGGCCTGGTCGGGTGGCTCCGAACCTGGTGATGCCATCAACCCGTCCGCGGTCGCGGCGATGGCCGAAATCGGGATCGACATCACCGGGGAGTTCCCCAAACCGTGGACCGACGAAATCGTCCAGGCCGCCGACGTGGTGATCACCATGGGCTGCGGAGACGCCTGCCCGGTCTTCCCCGGCAAGCGGTACGTGAACTGGGAACTGCCCGACCCCGCCGGTCAAGGCCTCGACGCGGTCCGCCCCATCCGCGACGACATCGAAGAACGCGTCCGACGATTGCTCGCCGAGCTCGACGTCACCGTCGGCCCGGGCTGACCGGCGATGACCGATTCCTCCACACCGTCGGTGCTGTTCGTCTGCGTGAAGAACGGCGGCAAGTCCCAGATGGCGGCCGGCCTGATGCGCCAGCTCGCCGGTAACACCGTGACGGTGCATTCGGCGGGCACCAAACCCGGTGCCGCGGTCAACGACCTGTCCGCCCAAGCTCTGCTGGAGGTGGGCGTCGACATCACCAATGAGAAACCCAAGGCAGTGGACTACGAATTGGCCCGCGAGGTGGAGCTGGTGGTCACCCTCGGCCGCGAAGCGAAACTGGATCCGCCGCCGGGCACCCGGGTGGAGAACTGGGACACCGACGAACCCTCCGACCGCGGCATCGACGGCCTCGAACGGATGCGCCTGGTCCGCGACGACATCACCGCCCGCGTGCGCGAACTGCACGCCACGCTGATCGACGCCTGACACCCACCCCTGCTCTCACGCTGTAGCCCAGCAGCAACTGCCCTTGACCCACTCGATCTCCTGAGGAGACTTCGTCATGCCCGCACGCCATATCGTCGCCATCGGCGGCAGCGACGCCGGAATCAGCGCGGCCCTGCGCATCCGCGAACTCGACCCCAGCACTGAGGTGACCGTCGTCGTCGCCGACAACTACCCCAACTTCTCCATCTGCGGCATCCCCTACTACGTCTCCGGGGAGGTCACGCACTGGTCCCACCTGGCGCATCGCACCGCCGACGACCTGGCCGCCACCGGCATGCGGGTGCTCACCGACACCCGCGCCACCAGAATCAACGTCGCCGAGCACACCCTCGACGTCCTCGACGCCGCCGGGGAGCCCGTCGAATTGTCCTATGACGCCCTGGTCGTCGGCACCGGTGCGGTCAGCGCCCGCCCACCGATCGACGGACTCACCGGCCCCGACGCCCTCGGCCCCGAAGACGGTGTGCACCTGCTGCATTCGATGGGCGACACCTTCGCCGTCATGGACTCCCTGCAACAGCGCGACCCAAAGACCGCGGTCATCATCGGCGCCGGCTACATCGGCCTGGAAATGGCCGAAGGACTCACCACCCGCGGCATCGCCGTCACCCAGATCGAAGCGCTCCCCGAAGTGTTGCCAACCGTGGACCGCGAGCTGGGCGCCCTGGTCCACGACGAACTGCAACGCCACGGCGTCCAAGTCCTCACCCACACCACCGTCTCCGCCGTCACCCCCACCGATACCGGCGCCCTCACGGTCACCGCCCACCGGAACGGCGAAACACTCGAAAAGACAGTCGATTTCGTGCTCGTCGTGGTCGGCGTGCGCCCCGACGTGGAGCTGGCCGCGGATGCCGGCGCCGAACTCGGCGTCAAGGGTGCGATCGCCGTGGACGAGGCGATGCGCACCACCCTGCCTGACGTGTTCGCCGCCGGGGACTGCGTGCACACTCACCACCGCCTCCTGGGTCTGACCTGGTTGCCGCTGGGCACCACCGCCCACAAGCAGGGCCGCGTCGCCGGGGAGAACGCTCTCGGTGGTGACGCGCGGTTCGCCGGCAGCCTCGGCACCCAGGTCGTCAAGGTCTTCAACCTGGTGGCCGCCCGCACCGGCCTGCGTGACCACGAGGTTCACGCCGCAAACCGCGGGTGGACACCGGTCACCACCACGGCCACACCCGATGACCACAAGGCGTACTACCCGGGCGCCACCCCGATCCACATCCGGATCACCGGCGACCAACACACCGGCCGGCTGCTCGGGGCGCAGCTGGTTGGGCACCGCAGTGCCGAGGTGTCCAAGCGGGTCGACACCTACGCCGCCGCCCTGTTCCACGACATGACCGTCGAGGGCTTCTCCGACCTGGACTTGTCCTACACCCCGCCGCTGGGATCACCATGGGACGCAACGCAGATGGCTACCCAGAGCTGGTCACGTCAGCTACGGGTCAGTGCGGTCGGCTGACGCCGACGATCGGCGTGGGGGTCTCAACTCGCGGCCTGGTGGCCACCGCCACCAATGCCCCTGCCGCGGCGATAGCGCCAAGGGCGACGAACATGGCGGCGTAGCTACCAAGAAGACTGGCCAGCGCCGCGCCGACGAAGGGGCCGACCGCTGTGGCGACCATGATCGGGGCATTGAGGAAGGCGCTGAGGTGGCCGTAATGGGTTGCGCCCCAGCGTTCGGTGACGGCGGTGGCTTGCAGCAGCGTCATGATGCCCCGCATCACCCCGGCACCGATGGCCACCGCCACCAACGCCGCGTAGGCGCTGAACAATCCCAGCAGCGCGGTGGTGGCCGCGACGCCGGCCATGACGAGGACCGTGCGGGGCACGACGCCGACGCGCCGCACCAAGGTTCGGTAGCCGAGACGGCCGAGCACTTGCCCTACGCCGCCCAGGCCCAGTGCGACCGCGGCGGCGCCTGTGCTGATGCCGCGTTGGCTCATCAGCGGCACCAGGTTGGCGATCACCGCGTAGGACGCGAGTCCGGCGAGCGCGAACGCCGCTATCAGGGCGAGGAACGGTGCGCTGCGCGCGGTGCGGCCCGGCGCCTCGACCTGGTGGTGTGCGGCGGTGACCGGCGGCCAGGGGCGCCGCAAGCCGAAGGAGTGCGCGGGGATCGTGATCACGGCCATGATCACCGCCAGGACGAGATAGGTTTGGCGCCAACTCATCTGGGCCGACAGGGCCGCGGTCAACGGGGCGAACACCGTGCTGGCGAACCCGGCCACCAACGTCAACACGGTCAGGGCACGGACCGCGTCGGTGCCGAAGAACCGAGTCAGCGCGGCGAAGGCGGGTGCATAGAACACCGCGCTCATCGCCACCCCGGCCAGCACCCACGCCGTGACGAACCAGCCGTAGTTCGGTGCCGCGACCACCGCCACCACCGAGAGCGCACCGAGGATGGAACCCGAGGTCATGATCCAGCGTGGGCCCACCCGGTCCAGCCACCGCCCGACCGGGATGCCCACCACCGCCGAGGTCACCAGCCCGGCGGAGAACGCGGCGGTCACCGCGGGCGCCGACCAGCCGGTGTCAGTGCTGATCTGCTCCGAGAGGACGGTGAAGGCGTAGTACAGCACGCCCCAACTGGTGATCTCGGTGACGCACAACGTCACCAGCACCCAGCGCAGCCCATGCCGAGCTGCGCTGGCTGCGGCAGGAGAATCCGCCTCCGTCATCCGCCAAGGGGATTGAGCAGCAACGACACCGGTTGCAGAGACACCGGCTGCGATGTGGGCGCGGGGCCGCAGCAGCCGCCGCCGGCGTTCTCGTCGTCGGGGCTGTCGAACAACCCTGCCCCATTGCACACTCCGGTGTCGGGCAGCGCCAGCTCGACCCGGCGGGCCGCCTCGTGGTCGCCGGCCAGTTCGGCGGCGATGCTGCGGACCTGCTCGTAGCCGGTCATCGCCAGGAACGTCGGGGCGCGCCCGTAGGACTTCATGCCCACGATGTAGAGATCGGGTTCGGGGTGGGCCAACTCTTCGGCGCCGTGTGGCAGCACGCTGCCACACGAGTGCATGTTCGGATCGATGGAGCCGGCGAGGTTGACGGGGGCCTGCAGGATCGGGTCCAACTCGATCCGCATCTCCGACAGGAAGGACAGGTCCGGCCGGAACCCGGTCAGAACCACCACGTGGTCGGCCGGCGCCAGGGCGCGGCCGTCCTCCGCGGTCAGTACCGCACGCCCGTCGACTAGGTCGATGCGCTCGGTGCGGAACCCGGTCGACAACGACACGCGGCCCGCGTCGACTGCTTCCTTGGACCGCACGCCCAGGGCGCCGCGCTGGGGCAGTTCGTCGGCCGCGCCGCCGCCGAAGGTGTCCTCGGAGACCCCGCGGCGCAGCACCCACGTCACTGTCATCGACGGGTCCTTGCGCACCACTTCGCCGAGCTGGATCACCGCGGTCATCGCTGAATGCCCGCTGCCGACGACCACTACGTGCTTGCCCGCCAACCCCGAGGCTTGGGCGATTGTCGGCGGAACGTAGGTCAGAACACCCGAACCTGCCGCGGTGCGTTCCCCGATCGCGGTGACGCCGTCCGCCCCAGCAGGGTTGGGCTGGCCCCATGTGCCGGAAGCGTCGATGACCGCGCGGGCACGAACCCGGCACTCGGTGCCGTCCGCGTTGGTCACGTGTACGACGAACGGGGTCTCCGCCCGCCCGGGGCTGACCAGCCGGTCTCGGCCCAACCGAGACACCGCCTGCACGCGCGCGCCGAGCCTGACTCCTGTACCCATGGCCTTCGCCAGCGGTGCCAGGTATCCATCGATCCACTCTCGGCCGGTCGGGAACCCCGATTCCTGCGCAACCCAACCGGTGAGCTCGAGCAGCTTGGCGGCGGCGGGATCCACCAGTTCGGGCCACGGCGAGAAGGTACGGACGTGTTCCCACTGCTCAACCGCGGCAGCAGGATTCGAGCCAGCCTCCAGCACCAGCGGGATGAACCCACGCTCCAGCAGGTGTGCGGCCGCCGCCAGACCCAATGGTCCGGCCCCGATGACCACGACGGGCAACTCCGACATCCTTCACTCCTATCATCGACGTTCTTCGATGGAACCGATCGTGCTTCACGCATCGATGTTTGTCAATGCATGTGTCATCATGGATGGCATGGCTACCGCGACTGCGCCGCTGACTACCAGCGATGTGGCATCTTGCTGCTCACCGCTCACGGGTGGCGTGCTGAGCACGCCGGCCGCCGAACGACTCGCCTCGGTGTTCAAGGCGCTTGCCGACCCTGCACGGGTCAAGCTGGTGTCCCTCATCGCCGCGTCCGACGGTGGGGAGGCCTGCATCTGCGACCTCGTGGAACCACTCGGACTGAGTCAACCCACGGTGTCCCATCACATGAAGCTGCTCGTCGACAGCGGCCTAGTCAGCCGGGAGCAACGCGGTAAATGGGCGTACTACCGAGTGAATACCGAAGCGCTGGATCGCATTGCAGCCGCAGTATCGACACCTTCGGCGTGAAAATCTGACTCAGCGGCGTCTACTTTCCGACAGAGTCAAGGCAATCAGATCTTGCCTCGAAGTAAGCGGACTGCGTTTTAGTGTTGCCCTGGCTACGCGTACGCAGCCGGCGCTGGTGTCACGCGTGGGATGAGGCGGACATAGATGATCATGCCGACGAGTTCGACGAGGGTCTGGGTGACGACGATGACGGGAGTGATGGCGTAGTCCTCTGGCAGGGCCAGCGCCAAAGGCAGCACGACGAGTGAGTTGCGCGTCGCGCCGCTGAATATCAATGCCCGTGATCGAGGGGCGTCCAGTTGCAGGAGTTTGGCCGCTGCAAGTCCGATGCCGGCCATGACGACCAGGTAAGCCGCGTAGATCGGCACGACGCGGAACACCTGCTCGGTCTGGTCGGTGATCTTCGGGAACTGGCTGGCGACGACGACGAAAAGGGTCGTGGTCATGAGGGGGACCATTGCGGTCGTCATTGCCGAGGAGATGGCTGCGCCGCTCCGGTGGCGGCTGGAGAGGGCTTCAGTGGCCCAAGCTAGGCCCAGGGGTAGCACGATAAGAATGAGGAAAGCTTCGACGAAGGGGCCGATCTCAACGATGTCGGCGAGTTCGGGCCCAACGAACAGCCACAGGAACAACGGAAGCGCCGCCATTTGCGCCAGCATCAGCAGCGGGGCGGCGGCCAAGAGGCGTTGACTATCTCCGCCGGCGAGTCCGCTGAACACGATCACGTAGTCGATGCACGGTGTCAGCAGGGTGAGCAGAACGCCGAGGAGGACCGCCTGTTGCAGCGAGATCACCGAGGTCAACGCAACCACCACCAGTGGCACGATCAGAAAGTTTACGAGCAGCACCGCGCTGAGGAAGCGGCCATCGCGGAAGGCCACGGTCAATTTCGTGAACGGCACCTGCAGAAAAGTGGCGTAGAGCAGGGCGCCCAGGACGGGGTAAATGGCCGCTTCCCAGACCGGTCCGCCGGTCGGCCACGCCCACCCCACGACGGCGCCAGCGGCTAGACCGCTTAGATAAATGGCGATCTGGTGGCGTTCCATGGTCTCGGTCATCGACGAGGAGGACATGCGTCCTTTCAGTTTTAAGCGTGACTAAACGGCAAACGTGCAGTGCTGCTTGGGTTTGCGGAGTTCGCAGTTATTGTGCCGGGCGGGGTAATGCAGCGACGCTGGGATGATCGAAGGGGTGAGCACCGGCTTTCGCAGCGCCGCCGGGCGAGCCGAGGTCGGTGAAGAAGTCGGCGTTTATGGCCGTGTAGTGGGACCACTGGTCGGGCAAGTCGTCTTCATAGAAGATGGCCTCGACGGGGCACACGGGTTCGCAAGCACCGCAGTCGACGCACTCATCGGGATGGATGTAGAGCATCCGTGCGCCCTCATAGATGCAGTCGACGGGGCACTCCTCGACGCAGGCGCGATCTTTGACGTCGACGCACGGCTGGACGGTCACATATGTCACGGCGGCCCTCCTGGAACAGAGGCGATCGGTGCCGCTGGCGACTGCAGGAAAGTGCACTGCGCGTCGCAAGGGGTGGCACGGTCCGGGAGGGCGTCGAGGAGCGCAAGCGCTGACTGCAGAGATGCGGCGAACTGCTGGAGTTCAGTGATCCGTGCGATGACTTCCTCGAGGCGGGCAGCCATCATCGGACGCATTCGTTGACGTACGTCGACGCAGGCACCTCGATGCCAAATCTGGAGGAGTTCGCGGATCTCGTCGAGCGGTAGGCCGACCTGTTTGGCGGCACGGATGAACGCCAGCCGCTCCACGGCGGGTTCGCCGTATACCCGGTATCCCGAGGGGGTCCGATCGGCAGCCAACAGGCCCGCTGACTCGTAGTAGCGCAGCGTGGTCGCCGGCACGCCGCTGCGTTCGGCGAGTTGCGAGATCCGCATTCCACTCATCTCGCGAACCCTAGACCTTCGACCTAACTCGAAGGTCAAGTTGGTTCTCTGCGCTCTCGTTGCCGAGCGTCGGCGCAGTCATCAACGTGGCGCCCGAGTTGTCGAGTTCGTGCGGTGCCGTCATGCGCTCGGGGCTACGTCGAAGCAAGGACGGCCGACGGCGACTAGGCCAGAGTCACGAGGCGAACGCCTGCCAATGCGGACTAAACACATCGGCGGCGTCGCGCTCGGGGATGAACGATGCTGGAGTCGTTGATGATCGTGTCGTCGACGTCGGCGCCGTTGAAGGTCCGCAGCTTGGAGATGCAGAACCAGTTGAAGTAGGCGCAAGCCAAGAGCAACCTGACACCGGCGACCCCCTAGCCTGTTGTTTGTGGTGCCACTCCGTCACGACAGTCCCTATTAACGAGCATGTGAGCAAGACGACGACCTAAGCCTTGAAGCAGCTTCTCGGCCGCGGCCCCTGCCAGCGAAGGCATGCCACCCGCATCATGGACTCGAGTCGACGTTCTTCCTACGAGTGGCCTGGCGGAGGGGTTTATCGCGCGGTCAGACGTTGCTTACCGGCCTCCGCGAAGTTGTCGTCGATTAGGACGACGTCGAAGCCCGCGCGGTCGAGCAGGGAGGTCGCGATGGAGGCGCGGTAGCCCGATCCGCAGTGCACCCAGACGGGTCCGGCGGGCACGTCATTCAGGCGGTCGGGCAATTCGTGGAGGGGGATGTTGGTGGCGCCGGGGATGTGCTCTTTGTCGTACTCGTGGGTTTGGCGCACGTCCAGTATGGAAGCCGATCCGGTGCCGAGTTGTTCTGCGAGACGGGCGAAGTCGGCGACGGGATAGGATCCGAGCTGGCTGCCGTTGGTGAGTGTGTCGATGTCGTCGGTGGCCGCGCCCGTGAGCCGGTCGACGCCGATGCGCACCAGTTCACGTTTGGCCTCGGCGACCTGTTCGGGTGAGTCTCCGATCACCGTGATCGGGGCGCCCCAGTCGTAGAGCCAACCGAAGTAGCTGACGAATGACCCGGACAGTTCGAACCCGTAGGTGCCGGGTAGGTGTCCGGCGGCGAACGCTGTGCGGGTGCGTAGGTCCACGACCCATTCGCCGGCGTCGATTCGGCGGCGCAGCTCGATGGGGTCGATCGGTGCCGGTGGCGTCAGGTCCACTGGTGCGGGTCCTGCACTGTTGATGACACCCATGTGGGCGTAGTACGCCGGGTAGGCCGACAGTCCCGCGAGTAGTTCGTCGACGAAGCTCTGCTCGTCTTTGGTCAAGGCCGGGTTGGTCTTGAACTGCTCCTTGATGGTCGAGGAGTCTCCGGACGCTGGTGTGGCCGAGCAGAAGCTGCCGAAGCCGTGGGTCGGGTAGATCGGGGTGTCTGCGGGCAGTAGGTCGGCGAGTTTGTGCACGGAGTGGTACTGGGCGTGTGACAGTTCCTCGGTGTCGTCGGGTCCGATGAGGTCGGTGCGTCCGGTGGTGCCGTAGAGCATCGAGCCTCCAGTGAACACGCCGTGGATGGCGCCAGCGTCGTCGCGGAGCACGTAGCTGACGTGGTGATGGGTATGGCCGGGGGTGTGCAGCACTTGCAGTTGGATCGGTCCGGCGTCGATGACGTCGCCATCGGCCACCGGGCGGCGGCTGTAGTCGACGTCATCCCCGGCGGGTACCGCGTAGTCGGCGCCGACGGTGCGTGACAGTTCCAGTCCTCCGGTCACGTAGTCGTTGTGCAGGTGGGTCTCCAGCACGTGAGTGATGCGGACCTCGTTCTCGTCGGCGAGGGCGAGTATGCGGTCGATGTCTCGTTGCGGGTCGACCACCACGGCGATGCCGTGGTGGCTGATCAGGTAGCTGCGGTCTCCGAGTCCGGAGGTTTCGACGATCGACACGTCCATGTTCTGTTCCTTTGATCGTTGGGTCAGTTGAGGATGAGGGTGTCGACGAGCACGTAGGCGGCGACGGCAAACACCATGTAGGCGAACCAGCGCTGCAGCCGGGTGGTGTCGGTCGTGGTGCCGAAGAATCCGGCGACCAGTGCCGTGGCCATTGCGGCTGCGACGAAGGCGGCGGTGACCTGCCAATCGACGTTGACGCCTTGGAGGTGAGAGAAGACGCCGGTGACGGAATTCGCGATGATGATCAGCAGTGACGTGCCTACGGCCGTTTGTATTTCGACGCCGAGCACCACCACCAGAACTGGGATGATGAGGAACCCACCGCCAACGCCGAACAGTCCAGTGAGCAATCCGACCAGCAGGCCGGCACCAATCGATCGAGGTGCGCAGCGGCGCCAGTTGACCTGTCCGGCATCGATCTTGCAGGCCGTGCCGGTGGCGCCCTGGTCGGCGAGCATTCGGACACCGGCGACCACCATCACGACCGCGAAGCCAAGCATCAGGACCGACTGGTGAAGATGAGCGCTGATGGCGCTGCCGGCAACCGTGGCGGGTAGACCGGCGGCTGCGAAGATCCCCGCCATGCGCCACTGCACCTGCTTGGCGCGAATCTTGGGCAGCACCCCGACCGTCGAAGCCGCGGCGACGACGATCAGCGAGATGGGGATCGCCTGCTCGACGTCGAAACCCATGCCGTAGACCAGCGCCGGAACGGCGAGGATGGATCCCCCGCCGCCGAGCAGACCCAGCAGTACGCCGATGAGCGCACCAAGGGCCAGGCCTAGGGCGATCGCCATGACAGTTCCCCTACCCCGGTTGCCGGCGCCGCAACATCGCGGCGAACCCGCGCGGCCGCTCCCCCCGTTTCGCACATCGACACCGTTGCGCGGCGGGCACCGAACTCATCACCTTCTCGACGTGGTGACCGCAACCATCCCAGCTCGCCTTGCCGCACACCCGGCAGGTGACGGCGTGACACATAACGTGTACTCCTTCCTTGATCTGTCATGTCAGACTTCTGCGCGGGCGTCGGCCCACGCGTTGTATCCTCCGAGCAGGTCGGACACCCGGCCAATGCCGTTGGCACGCAACAACGATGCGGCCACACTGGAACGCCAGCCACCGGCACAGTGCACGACGATGGGCTTGTCGGTCCGTACCTCGCCGAGACGCACACGCAATTGGGCGAGCGGGATGTGCAGAGAGTCGGGGATGACGCCGCCGTCGCGTTCGCCGGGGTTGCGAATGTCGATCAGCGTCACAGCGTTTTCAGCCAGCAGCTCGTCTAGCTCGTTGACCGTGGTGCGCGGTGCGGCCTGGACGAGGTCGGCGAACTCGGCCGGGAACTCCCCGTCGCGGTTCACGTTCAGGTAGCCGATGGCGCCATCGGAGCCGATACGAGCCAGCCGTAGCGCCGCCTGCTGCTCATCACCCGGGTAGGTGATCAGGGCGATCTGCTCGCCGACGTCGGCCACCATGCCGCCGGTCTCGGCGAACCGGCCGTCGAAGCCGACGTTGACCGTCCCGCGTAGATGCCCGGCGGCGAAATCCTCAACGCTGCGGGCATCGAGCACCCGCACGCCGGCGTTGAGCGCACCGCGGATCTGCTGAGGTGTTACCTCGGGCACGGTGCGGTCGGCCTGCAGCAAGGGGTGGATGCGCTTGTTCATCGCCGCGTCGGAGGCGAAGTACGCCGGCGCAGCGGGTTGGCCCTCGGTGAGCATCGCGACAAAGGCCTCCTCGGTCATCGGCTGCACCGACGGATTGCTCATCCGCTGTTCACCGATCGTGGACGTCAGCTCGGTCGAAAGGTTCTTTCCGCACGACGAGCCGGCCCCGTGGGCAGGCATCACCGTCACGCTGTCGGGCAGAGTCATGAGCGTGCCGTGCAACGTGCGGTACATCGCCCGGGCCAGATCACTGGTGGAGCCGTCACCGATGTTGGCGAGATCTGGGCGCCCAACGTCGCCGATGAACAGCGAGTCACCGGTGAGCACTGCCACCGGCTCGGCCCCGGCACGTTCGCGGACGAGCACGCTGATCGATTCCCAGGTGTGGCCCGGGGTCGACAGAATCTCCAGGTCCACATCGCCGAGAGACACGTGCTCCCCGTCGGCCAGCCGACGGATCGGATAGTCAGTCTCAGCGGTTTCACCGAACCCGATCCACGCGCCGGTCGCATCGACCAATTCGAGGTGGCCCGACACGAAGTCGGCATGGAAGTGGGTATTGATCACCCCATCGATCGTCAGACCGAACTTTGCCGCGTCGGCCAGGTATTCGCTGATGTCACGGCGTGGATCCACCACGACCGCGCGGCCGGTGGTGTCGTCTCCGACCAGATACGAGGCATGTGACAGACACTCGATGTAGTACTGCTCCAAGATCATCATTGATTCCCTTCCGTACGGTGCGGGTGCCGATCGTCGATAACCCGGCACATGGACACTAATACCCCCGGGGGTAACGTCGCAGCAGAGCTGCAATACCCCCGCCGGTATTTGTGCGATTCGCTCACGATACCCCCACCGGTATATCTGGCGCAAACAGTCAGACGTCCAGTCGAGCGCATCTGAGCAGAGGTCGGACTCCTACGTGAAACGCGGAATGTCCACACCGACGCCACGGTTGAGCGATACAGCCGATACCCCCACGGGTACGCTGTGCGCAAGCGGCAACGAAAGGAACCACCATGGTCGGCGACCAACAGGCCATTGATGCAGTTCTCAACCGGCTGCGGCGGGCGCAAGGCCAACTCGCTGGTGTCATCTCGATGATCGAACAAGGGCGCGATTGCAAGGACGTCGTAACGCAGTTGGCGGCCGTGTCGCGCGCGCTTGACCGCGCCGGCTTCAAGATCGTCGCCACCGGCTTACGCGACTGCGTCACCGGCGAACAATCCGGCGCGGACAAGCCGTTGACCGAGGCGGAGCTGGAGAAGCTGTTCCTCGCACTCGCTTAACGCGACGGACGTCGTCGTGGTGCTTCGCCACGCCGACGAGGAGGGAGTGACAATGTCCGACGATCACGATCACGGCTGGCATCGCACGCGCGCTCTTGACGACGATAGTTCCCGCAACCGGTCCGCTTGGCTCCCGCGACTTTCCTGGCGATCGCGCGAGTTTCGTGCTGTCACGGTCGCCGCTGTTCTCGCGACGGTCGGCTGGCTTGTTCGGGTCGTCGATCTCGACCTATTCAGTCCAGACAGTGCCGCGGACTTGGAGGTCGATCTTTACGCTGCGGCCGCGCTGACAGCTGCCTATGCAGCTCTGTCCGCGAGCGGACGACTGCTCGTCAGCTGCGGACGCACAGCCGGGCAAGGCAAGGGCAAGACCTCGTGGCAGCGATAATACCGCTGTTGGAGAGCAACGAGTTTGGGTGACCGGTTCGATCATGAACCCTGACACCGACCGGGTATGCGCCGGAGGGGTTCCACCGAGAAGGTCGTTGAAGCTGATCGTTGGACATCGAATCGAGCGCGACCATCGTTCGACCGAAGCGCTCAGCGCGGCGATGGCCTGAATCATATCGGCAGCGTGGTGTTGGTGACGAATGCGTCGCGGACCCATGAGACGAAGTCGTTCCACAATCCGCTCACCAATGCCAGCCCTACGGCGATCAGTAGTACACCGCCGAAGATCTGAATTGCCCTGGTGTGTCGGCGAAGCCATCCCATCGCGTGTACCGCGCGCGCAGACCCCAGCGCCAACAGGACGAAGGGAATGCCCAGGCCCAGACAGTAGGCAACGACGAGGACCACCCCGCGTGCGATGGCCGACCCGTCGGTGGCCGAGGACATGGCTATGACCCCGGTCAGGGTGGGCCCCAGACACGGGGTCCACCCCAGACCGAACACCGCGCCCAGCATCGGAGCGCCTGCGATGGTCGACAACGACTTCGGGGTGAACCGGGCCTGGCGTTGCAACGCGGGCACGAAGCCCACGAAGACCAACCCCATGACGATGGTGACCACACCGCCGATGCGCTGCAGCAACACTTGATTGGTGATCACGGTCGCCGTGAGGCCCAGGATCGCGATGGTGCCCACCAGGAACACCGCTGTGAATCCGGCGATGAACAGTCCAGCGGCCGTGGCCACCCGCAGTCGCGCACTCCGCGACGTCGACTGGCTGCTGTCGTCGACCCCGACTATGGCGGCGAGATAGGACAGGTACCCCGGTACCAGGGGGATCACGCAGGGCGATGCAAATGACACCAATCCGGCCAACGCCGACACCAGCATTGCCAGCAACACGTGCCCCGACGTGGCGATCTCGGTGAACCCGTTCATCGGCGGCTACGCATATCGATCGCTCCTCGTACCCCGCTGTCGAAGTCCACCCACGCCCATCCGATCCAATGGCATCACCTACGTATCTACTACACAGGTTAGTAACCTAGCCCGGGAACGATTTTGAGACCATCGGCGGGGGGTGACGCCCATATCAGCCGCAGTGGCGAAGACGGTCAGTAGTTCCTACTGTGTGTGTACGTAGATGTTAGGCGGAGTGGGGCGTGCCCCTTCCTAAGAGTGGAGGTTTGCGATGACACTGACGATCGGCGACACCGCCCCGGACTTCGAGGCCGACACCACCGAAGGCCGAATCCGGTTTCACGACTGGATCGGCGACAGTTGGGCAGTGCTGTTTTCCCACCCCCGCGACTTCACCCCGGTGTGTACCACCGAATTGGGCTACATGGCCAAGATCAAACCCGATTTCGACCGGCGCGACGTCAAGATCATCGGACTGTCGGTGGACCCGCTCGACAACCACGTCAGCTGGGCGCAGGACATCGCCGACACCCAGGGCGCCGCGCCCAACTATCCTATGATCGCCGACACCGATTTCGCGGTGTCCAAGGCCTACGGGATGCTGCCCGCCGACGCCGCTGGCGATCCCACCGACCGCACCCCAGCGCAGAACGCGACCCTGCGCAACGTCTTCGTGATCGGCCCCGATAAGACGATCAAGCTAATGTTGATCTACCCGATGACCATTGGGCGCAACTTCGACGAGGTGCTGCGCGTAATCGACGCGTTGCAGTTGGCCGCCACTCACAAGATCGCCACACCAGCGCAGTGGCGCCAAGGCGACGACGTGATCATCGCTGGTTCGGTCAGCGACGAAGAAGCCCACCAAATCTATCCCAACGGGTGGCACGCACCCCGGCCCTACCTGCGCATCGTCCCCAGCCCATTATCGCCCGCATAGCCCGACTGGACACCTGACGGGACCGACGTGCATTACGCCAACCCCAACGCTACAGAGCACGACCGCCCACACGAAGAAGTACTACCGGGAGTGGCTGAGGTATTGCGGGGCGACGACCTTGGTCGAAGTCATAGGTGTCACATCCGATCGGCGTGGGCTTAGAGGCAACGCTGCGAGGGGTGGCTGTGTCGGTCGTCGAGCCCAGGGGGTGTCAACACGGCCGCTAGGGCGAATCTTGATGTCGACGTCAAGTCATGCGGTGATCTCAAGAGTTGCCGATCGGCGAACTGGTCGAGAATCGTGGGCTGGCCACCCAAGTGCTGCGCCGTTGTGAATCGATGGGGTTGGTGATTCCGCACCGCACCTCGACCGGTCACCGCGCTTACGGACTCGCCGATCGCTATCGAGTGGCCGCGATTGTCCTGGCCAAGATGGCCTGTATATGCTTGGAGGACGTCCGAGCGCTAACGATCGTGGGCACCTCCCCCGGGCGCAAAATGGTCCTACAACACCAACACGACGCATTGAGCTGGCGCATCGCCGGAGCGCAAGCCGCGCTCGCCTTAATCGACGATGCGCTCGGCCGGAGACAACGAGACCTGCCCTATTCACGCGATTTCGGGACCGTGCTGGCTGAACGCGTCAAGCGTCGCCCGTCGGGAACAGGTTCGTGCCTCACGCTGACCTTGCGGTGTGCCGCAGGGCGTCGCAGAAACAGGCAGCAACCCGTAGCCGCCACCGACGTCGGACACGCTGAGCGATCCCGCCCGCCGGTTGGGCGCTGACCATTAAAGGGGCGAACCAAGGCCGCCGAGCGGTGTGTCAGGGCTCGGTGGTCAGGCGGTCCAGTAGCGGTCTTAGGTCTTCGGCCAGTAGTGCCATGAGGTATACCGCGGCGACTCTGTGTTGGCGATCGAGGACCATCGTGGTGGGCACCACGCTGGTTGGATACGTGCGTCCCAGGGTGATGAGGGTGCGCATTGCGGGGTCAAAAATGGAGGGGTATTGCACGTTGCGGTCGGTGATGAAGTCGCGTGCGGTGTCGCGATTGTCGCGTACGTCGATACCGAGGAATTCCACGCCACGGTCCCGGTATTCGGCGTAGACCCTTTCGAGTTCCGGAGTCTCGGTGCGGCAGGGCCCACACCAGGAGCCCCAAACGTTGATGACGACGGCCTTGCCGGTGAAGTCCGACAGCCGGATCGGTTCGTCGGTGAACAGATCGGGCCCGGTTAGATCACCGATGGTGCCCCGCACCGAGGGTGGGTCGTAGAAGATTGCGGTCTTGCCGCCCGGTGAGACGAAATCGAAGGTACCGCCTTGGGCCACGGCATCCTCGCCAGTGGTGCAGCCGGCCACTAGAGCACCGACGACGAGGGCCGCCACGATGGCGACGATTCGCCTGAGGCAAGACATGCGGGAGATCCTCTCGATTGTTCGCGTTGACGCGCAGTTCGCCGCCGATTTTGGTGGTTGCTCACTTATCGAAGACGAGCCCGCTGACCAGGATGACAACGCCCAGACCGATTAGAACCATTGGGAAGAGCACGTGTTCCCAGCGTTCGAGGACTTCGGCGATCGGTTGGCGGGTGGCGACGAATCTGGCGGCGACGACCAGCACCGCGACGAGCACCAGGAAGACGACGCAATACGCCGCCACGGCAGCCGGACCCACGCTGAGGAAGACCGGAACGTAGACGCCGATGTTGTCCCCGCCGTTGGCGAAGGTGACCGCTGCGACGGTCAAAACACCAACGCTCTTTCCAGCGACTCTGCCCTCGTCATCGTCATCGTCATCGTCGTTGCCACGCCAGGCTTCCCATGCCGCCCACAATCCCAGCGCCAGCGGGATGAGCCCGAAGTACGGGATGACTTCTGGCGGGAGAAACGCGCCCGCACCCAGGGTGACGAGCACGGCCGCACCCAGGATTCCGGCGAACCCGAGATATTGCCCGGCAGCGATCCGGGCCGTGGTGCCACGTTGGCCTGCGCCGCGGGCGAAAAACAATGAAAGGACGATGATGTCGTCGATGTTGGTGACGATGAACAAGCCGATCGCGGGCAGCACCGAGGACAAGATCATCCGTTCACCTCCGAGTCAGCGGTGGCGCTCGCCCGCCAACTGGCCACGACGAGTGCGGCTGCCCCGGTGACGACGAAGACGTCGGCGAGGTTGAAGGTCGGAAACCAGCCCGTATGCAGAAAATCTGTGACCAGCCCATCACCGGCGCGGTCGATCACGTTGGCCACCGCGCCGCCCAGCATCGCGGCTAGTGCCAGCACGACGGGCAGCGCCGCCGTGCGTGTGAGGCGTACCGCGAACACTGCCAAACCGGCCACGATCAGGCCGGTGACGCCGAGCAAGGCCGCCGGGGGCAGGGTATCGCCAAGACTGAAGGCCACACCGGGGTTGAACGTCAATCGCAGATGTAGCAGCCCGAGATCTGTTGTGTTGCCGCCGATCAGTGCGCGGCCGGCCCACGCCTTCAAGCCCAGGTCCAGTGCCGCAACCACGACCACCGCCGCGGCCAGGGTGATCCGCCCCCGCCTCACCGTGGCCTCTGGGCTCAAATGACCGCCGGTCACGACTGCGCACCCACCACGGTCGGGCGAATCGATTGCGCACCACGTTCCAGTGCCGCGTTGGCTAGCGGTTTGGCGCGTCCGGCGCGCACCCCGTTGGCGATCACGACGATCTCGGCGAGTTCATGAACCAGGACGACCGCTGCCAATCCGAGAATGCCGAACAATGCCAGCGGCATCAGCACGATGATCAACCCGAGTGACAAGCCGACGTTTTGCAGCATGATTCGGCGCGCCCGGCGCGCATGGCTGAATGCCTGGGGCAGGTGGCGCAGGTCTTCGCCCATCAACGCCACGTCGGCGGTTTCGATGGCCACGTCGGCGCCCATCGCGCCCATCGCGATGCCGATGTCTGCGGTGGCCAATGCGGGAGCGTCGTTGACGCCGTCGCCGACCATCGCCGTGGGGCGCTGGCTCCGCAGCTGTTCGATCAGCCGTGCCTTGTCCTCGGGGCGAAGCTCGGCGTACACGTCGTCGATGCCGACGTCGCGGGCCAAAGTAGCTGCGGTGGTGTGGTTGTCGCCGGTGAGCATCGCCACGTGGTAACCGTCACTGCGCAGCTGCGCGATGACTTCGGCGGCTTCGGGGCGCAGCTCGTCGCGCACGGCGACGGCACCGATGACCTGCCCATCGTCTTCGACCAGCACGGCGGTCGCGCCTGCCTGCTGCATCCGGGCGACGTCGCCGGCCAACGGGCCGGGCTCCAGCCAGCCGGGGCGGCCCAGGCGAATGATGCGCCCGTCGCGATGGCCGCTGAGTCCAGCGCCGGTGACGGCTTCGACGTCATCGGCAGGGGTGACTTCGTCGACGGCGGCCAGTATCGCTGCGGCCAATGGGTGCTCGCTGCGCGCCTCTAGGGCCGCGGCCAAATCCAGTACCTGCTCGCGGGTCGCACCTGCTGCGGTGGCCACGTCGATGACCGCGGGCCGGTTCGCGGTCAGCGTGCCGGTCTTGTCTAGTGCGACGCCGCGGATCCTGCCGAGCCCCTCAAGTGCGGCGCCGCCCTTGACCAAAGCGCCGAGCTTGCTGGCCGCTCCGATGGCCGCCACCACCGTGACCGGCACTGAAATCGCCAATGCGCACGGAGACGCGGCGACCAGCACCACGAGGGCACGCTCGATCCAAGTAGCCGAGTCACCGAACAGGCTTCCGATGACCCCGATCAACGCCGCGACGATCATGATCCCCGGTACCAGCGGTTTGGCAATACGATCAGCCAAGCGTTGGGAGGCGCCCTTACGAGATTGCTCCGCCTCCACGATGCGCACGATGCGCGCCAAGGAGTTGTCCTCGGCGGTGGTGGTGACCTCCACCTCTAGTACCCCGGTGCCATTTATCGACCCGGCGAATACTTCGTCTTCCGGGCCGGCCTCGACGGGGACCGACTCACCGGTGATGGCCGAGACATCGAGTGCGGTGCGGCCGTGACGGATGACGCCGTCGGTGGCAACACGCTCGCCGGGTTTGACCACCATGCGGTCACCGATTTGCAGGTCCGCTGGCGCGACTGTCTCCTCGCCATCTTCGCGTAGGACGGTCGCCTCGTCGGGCACCAGTGACAACAAGGCGCGCAGCCCGCGGCGGGTGCGGGCCAACGAGTACTCCTCCAGTCCCTCGCTGATGGAGAACAGGAACGCCAGCATCGCGGCCTCGCCGAGTTCGCCGAGGATCACCGCGCCGACTGCGGCGATGGTCATTAGCGTGCCGACGCCGATCCTGCCCTTGGCCAATCGTTTGAGGGTGGACGGGACGAAGGTGTAGGCGCCGGCCAGCAGGCCGACTGCTTCCAGGGAGCGCACGATCGGCTCTGCGGCATCAACGAATCCGGCGATCAGTGAAGCCAATAGGAAGACCCCAGAGATGGCAGCGAACTGCATCTCCTTGATCTGCCAGAGCCGTTCGGGCTCGCCGTCGTGGTCGTCCGCGTCGCGGGGCTCGTCGCTGCCGCAGCCGCAGGCATCACTCATCAGCGAGACTCCTTTGTATCGATGGTCGCGCCCATTCGGGCGGGGGTTCCGTACGTGGGGCACAACGCCACCGTGCTGCCGGTGGCGGCCAGCAGCGTCTCCGCTGAGGCCAGCAGGTCCATGAGTTCCGGTCGGGTCAATGAATAGAACATCTGCCGGCCTTCGGGGCGGCCTACCACCAAACCGCAGTCCCGCAGGCACGCGACATGGGCTGAGACAGTCGACTGAGCCAACCCCAACTCACCGGTCAGATCGGCTACCCGGATTTCCCCGTCGGAAAGGCGGCGCACGATCGCCAGCCGCGCAGGATCAGAAAGGCTGTGAAATAGCGCCACCGCAGCATCCAGGTTCGTGGACCCTTCCCCTTCCGAGCTGCCAGCCGCGCACTCGTCAGACTCATTCATCGTCATTGTTCGATGATAGCCGGTCCTTGTCGATGCTTCCCGTCCGGGCAGGTGCCGATGCAGTCCCGGGAACCCGGTCCGCGTTCAAGCCTGGACATCGGTGACGCAGGGCGACCGCATGTCGGGCGTCGGGCCATTGCCCCCAGGACGCAGCAGCGCCGCCCATCACGAGGCGGGTTACGGGCGGGCAAGTGCGCAGAGCCTTTTCATCGTGATCAAACGATGATAGCGTTTTCCATAGATAGTCACCGGCCGGATCGCCTTCGATCAGCGTTCAAGGCCGTGAAGGGGAAGGACTCCGGACGTGTTGATGAACCGGGCCGAGACCGCCCTGATCAATTCACCGCCCAGGCGGTGGCTACAACGCTTCTACGAGGTGCCGGTCCTGCTGCGCCTCGGGGGCCGTATCCCGCCTGGCAGTACAGCCCTCGAGATCGGCTGTGGGTCGGGCTACGGCTCACAGCTGGTGCTGCAACAGTTCGGTGCCTCCCGGATCGATGCTCTCGATCTGGACCCGATGATGATCGATCGCGCCCAAAGGCGACTGACCCCCTTCGGCGACCAAGTCACGCTGGTCCGCGGAAGCGCCACTGATCTGAGGGCCGCGCTCGACGCTGGCGACGACAGCTACGACGCAGTGTTCGATTTTGGCATCGTCCACCACATCCCGAAGTGGCGTACTGCAGTGGCCGAAGCCGCCAGGGTGCTCGCCCCCGGCGGGCGGTTTTACTTTGAAGAAGTGACCGCACATGCCCTCAACCGTCTGACCTACCAACGACTGTTCGACCATCCCACCGATGACCGATTTACTGCTGAACAGTTTCTTGATGAGCTTCGCCGACACCGCCTGCTCGTCCTCGGCTCTGTCACCCGCGTTCAAGGCGACTACCTACTCGGCGTCGCCACCAAGCCGCTCAGCAACGGCGGTGCACGGTGATGGCGCCGCCACGTGAGCCGGTTCATGCTCACCCTCGGACGACCTCGGATCCGTGACGGCATATCGCGCAGGCCGACTGCATCGACCACCGTTGTGAACGAGGATGGTCGCCATGAGTGAGGCCGCTCCCGCGGACGCAACGTTCGCATTCGTCGACCTGTCGGGCTTCACCGCCTTGACCGAAATGTGCGGCGACGAGGAAGCCGCGCACCTCGCCGGCCGGCTGGTCGACCTCACGCGAGACTCGCTCACCCCGCACGTCAGCCTCGTGAAGAGCATGGGTGACGCGGTGATGCTGCACGCCCCCAATCCTGCACAGATGATGGCGACGATCGTGGCGCTGGCCGACTACGCCGCTGCCGAAGACGCGTTTCTCGTGCTCCGAGTCGGAATCCATCACGGGAGTGCCGTCGAACGGCACAACGATTTCTTCGGGCACGCAGTCAACACCGCCGCACGCGTGACGGCGCTCGCCGGCGCAGGCCAGGCGATCGTCACCGCTCCGATACTGCCCGCCTGCGAAGGTTTGGGGCTAGCGATCCACCCGTTGGGCGCCACCTCGCTCCGCAATATCGCTTCGCCCATGGCGGTGTACCGCGTGTTGCTCCCACCACCGCGGCACCCCCTTGATCCCGTTTGTGGCATCCGAATTGATCCGCGTACGAGTAGCTACCACTTGCGAGTGGACGGTCAAGACGTTTGGTTCTGCTCCAGCCGATGCGCCGAACGGTACTCGGCCAACAACGAGGGCAGTTGAGCCGGCAAAGCCGACTCGTCAAGCCAACACGGCGATCAGCTCGGACCCGAAGCCGGTCCTTCGGACATACCCACCATGAAGCGGTTGAGCCCGGAAGAGCTAGAGGACTTCATGGCCATCGGGTTGAGGATCCGTGGCCTCTCGGCCACTGTTCCTGCCGTCGCAACAGGCCACCATGGCCGTTATGGAGTGTGGTCGGAAATCAGGGATCGACACGAGCGCCGGCGTGAGCCGGCGGACGTTCGTGCTAGCGGCGTTGGGAACGACTGCCGTCAGTGTCGTCGGTTGCAAAGCAGCAAGTTCCAAATCGGGCACGGTGGGAGCCCCCGCCACAGATGGCCGCGGACTGCGCGCCCTACCAATCCCTGCGCTTGCTGAGTCCACCCTCAGCAACGGGGAACGGCGATTCGCCCTGACCGCACGAGCCGGCACCACCGAAATCAAGTCGGGCGTGGGTACCGACACCTGGGGGTACTCCCAGAGCATCTTGGGTCCGACGCTACGCGCGCGCCGAGGCGAGTCGGTGCGTGTCGAGGTGGAGAACAGGCTTCCCGAGGCGACCACAGTGCATTGGCACGGAATGCACCTCCCGGCCGTCCACGATGGCGGGCCGCACCAACCGATCGAACCGAATGCGACGTGGTCGCCGTCGTGGATCATCAATCAACAGGCCGCGACATTGTGGTATCACCCCCACCCGCACGGAAAGACCGGTCTGCACGCCTACCGAGGGTTGGCCGGGTTCTTCATCATCGACGACGACAATCCCACCGCGGTCGAATTGCCTCGTGATTACGGCATAGATGACATCCCGATAGTGCTTCAGGATCGCCGCTTCCTCGGCGACGGGCAGCTCGACGAATCCGACCTGCCCGACCTCGGCTTGCTCGGAGACACGGTCACGGTAAACGGCTGGAACGGAGTGTATTTGGACGCAAAGCGCAGCCGTATCCGACTGCGCATCCTCAATGGGTCCACCATGCGGGTGTTCAACGTGGCCTTCGCCGATGACCGTCAGTATCAGATCGTGGCTTCCGACGGGGGGTATCTGGAGAAGCCGAAGCCGGCCACCAGCGTCATCGTCAGCCCGGGTGAGCGGGTGGAGATCGTCGTCGAGATTGCGGCAGGCGAAACCGTCAAGCTCCAAGCCAAGCCGATCCGGGGCAACCTCGACGTCGACGATCGCGACGCGCCCGACTTCGGGTTGGCCGACCAGTTCGACCTGATCGAATTGCGAGGTTCCCACATAGAGATCGCGCACGCAGGGATGTTGCCTGCGGTGCTCAATCCCAGCCTTGCCGAGCCACCGGTGCAGGGCACCATCACGCGCGAGTTCGACTTGCAGTGGTTCATGATCAATGGAACGCGAATGGACATGTCCAAGGCCGACCAGATCGTGGCGGTGGACCAGTGGGAAGTTTGGACGATCAGCAATAAGGACAACTGGATCCACAACTTTCACGTCCACGACGCCCAATTCCGCGTCATAGACGTCACCGGAACAAGGTCGCCGATGCTCACCGACGGATGGAAGGACACCGTGTTGCTGTCGCCGGGGGCGGTAGTGCGCATAGCGGTTCGGTTCACCGACTACACCGACACTCGGTGGCCCTACATGTATCACTGCCACCTGATGTTCCACGAGGACCAGGGCATGATGGGGCAATTCCTGGTCGTCGAGCCCGGCGGCGTTCCCGACACGCTCATCGGCACCGAAGAAGGCTTCCAGCACGGACAGAGCACTATGCCCGCCACGTCGGATCATTCCGGCATGGAACGCATACCGTACGGCGGCAATTGACCCACAGATCCCATGCGCCGCAGCACGGTCAGGGACCCGACAGTTCGTGTCTTCCCCGCCTGCGCAGCGCAGTCAACCAGGCCTTCACACGACCGAGTCCCACGCACCGGGCTGCGGGCCTACCAGCGGATACAGCGCCAACGCCAATTGCACCCGGTTGTTCTTGCCGGTGCGGTCCATGAGGCCGGCCAGCGTCGCCTTCACCGTCGACACGCTGGTATGGGTGAGCGTTGCGATCTCCTGGTTACTCAGACCGCGCACGACCGCTCCGGCGACCTCGGCCTCTCGGGCGCCGAGGGCTATCGGCGTTGCCGTCAGCCGTTCTCGCGACGCGGCCGCCACCAACCGTTTGACGTGGGCATCAGGGATGAAGATGTGTCCGGCCAGCACACCCCGCACCATGTCGATGATCTGCTGTGGATCCTCATCCTTCGCCAAAAAGCCGCGGGCCCCAGCGATAATGGCGTTGTCGACGTACTCGGCGTCGTCGAATGTGGTCAGCACAACCACGAGCCGTTCGGGGTCGCCGCGGAGAATCTCACGAGTTGCCGAGATCCCGTCGAGCCCCGGCATACGGACATCCATGACGATGACGTCGGGGCGCAATTCGCGAGCCATGCGCAGCGCCGCAGACCCGTCGGCGGACTCACCCACCACGACGAGATCAGGCTCCCTGTCGAGCAAGGCCCGAAGTCCCAACCGGACCAGTCGCTGATCGTCAGCAATCACGACCGTACGCGGCCTGCATTCCATTACGTCGCTCCTTCTGCACTCGGAGGCAGCTGGGCCCGCACCACCCAGTGACGCCCGACCGGGCCGGCAGTCAGGGTGCCACCGCTGGCCTGGACACGTTCCCTCATCCCAGCCAACCCCATCCCACTGGCCCCGGGTACCGCAGCTGGCAGCGTGCGGTCCAACACACTGGTGACCGTCACGGTGGATTGACTCGAGTCCATACGCAGGGATAGGGATAACGTCGACTCGCGCCGCGCGTAACGCATCGCGTTGACCACCGCCTCGCCGACGACATCGAGCGCGACCAACCGGGTCCGCCCATCCCATTCGCTCGGAGCGTTGGCAACGCCATCGTCCTCGATCCGAAGACCTGCCGCTCGCGCGCCGCGCAGCATCGTGACCAGTCGAGTTTCGAACTCGACGGACGACGGCTCGGTACGCGCCGTGGCATGGCGAAGCAGCAGATGTAGGTCCTTCAGTTGCGTCATCGCCGCGGCGGCCTCATCGTGGACACTCTCGATGATACTTCGCAAGTCGTTCCCCATCTCAGCCGAATATCGGAGCGCTACTGAGGAACTCAGCGCAATCGAAGCCATTCGATGTGAAACGAGGTCGTGTAGTTCCCGAGCGAGGGCCGCCCGCTCCTCAGAGCGAGCCAGCTCCGCCGAACGCTCCTTCACACGTTCGGCGTCAGTGGCACGGGCTTGTGCCGCTTGGGCCAGTGCGCGCTGCGCATGCAGATACAGACCCACCAACACTGGAATGGCCACCGATAAGGCGACCCCCACGAACAACGACGCCCGCATCGGACCCTCGAGCAATCGACCGAGGAGCAGCGCCGCGGCCCAGGCGACCGATCCCAAGACCTGCGGACTCCAGGTTCGAACCCACGCGTCCCGATCCGACTGTGCCCGGGCAATCAACTCGATCAGGGTGAGCGCAGGTACGAGTGGAATGAGATCGGACATGCCCCACAAGTCCGTGACCATCAGCGGAACTGCCAACGCCGACTGTGTTGACAACACCGCTAGTGGCCAGCGCCCAGCGAATCGGTACAGCCCGGCGAGCACCAACGAGGTGAGCCACACCCACGACGGGGGGCTGTACTGGCCGGGAAAGGTACTGACCGACAACACAACGCCGGTCATCGCCGCCATCCACCAACGATTCGCAGCGGAGAAGCGGGCTCTCATTGACCGATTGTCCCTTACGCGGACACACCTGCGAGAAACCGGCCGATCGCCACTCCGGGAAGATGAGGACCCTCGCAGCGGTCACTCGAGCCCCGCATGGGCACTAGTAGAACTGCGCTGTTCGGCCCCGCGAGTGTCGGTGTGAAAGCCGGGTGATGCAGTGCATGTTCTGGCCGCGGTCTGAAAAGGAAGGGCGTCCGACGGCCCTCACGGCTCAACGGTCGGTACCGCAGTAGATACCGCAGTGGTTTCACTCCGCCTCGCGACGTCCCAACGCGGCCAACGTCGAAATCCCAGGTCAAGGCAATATCGTCAACTGCCACCGTCGGCGTCAAACGCAACAAACGCCCAGTTCAGAGGATTTTAAGTCCGCTGCCTCTGCCAATTGGGCTATGGGGGCGTTGCAATTCAAAGGGTATCCATCGAGAACCCGCTCTCGTGCTCAGGCCACGGAATACCGCAGTCTGGCAGACGGCCTTGACGGTCGAACTCGCGCCCAGCGGCGGCGAGACCACGTCGGGCGGAAGCTCAAGTGCTCTCGTCGATGGCGTCGAATGTCATCTGGGCGTTGGTGAAGGGCTCCGGCGTGACGCCCAAGTCGCGTCCGAACGGACGGTCCAGCCAGAAGACGATGAACAACAACAGGCCAAGGAGGACACCCACTGAACTGGTCAGCACGATCTGCACTCGTCGGTCGACGGGTCGCGACATGGCCAGCATCGAGATGAGGAGGAGACCACCGAACAGCAGTCCGCCCCAGAGCAGACCGGGTATCCGTGGTTTCGCGTCGAGGAATCGTGCATTTCGATCGGACGCCAACTCCGCCACCTGCTTGAGGAATTCGCCGTCGAGGGAGCTGGTCGACTGAACGGCTCCCTGGTGGCCCAAGATGCGATACATGTCCGTGATCGCCGAGCGCGCTGAGTCATTGGCGTCGCCCTCGTACTGGCTGTCCCATTCCTCGGAAACCGACACGGTGTAGTTACGCACTGCTTCTCGCAGCAGCCGCTGCTCGGGCTGAGGCATTCCGACCGTCTGTCGATACATCGTCGTCAAGGTGGACGCCTCGTGACTGACCGTCGCCTCAGCGGAGGAGAACTGTTCCCACGCGACGACGACGGTGAAACCGAGAAGTGCGCCATAGACCAGGGCGACCGTCGTGAGAAACGGCGACAGCGAAGACGTGAACTCGCCATCTTGGCGACCGAAGACGCGATTGGACAGCCACACCGCGGCAAGTGCGACCGCGACCGACACGGCGATGACCGAAAGGAGGAAGGTCCACAGTCCGAACACATTCGTCCCGGCCACCGCTCACCTCGTCGATCGATCGGCGGGTTCGCGGAACCCCGCGCGCGTCAACAGGAGACCGCTCACCACGATGACCCAGACGGGAAACGCCGCCGTCACCCACATGCTGAGTTCGCCGGCGATCATTTGAGCTGCGGCGGTCGCGTAGGTGAGCACGACCAGCCACTTCGGCATCAGCCCCGTCTTCATCCAGATGGTGGCGAGGGAGATCATGAACACAGCCGCCATTCGGGTACCAAAGGTCTTGCAGGTGCCCAGAACGACGGTCATGGCGAACACCATCGTCTCGTCATCGGTGTCGGTGCCGGTGGCCGCGAGACCCGCGGCGACACTCGTCGCGAAGAACATCGTGGCGAGGAACAGCAGACCGCTGCCCAGGAAGACCGTCGCGAAGAAGCGGTCCTCGAAGAAACCGAGCCCGTCGCGGACCACTGCGATGAACCACAGGAAGGCGATGCCGGCGAAGGGCATCAACATCGCCGCGACGCGGATGCCGCCACGTCGGCTCTCCACCCAATCGACCGAACCGTCGGCGCTCTCCGGCATGGCAGCCCGGACCGAGAGCACCACGATGATGAAGAGCACGGCGAACACCACGCCCGCCAGCGCCGCGGCGCGCGGCGTCGTCAATGATCCAACGACTTTCGACGGAGACGAGCCGTCGGCTTCCAGCCTGGCCACGACTCGAGCGTTGCACTTGATTCGGTGCAATAGACGATATTGGCAGATTCTTCCATCGCGGCGGTGACCCTCGTGGCCAAGGGGTTCTCGGCCTTACATCCGACGCATCTGGCGATGGAGGAATCTCGCGCCGTCGTGCTGAGGCGTTTACCTTCGTGTGCAACGCAACGATCGACGGGTTGCAAACCAGCCGACTCAGATACCGGACATCTCACAAACCGTTGCGTGACAATCGAAGTCGTGCGTCCGACGACGGCACGTCGGTCGTCGTGGCGATCTTCGGTTCGATCACACCCGCGAACCGACCATCGGGCGTAGTGTCCGGCCGATAGCTCAGCTGCACGAGGAGGAGTCGCCATGACTACGACAGATCAGGACTGGAGCAGGCCGGCGGCGATGGCAATCCCGAAGGACGGCTACTTCGAACTCGAGCGGGGACGGTACGGACCAGTATTCCCGCGCACTCCTGCCTGTTACGGCTTCACCATCATCGCCAAGGTCATACCGGGACGCGAAGAGGCCATCCGCGAACACGGGAGAACCATCCAATCAGCGGTCGAAGCCAATCCGAATGTTCTGGATCCGCTGAAGCTGCACTTCCTGCGGTGGCAGCTGTTCCCCATCGGCGACGACCTCTACTTCCAATACCAGGGCATCTTCGACACCGACTTCGACAAGTACACCGAGGACGCAGTGATGCTGTTCAGCCAGTCGGGTATCGCAACTACCTTCGAGAACCTCGAAGGCTTCCCCGAAGACTGGCGGGACCGTCCCGAGGGATTCGTCGAGTTCGTCCGCAAGCATCACGTTCCGAGCTTTCTGGAGTACGGCGAGTATCCGTACGTGACCGCCCAGGAGATCAAGAAGGCGCTCACGCTGAAGGCGGCCTTCTCGACCATGCTCGACCAGATGCAATGACTCCGCCGTGCGTGAATTCGAGGACATCCGGCACATCCGGCTGACCCGCTAACGGGCGGTCACGAGACGCCGACGCACCTGTGGGACAGGACGATCGTCGTGTACGCCTGCGTCCAGGGGACGGGAACCACGGGGGCTCGCCACCGGAACGACCGAACTACGCCCAACGTGGACTCGTCGACGCTCGCGACGAACCCGTCAATACTCCACCACGTCACCCGCGAGCACGGCGGACA
This sequence comes from Mycolicibacterium sediminis, assembly GCF_010731735.1. Taxonomy (GTDB): domain Bacteria; phylum Actinomycetota; class Actinomycetes; order Mycobacteriales; family Mycobacteriaceae; genus Mycobacterium; species Mycobacterium sediminis. The sequence goes on from NZ_AP022588.1 coordinate 5,930,827, forward strand.
TCTGGTCGAAGTACGCGGACACCACCTCCTGCTGCTCCGGCGTCAGTCCGTGTCCGACGTCGTCGAGGGCGCGCACGACGGGCGCCCACGTGTCGAACAGCAGCTCGAGTGCGTCGGGCAGGGCGCGGACCGTCACGCGTCGCCGGTCGCGCTCGTCGCGGACGCGTTCGACGTAGCCGGTGGCCTCCAGTCGATCCAGCAGCACGGTCACCGACGCCGAGCGCAGGTCCAGACGTCGGCCCAGCTCCGTCGGACCCATCTCCCCGTGCAGGTCGAGCAGGCGCAACGCCTGCATGTCGGTGGCGTTGATCGCCATCCGCCGCGCCTGCCGTCGCTGCATCTCGTCGTGAGCGGTCAGGAACGTCCGCAACGACAGCATCGGCTTGCTCAGTCCCGCGAGCCACTGACCCGACTCGTCTCGCTGATGTTTCACGCCGCCTCCACCATGGGTATCTCGATCAACGAGTATTACGTTAATCTAGTTATCGATGGCACGGGTGCAGACGCACCGCACTGCCCGAAAGGACTTCCGAACCCATGACCCGTCACGCCGTCATCTCCGGCGCCGGCATCGCCGGACCCGCCCTGGCCCACCAACTCAACGGCAGGGGCTGGCGCACCACCGTGATCGAGCGCTACCCCGAGCGCCGCGACGAGGGACAGAACGTCGACATCCGCGGCGCCGCCCGCGAAGTCGCACGCCGCATGGGCATCGACGGCGACATCCGAGCCGCCAACACCGGTGAGATCGGCATGCGATTCCTCGACGAGAACGGCGCTCTGGCCGCCTCGTTCCCGATGAGCGCCCCCGGTGAGGCCGATGGCGCCACCGCCGAACTGGAGATCCTGCGCGGCGAACTCTCCCGCATCGTCATCGAGCACTCGCGGCCCGACACGGAGTATCGCTTCGACACCCGGATCGCCGACCTCGCCGACCACGGCGATGGCGTGACGGTGCAGCTCGACGACGGAAGCTCCCTCGAGGCGGACCTCGTGGTCATCGCCGAGGGACTGCGGTCACGCTCGCGTAGGTTCGTCACCTCCGCCGAGGTGAACGAACTCGGCATGTTCTTCGCCTACGTGACGATCCCGCGCGACGACTCCGACGAACCGTGGTGGAACTGGCAGCATGTGCCGGGCTCGCGCTCCGTGCACTGGCGTCCGGACAACCTCGGCACCACCCGCGCGATCCTGACCTTCATCTCGGACGTGCGCGGCCTCGAGACGCTCGACGTCGCGGACCAGATCACCATCGTCAAGCGCACCTTCGCCGACGTCGGTGGCGCTGCACCCCGGATCCTCGACGCACTCGACAACGGTGCGCCGCTCTACTTCTCGGCCGTCGGGCAGGTGAACAGTCCCGCGTGGAGCAAGGGCCGAATCGCGCTCATCGGTGACGCCGCGTTCTGCAACGCGACGTTCGGCGGGGTGGGCACCAGCATGGCTCTCATCGGGGCCTACGTCCTCGCCGGTGAACTCGCGGCGACCGACGACGTGCTCGCCGCCCTCGCCAGCTACGAGCGATTCATGCGCGAGCAGCACGTCGACAAGACCGCGCCGGTCAAGATGAGCATGCTGCGGCGCATGAACCCGCGCACCCGCGCCGGTATCCGCGCCGTCCACACCGGTGCACGGTTGGTGACGAGCCCCGCAGGTAAGGCCATCACGAAGCTGGTGGGCAAGCGGCTCGTCCGCGTCTCCGCCGACGACCTCGTCCTACCCGACTACCCCGCCGCGTAGGAGCGCTTTTACCCCATCGGCATGTCGGGCATGGCCACGTCGCAACGCGCCCGGAAGTCGGCGGCAGCCTGCCGAACACCCCGAAGCTCATCGCTTACTTGAGGATTCGCCGCGAAGTACGCCTCGATGTCGACCCGCATCTCCTCTCGGGTCTTGCCCTTGAGTCCGGTGAAGAACGCGTTCACGTCGGGGTGGGTGAACAGGTAGCTCGACGTACCCGCCGACACGCCGGACATGACACCCGCGAGGTCGGCGGCCGTGCAGTTGGGCGGGTCGGCCGCAGCCGTCGCCGCGGTCCCGACCAGCGACGCGCCGCCGACGACGGCGGCGACGATCAAATTGCGCAGAAACATGTTCGGTTCTCCTTCTGGTGTACGAGTGACTTCATCGGGGGTGTCATCGACGCGGACCGATGCCCCCACCGCCGCCGCCCGGGCGACCGGGACGACCGGGATCCCAGATGACGTCGACATCCCAGCTGTCGTCGCAGTACCAGGGATCCGCGCAGTAGGACGGGTACGCGGGTCCGGCCAGGGGCGGCGTGGGGCCGCCGCCGCGAACGGTTCCCTGACTGCACACCGTCGAATTGCCCGCTTGTACACAATCTGCCGACGCGGGTGACGCGACGACGACTCCAACGGGGACGAGCGTCGCGGCGGCGAGACTCGCCGCCAAGCAACGTCTGATCACTGACTCCACTTTGCCTCCCGGACTTGTCGGTCCGCTGCGCGAGGACCCATGCGACTGGACCGCGTCCGCGAAGAGTAAGCCCCCGGAACGCATGATGGGCGGCTTTGACACAATCATGATCACAGTCTGCTGATTAATGCCAGGTGGAAACGGATGTGGTTGCCTCGGTGAAGGATTAGCTCTACTAACAGTATCGTCAATATTAGCCCGAGCACGTTGTCCGAAGTCGACATCGCGCGTCACCCAAGTGCTAGCGTCCGCATCCTGCCCACCAAGGAGGACGACCATGGTGACGAAGCGCCCGGACTGGAGCACGCCGGCGGCAATGGCGATTCCGCCGGAGGGATACTTTGAACTCGAACGCGGCCGATACGGTCCGACGTATCCGAAAACACCAGCTTGCCATGGCTTCTCGATCATCGCCAAGGTGAAGGATGGTCGCGAGGACGTCGTCCGCGCATACGGAAAGACCATCGAGGAGACCATCGCCGCAAGTCCCGACGCCTTGGCGCCGCTGAGGTTGCACTACCTGCGGTGGGTGCTGTTCGACGTCGGTTCGGGACTGCACTTCCAGTACCAGGGGATCTTCGACACGGACTTCGACAAGTACACCGAGGACGCGGTGCAGCTCTTCGGTGCCACCGGGATCACGACCGTGTTCACCAATCTCGAGGGATTCCCTGAGGATTGGAAGGAGAACCCGGACGCGTTCATCCAATTCGTTCGTGACCACCAGGTCCCGAGCTTCCTCGAGTACGGCGAGTACCCCTACGCCACCGCCGACGAGATCAAAAAGGCCCTGCGCCTGAAGGCGGCCTTCTCCGAGATGCTCGACCAGATGCAGTGATGCTCGAGCTCGACGACATTCAGCACATTCTGCTGACCCGTACGCCCGCGATCACCGGGCGCTACGAATTCCTGACCTTCGACACCCCGGAGGGCGGCCGAGCCTGGGTATCGGAGTTGGCCGATCTGCTGCAGTCTGCGAACGACGCTCAGGCGACGATGGATGAGTCCGAGCGCTGGGTGACACTGGCCTTCACGTGGAACGGCCTCCGCGCGCTGGGTGTCCCCGAGGACTCGCTGGCCACGTTCCCCGCCGAATTCCGCGAGGGCATGCCGTCGCGGGCCAGCATCCTGGGTGACGTCGGCGCCAACGCGCCCCAGAACTGGGTCGGCGACCTGGCCGACGACCGTCTGCACGCCATCGCAATCCTGTTCTCGCGCACCAACGATCGGAACGCCCGCTCGATCGCGGCGCACGACGAACTCCTGGCGCGTACCGACGGCGTCCGCAGCCTGTCGTACCTCGACCTCAACGCAACGCCACCGTTCGACTACGCCCACGACCACTTCGGCTTCCGGGACCGGCTGTCGCAGCCGGTCATGAAGGGCAGCGGCGAGGAGCCGACCCCCGGGTCGGGGGCGGCACTCGAGCCCGGCGAATTCATCCTCGGCTACCCCGACGAGAACGGGCCGGTCGCCGATCTACCCGAACCCGCGGTGCTGTCGAGGAACGGTAGCTTCATGGCCTATCGACGTCTTCGGGAACACGTTTCGACATTTCGGGACTTCCTTAGCGAACACTCCGAGACCCCGGCCGACGAGGACCTGCTGGCTGCGAAGTTCATGGGAAGGTGGCGCAGCGGCGCACCGCTCGTGCTGGCACCGGATCGGGACGATCCCGAACTCGGGGCCGACCCGCTTCGCAACAACGACTTCGACTACGGGGAGATGGACCCGCACGGCTACGCGTGCCCGCTGGGCTCGCACGCCCGGAGGCTGAATCCGCGCGACACCGCGCACTACATGAACCGGCGCCGCATGATCCGGCGCGGCGCCACCTACGGACCCGCCCTGCCGGAGGGGGCTCCCGACGACGGCGCTGATCGCGGCATAGCCGCCTTCATCATCTGCGCCGACCTGGTCCGTCAGTTCGAGTTCGCCCAGAACGTGTGGATCAACGACGCATCGTTCCACGAACTCGGCAACGAACACGACCCGATCGGTGGCGTTCAGGACGAGACCATGGACTTCACCGTCCCGAAGCGCCCGATCCGCAAGGTCTACAAGGGGATCCCGGCGTTCACGACGTTGCGGGGCGGCGCCTACTTCTTCCTGCCCGGCATCACGGCCATCCGATACCTCGCCGGCCTCGGCGCCCCGCGACGAACATGACCACTACCCCTGCACGCACCTACAACCAGGCGCACCTGCCGCGGCAGCACGACGGCCGTCGTCGAATCAGCATCTACTGGACGTGGAGTTACCCGTGGGAGGCGCAGCGAGACCCGGCGTCGATGGAGAACCGATTCTCCACGATCACCGAGGTGCGCAACGTCGCCTGGCCCGCCTACGAGACACCGGAGTACGACTCGGCGACCTTCCTGCAGGGCATCGCGGGGACGCTGGAACTCTTCCACCGCTCGACGCTCGACTTCCAGGCCGTCGCCGAGGCGGTGACCGGCCACTCGGTGGCTGTGTTCCAGCGCATCGACCAGGCCGGCTACCGGCAACCGATCGACGAGCGGATCCTGGCCGACACCGACACCCTCATGGTGTTCGGCCTCGACCACCTCCTCGGCGAGCAGCGCGCCGATCCGGAGGAGATCGCGGCCATCACCGCGTGGCTCGGCCGCGAGGGCACGTGCCTCCTCCTCGCGCCGCACCACGACGTCGGATTCACCGACGACTACGCGCAGCGGCAAGTCGAGTACGAGCACCACGGTGACCGTCTGGTCCCCCGGCAGCAACGGTTCAGTGCCTACACCCGGTCGCTGATGACGGCGCTCGAGGTGCCGGTCCGCAACACCTGGGGACTGCGGCCCGCGGTCGCCGAAGGCACACGTGAGATCGCCCCGCTCAACGCAGTTCGCGATCTCGACAGTTCCCGTCTGCTGGACGACGTGACGACGTTCAACTTCCACCCGCACCTGCCGCACTACGAACTCCTCGCACCGGAGGGACCGACGCTGCGCGTCCTGGGCCGCCAGCGGGTCGACCCGCATCGTCCCCACCCGTTCACCGACGCGGGCAACACGGAATTCAATGCATTGATCTGGATGCCGCCGAATGGACAGCGCGCCGGCGACCTCGTCCTCGTCGACTCGACGCACTTCACCACGCTGTTCGGCGGCACCGACAGTCTGCGGAACCTCTGGAGGAATCTGGCGACGATGTCGACGTGACCCCCACCGTTCCCCAAGCGGCCACGCGTCGCCCGTGATAGGCACAGACATGGCCATCGTGGAGAACACCACCCGCGCACTGACGCGACTGCTCGCCGCCGCCTCGATCGCGCTCGCCGCCGCGGTGCCGATGACACCGGCGACCGCAGTCGCCGAGCCCGGGCCCGACCCCGTCGCCCCAGGGGACTTCGTCGCACTCGAGGACGTCGACCCGACGATCCTGCAGGACATCCGGTACTTCACGCCGCACAACTTCACCGGCGACCCGGTCGACGGGTACGAGGCGCCGATGTGCCTGCTCACCCGCGACGCCGCGGAGGCGCTCCGGCGCGCACAGCAGAGATTCGTGGCCGACGGATACACGCTGAAGGTCTACGACTGCTACCGCCCGCAACGCGCCGTCAACGACTTCGTCGCGTGGGCCAAGGACCTCCAGGACCAGCGCATGAAGCCCGAGTTCTATCCGCGTGTCGACAAGTCGATGCTGTTCGAGGACGGCTACATCGCCGAGCAGTCCGGCCACAGCCGCGGCAGCACCGTCGACCTCACCGTCGTCCCCCTGCCGCCGGTCGAGACGCGGCCGTACGTCCCGGGCGAGCCGCTGGTCGACTGCATCGCGCCGCAGGCCGACCGATTCCCCGACAACGGCGTCGACACCGGCACCGGGTACGACTGCTTCGACACCCTCGCGCACACGCTCGACCCGCGGGTCCAGGGCGATCAGCTGAAGAACCGCCTGCTCCTCAAGGACGGTCTGGAGGCGCAGGGGCTCGCGAACTACGAGAACGAGTGGTGGCACTTCACGTACAAGCCCGAGACCTACCCGGACACGTATTTCGACTTCCCCGTCAGCCGGGACTCCCTCACCAGCTGACCGGTGCGGCGGTGACGGCGCCCACACCGTCGCAAGGACCGCGTAAGGGGACGTACGCAGCCCGTAAGGAAAGCGTCAAGGCCGCCGGTTGACCCGAACGTCAACCCTACGTTCGACGGCATGGCTGTTCTTGCATACGTCCTGCTGACCGTCGCGGTCTTCGCGGTGTTCGGCGTCATCGCGCGGGCCCTCGAATCATGAGCCTCGCCAACACGGTGGGATTGATCCTCGCCGTTCTGCTCGCCGTCTTCATGACCGCCGCGCTGCTGTTCCCGGAGAGGTTCTGACACGGTGTCGTCCACGACCGCGGGGGTCCTGTTCCTCGCCTCCCTCATCCTGGCGCTCGTCGCCGTGCACAAGCCGCTCGGCGACTACATGTACCGGGTGTACGACGACGGCGCCCGCAACTCACGCGTCGAAAGCGCCATCCTCCGGGCGATCGGCGCCGACCCGGACGCTCAGCAGGGCTGGGCGGCATACGCCCGCAGCGTCCTCGCCTTCTCCGCGGTCGGCGTCCTCGCGCTGTTCGCGTTCCAGCTCGTCCAGGGCGTACTGCCCCTGCACCTCAACGATCCCGCCACCGAGATGACCCCGGCGCTCGCCTGGAACACCGCGGTCAGCTTCGTCACCAACACGAACTGGCAGGCCTACTCAGGCGAGTCCACCCAGGGCCATCTCGTACAGATGGCCGGTCTCACGGTGCAGAACTTCGTCTCGGCCGCCGTCGGCATGGCCGTCGCGGTCGCGCTCGTCCGCGGTTTCGCACGGCAGCGCAGCGGCGAGCTGGGCAACTTCTGGGTCGACCTGGTCCGTGGCATCATCCGGATCCTGTTGCCGCTGGCCGTCATCGGTGCCATCGTCCTCATCGCCGGCGGCGTGATCCAGAACTTCGCTCTGCACACCCAGGTGGTCGAGACGCTCGCCGGCGGCCGGCAGACGATCCCCGGTGGACCCGTGGCCAGCCAGGAGGTCATCAAGGAACTCGGCACCAACGGCGGCGGCTTCTTCAACGCCAACTCGTCGCACCCCTTCGAGAACCCGACCGCCTGGACCAACTGGATCGAGAACTTCCTGCTGCTCGTCATCGCGTTCACGCTGCCCCGGGTGTTCGGTCGAATGGTCGGCAGCCGCAAGCAGGGGTACGCGATCGTCGCGGTGATGGGCGTGATCGCCACGCTGAGCATCTCGTTGACGATGTTCTTCCAGCTCCAGGCGCACGGGACCGTCCCCACGGCGGTCGGCTCGGCGATGGAGGGCGTCGAGCAGCGCTTCGGGGTCGCCGACTCTGCGGTGTTCGCTGCGTCGACCACTCTGACGTCGACCGGTGCGGTCAACTCGTTCCACGACTCGTACACCAGCCTCGGCGGGCTGATGACCATGTTCAACATGCAGCTCGGCGAAATCGCGCCCGGCGGTGTGGGTTCCGGCCTCGCGGGCATGCTGATCCTCGCGGTCATCACCGTGTTCGTCGCGGGCCTGATGGTGGGTCGCACCCCGGAGTACCTCGGCAAGAAGATCACGCCGCGGGAGATCAAGCTCGCCGCCGGCTACTTCCTCGTCACCCCGCTGATCGTGCTGACCGGCACCGCAATCGCGATGGCCCTGCCGGCACAGCGGGCCAGCATGCTGAACAGCGGGCCGCACGGCCTCTCTGAGGTGCTGTACGCGTTCACCTCGGCGGCCAACAACAACGGGTCGGCCTTCGCGGGCATCTCGGTCAACACCGAGTGGTTCAACACCGCGCTGGGCCTGGCGATGCTGTTCGGTCGCTTCCTGCCGATCATCCTGGTGCTCGCCCTCGCCGGTTCACTTGCCGCGCAGGGTCGTTCGCCGGAGTCCGTCGGAACCCTCCCCACCCACCGGCCGCAGTTCGTCGGGATGGTCACCGGCGTGACGTTCATCCTCGTCGCACTCACGTTCCTGCCGATGCTCGCGCTCGGCCCCCTCGCTGAAGGAATCCACTGACCATGACCGTCACCGCCGTACAGGGGCGCACCGCCGAACGCGCGGACGAACCCGAACCCAAGACCCGCGTCCAGGGCGGCCTGCTCGACCCGCGCATGCTGTGGACGTCGCTCCCCGACGCCGTGCGCAAGTGCGATCCGCGCACGCTGTGGCGCAACCCCGTCATGTTCATCGTCGAGGTCGGCGCGGTGTGGAGCACCGTGCTCACGGCGTTGCACCCGACGTGGTTCGCGGGAGCCGTCGTCTTCTGGCTGTGGTTGACCGTGGTCTTCGCCAATCTCGCGGAGGCCGTCGCGGAAGGACGCGGCAAGGCCCAGGCCGATAGCCTTCGAAAGGCCAAGTCCGACACCGTCGCACGCCGTTTGAAGGGCTGGGCGCCGGATAGGCCCGGCACCGTCGAAGAGGTCGGCGCGCCGCTGCTCCAGCAGGGTGACGTGGTGGTCGTCGAAGCCGGCGAGGTGATCCCCGGTGACGGTGACATCGTCGACGGCATTGCCTCGGTGGACGAGTCGGCGATCACCGGCGAGTCGGCACCGGTGATCCGGGAGTCGGGCGGCGACCGCTGCGCCGTCACCGGTGGCACCACCGTCCTGAGCGACCGCATCGTCGTGAAGATCACGCAGAAGCCGGGCGAGAGCTTCATCGACCGGATGATCGCCCTCGTCGAGGGCGCCAACCGGCAGAAGACGCCCAACGAGATCGCCCTCAACATCCTGCTGGCCGCCCTCACGCTGATCTTCGTGTTCGCCGTCGCCACACTGCAACCGCTGGCCATCTACTCCAAGGCCAACAACCCCGGCGTCCCCGACGGGCTCGCCCTCACCGGCGACGGCATCAGCGGCATCGTGATGGTCGCGCTCCTGGTCTGTCTCATCCCGACCACCATCGGTGCCCTCCTGAGCGCCATCGGAATCGCCGGAATGGACCGCCTCGTGCAACGCAACGTCCTCGCGATGTCCGGCCGCGCGGTCGAGGCCGCGGGTGACGTCAACGTCCTGCTGCTGGACAAGACCGGCACCATCACCCTCGGCAACCGGCAGGCCGGCGCCTTCCTCCCCCTCGACGGCGTCACCGCCGACGACTTCGCCGACGCCGCCCAGTTGTCCAGCCTTGCCGACGAGACGCCCGAGGGCCGGTCGATCGTGCAGTTCGCCACCGAGCAGGGCCGCGCACCGATGTCGGCGAACCTCGACGGCGCGCGATGGATCGAGTTCACCGCCGCCACCCGCATGTCCGGCGTCGACGTCGGGGATCGGTCCCTGCGCAAGGGCGCCACCGCGTCGGTCGCCGAGTGGGTGCGCAGCGAGGGCGGTTCCGTGCCGGACGAACTCGGCGCCATCGTCGAACGGGTCTCCGGCTCGGGCGGCACACCACTCGTGGTCGGCGAGGTGCGTGACGGCCGCGCCCGGGCACTGGGCGTCATCCACCTCAAGGACGTCGTGAAGCCGGGCATGCGCGAACGGTTCGAGGAGATGCGCCGGATGGGCATCCGCACCGTGATGATCACCGGCGACAACCCGTTGACCGCCAAGGCGATCGCCGACGAGGCCGGTGTCGACGACTTCCTCGCCGAGGCCACGCCCGAGGACAAGCTGGCGCTGATCAAGCGGGAGCAGGAGGGCGGCAAGCTCGTCGCGATGACCGGCGACGGCACCAACGACGCACCCGCGCTCGCTCAGGCCGACGTGGGCGTCGCGATGAACACCGGCACGTCGGCAGCCAAGGAGGCCGGCAACATGGTCGACCTCGACTCGGACCCGACCAAGCTCATCGAGATCGTCGAGATCGGCAAGCAGTTGCTGATCACCCGCGGCGCGCTCACCACGTTCTCGATCGCCAACGACATCGCGAAGTACTTCGCCATCATCCCGGCGCTGTTCGTCACGCTGTTCCCCGGCCTCGACCTGCTCAACGTCATGCGGCTGCACAGTCCGCAGTCCGCGATCCTGTCCGCGGTCGTCTTCAACGCGATCGTCATCATCGCGCTGATCCCGCTGTCGCTGCGCGGTGTGCGCTACACGCCGAGCAGCGCGTCGAAGTTGTTGAGCCGCAACCTGCTGGTGTACGGCCTCGGCGGCATCGTCGCCCCGTTCGTCGGCATCAAACTCATCGATCTACTCGTCCAACTCTTCCCCGGGATGTCCTGACATGTCGCTCTCCACTCTCGCCCGACAGCACTGGGCCGCGCTGCGCGCCCTGCTGGTGTTCACCGTCATCCTCGGCGGCGCCTATCCCGTGGCCATCTGGCTGATCGCCATGCTCCCCGGCCTGGACGGCAAGGCCCAGGGCTCGATCGTCGAGGCGAACGGAAAGCCGGTGGGCAGCAGCCTCATCGGCCAGTCGTTCACCGACGCCGACGGTTCCCCGCTCGCCACGTACTTCCAGAGCCGTCCGTCGGCGGCCGGCGACGGGTACGACACGATGGCGACCAGCGCGAGCAACCTCGGTCCGGAGAGCATGGTCGACGCCCCCGACAAACCCAGCCTGCTGACGCTGGTGTGCACCCGCAGCCACGACGTCGGCGCGGCCAACGGCGTCGACGGCGCGCGGCCGTTCTGCACGGGCGGCGGCGTGGGTGCGGTGCTGTCGGTGATCGGGTCGCGCGACGCCTCGGGGACCGTCACCCGACCGACGCGGGTGATCAGCGTCAACGAGCCGTGCGAGACCACCACGACGCCGTTCCTGGACGTCTACGAGGGCGTGCGGGTGCAGTGCGCGGTCCCCGGCGAGGACTACTCGATGGGCCAGCTCGTCCCGATCCGCGGCGCCGCCTCCGCCGACTCGCCGGTGCCCGCCGACGCCGTCACCGCCAGCGGCAGTGGTCTCGACCCGCACATCTCGCCCGCCTACGCCGCTCTGCAGGTCGAGGGCGTCGCCCGGGCCCGCGGCGTCGATCCGGCCCTGGTGCGGACGATCGTCGCGCAGCACACCGAGGGCCGCGCCCTGGGTTTCATGGGTGAGCCGGCGGTCAACGTGCTCGGGGTGAACCTCGCGCTCGACCAACTGGGTGAGTAGCTCGCGGATCGCCCCGACCAAAGGGGTGGATGATGGGCAGGTGAGCACCACTCCGCCGAGCCCGAGGAAGCGCGGGGAGCTGCGCGTCTACCTGGGTGCCGCGCCGGGCGTGGGCAAGACCTACGCCATGCTCGGCGAGGCGCACCGCAGGCTCGAGCGCGGCACCGACGTCGTCGCGGCCGTCGTGGAGACGCACGGCCGCGCCAAGACAGCCGAACGGCTCGACGGCATCGAGGTCATCCCGCCGCGCCAGGTGTCCTACCGCGGTAGGGAGTTCGGGGAACTCGACGTCGACGCCGTGCTGCGACGAGCGCCGCAGGTGGTGCTCGTCGACGAACTCGCCCACACCAACACCCCTGGCAGCCGAAACGCCAAGCGATGGCAGGACGTCGAGGAGCTGCTCGCCGCGGGGATCACGGTGGTCTCGACGGTCAACGTGCAGCACCTCGAGAGCCTCAACGACGTCGTCGCGCAGATCACCGGCATCGAGCAGCAGGAGACGGTGCCCGATGAGATCGTGCGCCACGCCGATCAGATCGAGTTGGTCGACATCACGCCGGAAGCGCTGCAGCGCAGACTGTCCCACGGCAACGTCTACGCGTCCGATCGCGTGGACGCCGCGCTGAGCAACTACTTCCGCCGCGGCAACCTGACCGCACTGCGGGAACTGGCGCTGCTGTGGTTGGCCGACCAGGTGGACGCCGCGCTCTCGAAGTACCGCGCGGACAACCGGATTACCGATACCTGGGAGGCACGCGAACGCGTCGTCGTCGCCGTCACCGGCGGCCCCGAGTCGGAGACGTTGGTGCGGCGCGCCTTTCGCATCGCGTCGAAGTCCAGCGCGGAGTTGATGGTGGTGCACGTCGTCCGCGGCGACGGGCTGACCGGGGTGTCGGCGGGCCAGATGGGCGGCGTCCGCGAGGTGGCCACCAGCCTCGGCGCCACGCTGCACACCGTGGTGGGCGACGACGTGTCGACGGCGCTCCTCGACTTCGCCCGCGAGCGCAACGCCACTCAGCTGGTCCTCGGCATCAGTCGCCGGTCCCGGTGGGCGCGGATCCTCGACGAGGGCATCGGCGCCGCGACCGTCCGCGAGTCCGGGAAGATCGACGTCCACATGGTCACGCACGGTGAGGTCAACTCCGGCTGGTCGTGGTCGGCTCTCAGTGCGCGGCAACGACATCTGACCTCGTGGCTTGCCGCCCTGGTCGTACCATCGACCATCTGCGCGATCGCCGTGCTGCTGGTCGACCGCTTCCTCGGCATCGGCGGGGAGCGCGCTGTTCTTCGTCGGCGTGCTCATCGTGGCGCTGCTCGGCGGTGTCGCACCCGCCGCCCTGTCGGCGGTGTTCTCCGGTCTGCTGCTGAACTACTTCCTCGTCGAACCCCGCTACACGTTCACGATCTCGGCACCCGACAGCGCGGTCACGATCGTCGTCCTGCTCGCCGTCGCGGTCGCGGTGGCCGTGCTGGTCGACGGCGCCGCCAGCCGCACGCGGGAGGCCCGACAGGCGTCCCGGGAGGCCGAGTTGCTCGCCCTGTTCGCGGGTTCCGTACTCCGCGGCGCCGACCTGCCCGGCCTCCTCGAGCGCGTCCGGGAGACGTACTCGCAGCGCGCGGTCAGCCTCGTTCGCGAGCCTGGCGGGGTGGTGGCGTGCGTGGGCGAACAGCCATGCGTGGACGCCGATTCCGCCGACACCGCGATCGAGGTGGGTGACGACGAGTTCTGGCTGCTGCTGTCCGGCAGGAGCCTGCCCGCCCGCGACCGCCGCGTCCTGGGCGCCGTGGCCAGGCAGGCCGCCGGGCTGGTGCGGCAGCGGGAACTCACCGAGGAGGCCGGCCGCGCGCAGGCGATCGCCAGCGCCGACGAGCTGCGCCGCTCCTTGCTCTCGGCGGTCAGTCACGACCTACGCACCCCGCTCGCCGGTGCCAAGGCGGCGGTCTCCAGCCTGCGGGCCGACGACGTCGGCTTCTCCCCCGAGGACACCGCCGAACTGCTGGCGACGGTGGAGGAGTCGATCGACCAGCTGACCGGCCTGGTGGGCAACCTGCTCGACTCGTCGCGGCTCGCCGCGGGCGTCGTCCGGCCCGAGCTGCGCGCCGTGTACCTCGACGAGGCCGTGCACCGCGCCATCGTCGGGATACCCCGCGGCACGACCGGACTGGACCGGATCAAGGTCGACGTGGGCGACACCGCCGTGCTGGCCGACCTCGGACTGCTCGAGCGGGTACTGGTCAACGTCATCGACAACGCGCTGCGGTACGCGCCGGACGGGCTGGTGCGCGTCAACGCGGGCCGCGTCGGCGACCGCACCCTCGTCAACGTCGTCGACGAGGGGCCAGGCGTCGCACGGGGCGCCGAAGCCGGCCTCTTCGCCCCGTTCCAGCGACTCGGCGACCACGACAACACCACCGGCGTCGGCCTGGGCCTGTCGGTGGCGCGGGGCTTCGTCGAGGCGATGGGCGGCACGATCACCGCCACCGACACCCCCGGCGGTGGACTCACCGTCGTCCTCGACCTCGCCGCCGCGACGGAGGATCGGCCGTGACCCGGGTGCTGGTGATCGACGACGAGCCGCAGATCCTGCGCGCGCTGCGGATCAACCTGTCGGTGCGCGGCTACGACGTCGTCACCGCCGCCACCGGCGCCCAGGCGCTACACGCGGCCGCCGAACACAAGCCCGACGTCGTCATCCTCGACCTCGGTCTGCCCGACATGTCCGGCATCGAGGTCCTCGCGGGGCTGCGCGGATGGCTGACCGCGCCCGTGATCGTGCTCTCGGCGCGCACCGACTCCTCGGACAAGGTCGAGGCGCTCGACGCCGGGGCCGACGACTACGTGACCAAGCCCTTCGGCATGGACGAGTTCCTGGCGCGGTTGCGCGCCGCTGCCCGACGGGCGGCCACGTCGGCCGAGACCGACGAGCCCGTCGTCGAGACCGCCTCCTTCACCGTCGACCTGGCGGCGAAGAAGGTCACCAAGCACGGCGCCGACGTCCACCTCACGCCCACGGAGTGGGGCATGTTGGAGATGCTGGTGCGCCACCGCGGCAAGCTCGTCGGCCGCGACGAACTGCTCAAGGAGGTGTGGGGACCCGCGTACGCGAAGGAGACCCACTACCTGCGGGTGTACCTCGCGCAGCTGCGCCGCAAGCTGGAGGACGACCCGTCCCATCCCCGGCACCTGCTGACCGAGGCCGGCATGGGGTACCGCTTCCAGATCTGAGCGAGTTCAGGTCATCAGGCGTCGCGCCACGGCGACCAGCGGCCCGTGCAGGTCGAGGACCGCCTGCGGGTCGTCGTCGACCACGGCGCTGGTGACCAGCGTCGAGATCGCCGCCACCAGCGCCCGGCACGCGAACCGGTCCTCGTCCGACGTCGCGCCAAAGATCACGGCAACGCCGTCGACGAACTGCCGTTGCATCTCTCCGCGCTTCGCGATTGCCTCCGGGCCCGCCGCGTACACGCCCACCAGGTACAGCCGGGCAATGCCCGGCTTCGCCGCCATCACCGTCAGGTAGTCGCGGAGCAACGTGGTGAAACGATCGATCGGCGATCCGCTCGACGCCCTGTCCAGCAGGGCCGCGATCACGCCACCCTGCCGCTGCGAGTACGCAGCGAGGAAGCAGTCCTGCTTCGAGTCGAACAGCTGGTAGAAGGTCTGCCGGGACACGCCGGCGACCTTCAGCACGTCGGCGACACTGGTGTCGACGTAGCCCTTCGCTGACATCACGGTCTCCACGGCACCAAGGATCCGGTCCCGCTGGTGTACCCGTACCTCGTCGCGACTCAGCTGGTGGCGACCTGGTCGAAGTCTGTTGCTGTCCATGCCTAACCCGTAGGTGTGAGCGAACCGATCTCGAACTCAACCGACGATGATAGGCCGGATTCCGCGGGGCGGGGCCCATCTCGCCAAGAGATCCGTGCGATTGCCGCACCGAATTGCCATTCATAGACAAGTTTGTTTCTATTGACGATAGGCGATGACGTTGCAGGTCAACGCGGCGAGTTGGAACCACGCCGCCGTCATCGTCGCTCGACGTGCGCAGGCAACGCCATCGGGCGCTGCGTTCGGGCGGGTCCAGCAGAGGGGACTGGATCCGCCCCAACCGCGGCCTCTAGTTCGGCGCCGACTGGGTCTCGGCGGCCAACGCGACCAGCTTCGCCCGCACCAGGTCGGGCCGCTCGTCGGTGATGAAGTGTCCCCCGTCGACGGCCTCGAACGTGTAGTCGTCCGCGTTCGCGGTCTCAGCGGCCGCCATCGACGGATGAATCGCGGTGTCCGACAGCCCGAACAGCGCTCGGATCGGCACCGTCGCGCGTCGCGTCTCGGGATGCCTTGCGCCCGAAGGCAGTTCGCGCAACAGGAACGTTCGGTAGGTGTCGCGTGCGGTGCGGGCCACCACCGGATCGCGGAACCGTTCGGTGTAGGTGCGGACGACGTCGGTGGGCATGCCCTTGGCCGCCGTACCGAACACCAGCTTCTCCAGGTAGTTGGTGCGCCGCTGCAGTGGCACGCCGATCGACGCGACGAACGGCTGGTACAGCAGGAAGCGCCACAGGTGCGGCGCAGCCGAGCGGGTCGTCTGCCACGGATGGGCGATGTTCAGGGCGAGGTACCCGTCGACCCGATCGGGCGCGGCGAGCGTGACCAGGTGCCCGACGTACCCGCCCCAGTCGTGGCCGACGAGCAGGAAGTGGTCGATGCCGAGGGCGTCGGCCAGTCCCAGCACGTCGGCGGCGACCTCCTCCTTCACCCACCGGTGCGGAGCAGGCCCCGACCACCCGTATCCGGGCAGGTCGGGCGCGATGATGCGCAGTCCTGCGGGCGGATCGGCGAGGAGATCCCGGTACGCCCAGTGGTGCTGCGGCCAGCCGTGCAGCGCGATGACCGGCCGCCCGTCCACGGGCCCCGACTCGGTGACGTGGAACCGCACGCCGCGGGCGTCGACTAACGATCGCCGCACCCCCGGGATGGGCGGCGGTCCGGCGCTGTTGGACGTCGTGTCAATAGCCATGCAGGGACTATAGAAGACCGTCCAACCGCGCCAAAAGCCGCTGAACGCTCGGACGGGACGACCGATCGCGCTACGGTGCCGGTATGGCCGGAACCACTACGTACGGAGAAGTATTCGCCGCCAGCATCTCCGATCCCGCGGCGTTCTGGGCCGACGCGGCGCGAGAGGTGACGTGGACCCGCGCCCCCGAGCGCATCCTCGACGACTCCAACCCGCCCTTCTACCGGTGGTTCCCGGACGCCGAACTCAACACCTGCGCCAACGCGCTCGATCGCCACGTCGACGGTGGTCGCGGCGACCAGGCCGCGCTCATCTACGACTCACCCGTCACGGGCACCACGCGCACCTACACCTATCGCGAACTCCTGGACCAGACCGCGCGATTCGCCGGCGTCCTCCGCGGACTCGGAGTGACCAAGGGCGACCGGGTCGTCATCTACATGCCGATGATCCCCGAAGCGGTCATCGCGATGCTCGCGTGCGCCCGCCTGGGCGCCGTGCACTCCGTGGTCTTCGGCGGATTCGCCGCCCACGAACTGGCCGCCCGGATCGACGATGCCCGACCGGCCGTCGTCGTCTCGGCGTCGTGCGGCATCGAACCCACCCGCACCATCGACTACAAGCCGATGCTCGACGCCGCACTCGACGGCGCCACGCACGTCACCCCGAAGTGCGTCGTCGTCCAACGCGACGGCCACCCCTGCACACTGGTCGACGGACGCGACGTCGACTGGCACGCGGCCATGGCGACCGCCCAGCACGTCGACCCCGTCCCGGTCGCCGCCACCGATCCGCTGTACGTGCTCTACACCTCCGGCACCACCGGCAAGCCCAAGGGCATCGTGCGCGACAACGGCGGCCACGCCGTCGCCCTGCTCTGGACGATGCGGCACATCTACGACACCCAACCCGGCGACGTGTACTGGGCCGCCTCAGATGTCGGCTGGGTGGTCGGGCACTCCTACATCGTCTACGGCCCACTGCTGCTCGGCGCGACGACCGTGCTCTACGAGGGCAAGCCCGTCGGCACGCCCGACGCCGGCGCCTTCTGGCGGGTGGCCGCCGACTACGGCGTCAAGGCGCTATTCACCGCTCCGACCGCGATGCGCGCCATCAAGAAGGACGACCCCGACGGCACCCACGTCGGCGCGTACGACCTGTCCGGACTGCGGTACCTCTTCCAGGCCGGCGAGCGACTCGATCCCGCGACCTACCACTGGGCGTCGGAGAAGCTCGGCGTCCCCGTGATCGACCACTGGTGGCAGACCGAGACCGGCTGGTCGATCGCCGCGGACCCGATGGGCATCGAGCAGATGCCGGTGAAACCCGGTTCGGCGACCGTGCCGATGCCGGGCTACGACGTGCACGTCCTGCGTCCCGACGGCAGCGAGGCCGACCCCGGCGAGGAGGGCGCCATCTGCGTCCGGCTCCCGCTGCCGCCCGGCACACTGCCCACCCTGTGGGGCGACGACGACCGCTACGTCGCCTCGTACCTCTCCGCGTTCCCGGGTTACTACCTCTCGGGCGATGGCGGGTACGTCGACGAGGACGGCTACCTGTTCGTCATGGGCCGCACCGACGACGTCATCAACGTTGCGGGACATCGTCTTTCGACCGGCGCGATCGAGGCGGTGCTCGGCACTCATCCCTCGGTCGCCGAGTGCGCGGTGATCGGGGTGGCCGACGACATCAAGGGCCAGGTGCCGCGGGGCTTCGTGGTGCTCAAGGCCGGCGCAACGGGCGAAGGACTCGTCGACGAGCTGGTCGCCGCCGTCCGGGAGAACATCGGCGCGGTCGCAAGCCTCAAGCGGGTCGACGTGGTGGCGGCGCTGCCGAAGACGCGGTCCGGCAAGATCCTGCGCAAGACGATGCGCGGCATCGCCGACGGGCGCGACGAACCGCTGCCCTCGACGATCGAGGACGCGGGCGTGATCGACGCCCTGCGCCCGACCCTCGTGTCCTGACGGCACGATGTGGTCTCGGGGGGTTCACGCTCGGCCCGAGTCGAACTATCGTGAAGTAGTCATATCGTGATACGTCGATGTCGAGGAGACGCAACATGCGCGTAGTTCAGGTCAAGGGTGCGTGCAACTGTCGTTGTAATGCGTGCGACGGCGGCCACCACTGCAACAACCCGCCCAACTGCAACGCCAAGAAGTAGCGCCTCGGCGCCACCACGTCACGCAATGGACAGCGCGATGCCGTCCAGGATGTCGTGCTCGCTCACCACGAGTTCGGTGATGCCCGCACGACTGCGCAATTCCCGTGCCAGTTCCTCCACGACGATGGCGCCGCCGCCGATCACGTCGACGCGGCCCTCGTGCATCGGGCCGAGCGCCGCACGCTGCCGGTAGGTCATCGCCACCAGGTCCTCGCACACGCGGAGCAGGTCGTCGAAGCCCACGCGGGACAGGTGGATCGCCGCGGGGTCGTACGTCGTCATGCCCTGAGCCAGCGCGGCGAGCGTCGTCATCGTGCCTGCCACGCCGACCCACGTTCGCGCGCCCTCGACGGGGACCACGCGTAGCGCCTGCAGCAGACCGTCGCGCGCCACCGCCCGCGCCTCGGCGATCTCGTCGGCCGTGGGCGGGTCACTGTGCAGGCACCGCTCGCGCAGCCGGACACATCCGATGTTCGCCGAGAAGCTCGCCGTCACCTCCGCGGTGCCCGACGCGGTGCCGCCCACCACCACCTCCGTCGACCCGCCACCGAGATCGACGACGACGAACGGGCCCAGGGCGTCGTCCAATTCGCCGACCGCGCCCCGGAAGGACAGCGCAGCCTCCTCGGTGCCGCTGATGACCTCGGCGACCGAGCCGGGCACCACCGACCCGAGCACCTCGGACGTCATCGCGAAGAACTCCTTGCGATTCCCGGCATCCCGGGCGGCGGACGTCGCCACCATCCGCACCCGGTGCACGTCGTGCTCGCGCATCAGTTCTGCGTAGTCGGTCAGCGCGGCGCGTGTCCGGCCCAAGGCCGCCGGCGCGAACTCACCGGTGGCGTCGACGCCCTCCCCGAGCCGCACGATCCGCATCTCGCGGTGGACGTCGTGCAGGCGACCGTCCTCGATGTCGGCGATCAGCAGACGGATCGAGTTGGTGCCGCAGTCCACCGCAGCCACTCTCATGTCCAACTCCCCTTGTCCAGGATCCCGGCCATGGCCGGCTCGACGCTCAGTATCGCCAGCGCCTCGTCGCCGAAGGGGTTGAGTCCCGGCCCCTTTGCCAACGAGTGCGCGATCACCACGTGCAGGCACTTCACCCGGTCGGGCATGCCTCCGCCGGAGAAGGTGGTGCCCAGCGACTCGATGGCGTCGCGCTCGGCCAGGAACGACTCGTGTGCGCGACGGTAGGCCGCGGCGAGGTCCGGATCGGATTCCAGCCGTTCGGTCATGTCCCGCATCAGGCCGGACGACTCCAGCCGGCTCGCCGCCGCCGTCAGCGCGGGGTGGGTCAAATAGTAGAGCGTCGGGAACGGGGTGCCGTCGGGCAGCCTGGGCGACGTCTTCACCACGGCCGGTTCGCCGTTGGGGCAGCGGTAGGCGATGGCGAGGACCCCGCGGGGTTCGCGACCGAGTTGTCGCGCGACGGCCTCGAGGTCGGCGGGATCAACCACCGGGGACCGGGCCGGGAGGAGCGTCGGGGGCGGGTGGCGGCGGCACGGGAACGGGCAGCGGCGGTACCGCGGTCGGGCCGTGCGGGGCGTCGGCGATCGTGTGCCACAGCGTCGTGTACCACGGCTGGCCGCTTGGGACGGCCGCCGGATCGGTCGCCGGGATCGCCTCCGGGCCCACCGGGTTGGGCAGCTGCACCTGATAGGGGATGTCGCCGGGCATCACGAACCCCAGCCGCTCGCGGGCCTGCGCCGCGATGTAGACGGGATCGCCCAGCTTGACCTTCTGCTGCTCCAGATCGCTGATCTGCGAGCGCAGTTGGGCCTCGGCGGTGTTCAGCTGCTTCATCTCGGCGCGCTGGGAGAAGTACGTGCGGACGGGGCCGGCGATGGTCAGCGTCAGCACGCAGACCACCGCAGCCAGGATCGCCGCGCGCCGGGCCGCCGACCCGAGCCGCTGCTCGGACTGCTGCTCGGCGGCCTCGGCGATGGACTGCCGGATCGGCTCGACCGCCGTGGACTCCGACGGCGGAGCCTCCTCGGCGTCGTCGGGTGCGGAGGGTTCCTTCGCGCGCGGTGGCGCGGCACGCAGTTCCCGACGCACCGGTGAGGCGCCACGGGGCCTGCCACCCCGCGCCGTCTCACCGGGCTTGCCTGCCTTGCCCGGGCGCGACGCCGGAGTGCGCCGCCTCGGGTCCGGCCGCTTCGGATCGGGCATGGATGAAAGCTACTTGCTCTCCATCGAGAAGCGGGGGAAGGCCAGGTCACCGGCGTAGCGTGCGGCGTCGCCGAGGATCTCCTCGATGCGCAGCAGCTGGTTGTACTTCGCGACGCGCTCGCTCCGGGCGGGGGCGCCGGTCTTGATCTGGACGCTGCCCACGGCAACCGCGAGGTCGGCGATGGTGGTGTCCTCGGTCTCGCCCGACCGGTGGCTCATCATCGTCTTGTAGCCGCTGTTGTGCGCCAGCGTGACGGCGTCGAGGGTCTCGGTCAGCGTGCCGATCTGGTTCACCTTCACCAGCAGCGCGTTGGCCGCACCCCGCTCGATGCCCTCCTCGAGGCGCTCGGGATTGGTGACGAACAGGTCGTCGCCCACGATCTGCACGCGATCGCCGATGGCGGCCGTGAGGGCCACCCACCCGTCCCAGTCGTCCTCGGACAGCGGATCCTCGATCGACACCAGCGGGTACGCGTCGATGAGTTCCGCGTAGAACTCGATCATCTGGGCATCGGTGCGGGTCTGCTTCTCGAACGCGTAACCCGTTCCGTCGGTGTAGAACTCGGTGGCCGCGACGTCGAGCGCGAGCGCGACGTCGGTGCCCAGCTTCAGTCCGGTCGCGTCGACGGCGACGGCGATCAGGTCGAGCGCGGCCTTGGTGCCCGCCACGTCGGGCGCGAAGCCGCCCTCGTCGCCGAGACCCGTCGCGAGACCCTGCTTCTTCAGCACGGACTTCAGCGAGTGGTACACCTCGGCGCCCCAGCGCAGCGACTCCTTGAACGTCGCGGCGCCGATGGGGGCGACCATGAACTCCTGCACGTCGACACCCGTGTCGGCATGCGCGCCGCCGTTGAGGATGTTCATCATCGGCACCGGCAGGATGTGGGCGTTGGGTCCGCCGATGTAGCGGAACAGGGGCAGACCGGCGGACTCGGACGCCGCCTTGGCCACCGCGAGTGACACGCCCAGGATGGAGTTGGCGCCCAGGCGCGACTTGTCGGGAGTCCCGTCGAGGTCCAGCAGGGCCTGATCGATCAGGCGCTGGTCGTCGGCGCTCTGGCCGATGACGGCGGGGGCGATCTCGTCGAGGACCGCGTTGACGGCCTTCTCGACGCCCTTGCCGCCGTAGCGCTCGCCGCCGTCGCGCAGCTCCACGGCCTCGTGCTCGCCGGTGGAGGCGCCCGACGGCACCGCGGCGCGCGCGAACGAACCGTCACTCAGCAGTACCTCGACCTCGACCGTGGGGTTGCCACGCGAGTCGAGTATTTCCCGGGCTCCGACCTGCTCGATCATGGACACTGTCGTCGCCGCCTTCCGTCCGGTGCACATATGGGCTGTGATGCGCACATCAGCCTAGAGGGTGGACGATCATCGGGCGCCGCCGAGCGCTCGGGTCCTGGCTCGCACTTCTCGCGAGCAGTCGCAGATGTGCGCGACACGCCGGGTGCGGCGTTGCGTTTGCGTCTGCTCGCGGGGAAGGGGCTACAGCTCGTGGCCGTCGGCGTAGGCCGTCGCCCAGTCGCGGACGGTGCGCGCGTACTGGTCGGACAGGTTGTAGGCGCGCAGCGCGTCCATCCAGCCCTGCGGCTTCGACAGGTCCTTCCCGCGCCAGCACAGATACCCGGCCGCCGACAGCGCGGCGTCGTCGATGTTGTCCGGGCTGATCGAGCGGTCGTTGTTGGCGTCGACGCCGTAGAGCCGCCACGTCTCCGGGATGAACTGCATCGGGCCCATCGCACGGTCCAGTTCCGGATCCCCGTCCAACACTCCGCCGTCGGTGTCGGGGATGGTCATGTTGCCCAGCGAGCCGTCCAGCCGGACGCCACGGATGGGCGGCCGCACGTCGCCGTTGGGTGCCACCACCGATCCGCGATAGGTGCCGTGATGACTCTCCACCATGCCAATGCCCGCCAGCGTCGTCCACGCCAGATGGCACTTGGGATTGACCACCTCCGCGACGCGGGCCGCGTAGGCGTACGCCTCGAGGGAAGTGACCGGCATGCCCAGCGCCGGCGCCCGTTCCGCAGCCCATTCGTGCAGCTGATCGGCGGGACGTCCGCTCACCGTGATGTCGATCGCCGGCACCGGATCACCCGGCGGCGGGGGCACTCCCTCGGGGATCGGCGTGCCGGTGTGGAAGGAGCACGAGGAGGCCAGTAGCAGCGCCGCGGCGACGACGACCGCGACGGCCCGCCCCACATGCACTCGCGACACCGGACTCCCTCGACCTGGATTGACCGCCTCCATTGTGCAGGGCCGCCCGACCGCGGCCGTCCGGCACCACCGCGCGGCACCCCGCCAGACGCAACTATTCGCTGACGGCGATGTCACAGAATTTAGGGCTGCCTACCCTGATAAGCGTCCAGGATGTATCGTTCGCGACGTCCATCAAGAGGAGGCCCCGTGAAACTGCAGCTCGCCTGGTCCGTGCCCGTCGTGGCCACGGCCTTGGTCCTTTCCGGCTGCTCCGGCAGCGACTCGGCCACGGAGAGCAGCAGCAGTAGCGGCGACAGCTCGACCACGTCGGCCGCCGTGGCGACGCCCGCAGTCGACACCACCGCCGAGACCGAGAAGGCCGCCGCCGAGTACAAGGCGTACGCCATCGCGCAGGCCGACGAACTCGTCGGCGCGGTCAAGGTCCTCACCGACGCCGTCCGGGCGAACGACCTCAAGGCCGCCCAGGACGCCTACGCGCCGTCGCGCATGCCGTGGGAGCGCATCGAGCCCATCGCCGAACTCATCCCCGACGTCGACGCCAAGACCGACTCGCGCGTCGACGACTTCTCCGGCGTCGACGACCCGGAGTTCACCGGTTGGCACCGCCTCGAGTACCTGCTGTTCGAGAAGAACACCACCGAGGGCGGCGCGCCGTTCGCCGACAAGCTCGACGCGGACATCGCCGGACTCGTCAAGGAACTCCCGAACGTCGAGGTGAAGCCGATCAACGTGGCCAACGGCGCCGCCGAACTGATCGAAGAGGTCTCGCAGGGCAAGATCACCGGCGAGGAGGAGCGGTACTCCAAGACCGACCTGTGGGACTTCGACGCCAACCTGCAGGGCTCGCGCGACGCCATCGGCAAGCTGAATCCCGCACTCGTCAAGGCAGATCCGGCGCTGCTCGGCAAGATCGAGGCAGGGCTCAACGGCCTGTTCGACACGATGCGGCCGCTGCGCCAGGGCGACGGCTGGGTGCTCTACTGCGTCGAGAACGACCAGTACCCGTCGCCGCGGTGCCCCGCGGTGACCGTGACGCCCCAGGTCGTCGACAGCCTCAAGTCGCAGCTGGCCGGACTTTCGGAGAACCTGTCACAGGTCTCGGGAGTGCTCGGCCTCAAGTGACGTCCCGCACGTGACCGACGAACCGAGGCGCAGGGGACTCTCGCGACGAGGATTCGTCACGGGTGCCCTCGGCGCGGGCGCCGGTGCCGCAGTGGGCGTCGGCGCCACCCTGGCGTTCACGGGAGACGACGACCACGACCCCAAGCGGCGACGCCCCGACCCCGAGTTCGTCTCGTTCGAGGGGTCGCACCAGACCGGCATCACGGCGCTGCCGATCCCCGAGCAGGGGCTCGTCGCATCGTTCAACCTGCAGTCCCGCGAGCGTGACGGGCTGCGGAACACGTTGCAGGAGTTGACCGAAGAGATCCGCGGACTGATGGCCGGCAAGCCGCCCGAGGCCCGCGACCCGCAGTTCCCGCCGGTCGACTCCGGCATCCTCGGGGAGAAGCCGCCGCCGGACAACCTGTCCATCGTGGTCGGCGTCGGCGCGTCGCTGTTCGACGAGCGGTTCGGCCTGGCCGATCGCAAGCCCAAGGACCTGGTCAAGATGCCGTTCCTGGCGAACGACCGACTGGACCCCAAGCTGTCGCACGGCGACATCTCGATCATCTTCGAAGCCGGCCACAACGACACCGTGCAGTTCGCACTACGGCAGTTGATGCGACGCACGCGCAGCGATCTCACGCTCAAGTGGATGATCGACGGGTACGCCCGCGGCATCGGCGCCGGGCAGACGACCGACGCGCAGACGCCACGAAACCTGTTGGGCTTCAAGGACGGCACGGCCAACCTGGACGTCGAGGACGACGCCGTCATGGACCGCCACGTCTGGGTCGGCGCGGACGACGGCGAACCGGAGTGGGCGGTCGGCGGGTCGTATCAGGCCGTGCGCATCATCAGGATGTTCGTCGAGTTCTGGGACCGCACGCAACTCGTCGAGCAGGAGGCGCTGTTCGGTCGCAGCAAGGTGAGCGGCGCGCCCCTCGGCCTCACCGACGAGTTCGCCGACCCCGACTATCCGTCGGACCCCGACGGCACGCGGATCAAGCTGGACGCCCACATCCGGCTCGCCAATCCGCGAACCGCCGACACCGACGAGAATTTGATCCTACGACGGGGTTTCAACTACTCCCGCGGGTTCGACGGTGCGGGCCGCCTCGACCAGGGCCTGGCGTTCATCGCCTACCAGCGCAGCCTCGAGAAGGGGTTCCTCGCCGTGCAGAAGCGCCTCAAGGGCGAGCCGCTCGAGGAGTACATCCTGCCCGTGGGCGGCGGGTTCTTCTTCATGCTGCCCGGCGTCGAGGGCGACGACCGCTTCCTCGGCGACCAGCTGCTGGCCTGAGTCACCCCGCCGGCCCGCCGCGTCACCCCGCCGGCCCGCCGCGTGATCCTGCGGGGAGATCGCGACTTCGCGCTGATTCGCGATCTCACAGCAGTTTCGGCGAGGAATCCTCCGGCCAGTGCGCCCGCCACTCGTCCTCGGTGATCGCGCCGACCGACGAGTCGTCGAGCGCAGCGGCGGTCTCGGAGCCTCGGCGCGTCGCCGCGACGGCCCTCTCCACGGCGCGCACGGTGTCCATGAAGTCCAACGTCGCCGTGCGGAGCGCGTTCTCGGCGTCGCCGTCGTGTGACTCCCCCACCGTCACCAGCCCGTCGGGGATCAGGTCGGTGGGTAGGCCCGCCGCACGCACCCGCTGATAGACCTTCTGCGTGAGCGCCAGCGCGGGCTGGCCCGTGGGCACGTCGTCCATCGCCGACTCCCTGGGCTTCTCGAGCGCCTTGCGCTCCTCCCACTGCGCCAGCTGCTCCTCGAGCGACACCGACTGCCCCGCGAGCACGGCGGGCACCCGGTTGACGAGCTTGCGCACCAGCGCGTCGGCGACGTCGTCGATGCCGAACGCGCCGTCCGTGGCGTCCTCGGCTATCCGTGCGTGGAACAGCACCTGCAGCAGCACGTCCCCGAGTTCCTCGCGCAGCTCGTCGACGTTGCCACCGCGCACGGCGTCGAACAGTTCGTAGGTCTCCTCGAGCAGGTAGCGCCGCAGCGAATCGTGGGTCTGCTCGCTCTCCCACGGC
This sequence comes from Mycolicibacterium sediminis, assembly GCF_010731735.1. Classification (GTDB taxonomy): domain Bacteria; phylum Actinomycetota; class Actinomycetes; order Mycobacteriales; family Mycobacteriaceae; genus Mycobacterium; species Mycobacterium sediminis. Next base: position 5,957,005 of record NZ_AP022588.1, read on the forward strand.
CCGGCCGTCCGCAGCTTGTCCATCGTCGCGACGGCGTCCAGCAGCCGTTCGCCGGCCTGGACGGGTGGCGCGGCGATCAGCCGCTCCCCCGCGGCCAACCGCGCCCGCACCGTCGGATGATCGGGATCCGACGACAGCAGCACCGGGGCGGCGTCGTCGTCGACGTCACCGCTGAGGCAGGGCCGCGCCGAGGGCAGCGACCACGGCACCCGGATCGGCATCTCCTCGGTGTACTGCACGTCGCCGGCGAGCAGTTCGACGGCCTCGACGGGGACCAGCGCCGGGCGACGTGGATCCACCAGGACGACGGTCATCGCGCACGCCGGAACTCGACCATGTTCGTTCCTCTACTTCCGGGCGGGGCTCGCCGTCACTCGTCGTTGGTCACCCGAACCCTGCTGGTCGCGCCACCGTTCGAAGTCGGTTATATCAACATCCGATTGGGGTCTGCCATTCAGCGCCAGCAGCAATCCCGCTACGGCACCGGCCAATTCAAGATCACGGATGCGTGGCGCACCGATGCCGCTGCCCGCCCGGGGGATCGGGATCGTTACCGTGGACGTCGTCGCGCGGAACGCCGCACTCGGGTACATCCGCTTCAGCCGAAGTTGCTGGGAGTCCTGCAGCGGCAGCGGCGAGACGCGCAGCGTCGACTCGTTGACGGCGAGCACCTCGGTCACGCCGAACTCGCGGCACAGCAGTCGCAGCCTCGCGACGGCCACCAGCCGCTGCGCGGGCTCGGGCAGCGGACCGTACCGGTCGACGAGTTCGTCGACGACGGCGGCGATCCCCGCCTCGTCGGAGGCGGCCGCCAGACGCCGGTAGCCCTCGAGCCGGAGCCGGTCGCTGCCGATGTACTCCGGCGGCAGGTTCGCGTCGATCGGCAGGTCGATGCGGACGTCCTTCGGCTCCTCCACCGTCGCGACGGTCTTGCCGTCGACCGCGGCCCGGTAGGCCTCGACGGCCTCGCCGACCAGCCGCACGTACAGGTCGAACCCCACGCCCGCGACGTGCCCGGACTGCTCGGCGCCCAAAACGTTTCCGGCACCGCGGATCTCGAGGTCCTTCATCGCCACGGCCATGCCCGCACCCAGCTCGTTGTTCTGCGCGATGGTGGCCAGACGGTCGTAGGCCAGCTCCGTGAGCGGCACCTCGGGCGAGTACAGGAAGTACGCGTAGCCGCGTTCACGGCTGCGGCCCACGCGGCCCCGCAGCTGGTGCAGCTGCGACAGGCCGAACGTGTCGGCGCGCTCCACGATCAGGGTGTTGGCGTTCGAGATGTCCAGGCCCGTCTCGACGATCGTCGTACACACCAGGATGTCGAACTCGCGGTTCCAGAACCCCTCGACGGTGCGCTCCAGTTGCTCCTCGGGCATCTGCCCGTGCGCAACCACGACGCGCGCCTCGGGCACCAGATCGCGAATCCTCGCGGCCGCCGAGTCGATGGACCGCACCCGGTTGTGGATGTAGAACGCCTGCCCGTCGCGCAGCAGCTCGCGGCGCAGGGCCGCCGCCACCTGCTTGTCGTCCTGGGGGCCGACGTAGGTCAGCACCGGGAAGCGCTCCTCCGGCGGGGTCAGGATGGTCGACATCTCGCGGATGCCTGCCAGGCTCATCTCGAGTGTGCGCGGGATCGGCGTCGCGCTCATCGTGAGGACGTCGACGTGGGTGCGCATCGACTTGATGTGCTCCTTGTGCTCGACGCCGAAGCGCTGCTCCTCGTCGACGACGACCAGGCCGAGGTCCTTCCACGTCACACCGGTCTGCAGCAGGCGGTGCGTGCCGATGACGATGTCGACCGACCCGTCCTTCATCCCCTCGAGCACGGCGCGCGACTCGGCCGGGTCGGTGAACCGCGACAACCCCTTCACCGTCACCGGGAACCCCGCCATCCGGGACGAGAACGTCTGCAGGTGCTGATCGGCGAGCAGCGTCGTCGGGACGAGAACGGCGACCTGCTTGCCGTCCTGCACGGCCTTGAACGCCGCACGGACCGCGATCTCGGTCTTGCCGTAGCCCACGTCGCCGCAGATGACGCGGTCCATCGGGACCGCCTTCTCCATGTCGTTCTTAACCTCGGTGATCGCGGTCAGCTGGTCCATGGTCTCGGTGAACCCGAACGCGTCCTCCATCTCGTTCTGCCACGGAGTGTCCGGGCCGAACGCGTAACCGGGTGCGGCTTGGCGCTTGGCGTAGAGGGCGACGAGCTCACCGGCGATCTCGCGAACCGCCTTGCGCGCCTTGGTCTTCGTGTTCTGCCAGTCGCTGCCGCCGAGCTTGCTGAGCGTCGGCGCCTCACCACCGACGTAGCGGGACAGCTGATCGAGGGCGTCCATCGGCACGAACAACTTGTCGGATCCGCCGCCACGCTTGCTCGACGCGTACTCGAGTACCAGGTATTCGCGGCGCGCCCCGCCGACGGTCCGTTCGGTCATCTCCACGAAGCGGCCGATGCCGTGCTGGTCGTGCACCACCAGGTCGCCGGCCGTCAGCGCCAGCGGGTCGACGACGTTGCGGCGCTTCGCGGCAAGCCGCTTGCCCTCGTTGGCCGACGCACGGTTGCCGGTGAGGTCGGTCTCGGTGACGACGACGAGGTTGGCGCCGGGCAGCACCACGCCCTCGCAGAGCGGGCCGGTGAGGACGCCGACGACGCCCGGCTTGGGTGCGGCGCCCGGCTCCAACATGCCTGCGGGAGTGTCGGCTTCGCCCAGCTGCTCGACGATGCGGTGCGCCGTACCCGCACCGGGGGCGACGATCGCGGCCAGGCCGCCCGTGGCCACGTGCGCGCGCAGCATCGCGAACATCTCGTCGATCCCGACCTGCTGACCCCGCGCCGACGGAGCCGCCCGGACGTCCAGGGTGACGGCCTGCTCGTCGCCGAGCTGACTGAGCGTCCACCACGGGTGACCGCCCACCGTCGCGCCGGCACGCACGTCGCTCAATTCGCGGAAGCCCGAACCGCCGAGCTGCTCGATGTCGATGGGCGCGTCACCGCCGACGGCCGCCACCGACCACGACGCCTCGAGGAACTCGCGGCCGGTCTTGATGAGGTCGGCGGCGCGGGTGCGCACCTTCTCGGGGTCGCACACCAGCACGGGCGTGCCGTCGGGCAACTGGTCGACGAGCAGCGACAGGTCCGTCGGACGAAGCACCGGCAGCAGCGCTTCCATGCCGTCGACCGGCATGCCCTCGGCGAGCTTGGCGAGCATGTCGCCGACCGTGCCGGTGACCGACTCCCCGCCTGCCGGGTGCTCGGCGGACAGCGCCGCCGCGCGGTCCCGCACGTCCGGGGTCAGGAGCATCTCGCGGCAGGGCACCGCGACGACGGTGTCGATCTCGATCTCCGGGATGGACCGCTGGTCGGCGATCGAGAACATCCGCATCTCGGACACCTCGTCGCCCCAGAACTCGATGCGGACGGGGTGCTCGGCGGTCGGCGGGAAGAGGTCGAGGATGCCGCCGCGGACCGCGAACTCGCCGCGCTTGCCGACCATGTCGACGCGCGTGTAGGCGAGTTCGACGAGACGGGCGATGGTGCCGTCGAAGTCGGCGTCGACGCCCACGGTGAGCGACACCGGCTCGATGCCCGCGACGTCCGGCGGCATCGGCTGCAGCAGCGAGCGGACGGTCGTCACCACCGCCCGCAGCGGCGGTCCCAGGCGGGTGTCCTCCGGATGGGCGAGCCGGCGCAGCACCTTCATCCGCGCGCCGACGGTCTCCACACCCGGCGACAGGCGTTCGTGCGGCAGCGTCTCCCAGGACGGGAACATCGCGACGGCGTCGCCGAGGACCGCGCGCAGTTCGCCCGCGAGCTCGTCGGCCTCGCGGCCCGTGGCGGTGACCACCAGCAGCGGCCCGACCTCCACCAGCGCGGCCGCGACGAACAGCCGGGCGGCGGCCGGCCCGACCAGTGCGGCCTCGGCGACGCCCTCGGCGGCCCGGCGCGTGACGTCGCGCAGGCCCGGGTCGGTGAGCGCCAGCTCGACGAGCCCGCGAATCGGGGTCTGGACATGGTCGTACCCCGGTGCGTTCATGATGATCCCATTGTAGGAGGTTGCGGCAGGCGGCATCTCACCCGGCGGACCGGCGCCACCGTGGGCCTCCCGCACGCAAAACGGGCCGATGCCGTACCCAGGCCCCACTCGCGGCGGGGGCGCGCGTGCTGGCCTACTGCTCGTGCAGCGCCGGGTCGGGCTCGAGGTGGGTCAACCCGTTCCACATCAGGTTGACCAGGTGGGCGGCGACGACTTCCTTCTTGGGCTCGCGGGTGTCGAGCCACCACTGCGCCGTCATCGACACCGAACCGACGAGCGCCTGCGCGTAGAGCGGCGCGAGTTCGGGGTCGAGACCCCGCCGGGAGAAGTCGCCGGCGAGGATCGACGACACCTGGTTGACGGCGTCGTTCAGCAGGGTCGAGTAGGTCCCCGAGGTGATCGCGGCCGGCGAGTCACGGATGAGGATCCGGAAGCCGTCGGTCCGTTCCTCGACGTAGGTGAGCAGCGCCAGCGCGACCCGCTCGAGGCGCACGCGGGAGCGGTTGTTGCTCAGTGACGACGTGATGCCGTCGAGCAGAGCCGACATCTCGCGGTCGACGACGACGGCGTAGAGCCCTTCCTTGCCGCCGAAGTGCTCGTAGACGACGGGCTTGGAGACGTTGGCGCGCTGCGCGATCTCCTCGATCGACGTGCCGTCGTAGCCGCGCTCGGCGAACAGCGACTTCGCGATCTCGATCAGCTGTTGGCGGCGCTCGCTACCGGTCATCCGGGCACGAGGTGCGCGGGGCTCCTTCTCCGGTGCGGCCACGTGACGACCCTATCCTCGATGCCTCGGGCGTCGACTAGAGTCTCACCGAACAGTCCGTCGTAGTGTAATCGGCAGCACCTCTGTTTTTGGTACAGATAGTTCAGGTTCGAGTCCTGGCGACGGAGCCCCCCGCCGAGCGTGCGCGTCTGCGGCCGACACGCCGCCAAAATCCCACACTCTGCGCACGCTCGCGTGAAAAGAAGGTCACATGACGACACGAGGCGAGGCCGCGGTCATCGTCCTGGCGGCCGGGGCGGGCACCCGGATGCGCTCCGACACCAACAAGGTGCTGCACGCGCTCGCAGGCCGAAGCATGATCTCGCACGCCCTGCACGCCATCGCCGAGGTCTCCCCGCAGCACGTCGTCGCGGTCGTGGGTGCCAACCGCGAGCAGGTGTCGGCGGCCGTCGAGGGTGTCGCCGCCGAACTGGGCCGCCGGATCGACGTCGCCGTGCAGGAGCAGCAACACGGCACCGGGCACGCCGTGGCATGCGGGCTCGGTGCGCTGCCCGCGGCCTTCGACGGCACCGTGGTCGTGACGGCGGGCGACGTCCCACTGCTCGACGCACGCACCCTGGCCGGCCTGATCGACGGACACGGCGCCGAGTCGGCCGCGGCGACAGTGGTCACCACCACCGTCCCCGACCCGACCGGGTACGGCCGCATCCTGCGCACGCAGGACCGGGAGGTCATCGGCATCGTCGAGCAGGCCGACGCCACGCCGTCGCAGCTGGTCATCGATGAAGTCAACGCAGGCGTCTACGCCTTCGACATCACCGCGCTCCGCGACGCGCTGAGCCAACTGCGCTCGGACAACGCCCAGGGCGAGCTGTACCTGACCGACGCGATCTCGATCATCCGGGAGCGGGGGCACGTGGTGCGCGCTCACCACGTCGACGACAGCGCGCTCGTCGCCGGCGTCAACGACCGGGTGCAGCTCGCCCACCTCGGTGCCGAACTGAACCGCCGCATCGTCGCCGCCCACCAGCGCAGCGGCGTCACCGTCGTCGACCCCGGCACGACGTGGATCGACGTCGACGTGACCATCGGCCGCGACAGCGTGGTGCGGCCGGGCACCCAGCTGCTGGGCAGGACGACCGTCGGCGCCCGCTGCGAGGTCGGCCCGGACACCACGCTGACCGACATCACGGTCGGCGACCGTGCCTCGGTGATCCGGACGCACGGCACGTCGTCGACGATCGGCCCCGACGCCGTCGTGGGCCCGTTCACCTATCTGCGGCCAGGTACCGAACTCGGTGCCGACGGCAAGCTCGGCGCGTTCGTCGAGACGAAGAACGCGGTCATCGGCGCCGGCACGAAGGTGCCGCACCTGACCTACGTGGGCGACGCCGACATCGGCGAGCACTCGAACATCGGCGCCTCCAGCGTCTTCGTCAACTACGACGGGGAAACCAAGCGGCGCACCACGATCGGATCGCACGTCCGCACCGGATCGGACACCATGTTCGTGGCGCCCGTGACCGTGGGCGACGGCGCGTACACCGGCGCGGGCACCGTCATCCGCGACGACGTGCCGCCCGGCGCGCTCGCCGTGTCGGCCGGTCCGCAGCGCAACATCGAGGGGTGGGTGCTGCGCAAGCGGCCCGACAGCGCCGCCGCGGACGCCGCGAGGAGCGCCGGCGCGGAGCACCCCGAGGACGGGTCCTAGACGACGCCCTCGCTCGTGGGGTCGCGCCAGTGGCCCGACAGCGCGTCCTCTACGGCGCGCGTGGACCGTCCCAGATCGGCGCGCTCGACGTCGTCGAAGTCCTGCGCCGCGATGGTCCGGCGCAGGCGGGTCAGTTGGCTGGAGATCGCGTCGCCGTGGCCGTCTCCGGCGCACCACGCCACGTCGCGCAGCAGGCGGGTCAGCGCCGTCGAGACGGCGGCATCGGTGCGGCCGTAGTGCCGCGGCCCGCTGACCGCCTCGTCCAGCAGTTCTCCGAAGGACGGGCCCGGCACCAGGACGCGCAGCACGCCGTCGCCGTCCCGGTGTTCGGCACAGCCCAGCCGCTGCCGGGCCAGCCGGCTCAGCAGCGCCGACAGGAAGCCGATGCCGTGTACGGCGGTCGTCGGGTCGTTGACGCCCGGCGACAGCGCCTTGGTGACGACGTCGGTCAGCTGCCGGACCCCGTAGCCGATGTCGTCGACCGGCGTCCGTTCGTCACCGATGTGGACGGTCGTCGCGATGCAGTCCCGCATCCGGTCCGCCACGTCGTCGGCGAGGCCCGTGCCCGAGGGCCAGACGAAGGCCACCGGGGTGTCCCGGACGAGCCAGTCTCCCGGCCGACGCGCGACCTGCACCACGGCGCCCGCCTGCTCGGCGGCCCGGACCAGTCGCCGCGGGTCGACCCCGGTCACGAAGCCCGTGCGGGTGGCCAGGACGGTGGTCGCACCGTCCGGTGGCCGAGGCGCGTCGGCGAGTCGCGGCACGTCCTCCTCGCTCACCTCGTCGAGGATCTTCGACGAGTCGGCGAGGATCGACCCGAGCATCGTCTCCACCCTGATCTGCCGGACGAGATGCGCGAGGAACAGCACGAGGACCACCACGCTGACCACGGCGAGCAAGTAGGCGACGGTGACCGAGATCTGAGGCACGAACACGGAGCCGTCGTCGTCGGCGTCGCGCACCGTGCGCAGCACCGTCAGCGCGTAGGTGAAGGTGGCCAGGAACAGGCCGAGCGTCCGATGCACGACGGCATCGCCCACGAAGGTGCGGAGCAGCCGCGGCGAGAACTGTCCGCTCGCGAGCTGCAGCGTCACCAGCGTCAGCGAGAAGGTAAGGGACGTCACGGTCATCACCGACGAGGCGATGGCGCCCAGTACCTCGCGCGCGGCTCCTGCACCACCGCCGAACAGGAAGCCCGCCACCACGTCGGGCAGCGAGCCGTCGATCCGCGCGTCCAGCTCGGGCAGCGCCACTCCCGCGACAATCGCCACGGCGATGCTCACCGACGGCAGCGGCCACAGCCGCGTCCGGACGGCGTCGAGGAGTCTCGTCCGTCCGCGGTCCACGGCCGACGTAAGGGTCATGGGCACCACCTTCCTCCCACGTCCGCTGGGCCCCGTGCGGCAGGCTCGAATTCCTACCGACGAGTAGCGCGGGATCGCCGTTTGTTGGCATTCTCGTAACCCAGCCGCGTGACGACGTGCGCGCTACGTACCATTGCCCCCGTATCGACCGCCGACCGTGAAGGCAGCTGAAGTGGCTACGGACTGGACCGACAACCGCAAAAGCCTGATGCTCTTCTCGGGCCGCGCGCACCCCGAACTCGCCGAGCAGGTGGCGAAGGAGCTCGACGTCCCGGTGACGGCTCAGACCGCGCGGGACTTCGCCAACGGCGAGATCTTCGTGCGCTTCGACGAGTCGGTGCGCGGCAGCGACGCCTTCGTCCTGCAGTCCCACCCCGCGCCGCTCAACACGTGGCTGATGGAACAGCTGCTGATGATCGACGCCCTGAAGCGCGGCAGCGCGAAGCGGATCACCGCGATCCTGCCGTTCTACCCCTATGCCCGCCAGGACAAGAAGCACCGCGGCCGCGAGCCGATCTCGGCTCGTCTGGTCGCCGACCTGCTCAAGACCGCGGGCGCCAACCGCATCCTGACCGTCGACCTGCACACCGACCAGATCCAGGGCTTCTTCGACGGCCCCGTCGACCACATGCGGGCACAGAAGCTGCTGACCGGCTACATCGCCGACAACTACTCGAACCACGACATGGTGGTCGTCTCCCCCGACTCGGGCCGCGTCCGCGTCGCGGAGAAGTGGGCCGACGCGCTCGGCGGCGTACCGCTGGCGTTCATCCACAAGACCCGCGACCCGCTGGTGCCCAATCAGGTCGTGTCCAACCGCGTCGTCGGCGACGTCCGCGGCAAGACCTGCATCCTCACCGACGACATGATCGACACCGGCGGCACCATCGCCGGCGCGGTGAACCTGCTGCGCGAGGACGGCGCCACCGACGTCATCATCGCCGCGACGCACGGCGTGCTGTCCGACCCGGCGGCCCAGCGCCTCGCCGACTGCGGCGCCCGCGAGGTCATCGTCACCAACACGCTGCCGATCGGTGAGGAGAAGCGCTTCCCGGCGCTGACCGTGCTGTCCATCGCCCCGCTGCTGGCCAACACCATCCGGGCGGTGTTCGACAACGGCTCCGTCACCAGCCTGTTCGACGGGTCTGCGTAACCTGACGAACGTGACCGCTGAGGGCGGGCGCTCGAGCGCCGCGACGATCTACCACAACCCCAAGTGCTCGACGTCGCGCAAGACGCTGGACCTCTTGCGTGACAACGGCTTCGAGCCGACCGTGGTGCTTTACCTCAAGGAACCGCCCAGCCGCGACGCACTCGCCACGCTGATCGCCGAGGCCGGCATCGAGGTGCGGGCGGCGGTGCGCAAGCGTGAATCGCTCTACGCCGAACTCGGGCTCGCCGACGCCTCCGACGACGACCTGCTCGACGCGATGGCCGCACACCCCATCCTGATCGAGCGGCCCTTCGTCACCACCGCGAAGGGGACGCGGCTGGCGCGCCCGATCGACGCCGTCCGCGAGGTGCTGTGAACCGCCTGACCCGCTGGGTGGTGCCCGCCGCGGTGCTGACGGTCGGCCTGACGGCCTGCGGTCCGGCCGCGCCGGAGTACAAGTCGCTCTGGTCGAGTTCCCCGACGACGACCACCTCGACCAGCGACGAACCGCTGGTCCCGTTCTCCCAGTACCTCGAGGGCATCGGCGTCACCGGCGCGGCGATTGCCCCGGACAAGCTGACCGACCTCGTCGTCACCCTCCCCTCGCCGCCGGGCTGGCAGCCGTACGCCAACCCGAACCTCGCGCCCGGCACGCGGACGATCGCCAAGGGCACCACCTATCCGATCGCGATGCTGCTGGTGTTCCGGCTCACCGGCGACTTCGACGTCGCCGAGGCGCTCAAGCACGCCGACGCCGACGCCGAGATGAGCAAGGACTTCCGCAAGCTCAACGGGTCGAAGGAGAACTTCAAGGGCTTCCCGTCCTCGATGATCGAGGGCAGCTACGACCTCAACGGCCAACGCATGCAGAGCTACAACCGCATCGTGATCGCCACCGGCAAGCCGCCCGCGGCCAACATCCCCGGGCTGCGCTACCTCGTCCAGCTCACCGTGACGTCGTTCGCGAACGAGGCACGCGCCAACGGTCCCGACATCGAGCAGATCATCTCCGGCTTCACGGTCGCCGCCGCCAAGTAGCGTCCCGCTACTGTCGTCGTCATGACCGACTGGACAGCCGCCGACCTGCCCTCCTTCGCCGGACGCACCGTCGTCGTGACCGGAGCGAACAGCGGCCTCGGCGAGATCACCGCACGCGAACTGGCGCGCGCCGGCGCCACGGTGATCCTGGCCGTCCGCAATCGGCAGAAGGGCGAGGCCGCGGCGGCGGGGATGCCGGGCGACGTGGAGGTGCGCAGCCTCGACCTGCAGGACCTGTCCTCGGTGCGCGCGTTCGCCGACGGCGTCGACACCGTCGACGTCCTGGTGAACAACGCAGGGATCATGGCCGTCCCGTACGCGCAGACCAAGGACGGGTTCGAGAGTCAGATCGGCACCAACCACCTCGGGCACTTCGCGCTGACCAACCTGCTGCTGCCCAAGGTGACCGACCGCGTCGTCACGGTGGCCTCGCTGATGCACCTGATCGGCATCATCAGCCTCAAGGACCTGAACTGGAAGTCCCGGCCGTACCTGGCGTGGCCGGCCTACGGGCAGTCCAAGCTGGCCAACCTGCTGTTCACCAAGGAGCTGCAGCGCAGGCTCGAACTGGCCGGGTCGCCCGTTCGCGCGATCACCGCGCACCCCGGCTACTCGGCGACCAACCTGCAGGGCAACACCGGCAACGCGCTGGGCAGCAAGGTGTGGAAGGCCGCCAACGCCGTCGCCACCGACGCCGACTTCGGCGCGCGCCAGACGCTGTACGCGATCTCCCAGGACGTCCCCGGCGACGCGTTCATCGGCCCGCGCTTCACGATGTTCGGCCGCACCCAGCAGGTCGCTCGCAGCCCGCTGGCGAGCAACGCCAAGACCGCCGCCGCGCTCTGGGAGTTGTCGGCCCAGCTCACGGGCACCGACTTCACGCTCTGATTTCGTGATCGCGCCCGGAACCGGCTAACCTTCTACACGATCACGGCGAGGGTGGCCCCGGTTCCGGCGAAGCCACCGTTATCGACGGGAACTCAGCTGCAGCCCAGGCTGCGCCGAGCCGCCCTTGCCGCGCCCACACGCAGACCGGCACAGGAGCAGAACATCATGGCCAAGGCCAAGGCACACACCCCCAACAACCTCGTCGCGACGGTTCGCACGGAGACCGGCAAGGGCGCCTCGCGCCGCGCCCGCCGCGAGGGCCGCGTCCCCGCCGTGCTCTACGGCCACGGCACCGACCCCCAGCACCTCGAGATCGTGGCGCGCGACTTCGCCGCGGTGCTCCGCAACTTCGGCACCAACGCCGTCCTGACCCTCGACATCGAGGGCACCGAGGCCCTGGCGCTGCCCAAGCAGCTGGAGATCCACCCGATCCGCCGCAACATCCAGCACGTCGACCTCATCATCGTGCGCCGCGGCGAGCGGGTCACCGTCGAGATCAACGTCGCCGTCGAGGGCGACGCCGCGCCGGGCACCCTGGTCAACCAGGAGTCCAACGTCATCGAGATCGAGTCCGATGCCATGTCGATCCCGGAGAACCTCGTCGTCTCCGTCGAGGGTGTCGCCGCGGGCACGCAGATCACCGCCAGCATGGTCGAGCTGCCCGACGGCGTCACGCTGATCTCCGATCCGGAGCTGCTCGTCGTCAACGTGATCGTCGCCCCGACCGAGGAAGACCTCGAGGCCGACGGTGCCGGCGAGCTGGTCGAGGAGCCCGCGGAGGAGACCACCGAAGAGGGCGAGGGCGACGAGGACTCCGCCGACGCCGAGTCCGACTCCGAGTAGAGCCGGTAGGACGCGCCTTCGTGGCCGAACCGCTCCTGGTCGTCGGCCTGGGAAATCCTGGGCCGCAGTACGCCACCACCCGGCACAATCTGGGCTTCCTGGTTGCCGACGTGCTGGCCGACCGGATCGGTTCGGGCTTCAAGGTGCACAAGAAGTCCGGCGCCGAGGTGGTCACCGGCCGCCTCGGCGGCCGGTCGGTGGTCGTGGCGAAGCCGCGGACCTACATGAACGAGTCGGGCAGACAGGTCGGCCCGCTCGCCAACTTCTACTCGGTGGCGCCCGCCGACGTGGTGGTGATGCACGACGAACTCGACATCGACTTCGGCCGCATCCGACTGAAGTTCGGCGGCGGCGTCGCCGGGCACAACGGTCTGCGATCGGTCGGTTCGGCGTTGGGCACCAACGACTTCGCCCGGGTGCGGATCGGCATCGGCCGTCCGCCCGGGCGCCAGTCGGGTGCGTCGTTCGTGCTGGAGAACTTCAAGACGAAGGAACTGCCCGAGGTCGCGGTCGTCTGCGAGCAGGCCGCCGACGCCGCGGAGATGTTGATCAGCGACGGGCTCGAGCCCGCGCAGAACATCGTGCACGCCTGGGGGTGACCCCCTCCCCGAGACTGCGGTGACATCGAGATCCGCGCGTTGCGGTCGATCTCCCAGCAGGCTCGACGTGCGTGGCGGCGGCTAGTCCGAGGTACGGCGCGCGTAGGCGCGCAACGCGAACGGCGCGATCACGGCCGTCATCGCGATCGACCACAGGATGGTGGCCAGCACCGGATGGTGTAGCGGCAGTTGCGCGTCGGGCGGCGCGGCCGGACCGTTGCCCCACAGCTCCCGCATCGCCTGCGCCAGCGACGACACCGGATTCCACTCGGCCACCACCCGCAACCAGTGCGGCATGGGCTCGGTGGGCGCGAAGGTGTTGGCCAGGAACGTAATCGGGAACAACACGGTGAACATGACACCGTTGACGGCCTCCACCGACCGCATCAGCGACCCGATCAGGATGCCGAACCAGATCATCCCGAACCCGAACACCAGGATCAGCGCGAACGCCAGCACGGCCTCCGCGACGCTGCCGCGGATCCGCCAGCCGATGCACAGCCCCGTCACCGCCATCACGACCACGCCGATCGACGAGTGCAGCAGGCTGGCGACGCTACGGCCGATCAGCACCGCGGACCGTCGGATGGGCAGCGACCGGAAGCGGTCGATGATGCCCTTCTCCACGTCGGCGGTGATGCCGGTCGACACGACGAACGCGGTGAAGACGATCGTCTGCGCCTGGATCCCCGGCAGCAGGAACTCGCGGTAGGACGCGGCGCCCCTGGTCGCGATCGAGGCGCCGAACACGAACGCGAACAGCAGCACGAACATGATCGGTTGCACCGTCACGTCGCTCAGCATCTCCGGCATGCGCTTGGTGTGGATCATGTTGCGCTTGACCATGATCCAGGACTGCTGGGCGAGGTTCGTGGGGCGGATCTCGGGCCGATCGGTCTGGATGCGCGGTGCCACGGCGGTCATGCGGGGACCTCCTCGTCGTCGGCGCGGTGTCCGGTCAGTGACAGGAAGACGTCGTCCAGGCTCGGACGGGACAGGCCGATGTCGTCGACCTCGATCCTGCTCTCCTGCAGCCAGTTCGCCACGGTGGTGAGGTCGGCGATGCCGTCGGCCGACGCCGTCAGCTGCCGTGCGCCGACGTCGACGTGCACCTCGGAGCCGGTGCGTGCGAGCAGATCTCGGGCGGCGGGCAGGTCGACGGCGTGCGAGACGGTGACGACGAGGCTGGCGTTGCCGGCCTGCTGCTTGAGTTGCAGCGGTGTGCCCTTGGCGATGATGCGGCCGCGGTCGATCACGACGATGTCGTCGGCGAGTTGGTCCGCCTCCTCCAGGTACTGCGTGGTGAGCAGCAACGTCGTCCCGCCGGCGACCAGTCCCCGCAGCACCTCCCACAGGTCGCTGCGGCTGCGCGGGTCGAGACCCGTCGTCGGCTCGTCGAGGAAGAGCACCGGCGGCGAGGCGATGAGGCTGACGGCCAGGTCGAGGCGCCGACGCATGCCGCCCGAATAGGTCTTCGCCGGCCGGTCCGAGGCCTCGGCGATCGAGAACTGCTCCAGCAGCTGATCGCCGAGGCGCGCGAGGTCCTTCTTGCCGATGCCGTAGAGCCCGCCGATCATCCGGATGTTCTCCCTGCCGGTCAGCAGCTCGTCGACGGTGGCCGCCTGCCCGGTCAGCCCCATGTTGCGGCGCACCATGTCCGGATCCTCGAGGACGTCGTAGCCCGCGACGCGCGCGGTGCCGCTCGTCGGCGTCGACAGCGTCGTCATCATCCGCACGGTGGTCGTCTTGCCGGCGCCGTTGGGTCCGAGCAGGCCTAGGACCGTGCCCGCGGGTACGGAGAAGCTGACGCCGTCGACGGCGGTGACACCGTCGAACTGCTTGACCAGGTCGATCGCCTCGATGGCCGGTGCGTTCATCGGCCAACCGTATCGACGGGGTCCGACCGCGTGCCACTGCGTTTCCGGTTCACCCTCGGTGAGACTCGCCGCAGCACGGAAACTCACCGCCGGGCGTTCTACAGTCGCGTCGTGCTGATGTGGATCAACGGAGCCTTTGGATCCGGGAAGACCCAGACCGCGTTCGAGCTGCACCGCCGGATCGCCGGCTCGCACGTCGCCGACCCGGAGCTGATCGGCTTCGCCATCCAGAAGACGCTGCCCGCCGCCGCGCGGGGAGACTTCCAGGACCGGCCCCAGTGGCGCGCGGCCGTCGTGGCGACCCTGATCGACGCCGTGCGGGCCAACCCCGACGGGCCGGTGCTGGTGCCGATGACGCTGGTCGAGGCGGCCTACTTCGACGAGGTGATGGGCGGGCTGGCGGCCGCGGGGGTAGACGTCCGGCACTTCGCGCTGATCGCGTCGCCCGAGACGCTGCGTCGCCGACTTCAGACGCGCAGCGGGTACTGGGTGGGCCGGGCGGTAGGCCGGGAGGAGACCTGGGGCATCGCGCAGATAACGCGGTGCGTGACCGCCTTGGCGACCGACCGCTTCGCCGAGCACGTCGACACCGACGATCGCGCGATCGACGACGTGGTCGAGGACGTCGCGGCCCGGGCCGGCGTCCCGCTGACCGCTCCCAAGTTGGGGCCCGTCCGCTACCAGTTTCGTCGGGCGGCGGTGGGGATCCGACACGTCCGGCTGTGACTCGAGGTTTGAGTGCCTTCTAGCGTCGCGCGAGCGTGCGGAAACTAAGGTTCGCCAGCGGCGTGTAGCCCGCAGACACGCACGCTCGCCGGAGGACGGCCGAAGGCCTAGGTGACGAGGGCGACCGAGTTGGCGCGACGCAGCTTGCCGGACGGGGTCTTCGGGATGGTGCCCGGGCCGAGGACGACCACGTTGCGGGGCCGCACGTCGACCTCGGTGACGACCTCGTGGGCCACCTGGTGCTCGATGCGCCGCACCTCGACCGGGTCCTGCCAGGCGTTGGACTCGACCGCGACGGCGAACGTCTCCCGTGAGTGGCCGGCGTCCAGGCGCACCGCGACGGCGCAGCCGGGACGCACACCTTCGACGCGGCCCGCGGCACGCTCGATGTCGGTCGGGTAGATGTTGCGGCCCGCCATGATGATGACGTCCTTGACGCGGCCGCAGACGACGACGTTGCCCTCCTCGGTGATGTAGCCGAGGTCGCCCGTGTCGTACCAGCCGTAGTTGTCCTGCGACGGCAGGAAGCCGCCCATCGTGATGTAGCCGGGGGTCAGCGATTCGCCGCGCAGTTCGATGACGCCGACGCCGCGGGAGGGCATGACCTCGCCGTTCTCGTCGACCACCCGCGCCTCGAGGTCCTGCAGCAGCGGGCCCAGCGACGCGAGCCGCTTGGTGTTGCCCTTGGTGGAGGGCACGGCGCGGCGCAGGGCGGCCAGCAGGTCGGCGTCGACCTCGTCGACCACCAGGCCGGCGCCGCACGGCGAGAACGACACCGCGAGGCAGGTCTCGGCCATGCCGTAGGCGGGCAGGATGGCGGTCGGATCGAGGCCGAACGGCTTGCCCGCGTCGAGGAGGTCCTCGACGTCGGCGGGCTCGACGGGCTCGGCACCCGACAGCGCGAAGCGCAGCGTCGAGAGGTCGAAGTCGCCGGGCTTGGCCTGCCGGCGCAGCCGCTTGGCCAGCAGTGCGTACGCGAAGTTCGGCGCCGCGGTCATCGTGCCCTTGTACTTGTCGATGAGCTTCGCCCACAGCAGCGTGTCGCGGAGAAAGTCCATCGGCGTGACCTTGACCAGCTCGGCGCCGAAGTACATCGGGATGGTCAGGAAGCCGACCATGCCCATGTCGTGGAAGCAGGGCAGCCAGCTCACCATGACGTCCTTGTCGACGTCGTACTCCGCGCCGACGAACATCGCCTCGGCGTTGGAGTGGATGTTGCGGTGGGTGATCTGCACGGCCTTCGGCGAGCCGGTCGAGCCGGACGTCAGCTGCATCAGCGCGAGATCGTCCTCGTCGGTCTCGACGGGATCGATCGGCTCGGCCTCGAGCAGGTCGGTGACCGTGAGGACCTTGATGCCCTTCTCCTCGAGCACCGGGATCGCGACCAGGAACGGCTCCGAGACGATCACCGCGGACGCCTCGATCATGCCGATGACGTTCATCGTGTCCTCGGCCCACACGACGAGGTCGGTGCGCGGGGTCGGCTGGTGCAGCATCGTCAGGCTCGCGCCGCGCATCCAGACGCCCTGCGCGGTCGGCGCGATCTCGACGGGGTAGCCGGCCAGGACGCCGACGGCGTCACCGGGGCCGACTCCCGCGGCGGCCAGGCCGCCGGCGATGCGACGGGCGCGCTCGTGGACCTCGAGCCAGGTGTGCCGCACGGGCTCGTGCGGTTCGCCGGTCACCATGCCCCGCGCACTCTCCTGAGCGTTGCGGAACATCTTCTCGGTAAATCTGCTCACCACGACCTCCTGAATGCAGGCGCCTGTGCCCGGTCTTGCCGACGATTAATGCTCCTCCTGGTACACGTGACCTCGAAGGAGGCACGCGTGCACGATTTGGGAGCGGTTGTGTTGCGAAACGGTGTTGGCTTCGGCGTCCAGGCGGTGTCGATCAGCCGGAGTCGTGGGCCGTGGCGATGCAGAGCGCTGAAGGAACCCCCGCCGGGAGACCCGACGGGAGGTGTTGTCGCGGGAGCCGCGTCACCGGTAGCAGTCACCGTCGACCATCTTAAGAGACCCTTAAGTAACTACCAAACCGTTGGAAGAATTGAGGCGTGGGTCACACCTCGCGTCACCCCGCCGTGGGGGTCGGCACCACCCTGGCGCCGTGCACCGGACCGCTGGCGGCTCGCACCGTGCGGCACACTCCCTCACCCGCGAGTTCCACGCCCACGTCGACGGCGGCCGACGCCGAGGCGCACAGGAACGCACACGTCGGTCCCGACCCCGACACGATGCCGGCGAGCGCGCCCGCGTCGAGGCCCGCCTGCAGGGTGCGCCGCAACCGGCCGTCGAGGCCCACCGCGGCCGCCTGCAGGTCGTTCCCGAGCAGCGGGGCCAGCCGGGCCGCCTCCCCCGAGGCGAGCGCAGCGAGCAGCGGTTCGGGGTTCTCCAGCCGGGGCGCGCCGTCGTCGGCGGCGCGCATCCGGTCGATCTCGCCGAACACCCGCGGCGTCGACAGCCCTCCGTCGGAGAACGCCAGCACCCAGTGGAAGGTGTTGCGCGCGAGAACCGTTGCGAGTTGCTCGCCGCGACCGGTGCCCAGCGCGGTGCCACCGTGCAGGCCGAAGGGCACGTCGCTACCCAGTTCAGCGGCCAACGCGTGCAGGTCCCGTCGCGGCACGCCCAGTTCCCACAGCGCGTTCATCGCGACCAGGACGCCCGCCGCGTCGGCGCTGCCGCCCGCCATGCCGCCGGCCACCGGGATGGACTTCGCGATGGAGATCGCCACGTCGGGAGCTCGGCCGACGTGGTCGGCCAGCAGGTCGGCGGCCTGCCACGCGAGGTTCCGCTCGTCGGTGGGCAGCGCGTCCGCGCCCTCGCCCGTCATCTCCAGCGACTGGACGTCGGCATTGCGCACTGTCACCTCGTCGAACAGCGACACGGCATGGAAGACGGTGGTCAGTTCGTGGTAGCCGTCGTCGCGCAGGTCACCCACCTCGAGGTAGAGGTTCACCTTGCCCGGGACCCGCACCGTCACCGACCCCGACGGCACCCAGTCGGCTGCGGTCTTTCCGTCGGAGGCGGGCACGCCACGACACTATCGCCGTCGCGTGCGCCGGCGGGCGTCCATGGCCGAGTGGGAAGCGGCGTGCGCACTTACCCTTGGCCGATGCGCCATCCCCAGACACCGTCAGGGGACCCGGCGCGTTTCGGCGATTACGTCGTCGACGGCGTACTCGGGCAGGGCGGCTTCGCCACCGTCTACCGCGCGCATCCAGTGGCCGAACCGCAGCGTGCGGTCGCACTCAAGGTGCTCGACGACCGCCATCACGGCGAAGGGGATCTCGACCGCCTGCACCGGGAGTTCGACTTCGCACGCCGGGTGGCCCACCCGCACGTCGTCACCATGTACGACCGGGGCGCGGACTGGGTGTCGATGGAGGTGATCGGCGGGGGGACGGTGGCCGGCCTCACTACCACGGCCGACGTCCTCGCGGCGCTGGCAGCCGTCGCCGACGCCCTCGACCACGCGCACCGGCTGGGCGTGGTGCACTGCGACGTGAAGCCGTCGAACATCCTGGTCCGGGACAAGCCCGACGGTGGCGCGGTGTTGGTCGACTTCGGGGTGGCCCACTCGTCGACCGCCGCCGACGATCGGCGTGCGACCCGCATCGAGGCCTCGTTGCCGTACACCGCACCGGAGATCCTGCACGGCAGATCCCCTGTCGCGGCATCGGACGAGTACTCGCTGGCGTGCACCACAGTCGAACTACTCATCGGCGCACCACCTTTCACGGCGCACACGGCGATGGCGCTGATCGACGCGCACCTTCACGCGCCGGTGCCCCGGTATGCGCGCCGGGTCGCGTGGGTCAGCCACGCCTTTGATTCCATCTTGGCCAAGGCCATGGCCAAGGACCCCGATCTGCGATATCCCACGTGCTCGGAATTCGTCCAGCTGGCTACCAGGGCGCTCACAGGGAGAAACATTGCGTAACAGAAGGTTTACCGCTCCAAGTTTCCGGTCCGTTCACCCGGCGCTAACGTTCCCCCAATGGCTGCACCCACGGAGTACGACAATTCTGCTCTAGCGCACGAGGAAGAAGGCTACGAGAAGGGGCTCAAGCCACGGCAATTGCAGATGATCGCCATCGGCGGCGCGATCGGCACGGGGTTGTTCATGGGTGCGGGTGGTCGACTCGCCAGCGCCGGCCCCGGCCTGTTCATCGTCTACGCGGTCTGCGGGATCTTCGTCTTCTTCATCCTGCGCGCGCTCGGCGAACTCGTGCTGCACCGACCGTCGTCGGGATCGTTCGTCTCCTACGCGCGTGAATTCCTCGGCGAGAAGGCGGCATACGTCGCCGGCTGGATGTACTTCTTCAACTGGGCCTGTACATCCATCGTCGACGTGACCGCCATCGCGCTGTACATGCACTACTGGGGAACGTTCGACGCCATCCCGCAGTGGACGATCGCGCTCATCGCCCTGGTCATCGTGCTCAGCATCAACATGATCTCGGTGAAGTGGTTCGGCGAGATGGAGTTCTGGGCGGCACTGATCAAGGTCATCGCCCTGGTCACGTTCCTGATCGTCGGGATCGTCTTCCTCGCCGGGCGTTTCACGGTCGAG
Organism: Mycolicibacterium sediminis; assembly: GCF_010731735.1. Taxonomy (GTDB): domain Bacteria; phylum Actinomycetota; class Actinomycetes; order Mycobacteriales; family Mycobacteriaceae; genus Mycobacterium; species Mycobacterium sediminis. The sequence goes on from NZ_AP022588.1 coordinate 5,976,540, forward strand.
GGTGCGGCCACCGGTCCGTCGGTGATCGCCGACAACGGTGGCATCCTGCCCAACGGCGTACTGGCGCTCGTCGTCATCACCTCGGGCGTCATCTTCGCCTACGCCGCAGTCGAATTGGTCGGCACGGCCGCCGGTGAGACCGAGAACCCCGCCAAGGTCATGCCGAAGGCCATCAACTCGGTGATCTTCCGGATCGCGGTGTTCTACGTGGGCTCGCTGGTCCTGCTTGCCCTGCTGCTGCCCTACACCGCCTACGTGCAGGGAACCAGCCCGTTCGTCACGTTCTTCTCGAAGATCGGCGTGCCCGCGGCCGGCGACATCATGAACTTCGTCGTCCTCACGGCGGCGCTGTCGAGCCTGAACGCCGGGCTGTACTCCACCGGACGCATCCTGCGGTCGATGTCGATGAACGGCAGCGCGCCCAAGTTCACCTCGAAGATGTCCAAACGCGGTGTGCCGTGGGCGGGTATCGCCCTGACGGCGTGCTTCACCGTGGTCGGAGTCTTCCTCAACCTGGTGGTCCCGGCGGAAGCCTTCAACATCGCCCTGGACCTGTCGGCGCTGGGCATCATCGCCTCCTGGGCGACCATCGTCATCTGCCAGATCCAGATGTACCGCTGGTCGCGCAAGGGCATCCTCGAGCGGCCGTCGTTCCGCCTGTTCGGCACGCCCTACACGAGTTACGCCACGCTGGTGTTCCTCGGCGCCGTCACGCTGCTGATGTGCATCGAGAACTACTGGAACGCCGTGGCGCTGCTGATCATCGTCCCCGCACTGGTGGGTGGCTGGTACGCCGTGCGCGGCAGGGTGCTCAGCGTCGCCCAGGAACGCGTCGGCTACACGGGCAACTACCCGGTGGTCGCGGAGACCCCGCTGCAGGCCGAACTCATCGCGAAGGACAACCGCCTGCCTCGGGACCCGAAGCAGGACTGACTCAGAGGGTGCGCGCGCTCTCGTCCTGCTGCTGCGGCGGCCGTGGCTGCCAGCCCGAACGCTGCAGCAGCCGCACGAAGTCGGCGATGCTCAGGGTCTCCCCGCGACGCGCGGGATCGATGCTCGCCGACAGGAGTCGCTCGGCGGACTCGTTGCCCGAGCCCGCCCACTCCGCGAACGCGTTCCGCGAGGTCTTGCGACGCTGAGAGAACGCGATGTCGATGAGCTTGAAGACCTCGTCGCGGAACTCGGGATCCGTCGGCCACGGCGGAGGGGTGTCCGCGGGATGCTCGTAGCGGTCGATGCGCACCAGACCGGAGTACACGCGCGGGATCGGCCAGAACACCGTCGGCGACACCATGCCGTACCGGCGCACGTTCCCGTAGAAGCGGACCTTCGCGCTCGGCACGCCGTAGTCCTTGCCACCGGGCTCGGCGGCGAGACGCTCGGCAACCTCGGCCTGCACCATGACCATGACGGTGCGGATCGTCGGGAACTCGGCCAGCACGCGCAGGATGGCGGGCACGGCGACGTTGTACGGCAGGTTCGCCACGACGGCGGTCGGCTCCTGCTCGACGTCCTCGCGGCGCAGGGCGTCGAGGAGTCCGTCCCTGGTCAGGGTCAGGATGTCGTGGGTGATGACGTTCAGCCGGCTGATCTCGCTGTGCGAGTGCTCGGCGATGGTCCTGGGCAGCTGGTCGGCCAGGACCGGGTCGATCTCCACCGCGGTGACCCGCGCGCCACGGTCGAGCAGCGCGAGCGTCAGTGATCCGAGACCGGGTCCGATCTCGAGCACGTGGTCGTGGCGGTTGACACCGGAGGCGGACGCGATGCGACGCACGGTGTTCGCGTCGTGGACGAAGTTCTGCCCGAACGCCTTCCGTGGCCGGAAGTCGAGTTCCTTTGCCAAATGTCGTATCTCGGTGCGACCGAGGAGCCTGATGGTCAGCGGACTCCCAACCTTCCACTACAAGTCGGCCAGGCACCCCACCCTTGGCGCGCCCGGGTTACCTCAGCAATCGCGATCTGCTCTTCCCTAGTCGCGAGATCGGCGCGCTGAGCATACCGCAGACCACCGTTGCGCTCCCACGTGTTCTGGTCGAATTGCACTCCGCCGTAGAAACCGTTACCCGTGTTGATGGCCCAGTTACCACCCGCTTCGCAGCTCGACAGCGCATCCCAGGTGGCGCCCATGGCCACCGGCGGGACCTCCGTGCCGGGCTTCGCGCCCACGCGCGTCACGCCGTCGCGGGCCGGCACGAGGACGACATTGGCTACTGGCAATCTGCCGGTCTCCGCGCCGTTCACGCGGGCGACGGCGAACGTCACGTCCTGGGTTCCGGGGGTGCCGGGATCCTCCACGATCTGCCGGCTCATGTTCAGGTCGACGTCCTGTATCACGTGGTTGGCGGGCTGCAACGGCATCCGCTCGGTGACCTTCTCGACCCTCACGCGGGTCACCTCGATGCGCATGTTCTCCACGACCGGCGCGGACGCGGGCGGGACGACGGTGTCGCTCTGCTGCAGCGGCACACCGGCCGCCTCGAGGACGCCTGCGACGTTCGCGGCGGGCACTCGCACCGTCCGGACGGCTCCGCCGTCGTCGAGCTGGACCGTGCGCGGGCTCACCACCGGCAGGGACATGCCCGCGAGCGGCACCCGACTGCCACGCGAGGCGGCTGCGGGCGCGGTGTCGGTCATGGACAGCTGACTGAGCGCCTCCTGCACGGTCGAGGCCGTGGTCCACACCTCGCGGCTGTCACGGCCGTCGAGGGAGATCTGCAGGGGCCGACTGCGGCGCAGCACGATGGTCTCTGACTGCTCGACGGCGGCGTCGGCGGCCGGGAACAGGTCGTCGCGGTCGCCGACCTCGAAGCCGTTCTCCTCCACGACGTCGAGGACGTGGGTCTTCATGGTCGACACCGTCATCGTCGAACCGTCCACGGTCAGGTTGACGGTCTTGTGGGCCGCCACGGCGGAGCCGCCGGCGAAGACGAGTCCGACCAGGAGCAGGCCGACGCAGATCCGCAACATCGGCGAGCGGGTGTCGTGCAGTTCGCGCAGTGCATTCACAGCTGTTGTCCCCGAGGTGTCATAGCCAGCAAACGAAAGGATGTTCGTCTGGCGGATTCATCACAGAACGGTAACGAAAAGCCCAGGTGGGGGCAACTCGCATCACCCGTCGAAGCCGTAGATCGAGGCCGCATTGGCGTGCGTTCGACGGGCCAGCTCCTCGGCGGGTCGCCCCACGACGTCGGCCAGGGCCCGAACCGTGTACGGCAAACAGTACGGCTCGTTGGGCGCGCCGCGGTACGGATGCGGCGTCAGGAAGGGGGCGTCGGTCTCGACCAGCAGCTGGTCGACGGGGATCAGCCGGGCCGATTCCCGCAGCGCCGACGCGTTCTTGAAGCTCACGGTGCCCGACAGGCTGAGGAACCACCCGGCGTCCACGCAGGTGCGCGCCATCTCGGGTCCCGACGAGAAGCAGTGGAAGATCACGGTCTCGGGGGCGCCCTCGGCACGCAGCACGTCGAGCACCTCGGCGTCGGCGTCCCGGTTGTGGATCATCAGCGGCTTGCCGGTGCGCTTGGCCAGGTCGACGTGCCAGGCGAATCCCTCGCGCTGCTCGGCGGGTTCGGCGCAGCCCTCGAGGCGACCCGGCCAGAACATGTCCATGCCGGTCTCGCCGATCGCGACGACGCGCGGGTGGACCGCCAGCCGCTCGATCTCCGCGCGAGCCTCCTCGTCGAGTGCGTTCGCCCGGGTCGGATGCAGCGCGACGGCGGCGTAGACCCGGTCGTCCCACTCGGCTGCGGTGACGGCCCAGCGCGCCGACTCGAGGTCGTCGGCGATGGTCACGACGGCCTCGACACCGACCGCGGCCGCGCGGTCGAGGATCGCGTGCACGTCGCCGGCGTCGCGTGCCCCGCAGGCGTCGAGATGGGTGTGCGCGTCGACCAGCGGGGCGAGCGGCTCGGGTGGCGGAGGGGCCGGTCGCCGGTCCCGCGACGGCGGAGCCGCCTGGTTATCGGATGTCCCGGACACGACCTAGACAATAAGGTGAAGCGCGATGAACACCCCCGATCCCTCCCCTGCGGCCGACGGCCCCCACGGCGCCGGCAGGCCCTTCTACGTGACGACGGCCATCGCCTACCCGAACGGCGTACCGCACGTCGGCCATGCGTACGAGTACATCGCGACCGATGCGATCGCCCGCTTCAAGCGGCTCGACGGGTTCGACGTGAGGTTCCTCACCGGCACCGACGAGCACGGCCTGAAGATGGCGCAGACTGCGGCCGCCGAGGGCATCCCGACTGCCGACCTGGCGCGGCGGAACTCCGACGTCTTCCAGCGGCTCCAGGAGGGCCTCGGCGTCACGTTCGACCGCTTCATCCGGACCACCGACGCCGACCACGTGGAGGCATCGGTCGCGATCTGGAACCGGATGAGCGACGCCGGCGACATCTACCTCGACTCGTACTCGGGCTGGTACTCGGTGCGCGACGAACGCTTCTTCACCGAGGACGAGACCGAGGCGGCCGCGGACGGCTCGCGCATCGCCACCGAGACCGGCACGCCCGTCACGTGGACCGAGGAGCAGACCTACTTCTTCCGGCTGTCGGCGTATACCGAGCGGCTGCTCGCCCACTACGAGGCGCACCCCGAGTTCATCGGTCCCGACGTGCGGCGCAACGAGATCGTCAGCTTCGTCTCCGGCGGACTGCGCGACCTGTCGATCTCGCGGACGACGTTCGACTGGGGCGTCCAGGTGCCCGACCACCCCGACCACGTCATGTACGTCTGGGTCGACGCACTCACCAATTACCTGACCGGCGTGGGCTTCCCGGACACCGAGTCGGAGTCCTACCGGCGCTACTGGCCGGCCGACCTGCACATGATCGGCAAGGACATCATCCGGTTCCACACCGTCTACTGGCCCGCCTTCCTCATGTCGGCGGGGCTCGAGCTGCCGCGCCGGGTGTTCGCGCACGGCTTCCTGTTCAACCGCGGCGAGAAGATGAGCAAGTCGGTGGGCAACGTCGTCGACCCCGTCGACCTCGTCGACGCGTTCGGGCTCGACCAGGTGCGCTTCTTCCTGCTGCGCGAGGTGCCGTTCGGTCAGGACGGCAGCTACAGCGAGGACGGCATCATCAGCCGGATCAACACCGACCTCGCCAACGAGCTGGGGAACCTGGCGCAGCGGTCGCTGTCGATGGTCGCCAAGAACCTCGACTCGCGCGTGCCCGACCCGGGAGAGCTGGTCGCCGCCGACATCGAACTGCTCGATGCGGCCGACGCACTGCTCGAGCGGGTGCGCGGCCACTACGACGATCAGGCGCTGCACCTGGCGCTCGAGGCGATCTGGTCGGTGCTCGGCGCGGCCAACCGCTACTTCTCCGCCCAGGAGCCGTGGGTGCTGCGCAAGTCGTCCGAACCGGCCGACCAGCAGCGCTTCGGCGCGGTGCTCTACACGACGCTGGAGACCGTCCGGATCGCCGCGCTGCTGGTGCAGCCGGTGATGCCCACGTCGGCGGGCAAGCTCCTCGACCTGCTAGGCCAGGACGGCGACGCCCGCACGTTCGCAGCCGCGGCGACGCGCCTGACCCCCGGCACCGAGCTGCCCGCGCCGCAGGGAGTGTTCCCCCGCTACGTCCTCCCGGAGTGACCTGCCCCACATTCGGCGCCGTGGTGTCACACTCCGAGGACCACCGGTGTCTCGAGGTCAGCCCGACTCCTCACCCCCATCCGACGAGGAGGCGGATCGACCAGGAGGAGTAGTCATGTCCCAGACCAACGTCGTCGTCATCGGTGGCGGATACGCAGGCGTCATCGCCGCCAACCACCTGCGGCTCAACCCGGACGTCGCGGTCACGCTCGTCAACCCGAGGCCCGAGTTCGTCGAGCGGATCCGGTTGCACCAGTTCGTCACCGGGTCCGACGACGCGGTCGTGGACTACTCCCACGTGCTGTCGGCCGACGTCCGTCTCCTCGTCGACGGCGCCGAGTTCGTCGACGCCGCGGCGCGCACCGTCATGCTGACGTCCGGCGGCACCGTCGGGTACGACTACCTGATCTACGCGGTCGGCAGCACGGGTGCCGCGCTGACCGTGCCGGGCGCCGCCGAGTTCGCCCACCCCATCTCGGAACTCGAACACGGCGCGCCACTGCGCGACGCGATCGCCGGAACGCGGAAGGGCGAGCCGGTGACCGTCGTCGGCGCGGGGCCCACCGGAATCGAGATGGCCACCGAACTCGCCGAGCAGGGCCACGCGGTGACCCTGGTGTGCGGCGGCGTGCTCGGCCCGTACCTGCACGAGCGGGGCCGCAGGTCGGTCGCCAAGGTGATGCGCGCGCTCGACGTCACGGTCGTCGACGGGCCAGGGGCCAAGGTCACCGAGGTGCGTGCGGACTCCGTGCGCCTCGCCGACGGGCGTGACCTGCCCAGTGCCGTGACCATCTGGACCGCGGGGTTCGGGGTGCCCGACCTCGCCCGCCGCAGCGGCCTCGCGACCGACGAGATCGGGCGACTGCTCACCGACGAGACCCTGACCAGCCTCGACGACCCGTTCATCGTGGCCGCGGGCGACGCCGCCGCGCCGTCGGATTCGCCGCTGCGGATGAGCTGCCAGGCCGCGATCCCGCTCGGCGCCCAGGCGGCCAACACCGTCCTGAGCCGGATCGCGGGCACCGAGCCCGCCGCGATCGACCAGGCGTTCACCGGGCAGTGCATCAGCCTCGGCCGCGGCGCCGCCACCATCCAACTCGCGCACCTCGACGACCGGGTGTTGCCGCTGTACGTCGGTGGACGGGTGGCCGCGACCATCAAGGAGGCCGTCTGCAAGGGTACGGTGTCGTTCCTCGCCAAGGAGGCCCGCACGCCCGGCTCCTACTTCTGGCTCAAGGGCGGCAAGCGGGCCCGGCGTCTGGCGGAGGCCGGCGTCCTATGAACGACGAACACGCCGAGCGGTTCACGCGGCTGCGACCGCTGCTGTTCACGATCGCCTACGAGATCCTGGGCGCCGCAACCGAAGCCGACGACGTACTGCAGGACGGGTACCTGCGGTGGGCCGAGGTGGACCTGTCGACCGTGCAGGACACCAAGTCGTACCTGGCGAAGCTCGTCACCCGGCAGGCCCTCAACGCGCTGCGTGCCCAGTCCCGCCGTCGGGAGGAGTACGTCGGACCGTGGCTGCCCGAACCGGTCTTGGTCGACGCCACGGACGCGTCGTCGGACGTCGTACTCGCCGAGTCGGTGTCGATGGCGATGATGGTGGTGCTCGAGACGCTGGGTCCCGACGAGCGTGCCGTCTTCGTGCTGCGCGAGGTGTTCGGCTTCGACCACGACGAGATCGCCTCCGCCATCGGCAAGTCGACGACCGCGGTGCGTCAGATCGCCCACCGCGCACGGGAACACGTGCACGCCAGGCGCAGGCGGTACGAGCCGGTCGACCCGAAGACCTCGCTCGAACTGACGACCCAGTTCTTCGCCACGGCCGCGACGGGTGACGTCCACGGCCTGATGAGCATGCTCGCGCCCGACGTCGTCTGGACCGCCGACAGCGACGGAAAGGCCAGTGCCGCACGCCGACCGGTGTCCGGGGCCGACAGTGTCGCGCGCCTGGTCGTGGGGCTCATCCGCCTCGGCGGAACCGAGGGGCGTGCCGAGCCGGCCTTCTACAACGGCGCACCGGCACTGGTGCTCTACCTCGGCGACAAGCTGGAGGGCGTCGTCTCGGTGGACATCGTCGACGGGCGGATCGCCAACTTCTACGCGATGCGCAATCCCGACAAGCTGGCCGGCGTGACGGTGTCGCGGGCGATCGGGCGGGTCTGACAAGCTGAGCCGGTGTACGTCGAGCCGCTGGCGGATGTCGGGAGCGCCGCCGCGGTGCTGCGCGCCCTCACCGCAGCGACGGCGCGGCTGCACCTGCCCCCGCCCGCCGCGCTGACCGGCGAGTGGTTCGGCTCGCGAGCGGTGCTCGTGCCGAGTGTGGCGGTGCGACCGGTGCCGGCGGACGCCGTCTTCGACGTGCCGGCCGGCTCGGGCGTCGACGTGGTCGGCGGCGGCTGGATCGGCTACCTGTCGTATCCGGACCCCGGCTCCGACGGTGCGGCGCCGCGCATCCCCGAGGCCGCGGGCGGGTGGACCGACTGCGTGCTCCGGCAGGACCGGGACGGCCGCTGGTGGTACGAATCCCTCACCGACGCAGCACTTCCCGGGTGGATCGCCGACGCGCTCTCCCGGCCCGTCGAGGCCGGCCGCCACCACGTCGACTGGCGGGCGCCCGACCGCGCCGTGCACCGCCGCGGCGTGCTGGCGTGCCTGGAGGCGATCGGCGCAGGCGAGGTCTACCAGGCGTGCGTCTGCACCCGCTTCACCGGCACGTTGACGGGAGCACCCGTCGACGTGTTCGCCGACGCCGTGGCCCGGACCGCGCCCGCCCGCGCGGCGTTCGTGTCGGGCGACTGGGGCGCCGTCGCGTCCCTGTCCCCGGAACTGTTCCTGTCCCGGCGCGGCGAGGACGTCACGTCCAGCCCGATCAAGGGGACGCTGCCGCTGGATCGACCGCCCGCGGCGTTGCGCTCCTCTGCGAAGGACGTCGCCGAAAACGTCATGATCGTCGACCTGGTCCGCAACGATCTCGGCCGTGTCGCGATCACCGGTTCGGTGACGGTGCCCGAGCTGCTCGCGGTCCGGCGCGCCCCCGGCGTGTGGCACCTGGTCTCGACGGTCGCGGCCCGCGTCGACGCCGACGTCCCCATGGCGGAGATCCTGGACGCGACGTTCCCACCGGCGTCGGTCACCGGCACGCCGAAGTCGCGGGCCCGCGAGCTGCTGGCGCGGTGGGAGCCCGCACGTCGCGGAAGTTACTGCGGCACGGTCGGGTTCGCATCCCCGGTCGCCGGGTGCGAACTCAACGTCGCGATCCGGACGGTGGAGTTCGGCGCCGACGGCTCGGCCGTGCTGGGCGTGGGCGGCGGCATCACCGCCGACTCCGACCCCGACCTGGAGTGGAAGGAGTGCCTGCACAAGGCGTCGGCCGTCGTGGGCACCGACCTCGTCGACGCGCTACTCGCGGGCGCGCAGGACGGCGTCGTACAGCTCGCGCCGTGACGGGGCGCCCGGGTTCGTGGCGACGACCTCCGCGCAGGCGTCCTTGACCCGCATCCCGTCGTCGACCCGCGCCGCGACCATCGCGACCAGCGTGTCGAGGTCGGCCCGCGGCACCGCGCCGGCCAGCACCACGGTGATCTCGCCCAGGACGCCGTCGTCCGCCCAGTCCGCGAGGTCGAGCAGGCTGCCGCGACGGACCTCCTCGTGGGTCTTGGTCAACTCTCGGCAGACAACGGCCCTGCGGTCGCCGCCGAGGACCTCGACGGCGTCGCGCAGACACTCCGCCAGCCGCCGCGGCGACTCGAAGAACACGCAGGTGCGCTCCTCGCCCGAGAGCGACTTGAGCCAGGTGACGCGGGCGGCCTGCTTGCGCGGCGCGAAGCCCTCGAAGCAGAAGCGGTCCGACGGCAGCCCGGCCACCGCCAGCGCCGTCGTCACCGCCGACGGTCCGGGCAGGCAGCTCACCGTCAGGCCGGCGTCCGCGCACGCCACCACCAGCCGGTAGCCCGGGTCGCTGATCAGCGGCATGCCCGCGTCGCTCACCACCAGCACCGTCGCACCGCCGGTGATCTCCTCGACGAGCCACGGCACGCGCGACGACTCGTTCTGGTCGAAGAAGCTGACCACCCGGCCCGTGGGCCGCACGTCGAGTGACTGCGCCAGCGTCCTGACCCGTCGGGTGTCCTCGGCGGCGACCACGTCGGCCGTCCCCAGCGCCTCGACGAGGCGCGCCGACGCGTCGCCGACCTGGCCCAATGGCGTGGCTGCGAGCAGCAGGCGGCCTTCCGTCACACCGCACAGCCTACGATCGCTGTCGTGAGCGCTCCGACCATCGACTCCGCCGCGGTCCAGCGCGGCGTGCCGGTGATCAGTCCGGCGCCGTTGGAGCCGGTGGCGGACTTCGGCCCGCTCGACCGGTTGCAGGGCTGGGCGATGACGGCCGTCATCACCGCCCTGGCCGCGATCACGCGGTTCCTGAACCTGCGGTCCCCCACCGACGCGGGCACGCCGATCTTCGACGAGAAGCACTACGCGCCGCAGGCGTTCCAGATGCTCGGCAACCACGGCGTCGAGGACAACCCCGGCTACGGCCTGGTGGTGCACCCGCCGATGGGCAAGTTCCTCATGGCCATCGGCGAGGGGATCTTCGGCTACAACGGGCTGGGCTGGCGGTTCGGCGGCGCGGTGTGCGGCGTGGTCATCGTGGTGCTGGTGGCGCGGATCGTCCGACGCATCACGCGGTCGACGCTCATCGGCGGCATCGCCGGGCTGCTGATCATCGCCGACGGGGTCAGCTTCGTGACCGCCCGGACCGCCTTGCTCGACGTCTTCTTGGTCGTCTTCGTCGTGGCGGCGTTCGGCGCGCTGATCGTCGACCGCGACCAGATGCGCGAGCGCATGCACGTCGCGCTGCTCGAGGGACGCATCGACGAGACGCGGTGGGGCCCGCGACTCGGGGTGCGGTGGTGGCGTTTCGGTGCGGGCGTGCTGCTCGGCCTGGCGTTCGCGACCAAGTGGTCGGGCCTCTACTTCATCCTCTTCTTCACGCTGCTGACGCTGGCGTTCGACGTCGCCGCGCGGCGCCACTACCGGGTTCCGCGGCCGTGGGTGGGCACGCTGCGGCGGGACTTCGGCCCGACGGTGTACGCGATGGGCCTGATCCCCGTGGGCGTGTACCTGGCGTCGTACGGCCCGTGGTTCGCGTCCGAGACCGGCGTCTACCGGCACGAGGAGGGGCGGACGATCGGGCTCGACGGAGTGATGCCCGACGCCCTGCGATCGCTGTGGCACTACATGTACTCGGTCTATACGTTCCACTCCCAGCTGACCAACGCGGCAGGCAACCACCACCCGTGGGAGTCGAAGCCGTGGACGTGGCCGATGTCGCTGCGGCCGGTGCTGTACGCGATCGATCAGCAGGACGTCGCGGGGTGCGGCGCCCAGTCGTGCGTCAAGGCGGTGATGCTCGTCGGCACTCCCGCGATGTGGTTCATCGCCGTGCCGGTGCTGGCGTGGTCGCTGTGGCGGGCGGTGGTCAAGCGGGACTGGCGCTACGGCGTCGTGCTGGTCGGGTACTTCGCGGGTTACCTGCCGTGGTTCGCCGACATCGACCGGCAGATGTACTTCTTCTACGCCGCGCCCATGGCGCCGTTCATGGTGATGGCGATCGCCTTGATCCTGGGCGACGTCCTGTACGCGCCACGGCAGAACGCCGAGCGACGAATGCTCGGCCTGCTCGCGGTGTGCTTCTACGTCGCGCTCGTCATCACCAACTTCGCGTGGCTGTATCCGATCCTCACCGGACTGCCCATCTCGCAGTCGACGTGGCACATGCAGATCTGGTTGCCGTCCTGGCGGTAGTGGCTGGTGTCGAGCGCGCCGCGAGGACGTCCGCGAGCGCCGATGGTGGCTCGACGTCGTCCTATCGGGATCTGCACTCCACGGTCGCGGTATTGCCGCAAAGGGTCAAAAGTACGACCCTGACGCGCATATCCCGTTAGCACCGAATCGAGCCCCATTCTCGATCCGCCGCTCGTGTGCGGCGCCCTCCCGTCCACAGTGCGCCGCTCATCCACAGCCGGGCGAGCCAAGCCGTATTGGGCCGACGCATCCGTCGGACGGGCAGACCATCGTCGGGGGCATGAGACCGATCATCGGGACGGAGGCGATCGACGGCGGACACCTCACACGCGGCCAACTGCGGTGGAACTACATCGCGCTGTACCCCAACGTCTACTTCCCGAGGGACCGAGTCGTCGTGGACCTCGATCGGGCTCGAGCGGCCTGGCTGTGGACTGGCCGTCGTAGCGTCGTCGCCGGCAGGGCGGCCGCGGGTATGTACGGAGCGGCGAAGGCCATGACGTGCCAGCCGGTGGAGCTCATCTCGGCGCACGCGCGAAGCCGTCCCGGCGTGGTCGTGCGCAACGAACGCATCGGGGACGACGAAGTCCGCTTGATCGCCGGCACCCCGGTCACGTCAGCGGCGAGGACGGCGCTCGACGTGGCTCGCCACCTGGAGACCGACGAGTCGGTGCCGCTCCTGGATGCGCTGCTCGCGGTCGCCGATCTCGACGTCGAGGACGCCTACGCCCTGATGAAGCGGTACCCGCGAGCGCGTGGTCTGCCGCGTGCGCGGGCCGCCCTGTGGCTTGCGGACGGCAAGAGCCGGTGCCCGGAGGAGAGTCGGCTGCGCGTGCGACTCGTGAACGCCGGGCTGCCGAGGCCCAGGGTCGGCATCGTCCTCGGCGACGGCATTGGAGGCGCCGCACTCGGAATGGGCTGGGATCGCTGGAAGGTGGGGGTGAGTCATCGCGGCGCGCACGACGGCGGGAACGACCCAGCCCGTGCGACGCGCGAGGCCTTGCACCACTACACCGTGCAGCGTCTCGGCTGGATGGAGGTGCAGGCGATGCCCTTCGACTCTTCACGCGACGTGTTGTTCCGGGTACGCGCAGCCATCAGGAGCCGGTCGCGGTGACCTACAGCGAGTCGCGCGCCGCGGGGCAGGACATGCAGCGCGGGCCGCCGCGGCCGGTCCCCAGTTCGGACGCGGCGATCGGCAGGACCTCGATGCCGGAATCGACGAGGCGCGCGTTGGTCTCGGTGTTCCGCTCGTAGGCGACGACGACGCCGGGGGCCACCGCGAGGGTGTTGTTGCCGTCGTCCCACTGCTCGCGCTCCGCGGTGACGGGGTCGAGCCCGGTGTCGATCACACGCAGCTTGCCGATGCCCATCGCGTCGGCCGCCGCGTCGACGAACGGGACGGCGCGGTCGATCTTCACGCCGCCGCCCGTGCTGCGAATCGTGAACGCCGACAGCGAGTCCTTGATGTTGGGGTACATCACGACCGCGTCCTTGTCGACCATCGTCAGGACGGTGTCGAGATGCATCTGCGCCCGCTCCTGCGCGATCGGCACGGCCAGTACCGTGTGCGCGAGACCGTCGTCGAACAGGCTGCGCGCCAACGCCTCCGCACCGGCGGGCGTGGTGCGCTCGCCCACGCCGACGGCCACCACGCCGGGCCCTAGCAGCAGCACGTCGCCACCCTCGACCGGCGCCGACCGCGACTCGTAGGCCCGCCGCACGCCGAGGAACCGCGGGTGGTGGGCGTAGATGAGGTCGGTCAGCGACGTCTCGCGGATGCGGGCCGGCATGGCCAGCGACGTGATCGCCACGCGCGGCCCGATCCAGAAGGACGAGTCGCGTGCGAACAGCAGGTTCGGCAGCGGCTCGATCACGAAGTCGCCGCCGTGGTGCATCCGCCTCACCAGCGATAGCTCGTTCTCCCCGAACGGCAACTCGTCGAACGTCATCCCGGCCATCAGCACGTGGGCCAGCGCTGCGGCGTCGAGTGTACGCAGGTAGGTCGAGAGTTCTTGCGCCAGAGGCAAGCCGAGTCGGCGCGAGTCGACCGCCGCCGAGATGCCGTGCATGCGCGCCGCACCGCTGGCGAGCGCCTCGGTCAACAGGTCGGACACCAGCAGGACCTCGACGCCACGCGAGCGGAGGATGCCCGCGAACGCGTCGTGCTCCTGCTGCGCCTTCGCGACCCACGGCAGCCCGTCGAACAGCAACCGGTCGTTGTTGCGCGGCGTCAGCCGCTGCAGTTCGGCGCCGGGCCGGTGCAGGATGACGACCCGCAGCGTGCCGACCTCAGAGTTCGCTCCCAGCACCGTGTCCGTCATGAGTAGCACCGTACTGCGAGTCGGCCGGTTCATCCTTCTTTCGAGAGCGGCACCTCAACTATGGTTCAGGTCATGGAGACGCTCGATCTCACTCCTGGCGAGATGTCACTGCGCAGCGGCGTGGCCGTGTCCGCGCTGCACTTCTACGAGCGCGAGGGCCTCATCACGTGTCGGCGGACCACGGGCAACCAACGCCGCTACGCGCGCGAGACCATTCGCCGCGTCGCGTTCATCAGGATGTCCCAGCGCCTCGGCATCCCGCTCTCCCGCATCCGCGAGGCGCTCGCCACCCTGCCGACCGACCGCGTGCCCACCAGCAAGGACTGGGCCCGCCTCTCGGCCGGGTGGCGCGCCGACCTCGACGAGCGAATCCTGCACCTGCAACGCTTGCGGGACAACCTGTCCGGCTGCATCGGCTGCGGCTGCCTGAGCCTCAAGGCGTGCGCGCTGGCCAACCCGGGCGACGTCCTCGCCGAACGCGGTCCGGGCGCCGCCAATCTGTGACCGTCGAACGTCTGTGCGATACGATCGGACCGTGGCTGAAAGCGGGCTGTCGGTCCAGGTGGGACTGTTCGACTGCGACGAGCGCCGGGTGCTGGGCGACGGCGCGTGGATCGACGTCCGCGCCGGATGGCTGAGCGACGACGACGAACTGTTCGACGACCTCGCGACGACGATCCCCTGGCGCGCGGAGCGCAGGCAGATGTACGACCGCGTGCTCGACGTGCCCCGCCTGGTCAGCTTCCACGACCTCGTCGCCGGATCGGCCCCGCATCCCGCGATCGCGAAGATGCGGGTCCGGCTCAACGACATCTACGCGCGCGAACTCGGCGAGCCTTTCACCACCGCCGGACTGTGTCTGTATCGCGACGGCTCGGACAGCGTGGCGTGGCACGGCGACGACATCGGACGCAGCAGGACCGAGGACACGATGGTCGCCATCGTGAGCCTCGGCGCCACCCGGACCCTCGCGTTGCGGCCACGCACCGGTGGCCGGTCGCTGCGCCTGCCGCAGGGCCACGGCGATCTCATCGTGATGGGCGGTTCCTGCCAGCGGACGTGGGAGCACTCGGTGCCGAAGACCAGCAAGCCGACGGGCCCGCGGATCAGCATCCAATTCCGCCCCCGCGACGTGCGCTAGGACGGCCGCGGTGGCAGCGGTCCGTTCGGATCGGCGTACAAGCGAGGCTGGGTGATTACCGGCGGAGTGCGGTCGATCCAGGACGGGTCCACGGGCGGCGCGACGTATCGGTGGGCCTCGGGGATCGCCGAGAGACGACCGGGCAGGGTTGTCAGCGGATCGCCCGACCACCGAACGAGATCCGGATCCTCACCGGGCACCCCGACGGCGCCGCCGGGCCAGTTCTCCTCGAGATCGAGCAGGTAGTAGTACAGCGCCGGGTCGTCGGCGGCGTTCCACGCGGACGGGTCGATCAGTGACCGTCGGGTGTCGCGGGCCAGTCCCCAGTTGCGATCCGACGGCGGTGCTGCGTAGACGACGTGCAGGACGGCACCGTCGGTCCACGCATGCGACACCAGGAACGCATACCGGCCCGTCGGTGAGCCGGTCGCCGCGTTGGCATTGGCCGCCTCAATGCGGTGCAGCAAGTTCCGGAGGACGTCGGCCGCGAAGGCGACGTCCGCGTCGGTGGGATCGGCCATGACGGGCGCTACGGCGCGCGCACGTCGTTGACTGCCGAGACGAGCAGATCGCGGGCGCGCTGGACGTCGACGGGTACGACGGGCTTGTCGGGCACGACCAGCGGGTTGGCCGTGACGATCACCAGCGTTCGGCCGACACTCGCGACGTAGTTGTAGAGCTCGCCGGTCGCCGGCTTGCCGCCCACCATCGTCTGGACCACCCGATGGGTGCCCAGCGTGCGGGCACCCTCGATGTCCGGCGACTCCGTCACCTCGACCAGACCCCGGGCGCCCGGACCCGCGTACGCGACCTTCTGGCAGTCCGGTCCGGGCTCGGGGAACGGCACGGACTCCGACGTCTCGACGGCGATCGTGATGAACCGGTTGCCCGCCCCCTCGGCGGTGACGGCGGACATGTTGCCCTGCAAACCCGGCGGCAGTTCCAGTCCCTTGGCGAGGTCCGTGCAGCCGGGTGGGTCGAACCGCACGCCCGCGGGCAACGTCTGCGGTGCGAGCAGGCGCGGATCGATGCCGGTGGGGTCGACGGTCTTGACGGTGAACTCGGGTCCGAAGGTGGACTTCACGTCGCGAACGGCGCCGATGTCGGCCTGCGAGGCGTCGGCACCCCCTCCGCCGGAGCACGACGTCACCGCCGCGGCGCAGAGCAGGGCGAGCAGGATCCTCGACATCGCGGCCAATCTACCCGCCGGCGACCGGCACGCCACGCACCGCGGAGGTGGTGCCCGCCAGGAGTCGCGCGGCGAAGCCGGGGCCGAGCACGGAGTCACCCGACCCCGGGTCGCTCACCACGGTCACGTATACGACGTGCCCGGCCGGGTACGCCGCGAACGTCTCGGCGTGCGAACGCGTTTCGGTACCGCCCTCCACCACGGTGACCGTCTCGGCCCGCAACCCCACCGTCGGCACGTCCGCGATGGGAGGCCCGTCGACGATCGACACCGCACCGGTGGTGTGTCCGGCCGCCACCGCGAAGCGCTCGCAGTCGCCGAGCACACCGGTGTCCAGCCCGGCCGACACGGCCGCCGCGACCGCGTAGACGATGGCACCCGGTCCCGATGCCGACCACCCGCGCACGGTCGCCTCGTCCACCGCGGGGTTGCCCAGCGCCGCACACGTCGGCGGGTTGGCCGTCCACGCAGGCCCGAGCCCCCACTGCGCCACGGGCGCCACTCGTCCTGCGACGTCGGCGAATTCGAAGCCGGCGGGGACTTCGCTGCGAGACTGCACGACCCTGGCGGGATCGACCGCCGCCACGACGGGGGCGGCCACCTCCGGCGACGCGGGCGGTGCGGAGGGCGGCCCCGGCTCGCCGCACGCCACGCACGTCAGCACCGCCAGGCAGGCCGCGAACACGCGCATACGGCCTTGCTATCACAGCCGCGGCGGCATCCGGCGTCGCGAAACCCGGCAATCTGACCTTGGATGCCAGATTGCCTGCGCATCCGGTTTGCTGACCGTAGGCTCATCCTGCTTTCAGACGACAGGAGACCCCCTTGAACATCCCCACGAAGGCCGGCGGAACCGCCCTCGCCGTCGTCGCCCTGGCCCTCGCCCTCACCGGTTGCGGGTCGGACTCCAAGACGGAGGCGACGTCGTCCTCGTCGTCATCGAGCAGCAGCTCTGCGAGCAGCGAAGCCGAGACCACGTCGGAAGCGCCGGTGGCGGCGCCCGGCGTTCCGGGGATGACCCTTGCCGAGTACGTCAAGACGGCAGGCATCACCGAGACACCGGTCAAGCGCGGCGATCCCGGCACGCCCACGATCGACCTGCCGATCCCCGCCGGCTGGGAGGACCTCGGGGCCAGGGCGCCCGAATTCGCCTGGGGCGGAATCATCTTCACCGGTGATCCCGCAGCCGCCGAGGACCCGCCGACCATCATCGCCATCATGTCCAAGCTGACGGGCAACGTGGATCCGAGCAAGATCATCCAATACGCGCCCGGCGAGCTGAAGGCCCTGCCCGAGTTCGAGGGCAGCGACGGCAGCCCCAGCACGCTGGGCTCCTTCGAGGCGTTCCAGATCGGTGGCACCTGGGTCCGCGAGGGTGTGAAGCGGATGGTCGCCCAGAAGACCGTCGTGATCCCCAGCGGCCCGGACGTCTACGTCCTGCAGCTCAACGCCGACGGCCTCGAGGCTCAGATGGGCCCGCTGATGGACGCGACCAGCGAGATCGACGAGAAGACCGTCATCACGCCATGACCACGGGGCAGCCACCGGTACCGGAACCTCCACTGCCCGCGGGGAACTCGACGCACGGGGAACTGGGGCTGGACGTCGAGCCCGAGAAGTCGACGTTTCGGAAGTACCTGCACACCATGAGTCCCCGGTACGTCTGGTCGATGGCCGACGGCCACCCGGTGGTGATCAAGCAGTTCCTGCAGTTCTGCCTGATCCTGGTGTATCCGGCCTTCGTGTTCGCCGTGCTGGCGGGCGGGGTGGTGCACGTGCTGTTCTACGTGACGGTCTACCCGGTGCTGTGGCTGCTGTTCTGGCCGATGCGCGCGCATCAAAAGAAGAATCACCCCGAGGATTACGCCGCGAACCGCGCAAAGTACGAGGGGAAGAAGTGGTGGCAGACCTGAGCTGATCAGGCTCGCGAGAGTGCGGAGGCCTCGGCGACCTGCTCGTCGGTCGGCCGTACGCCGGTGTAGCGCTCGAACTGTTCGGCGGCCTGCAGGGCGATGACCTCCGCGCCGGTGATGACGCCGATCCCGACTGCGCGGGCCGCGACGATCAGCGGCGTCTCCGACGGCAGCGCGACGACGTCGAACACGGTCTTTGCAGCGCCGATGGTCGAGTCGTCGAACGCAAGATCGGTCTCCTCGCTGCCGCCCGCCATCCCGATCGGCGTCACGTTCACGATGACATCGGCCGTGCGGTCGCCGAGGTCGGTCGCGAAGGCGTAGCCCAACCGGTCGGCCAGGGCTGCCCCGGTCTCGGCGTTGCGCGCGACGATCGTCCCGGCGGCGAAACCGCTGTCGCGGAACGCCGCGCCCACCGCGCTGGCCATCCCGCCGCTGCCGCGGATCACCACCGCGTCACCCGGATCCAGACGGTGCTCGGAGATCAGTCGCCGAATGGCGAGATAGTCGGTGTTGGAGGCGATCAGCCGGCCGTCGTCGTTGACGATGGTGTTGACCGAATTGATCACCCGAGCGGACTCCTCGACCTCGTCGACCAGCGCGATGACGTCCTCCTTGAACGGCATCGACACCGAGCACCCGCGGATCCCCAGTGCGCGCACACCGCCGATCGCCGCGGCGATGTCGGTGGTGGTGAACGCCTTATAGACGAAGTCGAGGCCGAGCACGTCGTACAGGTGGTTGTGGAACCTCGTACCGATGTTGCTGGGCCTGGCCGCCAGCGAGATGCAGAGCCGAGTGTCCTTGTTTAGGGGTGGTTGGGACGGCATCAGCCGACCGCCCGCATCACTTGCTTTGCCAGCGAACGGATCTCGCGATACTGCGTGGGAGTCAGGGAGGTGTCTCGCAAGGTGGGCACGTCGACCACGGTAGTCACCACTCCCAGGTCGTCGCGATGCCACCGTGCACCGTGACGGTTGAGAATGGCGCGCATGGCGTAATTGTCGGACAGCACCCGCGCACTGAACCGCTTCACGCCGTCGACGTGTGCGGCGACAGCCAGGGCATCCATGAGGAAGCTGCCGATCCCGCGCCGCTGATAGTCGTCGCCGACGAGGAACGCCACCTCGGCGACGTGCGGATCCTCCTCGCGGACGAAGCGCGCATCGGCCACGACGGGTCCGTCGGCGCCGTCGGTCATCACCCAGACGAAGTGGTCGACGTAGTCGACCTCGAAGAGGTAGCGCATCAACGACGGCGTGGGCGCCCTGGTGGTCTGGAAGCGCCGGTAGAACGTCTCGCTCGAGAACTGCACGGGGCCACGCGCGGTGCGCTCGTTGTCGCCGGGCAGCACCGGCCGCAGACACAGCTCCGACCCGTCGCGCAGCCCCACCGGGATCGGCGCGACGTAGCTCGCGAGTCGCTGACGCGCGGTGCGGACCAACTCGTCCAGCATGCACGGCGCTTCGAGCATGGTCGCAAAGGCATCCCGGCCGCCCACCCATCCGGTGAGCGGCTCGGCGGCGACCACGGTGGCGTTGCGCGGCGAATCCCGCAGGAGGGCAATCTCGCCGACGATCGCACCGGGTCCGATGGTGACCGTGGCGTCGCCGTCGTCACCGGTGTGCGAGATCGTGACCCGGCCGCCGGAGACGAGCAGGAACGACACCGCCTGCTCGCCCTGGCGCATCAGCACCTCGCCGGGATCGGCCGTCAGCGGCCGCAGTTGCGCGGCAAGGGCCTCGAGCGTCGCGGTCGGGCATCCGGCGAAGAACCCCAGTGCAGCCAATTCGGCGGCGCCGACGATTCCTGATCCCGCCACGCCCCGAGGCTACGGCGGGTACGGCGCGACGGGCAAGGACGTCAGGCCGATCAGCCAGGCAGTCCCTGCTCCTCGGCGGGCAGCGGCGCGGGGCCCTTGATCTCGGGGGCCGCGGCGGGAATCGGCGCCTCACTCGGCGCCTTCGTGGCCGTGACGGTCACCCCGGTGCTCATGTCGCCGGCGACGGGGCCGGCGTCCGACGCGCTCTGGAGGACTCCTCCGATGACCGCCGCGGCGGTGACGGCGACGCCACCGATGATGGCTGCCAACGGTTTTGCGTTTGACGCATGTGCGTTCACGTTTCGTATCTCCTCGATGTGGTGACTTCGCTCCACCAGAGATAGAACCGACCGACCTACGTCATACATTCCCCGAATCCCACCTTGGGTCCGATTCTTCTCGTCGGCACCGAGGTCCAGGGACGAGAAACGCGCCGGACGGATCGTCCGACGCGCACGGGAGGAACGGCTCTACGGCGTGATCGTCTCCATCGGCGGCCCGTTGAGAGCGCTGACAGCCCGATGAGCGACCGCCGTCGCCACCGCGGTGCCGTCGCGCACGACCCCGACGATCGCCACCTCGTCGTCGACCGAGAACGTGCCCACCGCGTCACCCAGCTGGCTGCCGGAGGCGGTGATGGCGTTGGTCTGTGCCGTCACGGCATACGTCCGTGCGACACCGTCTGCGCCACGTGCGGTCAGAGACGTCGGTGTCACCGCGACGAGGCGCCCCTCCTGGCTGATGGTCTGTGCCGCCGCCGACGAGATGGTCGGAGCGGCTGCAGCCGGCGTGACACCGCCCGCGGTCCGGACCAGGACTGCTGCGACGATCGCCGCGAAGGCCACCGCGCAGGAGATGGAGAGGTAGATGGCCACCATGCGGCGCGTCTCCCGGTCGTACGTGCCGTGGTCTTGCCTGCGGTGCCTACTGCCCATGTTCTGGGTCTCGCCTTCCAACGGTTGACGTTGCTGCGTTGCTCAGCGGATACCCGGGCGTCCGGGCGGGAAAACACGCATCCACAGCGGAAAGACGATCCAGAAGGCAGTGAAGGCACCCACGGCGATGCCGCCCGCCACCATTGCCGGCCCGTGACCCACGACGGCACCGAAGACGACCACCGTCGACCCGACCAGCGCGGCTCCCAGGAGCAGGAGACCGGCATAGGTCATGCGGTGCGCAGCCGTCACCAGCGTGTCGAGGCGATGCCTACGGAATAGGACGCGATGCAGAGCCACTGGAGCGATGAGCACCACCGTGGCGGACACCGACAGCGCGACCGTGCCGAGGAAGACCAGTCGGAGCCCGCGGTCGAGGACGTCGAACCGGGATTGGAAGGGGAGGGTCAGCAGAAAGCCGGTGAGTAGTTGCACGCCCGTCTGCACCACCCGCATCTCCTGGAGCAGACTCCCCCAATTGCGGTCGAGGCGTTCGGTCGGGGACTCGCTGCGATCGTCACCGGCCACGCCGGCGGACTGCGCGCCAAGTGCGTCCCGGGCGATGAGGTCCGACACCGCACTCACCTCCGCGAAGACGACGTTCAAGTGGCATCGGATGCCCGATCGGCGGCCCGGCAAACACACCGGTGACCACCGGCGCGGATGCAACCCGTGAAGACCCTGAGGACTGCGCAAAAGTGATTGTCCGGCGCACGTTGCGGTATTAGAGTCTCAACCAGGTTGAAAGCACAGCCGCAGTACCGCCTCACCCGACGAATCCGTCACCAACTGCGAGCGGTCGCTTTCAGCAACAGGGCCCACTCCCCTTGGCGTGATGTCGAACCCCAAGATAGGAGTCTGCGGTGTCCAATCCATTCCGCGCGACTCGCGACACGCTCCCCTGCCGCCGTGGCGCTCACTTCGAGGCCGGTCAGATCGGGCCCTCGATAGCCCTGCACTCGATCACCGGCGAGATCGACGCCGCCAATGCCACCGCAGTCTCGCAATTCGTGGAGGCGAACCTCGGTGGCGCCGGACGGCTCATCCTCGACCTGCGCGGCCTGACATTCTGTGGCACGCACGGCTTTTCGGCGATTCACCGGGTCAACGTGATCAGTTCCCGGCAGGCCACGAGCCTAGCGATACTGGCAGGCGACGAAGTAGATCGGATCCTGCGGATCTGCGACCCCGGCGGTGGCCTCCCGGTCGTACGGACGCTGGAGGCGGCGATCAGTGCCGTGGCTTCTCCGGCTTCGCCGCACCTGAGGCTCGTCGCAGGCGATTGAGGTTGAACCCTCGAAACTCCGCGCGATAGACCTTCTTCTCCTCGGGATCCATCGACGTCATGCGCCAGCCGCCCGCCTGCTTGCCGCTGCGCGCCATCATCCAGTAACCGCCGCCGCACAACGCCACGGCGGCCACCAACAGCGCAATGGTCCGTAGCCACCCGCTGTCCCCGCCCGCGACTGCCAGCAGGATGCCGAACGTCGCCACACCGCCGCCGATGCACACCAGCCCCAGCAGCGGGACCCAGTAGTTCGAGATTCCCGGTCGCTTCGCCATCGTGGTGTCCTCAGCTGGTGGGCGGTTGGGCTACGACGTCCGAGTCGACGCGTGGGTTCTTGTCGGCCCACTCCAACTCCTGCCTGCGCACTCGACGGTGGGCCAGAAAGAGCCAGGTGCCGCCGGCGATGAAGGCGACCGCGGAAACCGACACGCAGATGACTCCGGCCATCGTCCCGCCCGACGCGAAGGCCGCGAGTCCGATGAACAGCGAGACGACGCCGAGCGCCACTCCGATGAGCCCCGGGGCGTTGTGGCCGTTCTTCATGCTCTCGCCGGCGTGCTGTCGGGTGGTTCGTGCGTGATCGACGGGATCACGTGACGTGTCGCCCATGGTTCACCTCGTGTCTTCGACTGTCGCGTGCGAATCGGATACCCGTCGGCCCCGTGGCGAAACCGGCCGCGGGGGCACTCAGGACACCGTCGTGGACGAGCCGCTGGAGATGCCCGATCGCCGCAGATTCGCCACGACCAGCTGACGCAACCGGCGCCCGGCGTCGAACTGCTTGCCGGGCAGGGTTCGCGCCACCATCCGGAGCCTGACCTCGTCGACTCCGATGCTCTCGACCCCCATCAGTGCGGGTTCGTCGAGCAGCAGTTCGGGCAGGCCGTCGTCCAACATCGCCTGCTTAGCGACGTCGCGAAGCACCTCGTTGACGCGGTTGAGGTCGGCGGACGTGGGCACCGGGATGTCGACGACGGCGCGCGCCCAATCCTTGGACAGGTTCTGGGCCTTCACGATCTGACCGTTCGGCACGGTGAAGACCTCGCCGTCGCTCGTCCGCAGTTTCGTCACCCGTAGCGTCACGTCCTCGACGGTTCCGCGCGCGTCCTTGGACGATCCGGTGATGGTGAGCTGCACCAGGTCTCCGAAGCCGTACTGCTTTTCGGTGATCACGAAGAAGCCGCTCAGGAGGTCCTGCACCAGTCGCTGGGCGCCGAAGCCGAGGGCGGCGCCCAGGACGGCAGCGGGAGCCACGAGCGACCCCAGGGGAAGGCCGAGCGTGTTGAGGACGTCGACGGCGACGACCGCGTAGAGCACGGCGATCGCGACCGACGAGATGACCGCTGCCAGCGCCCGGCGATGCTTCACGGTCTCCGACGGCACGGCACCGTCGGTGGGCCCGCCGCGCGCCAGTCTGCGACTGATCCCCTTGGCCACGAACCTGATGACGCGGGTGGCGAGGATGGCGGCGATGACCACCAGCACGACGTGCAGGCCGCGGGTGGCGATCCACTCCCCGATGGGCGACGACCACGCGTGGCGCAGCGCGTCCGTCACCTGGCGGGGTCGTTCCGCCGCGCCGCATTGGCGGTGACCGCATCGCGAGCGCCCTCGGCGTCCGCGACCCGCCGCATCTCCCGCCGTTCGGCGTTGGCCTCGTCGAGGTCCGCCCCGCCTGGCGGGGCACTGCGCCCGACGGTCTCCCGGGCGTCGTCGTGATCGACCACGGTCGCTCCTTCGTCCTCGTCGTCCGCGCGGGATTGACGACGGTGAGGGCTCCCGCGCTCGTCGGCCCGGTGTCGGCGTTCCCTGGACCGGACGTGCAAAACACCACTGTCCGGGCGCACGGCACCGGCGTTTCGCCACGGCGTGGCGGGGCACCCGTCCGTCCATGGTCAATCCCGCCGTGCTCTTCGACATCGACGGAACGCTCGTCGACACCAACTACCTCCACGTTCACGCGTGGCACCGGGCATTCGTCGAGGTCGGCGTCCAGGTCGAGTCCTGGCGCATCCACCATCGGATCGGGATGGACGGCGGGTCGCTGCTCGAGGAACTGCTGCCCGACGCGTCGGAGGACGAGAAGTCACGTGCGAAGGATCTGCACACGCAGTACTACCAGGAGTCGTCGGGCCTGATCAGGCCACTCGCCTCGGGCCGGAAGCTGCTGGACGCGGTCGCCGAGCTGGGCCTGCAGGTCGTGCTCGCCACGTCGGCACCCGAGAACGAACTGGCGATCCTGCGTGACGTCCTCGACGAGGAGGACGTCGTCTCCGCCGTCACGTCGTCGGAGGACGTCGAGACCGCCAAGCCGCGGCCGGACATCGTGGCCGTCGCGCTCGAACGTGCCGGCGTCCCCGCCGAGCGCGCGGTGTTCGTGGGCGACACGGTGTGGGACGTCCGTGCGGCGGCGCGGGCCGGCGTGGAGTGCATCGCGTTGCGCAGCGGCGGCATCGGTGAGCGCGAACTGTCGGCCGAAGGTGCCGTGACGGTGTTCGACGACCCCGACGACCTTCGCAAAGGACTGCGGGACAGCCCGATCGGGAAGCTGGCGGCTCTGGCGAACTGACCGGTCAGGGAGTCAGGACCGGCAGTTCGCCGGCGAGTCCCGCGGTGGAGTCACTCGTCGAGACGGTGGGGTCGACCGGCGGTGGGCCGAACTCCGGCGATCCCGCGTACGGCAGAGTCGCACCGATGAAGTAGACGACCGCCGCCGAGATCACCACTGCGAGCAGCAGCAGTGCCGCGCCCGCCGCGACGACGAATGCAGGCCCGTCTGGGCGTGATCCACGTGCCTGAAACTTCGCTTCCATCGCCGTTCTCTTCCCGAAATGCCGCGGTGACCGATGCGCTACCAGTACCCCCGCCGCAGCCTGGAGAAACTTCGCCCCGTTGCGGGGCGACGGAATCCGTGGGTCGGTGGCAGAGCGGCGCTCGTAGCTGAAGGTCGCGCGGCACGTAACCCGGCGCTCATCTGCGCTTTCCGGCCTTCGGTCAGCGTATTGCCCGGCTGCTGATTCCGCACTAGCCTCATCCTCGGGTTGAGCGAACAGCCGCAGTGACGTCACCGGCGGCCGGAACGGCTTCATCCGCGGACCCCGACCCCTGACGTGAATTCCGGTACGAACCGCTTCTACCGATGGAGGATCTCGTGTCGATCGCCATGGCGGCCCGCCCGCTCGAGACCCTGCCTCAGGGCGCCCTGCGCCTCACCCGCGGCTCGCTGGCCTCGGCGCAGCTGATCACGGCCCGCGGCGAGCTGGACGCGCAGACCGCCCGGACCCTCGTCGACGTCGTCGACGACGTCGCGCGCAGTCACACGGCCCTGATCGTGGACCTCGGCCCGCTGGCCTTCTTCGGCACCGAGGGGCTGTGGGCGCTGAATCGCATCCGGGCGGCGTGCGCCAAGCATCACGTCTCCGTCGCTATCGTGGCCGGCCCGGAGGTGCGGCGGGTCCTGCGCGTCTGCGACCCGCATGGCGCGCTCGGCGTCGTCACGACGCTGGACGACGCCGCATCCGCCCTGACCGTCGGCGCGTCCGGCTGCTCGGCACCGGCGCTCTAGACGGCGCCCGGCACGCCGGTCTCCGTCGCCACCGAGACCGCGGTTCCCGTCACGAAGACCTCGATCACGACGTCGTCGTCCCGGTACCGACCCAGGCGGTGCAGATCCGCCGTGTCCGCGATGAGTTCGTGGACCTCGTCGCCCGTCATCGGGTAGTCGGCGACGGGATGGCGCCAGTGCGCGGCCACGAGCGTCGCGCCCGTCCCGAGCCGGGGGCACTCGCGGTCGAGCACCTCGCGGAACGTCGCGGCACTCAGGTAGTACGCCACCTCGGACACGACGACGAGGTCGACCCCGGTCGGCCAGTCGTCGTCGAGCGAGCGCCCGGCGAACTCCACGCCGTCGGCGAGCCCGGCCCGCTCGAGGCGCTCGCGTGCGGCGTCCAGGGCGGCCGGGGCGACGTCGGTGGCCGTGACGGCGTCGCAGCGGGCGGCGAGGAGTTCGGTCAGCACGCCGACGGAGCAGCCCGGCTCGAAGGCGTGCCGGTAGCGCGGCCTGGGCAGCATGGCCGTCGTGATCGCGTACTTGCGCTGCTCGTACCACCGCTCGGCGAGACGCCAGGGATCGGGTGAGGCCGCGTAGACGTCGGCGAAGTACTGGTCGGGCAGTCGGGCGGTCACGCGAACACCACCTCGCCGACCGCCAGTAACCGGTCGACGACGAACGGCGGCAGCACCGCGGCCTCGCCGGACGGTGAGGCAGTCAGCTGCGTCTCGAAGGCCGCGATGGCGCTGCGCTTCCTGGCCACGGCCGACGATTCGAGGGGAACGGCAGACATCCGATGCCACGGCACCGCCTCGTCGTCCGGCAGCGCCCAGTGCCACATCCAGACCGGGTACTCGAGCAGGCGCGCCCGGCCGTCGGCGCAGGCCTCGGCCGCCGCGAGTCCGACGGCCTCGTGGTCCGGGTGACCGTCCCCGCGCCAGGTCGCGGCGCACCACGAGCCCGGAGGGTCGCCGGAGAGGAGGTCGCCGAGAGCGTCCGTCAGGGCCGAGACGTGCTGTGTCAGTTCGCCATCGGGTAGGCCCAGACTGATCGGGGGATCAAGCCCGAGCGTCTCGGCGGCGCGCTCGCCCTCGGCACGCCGGTCGCGCTCGAGCCGGCCGCGGTCGAGGTGCGAGTGCGGGTAGGCGCCCCCGCCGTCGGTCACCGAGACAATCCGCACCGGGATGCCGCGCTCGCGCAGTGTCGCCGCCGTCGCCCCGAAGCCGAGCGTCTCGTCGTCCGGGTGGGGTGCGACGACGGTGAGCGCCGGGCATCCCGACAGGTCGAGTTCGGGGAACGCGGGCCGCCGGGCGAGCCACGCGGAGGTCGGGGTGCCGCCCTGGTCGATGGGCCGGGCCGCGAACCGGGGTCCGTTGGTCACCGGGCCGCCAGCCGCCCGAGCGCGGCGAGGTCCTTCTCGGCGTGGCTCTGCCGCACGTACATCGTCAGGTCGGCGACGCGCTGGGCGTGGCGTGCGTCCAGCGCCAGGGGTTTCGGTCCGAGGGCGCGGCCGGTCCGCGTGATCGTCTCGTCGACCGCGTGCTCGACGACCGCACGGGCCCGCCGGGCGAGCAGCTCGGCACGCGGGTCACCGGGTGCGCCGTCGACCGAGTGCGCGGCCGACAGCAGCACCGCCTCCCCGGCGGCGAGTGCGGCGTCGACGACGCCGAGATGCGCGTGCGCGTGTTCGTCGGACGACGCGGACCCATGCTCGTCGGCGACGGCCCGGTAGAGCGGTCCGGCGACCGCTCGCGCGCCGCCCAGCCAGCAGGCGGCGACCCCCATCGCGCCGTGCCAGAAGCCCGGCCTGCGGAGGTACGCGCCGGGCTTCCCGACCGGTACCGCGACGACGCCGCTGAATTGGACGGAACGGGTGTCGGAGTCGCGCATGCCGGCGTTGCTCCACGTCGAGGGCAGTGCCTGGACACCCGGGGCCGAGAGGTCGACGGCGTACAGCCCTCGCTCGCCGTCGTCGCGGAGCGCGGTGACCAGTGCGTGGGTGCAGATGCCCGCACCCGAGCACCACGCCTTCGTGCCGTCGAGCACGACGCCGTCGTCTCCTTCGCGAACGGTCACCACGGCCTCGGGGGCCTCGGCGGCCCACACGCCCCAGAGCTGTCCGCTCCGCGGCGCCTCGGCCTCGAGTTCGGTCAGGATGGCGGCGGCGTCGGCGTGCGCCTCCGCGAGGCGCCCGGCGACGACGTCGTTCTCGGCGAGAGCCGCCAGCTTCCACCACCGCGCCGCGGTGTTCCCCGACCCGGGCAGCGGCAGGTCGAGTTGCCCGGCCCGCAGCCAGCGGTGGATCAGATCGGCGCTCATGCGGTCTCCTGCCTACCGGAGCGGCTCATGCTCCTGAGGTGGGCGGCGAACCCCCGCGGCGCGCGGCCCACCGCGCGTGCCGAGGTGGCCACCGAGAGGCGGCGGTCGCGGTGGACGTCGAACCCGTGCGCTTCGAACCTACGGACCAGATCGACGTCCTCGTCCGACGCCATGGACGCAAAACCGCCTGTCGCCCAGTAGGCGTCGGCCCGAAACCCCATGTTGGCACCGTGGACGTGGGCGTGACCGTCGGGCCATACCTTGGCGCGGTACGCCTCGAGGTACCGACGGATCGCCGACCCCGGCGTGCGTCGCCAGTCGGCGATGCGCACCAGCCCGAGCACCATGTCGGCCCCGGAACGGGCCTGGCTCGTCAGCCATCCCGGATCCACGGCGGTGTCGGCATCGGTGGTCGCGTACCAGATC
Organism: Mycolicibacterium sediminis; assembly: GCF_010731735.1. Taxonomy (GTDB): domain Bacteria; phylum Actinomycetota; class Actinomycetes; order Mycobacteriales; family Mycobacteriaceae; genus Mycobacterium; species Mycobacterium sediminis. The sequence continues at coordinate 6,004,857 of NZ_AP022588.1, forward strand.
GTGGACTCGTCGATGCCCTCGGTGCCGTGCGCCGCGCGGGCGTACGCGAAGCCGGCCGCCCGGGCCGCGCCCACGTTGCGTTCGTCGACCTCGACGAAGTGCACGTCGGGTCCGAACCGCCCGGCCAGCTCGGCGGACCCGTCGTCGCAGGCATCGAGGACGACGACGACCAAGACCGGGCAGGGGGCGTGCGCGGACGCGACGCCGATCGCCTCGAGGCATCTGGGCAGGTCGGCCGCCTCGTCGTGGGCGGGCACCACCACCACGATCCGGCGGGGGGGCTGTGCGGGATACACGGCCGGGCTCAGGACTGCCGGGTCAATGCCGGGACGAACCCACGGGCGTTCACGTACCCGTACTACCCACGGGGGGCGCGCGGAAACCGGAACGGGCAGTTCGGTGGTGCGGTCGGGCCGGACCTCAGCCCTTCGCCATCCGGGTGATCAGGTCGCGGGTCGCCTTCTCCACGATCGCCTGTGCCTCGTTGGCGTCGTCGCTACGCGACGCCCGACGCACCGCGCGGTCGATGGTCAGGCCCTTCTCGTAGGCGCTGACGACGCGAGGGTCGACATAGGACGCCCGCGCCACCGCCGGCGTGTTGCCGAGGCCTTCGGAGACCTCCTTCATCACCGCCGACTCCACCCGTTTGATCACCCGGGCGGAGACCGGCGGATCGGATCCGACGAAGGCCTTCGCCCCGAGCACCGTTCCGTGCCACGTGCGGAGGTCCTTCACGCTGTACTCGTCGCCGACCATCTCCTTGAACCGGGCGTTCAGATCGTCGGCGTGCACGTCCGCCCAGCCGTTGACGGTGCGGCACACCAGGAACCGCCCCGCGCGGTCATCCCGGCGCACCAGAGCCTTGGAGGCGCGGACGATCTCGGGATCCTCGATCTCGATGGTCCGCCGCACGCCACTCTTTGCGGGGTAGTCGAACGCGACGGCGTTCTTGCGAACCGTGACGTGATCACACAGCAGCGTGGCGATCCCGTACGACTCGTTCTCCTCGGCGTACTGCTCACCGCCCGCGCGGAAGTACCCGCGGTCGAGGAGGTGCAGCGCCAACGCCAGCACCCGGTCACGGGTCAGTCCCCTGCCCCGTAGATCCTCACCGACGCGAGATCGCCACTCGGGCAGGCGCTTCGACATGGAGAGCACGCGGTCGAACTTCTCCTCGGCCCGTTCCTCCTGCCACCTCTGGTGGTAGAGGTACTGTTTGCGCCCGGCGGCGTCGGTGCCCAGCGCCTGGATGTGTCCGTTGCCGTGCGGACTGATCCACACCTTCTTCCAGGCCGGCGGGATGACCAGTTCCTTGATGCGGGTGAGGTCCCGTTCGTCGGTGACCGGTGCGCCGGCGTGGTCGACGTAGGAGAACCCCTTGCCGCGCCTCACCCGCGTGATGCCCGGACCGGTCACCACGCTGCGACGAAGTCGCATGGGCCCTCCTCAGCCCTTCTCCTTGCGCAGCGCATCGGGCTTGTGCACGGCGTCGTTGCCGCTCTTCTCGCTGCGGACCCGATACTGCGGATCGTCGGAACTGGCCCGCACGGTGCGCTTGGCGGCCTTCGTGTCCTCGGTGATCTTCTCTTCGACGGTGCCGTGGGCGGTGCTGCCGTGGCTGTCCCACTCCACTTTGTCGCCCTTCTTGAAGTCCTTCTCGCTCATGGCCGCGATATACCCGCTGTCACAGGCAGTTAACGGCCGACTTCAATTCCGCATGCATGTTTCGCTCCATCAGCGTCAGCGCCGCCTTGCCGAGGTCCGGGTAGATGTGGGCGACGGCGTCCGGCGGCACGATCACGTCGAAGTGCCGGATGTAGCCGTCCAGCGCGGTGTAGAGGATGCACTGCTCGGTCACCTGTCCGGTGAGGATCACCCGCTCGGTCTTGAGTCGGCCGAGGAGGTAGTCGAGCGCGGTCCCGTAGAAGGCGCTGTGGCGCACCTTGGTCAGGAAGGTCGCGTCGTCGCCGGGCGCGATCGGTTCGACGAGGTCCGGTCGCTCGCCGTCCAACGCGGCACGGACCAGGTCGCGGCGGTCCGCGCTGAAGTCCCCGTGGTTGTCGTTGACGTAGATGACGTCGACGTCGTCGCGCTCGCGTGCCCTGCCGATCAGGTCGGCCAGGGTGCCCACCATGCCCTCGGCATGGTCGGCGAGGTCGCCGGCATCGGGATGGTCGTAGGTGTTCAGCATGTCGATCACCAGTAGTGCGGTTTCACTCATGACCGCGTCGTACCCGCTGATCGGCGATTGACTCAGCGGCTGCGGGCGCGCTCGCTGGCGATGGCACCTCGCAATGCGTAACTTGGAGTGTGGTTGAGCTTGCAGCCGTCGGTATCCCCGCGAGGATGGATGCCCCCTCGTGCGTAGTGGACGAACACACCACCACGCATTCACCGTCGGTCGCTGCCTTGAACGGAAGCCGTCGACGAGTAGCGCCCACCAGGGCGGGAGAGCCGATGGGATGCTCGAACAACGCACCGTGACGGGTCTGGCCGGCGAGACACGGCCCGCCCGCGACGCCCGTGCCCCCGAAGTCCCCACAGAGACGCCGTTCGACCGCTCCGAGCTGATCGAGCAGATCACGCTCGGAATGGCAGGCTCGCTGAACCCCCGTCGCACCGCGCTGCGGCTGCTGACCCTCGTCACACCTCGGCTCGCGGATTGGGCCGTGGTCCTGACCCCGGACAGCGCGACGGGCGGCCTCCTCGCCGTCGGCGGCGCCGACGCGGGATTCAGCGACGTCGTCTCGCGCTCTCAGGTCCACGACCAGGGCCTGGGACGGGTCCTGCGCACCGGACGCACCGAACTCCTGCACGTCGCCGTGGAGACCCTCACCGGCTCCACCGAGAACGACGCGCTCGCGACCATGATCCCGCACGCGAAACTCGTCGCCGAGGCTGCGGCACTGCGGCCGGCCGACGTCGTCGGCGTGGGGCTCACGGCCCGGGGCGCCACGGTCGGCGCACTCATCCTGGTCAAGGGACGGGGGCGCGGCTTCGACGACGACGACGTCGCCTTCATCGAACGGGTCGCCGAACGGGCTGCGCTCGCACTGGACTCGGCCCGGCTGTACGAGGAGAGCGCCCGCATCGCGTCGGTGCTGCAGCGCAGCCTCCGGCCACCGCAGCTACCCGAGCTGGCGGGCATGCCGCTGGCCGCCCTGTACCGTCCCGCCGCGGAACACCTCGACATCGGCGGTGACTTCTACGACGTGCAGATCCTCGGCGACGACTGTCTGCTGACCCTCGGCGACGTGAGCGGCAAGGGCGTCGAGGCCGCCGCCGTCACGGGCCGGACCCGGCAGAGCATCCGCACCGCGGCGCACTTCGACCGTAGGCCCGCCGCGCTCCTCGGCGCGCTCAACACCGTGCTCTACGAGTCGGGCACCGACAAGTTCGTCACGATGCTGTGCGCCAGGTTGACCCCCCGGGCCGACGGCGGCATCGACGCCGAGGTGGCGTCGGCCGGCCATCCGCAGCCGCTTGTGCTGCGAGCCGACGGTCGAGTCGAGCAGGTGGCCGTCACCGGCACCGCGATCGGCATGATCGCCGCCGTCGACTACGCCTCGTGCCCGGTCCATCTCGCCGACGGGGACACGATGCTCATGTTCACCGACGGCATCGACGAGGCCTTCGGCGCCGACGGGATCTACGGCGCCGATCGACTCCTGGCGCTGCTGCCCGCCTACGCGGGCGCCGCACCGGACATCATCTGCGACGCCGTGGAACGCAACGTCATCGAGTACCTCGACGGCCGCCCGCACGACGACATGGCAGTGCTCGCGGTGGCATGCCGCAAGACGTGACCCCGTCGGTCGACGCCGACGTACCGCCGCAGGCCTACGACGACGCCATCGCCAGGAGTGACGGCGCGGGTGTCGTCGATGCCATCAACCGCATGCTCACCGGCGGCGCGGAGCCGGTGACCGTACTCACCGACGTGATCGCCGCCGCCCAGCGCGAAGTCGGCGAGCGGTGGCAGCGCGGGGAGTGGACCGTGGCACAGGAGCACGCGGCGACTGCACTCGCGATAGGCGCGACCAAGGCCGTGTCGCGGTGGGTGAAGCGCACGCCGACGACGCGAGGCCGGGTGGTCGTGGCCTGCGCCGAACGCGAGTGGCATGCATTGCCCGCGATGATCATCGAGTGCTCGCTGCGGGCCGACGGGTGGGACACCACCCTGCTCGGTGCGTCGAGCACCCCGCTTCGCCTGAACAAGCTCCTGCAGGATCTCGGCCCCGAGGGCGTGGCCGTGAGCTGCTCGGTGCTCGGCGCGCTCCCGACCTCGCGGCGGTTCATCGAGGCGAGTACGTCGGCCGGTGTGCCGATCCTGGTCGGCGGGCCCGCGTTCGGGCCCGACGACCTCCGCGCCCGTGCGCTCGGCGCCACGGCCTGGGCCAAGGATGCGCACGGAGCGGTACGCGCGATGCGCGACCTACCCGCGGTGGTGGAACCCGCCGCACCGCTGCCCGAGGAGGCCGTGTCCGAACAGGCCGCGCTCGACCTCGACCATCGTCGGATCATCGGTCAGCTGTCCACCGCGTGGTCGGTGGCCGTGGACGTCGACACCGCGGGATCGACCGTCCAACTGGAACCCGACGAGGTCAACGACGTCCTGAACCAGACCCTGCACGCCGTGTCAGCCGCGCTGTTGACCGGAGATCCGCGGCCGGTGCCGGAGACCGCCGCCTGGATCGACGACCTGCTACGCGATCGAGGTGCCGGGCAAGGGCACGTCGCCGAACTCGGCGGCCTGCTCGCCACCGCCCTGCGTGACTATCCGCTCGCGTCGGGCATCGTCGCGGAGGGCTTCGTACCGGTCCGGATCTAGACCCCGTGGCTCGCCGGTTCCGACCCCGCCGGAGCCGTCGCGTCCTCGACGTCTGCCGTCGCGCCACTGGTATTCGCGTCGGCCAGGGACGCTGTCCCGGCCTGCTGGCCCTCCGCTTCGGCTGACGCCGTCGCCCCGGTCAGATGCGCCTCGGCTGACGCCGTCGCGGTGATGAACTCGTCGATCACGTCGTAGACCCTCGTCGGAGCCTCGACGTGCGCGAAGTGTCCGACGTCCGGCAGCACCTCCACCCGGCAGTCCGGGCGCGCCTCGAGCGCCGCATAGGCGTGGTCGACGGGGATGATGTTGTCGTCCTCACCCCAGATGGCGAGCGTCGGGAGATCCGCTTTGAGCTTGAGCCGGTTCAACGCGCTCACCGACTGCCCGCGGTAGTCGACCACCGACCGCAGGGTGCGCAGGAACGCCGCGCGGGTCTGCGGATCGTTGAACGACGAGTACGAACTCCAGATCTCGGCGCCGCGCGGGGAACGCAGCCCCATGGACGTCAGCCAGCCCTTGACGGTGTTGCCCGCCCGCAGCACCGGCGTCGGTGCGATGACCGGCATGATCAGCTCCGCGCCGGGCGCGGACAGCAGACGCAGGATCCACCCGACGTCCTGGCCGAGCCCACCGCTGCTGATCAGGATGAGCCTGCGGCAGTAGTCGGGATGCTGGTACAGGAACTGCATTGCGATGCCGCCGCCGAGCGAGTGGCCGACGACCGTCGCCGAGTCGACGCCGACCTCGTCGAGCAGATCGCGCAGACCGACGGCGAAGGCGCCCAGCGAGTAGTCGCTGCGCGGCTTGCTCGACTGGCCGTGACCCATCAGGTCCGGCGCGATCACGCGGTACTTCTTCGCCAGCTGCGGCAGGATGGCGCGCCACGTCTGAGAGCTGCCGGCCATGCCGTGGATCAGCAGCAGTGCCTCTCCGCGACCCTCGTCGTAGTACGCCAGACGTTCGCCGTGCAGGTCGATGAACTTGAGTTCCATCGCAGGATTCTCCACTCCCTCGACCCTCCACCCTACCCATCGGTAACTTTTCTGGCGACAGATCGCCGTGTGCAGGTCGAATCAAGCCCGGCTAGGTACCGTCATGCTCATGAAGCTCATCTCGCCGACCGACTCACTGTTCCTCGTCGGCGAATCCCGCGAGCACCCGATGCACGTGGCCGGTCTGCAACTGTTCGAGCCGCCGGCCGACGCCGGACCGGAATACCTGCGCGACCTGCACGAGGTCATGGTCAAGGCGGACCAGTTCCAGCCGACCTTCCGCAAGCATCCCGGGCGACTGCTCGGCGGGATCTCGAACCTGGCGTGGGCGTTCGACGACTACGTCGACATCGACTACCACCTGCGCAGGTCCGCGCTGCCCCGCCCCGGCCGCGTGCGCGACCTCCTGGAGCTGACCTCGCGCATGCACGGGACGCTCCTCGACCGTCACCGTCCGCTGTGGGAGACCCACCTCATCGAAGGACTGTCCGACGGCCGGTTCGCCGTCTACGTCAAGTTCCACCACTCGCTGATCGACGGGGTGTCCGCGCAGCGACTGTTCCTGCGGGCCATGACCACCGACCCGGACGACCGCGATCCGCAGGTGCCATGGACGCTCGGTCCGCGGAAGCGGACCCGCGAGCCGGCACCGTCGCGATCGGCCCTGCAGCAGTTGGCGGGGACGGCGGGGTCGTTGGCCTCGCTCGCGCCGACGGGACTGTCGGTGGCCAAGGCCGCGCTGGTCGAGCAGCAGTTGACCCTGCCGTTCCGGGCGCCCAGGACGATGTTCAACGTCCCGATCGGCGGTGCCCGACGCGTGGCCGCCCAGTCGTGGCCGCTGGAGCGGATCAGGAACGTGAAGGACGCGACGGGGGCCACGGTCAACGACGTCGTCCTCGCCATGTGCTCCGGTGCACTGCGCTCCTACCTCACCGATCGGGACGCACTGCCCGACACGCCCCTGGTCGCGATGGTGCCCGTCAACCTGCGTACCGAGGGCGAGCAGGACGCCGGCGGCAACATGGTGGGTACCATCCTGTGCAACCTGGCGACCGACGCCGCGGACCCCGTCGTCCGGCTCGATGCGATCAGCAAGTCGATGCGCGAGAACAAGCAGGTGTTCGCCGAGCTGCCCAAGACACAGGCCCTGGCGCTGTCGGCGTTCCTCATGTCCGGCATCGCGATGGGTCTGGTGCCCGGGTTCGTGTCGTCGGCGCCACCGCCGTTCAACCTCGTCATCTCGAACGTGCCGGGTGCGCGGGAGCCGATGTACTGGAACGGCGCGCGACTGGACGGCAACTACCCGTTCTCGATCGCGCTCGACGGTCAGGCCCTCAACATCACGCTCACCAACAATGCCGACAACCTCGACTTCGGGCTGGTCGGGTGTCGCCGCAGCGTCCCCCACCTGCAGCGCCTGCTGGGCCACCTCGAGGACTCGCTCGCCGATCTGGAGAAGGCCGTGGGCGTCTGACCCACAGCCGTTCCGAAGCGACCGATCAGCGGGCGATGCGGGCCCTTCCAGGTTTTCCTGCGATGCTGGGGCCTCGAGTCGACTCGGGCGCCCGGCCCGGCCAGCGGAGGGAGCGTGGAACGCGATGAGCCACGGCCTCTACGACCGGTGTGAGTGCGGGCACGTGCATCCCGAGCACTCGCTGTTCGGCACCTGCCGCGCATGCCTGGACTGCGTGGACTTCGCGGTGCCCGACCAGGACCTCAGCGAGGGCCCCGATCACGAACTGTCGCAATGCGATTGCCGACGTTTCGTGCTCGCCGACGCCGAGGACGCCGAGGAACTGGTCGTCGGCGAGATGGCCTAGCGGTCAGGCCTTGCCGAACGCGATGGCGGCGTTGTGTCCACCGAAGCCGAAGCTGTTGCTGACGGCGTAGCGCACGTCGACGCTGCGCGCGGAGCCGGCGACGACGTCGAGATCCATCCGGTCGTCGAGCTGGCGGAGATTCAGCGTCGGGGGGATGCACCCGTCCCGGAGCGCGAGCACGGTGAGCACCGCCTCGATGGCACCCGCCGCGCCGAACGAGTGACCGAGCGCCGCCTTGGACGCATAGACCGCCGGGTGGTGGCCACCGAACACCTTCTGGATCGCCACCGCCTCGACGAGATCGCCGTCGACGGTTCCGGTGGCGTGAGCGTTGACGTGGTCGACGTCGCCCGGTGACAGGCCCGCCAGCTCGAGAGCGCGCGAGATGGCATGCGCCTCCTGCTCGGCGTCGGGGTCGGAGCGGAAGGCGTCATACCCGTCCGACGACAGCGCCCCACCGAGCACGCGTGCGAGGACCCGCGCACCGCGCGCCCTGGCGTGCTCCTCGGTCTCCATGATCAGCATGGCGCCGCCCTCGCCGAGCACCATGCCGGACCTGGTCTGATCGAAGGGACGGCAGGCGCCGACCGGGTCGTCGTTCTCCGTCGACATGACCCCGTCGATCTGGCCGTACGCCGCGAAGGGGACGCCCTCCAGCTTCAGTTCCACGCCGCCACAGATGACGATGTCGGCGTCGCCGAACACGATGTTGCGCCAGGCCTCCACGATGGCGGATGCGCCGGACACGTCGCCCGTCAGCGGCGCGGTGACGCCCGCGCGGGCCTTGCGGTCGAGGCCGACCGCGGCCGCCGCCCCGTTGGGCATGTACATCTGCACGGCCAGCGGCGAGACCGCCTTGAGACCCCTGTCCTGCATCTCGTGGTAGGCGATGATGATGTCCTCGGTGCTGCCGAGGCCGGTTCCGACCGTCACGCCCAGCCGAGCGGTGTCGACCTCGGGGTCGCCGGCGTCGGCCCACGCGCGCCGGCTCAGCACGATGGCCATCCGCTGGGTGAACGAGAGCCTGCGCATCTCGACTCGGCTGAGTTCGTCGTCGAGGTTCTCGCGGAGCTGACCGCCGATCGTCGAGGGCAGGTCCAGCCCCTCGAGATTAGGGGCGGACAGCGGCCGGATGCCGCTTTGACCATGAAGCAGGGCGGTCCACGTGTCCTGCGCCTGCGGTGCGAGCGCAGTGGTCATGGCGACACCGGTGATGACGACGTTGGGGTGTGAACCCAGCATGAAAGCCACCTTTCCCCTGGTCGAAGCCGGTCGTCACCGGGTCGGATCGATCAGGAAGATCCATGTCGTTTGCTCGTCGCAGATAGTCGCCGACGGGCGCCCCCACCATTCGTTGCCCACCGTTTTATATCGACTGCGGCGAAACCTCAAATGCCCGCTCGTGGCCGTGACAAACATCCGGCGGGCCGCGGAGCGCTCGATCAGACCCCCGGATGGGCCGAATCCCGCGCGGACGGAGAGCACACCGGTGGGTCTCGCCGGCCCCGGGTCGGCGGCTCGCCGCGTTTCGCATCGGACAGTGCGGGCACCCGGCATGGCGGATCCGAACCGAGGGCTCACCGTTGCCACCCGAGGTGATCCGCACCCCACCATCAGGAAAGGTCGGACCGTGCCACGCGGACAGGGAATCTACGAGAACACCGACGAGCCCGACGGCGACGATCGCGGCGGAACCGTACAGTCGGCCGACGACGTGGACACCAGCAAGGACACGCCCGACGTCGACACCGATCAGGGTGAACCCACCGACTGACGTCGGCGACGACGAGGTGACGTGACGGAACGCGACAGGGACGACGAAGGGCGCGCACTCAACGCCCGCCCACGTGACGCCCTGGGCAGACCGCTCCCCCGCGGCGCTCAGGGCGTTCCCCGGATCCCCGATGACCCCGACCCGGACCCCCGGCGGACGCTGGCGACCGCACAGCGACTGCTCGACGACGGCAACGCCTTCCACGCCCACGACGTGCTGGAAGCGGCGTGGAAGGCGGCTACCGATGACGAGCGGTGGTTGTGGCGAGGTCTGGCACAGCTGGCGGTCGGCCTCACGCATGCGCAGCGGGGGAACCGTCGCGGTGCCGCGGCCCTGCTACGTCGCGGTGCGGAGGGCATCGATCGCGGGGACGTACCTCACGGCGTCGACGCAGAAGGCCTGATCGCCCGTGCCCGCGCTCTGGCCGACGACCTGGACGACGGGCGGGATCCCCCGCCCGGGACGCTGCGGCTGACGCTCATCAAGAGCGCTTAGCCGTCACCCCGCGATGCCCATGGCGGGCACGGCCATGGCCACCATCGTCAGTGTGAGCAGGGACCATCCGGCACCGTGCCAGATGGGCCAGGTGCGCCCATGCCGCCAGTCGAGGTAGGTCTTGACGAAGGCGCCGAGCGCGCCGACGAACAGCGTGGCGGGAGTCGCCACCGCCCACAGCAGGTCGTGTTGGTCGGACACCGCGTAGCCGACGAACACCGCCACCGCGACGGCGACCACGGCCGCGACGTAACCGATGGCCGAGCGGAGTGCGGCGGGGTCGTGCCACCGCTTCTCCACGTCGTTGAGGCTCGAGGTCACGTGCGTCTCCTCTCGTCGGGATCGCTTACCGGCGTTCCCGGGATCGCGCTCGCAAAACTCGACGGTCGCTCATCCCACATCCGCGCTCATGGGGACTACCCGCCGGCAATTCGACGAATGCCTGTGAATCCGTCGGGTAGGCCGTCTTACCACCGCACGTACATCGAGCCGCACGGATCAGGAGAGGACGACGTCTGGTGGACCCATTGTTCGCCGATTCGGACGACCGTCGCCGAGACATGCGCGACGTGATCCTCGGCCTCCGAGCACTGGTCTTCGAAACCGACCGCCTCGCTCAGCGCTTCGCCGCCGATCATGGTTTGTCTGGCAGCGACTTCCGCGCACTACTCCACGTCGTCGACTCCGAGAACGTCGGCGATCCGCTGACCGCGAGCGATCTTCGCCATCGTCTCAACGTCTCCGCGGGTGCCGTCACCTACATCGTCGATCGTCTGGTTCGCGCGGGACACGTGCGCCGCGAGACCGACGCAAGGTGAATCTGCACTATTCGGAGTGCGGACATCGGTTGACGCAGAAGTACTTTCGCCCGATTGCCCAGCACTACCGAGGTGCCCTTGAGGGCGTACTGGACGCCGACCTGGAAGTCGCGAAACGCGTCCTGGAGACACTGGTCGAGGCGGCCCGCCCACTACCCGGCTGGGATGCGCAGGGGACGACCTAGGCCGCGGTGCTGGTGGGTGGTGCTGGTGCGCCGGGTTCGTGGGTGTCGTTGTCGCCGTGCTCGTCTGGCGGATTGGGGTGTTCGATCGCGGTGTCCCCTGGCTGGTCGGCGGTGTCCAACCGCTGCCACGGCTCTTCGAGTGCCTGGTTCTCCGCGTCACCATCTTCGGGACCCGGCGCTGATGGTGCGTCGTGCGCCAATGCGGGCTGGGCCGTGGCGCGTTCGCGCGTTGCGCGTGCGGCTTCGGCGGCCTGCCAGGCGGGGTCCACGGGCCACCACGGGATGGGCTCGCCGTGGGAGTCGGCGGTCGCGTCGTCGTGGTCGAGTCGCTCGTAGTCGGCGGGTTCGTCGGCGATTGAAGCAAGGTGTTCGGGCGGCCACGGTTCGGCGCGGTGCTGCTCGTCGGTGGTGGGGTTCGTCGCGGGGTCGGGAGCCGTGACTGCCGCGTCGTCGGCGCCGGCCGTCGGCGTGGGTGGTTGCCACTCGGGTGGTTGCCAGGCGTCCTGTGGTGGTGGGCGCAGTGTTTCGGGGTGGTGGTAGTCGTTGGTGCGTGTTTGTCCGGTGTCGAGGCCCGGTGGGGGGATCCATTCGACGTGGTGGGTGTCGGTGAGGCGGGTGGTCCAGCCGCCGGGGCCGACGGCGCGGTTGTCGGGTCCGCAGGCGAGGGTGAGGTCGTCGACGTTGGTGTCCCCACCATTGCTCCAGTCGGCGGCGGCGTGGTGGACCTGGGTGCGGTAGGCGGGGACGGTGCAGCCGGGTTTGGTGCAACCCCCGTCGCGGGCGATCAGGGCGAGGCGTTGGGCGACGGAGGCGGTGCGGCGGGTGCGGAACAGGTCCAGGACCGCGCCGGTGGCGTCGTCGAACACGGCGAGGTAGTTGGTGGCATCCTTTCGTGCGGCCAGGTTGAGGACGTCGGCGACGGGGATGAGGGTGCCGCCGCCGGTGACGCCGATCCCCGCCCGGGTGGCCAACTCCTGCAGGGTGGTGCGGACGATGATGGTGGTGGGTAGGCCGCCGTGCTGGCCGCGTTCTGTCTTGTCCAGGGCCATCCGGCCGATGTATTCGAATGCGTCGTGACGGCGCTGTTCGAGGGTGCGTAGGTCGCCGTCGATCTGGTCTTGGGTGGGGGTGCCGGTGGTGCAGGGGTGCTCGTCGGCGGGGTTGCACATCCCTCGGGCGGAGAACCGGGCGTCGAGGGCTTCCCACACGGCGTACGCCGACGGGGTGAGGTTGCCCTTCACCCCGGTCATGGCGTCGTCCTGCTGGCGGCCGAAGACGAGGCTGCGGCGGCGGGCGCGTTCGGTGTCGTCGGGGGCGGGGCCGTCCTGGTCGAGGAGGAACACCGTGCGGCGGGCGAGGTTCTCCAGTTCGGTGGGCCCGCAGCCCACGGCGTGGCGGACCCAGTCGACTTCGATCTGGTCGCGGGTCGCGCCGTCCACCCAGCCGGGAACCTTCTTGAATTGTGTGCGGATCACGGTGACGTGTTCGCCGGTGATGAGTCCCAGCCGTTGCGCGGCGGCGGTCGCCGCCAACCGAGGCGCCATCGGTTCCCCGGTCAGGGACTGGCGGGGGCCGAGGTGGTCGGCGTCGGTGAGCCGGCGCCCGGCCTCGGCGGTGGACAGGCGGTACCGGGTCGCCAGGACGTCGCGCCAGGACTTCGCCCCCAACTCCGCCGGGGTGGTCTCGGCGCGCAGGCGGGCCAGGATCCGGTGGTCCTGGGTGGGGAGTTGGCAGCCCAGGGTCTGCAGCCGGTCGAGGACCTGAAGCAGTTGAGGGCTGGTGAGGGTGTCGAGGTCGCAGCGATCGAAGGTGTCGTAGGCGTCGCACAGCGCGGTGAGCGCTGCGAGGACCTCGTCGACCGACATGTATCGAACATACGTTCGAACACAGCGGGTTTCAAGGGCTGGAGCCTAAGGAAATCCGAAGAATTCATGGCGCGGTGTGACCACTGGAACACAAGCGACGCAACAGAACTCGAGTGGCCAGTGGTGTCAATCCAGCGTTTGGATTCCGATACCTCGAAGCCGTGAATCAGTCACGCCACCGACTCCGCGGCGAGCACCACGGCGAGGTCCGGAAGTTCGCGCTCGCACACCTCCTGCGCCTGCTCCGCGGTCATGCCGAACAGCACCAGGACATCCCGCGTGACGGCATCGGTGTCGCGGGCGTCGTCGCGGTCTGGTTGCGCGCGAAGGAGATTGCCCAATCCGAGCAGTGCGCCGCCGGCCACCGCCAGTGCGAGTTCGGGATCCTCCACGCGGAACCGACCGGCGGCCACGCCCGCGACGATGTCCCGCAGCGCCCGAGGCGCGAGTCCACGATCGGACAGCAGCAGCGACATCCCGTTCGCCAGCAGGATCTGACTCTCCTGCGGGCGTCGACGAAAGAGCCTGCCTGTCAGGCGAAAACACGTCGCGAAGGTCTCCGCAGGATCATCGATGGATGCCGTGAACTCGTCCAGGATCGCGCCGTGACCGTCGAGGACGTCGGTGACGGCGGCCTCGAACAACTGTTCCTTGCTGTCGAAGTGGTTGTAGAAGGAACCCATGCCGACGTCCGCCGCCTGCGTGATCTCGAGCACCGGCGCATTGAGCTTTCCCTCGGCGATGAACGCCTGGGCGGCCTTGACTAGCGCCGCCCTGGTGCGTTGCTTGCGACGTTGCAGGCGACTGACGGGACCCTGTGCCTCATCGGACATCGGCGTCCTCCCCTTCGTCGGAACCGATCGAGCATAACAACGCGACCTCACTTCTGAGGATTTCGTCAACTACCTTGACTGAGGATATCCGCATATGTGACGATTTCGTCAACAAAGTTTCGCCCGACGGCTAGGAGGCGCGAATGAGTGAGACCACGGCACACCACGGTGAGACGCGAACCGACGTCCACCACGGCATGCACGCCGAGGACGGCGCACGGCGCGGGGAGCACCCGGGACGCAGCCGCAACCCGATCATCAAGGTCGCCGACATCGCGTGGCTCGAGTTCGAGAAGCCCGATCTGATGCGCGCGGAGGCGTTCGCCCGGGCATTCGGCTTCCAGGTGGCGCTCCGGACGCCCAGCGAGGTACACCTACGCGGAACCGGTTCGGGTGCACCGTGCGTGGTGCTGCGGCAGGGCGCGCGCAGCCGTTTCGCCGGCGTCGCGTTCCGAGCCCACAGCGAGGTCGACGTGCTCCGTCTCGCCGACCGCACGGGCGTACCGGCATCGGCGCTGCCCGAGTCGATGGACGGCCTCGGCGTCGCGCTCACCGACCCCAGCGGCATCCCCGTTCGCATCGTCTCGGGCATGCACGAGCTACCCGCCCTGCCTCCGCAGGAACCGTTGCCGCTGAACACGGGTCGCGACGTGCGCAGGGTGAACCTGACCCAGCGCCCGCTGCGCGTTCCCGCACGGGTGCAGCGCCTCGGGCACGTCGTCCTCCAATCGACGACCTACCTCGACACCCTCAACTGGTACCTCGACCACCTAGGGATGATCGTCAGCGACTTCCTCTACTTCCCCGGTCAGCGTCACCGCGGGCCGGCCATGAGCTTCATCCGCTGCGACCTCGGCGACACGCCTGCCGATCACCACTCACTCGCGCTCGCGCTGGGGCCCGCCAACCGGTACGTGCACTCCGCCTACCAGGTGTCGGATCTCGACGCCCTGGCCGCGGGCGGCGAGTACCTCCTCGAACGGGGCTACTTCCGGTCGTGGGGCATCGGGCGGCACATCCAGGGCAGCCAGCTGTTCGACTACTGGCGCGACCCGGACGGCTTCCTCGTCGAACACTTCGCCGACGGCGATCTGTTCGACTCGTCCCTCGAACCGGGCTGGGCCCCGTTCACCGCCTCGGGGCTCGCTCAGTGGGGCCCGCCCGTCAGCGCCGACTTCCTGGGCACCAGCCCCAGATCCGCACGGCGCGAGGCCATGTCGATGCTGACCGCCCTCCGCTCCGACAACGAATTCGACGTCAACCGCCTCATCGGCCTACTGAAGGTAGCGAAGTCATGACAACGTCCATCCTCCGCTCGGCCGACACCTGGTGGGTCCAGACCGCCGACGGCGCACACCGCATCGACACCCCCGCAGCTACGACGGGTGAACTGCTGGCAGACCGGTCCGCCATCGCCGCGGCGGCGGCAGGCGGGGACACCGTGCCGGTCGACCAGCTGACCCTGGTCTCGCCGGTCACGAGGCCCTGCCGCGTGGTGGCGCAGATGACCAACTTCGAATCCCACGTCAAGGACGCGGGCATGAACCCGGCAACGGTGCCGCTGACCTTCTTCCGGAAGGCGTCCGCATCCATCAGCGGCCCGTTCGACGACGTCGTCAAACCCAGCCACGTCCGACTCCTCGACTACGAGATCGAGATCGGCCTGGTGATCGGCCGTGACGTTGCCGTCGGCACGTCGATCACCGACGCGAACCTCGCGGACGTCGTCGCCGGTTTGGTGATCACGAACGACGTTTCGGCTCGCGACGTCCAACTCCCCCAGACGCAGTTCTACGAGGCCAAGTCCTACCCCACCTTCACCCCGGTGGGACCCGCGCTGGTGCTGCTCGACGCCGGCGAACTCGCGCGCTTCGGTAATCTGCGCCTGCGCCTTTCGGTGAACGGCGACGAACGCCAGAACGCACTGGTCGAGGGCGACATGCTCTATCGGCCGCTAGAGGCTCTGCAGGCTTTGATCCGGTTCCAGGATCTCGCCCCCGGCGACCTCGTGCTCACCGGCACGCCGGTCGGCACCGCCCTGAGCGCACCACCCAAGCCGATCGAGATCATCGGAAGCCTGTTGCCGCCGGCGCTGAAGTGGAAGGCGTTCTTCAGGGCGCAGGCCAAGAACCCGAAGTACCTGCGGCACGGCGACGTGATCGATGCCTCCGTCGCGACCGACGACGGCGCCGTCGACCTCGGCGCGCAACGTCTCCACGTGCGCTACGAGTAGCGGACCGTCATGTCGGACCTCGTGGACGACGGGCACGTGCCGGTCGTCGTGGTCGGCGCCGGTCCGACCGGCATCACCGTCGCGACACTGCTCGCCCAGTACGGCATCGAGACCCTGGTCCTCGACAAGTGGCCCGGCGTCTACCGTCAGCCCCGCGCCGTACACATGGACGACGAGGTGGTGCGCATCGTCGCCCGCCTCGGTCTCGCAGACCGCTTCGCAGCCATCTCGCGGCCCGCTCTCGGCCTGCGCCTGATCGACGGCAAGTTCGACGTGCTGGCCGAGTTCCGACGCGATCCGTCGCTGAGCGACAACGGCTTCCCGCGGGCCAACATGTTCGACCAACCGGAGTTCGAGGCGCTGCTGCGTGCCAATCTCGCCCACCACCCCGAGGTGCGCCTGCGCGGCGACGTCGAGGTGACCGGCGTCGTCGCCGGCGCCGGCGGAGCGATCCGTGTCACGGCGGTCGACCGCGTCGACGGCAGCGCCATCTCGCTCACCGCCGACTACGTCCTGGGGTGCGACGGTGCCAACAGCACCGTCCGCCGCGACATCGGATCCACCATGCGCGCGTTGCACTTCGAGCAGCGCTGGCTCGTCGTCGACGTCGCGTCGGATGCCGACCTCGGGCAGTGGGAGGGCGTGCACCAGCTGTGCGACCCCCACCGCGCGGGCACCTACATGCGCATCGGAGCGAACCGGTACCGCTGGGAATTCCGCCTGCTGCCGGGCGAATCGGCGTCGGACTTCGACTCGATCTCGGCGCTGCGCCCGCTCATCGCACCGTGGACCGGGCAGGTCGCCGACGGCGATCTCCACGTCCTCCGGGTCACCGATTACACGTTTCGTGCGCAACTCGCCGATCGCTGGCGCAGCGGCGGCGTGTTCCTCCTCGGCGACGCGGCCCACCTGACCCCGCCGTTCATCGGACAGGGCCTCGGGGCCGGGCTCCGCGATGCCATGAACCTGGCCTGGAAGCTCGCCGGAGTGCTGACGACGGAGCTGCCGCCCTCGATTCTCGATACTTACGAGAAGGAGCGGAAGCCGCACGCCCGCAGCATGATCCGTCTCGCCCGCAACGTAGGCCAGGCGATGACGTCCGGCGGCACGGTCGGCGATCTGGCGCGGCGCGTCCTGGTCCCGCGACTGCACCTGCTGCCCGGACTCGGCGCGAAGGTGCTCGACTCCACGACGCCTGCGCTGCACCGGTCCACCCTGGTCCGGCGACGTCGGGCCGCGGCCGGTCTGGCCGGCCGACTGTGCCCCAACCCCGTCGTCGACGGCGGCGCCCGTCTCGACGACCTCCTGGGCACCGGTTTCGCGGTCATCACCACCGAATCACTCACGGCGAGCCAACTCGAGCGCGTCACTCGCAGGGACGCCCTGGTCCACGTCGACGACCCGGGAACCGAACTCGCCGAGTGGCTCCGACGGGGGCGGGCCCGTGCCGCGCTCGTCCGGCCGGACCGGACGGTGCTCCGCGCCGGACGCGACGTGGCCGCGGTGTGCGACGACCTCGACCACCTGCGCGCCCCCTCGACCTCCAGGAGTATCCGATGAAGCTGTCCAGCAGCGTCATTCCCGCCGACCCGACCGACGTCTACGCCCCGGACGCCATCCTCGACCCGTACCCGCACTACGCGCGTCTGCGGGGTATGGGTCCCGTCGTGTGGCTGCCGCGACACCGGGTCTACGCCCTGCCGCGGTATGCCGAGTGCAAGGCGACCCTGCGCGACGACGAGTCGTTCACCTCGACCGGCGGCGTCGCCCTGAATCCGATCAGCAACCGGCTCTCCCGCGGCACGACGCTCGCCAGCGACGGCGCCGAACACAGTGCGCGTCGCAAACTCCTCGCGCACCGGTTGCTGCCTCGCGCGCTGCGCTCGATCAGCGAGACGGTCGACGAGCAGGCCGCGGCGATCGTCGACGCGGCGGTGCGACGCGGAGTCGTGGACGGTGTCGCCGACCTCGCCACCGCGCTGCCGTCGGCCATCGTGCCCGACCTCGTCGGGTGGCCCCGGGACGGACGAGAACACCTCATCGACTGGGGTGGAGCCACGTTCGACGTGCTCGGACCGCTGAACGGCCAGGCGGTCAAGGCGATGCCCGGGACGGTCCGGATGCTGCGGTTCGCGCGCCGCGTCATTCGAGACCGGACGGTGCTCGACGGCAGCATGGCGCACGAACTGCTGTGCGCCGCGGACGCGGGCACGCTGTCACACGGCGAGCTGCCCGCCCTGATGGTGGACTACATCGCGCCGTCGCTCGACACCACGATCAGCGCCATCTCGAATGCGCTGTACCTGTTCGGCACTCACCCCGATCAGTGGCAGATGCTCAGGGACGACGACACACTCATCCCCAACGCCATCAACGAGGTGATCCGCTACGAGTCGCCGTTGCGGGGCTTCGGCCGCAAGGTCGCACGCGACGTCGAGATCGCGGGCACCACGTTGCCCGCCGGTTCCCGCGTGCTGGTCCTCTACGCCTCGGCGAACCGCGACGAACTCGAGTGGGACGATCCCGACACCTTCGACATCCGTCGTGACGCGGGCCGTCACCTCGGGTTCGGCAACGGTGCCCACGCGTGCGCCGGGCAGGGCCTGGCCCGACTGGAGACGACGGCGATGCTGCGCGCGCTCCTGCACCGAGTCGATCGCATCGAGGTCACCGGCCGGCCCACCTGGGCCATGAACAACGTCATCCGACGGCATGAACGACTGCCGCTGCGGCTCGTCGCCGGCTGACCTCCGCACCGCCGGGGCTGCCCACCTCGGTCATTCCCCGCCGCATGTCACTGCCTCCGGTTAACCTCTCCGAACAGCCCGGCAGACTTTGCTGAGCGGGGGGCACGGTGGGTGCCACGGAGGGGCGGCGACCAGATGGTCGCCGAGAGAGGCAGCAATCGATGAGACTCAACCGAATTCTGTACGGGGCGGGCGCCGTTGCCCTGGCCATGTCGTTCACCACTGCGACACCGGCCTACGCGGAGCCCGTGCAGGCCTGCGTCCGACCCGACGGGACACCGTGCCCGCCGATGGCTCCGGGCTGCGTGCACGAGAACGGCATGCCGTGTTCCGGGGCTCTGCCCGACATCAACGCCGCGTGCAACCAGAACCCCGTCGTGTGCCGCTGGCTGATCGGCTAGACGGTCAGGCGTGCAGACGCACGCGTGCGGGCACGCCGAACGCCAGCACCGCCGCATCGTCCTGCACGCCCGCGCCCAACTCGTCGAGCAGCCGGTGCACGGCCCGGACGATGCCGTCCGGGGTGGCGGGCGCATGTTCGCGGGCGAAGAGCATCAGCGCGCCCTCGTCGTCGAAGCGTTCGCGGCCACGGCCGGTGCTCGCCTCGGTCAACCCGTCGGTGTAGAGCATCAGGGTGTCGCCCGCGCCGAGGTGGAAACGGGTCGAGACGAATCGCGGCGTGGACGTGATGCCCACCGCGTAGCCGCCCGTGGTGTCGACGTAGCGGGTGTGCCCGTTCGCCGCGAGCACGAGCGGCGGCGGATGTCCGCCGCCGGCCAGGTCGACGTCGAAACCGGCGCCCCGGCGAATCAGGTTGCCGTACACCAGCGTGCACAAACGGTGGCTGCCGAGTCCGAGTTCCTGGCCGAGTACCTCGTTCAGGTTGTGCAGCACCCGGACGGGCTCGCCCTCCGAGACGGCGGCCGACCTGAGGACGTAGCGGATCAGGCCCGTGACGACGGCGGCGTCAACGCCCTTGCCGGCGACGTCGCCCAGGAAGAACCCCCACGTCGACTCCGACAGCGGGAACAGGTCGTAGAAGTCGCCTCCGACCTCCTCGGCGGACGCGGCGTAGTAGTAGCCGGCGGCCTCCAGCCCATCCGGTGGCGAAAGGACGGGTGGGAGAAGCGCTTTGCGGAGCGTCTCGGCGAACGCCATGACCTGGCCGTGCTCGGCCTCGATCCGTCGGCGCTGATGGAGCAGTTCGCGTTCGTAGGCGCGGCGGTCGGAGGCGTCCACCGCGGTGATGCGGATGAGGTCGGGCCCGTCGCCGTCGCCCGTCCGCACGTTGCCCGTCAGGAACATCGGCAGCCTGGCGCCGTCGGCGGCCACCAGATCGACCGTGACGCCGTTCAATTCGCCGTTGACGAGGAGCAGCGGACCGAAGTGGGTCTCGTAGTGGATCCGCCCGCCGGCGGTGAGCAGATCGAGGATCGACCTGCCGCGGAGGGCGTCGCGCCCGTAACCGAGCCAGCGCGCCATGGTCGCGTTGACGAGGACGATCGTCCCGTCCGGTCGGGCGATCACGTGACCGCACGGCGCGTTGTCCCAGTGGTCCTCGATGCCGCCCCGGACGTCGGCGTCGGTCACGTCGGGCGGGCGAAGTCGGAGATCGCCCGTGCAGTCTGGTCCGGCGCACTCATGTGCGGGCAGTGCCCGATCGCATCCAGCGTGACGAGTCGACTGCCGGGCACCTGCCGGTGGACGTACGCGCCCACCTCCCGTGGCGCGATGACGTCCCGAGTGCACTCGACGATCAACGTGGGCACCGGGATTCGGGCCAGGTCGTCCCGATTGTCGGACAGGAACGTGGTACGCGCGAAGACGCGGGCCCGGTCCGGATCCGTACTGCAGAACGCCCGCTCGAGCCGCTCCCCGAGTTCCGGGCGATCGGGGTTGCCCATGATGACGCCGGACATGGTGTGAGACCAGCCCAGGTAGTTGAGTTCCATCGACTCGAGCAGTTCGTCGATGTCCGCCCTCGAGAAGCCGCCGCGGTAGTCGACGTCGTCGATGTAGCGGGGTGACGGGGTCACCATGACGAGCTTGGCGATGCGGGTCGGTTCGGCGATGGCCGCCAGCGCACCGATCATCGACGCCACCGAGTGTCCGACGTAGACGACGTCGCGCAAGTCGAGGTCCCGCAGGATGTCGACGACGTCGGAGGCGTAGCCGTCGAGCGACGAATACTTGTCGGCGTCCCACGCCCGCGGATCCGACGCGCCGGCGCCGACGTGGTCGAACAGCAGGATCCGGAAGTCGGATCGCAGCCGGTCGACGACGGGACGCCACAGGTTCTGGTCACAGCCGAAGCCGTGCGCCAGCATGACCGTCGGGCCGTTCTCGGCACCGACGATCGTGATGTTGTTCCTGACCCGCACGTCCACGCCGCCAAGCCTAGGACGCCGAAGGTCCGGGGCGTACCACTTCTGAGGGCCGCACCCAGAGCCGAGCCCCCTCACGAGTTGGTGACGTGCGATCAGCCGTAGCCCTCGCCGTGCAGGCCGAACGGCTACCATGGCGAGGTCGTCGCACACAGGTACCCACCTGCCCTTCTAAGAGAAAACGCGTCGCACATTTCCGATCACATGACCACCGGCGGGAAGTACGAAGCCGCCCGGATCAAGGCCGTCGAGCGCTACCGCATCGTCGACACCCCGCCGGATCGGGTGTTCGAACGGATCGCCGCGCTGGCGGCCCGGTTCTTCGATGCCCCCATGGCCATGGTCTCGATCGTCGATCGGGACCGAATCTGGTTCGCCGCACTGCACGGGATCGACACGCAGCTCGCCTACGTCGCGCACGCCGACGGTCTCTGCGCCTCGGCCGTCATCGACGACGGTCCCTACGTCGTGGACGACGTTCGTGCGGGGTCGCCGACCGTCGGCACGTTCGTCGAGGACCACGACATCGCCTTCTACCGCTGCGCGCCGATCGTCAACTTCGACGGGTACCGCCTGGGCGCCGTGGCCGTGATGGACCACCGCCCCAGAACGTCGTCCGACGACCAGGCCGGCGTCCTCGAGGACTTCGCGGCGGTCGTCATGGAGCAGCTCGAACTCCGGCTGTCCTCGCTGGACGCGCTGCACACCGAACGCCGGCTGCGAGACGCCGCGGAGTACGCCCGCCACGACGCGCAGGTCGACCTGGTCAACGCCCGCGAGGACCGCAACGAGGCCCGCCGCGACCGCGACCTGGCCGAACAGGAGCGCGACGCGACCGAGGAGTGGGCGACCGTGCTGCAGCGGACGCTGCTCCCACCGTCGCTGCCGGTCGTCGACGACCTGGAACTGTCGGCGCACTACCACCCGGCATCACCGCGTCAGGTCGGCGGCGACTTCTACGACGTCTTCGGCCTCGGCGATGGCCGGTGGGCGTTCTTCGTCGGCGACGTCGAGGGGCACGGCACCGGCGCCGCGTCGGTCACGTCGCTGATCCGGTACTCGCTGCGATCCGCGGCGCTGCACCATGCCGACCCGATCGACGTGCTGACCGAACTCAACCTGATTCTGCTGCGGGACTCCGACCCACGACGCTTCTGCACGGTGCTGTTCGGCACCCTCACGCCGTGCGGTCCGGGGAACGGCTTCGACGTCACGATCGCCACCGGTGGCCATCCCCCGGCGCTGCTGCTCGACCCCGTGGCGGGCACCGTCGCCCCGATCCGGTCGAAGGGCGGCATGCTGATCGGTGCCACGCCCAACGCGCGGTTCGACTCGTGCGACGTCCACCTGCACCCGGGACAGACGCTGCTGTTCTACACCGACGGCATCATCGAGGCCCGTCGTGGCGACGACCCCTTCGACCAGGAGGGCCTGGCCGACTTCGCACTCGAACATGCGGGCCGCAGCGCGCACGACCTCATCGGCGACCTCGCCACCATGATCCCCAAGCTGGAGCCCGACGACGACGTCGCGGTGCTCGCCTTCCGCGCGGACTGACGCCGGCCGGTGCACCGCCGGATGTGGCGGCGCACCGACGCGGTCACGCGCTGGGTGACGCGGGGCGTTCCGCGGGCAGCGGCGGCTGCTGGGGCTGCTCGCCACGCTGGCCGTCCTGCGGCCCGGCGGGTACTTGCGGGCCGTCCGCCGGCGGGCGCGGAGCGTCGCGGTCCGGTCCCCGCTCCTGGGCGGGTCCGGGAGCCTGGCCACGCGGCTGATCGGCACGCGATCCACCGCCGGGGCCCTGACCGCCGGGGCCCTGACCGTCGGGGCCCTGCCCCGGAGGCGGCGGCGGCCCGCCGGGTCCACCCGGTCCACCCGGTCCACGCCCGGCATCCGGACCCTGTCCTGGCGGAGGAGGCGGCGGCGGTCCGTCCTGACCACCTCGAGGACCACCATCGCGACCGGGGGGCGGCGGCGCCATCGGCCCGTCCGCCGGGCCCTGCCGATGACCTGGCCCACCGGGACCACCGGGGCCACCGGGGCCACCGGGACCACCCGGCCATCCCGGTGCGGCCTCCGTGTTGGCCGCGGTGCCGACGCTGAACGACATCACCGGATGCGAGTTCACCGCCACCCCACCGAGCAGACCGACGAACAGGCCGATCACCGCGGCGCCGACGGCGGTGCCGACGGGATGGCTCCGGACCTTCTCCCGGCCGGCCGTCCACCGGTCGCGCTTCTCCTCGACCGCCACCGGGCGATCGTCGTGGGCGGCCGGCCGCTCGCCCTCGTAGGTGACGGGCTCGTCGGGCCGACCGTCGTACCGCTCACCGGCGATCGGCTCGGTCGGGTGGTTCAGGGATTCGTCCGGATCGTGTTGATTCCGTTCGTCATTGCTCATCGTGACTCCTCATCGGTCGGTGACTGCTGGTCGTGTTCGACGTAGGCGACGCTATGAGGGCTTGGTGAAGCCAACCTGAAGACGACGGGTGTCGGCGACATCTTCAGGTGGGGTTCAGGTGGCTACGACCACAATGAAGCCATGTCATCTTCCAGCGGCGGACAGGGCGGCGCCTCGCGCGTGCTCGTCGTCGAGGACTCGGACGCCATCCGCGAGATGGTGGTCGAGGCGCTTCAGCATGCGGGTCACGCGGCGACCGGCGCCGTCGACGGCCACGGTCTGGAGACGCTGCTCGACGGGTTCCGACCCGACGCCGTGGTGCTCGACGTGATGATCCCGGGCCGCAGCGGATTCGAACTGATCGACGTGGTGCGCGACTGGGGGGACGTCGGCATCGTCATGCTCACGGCCCGCGACGGGCTGCCCGACCGCCTGCGCGGGCTCGACGGCGGCGCCGACGACTACGTGGTCAAGCCGTTCGAGATGTCGGAGCTGCTGTCCCGCGTCGGAGCGGTCCTGCGGCGGCGCGGCAGTGTCGCGGCCACCGTCCAGATCGGGGACCTGCTCCTCGACCGGACCGCAGGTGTCGCGACCCGGGCGGGTACGCCGCTGTCGCTGACCGCGACCGAACTCAAGGTGCTCGAGTTCCTCGTCGATCAGCGCGGCCGGATCGTCAGCGCGGCGCAGATCCTCACGACGGTCTGGGGCTACTCCGCCTACGACGACAACCTCGTCCACGTCCACATCAGCAGCCTGCGCCGCAAGCTCGAGGCGCACGGGCCGCGGATCGTGCACACCGTGCGGGGCATCGGCTACCGGCTCCAGGCGGCTACGCCGTGACCGAGTCGCCTGCGACCTCCACGCCGTCGCTGCGCCTGCGCGTCGTCGTCGTCACCCTCGGTCTGCTGACGATCCTGCTGATCCTGCTGGGCGTCACCATCGACCTGGTGGTCGGCGCGCAGGCCCGTCGGGATCTCAACGACCGGCTGCAGACCACCGTGTCGCGTGCCGACGGCCTCGTGCTCGAAGGCGCGTCACCGGCCCGACTCCTCGCGGAGATCGGAGGCGGCGAGATACGGGCGCGACTGATCACCCCCGGCGGAACGACTTACGGCGATCCCGCCGTCCCGACCGATCTGCCCGAGGGACCGCGCCCGCCACGCCCACCGGGTCCGCCGCCGGGGCCGCCGGACCAGGCGCCCGGCGGGCCGACGGGACCCCGTCCACCGCGTCCGCCCACTCCCCCCGACGCCACCGCCACGAGCATCGACCACCGGCTGCCCGACGGTGGGCGCCTGCTCCTGGTCGCAGACACCACCGCGACGACGGCGCTGCTGAGCCAGCTGCGGGTCATCGTGGTGGCGTCCTCGATCGGCGTGCTGCTCGTCGCCGCCGCTGGACTCGCCCTGCTGGTGCGGACGGCGATGCGCCCACTGGACCGTCTCAGCGCGGTCGCCGAGTCCATCACGTCCGGCAACCGGGGCAGAAGGATCCGACCCGACCGTCCGCATACCGAGTTGGGCCGCGCCGCAGCGGCTTTCGACACCATGCTCGACGCTCTCGAGGACTCCGAGCGCCGCGCCCGGCACGCCGCGGACGTCGCGGAGCAGGCCGATGCGTCCACCCGACGGTTCCTGGCCGATGCCGCGCACGAACTCCGCACCCCCATCGCGGGCATCCAGGCCGGCGCGGAGCAGATCGCCGCGTCGGCCATCCAGCACGTCGACGATCCCGACGCCGACGCCCAGCGTCACCGCGCCGACCTGGTACTGACCGAGGCCCGCAGGGCAGGCCGCCTCGTCTCGGACATGTTGGACCTCGGGCGGATCGACGCGGGCCTGCACATGGACGTCCGTCGGTGCGACCTCGTCGCGCTCGCCGACGCCGAACGTCAGCGCACCGCGCTCCTCGCCCCGTCGCTCACCGTCACCCTGACCGGCGACCCGGCGGTGAGCGTCGACGTCGACGCGATCCGGATCGCCCAGATCCTTGCGAATCTCGCCGACAACGCGCGACGGCACACCCCGGCCGGTGGCTCGGTCGTCTTCGACGTCCGCCGAACGGGTTCGACGGCACGGCTGACGGTCACCGACACCGGCAACGGCGTCCCCGAGGACCAGTGCGAGCGGATCTTCGACCGACTGGTGCGGCTCGACGACGCGCGGTCGCGGGATCGCGGCGGCGCGGGCCTGGGACTGTCGATCGCACGGGCGCTCGCACGGGCGCACGGCGGTGACCTGGTGTGCGAGGCGTACCGACCGGGCGCCCGGTTCACCCTGACCCTGCCGGCCCTGCTCGGACGGTGACTACCCGGCCGGGGAGGGATGCAGGCCCACCTCGTGGGCCTTCACGGCGAAGTACACCGTCAGCCCGGGCACGAGATCGAGGTCGGCGACGGCGGCAGCCGTCACGTCCGCGCTGAGGCCGGGGGCCCCATCCGGTTGATCGGCACCGCGGATGCGGACGGTGTTTCCGTGGACGTCCATCTCGGCGATCGTCACCTCGAGCACGTTGCGTGGACTCGCGTGCGGCCGGTCGAGGTGCACCGACACCGCCCCCGGGGTGAACAGCGCGACGGCCGGCGAGCCCGGAGGCAGCTCACCGGATCCGAAGATGGCGGCGCCCCAAAGCGTGTGGAGCACGCCCGGCTCCGCCATGGTGCCCGAGATCAGGTTGACCCCGGCCAGCCGCGCCGCGAACGCGCTGCGGGGCGAGGTGAGGACGTCGCGCACGGGCCCTGCTTCGACCACCCTGCCGTTCTCGACGACGATCACCTTCGTGGCGATCGCCAGCGCGTCGAGCAGGTCGTGGGTCACCATGACCGCGGTGCGTCGGTCGTCCCGGAGGACCTCGCGCAGCAGTCGCCGAAGCGACGGCGCGGCGGTCACGTCGAGGGCGGACATCGGTTCGTCGAGCAGCAGGATCCGTGGTTCCGCCGCCAGAGCACGGGCGACGGCGACCCGCTGCGCCTGACCGCCCGAGAGTTGCGATGGCCTGCGATCGGCGAGGTGTTCGGCATCCACGGCACGCAGCCACCGCTGAGCCGCCGCGGCGGCGCGAGACCTCCCCTGCCCCTTGCTGCGTGGCGCATAGGCGACGTTCCGCGAAACCGTCATGTGCGGGAACAGCAGCGCCTGCTGAGCGAGCATCGCGACGCCGCGCGCGTGTGGCGGGACGAAGATCCCCGAGCGGGTGTCGGTGACGACGGTGTCACCGATCGCGACCGTCCCCTCGTCGGGGCGCAGCAGCCCGGCGATCAGCGCCAGCAGCGTGGACTTACCCGCCCCATTGGGTCCGAGGACGGCTAGCACCTCCCCGTCATCGAGCGTGACGTCGAAGTCGGCGTCCCGCTGCGCCAAGCGGGCGTTCAACCGAAGGGCACTCACGCCGGACCCGCCAATCGCCGTGACGCCGACGCGACGACGATGAGCGCGGCCACGACGATCAGCAGCAGCGAGAGTGCCACGGCTGCATCGGGATCGGTCTCGCGCTGCAGGTAGATCTCCAGGGGCAGTGTCCTGGTTACGCCCTGCAGCGAGCCCGCGAAGGTGAGCGTCGCACCGAACTCGCCGAGCGATCGCGCGAACGCCAGTACGGCACCTGACATCAGACCCGGGAGGACGAGCGGCAGCGTGACGGTTCGCAGCACCGTCGTCGGCCGCGCACCCAGGGTCGCGGCGATGTCCTCGTACCGCCCGCCCGCCGAGCGCAACGCGCCCTCGAGGCTGACCACCAGGAACGGCAGTGACACGAACGACTGTGCCAGCACCACGGCGGTGGTCGTGAACGCGATGCGGACGCCGAGCGTCTCCAGATGCTGACCGAGTAGCCCCATGCGGCCGAACGTGTAGAGCAGCGCGATGCCGCCCACCACCGGCGGCAGGACGAGCGGCAGCAACACCAGGGCCCGCAGAACCGACTGCCCGCGAAAGCTCGCCCGCGCCAATACGACTGCCATCGGCACGCCCAGCAGGATGCACACCACGGTGCTCGCCGACGCGGTCTTCAGGCTCAGCAGCAGCGCCGCTCGGGACGACTCCGAGGTGATCAACGGGATGAAGTCCGCCCAGTCGATCTTGAGCAGGATCGCGACCAGCGGAACGACGACGAGCAGCGCCCCGACCGCCGCGGGCAGGTACATCCAGGCGGGGAGACCGACTGCGGTCAAGCCACCCGGCTTGGGGCCACGCCTCACGGGCCGGAGAAGCCGGCGTCGGCCAGCACCCTCTGGCCGTCGGCGCCGGTGACGAGGTCGACGAACGCGCCTGCAGCCGCGGCGTTCTGGGCGCTCGTCAGCACCGTGATGGGGTAGGTGTTCACGGCGTCGCTCGACTCCGGGAACTCGACTGCGGTGACCTCGTCGCCTGCGCCCTTGGCGTCGGTGACGTACACGAGCCCGGCGTCCGCCTGCCCGGAAGTGATCTTGCCGAGCACGTCGGTCACCGCGGACTCCTCGCTCACCGGCGTCAACGTCACGCCGGTCGCGTCCTCGACCTTCTTCGTGGCGGACCCGCACGGCACCTGGGGCGCGCACACCACCACGGATACACCAGGTTTCGCCAGATCGGCGAATGAGGCGACGCCCTTGGGGTTGCCGGGGGGCGTCACGATGGTCAACGTGTTCGTGGCGAAGTTCACCGGGTCACCGGGGAGCAGACCGGCGTCGACGGCCTTCGTCATGTTCTTTTCGTCGGCCGACGCGAAGACGTCGGCGGGCGCTCCCTGCGTCAGCTGGGTGACCAGGTCCGAGGATCCCGCGAAGTTGAAGGTGACGGTGGTTCCCGGGTGCGCGGACTCGAACTGCTCGCCGAGCGTGGTGAAGGTCGACTTCAGCGAGGCGGCGGCGAAGACGGTGAGGTCGCCGGTCACATCGGACGAACTCGTCGTCGACGAGGACGCGGAATCCGACCCCGAACCCGAGCACCCGGCGACCAGGGCTGCGGCGCCGATCACTGCGAGCGCGATGCGGGCCGTGCGATTCACGAGCTTCCCCCAGGGGTTTCGACGATGACGGTGGTCGCCTTGACGACGGCGACGGCGAGCTTGCCGGGTTCGAGACCCAGCTCCGCGGCGGACGAGCTACTCATCAGCGAGACGACCGTGAACGGACCGCACTGCATCTGCACCTCGGCCATCACGCCGTCGGCGGTCACCTTGGTGACGAGTCCGACGAACCGGTTGCGGGCCGAGCTGGCGATGCCCAGCGGATCGTGCGGCGGTTCGGCGTGCGACCTGGCGAACTCGGCCAGCACGTCGCCCCTGATGACCTTCCGGCCGGACTCGTCCTTCTCCGCGGCGAGGGCACCGGAGTCGATCCAGCGGCGCACCGTGTCGTCGCTGACGCCGAGCAGGGACGCGGCGTCCCGGATCCGAATGGACGACAGCATCGACCCCTCCCGTTCGCAAGATCCGCAGATGCGGATCAAATAGGTCTTGGAAGCAGCATATGCGTCAACCTGGGGCATAGTGCACCCCGGGTGAACCAGACGGAGCGTCGACGAGCGTGGGCTCAGCGGTGCTCGGCGGGCCGGTACTCCAGTTCGTGGCGGATCAGGCGAGAACTGTTTGTGACCACGGCCACCGAGGACGCGTTGTGAAGGATGGCGGCGAGCACCGGGGACAGCGCACCGCCCGCGCCGAGCAGCAGGCCGAAGGCGTTGACCGCGATCGCCATGGCGTAGTTCTGTTGGATGACCTCGACCGCCCGCCCGCCGAGCGCACGGACGTCGAGCAGTCGGCGTAGGTCGTCGCCGGCCAGTGCGACGTCGGCGGTCTCCACTGCGACATCGGTGCCGCCCAACCCCATGGCGATGCCGATGTCGGCCGCGGCCAGCGCCGGGGCGTCGTTGATCCCGTCACCGACCATCGCGACGACGTAGCCCGCCTCGCGCAGCGCGTGGACCACTTCGAGCTTCTCCTCCGGCAGCACCTCAGCGCGCCACTCGGTGATGCCCAGCGCCTCCGCGACGGCGCGCGCGGTCTGCGGATGGTCGCCGGTCAACATGACGATGCGGCGAACGCCGTTCTTCCGCAGCGCCTCCAGCACCGGAAGCGCCTCCGGGCGGATCTCGTCGCGCAGGCTGATCAGCCCCACCAACTCGCCGTCGACCGCCAGCAGCAGCGGGGTCTCGGCCTCTGCGCGCAACTTGACCACCCATCGCGCGGCGTCGTCGTATACGTGCACGCTCTCCTGAGCCAGGAGCGCCGGGCTGCCCAGCAGGAGGGTCTGCCCGTCTGCCCGCGTGCGCATCCCGAGACCGACGAGCACCTCGCACTCCTCGTGCGGCGGAATCGTGATGTGCCGCTCCTCGGTGGACCGAATCACCGCTTCTGCCAACGGATGTCGCGAGTGGATCTCCGAGGACGCCGCATAGGCGAGCACCCGCTCGGGCGGCCAGTCGTCGTGGAAGCTGACGACGTTGGTCACCACCGGACGGCCGCGCGTCAGCGTCCCGGTCTTGTCGAAGACGACCGCGTCGAGGCGGCCCGCCTCCTCGAGGTGTGCGCCGCCCTTGATAAGGATGCCGCGACGGGCGCCGTTGCCGATGGCGGCGCTGATCGCCGTCGGCGTCGACAGGCCGACCGCACACGGGCAGGCGACCAGCAGCATGGTCATCGCCCGACGTACGTCACCGGTGACCACCAGCGTCAGCGCCGACACGAGGAACGACAGCGGGACGAAGCGCCGGGAGAAGTTCTCACCCACCGTCTGGATCGGCGCCCGGTGGTGCTGAGCCTCCTCGACCCTGGTGATGATTCGCCCGATCGCGGTGTCGCGGCCCACGGCGGCCGCCTCGACCACCAGGCGGCCGCGGACGACGACCGAGCCGGCGTGCACCCACGCCCCGGCGACGACGGTGACCGGCAGGGTCTCGCCGGTTATCGCCGACTGGTCGACGATGGCCTCTCCGTCGGTGACGGTGCCGTCCACGGGAATCGCCACCTGTTCGTGCACGATCACCCGGTCGCCCACGCCGACGTCGTCCAGCGACACCTGCACCTCGGTGCCGTCGGGCAGCTGTGTCCACGCGGTGTCCTGATTGCCCTGCAGCAGGTTGGCTATCGCACGTCGGGTACGACGCAGTGTCAGATCCTGGAGGTACTCGCCGATGTTGAGCAGCCACAGCACCGTCAACGCGACGACGTTCTCGCGCAGCACCAGGCTGGCGATGGTCGCAGCCGACACCAGGAGATCGGTGCCCGCGGACTTGCCGCCGCGCAGCGAGCGGAGGGCTCCGCGCAGGAAGGGATAGCCGGTGACGATCGTCGCTCCGGTCGCGAACAGTCGCGAGGTGGTCCCGAGGAGCGGCGGCCGCCGGAGCCCGTAGCGCCGGACGCCCAGCAGCGCGAGCGCGGTTCCGCCGACGACGATGCGCAGGACGTCGGCGTTGCGGATGTCCGCCGATCGCGGCGTGAGCGCGGTCCCGGTTGGGACGACGTGTCGCGAGCCATCGATGGCGTCCAGGAGTGCCGACGTGTCGCACCCTCGCGGGGCGTACCAGACGACCACCGATCCGGTTCGCGGGTAGGCGTGCACGGTGCGGACGCCCGCCACCTGATCGACTGCGTTCTCGATGGCTACGGCACGGATCGTCGCTGACCGGAGCCAGGGCACCCGAACCCGGATTCGGCCAGCAGCGTCGGACAGGACTGTCAGATCCTGCACGTCGTCAGTGGTCGTGGTCGTGTGGGGCTTCTCCGACGACGGGCGGCGCCACCTCTTCGCCAATGCGTTCGCGGGCCTCGGCGACGACGTCGGCGACGCTGAGTCGCGCGGACTCGGCGCCCTCCTCGGCCTTGCGCACTCCCCTGAGCGCGAGTGCGGTGGTCGACACGGCGGCCTCGCGGACCGGAGCCTTCGCGTATGCCTTGCGCAGCGCCTCGTAGGCGGCGACTCCCACGACTCCCGTCACGACCGTGCCGGCAGCCTTGGCCACCAATCCTCCGAGAAGCATTGCCACCCTTTCAGCCGCGAGCCCGATCAGTTCTGGCCCAATCTAGCGGTTGTCGAGCCGCTGAACACGTGCGTCTTGGGGCATGCAACGACGGGGAGACAGCGATCCCACCGTTCTCAGACGTCAGTGCACGCCCGCTTCGGGGGACGTGGAGGGCAGGCTCGACACCCAGGGGCTGGACCCGGAACCGTGCGAGTCCGACGCCTGAGTGTCCGAGACGTATCCGGGCGGCATGTGCTCGCTGCGCTGAGCCGACGGGTCGACCACCGGCTGCGGGCCGGGCGGCATGCCGTGCTCCGTCTGCGGCCCATACCCGTAGCCCGGCTGGAGTCCATAGCCCGGCAGCGCAGGGCCGTAGCCGGGATAGGCGTCCTCGTACCCGGTGAGGAGCTTGGCCGCGACGAACGCCGCTGCCTGGTCGGTGTACCCGGGAACGTAACCGTCGGTGTGTCCGCTCCACGAGTTGCCGGGACCGGCGTGACAGATCGGGTCGCCGGGGTTGCAGAAGTCCATCGCCTTCGAGCCGAGCAAAGCACTGCGCGTCGCCACCGAGTCGCCGCCGCGGCCGATCACGTTGCCGAACGTGACCACTGCCGCAACGTTGTCTGCGTACTCCGCGGCCAGGGATTTACCCAACCCCAGCGGGACACCGCCGACGGGCACCCCGGCCACGAGGTCGATCACGGTAGCGCCCTGCGAGTAACCGCCCAGAACGATCTTGGTGTCGGGACAGGCGGACGCCGTGGACTCCACCCGCGACACGACGTCCTTGGCACCGCCGCGACCGTCCAGCTGCAGCTTGCCCGCCGAGTAGTCCACCGGGTAGGTCCTGATGTTCAGCGAGCCGGCCTGCTGGCGCAGTGAGCCGACGAGTGCATCGCCGACCACCCCCATGCCGTCGGGCTCGTCGGTACCCCGCGCGAAGATGACCTCGGCGTCGGGACAGTCGTCGGCGGATGCCATTGGAGCGCCGCCCAGGATGGCGAGCGGGATCGCAGCGACGATTGACGCAGTCGCGGCGAGACCGAAGAAGCGACGCGCATCGTTGGTATGCGGGCTACGCACCCGGCGATCGACCATTGCCGGATTTTACCCGCGCATCGAGGTGTGTCCAGCCCGGTGAACTGCGCGTACGGAGTCAGCATCGCCGAGACGCCGATGGTCGCGTGTGCCGGCAGGCAAAGGGCGACCCACCGCGAACGGTCGGGATCGGTGACGAATCACGTGCTGAGCCGTGCGAGGTGAATGTTCCCGCTCGGCGAGAAGGGCACTACTGCGCCGCACGCCGTCATCGTTCGTTGACGCGCCCCGGCGCGATGCCGTCGAACTGTGGTGGAGCTAGGGAGAATCGAACTCCCGACCTACTCGATGCGAACGAGTCGCGCTACCAACTGCGCCATAGCCCCTAGTGCCGGTTCAGGTTATCAGTCACCGCGCCCGACGAGAAAACGGCCGCGCTACTGGCCCGAAGCCCGCGGCAGGTCGTAGGTGCCGGCCAGCGACGCGTAGTCGAGATGTTCGAAGATCGGGTCCTCGTCGTCGATGTCCAGCACCACTGCCCCGGGGCGCTTCAGCCGCGACGGGACGACGTCGTACTGGGGGTCGTCGGTGTTCTCCACCCCGAGCCGTGACCGCGCCACCCGCTTCGCGCGTCGCCGCCGGAGCTGCTCCTCGATGCGCGTCTGGCGGCGCAGGTAGCCGAGGTAGAGGACGGTCACGACGCCGATCGCGCCGCACGCCCACCACAGGCTCGGCGCCAGCGCGAACGCGGCGATGGCGGAGACCAGCAGGGCCACGCCCATGGCGACCAGCATCCGCTTGCGGAAGGCGATCTTGCGCTCCCGCACGGCAAGTGAGGTCTTCGTCTCGTAGCGGTGACGCCGCGCCTGCGACATCGAGTCCGCCAGCTTCACGTCGTTCTCCGACGGTGCTTCCATGCCCGACGAGTCGTCGACGTACTCGTAGTCGTGGTCGGTGCCGTCGTCGACGTCGTCGTCGGTCTCCGCGATCGGGGTCTCCTCGACCGTCTCCTCCGGAGCCGCCTCGTCGGGGGCGACGGCGTCCGATGCCGCCTCGTCCGGCGCCGCGGCCGCGGGCTCGTCGCCGAAGTCGGCGTCGGCGAAGGTGCGGATCGCCTGGGTCTCGGGCCCGGCTTCCGCGGCGGGGTCGAACTCGAGCGGCAGCTGCGGGTCCGCCGGGCGGGGCTCGGTCAGGCTGCCGACCGGCAGTGCGCCGCTGTCCATCTCGACGACGTCCACGTCGAGGTAGTCGGGCTCCTCGGAAACGGTCGCCGCGGCGAGCACGACGGCCTTGCGCGGCGCGGTGGCCGAGTCGTCACCGTCGAAGTCGTCGTCCAGATCGTCGGCGCTCGGCCGCCAGTCGGGATCGCTGTAGTGGCCCGCCGCGGGACCTCGCCGCCGCAGTCGCGCGCCGCGGCCGGTGTTCAGCACGCGCGTCGCCAGGGCGACGTCGCTGGTGCGGCGCACCGCGTCTCGCTTGCTGATCAGCATCGGCACGAGCACGAACAACCACAGCACGACGAGGGAGATCCACAGGAGGGATTGGGGGATGCTTGGCATGACGCCGGCTCCTTTCCCCTACAGGCTAGGTCTGCTGACCAGCGCATCGAGGGGTGACGCGCCGAAAGCAATTACACACCTGTAATTCGCTTTCACCAAGCACATTCGTCACAGATGTCACAACTGCAACAAGCTCATGCCCAGTTCGCCCGTCCAGATCGCACCAGCGCCGACGTCGCGGAGGTCTCGATCTCCTCGACCGTCAACGCGACCAGCAGATGATCCCGCCAGGCTCCGTCGACCTCGAGGTAGCGCTTCAGCAGCCCCTCCTCCCGAAAGCCCGCCTTCGCCAGCACCCGGCGACTCGGCGCGTTCTCCGGGCGCACCGTGGCCTCGATGCGGTGCAGCATCACCGCCTGGAAGCCGTGGTCCAGGCCCATCGCCAGAGCCGCCGTCGCCACTCCACCGCCGGTGAACTCGCGGGCCACCCAGTAGCCGATCCACGCCGACCGCAGTGCTCCATGCGTGACGTTGCCGAGCGTCAACTGGCCGCAGAACTGCCCGTCGAGTTCGATCGCGTAGGGCAGCATGCGACCCTTGCGCGCCTCCGAGCGGAGCCCCGAGCAGATCGACGGCCACGACGAGACCGCGTGGCGCAGTTCCCAATTCACCTCGGCGACGGGCTCCCAGGGCTCGAGGTGGTCGCGGTCGGCCAGCCGGATCCGACTCCACACCCCGCCGTCGCGCAGCCGGATGGGCCGCAGGCGCACCAGGCCCGCGGGCACCCGGATCGGACCGACCGGCTGGGGCCAGCCGGGGTGCATCGCGTTCGAACGGAACATGTCGACGTGCCGGGTCGATCAGCCGCGCTGCGCCAGGAAGGCCACCTCGACGACCTCTCCGGTGCGGACCTCTTCGGCCTCGCTGGGGATGATCACCAGGCAGTTGGCCTCCGCGAGCGTGGCCAGCAGGTGCGACGACGAGCCGGGGGCTCCGCCGAGCGCCTGCACCAGGTACTCGCCGGTGTCGTTGTCGCGCATCAGCTGACCGCGCAGGTAGCCCTTGCGTCCGGCGACCGAGGTGATCGGCGACAGCGTGCGCGCCTGGACCACCCGGCGCAGCGGCTGCCGCTTGCCGAGCGACATCCGGATCAGCGGACGCACCATGACCTCGAACACGACCAGCGCGCTGACGGGGTTCGCCGGCAGCAGGAACACCGGCACGCCGTCTCGGCCGAGTTGCCCGAAGCCCTGCACCGACCCGGGGTGCATGGCGATCCGCGCGACCTCCACGTCGCCCATGTCTGCCAGCACCGCCCGCACGCTCTCGGCCGCCACGCCACCGACGCCGCCCGCGATCACCACGACCTCGGCACGGTTGATCTGCCCTTCGACGACGTCGCGCAGAGTCTTCGACTCGGTGTCGACGATGCCGACCCGGTTGACCTCCGCGCCCGCGTCGCGCCCCGCGGCCGCCAGCGCGTAGGAGTTGACGTCGTAGACCTGCCCGTTACCGGGGGTCCGCGAGATGTCGACGAGCTCGCCGCCGACGCACATCACCGACAGCCGCGGCCGCGGGTGCACCAGCACCCGTTCCCGGCCCACCGCCGCCAGCAGACCCACCTGGGCCGCCCCGATGATGGTCCCCGATCGCACCGCCACGTCGCCGGGTTGCACGTCGTCGCCGGTACGGCGCACGTAGGCGCCGGACCGCACGCTTCGTAGCACCCGGACGCGCGAGTCGCCGCCGTCGGTCCAGCGCAGGGGCAGCACCGCGTCGGCGAGCGTCGGCATCGGCGCACCCGTCTGGACGCGCGCCGCCTGACGGGGCTGCAGCCTGCTGGGGGTCCGCGCACCCGCCTCGATCACGCCCATCACCGGGAGGCTGATCTCCTGAACGGATCCCGAACCGCGCTCGTCACCTGCGTCGCCGATCGGTTCGGCACCGAGCACGTCCACGCTGCGCACGGCGTAGCCGTCGATCGCCGCCTGGTCGAAGCCTGGTAACGGCCGTTCGGTGACGACCTCCTCGGCGCACATCAAACCCTGCGCCTCGGCGATGGCCACTCTCACCGGTCTGGGCGCGACCGCAGCAGCGGCCACCCTGGCCTGCTGCTCCTCCACCGAACGCAAAGTGCGCCTTTCTGTCTCGAGGCCCGCCGTGCGCTCCGCCGTGGTCAGCGCTCGCTCAGGCCCAATCGCTCGACCAACCAGCGCCGCAGTTCCGGCCCGTAGTCGTCGCGTTCCAACGCAAAGTCAACCGCAGCCTTGAGGTAGCCGCCGGGATTTCCCAAGTCGTGTCGAGATCCCCGGTGCACCACCACGTGGACGGGATGGCCCTCTTCGATCAGCAGCGCGATCGCGTCGGTCAGCTGGATCTCCCCGCCGACGCCCTTCTTCACGCGTCGCAGGGCATCGAAGATCTTGCGGTCCAGGACGTACCGGCCTGCCGCGGCGTACAGCGACGGCGCGTCCTCTGCCTTGGGCTTCTCGACCATGCCGAGGACCTTGAGCACGTTGGGGTTCGCGGCGTCGGGGACGACCTCGACGTCGAAGACGCCGTAGGCGCTCACCTCTTCGGGCTTCACCTCGATCGCACACAACACCGACCCGCCGCGCTTGGCGCGGACCTTCGACATGGTCTCGAGCACACCGGTCGGCAGCACCAGGTCGTCGGGAAGCAACACCGCGATGGCGTCCTCGTCGTCGTCCAGCTTGTCCTCGACGCACCCCACGGCGTGACCGAGGCCGAGCGGCTCCGACTGGACGACCGACTCGACCTTCAGCAATCCCGGTGCGCGGCGGACCTTCTCCAGCATCACGTGCTTGCCGCGCGCCTCCAGCTTGCCCTCGAGGATGAGGTCCTGGACGAAGTGCGCGACGACCCCGTCCTTGCCCTCGGAGGTGACGATGATCAACCGCTGCCCGCCGGCCTCCGCGGCCTCCGCGGCGACCAGCTCGATGCCGGGCGTGTCGACGACCGGCAGGAGCTCCTTGGGCACGGTCTTCGTGGCAGGGAGAAATCGCGTCCCCATTCCCGCCGCGGGAACGACTGCGGTGCGCGGAATCGGCACCTGAGCCTGTGTCGTCATCGCACACACCATAACGTCCTGCATGGCCGTCCACCCCCCGAGTCCCCAGGTCCGCGCGGCGCACCGACGCGCACGACCGACGGAGGACGGGTGGACACTGACGGGGTGGACGCCACTGCCGACGGATCGACCAAAGCGGATCTCCGCACGGCGATCCTCCGTAGCCGACGGGCCGTGCCCGCCGACCGCCGTCGGGTCGAGGCAGCGGCGCTCGCGCGTTTCCTGCGCGACACCACAACCGCCGGTGACGTCGCGTGCGCCTACGTGCCCGTCGGTTCCGAGCCGGGCTCGGTCGACATGCTCGACGGTCTGCTCCGCGCCGGCACCCGGGTCCTGCTCCCCGTGGCGCGGGAGCACGACGGCGTCCCGCAACCGCTCGGGTGGGGTGAGTACCGGCCCGGAGGGCTCGTCGAGGCGCGATTCGGGCTGCTCGAACCCCCACCGCCGACGCTGGACGCCGGGGCGATCGGGTCCGCAACGGTGATCGTGGTTCCCGCTCTGGCCGTCGACCGTGCGGGAATCCGCCTGGGGCGGGGTGCCGGCTACTACGACCGCTCGCTGCCACTCGCCGATCCCGCCGCCAGATTGATAGCGGTGGTCCGCGACGAGGAGTTGGTGGACGCCTTGCCAGGCGAACCGCACGACGTCGCGATGACCCATGCGCTCACCCCAGGGCACGGCGTGGTCCGACTGCAGCCCGCGTAGCCCGAGGCCAGCGGGGAGCGCGGGAATGGCCCGACCCGCGTGGCGGTTTTAGCACTTGGAACGGTAGAGTGCCAACAAGTTCGACCACCTTCGGAGGATGACGTGCCGACCTACTCATATGCGTGTACCGAGTGCGACAACCGCTTCGACGCGGTGCAGGCATTCACCGACGACGCATTGACCACGTGCCCGCAGTGCTCGGGACGTCTGCGCAAGCTCTTCGGCAAGGTCGGCGTGGTCTTCAAGGGCAGCGGCTTCTACCGCAACGACAGCCGCGACGCCGCCAAGTCGTCGAGTTCGAGTAGTTCGTCGTCGGCGAAGAACGGCGACTCCGGATCGTCCTCGTCCTCGGATTCGGGCTCGGGTGGTTCCTCGACCGGCTCCGACTCGAAGTCGTCGTCCGACTCGAAGTCCTCCAGCGACTCGAAGTCCTCGGGATCGTCCTCGTCGGGGTCCAGCTCCTCGTCGTCGTCCGGCAGTTCGACGCCGGCGTCGACCGGCTCCAAGTCCTGAGTTATCCACAGGCACCCGATCGGGCGGATGCCCGCGACGGGGGCTTCTGTCTAGCGTGACCCCATGGGGGATTCGCTCGACCCGAAACCGTGGACCAGGCTGCTCGACTCGCGCCCGGATTGGACCAGAACCGTCGCCGCGCGTCGGGCACTCGCCGGGCTGCTGGTGATCCTGGCCGCGATGGCGGCCCTACGACCCGATCCCGCCGACGGCCGCGTCGACGTCGTGGTCGCCGCCCACGACCTCGCTCCGGGAGCCTCCCTCACCGACTCCGATCTTCACCGCGAATCTCATTCGGTGACAACGGTTCCCGATGGTTCCACGGCGAGCACCGACGATCTCGTCGGGTTGACCCTGACGGGCCCCGCCCGCCGCGGCGAGGTGATCACCGACGTTCGGGTCCTCAGCCCACGGCTCACCGCCGCGACCGCCGGTCCCGACTCCCGGGTGGTCGCGCTCGATCTCGCCGACGCCGCACTGCTCGACCTGCTTCGGGCCGGCGACGTCGTGGACGTCCTGGCAGCAGAGCCCGCGCCGCCCGGTTCCGACTCGGTGGCGCCGCCGCGGGTGGTCGCAGCGGCTGCCGTCGTCGTGATGGTGACGCAACGATCGGCCTCACCCACCAGCGGAGACCACCGCGTGGTGCTGGTGGCACTGCCCTCCCGTACCGCCGTCGAGGTGGCGGGCGCGTCACTGACGCAGGCGGTCACGCTCACGCTGCGGTGACGACGCGCCGTCGGCACCCGGCAGGGCTACCGTTGCGTGTCCGAACGTCAACGTCAGGAAGGAAGCAGTTCGTGTTGAAGGGCTTCAAGGAGTTTCTCGCTCGCGGGAACATCGTCGATCTGTCCATCGCGGTGGTCATCGGCACCGCGTTCACCGCACTGGTCACCAACTTCACCAAGAGCGTCGTCCAACCGCTGATCGACGGCATCGGCGCCGGCAAGGACGCGGACTACGGCATCCTGCGCATTCCGATCTACGGCGGCCAGACCATCGACCTGAACGTCCTCCTGTCGGGGGCCATCAACTTCCTCCTGGTCGCGGCCGTCGTCTACTTCCTGGTCGTCGTGCCGTACAACCGCCTCCGCAAGAAGGGCGAGGTCGAGCAGGCCCAGGACACCGAGTTGAGCCTGCTGACCGAGATTCGCAACCTGCTGGCCGACGGCGTCAGCGCCGAGACGGTCACCGGACCCGGCACCGGCCCCAGCCCGGACACCGCGAAGGTGACCAGCGCCGACAAGGACTGATCTCGCTGAACGACGAAACAGCCCCCCGGCCGGAGCCGGGGGGCTGTTCACGTCTGACTCAGTAGATCAGTTCATGTTCCAGGGTTCGCCGTACGTGGTGACGCTGTCACCGGTCGAGGCGATGAGGCGGGCGAACGGACGCAGGAGCACGCCACCGGCAGCACCGGTCACCGTGCCGTGAGCGTTCGACACCGCGACCGCACCCTGTGCACCCGAGACGTCGACCGAGAACGTCGCCACTTCCTGGATGCCCGGGCCATTGCCCAGGTCAGCGCTGATCGACACACCCGGGAACAGGTTCGGGGTGATGATCTGGGCGAAGCCGTTCTCGAAGTTGCCATCGTCGATCAGGATGTTCGGCGTGGTGTAGGAGAAGTTGATGCCCACGCCCAGCGACCAGGGGAAGCCGATCTGGTAGCCCAGCTCCAAGGTGCCCTCGAACTCGTCTGCACCCGGGCCGGCCACGTTGTACCGGGCCTTGCCGGAGTGGAACCACTCACGGGTCAGACGGTTGCGGTCCAGCGGGAACACTCCGTTGAGGAACGTGTCCCACTGCTGAACGGTCAGCGTGCGGTCCTTGCCGTCAACGAGGCTCAGCTCGTTGTCCAGGCCTGCGTGTGAGGTGCCCGTCGTCGCGAACAACGCAGCGATTGCCGCGATAAGCGCGATCAGCACCCGACTGATTGCCTTCATTTCTGGGTTGACCTCCTCGTAAGCCTTGCGTTGACAGCGATCCAAGAGGCGAGCGCACCGGCCGGCCGAGGCCAGCCGATGCGCATCGCTACTACTTGATCGCCACGGGTGTGACTTTTGTTAGTGGTGGTGCAGGTGTTAGTTCATGTTCCAGGGTTCGCCGTATGTGGTGACGCTGTCACCGGTCGAGGCGATGAGGCGGGCGAACGGACGCAGGAGCACGCCACCGGCAGCACCGGTCACCGTGCCGTGAGCGTTCGACACCGCGACCGCACCCTGTGCACCCGAGACGTCGACCGAGAACGTCGCCACTTCCTGGATGCCCGGGCCATTGCCCAGGTCAGCGCTGATCGACACACCCGGGAACAGGTTCGGGGTGATGATCTGGGCGAAGCCGTTCTCGAAGTTGCCATCGTCGATCAGGATGTTCGGCGTGGTGTAGGAGAAGTTGATGCCCACGCCCAGCGACCAGGGGAAGCCGATCTGGTAGCCCAGCTCCAAGGTGCCCTCGAACTCGTCTGCACCCGGGCCGGCCACGTTGTACCGGGCCTTGCCGGAGTGGAACCACTCACGGGTCAGACGGTTGCGGTCCAGCGGGAACACTCCGTTGAGGAACGTGTCCCACTGCTGAACGGTCAGCGTGCGGTCCTTGCCGTCAACGAGGCTCAGCTCGTTGTCCAGGCCTGCGTGTGAGGTGCCCGTCGTCGCGAACAACGCAGCGATTGCCGCGACCAGCGCGATCAGCACCCGACTGATTGCCTTCATGTTCTCCCTATGTGTTGAAGGTGATCCGGCAGGCTCACCGCGGTATTCGGTGTGGGGCTGTGCACGCACCACCACACACCTCGCAAGAGGTCCATGTGACTGGAATTAGAAAGCTCACATGTTGCTCTTACTAACTGCTCATCGTTGACGGGAGAAACATAACGGTGAGGCATCCCCCCGGCAACGCAAGCAATCCGCACGCCGAACGCCGGGCGTCGGCACCGAAGAATTTGCTGGCGGTCAGCGGGCGGGAGGGCGCGCGGTCGGAGTCCGGTCGTCGCGCACAGGAAGGCCGCCGATCACGTACCGAAGGTATCCGTCGCGCCCGGTGCGCGGGATCACCGGCCCTTCCCCTCGGGCGCGGATAAGCACTGATCAACCGTGGTGCGGCGGAATGTTGTCCCGGAACCAGCGCTCTCGCTCGTCGTCGTCGTCGGGGCGCGCATCGTCGCGTTCGTCACTGGTGATATTGGGAAGGGATTCGCCGAAAATCTTGTTAACTGCGTCGCGGTCGCGACTCGACGGTTCGCTCATCGGCCCGAGGTGGTGTGATGAAGATCACAGTTAGTCGATGGGACCCGTTCACCCTGCGTTAACACGACTCCGGCGGATCCAGCGATGGTTGGCGTCACGGCGATTCCGGGCGCACGAAGGCGCCGACGGTGCGGACACACCGTCGGCGCTGGGGACACCTGGTCAGATGTCCAAACGAGATAGCTGTGCAATGACCTGACTGGCCAACGGGCCGAGCGTCGCCATGCCATCGCGTACGGCACCGCGGGAACCCGGGATGTTCACCACCAGGGTGCTGCCCGAGATACCCGCGAGCCCTCGGGAGACACCGGCGTCGACGATGCCCGCCGACAGACCGGAGGCACGCAGCGCCTCCGAGATGCCGAGCAGTTCGCGGTCGAGGATGGTCCGGGTGGCCTCCGGTGTCACGTCGCGCGGGGTGACACCGGTGCCACCCACCGACACCACCAGGTCGACGCCGCCGATGACCGCCGTGTTGAGGGCGTTGCGGATTTCGACCTCGTCCGCGGAGACGGCGACGACGCCGTCCACCACGAAGCCGGCCTCACCAAGCAGTTCGGAGACCAACGGACCGCTGTGGTCCTCCTCGTCCCCGTGTGCGGTGCGATCGTCCACGACCACGACCAACGCGCGGCCAACCAACTCCGACGGCTGTTCCATGATCTCAACCGTATAGGTAGCGACCGACGCAGGCGTGACCATTTTGAGGGGCGGTCGACCCGGGGCGATCGTCACTGCTGTGCCTTTCCGAGAGTCACCTGCACGGTCGCGGGCTTGCCCGACGGGTCGAGGTAGGTCAGCGTGACCTGATCCCCGGGTGCCCTGGACCGCACGGCGGCGACCAGTGCGTCGGCACTGCCGATCACCCGGTCGTCGACCTTGGTCACGACGGCGCCGCTGGGCAGCCCCGCCGCCGATGCGGCACCGCCGCCCGTGACGTCCACGATCTTGGCGCCGTCGACGGTGGCGTCGTTCCCGACCTGCACGCCCAGCGAGGCGTGCGAGGCGGTCCCGCT
Organism: Mycolicibacterium sediminis; assembly: GCF_010731735.1. Classification (GTDB taxonomy): domain Bacteria; phylum Actinomycetota; class Actinomycetes; order Mycobacteriales; family Mycobacteriaceae; genus Mycobacterium; species Mycobacterium sediminis. Next base: position 6,047,276 of record NZ_AP022588.1, read on the forward strand.
CTGGATGAGTTCGTCGGCGATGCGCTTGGCCTGGTCCACCGGGATCGCGAAGCCCAGGCCGATCGACCCGCTCTGCGACTGCGCGGAGTCCCCGCCGAGCGTGGCGATCGCCGAGTTGACGCCCACCAGCTCGCCGTTCATGTTGACCAGCGCACCGCCGGAGTTGCCCGGGTTGATCGCGGCGTCGGTCTGGATCGCGTCGAGCACCGTGTTCTGGTTCCTGGCGTCCCCACCGGCGGCGACGGGCCGGTTCAACGCGCTGACGATGCCGGTAGTGACGGTGCCCTCGAGGCCGAGCGGCGAGCCGATGGCCACGACGTCCTGGCCGACGCGGAGGCTGCCCGACGACCCCAGCGTGATGGGGGTCAGGTTGGCCGCGTTGTCGGCGCGCACCACGGCGATGTCGCTGCTCGGGTCGGTGCCGACCACCGTGAACGAGGTGGTGTTGCCGTCGGCGAAGGTCACCTTCGTCTGCACCGGTCCACCGCCGGGCACGCCGTCCTTCGCCGCCGCGACGACGTGGTTGTTGGTCAGGATGAGGCCGTCCGAGGACAGCACGATGCCCGAACCCTCCTCGGACTGCCGGCCCATGTCGGTCTCGAGCTTCACGACGCTGGGGACCACCTTGGCGGCGACCTGCTCGACGGATCCGGCGGGCAGGCTGGCGGCGGGCTGACTGGGTGCCGCACCGAGCGCGGAGGTGGTGGTCGTGGCCCGCTCGGGCTGGACGAGCGTGGCGACGCCGCCGCCGATGCCCGCGGAGATCACCGCGATGGCCAGCGCACCGACGGTGAGGGCGCCTGCCCGTGACCGCTTCTTGGGTGCGACGTGCGCGCCGGGCATGACCCGGGTCTGCGGTGCACCGCGGTAGGGGTCGTTCGGGCCGCGGTAGGCCTGCTGCTGCGTGGCGTAGCGCCAGTCGTAGCCCGGCCCCTGAGGCACGGACCGAGGTGCGCCATCGGAGTAGCCCGGCACCGCGCGGTCGTAGCCGCCCGGGCGCTGACCCGGCGGCGGCGGTGGCGGTGAGTACCTCGGCTGGTTGCTCATGTGTGGTCGGTGCTCTTCCTTCGGTGGTGCCTGCTCGGTCGGAATGCTTCACGGTGTGAACGAACGTCTGAACCCGACAGTGCCCGGCCGGGCTGAGAATCCACTTAGAGAACGCTCGGGACACACCGAGACTTCCCCGTGACCGGTCGGCGGGCTACGCCCTCGACGAGTCGCCTCGGATCGGTCAATTGTCGGCGCTGACCACCGATGCGTCCACCGCACCGTCCGCGCGTGTCGCGACGGGCCGGCCGGGCAGCAGGACGTGGATGGCGGTGCCGGGCGGGTCGGCTCCGGGAGCGGTGTCCTCGATCCACAGCGTCCCACCGTGTTTGAGGACCACCTGCTTGACGATGGCGAGACCGAGCCCGGATCCCGGCATCGCGCGGGCGGCCGTCGATCGGTAGAAGCGCTCGAAGACCAGCGCCCGCTCCTCGGGCGGGATGCCCGGCCCCTGGTCGGTGACCACCAGTTCGGCGTTGACCGGGTCCACCTGGACGAGCCGGACGCCCACCCGACCGTTGGGCGGGCTCCACTTCGCCGCGTTGTCCATGAGGTTCAGCACCGCCCGCGACAGGCCGGCGACGTCGCCGTGCACCTGCCAGCCGGTGACCGAGACGTCGAAGTCGATGTCGTTGCGGCGCCGGCGGATGCGTTCGAGGCTGCGCTCGACCACCTCGTTGACGTCGATGGGCTCGTGGATCGCCACGCCCTCGTCGTCGCGGGTGAGGTCCACCAGGTCGCCGACCAGGGTCGACAGCTCCTCGATCTGGGCGATGACGTCGGTGCGCAGGCCGGCCATCTCCTCCTCGGGGATGGCGGGAGCGCCCGGCTGCGACGACGCCATGAGCAGTTCGACGTTGGTGCGCAGCGAGGTCAGAGGCGTTCGCAGCTCGTGTCCCGCGTCGGACACCAGCCGCGCCTGTCTCTCCCGGGATTCGGCGAGCGCGCGCAGCATCATGTTGAACGCCGCGGTCAGCCGGGCCAGCTCGTCGCTGCCGTGCACGGGGATCGGTCTGAGGTCGTCGGTCCTGGCTACCCGCTCCGCCGCCTGGGTCAGACGGGCCACGGGTCTCAGCCCGGTCCGGGCGACCATGCCGCCCGCGATCGCGGCCACCGCCATGCCGCCACCGCCCACGAACAGCAGGATGGTGCCCAGCCGTTTGAGCACCTTGCCCGTCGGCTCCATGCTCTTCGAGATCAACAGCGAACTGCCGTTCGACAGGTGATAGGCCAGCACCCGCTGGTAGTTCACCGTGCGCAGCGACATCCGCAGGTTGCCCTGGATGACGTCCTTCTCCGGCTCGCCCAGCGGCAGCGTCTGGCCCTCCTGGTTGGCCGTGTAGATCGACCGGCCGGGATTGACGAGCATGGCGTTGACGTCGGAGTAGGCCGTGCCCTCGATGGCCTTGCCGGGGTCCGCGGCCAGCGACCCGCTCTCGATGAGCAGCCGGGCCCGGCTCTGCAGCTGGCTGTCCACGTCCTGGTACAGCGCACGGGAGACGACGATGTAGACCGCGACCGCCATGAGTACGACGACCATCGCGACCATCGACATCGCCAGCAGCATCACGCGCCATCTCAGCGACACCGAACTCGCGGCGTGCCGCGTCGCCTCGCCGGGACCGGACCACGACGACGGTCGCCGACCGCGCAGGGATGGGAACCGCACCATCAGGGCGGTGTCTCGCGCAGCACGTAACCCACCCCGCGGACGGTGTGGATCAGACGCGGCTCCCCCTCGGCTTCGGTCTTGCGGCGCAGGTATCCGACGTACACCTCGAGAGCGTTGCCCGACGTGGGGAAGTCGAAGCCCCACACCTCCTCGAGGATGCGGCTGCGCGTCAGGACCCGCCGCGGATTGGCGATCAGCATCTCCAGCAGGGAGAACTCGGTCCTGGTCAGACTGATCGAGCGGGCGCCTCGCATGACCTCGCGCGTCACGGGGTCCAGGCTCAGGTCGGAGAAGCTCAGCGTCATCGAGTCGGACGAGTCGTCCGGACCGGTACGACGCAGCAGAGCCCGCATCCGGGCGAGCAGTTCCTCGAGCGCGAAGGGCTTCGGCAGGTAGTCGTCGGCACCGGCGTCGAGGCCGGCGACGCGTTCGGAGACGGAGTCCCGGGCAGTCAGGACCAGGATGGGCAGGTCGTCGCCCGTGCTCCGCAGTTGGCGGCAGACCTCGAGCCCGTCGAGTCGGGGCATCATCACGTCGAGGACCACGGCGTCGGGCCGGTCGGTGGCGATCGCCTGCAGCGCCTCCACACCGTCTTGCGCCAGTTCGACCGCATAGCCGTTGAACGACAGCGAACGGCGCAGGGATTCGCGCACGGCGCGATCGTCGTCTACGACAAGTATTCGCACAGCCACAGTCTCAACCCATCGACTGAGAGTGGGCTGAGAGGCGCGCCGTCAGTCAGCGACGGTCGAGGTCGATCAGGCCGAGGCGGGCGGCCTTGAGCAGGCGACGCGGCACCTTGTGCTGCTGACCTGCGACGGTCACGCCGACCAGACCGGTGGCGGTGGCCTTCCACTGCGCACGCCGGCTACGGGTGTTCGAACGCGACATCCTGCGCTTGGGCACAGCCATGCGGACTCTCCTTGATCAGGGGTGTTGCCGCGCATACGACAGCGGCCAACGGTTGCCGTTCAGGATAGCGGTCGACCTGCACGGTCTCCAAAACGTCCCACCCGGGGAACGCCCCGGGGACTGGATGACGCGTCGGCCCCGCCCTTGACTCGGTACCGATGGTATCGGCTAACCTACCGGTTGGTTGAGCCGTCGATGGAGATGGGAGCGTGGTGCGTGGCGTCTGGTGAGGGTGGAAGCCCGGTACGGATCGGCAACTGCTCGGGGTTCTACGGCGACCGCCACGCGGCGATGCGCGAGATGATCACCGGCGGCGACCTCGACTACGTCACCGGTGACTACCTGGCCGAGCTGACGATGCTCATCCTGGCCCGCGACCGCGCGAAGTCCCCGGAGCGCGGCTACGCCAAGACCTTCCTGACCCAGCTCGAGGAGTCACTGGGCCTCGCGCTCGAGCGCGGCGTCCAGATCGTCGCGAACGCGGGCGGCCTCAACCCGGCCGGGCTGGCGACGGCGGTACGCGCGCTGGCCGAGCGGCTCGGGCTCGCGGTGACCGTGGCCCACGTCGAGGGCGACGACCTGATCTCCCGTGCGGACGAACTCGGCTTCGGCGCCGTGCTCTCGGCCAACGCGTACCTCGGGGCGTGGGGCATCGCGGACTGCCTGCAGTCCGGCGCGGACGTCGTGGTGACGGGCCGCGTCACCGACGCCTCGGTGATCGTCGGACCCGCCGCCGCACACTTCGGCTGGACCCGCACCGACTACGACGCGCTCGCCGGTGCCGTCGCCGCAGGGCACGTCATCGAGTGCGGCACGCAGGCCACCGGCGGCAACTTCGCGTTCTTTACCGAGGTCTCCGACCTGATGCACGCCGGTTTCCCGATCGCGGAGATCGCGGCCGACGGTTCGTCGGTCGTCACCAAGCATCCGGGCACCGGCGGACTGGTCAGCGTGGACACGGTGACCGCGCAGCTGCTCTACGAGATCGGCGGACCCCGGTACGCCAACCCCGACGTGACGCTGCGCATCGACAGCGCGACGCTCGCCGAGGACGGCCCCGACCGGGTGCGCATCAGCGGCGTCCGTGGCGAGGCTCCCCCACCGACGCTCAAGGTGTCGCTCAACTCGGTGGGCGGGTTCCGCAACTCCATGACGTTCGTGCTGACCGGTCTGGACATCGAGGCCAAGGCCGACCTGGTGCGACGCCAGCTCGAGGCCAACATGACCGTGACGCCCGACGAGGTCGAGTGGACCCTTGCCCGCACCGATCATCCCGACGCCGACACCGAGGAAGCCGCCAGCGCCCTGCTGCGCTGCGTCGTCCGCGACCCGGACCCGGCCAAGGTCGGACGCCACTTCTCCTCGGCAGCAGTGGAACTCGCGCTCGCCAGCTATCCCGGGTTCACCACCACGGCACCACCGGGCGAGGGGCAGGTCTACGGCCTGTTCACCCCCGGGTACGTCGACGCGACCGCGGTGCCACACGTCGCCGTACACGCCGACGGGGTACGCGTCGACGTCCCACCCGCCACCGACACCCGCGAACTCGAGCCTGTCGACCCGCCCCCGCTCCCCGATCCACCGGAGGGCGGCGCCACCCGACGGCTGCCGCTGGGCACCATCGCCGGCGCGCGCAGCGGCGACAAGGGCGGCGACGCCAACGTCGGCGTCTGGGTGCGCACCGACGCCCAATGGCAGTGGCTGGCACACACGCTCACCGTCGACGCGCTGCGCCAACTCCTGCCCGAGACGGCCGATCTGGCGGTCACCCGGCACCTGCTGCCCAACCTGCGCGCGGTGAACTTCGTCATCGAGGGCATCCTCGGCCGGGGGGTCGCGCACCAGGCGCGCTTCGACCCGCAGGCCAAGGGGCTCGGCGAGTGGCTGCGTTCGAGACACGTCGACATCCCGGAAGGACTGTTGGAGCTATGAGTACGACCACGAGCACGAGCATCTGGACCACACCCGAGCGCGAGGCACTGCGAAAGACGGTGCGCACCTTCGCCGAACGCGAGATCCTGCCGAACGTCGACGCCTGGGAGAAGGCCGGCGAACTGCCGCGCGACCTCCACCTCGCGGCCGGCGAGGCGGGTCTGCTCGGCGCCAACCACCCCGAGGAGGTCGGCGGTGGTGGTGGTGACGGCGCGGACGCCGTGGTGATCTGCGAGGAGCTGCACCAGGCCGGGGTTCCCGGCGGCGTCTTCGCCTCGCTGTTCACCTGCGGCATCGCGCTGCCGCACATGATCGAGTCCCGCGACGAGCGGCTGATCGAGACCTACGTCCGGCCGACGTTGCGCGGCGAGAAGATCGGATCGCTGGCCATCACCGAGCCGGGCGGCGGGTCCGACGTCGGGCACCTCACCACGCGGGCCGACCGCGACGGCGACCACTACGTCCTCAACGGCGCGAAGACCTACATCACCTCGGGTGTGCGCGCCGACTTCGTGGTGACCGCGGCGCGCACGGGCGGACCGGGCGCCGGAGGCGTCTCGCTGATCGTCGTCGACAAGGGCACACCGGGTTTCGAGGTCACGCGCAAGCTGGAGAAGATGGGCTGGCGCTCGTCCGACACGGCGGAGCTGTCCTACACCGACGTGCGCGTGCCCGCCGAGAACCTCATCGGCGTCGAGAACACCGGCTTCCTCCAGATCGCCAGCGCCTTCGTCTCCGAGCGCGTCGGCCTCGCCGCGCAGGCCTATGCCAGTGCGCAGCGCTGCCTGGACATCACGGTGCAGTGGTGTCGCGACCGCGAGACCTTCGGCCGACCGCTCATCTCGCGGCAGTCGGTGCAGAACACGCTCGCCGAGATGGCCCGTCGCATCGACGTGGCCCGGGTCTACACCCACGCCCTGGTCGAACGGCAACTCGCCGGTGACCAGAACCTGATCACCGAGGTCTGCTTCGCCAAGAACACCGCCGTCGAGGCGGGCGAGTGGGTGGCGAACGCGGCCGTCCAATTGTTCGGCGGCATGGGCTACATGGCCGAGTCCGAGATCGAACGGCAGTACCGTGACATGCGCATCATCGGCATCGGCGGAGGGACCACCGAGATCATGACGGCGCTGGCGGCCAAGACGCTCGGATATCAGGGATGATCGGAGCAGATCGCCCATGACTCGGCTCAAGTCGACTCTCGACGTCCGATCGACCGGATACGGCACCGCCGCCGAGGCGATGTCGGCCAAGCTCGCCGAACTCGACGCCGAACACGACAAGGCCCTGCTGGGCGGCGGCACCAAGTACGTCGAGCGCCACCACGCCCGCGGCAAGCTCACCGCGCGCGAACGCATCGAGGTGCTCCTCGACCCCGATTCGCCGTTCCTGGAACTCAGCCCGCTGGCGGCGTGGGGCACCGACTTCACCGTCGGGGCGAGCGTCGTCGTCGGCATCGGCGTCGTCGAGGGCGTCGAGTGCCTGGTGGTGTCGAACGACCCCACCGTCAAGGGCGGCACCAGCAACCCGTGGACGCTGAAGAAGATCCTGCGCGCCAACCAGATCGCGCTCGAGAACCGCCTGCCGGTGATCTCCCTGGTCGAGTCCGGCGGCGCCGACCTGCCCACCCAGAAGGAGATCTTCATCCCGGGTGGCCGCATGTTCCGCGACCTCACCCGGCTGTCCGCGGCGGGCATCCCGACCGTCGCGCTGGTGTTCGGCAATTCGACCGCGGGAGGCGCCTACATCCCCGGCATGTCCGACCACGTCGTGATGATCAAGGAACGGTCGAAGGTCTTCCTCGCGGGTCCTCCGCTGGTCAAGATGGCGACCGGCGAGGAGTCCGACGACGAGTCACTCGGCGGAGCCGAGATGCACTCGCGTACATCGGGTCTCGGCGACTACTTCGCCGTCGACGAACTCGACGCGATCCGCATCGGCCGCCGCATCGTGGCACGCCTGAACTGGCGCAAGCACGGCCCCACGCCCGGACCCGTCACGCCGCCGCTGTTCGACTCCGAGGAACTGCTCGGCATCGTCCCCGCCGACCTGCGCATCCCGTTCGACCCGCGTGACGTCATCGCCCGCGTCGTCGACGGTTCCGACTTCGACGAGTTCAAGCCCCTCTACGGCGGGTCACTCGTCACGGGCTGGGCGACGCTGCACGGCTACCCCATCGGCATCCTCGCCAACGCCCGCGGCGTGCTGTTCAGCGAGGAGAGCCAGAAGGCCACCCAGTTCATCCAGCTGGCCAACCGCTCGAACACGCCACTGCTGTTCCTGCACAACACGACCGGCTACATGGTGGGCCGCCAGTACGAGGAAGGCGGCATGATCAAGCACGGCTCGATGATGATCAACGCCGTCTCGAACTCGACCGTGCCGCACATCTCCCTGCTGATCGGCGCCTCCTACGGCGCGGGCCACTACGGCATGTGCGGGCGTGCGTTCGACCCCCGCTTCCTGTTCGCCTGGCCGAACTCGAAGTCCGCGGTCATGGGTGGCACGCAGCTCGCGGGCGTGCTGTCGATCGTCAGCCGTGCGGCCGCCGAGGCGCGCGGACAGGTGGTCGACGAGGACGCCGACGCCGCTCTGCGCGCCGCCGTCGAGGCGCAGATCGAGGCGGAGTCGCTGCCGATGTTCCTGTCGGGCAGGCTCTACGACGACGGTGTCATCGATCCGCGCGACACCCGCACGATCCTGGGTATCTGTCTGTCCGCCATCGCCAACGGTCCGATCGAGGGGACGTCGAACTTCGGCGTCTTCCGGATGTGAGCGCCACCATGACCTCGATGGGGAAGCCATGATCACCAGAGTCCTGGTCGCCAACCGCGGCGAGATCGCCCGCCGCGTGTTCGCCACGTGCCGTCGCCTCGGCATCGGCACGGCGGCGGTCTACACCGACCCCGACGCCGCGAGCCCGCACGTGGCCGAGGCCGACGTCCGCGTGCGACTCGAGGGTCGCAACGGCTACCTCGACGCGGCGCAGCTGATCGCCGCCGCGACGGCCGCCGGCGCCGACGCCGTCCACCCGGGGTACGGATTCCTCTCGGAGAACGCCGAATTCGCGGCCGCCGTGCAGGACGCCGGACTGACGTGGATCGGCCCGCCGGTAGCGGCGGTCCGCGCCATGGGCTCGAAGATCGAGGCCAAGAAGATGATGTCGGCGGCCGGTGTCCCGGTGCTGGCCGAACTCGACCCGAACACCGTCACCCAGGCGCAGCTGCCCGTGCTGATCAAGGCGTCGGCGGGCGGCGGTGGCCGCGGCATGCGCGTCGTGCGCGATCTCGACGCCCTGCCCGGCCAGGTCGAGGCCGCGCGGCGGGAGGCCCAGTCCGCCTTCGGCGATCCCACCGTGTTCTGCGAGCGGTACCTCGCGACGGGCCACCACGTCGAGGTGCAGGTGATGGCCGACGCCCACGGCACGGTGTGGGCCGTCGGCGAGCGCGAGTGCTCGATCCAGCGCCGCCACCAGAAGATCGTCGAGGAGGCGCCGTCCCCGCTCGTCGAACGCGTCCCGGGGATGCGGGACAGGCTGTTCGAGGCGGCCCGGCTGGCGGCGAAGGCCATCGACTACACCGGGGCGGGCACCGTCGAGTTCATGGCCGACGACGCCGGCGAGTTCTTCTTCCTCGAGATGAACACCCGCCTGCAGGTCGAGCATCCCGTCACCGAGGAGACGACGGGGCTCGACCTCGTGGCACTGCAGGTGCACGTCGCCGACGGAGGCCGGCTCGATCCCGAACCGCCTGCCAATCGCGGACACTCGATCGAGGTGCGGCTCTACGCGGAGGACCCGGCGAAGAACTGGCAGCCGCAGGCCGGCGCGGTGCACCGCTTCGACGTCCCCTCGGCGCGTGCCGAGTTCACCACGCTCGGCGGCGTGGGGGTCCGGCTCGACACCGGCATCGTCGACGGGTCGGAGGTGTCGATCTTCTACGACCCCATGCTGGCCAAGGTGATCTCGTACGCGCCGACGCGGACCCAGGCCGCCGGGGTGCTCGCCGACGCGCTGGTCCGCACCCGCCTGCACGGCATCACGACCAATCGCGACCTGCTGGTGAACGTGCTGCGGCACCCCGCCTTCCTCGACGGCGAGACCGACACCGCGTTCTTCGAGACGCACGGCCTGGCCGATCTGGCCGCGCCGTCGACGGAGGCCGACGCGCCTCGACTGTCCGCGGTGGCCGCCGCGCTGGCCGACGCCGCCCGCAACCGTGCTGCCGCCACGGCGCTGCGCGACGTACCCGGTGGCTGGCGCAAACTCGCCTCCGGCTACCAGACCAAGCGCTACGTCGACGCCGGCGGAGCCGACCACGAGGTGCGCTACCGGTTCACCCGGGGCCGCCTCGTCCTGCCCGACGACGACGGCATCGGCCTCGTGTCGTCGACGCCCGACCGCGTCGTGCTGTCGTCCCACGGCGTCGAGCGCAGCTTCGCCGTCACCACCTACGGCGACACCGCGTTCGTCGACAGCCCGCTGGGCAGTACGAAACTGGTCGCCCAACCCCGCTTCGGCGATCCGGACGCCGCCGCGGCGCACGGCTCGCTGCTCGCGCCCATGCCCGGCTCGGTGATCCGGATCGCCGCCGCCGTCGGCGACCAGGTCACGGCGGGCCAGCCGCTGATCTGGCTCGAGGCCATGAAGATGGAGCACACCATCACCGCGCCGACCGGTGGCGTGCTCGTGGAACTGAACGTCGAAGCCGGCCAGCAGGTGGACGTGGGCCTGGTCATGGCTCGAGTGCTCGATCCCGAAGAATCCGAAGAACCCCAAGGAGAGTCACGATGAGCTTCATCGAAACCGACGAGCAGAAGGAACTGCGCAAGGCCGTCGCCCAGTTCTCGGCCAGCTACGGCGAGAAGTACTACCTCGAGAAGGCCCGCGCCGGTGAGCACACCACCGAGTTGTGGGAGGAGGCGGGCAAGCTCGGCTTCATCGGGGTCAACCTGCCGGAGGAATACGGCGGTGGCGGTGCCGGCATGTACGAGCTCTCGCTGGTCATGGAGGAGATGTCGGCGGGCGGCTGCGCGCTGCTGCTGATGGTCGTCTCCCCCGCGATCAACGGGACCATCATCAGCAAGTTCGGCACCGAGGAGCAGAAGCAGCGCTGGATCCCGGGCATCGCCGACGGATCGATCACGATGGCCTTCGCCATCACCGAGCCCGACGCCGGGTCGAACTCGCACCGGATCACCACGACCGCACGGCGCGACGGTAGCGACTGGATCCTGTCGGGGCAGAAGGTCTACATCTCCGGCGTCGATCAGGCGCAGGCGATCCTGGTCGTCGGCCGCACCGAGGAGGCCAAGACCGGCAACCTCAAGCCCGCGCTGTTCATCGTCCCCACCGACGCACCGGGGCTGTCGTGGAACAAGATCGACATGGAGATCGTCAGCCCGGAGAACCAGTTCCAGCTGTTCCTGGACGACGTGCGGCTGCCCGCCGACGCGCTGGTCGGGTCCGAGGACGCGGCGATCGCGCAGTTGTTCGCCGGGCTGAACCCCGAGCGGATCATGGGCGCCGCGAGCGCCGTCGGCATGGGCCGCTTCGCCATCAACAAGGCCACCGACTACGTCAAGACCCGGCAGGTGTGGAAGACCCCGATCGGCGCGCACCAGGGCATCTCACACCCGTTGGCGCAGAACCACATCGAGGTCGAGCTGGCCAAGCTGATGATGCAGAAGGCCGCCACCCTCTACGACCTCGGCGACGACGGCGGTGCGGCCGAGGCCGCGAACATGGCGAAGTACGCGGCGGGCGAGGCGTCGGTCCGCGCGGTCGACCAGGCGGTGCAGTCGCTCGGCGGCAACGGATTGACGAAGGAGTACGGCATCGCGTCGGTGCTGGTGGCCTCGCGGCTGGCCCGCATCGCCCCGGTGAGCCGGGAGATGATCCTCAACTTCATCGCACAGACGTCGCTGGGCCTCCCCCGGTCGTACTGATGACCGATCCACTCCCCGAGTCGCTCCGCTCCAGCCCGCCGGATCCGCTCGTCCGCTACTCCGTCGACGCGGGCGTCGCCCGTCTCGTCCTCGACTCCCCGCACAACCGCAACGCCCTGTCTGCGGTCCTCGTCCGGCAGCTGCACGACGGGCTGTCCGCGGCGGCCGCCGACCCGAGCGTGCGCTGCGTCGTGCTGGGCCACGAGGGCGGCACGTTCTGCGCGGGCGCCGACCTGAGCGAGGCGGCCGGACGCGACCCCGGCGAACTCGCCGTGTCGCGCGCCCGGGAGATGGCCCAGGTGTTGCGCGCGATCCTGGAACTGCCCGTGCCGGTGATCGCCGCCGTCGACGGACACGTGCGGGCCGGCGGCCTCGGACTGATCGGCGCCTGCGACGTCGTGGTCGCCGGTCCGTCGAGCACGTTCGCGCTGACCGAGGCGCGCATCGGCGTCGCGCCGTCGATCATCTCGCTCACCCTGCTGCCGAAGATGACGGCTCGGGGCGCCGGCCGCTACTTCGTCACCGGCGAGAAGTTCGGGGCGGCCGAGGCCGCGGCGATCGGGTTGATCACCGTGGCCGCCGACGACGTCGCGGGTGCGGTGGACGGCCTCGCCGCCGACGTGGCCAAGGGATCCCCGCAGGGTCTGGCGGCGTCGAAGGCGCTGGTGACGGCGCCGATCCTCGAGTCCTTCGACCGCGACGCCCACGCCCTGGGCGAGCAGTCGGCACAGCTGTTCGTCTCCGAGGAGGCCCGGGAGGGAATGCTCGCGTTCCTCGAGAAGCGGCCGCCGAGGTGGGCTCGGGGCTGAGCCTCGACGTCCTGTCGACGTTTGCCCGGCGGCCGCTTTGGCAACGCCTCTCTGATGGAAACCATCAGGGATCCGACCATCCCCTTGCGTGTACCGGCGTTAGTCGTAGGCTCGTCGGTGATGACCACTCCAGCGGCGGGCAACGAGTCGATGCGCGCTGCCGACGCGGACCGCATCCAGGCGGCGCAGCTGCTCACCGAGGCCGCCGCGCAGGGCCAGCTCCCGATGCCCGAATACGAGGAGCGGCTGACCAAGGCCTACGCCGCCAAGACCTACGGCGAACTGGAACGCCTCAGCGCCGACCTTCCCGTCGCGTTCTCGGCGACGCGCAACACCGGGCCCGCCCACCCGGCCCCCTCCACGCTGCTGCTGGCGATCATGAGCGGCTTCGAACGGCGCGGGCGCTGGAACGTCCCGAAGCGGCTGACGTCGTTCACGCTGTTCGGCGGTGGCGTCATCGATCTGCGCTACGCGGACTTCACCTCACCCGACGTGGAGATCCACTCCTACTCGATCTTCGGCGGCCAGACGATCCTGCTGCCGCCCGAGGTCAACGTCGACGTCCACGGCGTGGGCGTCATGGGCGCGTTCGACCACGGGGTCGACGACATCGGCTCGCCCGGCGCACCGCACGTCACGATCCGCGGCTTCTCGCTGTGGGGCAGCGTCGGCATCAAGCGCAAGAAGCGCAAGGCCACCTGACCCGTCGTCCGCGGCTACCGGCGCTTGCGTGACCGCAGGTAGTCGCTGACGACCGCGGCACCGAGCCCGTCGAGTTCGGGGTCGACGACCCGGCCCTCCACCCGTCGCGCGACCTGATCGATGAAGCGGGCCAGCCCGGGATCGCTGCCCAGCCGGAAGATCGTCACGTGCGCGCCCATCCGGGCGACCTCGTCGAAGCCCCGAACCGTGTGCGCGATCGTGCGCGGATGCGGCGGGTAGTCGAAGAACACCGACGAGCCCTGCCCGTCGCGATAGTCCTCCAGGTGCGCCGTGGGCTCGCCATCGGTCACGACCAGCACCGTCGGCTGCGCGTTCGGGTGGCGGCGCAGATGCCGCGTCGCCAGGGCGAGCGCGTGGTGTAGGTTGGTGCCCTGCTCGTACACGCCCTCCAGACCGGTCAGTTCGGCCGCCGAGACGGTGCGGGCGTACCGGCCGAACGCGATGATCTCCAGCGCGTCGGAGCGGAACCGCGTGCTCACCAGATGGTTGAGCGCCAGCGCCGTGCGCTTCATCGGCAGCCAGCGGTTCTCCATCACCATCGAGAACGACGTGTCGACCAGCAGCGCGACCGCGGCCTGCGTCCTGGTCTCGGTCTCGGACACCTCGACGTCGTCGACGCTGATCCGCAGCGGCCGTTCCGCGACGCCCGTGCCGGACTGGCGGAGCACCGCGTTCGTCAGCGTGCGCGTCACGTTCCACGGTTCGGTGTCGCCGAACTGCCACGGCCGCGTCGCGCCCGTCAGCTCCCCCGCCGAGCCGGCCCGCCGGGTCTCGCGCTCCCCGTGCCGCCCGGAGAGCTGCTGAGCCACGTCCCGCAGCGCCGCCTGGCCCAGCTGGCGCATCGCCTTGGGAGACAGCCGCCACTGGCCGTCCGCGCCGCGATCCAGGAAGCCCTGGTTCATCAGCGCGCGTTCCAGGTCGGCCAGCGTCCGCGCGTCCACGGCGGCGTCGTCGCCGAGCTGGCGCGCCAGCATGTCGAGGTCGACGTCGTCCATCTGGGCGCCGGCGTAGCTCTGCGACAGCTGATCGGCGAGCTGCTCGAGTTCGGCGATGTCGGCCATCGCCTGCGCGCCCTCACCCATGCCCATCGGGTTGTCGCCCTTGAACTGCTCGGAGCCCGACCAGTCCTCACCCGGCCGCGCCGCCTGCAGGTGCGAGTCGAGCTTGTTGAGCGCATTCATCAGCGAGGGCGATCCGAATGCCTGCTCCGACAGCGCATCCAGCTCCGCGCGCTGCTGCTCGGTGAGGCTGTTGCGGAACCGCTGGGCAGCCGCCGACCGCTGCGCCAGCGAGTCGAGGAGTTCGTCGATGTTCTTCGGGTTCTCCGGGAAGTACTCGCCGTGCTTGGACATGAAGTCGTCGAAGTCCTGCTGCGAGTCCGACCCATGGGCGTGCTTGTCCAGCAGGTCGTTGAGGTCGTCGAGCATCTCGTTGACGCGTTGGCGGTCCTCGTCGGTCGCGTTCTCCAACGCCTGCTTCATGCCCGCGAAACGCTGATCCAGCATCTCGCGACCCATCAGGTCCTTGATCTGCTCGTACTTCTCGCGCGCCTCCTGACTGCGCCAGTCGTACTCCGCGAGTTCCTGAACGGCCTTGGCCGGTGACGGCGACAGCGACTCCATCTGCAGTTCGCCGAACCGAGCGTCGTCGTCGAGTGCCCGCGCCAGTTCCTTGCGCTCGGCCAGCACGGCCTCGTCGAGCAGCTTCTTGATGTCCTGCAGCGTGCCGTCGAGATTGTTCTTCTGCAGCAGCTTGCGCCGCTTGCTGTTGGCCTCGGCGGCCAACCGGTCCGCCCCGCGCATGTTCTCCGTGCCGCGACGCATCAGCTCCTGGAGCGCCCGCCGGGGCGAGCTGCCCTCCATCACGTCCTGCCCGATCTGCTCGAGCGCCTCGCGCAGGTCGACCGGCGGGGCCAGCGGATCGGGTCCGCCGGTGTAGCGCGAGTAGCGCGAGAGGCGTTTAGCCATAGACCGTTTCACCTTCGCCGGATACCTTGTCGATGCGCTTGGCCAGGTACAGCGCCTCGAGCGCCAACTCGAGGGCGGCGGCGCGCTCGCCGTCGCTGGAAGCACCCAGGCGGGTCGCGATCTCGTCGACCACCGGCAGCCCCGGTACGGCCGCGAGGACGTCCTTCGCGGAGACGCGTTCGCCCGTCGTGACCGGCGCGCCCTCCTCGACGGCGGCCACCAACGGACCCACGTCCAACCCGCCGAGCAGTCGCTGAGCGGTGTCGGCGGTGGCGCGGCGCAGGAGATGCTCGAGCACGGCCTGCTCGCGGCCCTCCTCGCCGGACTCGAATTCGAGCTTGCCGCGCAGTACGTCGACCACCGTGGACAGGTCGACGACGCGGGCGACGGGATCCTGCTCGCCGAGGACCGTCGAACGGTGCCGTGCTGCCGCCGCGACCGTCTCGGCCGCCGCGATCGCGAACCGCGCGGACACGCCGGACCGCTGATCGATCGACTGGGATTCGCGCAGCGAGCGCGCGAACCGGGCAAGCACCTGGAGCAGGTACTCCGGCACGGCCGCCGTCAGGTTCGCCTCCTGGGTGATGACGCCGACCTCGGCCTCGAGCTTGAGCGGGTAGTGCGTGCGGATCTCCGCACCGAAGCGGTCCTTGAGCGGGGTGATGATGCGTCCGCGGTTGGTGTAGTCCTCGGGGTTGGCGCTCGCGACCACCAGGACGTCGAGCGGCAGACGCAGCGTGTAGCCGCGGACCTGGATGTCGCGCTCCTCCATCACGTTGAGCATCGACACCTGGATGCGCTCCGCGAGGTCGGGCAGCTCGTTGATGGCGACGATGCCGCGGTGGGCACGCGGGATCAGGCCGAAGGCGATGGTCTCCGGGTCGCCGAGGCTGCGGCCCTCGGCCACCTTGATCGGGTCGATGTCGCCGACGAGGTCGGCCACGCCGGTATCCGGGGTCGCCAGCTTCTCGGTGTACCGCTCGCTGCGGTGCCGCCAGGTGACCGGCAGATCGTCACCGGAGGTCGCGGCGCGGCGGATCGACTCCGGCGTGATGGGCGAGAACGGGTGCTCGCCGAGTTCGGAGCCGTCGATCACCGGGGTCCACTCGTCGAGCAGACCGGTGAGTGCCCGCAGCAGGCGCGTCTTGCCCTGTCCGCGTTCACCCAGCAGGACGATGTCGTGACCGGCGATCAGCGCCCGCTCCAGCTGCGGCAGGACGGTGTCCTCGAAACCCAGGATGCCGGGCCACACGTCGCGTCCCTCGGACAGCGCGGCGAGCAGGTTCTCCCTGATCTCGTCCTTGACGCCACGCTCTCGGTGGCCGGATGCGCGGAGTTCGCCGACGGTACGTGGGAGGTCTGCAGGTGATGGCAAGGGTGACGTCACCACTCCACGCTACGACTGCTAACGGGGCTAAGCATGTCTTCCCCGCTACAAGCGAAATGACGAGTTGGTCAGCGATTGCGGGAATAGCCCCATAACGCCAGCTCAGACCCCACCGGTGTCCTAGTGCGCGAAGTGCCGCGCACCGGTCAGGTAGAGCGTGATGCCCGCCGCCGCAGCCGCCTCGGTGACGACGTCGTCGCGCATGGAGCCACCCGGATGCACGATCGCGGCCACGCCCGCCGCCGTCAGCGTCTCGAGGCCGTCGGGGAACGGGAAGAAGGCGTCGGACGCCGCGACCGCGCCGGCCACCCGGTCACCGCCGCGCTCGACCGCGAGCCGGGCCGCGTCGACCCGGTTCACCTGGCCCATGCCGACGCCGACGGTGGCGCCGTCCTTCACGACGACGATGGCGTTGCTCTTGACCGCCCGGCAGGCGCGCCACGCGAACTTCAGCTCCGCGAGCAGCGCCGGGTCGGCGGGGTCCCCGGTGGCCAGCGTCCAGTTGACGGGATCGTCACCCTCGGCGTCGATGGCGTCGCGCTCCTGCACCAGCAGACCACCGCTGACCGCGCGGAACTCGGTGCCGCCGATCTGCGGCTCGGCGGCCACCAGCACGCGAATGTTCTTCTTGCGCGCGAGGATCTCGACGGCGCCCGGCTCGTAGGCGGGCGCGATGATCACCTCGGTGAAGATGTCGGCGACCGTCTCAGCCATCTCGACGCTGACCGTCGTGTTGGCCGCGATGACGCCGCCGAAGGCGCTGAGCGGGTCGCACTCGTGGGCCTTGCGGTGGGCATCGGCGACCGACACCGACGAGATGGCGATGCCGCACGGGTTCGCGTGCTTGATGATCGCGACGCACGTGTCCTCGTGGTCGAACGCGGCGCGCCAGGCGGCGTCGGCATCGGTGTAGTTGTTGTACGACATCTCCTTGCCGTGCAACTGTTCGGCCTGAGCCAGACCCGGCCAGCCGGCGTCGTCGACGTAGAGGGCGGCCTGCTGATGCGGGTTCTCGCCGTACCGGAGCACCGAACTGCGCCGCCACGTCCCCGCGTACCACTGGGGCAGCGGCTGGGCGGGCTCCTCGGGGGAGAGGGTCTCGGCCATCCAGCCGGCGACGGCGACGTCGTACTCGGCGGTGTGCCGGAAGGCCAACGACGCCAACCGCTTCCGCTGCGCCAGGGTGAACCCACCCGACCGGACGGCGGCGAGCACGCCGTCGTAGCCGATCGGCTCCACGACCACCGCGACGCTCGGGTGGTTCTTGGCGGCGGCGCGGACCATGGACGGGCCGCCGATGTCGATCTGCTCGACGCACTCGTCCTCGCCCGCACCGGACGACACGGTCTCGGAGAAGGGGTAGAGGTTGACGACGACGAGTTCGAAGGCCTCGACGCCGAGTTCGGTCAGCGCGGCCACGTGCTCGGGCTTGCGGGTGTCGGCGAGCAGGCCGGCGTGCACCCGCGGGTGCAGCGTCTTGACTCGGCCGTCGAGCACCTCGGGGAACCCGGTGACGTCCTCGACCGGAGTGACCGGAACACCGCTGGCCGCAATCGTCTTCGCGGTCGATCCGGTGGACACGATCGTGACACCCGCGTCGTGCAGACCGCGCGCGAGGTCGGCGAGGCCCGTCTTGTCGTAGACGCTGATCAGTGCCCGCTTGACCGGACGCCGGCCCTCGCTGCCGTCGCTCATCCCAATGCCGCCTTTCGTCCCGTCCAGGTCACGCCACGTGTCGCCATGGCGGCGAGTACGTCTACCAGCAGCCGTCTCTCGACGACCTTGATCCGCTCGTGCAGGCTCGCCTCGTCGTCGTCGTCGAGGATCGCCACCGCCTCCTGCGCCAGGATCGGCCCTGTGTCCACCCCCGCGTCGACCAGGTGCACGCTGCAGCCCGTCACCCGGACCCCGTAGGCAAGTGCGTCGGGCACCGCGTGCGCGCCGGGGAAGGCAGGCAGCAACGCGGGATGAGTGTTCACGACGCGTCCGAGGAAGCGTGAGAGGAACTGTGGCCCAAGGATCTTCATGAAGCCGGCCGAGACGACCAGGTCGGGTTCGTGGTCCGCCGTCGCACCGGTGATCGCGCCGTCCCAGGCGTCGCGATCGCCGTGGTCGCCGAGCCGGGTGGTGTAGGAGGGGATGCCCGCCGCGGACGCGACCTCGAGCGCTCGGCAGTCCCGGTCGGTGCCCACCGCGACCACGCGCGCCGGAAAGTCGCCGACGGCGGCCTCGAGCAGTGATTCGAGGAGCGAGCCGGTGCCCGATGCGAGTACCACGAGCCGCGCGGGTGCACTGGGGGGTACATGGAGCGCGGGCTGCACGCGAAGCAGCCTAATCTGCCGGTCGCCGGCTCTCTCCGCTGGTGGGGCCCGGCCAGTCGACGCCCGAGTCGTCGTCGGTGATGAAGTGCGCCTCAGGGTCGTCGTCGAGGTCGACGGCGCGGGGTTCGCGCGGCACCATCGGTGGCGGTGCGACGTCGGCGACCGGCTCCTCGTCGTCGGCCGGCAGGGGGTCGTCGTAGCCCTCGTCGGGCTCGAGTTCCTCCCGGTCGGCTGGCTCGGATTCGGCGGGCTCGGGGTCGGACGGGCGCGGGCCGAGGATGACGGGTCGCGTCTGGGACTCCGCGTCCGGCTGCGGCCTCGGCGCCGTCGCGACCGGCCGGGGCCGGCGGACCCTGGAGATGCCGCCCGCCATCGCCACCGTCAGGAAGCCGACGGCGACGAACCACAGCACGATCGCGGGACCGAAGGTCGCCTGATCCACCCCGACGTCGCCGAAGTTGCCGAGCCTCCCACCCCCGGCGTACCCGAGCAGCGCCATGATCACTGCCGCCACGACCGCGGCCACGAGCACCTTGGCCGCCGCCGCCGGCAGCGGCTCCGGCCGACGCGAGCACTGCTGGCCCACGGCCACCGCGGACGCGGCCGCGACGATGAGCAGCGCCACCCAGACCGCACCGAGCGGCGGAGTGGGCAGGGCGGCCAGCACCGGCACCGGTGGAACGTCGCCACCGAGCACGGTGAACGAACTGAACGTGGCGAGCCCCACGTGCACGCTCGAGCCGACGGCCACCGCGGCGGTGCCGACGATGACGTTGGGGATGTAGAGCGCCGACAGCAGGCTGAGGCTGAACTGACCGAACATCGAGTCGGTGATCGTGAACTGGTCGTGCATCGTGCCCCAGTGCACGACGAGCGACCCGACGGCGATCACACCCGACAGGCCGCACAGTGCGAGGACACCGGTCAGCCCGGCGCGGATCGACTCGGGCAGCCACGCGGGCACCCCGGGCAGCCTCGCCAGGCGACGCTGCATGCGGCGCGCGACGCCGATGAGCGCGCCCGCGAGGTGCACCGCCACGACACCGCCGAAGGCCCGCAGCGCGCCGGGCGTCTGCAGTTCGGTGAGCACCGAGGAGGCGTCGTGGATGACGGCGAGGGCGATGGCGGCGATCAGCAGCGGCCCGCCGAGCGCTGAGGCGACCACCCACCGCACCACGAACCACGAGGCGTTGGGGGCGAGCGCCGCGGCGGTCGTCCGGGCCGTGCCGTAGACCATCAGCAGCATGGGCAGCAGCGGCATCACGCCCAGTTCGCGGCCCCCGATGGACACCGGCACCTGGTGCACGCCCAGCCACATGCTGGCGATGGCGCCGAAGGCCCCCGTCATGTCGCTGTTCGCGATCAACAGCTGCAGCAACACGACCGCGGCGATGATCACCAGGGCCACGATCGACGGCCCGAACGCGACCCGCAGGAGATCGCGGGCCTGTCGGGTGCCCACCGGCCGGTTGTCCACTAGACGGGTCACTCCTCGCGCGTGCGGATGCGCGCGAGGTTCTCGCGCGCGCCGCTAGAGACTACGACGGCGGAGGACTTGCTTGCTGCGACGGCGACTGCTGCGGCTGCTGTGTCGGCTGACCCGGCGAGGGCTGCACCTGAGCCTGGGGACCGGTGTTGTCCGAGTTTCCCGGGGGCTGCGGTTGGCCGTAGGCCGGGAAGCCGGTCGGAGGCGTCGGAGGACCACCGTGGGGACCCGACTGCGGGGCCGAGCCGGGGAAGCCACCGGTGGACGGTCCGTTGCCGTACCCGTACTGCGGGGCGTAACCGGGGCGCTGCTGCTGCGGCTGACCCTGGTGCGGGCCACCCTGCTGACCGGGCTGACCGGGCTGCTGCCCGTAGTACTGCGGCGGTGCGTACCCGCCGTAGGGCTGCTGGTCGTACTTGGGCTTCGGCTCCGGCGCGGTGATGACGCCCGCGTCGAGCAGCAGGTTGGCGATCGATGCAGCGGCCTGCAGGAAGGCCAGCACCGTGATGGTGATGAGCGCCCACCCCGCGGAGTTGTTGTTCGCCGGTCCGACGAGCTGCAGCAGGATCACCAGGAAGCCGAATACCGACAGGACGGCGACGATGGCGCGCCGCGGCTTCTGGCGCGGCAGCGCACCGACGCCTGCGATCAGTGCGCCGAGCAGGATGGCGATGATGGCGGTGCCGCCGCCGGAGGTCAGGAACGCTCCCCCGTTCACCTTCTGCGAGGGGATGTCGAGCGACTCCTGGGGAATGCCGGGGAACTGGGCGATCGCGCCCGAGATGTCGACGACGAAGATCGGTCCGAAGCTGGCGAGATACGCCGCGAGTCCGAGGACCGCGATGCCGATGCTCAGGAACAGCGGCAGCTTGCTGTCGCTGGGCTGGCCCGGCTCGGGCTGCTTGGCGAACTGCTGGGTGGGCGCGGCGAACTGTGTGGTCGGCGCGGCGGGCGGGGGGTAACCGGGGTTACCGGACGGGTAGCTCATGACCTCTCCTGTGCTCCTCGATTGCTCACCCACGCTAGCGCACCCGGCTGGCGGCGCCACGACCGACGGCGCGAGCCGACGCCTTCGGTCAGGCCGACACCAGCACCGGCTCCTTGCGTGAATCATCCTCGGCCGCCTCGATTTCACGCACCAGCGGGAGCACGTTGGCACCGAAGTACTCGATCTCCTCCTGGAAGTGGAGGAAGCCGCCGAGAATCAGGTCGACGCCGCGCTTGCGGTACGCCGAGATGCGCTCGGCGATCTGCTCCGGGGTGCCGATCAGCTGGGTGCGGAAGCCGTCGTTGTACTGGACGAGGTCGGAGAACGACGAGTCGGCCCACATCCCCTTCTTGTCGCCGGTGGAGGCGCCGGCCTGCTGGACCGCGCCGCGGAAGCCCTCGACCGCCGGCTTGTTGGCCTTCTCGATGATCTCCCGCAGGGTGTCGCGTGCCTCCTTCTCGGTGTCGCGCGCGATGATGAAGCCGTTGAGGCCCACCTTCACCTCGCGGCCCGCCTCGCGGGCGTGGTCGCGCACGTCGACGACCTGCTCGGTGATGCCGTCGAAGTCCTTGCCGTTGGAGAAGTACCAGTCCGAGTAGAGACCGCCGTTGCGGCGGGCGGCCGTCGAGTTGCCGCCCTGGAAGATCTCCGGGTTCGGGCGCTCCGGGGTGTTGAGCGGCTTGGGCTTGAGGGTGAAGTCGTGGATGCGGTAGAAATCGCCGCGGAAGTCCACGTCGTCCTCGGTCCAGATCTTGCGCAGCACCTGGAGGAACTCCCCGCTCCTGCGGTAGCGCTCGTCGTGTTCGAGCCACGGCTCGCCCAGGTGGGTGAACTCGTCCTTGAACCAGCCCGACACGACGTTGACCGCGAACCGTCCGCCGGACAGGTGGTCGGCGGTGGCGCCGAGCTTGGCCAGAACGGCCGGCTGCCACAGTCCGGGGTGGACGGCGGCGATCACCTTGAGGCGCTCGGTCGCGAGCAGAAGCGCGAGCGAGAAGCTGGTCGACTCGTGCTGGTACTCGGCGCCGTAGCTCGCCTCGTAGCGCACCTGCGACAGCGCGTACTCGAAGCCGTTGTTCTCCGCGGTCTGCGCGAGCTTCTTGTTGTACTCGTAGTTCCAGTCGGTGCGCTGCTCGATGTCGCTGGTCACCAGGCCGCCACTGACGTTGGGCACCCAATAGGCGAACTTGACGGAGTCGGCGATGCGTTCGGTGGTCATGACTGCAATGTCAGCAACACCGGACGGCGAGGTCACGGGTAAGGATCTGACGGATCGTAATGACCCTCGCAGGCGCCCCGTGTTCAACTTTTGCGGTCGCTGCGGCTGCCGACCTGCGCACCACCTTGCGCGCACGGACTGAAACACGTTCTAATTCTCGCCATGGACTACGGGCTCGTTCTCTTCACCAGTGACCGCGGCATCGCGCCGGCACCCGCGGCGAAGCTCGCCGACGACCACGGCTTCACCACCTTCTACGTGCCCGAGCACACCCACATCCCGATCAAGCGCGAAGCCGCCCACCCCACGACGGGTGACGAGACGCTGCCCGACGACCGCTACACGAGGACCCTCGATCCATGGGTGTCGCTGGGCGCCGCGTCGGCGGTCACCTCGCGGGTGCGGCTGTCGACGGCCGTGGCGCTGCCCGTCGAACACGACTGCATCACCCTCGCCAAGTCCATCGCAACGCTCGACCACCTCTCGGGCGGACGGGTGAGCCTCGGTGTCGGATTCGGCTGGAACACCGACGAACTGGCCGACCACAACGTGCCACCGGGCCGACGCCGCACGATGCTGCGCGAATACCTCGAGGCGATGCGCGCCCTGTGGACGCAGGAGGAAGCCGAGTACCACGGCGAGTTCGTGGACTTCGGGCCGTCGTGGGCGTTCCCGAAACCCGTTCAGCCGCACGTACCGGTGCTCGTCGGCGCCGCGGGCACCGAGAAGAACTTCAAGTGGATCGCGCGATCGGCCGACGGGTGGATCACCACGCCGCGGGACTTCGACATCGACGCACCCGTGAAGCTGCTGCAGGACACGTGGGCCGCCGCGGGACGCGACGGTGCGCCGCAGATCGTCGCGCTCGACTTCAAGCCCGACCCCGAGAAGCTGGCCCGCTGGGCCGATCTCGGCGTCACCGAGGTGCTGTTCGGGTTGCCGGACAAGTCGGAGTCCGACGTCGCGGCGTACGTGGAGAGGTTGGCGGGCAAGCTCGCTGCGCTCGTCTGATCTGACCTTCGGCGAGCGTGCTCCCCGCAAGCGGGGTACCCCAGTCTGCGGCCGACACGCCGGGCCGTAACCCGATTTCGCGCACGCTCACGCTGTGTTCTAGGCCAGGGTCGCGCGGTTGACCCCGTCCTCGGTCGGCGTCACCGAGATGGCCGCACCCAGCGGGTCGCCGTCGGTCATCAGTGCCACGAGTTCCTCGTCGTCGGTGACGGCCATGAACCGGCTGCCGTCGGCGTCGAGCCGCCCGATGATGATGCCCGTCGTCTCCGGCCAGTCGTAGCGCACCGAGTACGTCTCGATGGTCCCCCGGCCCTCGGCGTCGCGGGTGACGGGGATCGTCGGCAGCGCGGCGACGTCGGCCTGCAGCTCACTGCTTCGGTCCGGCGCCCAGTCGGCGGGTTCGGTCGAGTAGACGCCCACCGAGTACTTGCTCATCACACCGCCGTTGGCGCCGACCAGTCCGAATGCCCCTGGCGTGGCACGCATCTCGGTGACCGTCTCGGCGATGCCGTGCAGTGAGTAGCTGTTGCCGGGACCACCAAAGTACGGCAGCCCGCCGGTGAGGGTGAGGCCGCGTGGGTCGTCGGCCGCCAGCTCGAACTCGTCGCACACCGCGAACACCGGGAACGGGAAGCAGCTGTAGAGGTCGAAGGTCGACACGTCGTCGATGCCGATGCCCGCGACGCGGAGCGCTTCGGCCACCGCCTGCCGCGCGGACACGCTGACGTGGAGGTCGACGCGGTCGAGGAGATCCTGTTCGGTCTGGTTGGCGTGCCCGCGCAGGTACACCCACTTCTCCTCGGGTACGCCGAGCCGACGGGCCGCGGCCACCGACATGACGAGTGCCGCCGCGCCCTGGTTCACGGTGTCGCGGGCGACCATCAGACGCGGATACGGGTCGCAGATCATCCTGTTCTCGTCGGTGACCGTCTCGATCTCCTGCACGGACCTCTCGACCGGCGACGACGAGAACGGGTTCTTGGCCGCAACCTGGGAGAAGGGCGCGAAGAGTTCGGCCATCTCGTGGCGGTAGTCGTCGACGCCGAGACCGAGGTGCGCACGGCGGGCATTGTCCAGCAGGCCGTACTGCACGGGCGCGCCGGTGAGGCCGTGCTTGGCGGTGTACTCACTCATGTACTGCTCGAAGCCGTACCCTCGGTCCTCGAGCTGGCCACCGACGTGCTCGGTGAAGTCCGGCTTGTCGTCCCGCGTGGAGAAGTACTTGGCGGTGGATCCCGGTTCGGAGCCGAGGACCAGCGCCACCTCGATCTCGCCCGCCGCGATCGCCGCCGCGAACTCCGTCACCACCTTCTGCGACCCGCTGCCGCCGATGGGTTCGAGCACCGCGCGCACGGGGTCGGCACCTACCCGCTTGGCCACCGACCGCACGTAGTTGTCGGAAGCACCGAGCGGCGGATCGGCGAACGGCGTGCAGATCTCGAACTGCCGCAGCCCGACGAAGACCTCGATCGCCCGGGCGACTGCCGCCACGTCCGCACCGGTATCGGCGAGCGCGGCGCGGGTGGCCTCGGTGGCGAGGTCCACGGCCGACATCCCCCGGTAGCCGGGGTCGTCGATGCGCTCGGTGAACTGGCCGACGCCGACGAGCACGGGGGTACGTGGATCGACCATGACAAACCTCCAGGCAGGTGTTAATTCGTGAGGCTAATAGAACACGTTCCTGTTTTGCGAATCGGGTGAGCGCCCCCGTATGGGGTACGCACCGGAGGTGGCCAGAGGCGAGCATCCCCAGCGCACGGCCTTCTACGGCGCCTGCCTGCTGGCGACGGCCTTCCTGTCGTGCTGGCTCGCGGCGTCGATCCACGTCGCCTGGGTGTCGGCGGCGATCTACGTCGCCGCGGCCGTCGCGACCTGCGTCGGCGTCGTCATGACGCTGCGCGACTACGGCTGACCCCGCCCAGAAGACGCGAACTCCCCTCAATCCACCGGATTGAGGGGAGTTCGTGACTGCTCGCGCAGAGGGGGTTACAGGTTCTCGAAGATCTCCCGGGCCTTGCGCGCGGTCTCGGACGGCGTCTTGCCGACCTTCACGCCCGCGGCCTCGAGGGCCTCCTGCTTGCCCGCCGCGGTACCGGCACCGTCGGAGACGATGGCGCCGGCGTGGCCCATGGTCTTGCCCTCGGGAGCGGTGAAGCCCGCGACGTAGCCGACGACCGGCTTGGTGACGTTGGCCTTGATGTAGTCGGCGGCCTTCTCCTCGGCGTCGCCGCCGATCTCGCCGATCATCACGATGACCTTGGTGTCGGGATCCTTCTCGAACGCCGCGATGGCGTCGATGTGGGTGGTGCCGATGACCGGGTCGCCGCCGATGCCGATGGCGGTCGAGAAACCGAGGTCACGCAGCTCGTACATCATCTGGTAGGTCAGCGTGCCGGACTTGGACACCAGGCCGATCGGGCCCTTGCCGGTGATGTTGTTGGGCGTGATGCCGACGAGCGATTCACCGGGGGTGATGATGCCGGGGCAGTTCGGCCCGATGATCCGGGTCTTCTCGCCCTTCTCGACGTTGTAGGCCCACGCGTAGGCGCTGTCCTGCACCGGGATGCCCTCGGTGATGACCACCAGCAGCGGGATCTCGGCGTCGATGGCCTCGATGATGGCGTCCTTGGAGAAGGCCGGCGGGACGAAGGCGATCGACACGTCGGCGCCGGTCTCCTTCATCGCCTCGGCGACGCTGCCGAACACCGGCAGGTTGATGTCCTTGCCTTCTTTGTCTTTGTGCGTGACTTCAGTGCCGGCCTTGCGCGCGTTGACGCCGCCGACCACCTGGGTGCCCGCCTTGAGCATGAGCGCGGTGTGCTTGGTGCCCTCGCCGCCGGTGATGCCCTGGACGATGACCTTGCTGTCCTTGTTCAGGAAGATAGACATCTCTGCGATTCCTTACTTGTTCGCCAGCTCGGCGGCCTTGTCGGCCCCGGCGTCCATGGTTTCGGCCTGGATGACCAGGGGGTGATTGGCCTCGTCGAGGATGCGGCGGCCCTCTTCGACGTTGTTGCCATCCAGACGCACGACGAGCGGCTTGTTGGCGCTGTCGCCGAGCTTCTTCAGCGCGCCGACGATGCCGTTGGCCACCGCGTCGCAGGCGGTGATCCCGCCGAACACGTTGACGAAGACGCTCTTGACCTGCTCGTCGCCGAGGATGACGTCGAGACCGTTGGCCATCACCTCGGCCGAGGCGCCGCCACCGATGTCGAGGAAGTTGGCGGGCTTCACGCCGCCGTGCTTCTCACCGGCGTACGCGACGACATCGAGGGTCGACATGACCAGACCCGCGCCGTTGCCGATGATGCCGACCTGGCCGTCGAGCTTGACGTAGTTGAGGTCGTTCTCCTTGGCCTTCAGCTCGAGGGGATCGGTGGCGTCCTTGTCCTCGAACTCCTCGTGGCCCGGCTGGCGGAAGTCGGCGTTCGCGTCGAGGGTGACCTTGCCGTCGAGGGCGAGGATCTGGTCGTCGGGGGTGCGCACCAACGGGTTGACCTCGACCAGGGTGGCGTCCTCGCCGATGAAGACGTCCCACAGCTTGGCGATGGTGACCGCGGCGGCGTCGAGCACCTCGGCGGGCAGGTGGCCCTGCTCGGCGATGGAGCGGGCGGTGGCCTCGTCGACGCCCTTCACTGCGTCGATCGGCACGCGCGCGAGACGCTCGGGCTTGGTGGCGGCTACCTCTTCGATCTCCATGCCGCCCTCGACGGAGCACATGGCGAGATAGGTGCGGTTCGACCGGTCGAGCAGGAAGGAGATGTAGTACTCCTCGGCGATGTCGCTCGCCTCGGCGACGAGGAGCTTCTTGACGACGTGGCCCTTGATGTCGAGGCCGAGGATGTTCTGCGCGTGCGTGAACGCGTCTTCCGGGGTCGCGGCGTACTTCACGCCACCGGCCTTGCCGCGGCCGCCGACCTTCACCTGCGCCTTGACCATGACCGGCTTGCCGATCTCTTCGGCGATCGCCTTGGCGTCCTCGGCGGTGTCGGTGACCCGGCCCGGCGTGGTCGGCACGTTGTGCTTGGCGAACAGTTCTTTCGCCTGGTATTCGAAGAGATCCATGGGCTCACTGTCTGTCTGCGTTGACGTATGCGTTGAAATGGCGCGGTGGCCAGATTTGGCGCTGGCCTCAAACCAAGGGAAACTTTATCCACACGCGCCAACGGCTCCGGCACCGCCTACCAGTCATGTGGCACATCTCACCGGGCCCTACGAGTGATACGGATCACATTCTTGATTGGAATCAAATCTCGGGTTGCCACCAACATTGGAATTTGGTTAACGTGCCTGGGGCCTCGATAACGGTATGGTTACGGAACGAAGGACATTTCGGTTGGTAGAGCACAGTTCGTCCCGAACCTCGCGAGGGGTCTCGACAGGTGCTTACGACGCCACCGTCACCGACATCATCCCGTTCAACGAGTTCGGCGACCTGTCCGAACCGGACGGTGAGCTGACCTTCAACAACTCGTCGGCGTTCGACCGCGAAGCGCGCGTGATCCACGCTCCCGAACTCGACGACATGCACGACACCGACGACCTCGTCCCGCTCCGTCTGGTCGTCCCCACCCAGTTCCAGGCCGTGTCCCGCGCCGATCGTCGCGCCGCACACGCCTACCGCGACAGCGACATCGACACCAGCGACGGCATGGCCAAGACCGACGTCATCGACATGACGGCGTCACGGCGCGGCGCGCACCGCAAGTTCGACAGCGGCCAGGTCAAGGGCCGTCTGGTCGCCGCGGCGATGGCCGCCGGCGCCACCGCCGCCGCCGCCTACTCGGTCGCCGACTCCACCGCACCTCCCCCCGCGGAGACCATGCTGGCTGCCGGGCAGGGCGCGTTCGTCGACGGCGGCACCATCACCGGCTCGGTCGACGGCATGCAGATCGTCACCGTCACGCCCGCGGCGAGCGCGGCCATCCACAGCGAGGAACTGGCCAACGGCGCCGCCTACGCGCAGGAGCGTGCGGAGCGCGAAGCGCGTCTGGTCCGGCCGATGTTCGTCATGCCGACCAAGGGCGTGTGGACGTCGGGCTTCGGCTACCGCTGGGGCGTTCTGCACGCCGGCATCGACATCGCGAATTCGATCGGCACGCCGATCCAGGCCGCATCGGACGGCGTCGTCATCGACGTCGGCCCCACCGCCGGGTACGGCGCCTGGGTCAAGCTGCGCCACTCGGACGGCACGGTGACGCTCTACGGCCACATCAACACGTGGCTCGTCAGCGTGGGAGAGCGCGTCATGGCCGGCGACCAGATCGCCACCATGGGCAACCGCGGCAACTCCACCGGACCGCACCTGCACTTCGAGGTCCTCGTCAACGGCCAGAACCGGATCGATCCGGTGCCGTGGCTCGCCCAGCGTGGCCTGAGCCCGGGCGGTTACGTAGGCTGATCGGGTGGCTGACCGGACGTCCTCAGAGGGACCACCGTCAGACCGCACCCGCATCATCCGCCGGCAGCCGGACGCCCCACTCGGCGATCACGCTCCCCAGACGAGCATCATCCGGCGCAGTCCGACCGGACCGTTCCCGGTGGTCGCCTCGGCGCCGCCCACCGAGACGCACACGGCTCTCATCCGACCGCCCGACGAGCCGCCGACGACCTACGTCCCCCGCCCCACCCCCGAGGCCATCGGCTCGCTCCGGCGCGACCGGCCCGACCCCAAGGCGGCCGCCGCCACCGCCACGCTCGCGATCATCAGCGGCTGGGCCACCGCCGTCATCGCCACGTCGCTGATCGCGAACTGGTGGAAGACCGACGAATTGTTCTGCATTGCAGTCGGTTTCCTCACCGCCGTGTCCGCCGCGGCGACCATCGGGGGCCTGATTGCGCTGCTGCTGCGACGCCGCATCGGACGGCTGCTCGTCGGCGTCGGCTCCATCGTGGCGCTGATGATCTTCGCCGGCCTCTTCGTCGCCGGAGCGGCGCTGCCCACGATCGTCTACGCGATCCCCGTGCTGCCCGTCGCCACCGTCGTGCTCGCGGCACTGCCCGCGACCGGCCGCTGGTGCCGCTGACGACTCAGAGCTTCTGCACCGGCGCGTGGTTGTGCATCAACTTGACCCGGCCCGCGCTGCCGAAGTCGATGAGCGACATCGCCGATTCGCCGACACCCGACACTTCCTCGACCCGGCCGAGACCGTACTTGTCGTGCGTCACCCGGTCCCCCGGTTCGAGCGTCACGAGCGGCTTGCTGCGAGCCCCCGCGCGCGACGGTGACGGCCGGCGCGACTCCGGCGGCCCGAACCTGCCCGCGCCGCTGACCGGCGCACCGAACGTCGACGGCGGGGCCTCGACGCGACGCCAGTCGATCAGTTCCTGCGGGATCTCGCGCAGGAAGCGCGATTCCGGGTTCAGCATCGGCTGTCCCCACGACGACCGCACCTTCGCGCGGCTCAGGTAGAGGCGCTGTCGCGCACGGGTCAGCCCGACGTAGGCGAGGCGACGTTCCTCCGACAGTTCCATCGGATCGCCGAGGGCCCGCATGTGGGGGAACATGCCGTCCTCCCACCCGGTGACGAAGACGACGGGGAACTCCAGCCCCTTGGCGGTGTGCAGCGTCATCATCGTCACCACCCCGGAGCCGTGCTCGGGGATGCCGTCGGCGTCGGCGACCAGCGACACCCGCTCCAGGAACTGGGCGAGGATGCCGGTGTCGGGGACGTCCTCGTCGACGGGCACGCCCTCCTCGTCGCGCAGGGCGGCGGCATTGGCCATGTCGATGCTGAATTCGTGTGCGACGCTGACGAGTTCGTTGAGGTTGTCCAGCCGGGCGAGGTCCTGCGGATCGTTGGACGCCTCGAGTTCGCGGCGGTAGCCCGTCCGGTCCAGCACTGCCTCGACGAGGTCGCCCAGTTCGTCGTCGAGCTTGCCGCGCAACTCGTCGAGCAGCTCGACGAACGCCGCGATCATCTTCTCCGAGCGGGTGTTCAGCATCGGCACCTTGCCCTCGGCGGCCGCCTGCAGCGCGTCGGCGAAGGTGGCGCCGGTGTTCTCGGAGTACACCGCGACGCACGCCTCGGCGCGATCGCCGATGCCGCGGCGAGGGGTGTTGAGGATGCGCCGCATGCTGACCGCGTCACCGGGGTTGTCGA
Organism: Mycolicibacterium sediminis; assembly: GCF_010731735.1. Lineage (GTDB taxonomy): Bacteria > Actinomycetota > Actinomycetes > Mycobacteriales > Mycobacteriaceae > Mycobacterium > Mycobacterium sediminis. The sequence continues at coordinate 6,077,799 of NZ_AP022588.1, forward strand.
GGACGCGGAGGTAGGCGACGACGTCGCGAATCTCCTTGCGCTCGTAGAACCGAACGCCACCGACCACCTTGTAGGGGATCCCCGCGCGAATGAACACCTCTTCGATGGCGCGCGAGGAGTTGTTGGTCCGGTAGAAGACGGCGACGTCGTTGTAGGAGATCTCGCCGCGGTCGGCGAGCGCATCGACCTCCCCCGCGACGAAACGCGCCTCGTCGTGTTCGTTGTCGGCGACGTACCCGACGATCAGTTCGCCTGCGCCGGAATCGGTCCAGAGCCGCTTCTCGCGCCGTCCGGAGTTGCGGGCGATGACGGCATTGGCGGCGGACAGGATGTTCTGCGTCGACCGGTAGTTCTGCTCCAGCAGGATGGTGGTCGCGTTCGGGTAGTCGCGCTCGAAGTCCTCGATGTTGCGGATCGTCGCACCGCGGAACGCGTAGATCGACTGGTCCGCGTCGCCGACGACGCACAGTTCCGCGGGCGGCACCTCGGTGTCGGCGAGGTCGTGCCCGACGAGTTCGCGCACCAACATGTACTGGGCGTGGTTGGTGTCCTGGTACTCGTCGACCAGGATGTGCCGGAACCGCCTGCGGTAGTACTGCGCGATCTGCGGGAACGCCTGCAGCACTGCGACCGTCTCGCCGATCAGGTCGTCGAAGTCGAGCGCGTTGGCCGCCCGCAGCCGCTTCTGGTACTCGGAGAACACCTCGGCGACGATGCGCGTCAGCTCGTCGCTGGCGTCGGTGAGGTCAGCCGTCGCGGCGTCGGGGTCGATCAGCTCGTTCTTCAGGTTCGAGATGTTGTTGGCCAACAGCCGCGACGAGTACTTCTTGGTGTCGAGGCCCATGTCCTTGGAGATCATCGTCAGCAGGCGACGCGAGTCGTCGCTGTCGTAGATCGAGAAGTTGGAGTTCAGGCCGGGCAGCAGCGACGCCTGGTTGCGCAGGATGCGCACGCAGGTGGAGTGGAACGTCGACACCCACATCGACCGTGCGCGCGGACCGATGAGCCCGGCGACGCGCTCGCGCATCTCGGCGGCCGCCTTGTTGGTGAACGTGATGGCCAGGACCTGGCCCACCCCGACGTCGCGGGCGGCGAGCAGGTAGGCGATGCGACGCGTCAGAACCGCAGTCTTGCCCGACCCCGCGCCGGCGACGATCAGCAGCGGCGTGCCCTCGTGGAGCACGGCCTGGCGCTGCTGCGGGTTGAGCCCGTCGAGCAGCTGATCTGTTTCGGTGGCGATCGACATAGCGCCTCCGAACTTACCGCTGCACGGGGACACCGCGAACGCAGTCGCCCCACCCGCTGCGCGCGGCCGTCGGAAGAGGTCTTTGCACGGACCCATCCGAGGTGGCACACTCGATCCGTGCTCGTAATGCAGGGACGATTTTTTTACGGATACCGGCCGCCGGTGTCCGTGGTCTAGCTGCTTCCCCAGAGCCCCGCGGTCCGCTTCCGGATCCGGGGCTCTTCTTCTTTTGCGAGGCCCGAACCGGATGAGACCACCATTCACCCGAGACGACGATTCGGAGCCACCCATGAGTATCGAAACTGAGCAGACCGACGACATCGACATCGATGAACTGCGCCTGGAGATCGACCGGCTCGACGCCGAGATCCTGGCCGCGGTCGCCCGCCGAGCCGAGGTGTCCAAGGTGATCGGCAAGGCCAGGATGGCCTCCGGCGGCACCCGGCTGGTGCACAGCCGCGAGATGAAGGTCATCGAGCGCTACAGCGCGCTCGGCCCCGAGGGCAAGGACCTGGCGATGCTCCTCCTGCGCCTGGGCCGCGGCCGCCTCGGCCACTGACGCCGCGGGCTACTGGAAGTTCGGTCCCCCGACGTGTAGCGCCGCGCCCGTCGGGAGCACCGCGAGGACGACGACCGTCACCACGAACAGCCGCACGGTGCGCGCGGGGACGGGCTCGTCCATCGCGGGCCGCCCGACGGCGTAGAGGACGTACGGCAGTACGAGGTCGAAGGTGATCAGCACCCACCATCTGGTCCAGTCGACTCCGGTGACGAACAGCGGCACGACGAGGCACAGCCCGAGAAGCGGCAGCAGCGGTCGGCGTCGCACGTCGCGCAGGTAGTCCAGCGCCGGAGTGCCGGAGAACGTCTGGACCGCCCACAGGGTGACCGCGAGGTAGACCAGCCCGAGGAGGGTCGAGGCGAACAGCGGCCCGAACCCGAAACTGGCGACCAGGCTCAGCCCGTCGCCGACCGTCGAGTCGACCATCGGGGCGGCCACCCGGCACATCCAGTCGTGGTAGTCGGCGAGGCTCTCCCGGCTGCCCAGGAGGTAGGCGATGTGCTCCGCCGGCGTGTTCGATGCCGCGTACGGGTCGTCGAGCATGCGGTGGGGTAGCGACCGGCACAGCAGCGGACCCGTCGTCGTCGACCCGCCCAGCACGGCGATCGCCGCGATCGAGACGAGACCGGGTCCGACGGCGAGCATCGCGGCCAGCCCCTGCCGCAGCGGCGTCATCCAGCCGGCCAGGGCGACGATGGCCACCGCGACGCCGAGACCGAGCTGCAGCGGGATGCCCTCGTGGGCGAACGCGAGTACGGCGATGAGGACGCCGTAGACCGCGCTTGCGATCAGCACGGGCCGGTCGGTCCGGGCGCGGGTCAGGTGGAGCGCGTAGGCGACCAGGGCAGTCATCGCCCACAGTTCGGGCCGGGGCGAGTACAGCGCGTAGGACAGGGCGAACGGCAGCACCGGAATCGTGATGGCGAGGAGGATGCGCCGCTGCGACGGGGCCCGGCCGCCGAGGACGTGCCGGATCAGGACGCCGAGCGCGACGAACCACGCCACCACCGGCGCCCACATCATCGTGTAGGTGGCCGGGAAGTACCACCCCGCGGGGAGCAGGCGGACGAGTTCCCCACCCAGTCCCCGCCGCACGAACCCGAACTCGTAGGTCGGCACGTAGTAGGACAGCCAGTAGATGGCCGACGGATACACGACGAGCTGGACGAGCAGGTGCAGCACCGCTGCCACGGCGACGAACGCCGCCACGCCGACGTAGACCCGGGTGCGCCGCGACCGGGAGGCCGCCTCGACGGGGGTGGACACGGGCGGACTCTATCCGCAGCCGCGGCGATCCGCGCCCGCGACGTCGACCGCCCGTGACCGTCCTACTTCGTCAGCGCGATGTACTTGGTGTCGAGGTACTCCTCGATGCCCTCGGTGCCGCCCTCCCGACCGAACCCGGACTCCTTGATGCCGCCGAACGGTGCTGCGGCATCGGAGATCACGCCCCGGTTCACCCCGACCATGCCCGACTCGATCGACTCGGCGACCCGCAGCGCGCGGTCCAGGGACTGCGTGTAGATGTACGCCGCGAGACCGAACTCGGTGTCGTTGGCGGCGGCGATGCCCTCCTCCTCGGTGTCGAAGCCGGTGATGGGCGCGACGGGGCCGAACACCTCCTCCTTGAGGATCCGCGCGTCGGCGGGGACGTCGGCGAGCACGGTGGCGGGGTAGAAGTTGCCCGGCCCCTCGGGCGCCACGCCACCGACGGCGACCTCGGCGCCGCGCGACACCGCGTCGGACACCAGTTCGGTGACCTTGTTCAGCTGCTTGGCGTTGATGAGCGGGCCCAGCGTCGACGACTCGTCGAGACCGTTGCCGAGGGTGAACTCGCTCATCCGCTTGACGAGCTTCTCGGTGAACTCGTCGCGCACCGCGTTGGCGACGTGGAAGCGGTTGGCCGCCGTGCACGCCTCGCCGCCGTTGCGCATCTTGGCGAGGATCGCGCCGTCGACGGCGGCATCCACGTCGGCGTCGTCGAACACGATGAAGGGAGCGTTGCCGCCGAGCTCCATCGACGTCCGCAGCAGCTTGTCCGCGGACTGCTTCACCAGTGCCTTGCCGACGCCGGTCGAGCCGGTGAACGTGAGCTTGCGCAACCGGCCGTCGTCGATGAGCGCGCTCGTCACCCCGCCCGGATCGCTGGTCGGCAGCACCGACAGCACGCCCTTCGGCAGACCGGCCTCGTCCATCAACTTGGCCAGGTAGAGCATCGTCAGCGGCGTCTCCTGCGCGGGCTTGACGATCATCGTGCAGCCGGCGGCGAACGCGGGGCCCATCTTGCGAGTACCCATGGCCAGCGGGAAGTTCCACGGCGTGATGGCGTAGCAGGGCCCGACGGCCTGCTTGGTGACGATGATCCGACCGGTGCCCGCAGGGCTCGGGGTGTAGCGGCCGCCGATGCGCACCGCCTCCTCGGCGAACCAGCGGAAGAACTCGGCGCCGTAGGTGACCTCGCCCTTGCTCTCGGCGACGACCTTGCCCATCTCCAGAGTCATCAGCGCCGCGATGTCGTCGGCCTGCGCGGTGATCGCCTCGAACACCGAACGCAGGATCTCGCCGCGCTTGCGGGGCGCGGTGCCGGCCCAGTCGGCCTGCACCGCCGAGGCCGCGTCGAGTGCGGCGATGGCATCCTCGGGGGTCGCGTCGGCGACGCTGATCAGGGATTCGTCCGACGAGGGGTCGAGGACGTCGAAGGTCGACGTGCGTGAAAGTTCCTCACCACCGATCCACAGCCCGGTGGGAACTGACTTCAGAAGCTGGCTGGTGTCCATACATTCATCATTTACACCTTCCTTCCGGCGCCCGCATTAGGGTTGGGATATGGCTTCCCCGACGGACCAGAATCCCGACATCTCGACGACACCGGCGTGGAACGCGTTGGTCCGGCACCACGAAACGATCGGCTCCAAGCACCTGCGCGAGTTCTTCGATCAGGATCCGGACCGTGGACGCGAACTCGCCCTCACCGTCGGCGACCTGTACGTCGACTACAGCAAGCACCGCGTCACCCGCGAGACCCTGGACCTGCTCGTCGACCTCGCGAGGACCGCGGGGCTCGAGGCCAAGCGCGACGCCATGTTCGCCGGCGAACACATCAACACCTCGGAGGACCGCGCGGTGCTGCACACCGCGCTGCGGTTGCCGCGCGACGCCACGCTGGTCGTCGACGGCCAGGACGTCAACGCCGACGTGCACGAGGTGCTCGACGCGATGGGCGACTTCACCGACCGGTTGCGCACCGGCGAGTGGACCGGTGCCAGCGGCCAGCGCATCACGACCGTCGTCAACATCGGCATCGGCGGATCCGACCTCGGGCCGGTGATGGTCTACCAGGCCCTGCGGCACTACGCCGACGCCGGCATCTCCGCGCGCTTCGTCTCCAATATCGACCCCGCCGACCTCGTCGCGAAGCTCGACGGCCTCGACCCGGCGACGACGCTGTTCGTCATCGCGTCCAAGACCTTCACGACGCTCGAGACCCTGACCAACGCGACCGCCGCGCGGCGGTGGCTCACCGAATCACTCGGCGACGCCGCGGTGTCCAAGCACTTCGTGGCGGTCTCGACCAACGAGAAGCTGGTCGACGAGTTCGGCATCGACACCACCAACATGTTCGGCTTCTGGGACTGGGTCGGCGGCCGCTACTCGGTGGACTCCGCGATCGGACTGTCGGTGATGGCGGTGATCGGCAAGGAACGGTTCGCCGAGTTCCTCGCGGGCTTCCACCTGATCGACGAGCACTTCCGCACGACCCCGCTGGAGGCGAACGCGCCTGTGCTGCTTGGCCTCATCGGCCTCTGGTACAACGAGTTCTTCGGCGCGCAGTCCCGCGTGGTGCTGCCCTACTCGAACGACCTGTCCCGGTTCGCCGCCTACCTGCAGCAGCTGACGATGGAGTCCAACGGCAAGTCGGTGCGCGCCGACGGCACCCCCGTGACCACCGAGACCGGCGAGATCTACTGGGGCGAGCCGGGAACCAACGGCCAGCACGCCTTCTACCAGCTGCTGCACCAGGGCACCCGCCTGATCCCGGCCGACTTCATCGGCTTCTCGGAACCCACCGACGATCTGCCCACCGCCGACGGCACGGGCAGCATGCACGACCTGCTGATGAGCAACTTCTTCGCCCAGACGCAGGTGCTGGCCTTCGGCAAGACCGCCGAGGAGATCGCCGCCGAGGGCACCGCGGCTGACGTCGTGCCGCACAAGGTCATGCCCGGAAACCGGCCCAGCACATCGATTCTCGCGACGACGCTGACGCCGTCGGTCGTCGGCCAGCTCATCGCGCTGTACGAGCATCAGGTGTTCACCGAGGGCGTCATCTGGGGCATCGACTCGTTCGACCAGTGGGGCGTGGAACTCGGCAAGACGCAGGCGAAGGCGCTGCTGCCGGTCCTCACCGACGACGATGCGCCCGCCGAGCAGACCGACAGCTCGACCGACGCCCTCGTGCGGCACTACCGGGCGGAGCGAGGGCGATCGGCCTAGTCGCCTGGGCGATTTGTGCACCCGAAGCCGCGGTGAGCGCGGTTGCGCGTGCACGAATCGGCCGGAGCGCGTGACATAGTTGAGAGGTGTTCGCCGCACTGCTGTGGGGCCTGCTGGCAGCGTCGTCCTTGGTCATCGGCGCCGCACTCGGCGTGTGGCGCAACTGGAGCGACGCCCTGGTCGGAGCGGTCCTCGGTTTCGGTGCAGGAGCCCTGGTTTCGAGCATCTCCTTCGAGCTCGCCGCGGAGGGTTTTCAGCGCGCCGGCGCAGTGGCGGTGGCGCTCGGCCTCGCGGCCGGAGCGCTGGCCTTCTTCCTCGCCGACCGCGGTGTCGCGCGACTCAACGGACGGGACCGTTCGAGTCGGGCGGGCTGGCCCCTGGCGCTGGGCGCACTGCTCGACGGAGTCCCCGAGCAGGCCACCCTGGGAATCGCGATCGCGACGACGGGATCGGTGAGTCCGGCGCTGCTGGTGGCGATCTTCGTGTCGAACCTCCCCGAGGCGATCGGCTCCGCATCGGAGATGAGGAAGGCGGGCTCGCGCCGCCGCGTCGTCCTGGGCGGCTGGGCTGCGGTGACGGTGCTCTGCGCGGTGGCCACCGCGGGCGGCTTCGCACTCAAGCAGGCGACCGGACCCGGATTCGAGGGCGCAGTGGACGGTTTCGCCGCCGGTGCGCTCCTGGTCATGCTCGTGGGGTCGATGATCCCGGACGCGAACGACAAGTTCGGCGACCGCGCGGGCCTGGCCGCGGTGCTGGGCTTCGCGATGTCGGCGTATCTGTCCCTCGCCGGCTAGGCGAAGCGCTTGGTGAAGCGGGGCGGGAGGACCTTCATGACCTCGACGAGCGGCCACCAGGGCCACCCGGGGACGACGGCGCGGCCCTTCTCCTTCTCGATGGCGTCGACCATGGCCTTGACGCCCGTCTCGTTGTCGACCATCAGCAGCGTCGAGTTGGACTTGGCGGTCATCTCGGACTCGATGTATCCCGGCTCGAGCACGGTGATCTTGATCGGCCCGGTCGGGTACTCGGCCCTCAGCGACTCGCCCAGCGACGTGACGCCGGCCTTGCTCGCGGCGTAGGCGGCCTTGACGCCCGGCACGCCGACGTTGCCCAGGACCGACGACACCAGGACGAGATGCCCGCGGCCGGAGGCCTTGAACATCTCGAGTGCCGTCTCGATCTGCACCAGCGCGCTGACCAGGTTGGTCTCGATGGTCGCCTTGTTGGCCCACGGCTTGCCGCCACCGAGCGGGTAGCCCTTGCCGATGCCGGCGTTGACGATCACGCAGTCGACGCCACCCAGTTCGTCGGATAGTTCCCGGAACACGACGGGGACGCGTTCGTGGTCGTTGACGTCGAGCGCCGCGACGGCCACGGTGATGTTCGGGTGCTTCGCCGTCAGCTCGGCCTTGAGTTCCTCGAGGTTCTCGGCCCGGCGCGCGCAGAGGGCGAGGTCGCGGCCCTTGGCGGCGAACTGGCGGGCCATGCCCGCACCGAGGCCCGAGCTGGCGCCGGTGATGAGGATCTTCTGCCGAGTCATGCGAGCAGGGTAGCTCGCCTGGACACCTGTCAACTAACCGGTCGGGTGGGTGGACCTCGACGTAACCGCCTCCCACGAGCCAAGATCGTCGGTCATGTGGTCCCTCGAACTGCTGATCGCCACGGCCGCCCTGAGCACGGCGCTCGGCGTCGCGTCCCCGGCCCGCGCCGACGAGTACGACCCGCTGCACGGCTTGGTCGACACCGCCGCGCAGCGACTCCTGACCGCCGACCCGGTGGCGGCGTTCAAGTGGATCAAGGGTGGGTCCATCGAGGACCCTGCCCGCGTGACCCAGGTGCTCGACGCCGTCGGCAAGGACGCCCACGAACGTGGGATCGACGCGGCGTTCGTCCGGCGGGCCTTCGAGGATCAGATCCACGCCACGGAGGGAGTCGAGTACACCCGCTTCGGCCAGTGGAAGTTCGACCCGGCCACGGCTCCGTCCACGGCACCCGATCTGGCCGAATCACGCACCGCCATCGACGGTTACAACCGCACGATGGTCGCGGAGATGGCCGCCCAGCGGGACGTCCTGGCGGGTCCGTACTGCCGGCAGGCACTCGGCGACGCGCGCGCGGTCGTGGTGGCGGAACGCCGACTCGACCCGCTCTACGCGCGGGCGCTCGACAGCGCCACCGCGTCGTACTGCCCGGCTACTTGAGCAGTTTCGACATCCGCCGGTCGGCGAGCACCCGGCCGCCGGTCTGACACGTCGCGCAGTACTGGAAGGACTTGTCGGCGAACGACACCTCGCGCACGGTGTCACCGCACACCGGGCAGGGCAGGCCGGTGCGCGCGTGGACGCGCATGCCGGACCGCTTCTCGCCCTTCAGCGTGGCGGCTTGCTGCCCGACCGAGCGGGTCACCGCGTCGGTCAGCACCGTGACCATCGCCGCGTGCAGCGCGTCGAGTTGCGCCTCGGTGAGCTTGTTGGCGCTCGCGAACGGCGAGAGTCGCGCCACGTGCAGGATCTCGTCGCTGTAGGCGTTGCCGATCCCCGCGATGACCTTCTGGTCGGTGATCACGGTCTTGATCCGACCGGCGTTGCCCTTCAGCGCGGCCGCGAGGCCGTCGAGGTCAAGGGTGAGGGCGTCGGGCCCGAGTACGGCGATGCCGGGCACCTTGGTCGGATCGTCGACCAGCCACACCGCCAGCCGCTTCTGCGTGCCGGCCTCGGTGAGGTCGAATCCGGGTGCCTCGCCGGGTGTTCCGAGGTGTACGCGCAGCGCGATGGGCCCCTTGCCGGGCTTGAGCGGTGCGGCCGAGAGCTTGTCCGACCAGCGCAGCCAGCCGGCCCGCGAGAGGTGGGTAATGAGGTGCAGGTCGCCGAGTTCCAAGCCGAGGTACTTGGCCCACCGGTTGGCGCCGGTGACCTCGCGGCCGTGCAGCGCGGCGACGGGCGGGTCGAACGTCTTGAGGACCGACAGCGCGGCCACGTCGACCCTTCCCACGGTCAGGCCGACCGCGTGGCGCCGCAGGTGGTCGGCGAGCGCCTCAACCTCGGGGAGTTCGGGCATGTCATCCAGTGTGCCGCACTAGCGGCCGGTGATGAGCGAGAGCGGCCAACTCACTATGGACAGCACGATGGCCGCCCAGATGGCCGTCCACCAGAAGTCGTCGATGTAGAGGCCCCAGTGGGTGGTGTGCTCGGTGATCGACGAGGTGAGCCACAGCATCGCCGCGTTGATGACGACGTGGATCAGGCCGAGCGTGACGACGTAGAGCGGGATCGAGATGAGCTGCACGACCGGCTTGACGATCGCGTTGACCAGACCGAAGAGCACCGCGACGACGAAGACGATGGCGACCCGCTGGACCACGTCGTCGCCGCCGACGAATCGGATCCCGTCGACCAGCTGGGTCACGATCCACAGTGCGACACCGGTCGTCGCGGCGCGCAGCAGGAACGAACCCATGGGCCGATCCTGCCATCACGATCAGTCTCCGTCGTCGCCACCTCGGGTGCGACGCAGTGCCGCGGCGCGCTCGACGTCCTTCTCCTCCGCCGCCCGAACCTTCTCGATCTGGGTGGTGTCGCGGGGCGGGAGCTGCAGGTCGCGCTCGGCGGGCAGGCCGGCCTGAAGTTGTCTGCCGCGCTCGAGTTCCGCGTCGAGTTCCGCGCCGAACAGCAACGCCAGGTTGGTGATCCAGAGCCACAGCAGGAAGACGATGACACCGGCGAGCGCACCGTAGGTCTTGTTGTAACTGCTGAAGTTGGCCACGTACACGCCGAACCCGATCGAGGCGACGATCCACGTGACGATCGCCAGCCCGGCACCGATGCTGATCCAGCGGAACTTCGGCTGTTTCACGTTGGGGGTGGCGTAGTACAGGATCGCGACGGCCAGGATCACCGCCAGCAGGATCACCGGCCACCGCGCGACGTTCCACACCGTCACCGCAGCGTCGCCCAGGCCTAGCGTGTCGCCGATGGTGCGGGCGACGGGCCCGCTGATCGCGAGCATGAAGGCGACGGCGGCCGCCAGCACCAGGCCCGCGAACGTGAGCAGGAGCTGCTGCGGCCGCAGCTTCCACATCGGCCGGCCCTCCTCGACCTCGTACATCCTGTTCATCGCGCGGCCGAAGGCGCCGACGTACCCGGACGCGGACCACAGCGCGGTGAGGATGCCGAGCACGAGGGCGAAGCCCGCGGATGGCGAGTTGACGAGCTGCTCGATCGTCGGACGCATGGTGTCGATCACGGACGCGGGCGCGATGCCGCCCGCGATCTCCAGCACCGCGTCGGTGGTGCGCCGGCCCTGCCCGAACACGCCGAGCAGCGAGACGAGCGCCAGGAGTGCCGGAAACAGGGACAGCACTGCGTAGTACGTGAGGGCTGCGGCAAGGTCGGTGCACTGGTCCCGGCTGAACTCGCGGGCGGTCTTGCGCAGGACGAACAGGACGGACGGCTTGGTGAGGTCGCCGGGCGACTCGGGCTTGCGTGGGTCGTCGGGGTCCGGCATGCGGTCCTCGACGTCCGGGGCCGCGTCACCGTCGGTGGTGGTCATCTCGAGCCGATACCCGCGGCCGGTGGCGCGAAACGCCTGCGTCAATTCGCTACCTCGAGTATCCGGTACCCGGGGTATTGACACGGTCGGCTCGGCATCCATACCGTGAGGGCACCCAACGAAGGGACGTCAACGGTGACCGCTTCGATCAGGACCTCCGCCACTCCGTCGCGCGACGACTTCTCCGGTCGCCTACTGCGGGGGTCGGTGAAGAAGTCGTTCGAGCCGATCGTCGACATCGATTGGGACGCACCGCTGGACCCGGACAAGTTCTTCCTGCCGCCGAAGGTGGTGTCGCTGTACGGGACCCCGATGTGGGACGCCATGACCCGGGCGCAGCAGATCGAGCTGTCGCGCCAGGAACTCGTCAACACGCTGTCGGCGGGCATCTGGTTCGAGAACATCCTCAACCAGGCGCTGCTGCGCGACCTGATGCACGCCGACCCCACCTCGAACGCCACCCACTACGCGCTGACCGAGATGGGCGACGAGACCCGCCACATGGTCATGTTCGGCAAGGCGATCGAGCGGCTCGGGGCCAAGCCGGTTCAGCCGCGGCGGTACCAGCGGATCATCATCAACGCGCTGCCGTTGACCTTCAAGGGCTCCCTGCTGTGGGTGGCCGCCCTGGTCGGCGAGGAGATCTTCGACTCGCTGCAGCGCCAGATGATGGACGACCCGGACCTGCAGCCGATGGTCCAGCGCCTCATGCGGATTCACGTGACGGAGGAGGCCCGGCACATCCAGTTCGCACGCGACGGAGTCCGCCGCCGGGTTCGGGAGATGCCCCGGCTCAACCGGTGGTGGGTGGCCAACCTCAACGGCGTGGGCGGCGTGTTCTTCCAGCACCTCTTCACCAACCCGGTGCAGTACCGGCGCGTCGGACTGCCTGCCCTCGAGGCACGGGCACAGGCCCGCCGCAGCCCGCACCGGCACCAGGTGCAGGCCGGGGGCTTCGCGCCGCTGGCGGCGTTCCTCGAGGAGGTCGGGCTCATGGGCCCGGTCGCGCGGCGGCTGTGGCGCCGGACCAACTTCCTGCCCGGCGGACCGGTGACGCCTGCCGCACCGGACGAGTCGGTCGAGGACGGCGCAGAGGACGTCTACGAGGGACCGGCCACCCTCCGCGTCGCCGACGAGGATCACGCCGTCCGCGCCCGCCTCACCGGACACCTCAGCCCCATCGACGGCAAGTACCACTGGCGCGGAACGGTTTTCGGGACGTTGACCGACGAGGCGCTCAAGCGTCCGGAGGCCCTGCTGACCGCCAACGGTCGCACCGCGGCCGCGCGGATCGCCGAGCGCACGGCGCAGGGCGGCTACTCGGTCACGGGCATGGGCACGCCGCCGTTCGGCTGACCGACCCGGCGACGCACCGTTCCGCCTCGCTGAATTAGAACGTGTTCTAGTATTGGCGCATGCGGTTCACGTATGCGGAAGCCATGACCGACCCGAAGTACTACATCCCGTTGGCCAAGGCGGCCGACGAGGCCGGGTACCACGCGATGACCATCCCGGACAGCGTCGCGTACCCGGAGGAGTCGGACTCGACGTATCCGTACACCGAGGACGGCAACCGGGAGTTCCTGGACGGCAAGGCCTTCATCGAGTCGTTCGCGCTGATCGGTGCCCTGTCCGCGGTGACCACCCGGTTGCACTTCAACATCTTCGTGCTCAAGCTGCCCATCCGGCCGCCCGCGCTGGTGGCCAAGCAGGCCGGGTCGCTGGCCGCGCTGTTCGACAACCGCCTCGGCCTCGGCGTCGGGACGAGCCCGTGGCCCGAGGACTACGAGATCATGGGCGTCCCATACGCCAAGCGCGGCAAGCGGATGGACGAGTGCATCGACGTCATCCGCGGTCTGACGTCCGGCGACTACTTCGAGTACCACGGGGAGTTCTACGACTTCCCCAGGTTCAAGATGACGCCGGCGCCCACCAAGCCGCTGCCCATCCTGATCGGCGGCCACGCGGACGCCGCTCTCAAGCGTGCCGCCCGCAACGACGGGTGGATGCACGGCGGCGGCGACCCCGAGGAACTCGACCCCCTGCTGAAGAAGTTGCAGCAGTATCGCGAGACCGAGGAGCGGATCGGGCTCGCCGACGAGTTCGAGATCCACGTCATCTCCATCGACGGGTTCACCCTCGACGGGGTCAAGCGGCTCGAGGACAAGGGTGTCACCGACGTCATCGTCGGCTTCCGGATCCCCTACGTCATGGGGCCGGACACCGAGCCGCTCGACGACAAGATCCGCAACCTGGAGTGGTTCGCGGAGAACGTGATCGCGAAGGCGACCTGACGCGTTGACGGCCCGCCGAGCGGGTAACCCGAAGGGCATGAATCCTTCGGTCGACGAACTCCTCGAACTGGAGCGCGGCGGTTGGGATGCGTTGTGCACCTCCTCCGGCTCCCGCTACTACGGCACGCTGATGCTGCCCGACGCGGTCATGGTGCTCGCGAACGGCATGGTGATGGATCGCGACGCCGTCGTCGAGTCGCTGTCGCAGTCGCCGCCGTGGCGCACGTACCAGATCGATGACGTCCGGTTCGTCACGATCGACGACGACACCGCGGCGCTGGTGTACGTCGGGACCGGATACCGGGACGGTGACGAGCCCGCGTTCGTCGGGGCCATGTCGAGCGTCTACCACCGCACGGACTCCGGCTGGCGGCTCGCGCTCTACCAGCAGACCCAGATCCCCGGCTAGGGCCTCGTGGTCAGTGCGTCGACGGCGCGCGCGCTGAGCACCTCGTCGAGGACCAGCGCGGCGATGCCCACCACCGCGGAGTGCCCACCGTGTGCCGCGGGCACCACCTGCAGCGCACGCGTCGCCATCGCGGTCGCGTTGCCGTACAACGTCTCTCGCAGGCCGGCAACGAACACGTCGTACGCGGCCGCCATGTCGCCCGCGACCACCAGCACCGCGGGGTTGAGCAGGTTGACCGCCGCGGCGATCACCTCGCCGACGTGCCTACCGCTGTCGCGGACCATCCCGCGGACCTCGGGGTCACCGGCGTGGACGAGGTCGACGACGTCGCGCATGTGCCGCACCGCGCGGCCCTGCTGCTGCAGCCGGTGCACCAGCGCCCATCCGCCCGCGACGGCCTCGAGGCAGCCGGTGTCGCCGCACCGGCACGGAAGGCCATGCGCCGCAGCGGTCTTGTTGTGCCCGAACTCCCCGGCGGCCTGGGTCGCCCCGCGCTGCAGCACTCCTCCGGCGATGATGCCCGCGCCGAGGCCCGTCGAGGCCTTGATCACCAGTAGGTCGTCGAGCCGTTCCAATTCGCCGCCGCGCTCACCCACCGCGATGGCGTTGGCGTCGTTGTCCATGATCACCGGCACGGAGATGTCAGACCCCAGGTCGCTACGCTCCCGCCCACCGGCGGCCAGACTCGCCAGCTCCGCGAAGTACGGCCGCAACCGGACCCCGTCCCAGCCGCGCAGGATCGGCGAGTCGCGACTGCAGCCGCGTTCGCGGTCAACGGGCCCGGGCAGGCTCAGACCCACCCCGTAGACGGGCACGCCCGCGTAGCCGTCGAGCAGCAGGTCGAGCGCCTTCACCACGTCGGGCATCAGATCGTCGGGGCCGAGCGGGACCTCCTGGTCGATGTCCGACGTCGCGACGAGTTCGCCCGCGAGGTTGCACACCGCCATGCGCGTCCGGCTGATGCCGATCGCCACGCACACCACGATGCCCGCGTCGGCGTCGAAGGTGAGCTTGGTAGCGGGACGCCCGCCGGTCGAGGCGGCGGGCTCGCTCTCCGCGACCAGGCCGAGCTGCCGTAGGACTGCCACGCGGGCACCGATCGCCGTCCGGGACAGGCCGGTGAGCTGACCGAGTTCGGCGCGGGTGGTGCCGCGGAGTTCCCGGATCAGGGCGAACACGTCGCCGACGCTGGCCATGCCTTCGATTGAACCCGACGATCGTAAGGTGCGCCACTTTCGCCCGAAAAAAGCAAAAGTCGTTTTACATGACGGCCGAAGTAAGCCTACCGTTGACGACGTGACTCGTACTCTCGCCAAGCCAGACGACTTCGTCGGGCCCCGCTCCGTCGTCGCGCCCGACCCCACGGTCCGGTGGCTCGCCGTGCTGGCCCTCGCCCTGGGCGGCTTCGGCATCGGTACCACCGAGTTCGTCGCGATGGGCCTGCTCCCCGACATCGCCGCCAGCCTGAACATCACCGAGCCGATCGCCGGCCACGTCATCTCCGCATACGCGCTGGGCGTCGTCGTCGGCGCGCCCCTGATCGCATCGCTGACCGCACGGATGCGCCGCAAGACGCTGCTGCTCGGCCTGATGGTGGTGTTCACCGTCGCCAACCTCGCGAGCATGTTCGCGCCCTCCTACGAGACTTTAATGGCCGCCCGGTTCATCGCGGGCCTCCCGCATGGCGCGTTCTTCGGCATCGCGGCCCTCGTCGCCGCCCACCTGATGGGGCCGCAGAACCGCGCCAAGGCCGTTGCCCACGTGCTGACCGGCCTCACGGTCGCGACCGTCATCGGCGTCCCGGCGGCGTCGTGGCTCGGGCAGCACTTCGGCTGGCGCAGCGCGTTCGGACTCGTCGTCGCCGTCGGACTCCTCACCCTCACGGCCATCTGGTTTTGGCTGCCCACGATGCGCGGCATGCACGTCACCAGTCCGCTCACCGAACTCGGCGCACTCAAGCGCGTCCAGGTGTGGCTGTCGCTGCTGGTCGGCATGGTCGGCTTCGGCGGCATGTTCGCCGTCTACACCTACGTGTCGACCACGCTGACCGACGTCGCGGGTCTGGCCCGCGCGCTGATCCCGCTCGGCCTGATGGCCTTCGGGCTCGGCATGGTCGTCGGCAACCTCGTCGGCGGCCGGATGGCCGACAAGTCCGTCATCCGCGGTCTGTACGCGTCGATGACCGCGCTGGGCATCGTGCTCGCGCTGTTCGTGTTCGCCTCCCACAACCCGTGGACGGCGATGCTCGGACTGTTCTTCATCGGTGCGACGGGCGCCTCGATCGGCCCCGCCCTGCAGACCCGCCTCATGGACGTCGCGCACGACGCGCAGACGCTGGCGGCGGCGCTGAACCACTCCGCGCTGAACATCGCGAATGCGGCGGGAGCGTGGATCGGCGGTCTCGTCATCTCGGCCGGCCTCGGATACAGCGCACCTGCGGCCGCGGGCGCCATCCTGGCCGTGGCGGGCATCGTCGTGCTGACGGTGTCGGTGCTGCTGGAGCGCTTCACCGCACGCGCGCGGTAGCCGACAGCCTGCGGTACTCCCGCGGCCCGACGCCCTTCCACCGGCGGAACGCCTGCGAGAAGCTCGACAGTTCCCGGTAGCCGAGCCGCTCCGCGATCTCGGCGACGGCCATCCCGCCGGCGAGGAACTCCTCGGCGAAGCGCTCGCGCACCTCCTCGACCAGCGCCCGGAACGACGTCCCCTCCGCGGCCAGCCGATGCCGCAATGTCCGGTCGCTGACATGGAGTTCCCGCGCGACGAGCCGGGCGTCCGGAACGCTGCCCAGGTTCCGGACGAGGATGTCGCGCACCAGCCGCCCGGTCTCCCGCAGCGGTCTCCGCCGCTCGAGCAGGACGCTGCACTGCTCGAGCGCCAGGGCGAGCACCTGCTCGTTGGCCTGCGGCATCGGCAGGTCCAGCAGCGCGTCGTCGGCCACCACCGCCGACTCCGCCACCCCGAACAGCGGCCGCACGCCGAACGCGTCGTCGTAGACGCCGGCGTCGTCCGGTGCGGGGAAGGCGAACTCGACCGGCAGCGGCGGCGGGTCGGCGAACACCTCCCGCTGCAGCCGGCGCAGCCCGGCCACGTCCCGTTCGACCACGAAGCGCCGCAGGTGCGACGGGATGCCGTTGGCCGTGAACGTGAAGGCCGTCCGTCCGTCGCGCGCGGCCCGAGCGACCGAGCTGAAGGCGAACGTCAGGATAATCGAGCGCAGCAGGGTGTCGACGGCCGCGCGCACGGTGGCGCTGCTGATGAGCGCGAACGCGAACGTGCCGTAGAGCGGCAGCTGGAACCGCGAGCCAGCCTCGACGCCGAGACCGGGAGGGTCGCCGAGTGCCTCGACGACGTTGCCGACGACGGCGAACTCCTGCCGGGTGGAGATCTCGCTGCCCCGGTCCGACAGCCGCGACATGGTCAACCCGGTGTCGCGCAGCGCGTTCTCGACGGTCAACCCACGCTCCCGGGCGAGGTCGATCATGACCAGCGCGCCCGAACCCGAGCGCGGTACGTCCCACTCGACCACGCGATCCCCTTTCACGGCCCCGTTGCCGAATGTAGTAACTCTGGGTCCGCAATGCACCTGTGCGCGGCGACGACGCGGCGCTAGCGTCGGCCTTCGGGTCGCCCGATCCGGGATGGAGGCGTGCGTCGACGATGACCGCACACGCGAGCGACCGGCTGGACTGGCTGATCGTCGGCTCCGGATTCGGCGGCAGCGTCGCCGCACTGCGACTGGCCGAGAAGGGCTATGACGTCGCCGTGCTCGAGCAGGGCCGCGAGTTCTCCGACGCGGACTTCGCCCGGACGGCCTACGACGTCGGCCGCCTGCTGTGGGGGCCCGGCCTCGGTCTCAAGGGCATCCTCGCGCTGACGCCGCTGCGGCACGTGTCGGTGCTCAGCGGGGTCGGCGTCGGCGGCGGGTCCCTGGTGTACGGCAACACGCTGTACGTCCCGCACTCCGACGACTTCTACCGGCACCCGCAGTGGGCCGGCCTCGCCGACTGGCGCGCGGTGCTCGCGCCGCACTTCGCGACGGCCCAGCGGATGCTCGGTGCCGTCACCTGCCGGGCCGATGGTCCGAGCGAGCAGATGATGCGTTCGGTCGCAGCGGAACTCGGCGTCGCCGCCGGCCACCACCCCACCGAGGTGGGCGTCTTCCTGGGGACGCCGGGGGTCACCGTCACCGATCCGTACTTCGACGGCGCGGGTCCCGATCGCACCGGCTGCGTCAACTGCGGGCAGTGCATGCTCGGCTGCCGGCACGGCGCCAAGAACACCCTCGTCAAGAACTACCTGCACCTCGCGCGGGGACACGGCGCGCGCATCCGGGCCGAACGGACCGTCACCGACATCGCGCCCGCAGGTCGCGCCGACGGCTCGGACGGCTACGTCGTCACCAGCGTCCGGACCGGGCGGCGGTTCCGCAGGGACCGCCGGCGCGACGTCACGGCCGGCGTGGTGCTGGCCGGTGGCGCGCTGGGCACCACGCGACTCCTCCACACGATGCGCGACTCCGGATCCCTCCCCCGGCTCTCGGAGCGCGTCGGCGACGTCGTCCGCACCAACAGCGAGGCCATCGTCGCGGCGACCACGCTGCGCCGCGACGCCGACCTGATCGCCGACATCGCCATCACCTCCAGCGTGCACCCCGACGAGCAGACCCACTTCACCAACAACACCTACGGCCTCGGCGGCGACCCGCTCGGGCTGATCTTCGGCCCGCTCACCGGCGGCCGGGGCCGGCCGGTGAAGTTCCTCTGGGAGATCGTGCGACACCCACGGCGGTGGCTCAATCCCGTCCGCATCCGCGGCTGGTCGCGACGGACCGTCATCTTCACCGTCATGCAGAGCGTCGACTCGTCGCTGCGGCTGCGACCCGCGCGCTTCGGCAGGCGGCTGGTCACCGAGCGCTCCCACGGGCCCGCGCCGAGCAGCTACCTGCCCATCGCGAACGAGGTGGCGCAGCGGGCAGCTCGCATCATCGGCGGATACCCGCAGTCCTCGATCGCCGAGTCGCTGCTCGGGGCGCCGACCACCGCACACATCCTGGGCGGCGCCGTCATCGGGACGACTGCCGGAGAGGGCGTGGTCGATAGGTACCGTCGCGCGTTCGGTTACGAGAACCTCCTCATCACCGACGGCTCGACGATGCCCGCCAACGTGGGGGTGAACCCCAGCCTCACGATCACGGCCATGGCCGAGGAGGCACTCAGCCACGTTCCGCCGAAGCCTGCAGGCCCGTCGTGAAACGCGTCCCGCCGTGGCACCACTGCGTCATCACCGGCGGGTCGTCGGGGTTGGGCCTCGAGATCGCGCGGCAGCTCCTGCGGCAGGGCGTCGCGGTGACCCTCGTCGCGCGCAACGAGACCCGCCTGGGCATGGCTGCGGCCGGACTGCGGCGCCAGATGCCCGGCGCGAACGTCGGCACCCTCGTCCTCGACGTCGTCGACGCGGCCGCCACCCGCACCGCGTTCGAGGAACTTGCGCAGACCACCGGCGCCATCGACACGCTGATCAACTCGGCGGGCATCCTCATCGAGGGCCACGCCGAACAGCTCACCATCGACGATCACCGCGCCGTGATGGACGTCAACCTCTTCGGGACCGTCAATGCCTGCACCGCCGCCCTTGCCACGTTCGGCGACGACCCCGGGACGATCGTCAACGTCTCGTCGGTGGCCGGCCTCATCGGCGTCTTCGGGTACACCGCGTACTCGTCGAGCAAGCACGCGATCGTGGGTTACACGCGGTCGCTGGCCTACGAGGTCGAACCCCGAGGCGTCCACGTCGTCCTCGTCTGTCCCGGCGAGTTCGACTCGCCGATGGTCGATTCGCTCGATGCCGACCGCACGCCCGAGAACCGCGAGCACACGTTAACCATCCCCAAGTTGTCGGTGGAACAGGTGGCGGCGGAGACGATCTCGGGCGTCGCCGCCGGCCGTCGCATGATCGTCCCCGGCCGAAGGACGCGCGCCGCGGTCCTCGCCAGTCGCCTGCTGCCGGGGATCTCCGATGCCGTGTCGCGTCGGCGGATCGCGCGGGTATACACCGGTCCGCGGACGTCGCTGCGGTGACCCGCGCTCAGATCGGCCGGGCGATGCACGCAGTTGGCCGCTGGCGCTGGTCTCGTCCGATCGGGTAGAACTGCAAATAGCGTTACTGGCCAGTAACACACCTTCCGAGGAGTCGCCATGCCCGCACCGTCCGCAGCTACGTTTGGGCGTCTCGCCGATCTGATCGCCATCCCCGACGCGTCCGAGCGGCCCACCCGGTCGGTCGTCGAGGTGTTCTCCGGCAAGGAGCTGACCACCATTCCGGTCGGCACCGCGCAGGACGCCCTGGACGCGATCGCCCGCGCCCGGGTGGCGCAGAAGGAGTGGGCGACCCGGCCCGTGTCCGAGCGCGCCGCGATCTTCCACCGCTACCGCGACCTGGTGCTCAAGAACCTCGACTCGCTGATGGACATGGCGCAGGCCGAGACGGGCAAGTCCCGCAACGCCGCGCAGGAGGAGATCCTCGACATCGCGATGACGGCGCGGCACTACGCCCGCGTCGCGCCGAAGCTGCTGCGTCCGCAGCGGGTGACGGGCATGCTGCCGGGCCTCACGAAGACCGTCGTGCGGTACCAGCCGAAGGGCGTCGTCGGCGTCATCTCGCCGTGGAACTACCCGATGACGCTGGCGGTGTCCGACGCGATCGCCGCACTGCTCGCCGGCAACGCCGTGGTGCTCAAGCCCGACAGCCAGACGCCGTACTGCGCGCTGGCGTGCGTAGAGCTGCTGTACGACGCCGGTCTGCCGCGGGACCTGTTCGCCGTCGTCCCAGGGCAGGGCTCGGTGGTCGGTACGGCCCTGGTCGAGAACACCGAGTACCTGATGTTCACCGGGTCCACCGCGACGGGCCAGCTGCTCGCCGAGCAGGCGGGCCGCCGGCTGATCGGCTTCTCGGCCGAACTCGGCGGCAAGAACCCGATGATCGTGACGGCCGGCGCCAACCTGCGCGAGGTCGCCGACGCCGCCGTGCGCGCCTGCTTCGCCAACTCCGGGCAGCTCTGCATCTCGATCGAGCGGATCTACGTCGAGCAGTCCATCGCCGACGAGTTCACCCGTGTGTTCGGCGAGCGGGTCCGCAACATGACCTTCCGCGGCGGCTACGAGTTCGGCGTCGAGATGGGCAGCCTGATCTCCGAGGAGCAGGTGAAGGCCGTCTCCGCTCACGTCGACGACGCGGTCGTGAAGGGTGCGACCGTCGTGGCCGGCGGCAAGCCGCGGCCCGACCTGGGGCCGCTGTTCTTCGAGCCCACCGTGCTGACGAACGTCCCCGAGGACGCCGAGTGCTACCGCGAGGAGACGTTCGGACCCCTCGTCTCGATCTACCCGGTGGCCAATGTCGACGAGGCGGTCGCCCGCGCCAACGACACCGAGTACGGCCTGAACGCCAGCGTCTGGGCGGCCAGCAAGCGGGAGGGCGAGGAGATCGCCGCGCGCATCCACGCCGGCACCGTGAACGTCGACGAGGGCTACGCGCCGACCTGGGGGAGCACCGGTGCGCCGATGGGTGGCATGGGAGTGTCCGGGATGGGCCGTCGCCACGGCCCCGAGGGGCTCATCAAGTACACCGAGCCGCAGACGATCGCCACCACGCGCATCCTGAACCTCGGTGGGCCGCGCGGGCTTCCGCCGAAGCTGTGGGCGAAGATCATGCCGCCGTTCGTCAAGGCGCTGCAGTACATCCCCGGCCGGTAGGGTCCGCGCTCGGATTCGGATAGCGCTCACTCGACGCGCGAACGGGCGGGACAGCGAGGGCACGGTCCACCCGGGGGCGTCACTGAACGTTGACGCCCGCGGGAGACACACCACTCCCCCGCGGCCGCGATGCCCGCGTTCGGATAGCGCTCACGCGACCAAAGTGCGAGTGGCCGTGCACGTCACCGCTCACTCGACGCGCAAACGCGCGAACGCACGGCCAGGAAGGGCACGGTCCACCCGGGGGCGTCATCGATCGTTGACGCCCGCCGGAGACACACCACTCCCCCGCGGCCGCGATGCCCGCGTTCAGATAGCGCTCACGCGACCAGAGCGCGAGTGGCCGTGCACGTCACCGCTCACTCGACGGCGGCGGCGCGGGTCAACGCCCGCACCACCGCGTGCCGCCCCAGGTCGACCTTGAACTCGTTCTGCGGCAGTGGGTCCGCGCCGTCCATCGCGAGGGCGGCGGCCGCGTGGAACGCCGCCTCGTCCGCGGGACGGCCGACCAGTGCCGCCTCGGCCGCGTGCAACCGCCACGGCTTCGGGGCCACCCCGCCGAGCGCGAGCGCCGCCGACGCGATGACCCCGTCCTCCATCGCCAGCCCCGCCGCGACGGACACCAGCGCGAACGCGTAGCTGTGCCGGTCGCGCACCTTCAGATACCAGGAATGGTCGGCGAACCGCGACGGCGGCAACTCGATGCCGAGGATCAGCTCCGCGGGCCGCAACGTGTTGTCCACGTCGGGGGTGTCGCCCGGCAGCGCGAAGAACCCGTCGATCGGCACCACCCGCCGCCCGTCGGGCCCCTGCACGTGCACGACCGCGTCCAGGATGGCCAGTGCGACCGCCATGTCGGACGGATGGGTCGCCACGCACTCCTCGCTGGCCCCGAAGACCGCGTGCTCGCGATGGAATCCACCTCGGGCCGCGCACCCGCTGCCCGGGATCCGCTTGTTGCACGACGTGAACGTCGTCTGCATGAAGTACGGACACCGCGTGCGCTGCAGCAGGTTTCCACCTGCCGTGGCCATGTTGCGCAGCTGCGTCGTCGCCCCGCTCAGGATCGCGTGCGACACGACCGGGTACTGGCTGCGGATCAGCCTGTGGTTGGCGACGGCGCTGTTGCTCGCGCCCGCCCCGACGAACACCCCGCCCTCGTCGGTCGGGGTGATGTCGGTCAGGCCCAGCCGCCGCAGGTCCACCAGTGCGGTCGGCTGGGCGACCCCGCCCTTCATCAGGTCCAGCAGGTTGGTGCCGCCGGCGAAGTAGGTACCGCCCGCGGCGGCCCCTGCGACGGCGTCGTCGACGGACGTGGCGTGGCGGAACTCGAAGGTCTTCACGCCGACCGCTCCCCCGCGACCGACGCGATGGCGTCGACGATGTTCGCATATGCGCCGCAGCGACAGATGTTGCCCGCCATGCGTTCCCGGATCTCCGCGTTGGACAGTCGAGAGCACCCGCTGACGACGTCCTCCCGCGAACCCTCGAACGACGCGGTGCTCAGGTCGCCGCGGGCATGCTCGGCCAGCATCGCGTGCGCCGACGAGATCTGCCCGCTCGTGCAGAAGCCGCACTGGAAGCCGTCGCAGTCCAGGAACGCGTGCTGCAGCGGGTGGAGGTCGTCGCCCGAGGCGATGCCCTCGACCGTCAGGACCTCGGAACCGTCGATCGAGGCGGCCAGCGTGAGGCAGCTGACGACGCGCTCGCCGTCGACGGCGACCGTGCACGCCCCGCAGAGACCGTGGTCGCAACCCTTCTTGGTGCCGGTGAAGTCCAGCCGGTCGCGCAGCAGGTCGAGCAGCGTCGTGCGCACGTCGGCCTCGACGCGGTGTGCCTCGCCATTGACGCGGAGTTCCACCACGTGTTCCTCGCTCATCGGGCCTCCTCCGAGGTCGGCGGTCGGTACGGCGTCATCAGGTTCTCCAGCGTGATCGGCAGGTCGCGCAACCGTTTTCCGGTGGCGTGGAAGATCGCGTTCGCGATGGCGGCGGGCACCCCGCAGGCGCCGATCTCACCGATGCCGCGGACGCCGATCGGGTCGAGGCCGTAGTCGGTGCTGTCGACGAACGACACGTCGAAGTCCGGACGGTCGGCGTGGGTGGGCAGGTAGTACTCGCCGATCATGCGGGCCGTCTCGCCGTCGTAGGGCACCTGCTCGAGCAGCGCCATCCCGAGCCCGAACGTGATGCCACCCATCACCTGGCTGCGCGCGAGCTTCGGGTTGAGCACGCGGCCGCAGTCCATCACCGCGACCCACCGCACCACCGACGCCCGGCCGATCTCCTCGTCGACCTCCACCTCGCAGAAGTGCGCGCCGAACGATTGGAACGCCTCGTGCTCCTGGTCGCCGGCGTCGCTGTCGGCGACGAAGCTCAGCCGATCGTGGTGTGCGCGCGCCACGTTCAGCAGGTCCTCGGGAGACGACGAGCCGGCCAGTTCGTCGACCCGTCGCCGCCATTCGGAAGCCGCCGCGAACACGGCGGACCCGACCGTCGCCGTCGTCTGCGACGCGCCGCTGTAGGGCGCGGCGGGAAAGTCGGAGTCGCCGGACTCGAAGCTCACCGACGACAGCGGCAACCCCGTCGCGTCGGCGGCGACCTGCGTCATGACGGTCCGTACGCCGTTACCGACTTCGTGTGTGGCCGAGGCGAACTGGACGGTTCCGTCGGGGGCGGTGACCACCCGGCAGGACGCGGGCATGCGGCGGCCCGGATAGGTCGCGGTCGCCATCCCCCAGCCGACCTGGACGCCGTCGCGTCGCAGCGCACGCGGCGTGACGGGCCGGTCCGCCCACCCGAAGCGACGGGCGCCGGACTCGTAGCAGTCGAGCAGGTGCTTGCCCGACCACGGCTTGCCGCTGGCCTGATCGCGGTCCGCGTGGTTGCGCACGCGCAACTCGAGGGGGTCGAGGCCGAGTTCGTGGGCGAGTTCGTCGATCGCCACCTCGAGCGCGAACAGGCCCGGCGCCTCCCCCGGGCCGCGCATGAAGCAGGGCGTCGGCGCGTTGATCCGCGCGGTGCGGTGCGACACCTCGAGATGCGGTGACTGGTACAGAAATCGGGTCGACAGCCCGGCGGGCTCACAGAAGTGCGCGACGGTCGAGGTCTCGGTGAGGGTGTGGTGCTCGGTGCCGAGGATGTCACCGCGGTCGTCGGCGATTAGCACCACGTCCTGCTCCGTGCGCGGCCGGTGCCCGGTCGAGGAGAACATCTGGTCGCGGGTCAGCACCAGCTTGACGGGGCGTCCGACTTCGCGGGCGGCGACGGCGCACAGCACGACGTGCATCCAGAGGAAGCTCTTGGACCCGAACGCGCCGCCCACCAACGGGGCCAGCACCCGGACGTCGTCCTCGGACATGCCGAGGTACACCGCGAGTGCCGCCCGTTCGCCGGCGATCCACCGGGTGCTGTCGTGGACGGTCAGCCGGTCGCCGTCCCAGGCGGCGATCGTCGCCGACAGCTCGATCGGATAGTGGGCGTTGTACGGCGTGGTGTAACGGGCGGCCATCCGGACGCTGCCGTCGGTGGGTGGTTCGCCGCGGCGGTCCTGCAGCTTCTCCTCGCTCAGCTTCACGAAGTGGTCGGGGCGGTAGCTCCCCTGCCGGATCGGGCCGTCCTGCCCGCCGGGCGCCTCGGTGACGTCGTGTGCGTCGAGCGTCGCCGGCAGCGGCTCGTAGTCGAGTTCGACGAGAGCTGCTGCCGCGGTGGCGTTCTCCCACGTATCGGCGACCACCAGCATCATGTGCTGTCCGACGTGCTGGACCGTCAGGTCCGACAGCGGTGGGCGGCGTTCCAGCGGGAGGTCCCAGGTGAGGTCGTCGGGGAGCGCGTGCAGTGGCGGGCAGTTCAGCGGCGTCAGCACGTGCAGGACGCCGGGGGCCGCCGCGACACGGTCGGCACTCGCGCGCAGCGAGTCCGCGGTGACCGTGCCGTGCGGGATCTCGGACTGCACCAGCGCGGCGTGGACCTGTCCCGGCAGGACCACGTCGGCGGTGTACGTCGCCGCGCCGGTGACCTTGCCGCCACCCTCGACGCGGTTGACCGACTGGCCCACGCGATCCATCGTCGTCATCGGTGTCCTCTCTCGGTACTGCACGCCGTGGCGGCGAGGACGTCGACGGCGCGGTTGGCGCTGCGCACGGGACTCCCGTCGAGGCTCATCCTGGCAGTGTGCTGGCCGGGGCGCCCGACGTCATCAGTCGGATGACTGATGATCACTGGCCGCGGTCGGCGGACACTGGGGCGATGACGGTCACGCGTGGCGGGTCGCGGTGACGGCCGAGGCACCCGGCCTCGTGCTGGACCCGGCTGTCACGGATCTGCTCGAGTCGATCAGTACGCGCGGGACGGCGTGGTCCGACCTGCAGGACGCGCCCGACGGGACCGGCACCGTCGACGAGTGGGTGGACGTCGCCGCGGGTGAGTACGGCATGATCGGGGTCCGCGTCGTCCGTCCGTCCCACGTCGCGGGACCGCTGCCCGCGGTGGTGTACCTGCACGGCGACGGATGGGCGGTGGGCGACAGCCGCAGCCACGCCCGGATCGTCTCCCGGCTTGCCGTCGGGACGCCCGCGGCGCTGATCGTCCCGGAGTTCGCACCGTCGCCCGCGGCGCGCCACCCCGTCGCCCTGGAGCAGGCCTACGCGGCCGTCCGCTGGATCCACCAGGCGGGCGCGCGGCACGGGCTGGACCCGCGGCGCGTCGCGGTCGCCGGCGACTCGACGGGGGCCACGCTGGGCATCTGCCTGGTCCTGCTGTCCCTGCGCCGCAACGAGTTCCGCGTCGCGCAGCTGGTGGCGATAACACCGGTGATCGATCCCGCGCTCGATACGCCGTCGGCCGAGGAGTTCGCCGAGGGCTATCTGCTGCACCGCGACCACCTACTCGCGCACTGGGACGGCTATCTCGGTGACGGCGACCGGACCGATCCGACGATCAGCGCACTGCACGCGTCGGCCGCCGATCTCGCGAAGTTCCCACCCACGCTGGTCATCACGGCCGAGGCGGACGTTGCGCGCGACGAGGGTGAGGCCTTCGCCGCCCGGCTGCGCCAGGAGGGCGTGACGACGACCGCCGTCCGCTACGAGGGCACCATCCACGGCTTTCCGGTGCTCGACGCCCTGGCACGATCCAGCGCGGCCCGCGCGGCGACGGCGCAGGCCGTGGCGGCGCTCGCGACTGCGCTGCACGGGATCAGGACGTGAACTCGCGCAGTTCGTGGCGGCGGCTCACCCCGAGCTTCGGGTAGACGTGATAGAGGTGCGAGGCGACCGTGCGCGGTGAGAGCCGCAGCCTCTCGGCGATCTCGCGGTTGGTCAGACCGGACGCCGCGAGGGTCACGATCTGCCGCTCCTGTGCGGTGAGCGCGCCGAGCAGGTCGCCGGCGTCCTCGGTCGAGGTGGTGGTGACACCCGCCGCGCGCAACTCGGCGCGTGCGATGCCCGCCAACGGTTCGGCACCCAGCCGCTCGAAGACCTCCAGCGCCGCCGCCAGGAGCGGTCTGGCCTCCGCGGGCCGGCGCGCCCGCCGCAGCCACTCGCCGTAGTGCAGGCGGGCGCGGGCGCGTTCGAGCGGCCACTGTTCGCCCGCGGGGTCGAAGACCGCGAGCTTGTAGTGCCGCTCGGCGAGGTGCCCGTCGGTGGTGAGGGCGGTCGCCTGGTGCCGCAGCAGCCGAAGCCTCACCGACGGTGCGGAACCCAGCCCGCGACCGATCGCCGCGGCGAGTGGCGCCGCCTCCTCGATGCGCCCGCTGCGCGCCGCCGACCACGCCAGATCGGCGAGGGCGCGGTGTGACACCACGAAGTGGACGGGTCGGCCGTCGGCATCGAACATGGCTCGGAACCGGCGATAGGCGGCGTCGAAGTCCCCGGTGGCGACGTCGATCCAGCCGGCCGCGCGGTGCAGGTTCACCTCGGTGACGCACGGCGGCCCGCCGGCGGAGGCCGCCGACTCCCGGGCCCGGCTCACGGCCAGGGTGGCACCGTCGACGTCGCCGCGCATCGCCATCCACTGGGCCTGGCAGGCCAGGGTCTCGCGCTCGACGAGCGTGGAGCCCCTTACGACCGCACACAGCTCCGCGACCTCGTCGAGCATCTCGGCCAGCTTGGTCCACCGTCCGGTGTCGAGCAGGCTCCACGCCAGGGGCGCCACGGCGAACCCGAAGCCACGCAGGCCGCCCGCCGCCGCGAGACTTTCGATGGCACCGGTGAGTTCGGTTGCGGCCGTAACTGTGTCGTCGGTGGCGAAGGCCATCGTGCCACCGATGAGTCGGCGAACGGGCTCGAGTTCCGGCACCGTGGGCCGGTCCACCGGCGCCGGCAGCACGGGCCGTGCGTCGGCAGCGGCGGTGTCGGCGTACATCCCGACGTAGGCGAGTTGGAAGTCGGCGGCCGCCGGGGGGAACGGCAGCGGGAAGGCACTCGGCGTCGGCGGCGTGGCCCCCACGCGGTCGAGCCACCCGCGCAGGCGCCGACGGTGCTCGACGTCACCGGTGTAGTACGCGGCACCGCCCGCCGAGTACAGCAGCGCGAGGACCAGGTGGCCGTCGTCGGGCCAGGGTCCGGCGAGGACGGCGTCTATCACCCCGAACGCGGCCCCCGCACGGCCGGACTGCAGGAGGATCGACGCCCGGATCAGCGCGGCGTAGCCGGTCACGTTCGGATCGTCGGACTCGCGCAGCGGCATCTCGGTCATCGACAGCGCCCACGCCGGGTCGCCCGCGAAGTTGGCGGCGCCCGCGGCGAGCGCATACCGCCGCGCCGCGTCGACGCGGTCGGGGCTGAGTTCGGCGGCGCGCTGCAGCGCCCGGGCACGCTCCAATTCGTCTGCACGCGGCGCGGATTGGCTCGCGGTGGCCTCAAGCATCGCGGCGATCATCTCGTCGGATCCGGGTGCGGCCGATCCCAGGTGCCAGGCTCGCGCGGAGGCCTCGAGACCGGCGATCGCGGCCAGCGCGAGGTGCGCGGCGCGCTGCTCGCCGAAGTCGCCGCTCGCGTAGGCGGCGGCGCGCAACAGCGCGTGCGCGAAGACGATGCGGCGCTCGTCGGTGAACTCGACGTAGCCGTCCCGGCGGGCGGGCTCCCACGCGGCGAAGTGGCTGCCCAGTCCGGCGGCGGCGGTGACGGCGTCGACCGTCTCCCGTCCCGTGCCCGCGGCGGCGAACAGCAGCAGCCGGCGGGTGTCAGCAGGCAGCGCGGCGATCCGGTCGGCGAACAGCGGGTGTGTGCCTGCGCCGCCGGACAGGGTGGCGCCGTGGAAGGTCGAGGTGCCGTTGCGGGCGTAGGCGCGGGTGAACTCGATGAGCGCCAACGGGTTGCCGCGCGACCAGCGGATGATCTCGCCGCGCACGCTGGGGTTGGGCTGCTCGGGCTGCGAGTCCACCAGCAACGCCGAGTCGCGCGGCGACAGCGGTCCGATCTCGACGGTGCGGAGGGCCCGGCCGACGCCGGCGAGGACGTGGCGACGGTGCGCGGTCAGCACGGCCCGGACGCGCGTGGTGATCAGCTGCGCGGCCACGCCGACGAGCAGATCGCGCATCTCGTCGTTGAAGAGGTCGACGTCGTCGATCACCAGCAGGACCGGCCGTTCGACGGCGGCGGCCTCGAGGACCGCGATGACGGCGTCGCGGATCAGCGCCGGCCGCGCGACCGCCGGCGGCCCGTGCATCGCCTCGGTCAGGGCGTCGCGCAGGGCGTGCGGCAGGGTCGCCGCGGACGGGAGCACCGGCCACAGCAGTCCGGCCAGCGCGGCGTACCCGTGCGACTCCCCCGCGACGCCCGCGGCGAACACGACGCACAGCTGGTCGTCGGCGGCGCGTACTGCGAAGTGCAGCAGTGCCGTCTTGCCGATCCCGGACTCGCCGACCAGGAGTACCGCCGGTGGAGCGGTATCGGCACCGCGGACGACGGCCCGGGTGAGGGCGACCAGCTCGTCGCGGCCGACGATCTGAAACCGGTGCGGGCTCACGCGTGGAGCCTCTCGCGCAGGAACCACGAGCCCTGCGCGATCGCCGCCCGGGCGGGAGCGATCTCGGCCAGCCGGCTCAGCACCACGAAGTCGTGCACCGTGCCGAGGTAGCGCAGGGCGGTCACGTCGACGCCGGCGCGGCGCAGGTTGCGGGCGAAGTCGGCGCCTTCGTCGCGCACCACGTCGGCTTCGGCGGTGACCACCATCGTCGGCGGCAGACCGGTCAGGTCCTCGGGGCGGGCGTACAGCGGCGACACCGTGGGGCACGTTCGGTCGCCGTCGCAGTACTGGTTCCAGTACCAGGCCTGCTCCGCGCTGGACAGCAGGTAGCCGTCGCCGAACTCCCGGTGCGACGCCGAGTCGCACGCCGCATCGGTCGGCGGGTAGTAGAGCAGTTGGGCGCGCAGTCGCGGACCGCCACGCGACTTGGCGAGCATTGCGACGGCCGTGGCGATGGTGGCGCCGGCGCAGTCACCGGCGAGGGCGATGGACGTGACGTCCAGGTGGAGGTCGTCGGCGTTGGCGTGCACCCACAGCAGCGCGGCGTAGCACTCCTCCAGCGCCACCGGATACCGGGCCTCGGGCGTGCGACTGTACTCCGGCACCACCATCGCGACGCCCGCTCCGACGGCGAGTTCCGACACGACGTGAGCGTGGGTGTCGGCGTCACCGAACATCCACCGCCCGCCGTGCAGATAGAAGACGGTGGGCAGCGGTCCCTCGGCGTGGCGCGGGCGGATCACCCAGAGGCCGGTCAGGCCCGCCGGTCCCACCTCTGCGGTGTGGAAGCGCGCCGTCGTCCCCGGGTGCTCGCGCAGCGTCTGCTGCGCCTCGCGCAGCGCGATCCGGCCGTCCTGCGGTCCGAGCTGGCGCAGCGTCGGCGGGGTCGACATCGCGTCGATCAGTTCGATGATGGCCGGATCGAGGACGACGACACCGCGGTGGTCGCCGGCACCCCGCCATCCACTCATCGCGTCCCGCCCTCGTGTTCTCCGCGCCGCGGCTCCGCCTTGAATGATAGGCCGGGGGGGTCGATCCGGCCGGTCGAGTGATCTTCGCCCACCGCGGCGGTGCATCCATCAGTCACTCGACTGATGCCCCGGTGGGCGACGTCAGGCAACACTGGGCCCGACCATCACCGTTGGTCAATACCTGCTAGCCGGAAGCGGCCGTGCACCTCGATCGGTACGACGGTTGGCCGCCACCGTCCAAGACATTTCCCGTGACGGAGACGAGAGTCGGAGACGTCGCCAGGCCGAACGCCCCATCGACGGGGCCCACCACCTTCGAGGAGATCCGATGACCACCACACAGGCACGCAGCGTCCACACCGCCTCCCTGCTCGACGGAGAGATCGTCGAGGAGTCCGACCTCGGCTCGATGCGCCGCGTCACCGCCGACAACCTGCCGATCCTTAACCGCCTGTCCATCAAACGTGTCCTGCTCAACCCCGGCGCCATGCGCACACCCCACTGGCACGCCAACGCCAACGAACTCACCTACTGCGTCTCGGGCACCGCACTGGTCTCCATCCTCGACAGCGGCAGCAAGTTCTCCACCTTCATCGTCACCGCCGGCCAGATGTTCCACGCCGAATCCGGCTCCCTGCACCACATCGAGAACATCGGCGACGACGTCGCCGAATTCATCATCGCCTTCCGCAACGAACTCCCCGAGGACTTCGGCTTCGGCGCCACCCTCGGCGCCTTCTCCGACGCCGTCCTGGGCAACACCTACGACCTCCCCTCGGCCGACTTCGCCAAGATTCGTCGTAGCACCCGCGACCACAAACTCGCCGCCCGCATCGGCGACCCCGTCGTGCCCGCCGCCGCGCACTTCAACGACCCGCACAAGTTCGACGTCGAAGCCCAATCCCCGGGACTGAACTACGTGTCCGGTAACGCCCGCTTCGCCCGCGACCAGTTCTGGCCCATCCTCAAGGACATCTCCATGTACTCACTGCGGGTCACCGAGAACGGCATGCGCGAACCGCACTGGCATCCCGTCACCGCCGAGATGGGCTACGTCAACCACGGCGACGCCCGCATGACCATCATGAACCCCGACGGCACCCTCGACACCTGGAACCTCACCACCGGCGACATGTACTTCATCCCCCGCGCCTACCCCCACCACATCGAGAACACCGGCACCGACCCCTGGCACTTCCTCATCTTCTTCGACCAGCCCTTCCCCGCCGACATCGGCTACCGCGCATCCGCCAGCGCCTACTCCCGCGAAGTCCTCGCCGCCACCTTCGGCACCCACATCGACGACCTCCCCCAATTCCCCTTCACCCCCGCCGATCCACTGATCGTCACCCGCACCAACCCGCTGGACTGATACTGGGCCCGCACCCCTTCTTCCGACTTCGAGAGGCACCGACATGAGCGTCATCACCACCACCGACGGCACCGACATCTTCTACAAGGACTGGGGCACCGGCCAGCCCATCGTGTTCAGCCACGGCTGGCCGCTGTCGAGCGACGACTGGGACACCCAGATGCTGTTCTTCCTCGCCCAGGGCTACCGCGTCATCGCTCACGACCGGCGCGGCCACGGGCGCTCGACCCAGACACCCGGCGGCCACGACCTCGACCACTACGCCGACGATCTGCACGCCCTCGTCGAGCACCTCGACCTGCACGACGCCATCCACGTCGGACACTCCACCGGCGGCGGCGAGGTGGTCCGCTTCCTCGCCCGCCACGGCGAGGGCCGTGCGTCGAAGGCCGCCCTCATCAGCGCGGTGCCGCCGCTGATGGTTCAGACCGATGCGAACCCGGAAGGCTTGCACAAGAGCGTGTTCGACGGCTTGCAGACACAGCTGGCGGCCAACCGGTCGGAGTTCTACCGTGCGCTGCCGTCGGGGCCGTTCTACAACTTCGACCAGCCCGGCGTCGAGTCGTCGGAAGCGGTCATCGAGAACTGGTGGCGTCAGGGGATGATGGGCGACGCCCTGTCCCACTACGACGGCATCGTCGCGTTCTCGCAGACCGACTTCACCGAGGACCTGAAGAAGATCACGGTGCCCACGCTGGTCATGCACAGCGAGGACGACCAGATCGTGCCCTACGTCGCGTCCGGCCCGAAGTCCGCCGAACTGCTGGCGAACGGGACGCTGAAGACCTACCAGGGCTTCCCGCACGGCATGCCCACCACCCACGCCGACGTCATCAACGCCGACCTGCTGGCGTTCCTGAAGTCCTGATCGAAGAGGAGTCTCCGATGCCACACCTGTTCAGTCCCTTGACCTTGCGCGACGTGACGTTCGCGCACCGCGCCTGGATGTCGCCCATGATGCAGTTCGCCGCGCCGCCGGCGGGCGACGACACCGGCACCCCCGGGGACTGGCACGTGCAGCATCTGGGGTCGCGGGCGGTGGCGGGTGCGGCACTCGTGATGGTCGAGGCGACTGCCGTCCACCCCAGCGGGCGCAGCAGCGAGTACGACCTGGGCATGTGGAACGACCGGCAGGCCGGGGCGTTCGGGCGGATCACGGACTTCGTCTCCTCACAGGGCGCAGTGCCGGGCATCCAGCTCGTCCACGCCGGAAGGAAGGGGTCGACGGGCCGCCCATGGCCGGATCCCGAACGCCCGCAACGCTCGTGGACGACGGTCGGTCCCAGCGACGTCGCGTTCGGCCGACTGCCGATGCCCGAGGAGTTGAGCGTGGCCGACATCGGCGACCTCGTCGGAGCCTTCGCCGACGGCGCCCGGCGGGCCGCGTCGGCCGGTTTCCGGGTACTCGAACTGCACGCCGCGCACGGGTACCTGATCCACCAGTTCCTGTCGCCGCACTCCAACCACCGCACCGATCACTACGGCGGCTCGCTGGAGAACCGGATGCGGTTCGCGCTGGAGGTCGTCGACGCCGTGCGTGGCACATGGCCGGACCACCTGCCACTGTTCGTCCGCGTCTCGGCGACCGACTGGCTGGCCGGGGACACCGATGACGTCCGTCCCGGGTGGACGGTGCTCGACACCCTCGAACTCGCGGGACGTCTGAAGCGACGCGGCGTCGACCTGATCGACGTGTCGTCCGGCGGTTCGGCGCCGGACGCTGCGATTCCGGTCGGCCCCAGCTATCAGGTGCCGTTCTCGGCGAGAGTACGCAAGGAGATCGAGATGCCCACCGCCGCAGTTGGGTTGATCACCGACCCGCATCAGGCGGACGGCATCGTCGCCGACGGGGAGGCGGACGCCGTCTTCCTCGCCCGGGTGTTGCTGCGCAACCCGAGCTGGATCCGGCAGGCCGCCGACGAACTCGGCCACCCGCTGGCCCATCCGGCGCAGTACAGCAGAGCGTTCCGGTGACGCGGGCCCATGACGGGCCGACGCCGTTCCGGGCCGCCGTCGTCGGTGGCTCACTCGGAGGCCTGGCCGCAGCGCACGCCCTGCGCTCGATCGGCGCCGACGTGGCCGTGTACGAACGGTCGGCGGGACGCACGGAGCCCCGCGGCGCCGGAATCGTCATGCAGCCCGAGGTCGCCGATCTGCTCGCCCGGCTGGAGCGATCGGTGCCGTCGGTGTGCGTTCAACTCGTCGAGCGACAGCAGTTGCATCGGCACGCCCCGCCGACGCGTCATCATGCGCCGCAGTGGATGTCGGCGTGGGACACGCTGTACGAGGCGATCCGGACACCGCTGTCCGACGTCTGCGTCCGCTTGGACAGTCGACTGACCGAACTGGCGGTCGAGGACGGCGAGGTGACCGCCCGATTCGGAGACGGGTACGCCACCACCGCAGACGTCCTCGTCGGCGCCGACGGGATCGGCTCCGCCACCAGGAGACTCGTCACCGGCCGGGACGACCTGCGCTACTCCGGCTACGTCGCCTTCCGTGGGCTCGAGCCGGAGGGCAGTCTCCCCGAGGACCTGCGGGACCTGCTCGCCGAGCGGTTCACCTCGTTCGCCGTTCCCGGCATGCAGATGCTGTGCTACCTGGTGCCCGGCGCCGACGGCCGGCGCGGCGAGGGCGAGCGCCGCGTCAACTGGGTTTGGTACGTCAACGCCGCCGAGGCCCGGCTGCCCGAGCTGCTCACCGGACGGTCGGGCAACTCCTACGAATTCTTCCTTCCGCCCGGCGAGCTCACCGCTGCGTCGGAGGCGTCGGTCGTGGCACTGGCCGAGGAGACGCTGCCCGCACCGTTCGCGGCGCTGCTGAAGCAGTCCGCCGTCTTCATGCAGCCGGTCTTCGACCTCCCGCCCATCGGCATGGTCGCCGACCGCATCGTCCTGCTGGGTGACGCCGCGGGAACCGTCCGCCCGCACACCGCGTCGGGAACGTCGAAGGCGTTCGGCGACGCCGAGGATCTCGCCCGCGCCCTGCACGGGTGGCGTCGCAGCGAACCGCTGCCCGACCTGCAGGGGTGGGAGGCCCACCGGCTCGCTCACCTGCGCGCAGTCGCCGACGCCGGGGTGCGACTGGCCGCCCACTCCGCGCTCGGCCCCGCCACCAAGCCGTTCCTGTGACCCGAGCCGCCTCGCGCGCCCGCTGGGCCGCGGTCACCGCCGCTGCCGTCATGGTCCTGACCGCCGGGTGCGGTGGGACCGACCCCGTCCTGACTCCGCTGTCGTTGCCCTCGGCCGGCTCGACGACGACCACGACAACGACGTCGACGGCCGCCGCCCAGTCCGCGGACTACACCCGACTGCTGCTCCAGCCCAGCGACGTCTACGTCCCCGATGACGCCTTCACGGCCCCTCCGCCGCTGCGCAACCCGGACGGCATCGAGGGCGCCGAGGAGTTGATGACCAACGGCGACCAGACGCGGGCCGTCGGCATCACGATCGTCATCCAGGCCGATGCCGAGACGGCGCTGCGGGAAGTGCCCATCGCGCGGGGCAAGCTCTCCACCGTCGTCCCGACCGGGCCGCCGCAGGCCCTCCCCGTGGGAGCGGGCGGGGAGGTGGTCACCGGACTGTCGCCCGACGGGACGAAGGCCGTCACCGCCATGGTGTTCAGCCAGGACCGGGCGATCGTCCGGATCGACTACTACAGCGCCCTGGGACAGCCGACCCCGCTCGACTTCGCGATCGAGGTCGGCATCAAGCAGGCAATCGCACTGCGCGTCGGGCTGGCCGGTCAGAGTTCCTGATGGCTCGAGTGGTGAAACCGGTTGCCGCCGGCACGCTTCGCGGAGTACATGGCTTCGTCGGCCGCCGCGACGAGGCGCTCGACTCCCGCCGGTAGCTCGTCGGCGTCACCGCGCAGCGCGCCGACGTCGATGCAGGCGGTGCCCACGCTCGCCGTGATCGCGACCGGCAGGTCGGCGATCGCCTCGCACACCCGGCGGGCCAACAGCGTCGCGTCGGGCGTGGAACTCACCGCGGCGACGATGAATTCCTCACCGCCGCTGCGGGCGATGACCGCCGGGCCGTCCATGACCGCCAGGCCCAGCGCACGGCTGACCGCGACCAGCGCGTCGTCGCCCGCCTGATGGCCGTGGGTGTCGTTGATGCGCTTGAAGTCGTCGAGGTCGATCATCGCGACGGCGAGGTAGGAATGCGGCGAGCCGACGGCGGTGGCCAACATCTTCTCGGTGTGATTCTGGAACGACCGCCGATTCAGCAGGCCGGTGAGTGGGTCCCGGTCGGCCCGTTCGAGATCGACGCCCAGGGCGCGCACCAGCACGTGGATCGCCAGCGGCATCGCGATGTTCACCTGCGCGATGAGGAACAGGTCGACGGCGGCGAGGGCGAGATGCCCGGACTCGGCCACCCGAACCGCCGCGCTGACCGCCACCAGCGCAGCCAGGCAGAAGTTGTACAGGACCAGCGCCGTGGAGTGGAAGAACGCGATGTAGGCGCCCATGGTGGCGAAGGCGATGCACCCGGTCAGCGCTCCCTGCGAGCTCGGATACGACAAGCAACCCAGCGCCACCGACGTGTTCGACACGACTGCGTAGGCGAGCGACTGCCCGCGTGTCGGCCATCGCCAGGCCCACAGCACCGAGCCGGCGACGCCACCGGCCAGCGCGATGCTCATCATCGCCACGGGGACGGTGCCACGGGGTCCATCGACGCTGGCGAGCAACGCCACCAGGCACGCGGTCAGCGACGCAGAGATCAGCGACATCATCAACCGGACCGCGCCGGTGAGCCGGCGCGCTGCGAGATAGTCGGTGATCCACTCGTAGTGGACGGCGCGCCCCGACGTCGAGCCGGATGACGCTGCCGTCATCGTGGTACCCCCGTCATGGTCTTGCTCGACGCCCCTCCGTGCCGTCCAGACGACAGCAAATCACCGCCGAGGATACCGGCGCAAGGCCGCATGCGGTCGGGTATGAGGACGACGGTTGCCGGACGTCTCGCGGTTGTTCGCAGGATGACGACGGAACCGTACGCAATGAATGAGAACCACCACGAAATTAGTGCCTTGAAGGCTCGAGCCGCCGGCAACGCGTGTCGCAGCGCGCTACGGGCGGGGCGCGTTCACGATTCGTCGGGGACCGCGGGTGGTCGTCGTGGCATCGTCGGCCCGACGCGGTGCCGCCATCCCAGCAATGCCGACGCGGGCGATGACCCGCCCGCGTTCTCCAGGCTCGTCGCTCGCGCGGTTAGCAACGTCGACGTCGGGGCACACATCCGCATGGCATTCAAACTCACCTACAGCGATGGTCAGGAATCTCAGTACGACGACGACACCGTGTGGGAGGTCGAGAACGGTGTGTTGAAGCTGGGCAAGAAGGAAGGCACGTGGAGCGTCCTGCTCTCGCCGAGTCATTGGGCCGTCATCGAGTTGGGGCGCACCGCATCCGA
Organism: Mycolicibacterium sediminis; assembly: GCF_010731735.1. Taxonomy (GTDB): domain Bacteria; phylum Actinomycetota; class Actinomycetes; order Mycobacteriales; family Mycobacteriaceae; genus Mycobacterium; species Mycobacterium sediminis. The sequence goes on from NZ_AP022588.1 coordinate 6,114,833, forward strand.
CGAGAAGGACGGCGACTCGGACTCGAAGGACGCCAAGAAGGACTCGGACGAAGACGCCGAAAAGGACTTCGAGGAGGATTCAGGCGACGGCGATTCCAAGGACGAAGACTGACCTCTGCCCGAGGAACGAGCCGATGTCATCGACGAGTTTGCATACGTCCTCGTCGTCGGCCTGATCAGTCCACGGCAGGGCGTACGGTGAAAGGTAAGCAAGCCCGTCTAACTTTTGGCCTGAAAGAGGGCGCATGAGACCGCCGTTCGCGCCCGTTCCCGTCGAACCCTCCGCCGCGAGTCTCGAGGCACTGATGCACGACGGACGACGCGTTCGGATGCTGCGTCGCTGTCTCGAGGACGTGGACGACGGTCTGCGGCCCGTCGTCGATCTCACTCGGCCCTATGTAGAAGGTCGGCATCTACTTCCCCGGGACGGCCGGTTTCTGTTGGTGGGCAACCACACCCAGGCCGGCTCCCCGGAGGTGGTCCTCATCTCGCACTTCGTCCGCCGTGAACTCGGTCGTCGAGTGCGTGTGCTCGCCGAACGACAGATCGCTCAGATGCGGGGTGCCGCCGCGGACTTCGTGGATGCTTACGGCGGTGTCCTCGGCCATCCCGACACCGCAGGCGAGCTGATGGAGAACGGCGAGACGGTGCTGGTGTTCCCGGGCGGTGCCCGGGAGATCGCCAAGTTCAAGGGCGAGGAGTATTCACTGCGATGGCACGGCCGAAGCGGCTTCGCGCGCGTCGCGATCGCCAACGCCTATTCGATCGTCCCCGTGGCACTCGTCGGCGGCGATGACGTGTACCGAAGCGTCGTCACCCGTGACAGTCCGATCGGGCGGGCGACCCTCGCCGTCGCGGATCGTCTCACCGGCCGCAGCGACATGGCGCCGCCACTGATCCGCGGAATCGGGCCGACGTTGATCCCGCGCCCGCAGCGGATGTATCTGCGCTTCGGCGCTCCGATCGACACCTCGGCGCCGGTCGGGACGCCAGCGACGACGTGGGAACAGGACGTCAAGCTCACCGTACAAAGTGCGGTCGAGCAAGCCCTCGACGATCTGCTTGCCATCCGCAAGACGGACCCGTTCCGCGCCCTCAATCCGCTGTCGTGGCGCAGCGCCGTCACTCCGGCCGCCGTCGGGTCCTGACCCTCGTCACGGCGCCCGGCCGGGCGTCCACAGCAGCCCGTCCGGCGCCTCCGTGACCACCCAGTCGGCGGTCGACCGCGGGTCGTCCCGCGCGATGAGGTCGTCCTCCTGCGCTGCCCATCGGTCCCAGTGGGGGCGGTAGGCGTCACCATCGCGCAGGAGGGCGCGGGTCTTGCGGTCGGCGTCGGGGGTGTCGACCCAGATGCCCAGATCGGCGAGGGTGCGGTTGTTCGCGCCGAGGGCGCCGACGCCCTCGACGATCAGCCGCTGATCCGGTGCGACCGTGTGCCACCGGCCGGGGGCGTCCCGCACCCAGCTCCAGCTGCGCCACCGGCCGGGGCGCCCCTCACTGCGGGGTTCGAGCAACTCGGCTCTCAGATGCGCGACGGCCCAGGCCAGCCCGTCCCAGCCGGGGTAGACGTGGTCGAGTCGGAGAACCGCGCTGTCGGCCCACAGGCCGTGCAGCCGTTTCGCCAGCGTCGTCTTGCCCGAGCCGGACCTGCCGTCGATCAGCACGGTGCGCGAGCCGGCCTCGGTCAGCCGCCGTGCGACGTCATCGAGTGGCAATGAGGTTCCAGTGCCCCGTGGCGACCGACGTGGTGATCGAGATCGCGACGATGAGGAGGGCGGCGCAGATCAATCCGACCTCGCGACGGCCGAACGGTGACGGCCGCGCCCACGTGCGGGTCGGATGGGCGCCGAACCCGCGGGCCTCCATCGCGGTGGCCAGCGTGGAGCCGCGCCGGATAGCCGACACCAGCAGCGCGAAGGCCTGCCCGGCTGCGCGTCTGACGCTCCCCTGGTCGGCGACGCCGCGTGCCCGGCGTGCATACCCGAGGTAGCGCCAGTCCTGGCCGAGCAGGCCGACGAGCCGGACGCCCGCCAGTGCGCCGAGGACGAACCTCGCCGGCAGCCGCAGTACCTGACCCAGGCCGTCCGCCAGCTCCGTGGGCTCGGTGTCGACGAAGAGCAGCACCGACGGCAGCGCTATCGCGAGCACGCGCAGGAAGGTGGCCACGGCCAACGTGATCGAGCCGTCGCTGACGGTGATCAGCAGGAAGTGCCAGTGCACCTCACCGCGGGACTCCCCGTAGAGCAGGATGGTGATGGCCGTCAGGATCGCGGCCAACCCCACCATCGCCGTACGGGTGACCAACGCGCGCAACGGGACTCGCAGCACGATGGCGAGCACCGCCTCGAGCACCAGCGCGGTCGACGCCGACACCCAGTCGACGCTCAGGACCAGGCCGACCGCGATGACGAGGGCGGCCGCGAGCTTCGCGACCGGGTTGATCGTCGCCCGAGGGGTCGGCGCCGCGGGTGCGGTGTTCAGCACGGGGTACCCACGGCGGTCTCGGAGTTCCACGCGCCCAACTCGACCCGTCGGTCGGCGAGCAACCCGGCGAAGTCGAGATCGTGGGTCACGGCCACCACCGCGGCACCGCCGTCGGCGATCTCGGCCAGCAGGCGCATCATCGCCTCCCACGTGTTGCGGTCCTGGCCGAAGGTGGGCTCGTCGAGGACCAGCAGGGCGGGCTTGGTGGCGAGCACGGTGGCGACCGACAGGCGGCGTTGCTCGCCACCGGACAGGGTGTAGGGGTTGACCTCGGCCACGTGTGCGAGTCCCAATCCGTCCAGCAGCGCATCGCAGGTGTCGTCGACCACGGCCGAAGTCTGCTTGAGCGCACGCGGACCGAGCGCGAGTTCGTCGCGCACGGTCGCGGTGAGGAACTGGTGCTCGGGATTCTGGAACACGCTGCCGATGCGGGTGAGCAGTTCCCGCGACTTCCACGCGACGGGCTCCCGGCGCCGCGGCGTGGGTGCGAACGCCCCGTCGGCGGTGAGGCTCCCGCCACGCGGCGGCAGCAGACCGCCGAGGGTGAGCGCCATCGCCGACTTGCCTGCGCCGTTGGGACCCGTCACCACCGTGATCTCGCCCTCGACGAGGTCGAAGCCGAGGTCGTGGGACCGGTCACCCGCGCGGTATCCGACCGCCAGGTTGGCGGCGGTGAGCAACGGAGCACCCGGTGCGTGCCTGCGCTCGAGGACGGGCAACTCGGTCCCGGGTACCCAGACCCCTGCTCGACCCAGCACCTCCCGGTGGCGCGCGAGGGTGTCGTCGGGGGGACCGTCGGCCACCACCCGGCCGCCCTCGCCGAGGACGATCACCCGGTCGACCACGGGCAGCCAGACCGCCGTGCGGTGCTCGATGACGACGAGCGTCGCACCGGTCTCCTCGGCGGCGGCCGCCACGGCATCCCGGACCTCGAGGACCCCCGCCGGATCGAGGTTGGCGGTGGGCTCGTCGAGCAGGATCAGACCCGGGTTCATCGCGAGCACGCCGGCGAGGGCGAGCCGTTGCTGCTGACCGCCGGACAGCGCGGAGGTCTCCCGCTGGAGCGGCAGGTCGAGACCGACCGCCGCGAGGGCCCGCCGGACCCGCGGCCAGATGGCGGCACGCTCGACGTTGAAGTTCTCCATGCCGAATGCGACGTCGTCGCCGACGCGCGACAGGATCACCTGCGAGTCGGGATTCTGCAGGACCATGCCGATGCGGCTGCGGCGTTCGACCGGGGCGACGCCGTCGACGGTGAGGCTGCCTCCGTCGTCGCCGTCCTCACCGCTGTCGAGCAGACCCGCAAGACCCTGCAGCAGAGTCGACTTGCCGGATCCGCTGGCTCCGAGCAGCAGCACCCGCTCGCCCGCGTCGATCGACAGGTCGACACCACTCAGCGCCCACTCCGGACGGCCTGCGTGCCGCCACCGCCAATCGCGAGCGGCCACCGCGACGCCGCTCATCGCGGTAGATCGCGCTGCGATCCCACTCTGCCGGAGGGGAATCGGGACAGTGCACCGGTCTTCGCCAGTCCGCGGACGACGAACCACGACAGTGCGCCGGCGAGCACGGCGCCCGACACGATCGCCGACACCACGTAGATCGCGGAGAACGTGGCCGCCGATCCGGGATACCAGAGGATCAGGTCGTTGACCGCCAGCGCGAGGCCGGCGACCGCACCCGACAGCACGGCAACCGGCAGGTTCCAGGCGCGGTACAGGAACACCGCGAACACCAGCTCGGCCGCGAGGCCCTGCACCAGTCCCGACTCCAACGTCAGCACGCCCCACTGGTTGCCGACCAGCGCGGAGACGGTGGCGGCGACCATCTCGCCGTAGAGTGCCGCGCCCGGCTTGCGGATGACCAGCGCGGTGAGGACGCCCGCGAAGAGCCAGCCCCCGCCGAGCAACGCCTGCAGCCCCGGCAGGACAGCACCGAGTGGCGCGGCGATCGGATTGGAGGCGATGTTCCACAGCACGAACACCAGTCCCGCCGCGACGGCCAGCACGCTGGCCACGACGATGTCGACCACCCGCCAGCGATATGCGCGACGCGGGCTGCCGGTGGGCTGCTGGGAAACGGTGTCCGTGCTCATACTTCACTCCCTACGCCGGCATTACCCGGTCAGGTTCGTACGGTCGACGGCGCCAGCCGTCCTCTCAGCGCACTTGGCGTGCACTCCCGTGTGGGTCGCCCTCAATGTAACCCCGGCTCAGCCGGTGCGTGAAGTCCGGGGTCTGGCGGCTCGCTCGAGACCGTTACCGCCCGGGGAGTCTCTGCTGCGGCGTCATCCGATCAAAGGCCGCTGCTAGTGGCGCGTGACGACGATTGCGTCCCATACGAGTTTCCTTGTGTCACCGGAGATCTCCTCGATCAGGTCTCGATCGTGGACGCGCCGGAGAGGCGTTCACAGTACTGATTGGCGGCCGCCGTCCACCGGGACGACGGCACCCGTGACGTAGCTCGACTCGTCGCAGCAGAGGTAGACGATCGCGGCAGCGACTTCGCGAGGTTGAGCGGCGCGGCGAAGCGGGATGGCGGCGGTCAGAGTCGGCAGCATGTCTGCCATCGGCTCGCTCGCCGGAGTGAGGGTAGGTCCCAATGCGACGGCGTTCACACGCACGCCCATCGGCCCGTATTCGGCGGCCCAGGAACGGGTCAGCGACTCGAGGGCCGCCTTGGACGCGCCGTAGGCAGCCTTTCCGGCCATGCCCCGTGATGCGACCATGGTCGACACGTTGACGATGGCTCCGCCGCCGGCTGCCGCCATCGTGGGCGCATAGGCGGCGGTCAGTAGGAACGGTGCCTTCACGTTGACGGCGAACATGCCGTCGAAGCCACCCTCCGACGTGTCCGCGGTCGGCGCCAATTCCCAATAGCCCGCGTTGTTGACCAGCGCGTCGACCGGCCCGGCCTCTCGGATGAGCCGTCGCAATTCGTCGGGGTCGCTCACGTCGGCTGCGATGAAGCGATGCCGGCCCTGGGTGGCGGTGAGTTCCCCGAGAACGCCGGACCCCCGTGCTTCATCCCGACCGGTGATCGTGACTACTGCCCCGTACTGGACCGCCAGTTTCGCGGTTTCCCTGCCGACGCCAGACGTGGCGCCGGTGACCAAGATCTTCTTTCCATTCAGATTCATCGGGAGTTCCCTTTCCGTGCGGTGTGGTTGGTTGCCGAGGAGTTCGCCCCGAAGAGTCCGAGGATCGACTCGGCGTGTGGCGTGGGGGCTGCCCGTTCGATGGCAGCCTCGGCGTGCGACGCGATGTAGGCATTCACGACGTCCGTGCTCGCAACTGCTCCGAATCTCCCCCGCATCCTCTTGGGCCGGATCGTCGGCCGAACCGTGGTCTAATTCTGAGTAAATGGATCATGCAATCCACTCTTGAGGACGGAAAATGGATTATCAACCCCAAAACACGAGATCGCGTCGCACGGCCACCGCGGCAACGAAACTGACCGCGAAGGGACGACGGACGCGTGCGCGCATCATCGACGTAGCCGCCCGGTTGATCTGGGAACGTGGCGTGACGGCGACCACGCTCGAAGACGTCAAACTGGCGGCGGAGGTCAGCAGCTCGCAGCTGTACCACTACTTCGTCGACAAGGAGCGGTTGGTCAACGCGGTCATCGAGCACCAGGCCGACAAACTCGTGAACACCACCGAAGACGCCGATCTCGGCACCACCGAGCGCCTCGCGGCCTGGCGCGACCTGGTCATCGAGCACGCCAGCGCAATCCATGGCCAGGGCGGCTGTCCGCTCGGTTCCCTGGGGAGCCAGTTGGCCGAAGCCGACCCTGCGGCCCGCACCCTCGTCTCGGCCGGATTCGGCCGATGGACCCGTGCCATTCAAGATGCGATGCGTTCCCTACACGGCCAGGGCCGGTTGAGGGAGGGGCTTGATCCCGACGATCTCGCCGTCACCGTGCTCGCGGCGCTGCAGGGTGGTCTGCTTCTCGCCCAGGTCCATCGTGACCCGCGTCCACTGCAGACCACCCTCGACACGATCTTCCAGATGGCGGGTCTCACCGGCCCGAACGGGGTCCCCGCTTCGTGACGTGCAGACTGCGCAGGCTGCGTCCGGAACGGTGCGCACCAAGGGTCTTACTTCCCCCGCACACCGTTCAGGCGGTGAAAGGATGTCGACGCACGATGCCCAGAGCTACGACTCCATCGTCGTCGGCGCCGGATCCGCGGGATGCACGATGCACTCGGCAGCGCCCGGGCATGTTCAGACGGGCGGGTGCGTCGGTGCGGTGGCCGACCGGTCGCCGGACATCGTGGAGTACCAGTAGGTGAGTCCACCCGCGGCCAACTCGACAACGGTCGAGACTGCGAAGGTCCAGTGGGGCATCCCCGCGTCGACCATCGAGATCACTCGCGCAATTGCAATGAGCCCCATGGTGATTGCGAGGAACCGCAGCAGCGTCGATGGGATGGGTGACCGGCGCATCGCCCACACGCAGGCGACCCCGAGTGCGATCAACAATGCGCCGCCGGCGCGGGTTTCGCTGTCCGTGGACGGATCCACCGGACCGCTGCCGGGGATGGTGACCATCGAGAACAGCATGCGGCCGGCGCCGAGGGCGATGAGTACGGCGCCGACTGTCCAGCCGAGCATCCTCAATGTCTTGATGGTCATGTCGCGCACGCCGTCCGACTGGCTCCGCATTCGTTTGCGTTGGACGCGTCGGCGCCGGCGCACTCATCTCGGAGCACTCGTGCCACCTCAGGAGCCGGTCGCGTCGAACTCCGCGACACGGGCACGCATCAATTTCTCCAGCAGGTCCAACGGGAGTTCGCGGCCGTACGGCAGCTTGACGAAACCCGAGCCCGACTCGTAGCCGGCCTCCTCGACGAGCGCTCTCTGGGTTTCGAAGAATTCTGGCGTGAAGCGCAGTGAGCAGTGGTTCTTGAAGTTCTGCAGCATCCAGAGATTGGCCTTGTCGTCACGCACGTAGACCGGAACGTTGTACTTCAGTTCCTCGCGTGCCTGCGGGTCGGCTGCCCGGCTCAGCTCGCGCAGTGCCTCGAGGTGTGGGCGTTGAACATCCGTCACCTGAGCGAAGAAGTCGTCGACACTCTTCCGATTCGGCATCGGCATGGCGCAACCGTACATTGCAGCCGCCGAGTGACGTGGTGTCGTTGACATTCCGCCCACACGACTGGCGGAGATGCGGCATTCGGCGCGTGCAGCTTTCGTCCGCCCTGCTCAACCAGGTCCACCGGCGCCCTCCAGGTGGGAGAACGCCTTGCCCACGCGGCGGTACACGTCGTAGGCCGCATGCAAACGGGACGCACGGTCACTGTCGGCGCCCACCAGCGTCAAGCCCCGGGCGGTGATTCCCTCGAACTCCACCATGCCCTCGATACGGCGCCGTACTGCTGCTTCCCATGCATCATCGTCGATGCGGTAGTACGCGGTGCGTTCGCCGGCCCGCGTGCGCCGTCGGATCAACCCAACGGCGATCAGCGTCCGGATGTTGCTCGTCATCGACGCACGACTGGCCTTGATCGCCCCGGCGATGTCAGCAGCCGACTGCTCGGGAGGCTCGCAGATCATCAGCCACCCCAGAATGCGCCCGGTGATCGGCGGCAATCCCTCCTGGCGCGTGAAGAACTCCGCCACCTGCTCGATCCATTCCAGCGTCCTCGTCTCATCCGCCATACAGCCTCGCGATCCTTTGATTTACTTGTTACAGTCGTGGCTGTAATAGCCGTCTTGGTATCAGAGAGGCTACCTCGGAACGGCACCAGGATCCGCGGTTCTTGGGTTCGGAGAGAGGGATCGAAAGTGCTCGACACCATCGCCAAGATCGTCGTCATCGTGCTCGGCGTGCATGTCGTCGCCAAATTCGCGTTCTTCACGCTGCCCTACCGGCGGCGACGCGCGGCGCTGGACAAGCAGTACGGCGACAAGCCCTCTGCGACGGCGAGCTCCGACGTCGTCCTGATGATCTTCACCGTGACGATCGCGGTGCTGCTGCTCTGCCGTGGCGTGGAGCCCGTCAGCTTCCTCGGCGGTCTATGGATCGGGGCCACCTTGATCCAGCTGTACTTCCACGGCTTTCGTCGTCCCGTGCCGGAGCACCGTTCGGCGCCGCCACGAACCTCGCCGCTCAAGGAGATGTCCTACGCGATTCAGGATGCACCGTGGCGGCCCTGGCCCCAGGTGCTCACCCTGATCGTGCTGGTCGGATACGGCCTGATCGATCTGATCCGATGATCGGGGCATCGGGCCGATCAAGGAATCGGGTGCTTCGATGACGCGCGAGCGCATCCACCTCCGGCGTGAGCAGGAGACCATGCTCATGACCCTGTATCTCCATGCTCGCGACGCCGGTTCGGCCAACCCGATCCTGGACGACACGTACGCAGGTCGGCTGCTGGAGCGCATCGACTACGACTTCGCTCGACTCGACAGGCTCAGGGGTAACCAACCCCTGATCGTCGGCCGCGCCAAGGCCGTCGACGAACAGGTCAGCTCGTTTCTGGCCACGCATCCGGATGCGGTCGTCCTGCACCTGGGATGTGGGCTTGACAGTCGGGTACTGCGCATCGATCCCGCGCCTTCCGTGACGTGGTTCGACGTGGACCAAGAACCCGTCATCGAGCTGCGGCGCAAACTGGTTCACCACCGGGACGGCGTGACCATGGTGGGAACATCGGTCACCGATGAACGGTGGTGGGCCGACATCCCGCGCGGGCGGGCCACATTGGTCGTCGGCGAGGGGCTGCTCATGTATCTCACCCCCGAGGGTGTCGCCACATTGGTCGACGCCGCCCTTGCGCACCCGGCGCCCACGATCGGCATGGTCTTCGACACGGTTGCGCCGTGGGTTCGGCGTGTCAGCGGATGGCAGCCCAACTTCCGGCGCGCCGACACGCGATTCCTCTCAACCACACACGATCTCGACACCGCCGTGCATCATCACAGTGGGGTGGAACTTACCGCCGAGCAATCAATGGTCACCCTCGCGCGCCGCGCCAGCACCGGAACCCTGGCCGCGATCATCCGTACCGTCGACGCCACCACCCCGGGGCACCGCGCCATGGTGCTCCGTACCTACCAGATCCGCCAGACGTCGTCATCACCTCGGGACTGACTAGGGACGTGCATGCCACTGGCACCCCGCGGCTGATAGTCGACGATGCGCGGGCCGCTACTCGAGTGATGCCAACAACGACACGCATCGATCATCTCGGCCTTACTCCGTTCCCAGACGACTGGCGGAGACGCGGTATGTGAAGTGTGAGGTATTCGTCGAATCACACGGCCAACCACGCAGACCGCCGTGGCATCCTGGTAGCCAGGATGGCAGCAGAAACAGACTGGACCATACGTCCCCGCAAGGGGTTGGGCCGGCTCGAATTCGGGATGTCGCCGGCACAGGTTGACGCACTGTCGGCGACATACGGCACCATCACCGGACGCGGCGCTGATCGCGTCGCCGACGACCTGCTGCGGGAGACGCTGGCGATGTTCGCCAACGCGATGAGCGACGACGACAAGCAGGCCCTCGTCGCCGAGTACGCGGACCACGGCCCAGCCGCTGACAGCGTGACCGAAACCCGCGGTGACCTCGTGCTGAGGTACGAGGGAGGCCGCCTTTGCGAGATCATGCCCGCCGGCCCACGACACCCGCTGTTCCTCGACGGCAGGGACGTCTTCGCACTACGCGGTCTCGAACCACTGGAGTTGCTGGAGCGGCTGAACGAAGGCCCCGGGCGCTATGCCGACACCGAAGCGGTGTTCGACAACCTCGCCATCTCGGTGAACGGGTTCGGCGTCAGCGATTCGACCACCGGTGTGCTGGCGCTGGATGACTCCGACCCGCGCTTCCAGGAACGGACGGCGATCCTGCGGGAAGTCCCCTACCTCCCCGAGCAGGAGATGCACCGGTACGTCCTGCACTCGTTGCGGGCAGTCAATGATCGTCCGCCCCGGCACAACTGACCTCCCGCGCCGGCGGGTTTGCACACCATTCCCAGACAACTGGCAGAGATGCGGTACTCGAAGGTTGCGGTATTCGTCCGCGCCACGCGAACGCAGCACTGTCAGCCGAAGGGCTTCGACCACGCCGAGGTCAGAACAGAGCGAGCGGGTTGGCGTTCATCAGCCCGTGCACGAGCAGCAGCGGCGACATCGCCCGATGCCGCTGCCACAGGAGCCCGAGAAAGAGTCCTGTAACTCCCTGGTTGGCAACGACATTCGCGACGTCCACAACCCAATCGACGGTTCCTTGAATGGCGATGTGCCAGGAGGCCCAGGTCAATGAGCTGACGATGATTCCCGGCCACACTCCGCCGAGAACGCGCTCCCACCGGGTCTGTAGCCACCGCCGATAGAAGAACTCCTCCACCACGGCGTTGAGCAGGAACCCGATGAACACCATCGCGATCACGGTCAGTGTGTCAGCGACGAAGCCCGTCCCCGGATGCGTGAGCGCGAGGCCCAGGTAAATCACGGTCCAAACCCACTGCTGGCACCAGCGGCAACCAGGGACACCGCTTGTCGGAAACCTCACCGGGGTCAGCCGATTCGGCGGGTGCATCCCGTTTGGTAGCTGCCCCGAACCGTCGGCCCACCGCGAACAGCAGCAACGGACCGAGCAGGAGCAACCCTAGCTTGAGCGCCGTGTAGTTCGGTTCGTCCGGTCCGAGCAGCGTCAGCGCGACCGTGAACGTCAGGGCCAGAGCGAGCAGAACGAGGGCTTCCACCCGCACACGCCCGGCCGGTGCGGCGCGACCGCGCACCGGCCCAGTGACGGGCATGATCAGAATCAGCCCGATACCCAGAACGGCTGCCAGCCACGGATGCCACATCGGGATCGTGTCCGCGGAGTCTGCGGTGAACCGGATCTGCCCCTCGCCGTCGACTGCCACGGTGAGCGCGGCGACGACGTAGATGCCGACACCGGCTGAGACCACGGCGGTACCGGCTGAGGTTCGAGTCTGACCGTTCTTCTCGATGGGCGCGAAAGCGCCACCGGAGGAGTTGGACACGGAAACGAATCTAGCGGCGCCGCAGCGCTGGAGGTCGGCTGCCTGCGCCCGCGGTGCGAGTGATACCACTGACCGGGCAGGCGGTTACCGCAACCATTCCCACACGCCTGGCGGAGATGCAGTGTGCGAAGTGTGCGGTATGCACAACGCCCAGAACACGATCCCGCTACCTCCGCATGGCAGACGTTCAGCCGGGCGGCCGCTGCTCACCGGACCGTTGGATCCCACAAACCGTCTGTCTCGCCGGCACGCAGCTTGTCCTGATACACCTCGGTCTTCCACGCGATGATCTCGCGTGCCTGCTCGAGGGCCTGGATCTGCGCGTCGACCCTGGCACGGTGGTCGTCAAGCAGTGCAAGACGATCGGCTTCGTTGCCGGGGCCGTCGCGAACCAGAGTTGCGAATCTCTTCAGCTCCGACAAGGGCATGCGCGACTCGCGCAGTCGCATGCACACCCCAAGCCAGTCGACGTCGACCTGGGTGTATCTCCTGCGTCCGCCGGTGGTGCGTTCAAGGGGGCCGATGAGCAGACCTTCGCGCTCGTAGAACCGAAGCGCGTGCACGCTCAGTCCGACCGCTTCGGCCACCTCACCGATGGTGAAACCGCCCATCCGCCGCCTCTCTTCAGCTTGACCTAGAGTGCACTCTAGGTCGTAGCGTGCCGATCATGACACCACGATTCGCCGGCAAGCGCGTGCTCATCACCGGCGCCACCAGCGGCATCGGCCTCGCTGGGGCCAGGCTGCTGGCCAACGAAGGCGCTGAGTTGATCCTGACGGGCACCAACCACGATCGACTGGCATCATTGACCGACGAATTCAACTCGGCCACAGTCATACTCAACGATGCCTCGCGACCCGACACGGGGTCCGCACTCGTTGAGGGGTTGGCCGGCCGTGGCCTCGACGGCTTGTGGCTCAACGCTGGTTACGCCGACGTGGCGCCCATCTCCGACGTCGACGCCGACCTCTTCGACACGATGATGGCCACCAACGTGCGGGGACCACTCCTTCACATGGCCGCGTTGAGCGGGCGTCTCAACGAGGGCGCGTCCGTGGTCGTCACCTCCTCGACGTCGGCCTACGAGGGCGCGCCCTCCACGGCTGTATACGCGGCGACCAAAGCCGCACTGATCGCCGCGGCTCGCACCTGGGCCGTGGAGCTTGCACCGCGAGCAATCAGGGTCAACACCCTCGTACCCGGAGCCATCGATACGGGCTTTCGACGCTTCATGAACGACGAGTCCCGCATCACGTTCGAGTCCGGCGTCCTCGGAAGGGTGCCGTTGGGACGGATGGGGACGCCTACCGAAGCCGCTGCCGTAGCGTTGTTCCTGCTTTCCGACGAATCGAGCTACGTCACCGCTGGCCAGTACCCGGTCGACGGCGGGCTGATTCGTCGCTGATCATTCGCCTCGAATATCAGCGAGGCGGGAGTCAGGCGCGCGGACACAACATCTCGAGCGTGAAGCACGTCTCAGTGCCATCCCGCGGCAGCCGATCGTCGACGATGCGCGGGTCACTACTCGTGTGACGCCAGCAGACCTGCCAGACTCCCCGCGTCGGCGCCGTCGAGGAGCCGATCGGTCGCGAGCATCCGGTACCAGATGACGCCGAAGACGATATCGGCTACGAGTTCGCTGCGAACCCTGGGAGGCAGATCACCGCGGACCTCGGCGCGGCTGACGATCTGCAGCAGCGAAGCACGGCGTCGCTCCAGGAACTCCTCTCTGAAGCGCAGCAACAACTCGGGATTCTGCTGTGCCTCCGCCATCAAGCTCCGCAATGCACTTCGAACTCCGGGTGGGCGAAGCACTGTGAAGGTCTGGTCGAGAAAGTGCCGGAGATCTTGCAGATACGAATCCCGATCCGAAGTCGAGATCCGCGCCTCGGCCTGCTCCGCCAGCGATTCGAGGAGGATGTCCCCCTTAGTGGGCCACCACCGATAAATCGTCTGCTTGCTGACCCCGGCTCGGGCCGCGATGCCCTCGATCGTGAAGTCCTGCCCCTCCTCGGCTACGAGATCGAAGGCCGCCGTCAGAATCGCCTGCCGACTCTCTTCGCTTCTTCGCCGTCCGCGCCGTCGAGGTTCCTCACCGCTCACGCCACGAGCCTACTCATTAACGGTGCGCAACGTCTCGAATAGAGGTACCGTTATTTGCGAGACGCAACGTACCGAATTGGAGGAGGCATCGTGATAAACACTGGGCTGCACGGGAACGTCGTTCTGATCAGCGGGGCGTCTAGCGGAATCGGCACGGCGGCTGCGCGACGGCTCGCCGACGAGGGAGCCAAGGTCGCGCTCGTCGCGCGGCGGGCAGACAAACTCGGGGAGCTGGCGGAACAGCTCCGCTCCCGAGGTCATGACGCTTTGGTCATCGCCGCAGACCTCACGGATGCCGCCAACGGGCAGATGGCAGTGGACCGGACCGTCGAGGAATTCGGCCGCCTCGACACCCTGGTGAACGCGGCCGGCGTGATGCTCAACGGCGCGTCCGAGGAGTCGCCGCTCGACGAGTGGGACCGCATGGTCGACATCAATCTCCGCGGCCTGATGTACGTGACCAAGGCGGCATTGCCGCATCTTCTCGCCGCCGCTCAGAACAGCCCACGCTCGGTGGCGGACGTCGTCAACATCTCCTCCGTCGCCGGACGCGTCGCCGCACCCACCGTGGCGATCTACAACGCCACGAAGTTCGCCGTGACGGGCGCAACCGAAGCGTGGCGGCAGGAGTTCACCAAACGCAACGTCCGCTTCTCTGTGATCGAGCCTGGTCGCACCCGAACCGAATTGTTCGACCAGAAGGGAAATTCCGACTCGGATTTCGAGGCGGCGTTCGGCACCGTAGAGCAGTTGCACGCGGAGGACATCGCAGAGGCCATCGCCTACATCGTCACCCAACCGCGTCGAGTCGCCGTCAACGAGATCGTCATTCGTCCCACCGATCAGCCGTAGCCCACCACGAAAGGACGGACACATGGCCTCGAAACTGGCTGGCACGGTGGCTCTGGTCACCGGCGCCAGCAGCGGCATCGGTTCCGCGACCGCCCGCCATCTCGCTGAGCACGGAGCCGCCGTCGCACTCGTCGCCCGACGCAAGAACCGCCTTGCCGACGTCGCCGCAGAGATCGAACGCAGCGGAGGCGCAGCATTGGCCGTGGAGGCAGACGTCAGCGACCGCGCGCAGGCCGAAGCCGCTGTTGGACAGACCATTCAGCGGTTCGGCCGCTTGGACGTCGTCATCAACAACGCCGGCCTCATGCTGCTCGGTCCCGTCGCCGGTGCAGACGCCCTGGAGTGGGATCGAATGATCGGCGTCAACGTCAACGGTCTGCTGAACACGACCCACGCCGCGCTGCCGCACCTCCTGGCGGCCGCCGAAGACGGCCCGCGCGGGGTCGCTGACATCGTGAATGTCAGCTCGGTCGCCGGCCGCAATGCCAGCGAGGGGTTCGGCGTGTACAACCTCACGAAGTTCGGCGTGAACGGCTTCACCGAATCACTCCGGCAGGAAGTCACCCGTCGTCACGTCAGGGTGGGTGTCATCGAACCCGGAGCCGTGAACACCGAACTCGGGTCGCACAACAGCGGCGCCATCCAGTCGCAGATCATCGACCCGTTCAACGCGAGCCTCGAGACGTTGTCGCCCGACGACATCGCAGAGAGCATCGGCTACATGGTCACCCGGCCCCGTCATGCCGCGATCGGCGAACTATGGATCATGCCGACCGAACAACTCACCTAGTGCCGTGATGGTCCACGCTCTCCACACCCGTCAGAGGGATTGCGCCAGTGCATCATCGATGCGTTCGTGCGGATCCGCGTGGCAGTCGGAGCTTGAAGAGCGATGTTGCGCACGTGCATCTAACTCAAGTGGGCCGAGAGTAGCCAGGCTCCTATCGACGTGCGACCCAAGCCTTCGTCGCGGAGATCGGTACCGCCGGCGCCCCTTAGGGCAGCGAGGGCTCCCTCCGGGAGATTGGCGTGAATTCGGGCAGGTCGGATCTCGTCGATCACCCAGTACGGCGAAACGGCCACGCGCAATTCGTCTTCGGAGACGGAGTTCAGCGGTCCGCTGGTCGGCATCGAGGCGCTGTCGAAGACCAACACGAAGTACGACGCCCCGGGTGCTGCGGCGGCGACTATCGAACGCTGGTAATCCTCGCGCAGCTCGACTGGCATCGAGTGGAACAGCGTGCAGTCCACGACAGTGCCGAAACGGCCGTCGTACCCGGTGAAGTCGCTGATGTCGGCCACCTCGAAGCTCGCGGTGGTCAGGCCAAGCCGAGCGGCTTCTGCACGGGCCATGTCGATCGCCGTCGCGGACGTGTCCAAACCGACGGTGGTGAACCCTAGTCGAGCCAGCTCGAGCGCGGTGAAAGCCTCCCCGCAACCAGCATCCAGGATCTCACCGTGGAACCGGCCCGCCTCGATCAGCGCCGCGATCTCGGGCTGCGGTTCACCGATGCTCCACGGCGGGCGGCCATTGCTGCCCATCTGGATTCGTTCGCCGTCGCCGCGATAGGCCGATTCGAACATCGCATCCGTTGGTTCCGTCACGCTAAACCCTTTCTCGAAGAATCGAGTAGGTGACCGCTCGGGCACGACCGAGAGATACCATTCATCTCAGTCATTCATTATCTTTACCATTGAGATACTACGGAAGGATGCCGGTGGGGTCAAAGAGCCGAGGCGATCGGGACCTGCAGGAACGTGTCGTGCGGCTCACCCAGCGCCTGGTAGCGGAAGCGAACAAGTTCACCAGCGCTTTCGTCGACGCCCACCGGATGCACTCCACTGACGTGAACGCATTGATCCGAGTCCGTGTCGGTCTCGAGCAAGGCGAATCAACGACCGCGGGCTGGCTGGGTGAGACACTCGGACTGACCTCGGGAGCTGTGACAGCGGTTGTCGATCGTCTCGAGCACTCGGGGCACCTTCGACGAGTTCGCGATCAGCACGACCGGCGGCGAGTGATCCTGGAGAACTCTCCAGACGGGCAGCGACTGGCCGAGCAGTATTTCGCCCCGATCAGACGGCAGAGCGAGGAGGTCATGGATCAGTTCACCACTACCGAACTCGAAGTCGTCAGTCGCTACCTGGCCGCTACCGGAACAGCCATGGCCGGACAGCGCGAGTTACTCATCACCAAGGACCGTCCCGACTCGAACTCCGACCACTGAACCGGTTGCGCACCGGCACAGCATCTTTCACTGATCGCCTATTCCCACACAACCTCGCCCGGCGACTTGTCCGGCCGCAGCCCCCGCCAGCTCGGCTGGCGCAGCCGGCCGTCTGACGTCCGCTCGCTGAACCGGACCTCCCCCACCAGTTCGGGGCGCACGAAGGTGACGCCCTTCGCGTCCGGCCCGGTGAGGCGCTTCGTGAACGGGCTCTCCTCGGCCTCCAAGGGCGCGAGCGTCTTCTTCAGGTTGGCGAGGTCCCTATCGGTGAACCCGGTGCCGACGCGGCCCGCGAACACCAGGCCGTCGTCCGACGGGATCCCCATCAGCAGCGCGCCGATCCCGCTGGTCCGTCCGCCCTCGCCGGCACGCCACCCGCCAATAACGACTTCCTGTGTGAGCCATAGCTTGTCCTTGATCCAGGACTGCGAGCGGCGGCCCGGCTGGTAGGTGGAGTCGCGCTTCTTCGCGACCACCCCCTCCCAGCGTTGGCTGCGTGCATGCTCCAGCGCATCGGGACCGTCGCCGGGCAGCTGGTCGGGCACGATCAACCCGCCCGCCTCGGCGAGTGTCTCCAGGATCCGGCGCCGGTCGGAGTACTTGGCGCGCAACAGGCTTCGACCGTCGAGCGCAAGCACGTCGAACGCCCAGAACTCGACGCGGGTGGACGTGGCACGGTTCTGCATGAGCCCGAAGTTCGGCACCCCGTTCGCGTCGAGAGCCACCGCCTCACCGTCCAGGACGACGTGGTGGTCGGCCAGATCGGCGGCGAGCGCGCGCAGCTGCGGATACTCGGCGGTCACGTCGCGCCCGCTGCGCGACCGCAGCCGCAGGGCGCCGTGATCGGCGTCGACGAGCAGCCGGTAGCCGTCCCACTTGCCCTCGAACGCCCACACCACCTTCGTCAGCCTCGCCACCGAACCATGCGCCGCCAGCATGGGTTTGACGTCGTCGGGGATCGGCTGCGGTTGCTCCTTCATGCGGTGCGCGAGCCATTGTTTGCCGCCGGTCTGGATGAGCGCGTAGCGGCCCTCGACCTTGGACCCGTGCAGCGTGACGATCACCTCGCCGCCCTTGGCCGGCCCGTCGGGCGGGTTGTCGTTGAACTTCTCGGTCTCGTAGGTGCCGGAGTCCCAGACGGTCACCTCGCCACCGCCGTACTCCCCCTTGGGAATCGTCCCCTCGAACGTCGCGTACTCGAGCGGATGGTCCTCGGTGTGCACGGCGAGGTGGTTCACCGACGGCGTCTCGGGCAGGTTCTTCGGGACGGCCCACGACACCAGGACGCCGTGGCGCTCCAGCCGGAAGTCGTAGTGCAGGCGGGTGGCGTGGTGCTCCTGGATGACGAAGGTGTCGTCGTTCCCGGTGGCCGGCGAGGCACGCGGCACCGGTTCGGGCGTCTTCGACGAGTCGCGCATGCTCCGATAGGTGGTGAGCTTGTCCGGCAGCGGCGCCGGCTCGTCGAGGCCGTCGAGCAGATCGCCGTCGCGTTCGACCCGCTCGAGCACCTCGTCGAAGCGGAGGTGCCGCAGATCGGGGTCCTCGATCTCCTCCCACGTGCGCGGCGCGGCGACCGTCGGCTCGTCGCGACCGCGCATCGAGTACGGCGCGATGGTCGTCTTCGCGGCGCTGTTCTGGCTCCAGTCGAGGAACACCTTGCCCGCCCGCAGACTCTTGGTCATGGTCGCGGTGACCTGCTTGGGCATCTGCTTCTCGAGTTGCACCGCGATCCGCTTGGCCAGCACCGACGCGCCCTGCGAGCTGACCGGCTCGGCCAGCGGCACGTAGAGGTGCAAGCCCTTGCTCCCACTGGTCAGCGGATACGTCGTCAACCCGATGTCGGTGATGAACCCGCGGACCTCGTGGGCGACCTCGCACAGCTGGCGGAACGTCACGTCCTCCCCCGGGTCCAGGTCGAACACGATGCGCGTCGCGGGCCCCGGCGTCGTGGGATCGAGGAACCTCCACTGCGGGACGTGCACCTCCAGCGACGCCTGCTGTGCCACCCACGCCAGCCCCTCGCGGCTGTCGAGGACGGGATAGGTGGTGGTGCCGGACTTGTGCGTCACCGAGCCGCGGTCGAGCCAGTCCGGCGCCGACGATGCGAGCTGCTTCTCGAAGAAGTCGGGCTGACCGACGCCGTTGGGCCAGCGCTTGCGGGTGACGGGTCGTCCCGCGATGTGCGGGATCATCGCGTCGGCGATCGCCACGTAGTAGTCGAAGATCTCGGCCTTGGTGGTGCCCGTGGCGGGATAGAGCACCTTGTCGGGGTTGGTCAGCTTGACCCGGCCGCAGCGATCCACCATGTCACGCTATTACCCGCTGTAGCGTGGGACCAGTGAAGACGGCGCTGCTGATCTGCGCGGCCACCGCGGCCGCGCTCCTCGGCGCCGCCCCGGCCGGCGCGGATCCCCAGGACCTGGTGCCGTACTGCTCGGGTGATCAGACGCCGATGGACTCCAACTGCCGGGCCACGCCCTCCCAGATCTTCACCCACGAGGGGTCCGGCCTGACGCCCGACGTCCCCCGCGGTCTGACCCCCGACAACGTTCCAGCGATCTAGTCGTCGTCGAGGACGATCACCTCGAACGGTTCGGTGGGCACCTCGGCGACTGCCAGCTTCGCCGCGGAGTCGACGGGAATGACGTCACCGTTGAGCGCCGCGAGCGCCTTGTTGGTCCCGACGTCGCGACCCGCCTGCTCGCTGAGCAGCCACCGCACCTCGAGCATGTCGCAGTACGCCTGAATCGGTGTGCCCGCGTGGTGAACGGCGTTGTGCGCCAACAACTCGTACGGTGTCAGCACCTCGATGACCCACAGCCGTGCAGCGGTGGACTCGTCGACGTCGTGACCCGCTTCGGCGACCAGCTGCGCCTGGTAGGCGTGCAGGTCACCGAGCAGGATCCGCGCCTGGCCTTCGCCGACGTCGAGCCCGGTCAGCTCCTGGAGGCGCTGCGCATGGAAGCGACGGTCCCCGACCACGACCCGTGCCCGCATCCGAGTGGGGTCGTCACCCTCTGGGTGCAGGCTCATCTCGTCGATGGCGAAGCCGAGGTCGTTGAGACGGCGGATGGTGCCCTCGACCCGGTACCGGTCGCTGAACCCGAAGACCGGCTCGGCGTGCAGCACGCTCCACAGTTCCTCGTAGCGCGTGCGCACCTGCTCGGCCTCGGCGATCAGCGTGTCGTGCAGTTCTTCCGGCCGCTCCAGCCGCTCCGCCAAATCGACCATCCCCATCGCGACGTTCTCCACCGCGATGTCGAGGTCGTAGCCCCGCTGCCCGCGGCTCAGCGTCGGATGCACCTCGGAGGTCTCCGCGTCGACGAACCACGCCTGCAGCAGCTGCCCGTCGCGCGAGAACAGCGTGTTGGCCAGCGAGCAGTCGCCCCAGAAGACGCCGTGGCGGTGGAGTTCGACCAGCAGGCCAGCCATCGCATCCAGCAGCCGCGCCCGGTGCTTGGGCTGGTCGGGCGGCAGCCGCATGAACATCCGGCGGTACTGCCACGATCCCTCGAGGTACCGGGTGACGAGGATCGCCGTGTCGAACTCAGGCTGCAGGACCAGCCCTGCCGGGTGGACGGCGGGCAGCCCCATGTCCTCGAGCCGGCGCAGGACGTCGAACTCCTTGACCGCGATCCGTGCCGGCATGTCCTTGACGGCCCAGAGCTTGTCGTCGGCGTCGACGAACTTCACCAGGTGCCTGCTCGGCCCGACGGCCATGTCGCGCAACGGGACGTCGGGCGCCCGCCACTCCGACAGCGGCCGGTCCCACGGCAGGGCGAGCAGTCCGGGTGTGGGTGCCCGCAGCCGTAACTCGGGCGCCCGCACGTCAGTTCAGGCGTTCGCCGGACTCGGGGTGGAACAGGTGCACCGCCCCCTCCGGATGCCTGCGCAGCCGCACCGTGTCGGCCAGCCGCGGTGCGGTGCGCGGGTTGGATCGGGCCACCAGCTCGACGCCACCCGGACCGGATCCGGCGTGGGTGTAGACGTAGGCCTCGCTGCCGAGGTCCTCGACGAGGTCGACGACGACCTCCACGCCACCGGACTCGGTGACCTCGAGCTGCTCGGGCCGGATGCCGACCGTCACCTCCTTGAGGCCGGCCCCCGCGAGGACGGAGATCTGGTCGCGCTCGAGTTCGAACACCGAATCGCCGACCCGGACGCCGTTCTCGGCGATCTGCGCGGTGAAGAGGTTCATCGCGGGCGAGCCGATGAAGCCGGCGACGAACGCGTTCGCCGGGCGGTCGTAGAGCTCGTTGGGCGACGCGAACTGCTGCAGCTTGCCGAAGCGCAGCACGGCGACCCGGTCCCCCATCGTCATCGCCTCGACCTGATCGTGGGTGACGTAGACGGTCGTGGTGCCCAGACGCCGCTGCAGAGCGGCGATCTGGGTGCGCGTCTGCACGCGCAGCTTGGCGTCGAGGTTCGACAGCGGCTCGTCCATGCAGAACACCTGCGGCTCGCGGACGATCGCGCGGCCCATCGCGACGCGCTGACGCTGACCACCGGACAGCTTGGCGGGCTTGCGATCCAGGTGCTCGGTCAGGTCGAGCACCTTCGCGGCCTCCTCGACCTTCGCGCGCCGCTCCTCGGCCGACACGCCCCGCAGCTTGAGCGCGAAGCCCATGTTCTCGGCGACCGTCTTGTTCGGGTAGAGCGCGTAGTTCTGGAAGACCATCGCGATGTCGCGGTCCTTCGACGGCACGCCCGTCATGTCCTTGCCGCCGATCTCGATGGACCCCTCGTCGATGTCCTCGAGGCCGGCGAGCATGCGCAGCGCGGTGCTCTTGCCCGAACCGGACGGGCCGACGAGGACGACGAACTCGCCGTCCTGGATGTCGAGGTTGAGGTTGTCGACGGCGAGCTTGTCCGAGCCCTCGTAGATGCAGGACGCGTTCTTGTAGGTGATCGATGCCATGTCTGAAGCTCCTTGGAAGGTGAGGGGGTCGGTTACTTGATCGCGCCGAAGGACAGTCCGCGCACCAGCTTGTTCTGGGCGAACCAGCCGCACAGGATCACCGGCAGGGCGGCCATCGTTGCGGCCGCCGAGAGCACGGCCCAGTACTGGCCTTCACCGGCGATGAAGCCGACGAGGTACACCGGCATGGTCTGGGCGTTGACCGCGGTCAGGTTGACCGCGAGGAAGAACTCGTTCCAGGCGAAGATCACGCAGATCAACGCGGTGGCCGCGATGCCGGGTGACACCAGCGGGAGGATGACCTCGCGCACCGACCGCCACAGGCTCGCGCCGTCGAGGCTGGCGGCCTCGAGGAGTTCACCGGGCACCTCGAGGAAGAACGACCGCATCATCCACACCGCGATGGGCAGGTTCATCGACGTGTAGAGGATGACCAGCGCCCAGATGTTGTCCAGCAGACCCGTGTTCGACACGATCACGTACAGCGGCAGGATCGCCGCGACGACGGGCAGCATCTTGGTGCTCATGAAGAAGAACAGCGCGTCCGAGGTCCCCTTGACGGGCCGCAGAGACAGGGCGAACGCGGCGGGCACCCCCAGCAGCAGCACTAGGACGGTCGACATCACGGTGGCGAACACCGAGTTCAGCATCGCCGTCCCGATGCCCTGGGCGAAGACCGCGGAGTACTGATCCAGCGTCGGGGTGAAGAACAGGGTCGGCGGATTGGTCGCGGCCGCGCTCTCCTGCTTGAACGACGTCAGGACCATCCAGAACACCGGGAAGAAGAACCCGATCCCGACGAGCCACGCCACCACGCCCCACGGGCTGAACTTCTTTGACTTCTTCTTGCGTGCGGGAGCCGGATTCGAACTCGCCGTGGTCTTTTCGACTGTGGTCGTCACGATTACGCCGCCTCTTCCTTGCCGGAGAACGATTTGAAGATCAACCTCAACGCGAAGCTGGCGATGATCATCGTGAAGATGACGACCACCACGCCCATGGCGGCGGCCTGGCCCATGTCGAAGCCGAGGAACGCGCGCTGATAGATGTAGAACGGCAGGTTCGCACTGGCGACGCCCGGCCCGCCCTGCGTCATCATGAAGATGGCGTCGAAGGTGTTGACCAGGTAGACCGCACCGAGCACCACGCCCAGCTCGATGAAACGGCGGAGGTGGGGCAGCGTCAGCTCCCGGAAGAGTTGGAACGCACCGGCTCCGTCGACGCGGCCCGCCTCGAGCTGGTCGCGGGGCATCGACGTCAGGCCGGCCAGGATCAGCAGCATCATGAACGGGGTCCACTGCCAGATCAGTTCGACCATGACCATCGTCAGAGGGAACTGTCCGATCCAGTCCACCGGGCCGATACCCACCAGGGAGAGCACCCAGTTGAGGATGCCGTTGGTGGGATCGAGGATCGTGGTCTTCCAGATCAGCGCTCCCGCAACGGGTGTGATCAGGAACGGCGTGATCAGCAGCGTCCGGACGACGCCGCGGCCGAGGAAGGCACGATCCAGCAGCAACGCGATCCCCAGGCCGAGCAGCGCCGAGATCAGCACCACGCCGACGATCAGGATGACGGTGTTGAGTGCCACGGACCAGAACTGGCTGTCCTTGACGACGGCGATGTAGTTGTTGATCCCGACGAACTCCCGTGATCCCGGGCGGACCAGGTTCCACGACAGCGTCGAGTAGTACAGCGTGAACAGGAACGGCACCTGCGTCACGGCGATCATGAAGATGAGCGCGGGGAGCAGCGGCCCTCGCCGGCGCCATCCCTCGGCGCGGCTCACCCCGACGTCCTGGCGCTCCCGGATCTTCCGGACGCGCTCGGCCACCTCCGCTTCGCCGGTGTCGGCGCCGGTATCGGCAGTAAGAGTCATCACTTCTCCTGGTAGGTCTTGCCGACGACCTCGGCATACTGCTGGGCTTGATCGAGTGCGGCGTCCACCGAGATCTGACCGGCGATGGCTGCGCTGATCTGCTGGCTCACCCGGGTTCCGAGATCCTGGAACTCCGGGATGCCGACGAACTGCACGCCGGTGTACGGAACCGGTTGCACCGTGGGCTTGTCCGGCGTCGCGTTGGTGATCGACTTGAGCGTCAGCGGTCCGTAGGACTTCGACACCGCCTCGTACTCCGGCAGTTCGGTGTAGGTCGAGGTCCGGCTACCGGGCGGCACCCGCTCCCAGCCAAGCTTCTCGCCCACCAGCTTCATGTAGTCCTTGCTGGTCATCCACGAGATGAACTTCCATGCGCCGTCCGGGTTCTTGGCGCCCTTCGGGATGCCCAGCGCCCAGGTGTAGAGCCACCCCGAGTTGGGCTTCTCGACGATCGGCGCGGGCAGGTAGCCGATCTTGCCCACCAGGTCCGGGTACGTCTTGGGGTCCTCGAGTGTCGAGACCGCCGACGTCGCGTCGTACCACATGGCCGTCTGACCCTGACCGAACAGGTTGGCGCACTCCTGGAATCCGGTCGAGGATGCACCCAGCTCGCCGGACTCCTTGATCGTGTTGACGTAGAAGTTGACGGCCTCCTTCACCTGAGGACTGTTCAACTGGGCGTTCCACTGATCGTCGAACCAGCGTCCGCCGAAGGTGTTGATCACCGTGTCGAGCGGCGCGAGCACCTCGCCCCAGCCCGGCTTGCCGCGCAGGCAGATCCCCGCCCGGTCGTTGGTCTTCAGCGTCTTCGCCCACTGTCCGACCTCCTGCCACGTCGGCTGGTAGTTCGGATCCTGGTTGATCTGGATGCCGGCCTGCTCGAAGAGGTCCTTGCGGTACATCAGGAACGACGACTCGCCGTAGAACGGCACCGAGTACATGTTGCCCTCGTAGGACAGCGACTCCCGCAGCGACGGGATGAAGTCGTTCATGTCGTAGCCGGGCGTGTTGTTCGCGTAGTCGTTCAGCGGCAGCAGCCACCCGTCCTTGGCCCACTGCGGTGTCTCGAAGTTGCTGATCATCGAGACGTCGAACTCGCTGCCGCCCATGGCCGCCGACATCGTTATCTTGGCGCGCGCCTGGTTCTCCGAGAGCGAGACGAACTTCAGCTTGGTGCCCGGATTGTCCTTCTCGAACTCCGAGGACAGCTCCTGCGCGTCGGTCATCTGGGAGTTGGAGACCAGTGCGATGGTCACCTCGTTCTCGGACGCACCGAGGCTGCCGGCACCGGAGCACCCCGCCGTGAACGTCAGGCCCACCGCCGCGGCGCACGCCGCCGCACGATGGAGAACTCTTCGTCGAGTCTGCATACCGGTCAACCTCTCACTGATCCAACAACCAACGGGCACAATCGATGTCACATACCAAGAGCTTCGCCAGGCCGCCGAGCAGCGCGGCGTGCGTCGCCACGTGCTTCTCCGGACCGCTGCAGATGAGGATCGTCTTCTCGCACCGACGGATGTCCTCGAGCGGCACGGACACCGCGCGCTGCGCCAGCTCCGTCTCGACGGGGGCGCCCTTGGCGTCGAAGAACCTGCCGCCGATCTCGCCGACCGCGCCGAGCGTGATCAGCTCGTCGAGCATCCGCACGTCGAGGAAGCTGCCCTCGAAGAGCGTGGTCGACGTCGACACCGAGCCGACGCCGAACAGCATCGTGTCGGCGTGGCGGCCCGCGTCGAGCGTCCGGGAGATGACGGAGTCGGTGCGCAGCGACGCGACCGTGGAGGCGTCGGCGTAGAGGGGCGCGGGCAGGCGCATCGCGTCGGCGCGCAGCATGTCGGCGCTGCGGCTGAGGATGAACTCCATGCCGGTCTGGTACGACGCGGTCGACATGGCGCCGTCCAACTGCACGATGACGCGACAGTTCGCCACGCCGGGGCTGAGCGAGGACACGGCGGCCACCTGCTCGGGCCCCCAGGTGAACCCGAGCACGTCGTCCTGGGAGAGGCGTCGCATCAGCAGTGCCGCGGATGCCCGCCCGAGGTGGCCGGTGACGACGGCCTCGGTGATGCCGTAGCGCTCCTCGAGCCGGCGCTCCTCGTCGGCGTGCAGGTCGTCCTTCAGCATCGGGGGGACCACCACCTCGATGCGCACCAGCCCCTTGGACTTGGCGCGTGCGATGAGTCGTCCTGCGGTCGGCCGGGAGACGCCGAGCTTGGCGGCGATCTCCGCCTGGGTGAGCCCGTCGAGGTAGTAGAGCGTGGCGGCGCGCAGCGCGAGCCGCAGGTCCTCGGGCGTGGCCCCACCGAGGTTCTCGGACCCGTCGGCCAGTCGGCCGTTGGTCGTCGGAGATGACCCGGAGGTCGGCGCGGACACGTGCACGGTGCGGCTTGCCACCTCTCTGTGGTGTGAACATCTGCTCAGGGGTGCGAGTAACTGTTCATCACGCTAACATGGCCGGTGTGACGCACACAACACTTTCAGCTCCCGTCTCGCGACGGCATGGAAACGGTCGATCGACCTCGCCGAGGCGCCCCGAGGGCATGGCCTCCCCGGGTAACGTCGGGACGGTGATGACGGCGTCATGAAACTCAACGACGAGAACCTCCCCCAGGTATCCATCGCCAAGCCCGGCTACGACCGCGGCGAGATCGGCATCGGGATAGTGCATTTCGGCGTCGGCGGATTCCACCGGGCGCATCAGGCGATGTACGTCGACCGGCTGCTCGAACTCGGCGACGCAGGCGACTGGGGCATCTGCGGAGTCGGCGTCCTGCCGGGCGATCGCCGCATGGCCGACGTGATGGACGCCCAGGACGGGCTGTACACGCTGCTGGCCTTGCGCGCCGACGGCGGCCGTGAGGCGCGCGTGATCGGCTCGATCGTCGACTACCGGTTCGCACCCGACGACCCCGAGGGCGTCATCGAGCTGATCGCCGCGCCGTCCACCCGGATCGTGTCGCTGACCATCACCGAGGGCGGCTACTCGATCGGCGATGCGGGACCCGACAGCGTCTTCGGCCTCGTCACAGCGGCCCTCGAGCGTCGCAGGGAGCGCGGACTGCCGTCGCCGACGATCGTGTCGTGCGACAACATCGAGGGCAACGGCGACGTCGCCCGCGAGGCCTTCACCGCCTACGCCGAGAAGGCGCACCCCGACCTCGCCGGCTGGATGGCCGAGCACACCCGCTTCCCCAACTCGATGGTCGACCGCATCACGCCGGCCACCTCACCCGAGGTGATCGAGACGGTCCGCGACGAGTTCGGCATCGACGACGAGTGGCCCGTCGCCGCGGAACCGTTCACCGCCTGGGTGCTCGAGGACCACTTCTCCGACGGTCGACCGCGGTTCGAGGACGTCGGCGTCATGGTCGTCGACGACGTCATGCCCTACGAACTGATGAAACTGCGCCTGCTCAACGCGGGTCACCAGGCACTCTGCTACTTCGCGTACCTGGCCGGCTACCGCCTGGTGCACGACGCCGCGGGCGATCCGCTGTTCGCGACGTTCCTCAAGCGCTACATGGACGAGGAGGGGACGCCGACGCTGCTGCCGGTGCCGGGCATTGACCTGCCCGAGTACAAGGAGACGGCGATCGAGCGATTCGCCAATCCCGGTGTGCGCGACACGATCGTGCGGCTCTGCTTCGGCTCGTCGGACCGCATCCCGCAGTGGCTGTTGCCCGTCGTACGGGAGAACCTGAAGTCCGGTGCGCCGGTTGCCCTGTCCGCGGCCGTCGTCGCAAGCTGGGCCCGCTACGCCGAGGGCGTCGACGAGCAGGGCGAGCCCATCGACGTGCAGGACCAGCTCGCCGACACACTGGTGCCGCTGGCCAAGTCGCAGCTCGAGAACCCGACGGCGTTCATCGAGAACACCGCGCTGTTCGGCGACCTCGCGGAGCAGCCGCGCTTCGTCGAGGCCTACCTCTGGGCCCTGGAGTCACTGCACCAGAACGGATCCCGCGCGACGCTCGAGCAGCTGATGACGACGTCATGACCCGTGCGCTCGTCATCGGCGAGGCGCTGATCGACGTGGTCGAGCGCGACGGCGTCGTCACCGGCGAACACGTCGGCGGCAGCCCGCTCAACGTCGCCGTGGGGCTGGGCCGGCTCGACCGCGACGTCGACTTCCTCACCCACGTCGGGACCGACGACCGCGGCCGTCGCATCGCCGACTACGTCGAGGCGTCGGGCGTACGCCTGGTCCCGGGCACCACCGACGCGGAGCGCACCCCCACCGCCCGCGCCCGGCTCGACGCGGCCGGCGGTGCGACCTACGAGTTCGACCTCGAGTGGCAGCTGTCCGGCACGCCGGAGGTGGCGCCGCCGCTCGTCGCGCACACCGGGTCGATCGCGGCGTTCCTCGACCCGGGAGCGCTGGCGACGGCCGCACTCGTCGATGCCTACCGCGCCTCAGCCACCATCACCTACGACCCCAACGTGCGGCCGGCACTCATCACCGATCGGGATCAGGTGATCGGCCGCATCGACCGCCTGGTCGAGAGGGCCGACGTCGTCAAGGTCAGCGACGAGGACCTGCACTGGATCGACCCGTCCCGCACCCCCGAGGAGATCGCGGCGGCGTGGCAGGCGGCGGGCCCGGCGATCGTCGCGGTGACGATGGGCGGGGACGGGTCGTTCGCGGTGTGCGCGGCGGGCAGCGTCCGCGTCGAGGCGCCCGAGGTCGAGGTGGTCGACACCGTGGGAGCGGGCGACGCGTTCATGACCGGACTGATCGACGCGCTGTGGTCACTCGACCTGCTGGGTGCCGCGCGCCGCGCGGACCTGGCCGCGATCGCGACGTCGACGCTGGCGGACGTGCTCGGCGCGGCGGCGGACGTCTCGGCCTACGTCGTGGCCCGGGCGGGCGCGGAATTACCGGATCGCGCCGCTCTGCGTCGACGCTGACCAAATGGGCAATACTGGGTCATGCGTTCCATCTGGAAGGGTTCGATCGCCTTCGGGCTGGTGAACGTGCCGGTCAAGGTCTACAGCGCGACCGAAGACCACGACATCAAGTTCCATCAGGTGCACGCCAAGGACAACGGACGCATCCGCTACAAGCGGGTGTGCGAGGTCTGCGGCGAGGTGGTGGAGTACCGCGACATCGCCAAGGCGTACGACTCGGACGACGGCCAGACGGTGATCATCACCGACGAGGACATCGCGACGATGCCCGAGGAACGCAGCCGCGAGATCGAGGTGGTGGAGTTCATCCCCGCCGAGCAGCTCGACCCGCTGATGTACGACAAGAGCTACTTCCTCGAGCCCGACTCGAAGTCGTCGAAGTCCTACGTGCTGCTGGCCAAGACGCTCGCCGAGACCGACCGGGTCGCCATCGTGCACTTTGCGCTCCGCAACAAGACCCGCCTGGCGGCGTTGCGCGTCAAGGACTTCAGCAAGCGCGACGTCATGGTGATCCACACGCTGCTGTGGCCCGACGAGATCCGCGACCCCGACTTCCCAGTGCTCGACAAGGAAGTCGAGATCAAGCCCGCCGAGCTGAAGATGGCCGGCCAGGTGGTCGAGTCGATGACCGACGACTTCCACCCCGACCAGTTCCGCGACGACTACCAGGAGCAGCTCCGCGAACTCGTGGCCGCCAAGCTCGAGGGTGGCGAGGCGTTCAGCACCGAGGAGTCCGAACCCGAGAACCTCGACGAGACCGACGACGTGTCCGACCTGCTGGCCAAGCTCGAGGCGAGCGTGAAGGCGCGCAAGGGTGGGGCCGCGAGCGCCGACGCGTCTGACGACTCCGCTGACGACGAGGAGCCCGCGAAGAAGGCGCCGGCCAAGTCGGCTGCGAAGAAGGCCCCGGCGAAGGCCGCCGCCAAGAAGACCGCTGCCAAGAAGGCGCCCGCGAAGAAGACCGCGGCGAAGAAGGCTGCTGCCAAGAAGTCGTAGCGCGTCCTCGACCGCGAGATCCGCTTTTCGTAGACGTCTACTCGCACATTCGCGCCATTTCGCAACTTTCGTCGCCGCAGCGTCGAACGCCGCTGGTGCAGAACTCGCGACGACGGGTCAGACCGCGACGCCCCCACCCCAGAAGTAGAACGTGTTACAGAAATCGCCCACACCGAGGCGCCGCCCTTGTTAGCGTGACCGCGGCAAGGGAAGAGAGGAACACGTGATTCTCGACAGGTTCAGACTCGACGACAAGGTCGCCGTCGTGACCGGAGCGGGCCGCGGCCTGGGCGCCGCGATGGCGCTCGCGTTCGCGGAAGCCGGTGCGGACGTGGTGATCGCGGCGCGCACGCAGTCCCAACTCGACGAGGTCGCCGAGCAGGTCCGCGCGGCCGGCCGCACGGCGCACGTCATCGTCGCCGACCTCGCGCACCCCGAGGACACGGCGAAGCTCGCCGCCGCGGCCATCGAGGCGTTCGGCAAACTAGACGTCGTCGTCAACAACGTCGGCGGCACCATGCCGGCACCGCTGATGGACACCTCCACCAAGGATTTGCGCGACGCCTTCACGTTCAACGTGACGACCGCACACGCGCTGACCCTCGCCGCGGTCCCGCTGATGCT
This sequence comes from Mycolicibacterium sediminis, assembly GCF_010731735.1. Lineage (GTDB taxonomy): Bacteria > Actinomycetota > Actinomycetes > Mycobacteriales > Mycobacteriaceae > Mycobacterium > Mycobacterium sediminis. The sequence goes on from NZ_AP022588.1 coordinate 6,144,829, forward strand.
CGAGCACTCCGGCGGCGGCAGCATCATCAACATCACCTCGACGATGGCCCGCGTCTCGGGCCGCGGGTTCGCCGCCTACGGCACCGCGAAGGCCGCGCTCGCGCAGTACACCCGGCTGTCCGCACTCGACCTCGCGCCGCGCATCCGGGTCAACGCCATCGCGCCGGGGTCGATCCTCACCTCGGCGCTCGACATCCTGGCGAGCAACGACGAGCTCCGCAAGCCCATGGAGGACGCCACCCCGTTGCGCCGCCTGGGCGATCCGCTCGACATCGCCGCGGCCGCCGTCTATCTCGCATCCCCGGCTGGCAGCTTCCTGACCGGCAAGACCCTCGAGGTCGACGGCGGCATCACCGTCCCGAACTTCGAGTTCCCCATCCCCGACCTCTGAGGACCCGCCACATGGCCATCACAGTCGCCGCGATCGGCACCGGAAACGTCGGCAAGCCGGCACTCGTCCACCTCATCAACGACCCGCGCTTCGAGCTGACGGCCGTGTGGGTGTCGTCAGAAGCCAAGGCGGGCAAGGACGCCGGTGAACTCGCGGGCCTCGACACCGTCACCGGCATCACGGCGACCACCGACCTCGACGCGGTGCTCGCCACCAACCCGCAGTGCGCCGTCTACACCGCGCTCGCCGACAACCGTCTGGTCGAGGCGCTCGAGGACTATCGCCGCCTCCTCGCCGCCGGCGTCAACGTCGTCGGCAGCAGCGCGGTCTTCCTGCAGTACCCGTGGCAGACGCTGCCCGAGAACATGGTGTCGCCCATCGAGGAGGCCGCCGCCGCGGGCAACGCGAGCCTCTTCGTCGGCGGCATCGACCCCGGTTTCGCGAACGACCTGCTGCCGCTGGCGCTCGCGGGCACGTGCCAGACCGTCGAGCAGATCCGCTGCATGGAGATCATCAACTACGACACCTACGACAGCGCGGCGGTGATGTTCGACGTCATGGGCTTCGGTCGACCGATGGACGACGTGCCGATGCTGCTGCAGCCGGGTGTGCTGAGCCTGGCGTGGGGCTCGGTGGTCCGGCAGCTCGCCGGCGGCCTGGGCGTCGAACTGGACGAGGTCACCGAGACGCACGTGCGCGAGCCCGCACCGGACGACTTCGACATCGCCTCGGGCCACATCGCGAAGGGCACCGCCGCGGCGCTGCGTTTCGAGGTCCGCGGCATGAAGGACGGCAAGGTGGCGGTCGTGCTCGAACACGTCACCCGCCTGCGCGACGACCTGCGGCCGGACTGGCCGCAGCCCGCACAGGAGGGCGGCTCGTACCGCATCGAGATCACCGGCGAGCCGTCGTACACGGTCGACCTGTGCCTCTCGAGCCCGAACGGCGACCACAACCATGCCGGACTGGTCGCGACCGCGGCCCGCGTCGTCAACGCGATCCCCGAGGTGGTCGCCGCGCCCGCGGGCATCCGCACCACACTCGACCTTCCCCTGGTCACCGGAAAGGGGCTGTACGCTGCGAGTCGACCGTGACACCCGTCCGACCGGAAGGACGCCGATGCGCTACCTACTCCCCCTGCTGGCATCGGCGGGCGCGGCAGCCGTCGCCATCCTCGGCGCGCCCGTCGCGGCGGCCGAGCCGAACCCGGATCTGCCGAACTGCCAGACCGCCGCGGGCGGCGAGTACACCGGCACCGGCGAGACGGAGTGCCAGTCGCCGGGCAACGTGCAGATCGACGCCACCGCTCCTGCGCCGCTCTACCCGTACCCGTGGGCCGATGAGTTCTACGGCGCCCCACTGATCATCGGCGGGTTCGGCGGAGAACACGGCGGCGGCGCCGTGGGCGGCGAAGGTGGTGGCGGCGGACGCCGCTGACCCACGTCCCCGACGGTGGATCGGTTGTACGCTACGTCCGAAACCGCTGAAGGGATTGACAGATGAAGGCACGTTCGACCCTCGCCACACTGCTCGCCGCAGCCGGTGCCGCCGCACTCGTCGCCGCGCCCCTGGCCTCGGCCGAGCCGACGCCGTCGCTGCCCCAGTGCGAAACCGTCGGCGGGTCCTCGGTCACCGGCGGTCAGACCACCGAGTGCGCGACGCCAGGGAACACGGAGATCGACGCGACGCCACCGGCTCCGAGTTACGGAATGTTCCCGTGGGAAGACGAGTTCTGGACTCTGTAGGAACCTACGCCGCACGCATCCGCGGGCGTACGCTGGTTCCAGCGATCGGAGCAGGTCATGAGCAAGAAACAGCGTATTGCAGCACCCATGCTCGCGGCATTCGCCGCTGCGGGGGCGATCGGATTCGCCGCACCGGCGACTGCCCGGCCGGACTGCGTGAACACCGCGCCCAACACGACGATGTGCACCACCAACGGCAGTTCGAGCCTGACGACGTCGCCACCGGCGACCAACAACGGCCAGTGGGGATTCGGTTATCCCTTCGGCGGGTTCGGCTTCGGCCTCTTCTGAGCCGTCTCGGCGCACGCCTCCCGATTGCACGCACGACAAGGTTTCGTCTAGCCTAACTTTTCTATTCGTTTCCCCGGATGAAGAGTGGGTTCGTGATTCCGACCGCCAGCGCACGGCCGAAGGCCGGCTGGCTGCTGCTCGGGCCGGCGTTCGTCGCGTCCATCGCCTACGTCGACCCGGGCAACGTCGCGGCGAACGTCAGCGCGGGCGCGCAGTTCGGCTTCCTGCTCGTCTGGGTCATCCTCGTCGCCAACGTGATGGCCGGGCTCGTCCAGTACCTGTCCGCCAAGCTCGGCCTCGTCACCGGGCGCACCCTGCCCGAGTCGGTCGCCGACCGGGCGAGCACGCGCTCCCGGATCGCGTACTGGGTGCAGGCCGAACTCGTCGCCATGGCAACGGATCTCGCCGAGGTCGTCGGCGGCGCCATCGCGCTCAACCTGCTGTTCGACCTGCCGCTCCTGGTGGGCGGCCTGATCACCGGCGTCGTGTCGCTGGTGTTGCTCGCCATCCAGAACCGTCGCGGCCAGCGGGTCTTCGAGCGGGTCATCACCGGCCTGCTCATGGTGATCGCGATTGGCTTCCTGACTAGCCTGGTGGTCGAGCCGCCGCCGGTATCCGACGTCGCGTCGGGACTGCTCCCCCGCTTCGACGGCGCGGAGAGCATCCTTCTCGCCACCGCCATGCTCGGCGCGACGGTCATGCCGCACGCGGTCTATCTCCACTCCGGGCTGGCCCGCGACCGGCACGGCCAACCCGACGCCGGCGCACCGCGTCGCCGGATGCTGCGGATCACTCGCTACGACGTCGGGCTGGCGATGCTCGTGGCGGGCGCGGTGAACCTCGCGATGCTGCTCGTCGCCGCCACCCATCTGCAGGGCGTGCCGAACACCGATTCGATCGAAGGCGCCTACGCCGCCGTGCAGGGCGCGCTCGGCAACGGCGTCGCGCTGTTCTTCGCGATCGGTCTGCTGGCGTCCGGCCTGGCGTCGACGTCGGTCGGGGCGTATGCGGGCGCGATGATCATGCAGGGCCTGCTGCGGCGCACCTATCCGCTGCTGCTGCGCCGCGTCGTCACGTTGATCCCCGCGCTGGCGATCCTGGCGATCGGCGTCGACCCGAGCCGCGCGCTCGTCCTGTCGCAGGTCGTGCTGTCGTTCGGGATCCCCTTCGCGCTGATCCCGCTGGTCCGGCTGACCAGCGACCGCACCCTGATGGGCGACGACGTCAACCATCGCGTCACGACCGCCCTCGGCTGGCTCGTGGCGGCGGTGATTAGTGTGCTGAACGTGGTGCTCATCTATCTGACCGTCGCCGGCTAGGCCACGGCGGCGTGCCCGCGTACTTCGCCTACGGCTCCAACCTCAACGTCGCGCAGATGGCGCAACGGTGTCCCGACGCGTCCGACCCCCGGCGTGCCACGCTCGCCGATCACGACTGGCTGATCAACGAACGCGGTGTCGCCACCGTCGAACCGAGCGACGGCGCCGAGGTGCACGGCGTGCTGTGGCAGATCAGCGCGAGCGACCTCGACGTCCTGGACAGCGCCGAGGGCGTCCCCGTGCGGTACCGGCGCGACCGGCTCGTCGTCGACACCGACGACGGACCCCGAGAGGCCTGGGTCTACATCGACCACCGGGTGGAGGCAGGCGCCCCGCGTCCCGGTTACCTCGAGCGGATCATCGAGGGCGCGCTACACCACGGGCTACCGCAGCGCTGGCTGGACTTCCTGCACCGGTGGGATCCGTCGATGTGGCCGCGCGCACTGGCACCGACGGAAAGCCCGGGCCCGCAGTCACTCTCGGAGCTTCTCGACGATCCGGAGGTCACCGAGCGCAGCACGCTGCGGTCGACGTTCGGCTTCCTCGCCATCCACGGCGGCGGACTCGAGCGCATGACCGACGTCATCGCCGAACGCGCGGCGGCGGCGTCGGGCGCGTCGGTCTACGTCGTACACCACCCCGTGAACTACCCGTACCACCTCCGGTCGGCCGCCTATCTGGCCACGGAATCCGAACGGCTGGCGGAGTTCCTCGACCACGTCGATGACGCGGTGTCGCTGCACGGGTACGGACGCGTGGGCCGCAGCACCCAGATCCTGGCCGGTGGCACGGACCGCGCATTGGCCGCCCATGTCGCCCGGCACGTGACGGTACCCGGTTTCGAGGTCGTCACCGATCTCGAGGCCATCCCCCGCGAACTCCGCGGGCTGCATCCCGACAACCCCGTCAACCGAACCCGAGGGGGCGGAGCGCAACTCGAACTCTCCCCCCGCGTGCGCGGCATCAGTCCGCGCAGCGGACCGCTGGGCGAGGACGGCCTGAGCCGCGCCACGTCGGCGCTGCTGCGCGGCCTCGTGTCGGCGGCCCGCAGCCGGTCCTGACTACTCCTTCATGTCCAGCACCGGCGTGGGCCGACGGAATCCCTTCGTGACGACCGCGAGCCAGAGCAGTCCCAGTGCGAGCCAGATCAATCCGATCGTCAGCGCCTCGCCGGACAGGCTGAACCACAGCCAGACCGTCAGCGCGAAGCCGATCAACGGCAGCACCAGGTTGTTCAGGACGTTCTTCTCGCCCTCGTCGATGAAGTAGTGCTTGACGACGGTCAGGTTGACCGCCGAGAACGCCACCAGCGCACCGAAGCTCACGACCGAGGCGAGGATGGCGAGGTCGATGACCACGGCGAGCAGCGAGATCACCGAGACGACCAGGATCGCCCACGTCGGCGTGCTGAACTTGACCGACACGTGACCGAACACCTTGCGCGGCAGCACCCCGTCGCGACCCATCGCGTAGAGGATGCGTGCGACCGACGCCTGTGACGTCAGCGCCGAGCCCGTGGCGCCGGCCACGTAGGCCGCGGTGAAGAACGCCGCGAGAAAGGCGCCACCGGCGGACTGCATCACGTCGAGCGATCCGGAGTCGACGTCGGCGAACGCGTTCGACGGGAACACCAACTGCGATGCGTAGGACAGGATCACGAACAGCACGCCGCAGATGAGCGTCGCCATCATGATCGCCTTCGGCACGTCGCGCTTGGCGTCCTTCGCCTCCTCCGACAGCGTGGACACGGCGTCGAACCCGAGGAAGGACAGGCACAGGATCGCCGCACCCGCGAGGACGGGGCCGAGTCCCCCGGCCGTGCCGTCACCGCGGAACGGCGCCATCACGTCGACGCTGCCCGAGCCCGAGATGGTGACGACCGACATGATCAGGAACACCACGATGAAGATGGCCTGCACGGCAATGATCAAGACGTTCGCCCGGGCGACGGACACGATGCCGACGATGTTGAGCACGGTGACGAGCGCGATGGTGACGACGACGATCAGCCACTGCGGGATGGCGGGTACCGCGGCGTTGAGGTACAGGCCGATCACGAGGTAGTTCAGCATCGGCAGGAACAGGTAGTCCAGCAGCAGCGACCAACCCGCGAGGAAGCCCACGGGCGCACCGAAGGTCTTCTGCGTGTAGGCATATGCCGATCCGGCCACCGGGAACGCCGCCGCCATCCGCGCGTAGGAGCGCGCGGTGAAGATCATCGCGGCGAGGGTGAAGACATAGGCCAGCGGCACGCGGCCGCCGGACTCCACCGTGACGATGCCGTAGGTGGTGAACACGGTGAGCGGCACCATGTAGACCAGCCCGAAGAGCGTCAGCGACGGCACGCCGAGGGCGCGTTTGAGCGTCCCCTCCTCAGGATCGGCCGACACTCCGACCAATGGCTCTGACGACATCGGCAGTTCCTCTCTCACGACGTACCGAATGCGGGCTCTCCCCGCACATAGGTGGCCCGGACGGTGATTCCGGGAAGTTCTCGTGCGGGCGTCTCCCGCGGATCGCGATCCAGCCACACCAGGTCGGCGCTCGCGCCGGGGACCAACCGGCCCCAGGTGTCCTCGCCGTAGGCCTGTGCGGCGACGGCCTCGGTGTAGGCGGTCAGTGACCGTTCGACGGTGAGGATCTCGTCGGGCATCCATCCGCCCGCCGGCTCACCCTCGGTGGTCTGTCGGGACACCGCGATCGCGATGCCGTCGAGCGGCGCGCCCGACGACACCGGCCAGTCCGAGCCGAATGCCAGTGCTGCGCCCGATGATTCGAGGCTGCGCATGCGGTACTGCCTGTCGGTGCGCTCCTGGCCGAGGCGCGGGATCGTCAACACCGTCATCAGCGCATCTTGCTGCGCCCACAGCGGCTGCATGTTCGGAATGACGCCGAGTGCGGCAAAGCGCTCGAGGTCCGCGTCGTCGACCAGCTGCGCATGGGCGATCACCGGGCGGCGGTCACGCGGGCCGTTCCACTCGGCGGCGTATTCGATCGCGTCGAGCGCCTGCCGGACGGCGGCGTCCCCGATGGCGTGGATGTGGATCTGCAGCCCGAGGTCGTCGACCTGGCGTACGGCCTCGGACAGGCTGTCGCCCTCCCACACCGTCATGCCGTGCTCGTGCAGGCCCGTGCAGTACGGCTCCAGCAGCGCTCCGGTCTCGTTCTCGACGACGCCGTCGGCGAAGAACTTCACCGTGTGCGCGGTGAGCATCGGCGAATCGAGCTGCTCGACCCGCCGCTTGGCCATCGAGAAGTCGTGCAGTTGCGCGTCGAAGTGGCGCGGATCGGCGTAGAGGGCGAGGTTGAAGCGCATCCGCAGCGCGCCGCGGCGTGCGGCTTCGAGGTAGGTGTCGACGTCGGCCGGTTCGACCCAGGCGTCCTGCACCCACGTCACGCCGCGGGACAGGTAGTAGTCGGCGGCGGTGCCGAGGGCGGCGATCCTGACGTCCTCGTCGCGGGCCGGCATGACGGCGGTGACCAGGTCGACCGCACCCCACTCGCGCAGCGTGCCCAGAACCGAGCCGTCCTCGCGGTGCGGGATCTCGCCGAGCACCGGGTCCGGGGTGTCGGCGGTGATGCCCGCCCGCTCCAGCGCCACCGAGTTGCACCACACGGTGTGGTAGTCCCAGGCCCGCAGCACCACCGGGCGGTCGGAGACCGCGTCGTCGAGCCACCGGGCGTCGAACAGGCCGCCCTCGGCGAGGCTGCCGTCGTACGAGGCGCCGACGATCCACTCCTCGTCGGGGTTGTCCTTGGCGAAGCGCCGGACCGCCTCGACGATCTCGTCGACCGAGGTGCACGGTCGGACCGCCGGGCCCACGAACTCGAGGCCGCCCAGCAGTGGATGCGCGTGCCCGTCGCCGAACGACGGCATCAGGAAGCCGCCCTCGAGGTCGACCCTGAGGACGTCGGGACCGTCGCCCGCCGCTTCCCGGGCGTCATCGCCGAGCGCGGTGATCACGCCGTCGACGACGAGCAGGGCATCGGCCGTCGTCGTTTGGGCACCAGGCCACACGGTTCCGTCGTGAAACAGCGTCTTCGCCACGGTTTGGCACATTACGCGGGGTCCGGGCTTTCGCAATCCGAACGCACCCATCCGTTTCCCGCGTCGCTACGAATACAGATCGTGCTAGGTGAGAACGGGTTCGGACGGTCCGGTGACGGTGGCGCGGCGGCGCCTGCCATCTATCGCACGCGGATCACCCACGTGCGGCGCGCTCCGGTACATCACTACTTCGAGCAGCGCGGCTACTGCTGGTACGTCGACCTCGATCAGCTGCCGCGGCTACCCCGCTGGCTGCGCCCGTTCGCGAGGTTCGAGGCGGTCGACCACTTCTCTGCGGCACCGCGCGACGGCGTGCCGGACACCTTGCGCAACCGAGCCGACGAGTTCCTCGCGAGCCGCGGCATCGACATGCGGGGCGGCACCATCACCGCGTTGCTGCAGGCCCGCGTCCTCGGGTACGTCTTCAATCCCATCAGCATCTTCTGGTGCCACGACGCCCACGGCGTGCTTCGGCACGTCATCGCCGAGGTGCACAGCGTCTACGGCGGCAGGCACACCTATCTCCTCCCGCCGACGGGTGACGCGCCCGCCGCGGTGAAGAAGGCGCTCTACGTCTCGCCGTTCAACGAGGTCGACGGGTACTACCTCGTCGAGGCGCCCCGGCCCGGGGACACGGTGGACGTCCGTATCTCCCTGCACCGCGAGCACCTCCCCGCCTTCGTCGCCACGCTGCAGGGCGAACGACGCGGCGCGGGGGTGGCGCAGTTGCTCGCGCTCCAGCTCGTCGCTCCCCTGGCACCCTTGATGGGTGCGTTGTGGATCCGCCTGCAGGGCGTCACGCTGTGGGCCCGTCGGGTCCCCGTCGTCCCGCGCGAACCGGTCGCTCAGAAGGAGCGGGTGAGTCACCTGTGACGACTGCGGTTCTGCTCCACAACCCCCCTAGTAGAGTGCGCAGCGTGACGGCCGATCTCGACGCCCTGCTGCGCCGGGTGGCACAGCGCGACGTCGACGCGTTCACCGCCTTCTACGACGACACGCGCGCCCGCGTCTACGGCCTGGTGACCCGCGTGCTGCGCGATCCCGGGTACAGCGAGGAGACCACGCAGGACGTCTACCTGCAGGTGTGGAACAACGCGTGCAACTACGACCCGGCCGCGGGGACACCCCTGGCGTGGCTGATGACGCTCGCCCACCGCCGTGCCGTCGATCGGGTCCGTTCCGAGCAGGCGGCCGGCGCGCGCGAATCCCGTTACGGCGCAGCCAATGTCGACCCGCCGTCGGACGGCGTGGCCGACGCCGTCATCCATCTCGATGAGCGTAGACAGGTCACCGAGTGCCTCGGATCCCTCACCGACATCCAGCGTGAATGCATCCAGCTGGCCTATTACGAGGGTCTGACCTATGTGCAGGTCTCCACCCGACTGTCGGCGAACCTTGCGACAATAAAGTCACGGATGCGCGATGCGATCCGCGGACTCCGAAACTGCTTGGGGGTGTCGTGAGCCAGCCGACACACGAGACTCTGATGACCCTCGCTACCCCCTACGCACTGCACGCCGTCTCCGCCGACGAGGAGCGGGAGATCGAACGGCAGGTGGCCGACGCCCCGCCGCTGGTTGCCCGGGCGTTCAACGAAGAGGTCCGCGCGGTCCGCGAGACCATGGCCGTCGTGTCCTCCGCCACGGCCGTCGAGCCACCCGAGGCACTCCGCAACCGACTGCTGGCCGCCCTCGATGACGCACCACCGGTCGTCCAGGTGGCGCCGGGGACGTCGACGAAGTCGACCCGCTGGCGTGGCGTCGCCCTCGCCGCAGCAGCCGCGATGGTCGTCGGACTGGGCGCGGTTGGCGTCGGCTTCGCGATCCGCCCCGAGGTCCAGCAGTCCGCGGCCGAGCAGATCTTCGACGCCCCCGACGTGCGGACGGTGTCCGGGGACATCCCGACCGGCGGCACCGCCACGGTGGTGTTCTCCCGGGAGCGCAATGCCGCGGTACTGGTGATGAACAACGTCGCACCGCCCGCCTCGGGCTACGTCTATCAGATGTGGTTGGTAGGCGACGACGGCGCGCACTCCGCCGGCACCATGGACGCTGCTGCCGTGTCGCCGTCCACTACGGCCGTGCTGCCCGACATCGACGGCTCGCAGACCCTGGCGTTCACCCTGGAACCGGGCAGCGGGTCGGAGACGCCGACCGCTCCGGTCTTCGCCGAGTTACCCCTGATCTGAGTTCACAGCCCTTCGAGGGTCGACTCCGCCACCGCCGCGACGACGTCGGCCGGGTCGTGACGTCGTGCGTACGCCCGCCGCTGCCGGGTCGCGCCGTTGCCGGTGCTCATTAGGTCCTCGAGTTCGCGTCTGACGACGTCGGCGTCACCGGTGGCCTCGAGTGCCGGGCCGACGAGGTCGATCAGTCGGTTCACCAGCGTGGCGGCCGGGACGGTCGCACCGGTCCCGACGAGGTCGACCGCATCACCGTCGAGGCCCTCGCGAGCCGACTTCCAGTACGCCGCGCGTAGGACGTGTGCCGACGGCGGCGTGATCGGTGCACCGCGCTCACGGTCGGCCAGGACCGTCACGACGGCCGCCCGGACCACGGCGGCGAACAGAGCGGTCTGCCCCACGGTGGCGGGGACGTCGGCGACCCGCACCTCGACCGTCGGGAAGTTCGCCGACGGCCGGACGTCCCAGTACACCTGACCGCCGTCGAGCATGGCGCCCACGCCGAGCATCATCCGGACGCCCGCGTCGTAGTCGTCGACGGACTCGAAGTGCGGCGGCGGTCCCGCACTCGGCCACCGGCCCCACAGCACGCTGCGCCAACTGGCATGCCCGCTGTCCGCGCCGCGGTAGATCGCCGAGTTGGCCGTCATCGCCAGCAGGGTGGGCAGCCACGGCCGCAGCCGGTTGCCGACGTCGACCGCGGCCTCGCGCGACGGGACCTCGACGTGGACGTGGCAGCCGCAGATGCCCTGCTCGCTGGCGATCATGCCGAAGCGCTCGGCGATCCGGTGGTAGCGCTCGTCGTCCGTGATCGGGAACTCGTGCGGGACGGTCGGCGGCAGACCCACGGCGAGCAGTCGGGCGCCTGCCGCCTCGGCCGATTCGGCCGCCACGCGCCGCAGCCGGCGCAACTCCTCGGCCGCCTGGGCCGCCGTCGAGATCACCGGCGTCGCCGTCTCGACCTGGCAGCTCGTCAGCTCCAGCTGCAGGTCGACGCCACGCTCGGCCGCCAACTCGGCGGTTCGGCCATTCAACGCGACGGGCGCACCTGACTCGGGGTCTACGAGCAGGAACTCCTCCTCGACGCCCATCGTCGGATGGCTCATCGTGCTCCTATAAAAATTGATCCGGCCCGTCGGATGGTCACAACGGGCCGGATCATCGGGAGATGGCTCCGTGCCGGGACGTCGTCGCACCGGCTTGACACACTGATGCCCCGTTCGGCGCGGCCCAAACCAACTATTTCTCTGCGGTTCAGGGCTGCGCGGTTCGAGGGTGACGCGAGTTGCGTTAGCGGCCCTTGAAGGCATCCTTCAGACGCTCGCCGGACATCTTCACGCGGGCCTTGGCCTCGTCGACCCTGCCCTCGTTGCGCAGTCGGCTGTCGCCGGTGGCGCGTCCGATCTTCTGCTTGGCCTGACCGGCCAGCCGTTCAGCGGTGTTGCGGGCCTTCTTCGCAGTGCTCATGCTCTTGGGATTGCCCACCGTGACGCGGGCGGAAACGCGCAGCGCCCTCCGGTGACGGTAAGCTTCCAGCCGGTCCGCCCCCGTAGCTCAGGGGATAGAGCACGGCTCTCCTAAAGCCGGTGTCGCATGTTCGAATCATGCCGGGGGCACCACGTCGGTTCGCACCGCTGCTCTCCGGTCGGTGCGAACTCGACCTCGCCACACTCGCTCGGAGCCAAGATGCCTGAAAGTCGGGACGACGAAACAGGACTCGTCTGGGTCTGCGTCTGTGCGATGGCGGCCGGGGTGGTCATCGGGATCGTCGGCGGCGCGTTTCGCTGGTGCCTCCGATGGGCCGAGACACTCCGCGTGGACCTATCGGAATGGGCGCACCGACTCGCTGGACCGGGGTGGCTTGTACCGATCGTGGTCGTCGGCTCGTGTGCCGCCCTTGCTGCCGGGGTCGTGCGATGGGTTCCGCTGGCGGCGGGCAGCGGCATCCAGCACGTCGAGGCCGTGTACCGCGGCGACGCCTCGCCACCGATGCTGCGCCTGCTGCCGGCCAAGTTCGTCGGTGGGGTGCTGGGCATCGGCTCGGGGTTGGTCCTCGGACGTGAGGGGCCGACGGTGCACATGGGTGCGGCGGTCGGGGCAGCCGTCGCGCGCCTCGCCCGGCTCCCCCTCGACACCGTGCGGATGTTGCAGACCGCCGTCGGCGGTGCCGGCTTGGCCGTTGCGTTCAACGCCCCCATCGGAGGCGCTCTGTTCACCCTCGAAGAGGTGACCAAGTCCTTTCGTCTGCGCACGGTGCTGGCCACCGGTTTCGCGGCCGCCACCGCAGTCGGATGCTCGCGGCCGATCGTCGGGGACCAGCCGGACTTCCGGGTACCCGAGGTGGCCTCCCCGGGCGTGGGATGGCTGCCACTGTTCGTCGTCTTCGGCCTGGCCACCGGATGCCTTGGCGTCCTGTACAACCGCGTCGTGCTCGCGCTGGTCGACCACGTCAAGCTGGTGCCCCGAGTCTCCGCGACGGTCAAGGCAGCCGTGATCGGCGCGGTGATCGGGTTGGTGGCGTTCATCCAACCCCTCGGGGTGGGCGGCGGTGATGCGGTGACGCAGTCGATCCTGAACGGCGACTCGCTGATCCTGCCCTCGGTGCTCGGGCTGCTGGCATTGCGGTTCGTGGCAGGTCCGCTGTCCTACGCCGCAGCGGTACCGGGTGGACTGTTTGCACCGCTGCTGGCCCTCGGCGCGCTGTGGGGAGTGTTGTTCGTCGGAGTCGCGGGGGCGATCTCGTCGATCGACGCCGCAGCTCTGGCGGTCCCGATCGCCATCGTCGGCATGACGGCGTTGTTCGGGGCGACGGTCCGCGCACCGCTGACGGGGATCGTCCTCGTCGTCGAGATGACGGCCACGACGTCGGTCGTGGTGCCGATGATCGCTGCCACCGCCGCCGCGGTACTGGCCGCAGAACTGCTCAGGTCACCGCCGATCTACGACAGCCTCCGTGAGCGGATGCCCCTCGAGCCCCCTCGATGAGCGGCGATAGTGTGCAGAAATGAATAGGGATGCCGACGCCGCACAGCAGGTCGTGGTGGGGATCGACGGCTCCGATACGGCCTTGGCAGCCGCGCGGTGGGCCGGCGAGTACGCGGCGAGTACCTCGTCGGCACTGGTGCTGCTGCACGCAGTGGCAGGACTGAACTGGCACTTTCTCACCGAAGCTGCGGCGCCTCAGCCGACCGAGGGCACCGACGACGCCGTTCTCGGTCCAGTCGAGGCAGCCGTGCGAGCGGCTCATCCGGACCTCGACGTGCGCAGCGTGACGGTCCGGGAGTCCGTCGGCGGCGCACTCCGCGATGCGTCCCAACGGGCCCGGCTGCTGGTGGTGGGAAGCGGCACCGACGAGGACATCCTGGGCAGCCACGTCGTGCGGATCACCCACCGTGCGGAATGCCCCGTGCTGGTCTGGCGGACCGCGGTGGCACGTCGCACCGGCAAACCGCTGCCCGTCGTCGTCGGCATCGACGAATCCGAGGATTCGCGACGCGCACTGACCGCCGCGTTCGAGACGGCGCGAGCGCTGCACGCTCCGCTCCAGGTGGTGCACATGTGGGAACTCGCGCCCGCGGTCGGCCTGGGCTATAGCCAGGGGCTGATGGACTGGCAGCTGCTGGATCTACTACAGACCCAGCAGCGTCGACGCATGGACGAACTCGTCGCGCCGCTGGCCAAGGAGTACGGGACCACCCACGTGACCGAGGTCTTTCAGGACATCAGCCCGGCGAAGGGTCTGCGTGACCTCTCCAGAGAGGCACAACTGATCGTCGTGGGCAGTCACGGCAGCGGCCGCATCGCGACGTCGACTCTGGGCTCGGTGAGCCAGAACGTGCTGTCTCGTGCCGAGTGCCCGGTCTTGGTCGTGCGCTAGCCAGGACAGACCGTCGCGAACGTCGACTTCTCGTCGCCCGAAAGCACTCTCGACGACGGAAACTCGACGTTCGCCGCTCAGGGCAGCGGCGGGCCGTCCGGGGCGGGCGGCAGCTTCATCAACTCGTCGAGCGCCACGTCGCTCTCCTCCGGCGGCGCGGGCCGGGTGGGCATGTAGATGACGGGCCGGTAGTCGGGCGCCGGATCGGTCACCGCCGCGACGCAGCCGATCCCGTAGTTCGTCGGGGTGGGGACGCCCGCGTGCTCGACGCAGCAGGACGTGGCGACCGCGTCGTAGTTCTGGTCGGGCGGCGGCATCGTGGTCGCGGTGCACGTCGAGTAGCCGTAGTCGTCGAACGCCGACGCCGGCGCGATGCCCAGTTGACCGATGACGCAGACCGCGCCGATGGCCGCCACCAGCAGGGCGGGAGTCTTACCGATCGGTGTCATGTGCGTCTTCCTGGCCGTCACGTGCCGAGAGTGCGGGAGCGCCCACCATAATCAGCGGGTGCCGACGCCGTCCACCCTCGAGTACATCCTCTATGCGGTCATCGCGCTGGAGTTCGCCGGACTCGTCACGTTCATGGTCCTGTTCATCGTCAACCGCAAGCAGTTGACCGGCGCCCGTCACGAACTCGCGCGGATCAAGCAGGAGCAGGGCGCCCGTCGTCGCCGCCGCGGCGTCGCCCCCATGGCGATCAAGACCGTGTTCCACACCGCCGACATGCTCATCACGAAGGGCCTCGGCGCCACGGTGCGGAACTCGATCGAGGACCTCGCCGGCTGGGCGCAGGTCGAGCGCCCCGACCTCGCCAGGCTGACCGCCGACGGTCGCGTGGTCATCGTCTTCTCCGACATCGAGGGCTCGACGCAGGCCAACGAGGCGATGGGCGACCGCGCCTGGGTGCGACTGCTGGACCGGCACAACAAGCTCGTCACCTCGCGGGTGAACGCGCACGGCGGTCACGTCGTGAAGAACCAGGGCGACGGCTTCATGATGGCGTTCGCCGACCCGGAGAACGCCGTGCGCTGCAGCGCCGACCTGCAGCACGCGCTCGACGAGAACCCGCAGAAGTGGGAGGCGATCCGCGTCCGCATCGGCATCCACATGGGCACGTCGGTACGGCGAGGAGCCGACCTGTTCGGCCTCGACGTCGCCACCGCCGCGCGGGTGGCGAACCAGGCCGAGGGTGGCGAGATCCTGGTCAGCGAACCCGTCCGGGAGGCCATCTCGGGTCTCGACGACGTCAGGCTGGGGACGCCGCGCGAGGTCGAACTGAAGGGACTGCGCGGGACGCACACCCTGTACCCGGTGCTCGCCGACGCCTGACCGGGGTCACTTCCCCCGGGTGTCGATGACCTGTCCCGCCACGTCGACGAGCTTGACGTTGCTGTCCTGCGACAGCTGTCGCAGCATCGCGAAGGCCTGCACGTCGTCGACATTGAAGCGTTCCATGATGATGCCCTTGGCCTGACCGATCCGGTCACGGGTCGACAGCGCCGACTGCAGTTGGTCGCCCTCGCGGCTGGCCATGATGGCGGCGGCCGCGTGCGCCGCGAGCACCATCCCGATGGTCTCGGCCTCGACGTCCCAGTCGTTGGCCTCGAAGCCGAAGAGGTTGAGCGCGCCGGCGGTCCGGTCGGCGGTGTACAGCTTGAAGGACAACCCGCTGAGGACGCCCAGTTCGACGACCTTCGGCGAGTAGTTCGGCCACTCGGTCTCCTTGCGGAAGTCGTTCGTCCGCACGACCGTCTCCGCCAGGGCCGCCTGGACGCAGGGCCCCTCGAGGCACGCCATCTGCAGCTTGTCGATCTCGAACATCAGCGGCGAGGTGGGGGCGAGCGTCTCGAAGCTCTCGCCCTTGCCGACGAGCAGCACCCCGGCGATGTCCACCCCGGGGATCAGGTCCCGGGCCGCCTCGGTGACCTCGGCGAGCACCGCGGTCACGGTCCGGGGTGCGGCAATGTTGCGTGCCAGGTCCGCCATCCGCACGGCGAGGTCGTGGTTGTCGGTCGTCATGACCTCGAATCTCCCCCTCGTGGCTCGGCGCGGGCAATCGGCCAAGTATTCGCGTTGCCGACGATCGGTCGCAAGTTTCGCACCTTCGTCCCATCATGCCCGTCCGGGCCGACGAATCACCCGATGTCACTCTGTTAGTCGTAGTAGCGTGCGAGGGCATGAGCGGCGTGTGGATCCTGGGCGGCCATCAGAGCGACTTCGCGCGCAACCTCACCCGCGAGAACCGCGACTTCTCGGACCTGACCGCCGACGTCGTCGAGGCGACGCTGCTGGCGGCCGGGATGGACGCCACCGAGGTCGGCGTCATCCACGTCGGCAACGCGTTCGGCGAGATGTTCGCCGCCCAGGGGCACCTCGGTGCCATGCCCGCCACCGTGGTCGACGGGCTCTGGGACACCCCTGCCACCCGCCACGAGGCGGCCTGCGCATCGGGCAGCGTCGCCGTCCTGGCCGCGATGGCCGACCTGCGGTCGGGTGCCTACGACTCGGCGCTGGTGATTGGCGTCGAACTGGAGAAGACGGTGCCCGGCGACACCGCCGCCGCGCACCTCGGCGCGGCGGCGTGGGCCGGCCACGAGGGCGCCGACGCGACGTTCATGTGGCCGTACATGTTCAGCCGGGTCATCGACGAGTACGACCGGCGCTACGGCATCGACGGTCAGCACCTGCGCGCGATCGCCGCCACCAACTTCGCCAACGCGCGGGCCAATCCCAACGCGCAGACCCGCGACTGGTCGATCCCCGCCACGATCGCCGACGACGACGTGACCAACCCCGTCGTCGACGGCCGGATCCGCCGGCTGGACTGCAGCCAGATGACCGACGGCGGCACCGGCGTCGTGCTGGTGTCCGACCGCTATCTGGCCGACCACCCCACCGCGCGGCCGATCGGGCGCATCGCCGGGTGGGGCCATCGCACGGTCGGCCTCGGGATGCAGCAGAAACTCGACCGGTCACGGGAGGGCGAGTACGTGATGCCGCACGTCCGGCGCGCCGTGCACGAGGCCTTCGACCGCGCTCGGATCACCCTCGACGACCTCGACGGCATCGAGGTGCACGACTGCTTCACGCCCAGCGAGTACATGGCCATCGACCACATCGGCCTCACGGGGCCGGGCGAGTCGTGGAAGGCCATCGAGAACGGCGAGATCGAGATCGGCGGTCGGCTGCCGATCAACCCGAGCGGCGGTCTGATCGGCGGCGGCCACCCCGTTGGCGCCACGGGCGTCCGGATGCTGCTCGACGCCGCCAAGCAGGTCAGCGGCACCGCGGGCGACTACCAGGTCGACGGCGCCCGGACCTTCGGCACCCTCAACTTCGGCGGCAGCACCGCCACCACCGTCAGCTTCGTCGTCGCGCAGGCTCAGGAGGCCCGAAAGTGACCACCGCTCAAACCAACCCGGAGATCGTCGCGCGGTTCCTCTCCACCCTTCCCGAGGACGACGACCATCCCTACCGCACCGGACCGTGGCGGCCACAGACCACCGAGTGGGACGACGACGACCTGCGGGTGGTCGCGGGGGAACTCCCCACCGACCTCGACGGCGTGTACCTGCGCAACACCGAGAACCCGCTGCACCCCGCACTGAAGCACTATCACCCGTTCGACGGCGACGGCATGATGCACGTCGTCGGCTTCCGCGACGGGAAGGCCTTCTACCGCAACCGCTTCGTCCGCACCGACGGCTTCGCCGAGGAACTCGACGCGGGCGGACCGCTGTGGCCGGGCATCGCCGAGCCGATCGAACTGGCCCGGCGCGACTACGGCTGGGGCGCACGCACCCTGATGAAGGACGCGTCGTCCACCGACGTCGTCGTGCACCGCGGCGTGGCGCTGTCGAGCCACTACCAGTGCGGTGAGCTGTACCGGCTGGACCCCTACTCGGCGGAGACGCTCGGAAAGTCGGAGTGGCACGGCGACTTTCCCCGCAACTGGGGGGTGTCGGCCCACCCGAAGGTCGACGACACCACCGGCGAGATGCTGTTCTTCAACTACAGCAAGGAGGCGCCGTACATGCACTACGGCGTCGTCGACTCCGACGATCGGCTCGCCCACTACGTCGACGTGCCACTGCCCGGCCCGCGCCTGCCCCACGACATGGCGTTCACCGAGAACTACGCCATCCTCAACGACCTGCCGCTGTTCTGGGCGCCCGAGTACCTCGAACACGGCGTGCACCTGCCGCGTTTCCACCGCGACGTGCCGTCCCGGTTCGCCGTGATCCCGCGCCGTGGCCGCACCGAGGACGTCAGGTGGTTCGAGGCCGATCCCACCTACGTCCTGCACTTCACCAACGCCTACGAGGACGGCGACGAGATCGTCCTCGACGGCTTCTTCCAGGGCGACCCCGAGCCCGCGGACAACGGCATGGGCGACAAGTGGCAGCGAGCCTTCCGCTTCCTCGCCCTGGACCGCATGCAGGCCCGGCTGCACCGGTGGCGCCTCGACCTCCGCACGGGCGCGGTGCGGGAGGAGGACCTGTCAGACTCCATCTCCGAGTTCGGGATGATCAACCCCGGGCACGCCGGCCGCGACTACCGGTTCGCGTACGCCGCCACCGGCAAGCCGGCCTGGTTCCTGTTCGACGGCCTGGTGAAGCACGACCTGCACACCGGTACCGAGGAGCGGTACGCCTTCGGCGACGGCGTGTACGGCAGCGAGACGGCCATGGCTCCGCGTGTCGGCAGCACCGCCGAGGACGACGGGTACCTGGTCACCATCACCACCGACGTCAACGCCGACGCGTCCTACTGCCTGGTGTTCGACGCCGCCCGGGTCGGCGACGGGCCGATCTGCACGCTGGCCCTGCCCGAACGGGTCTCCAGCGGAACGCATTCGACGTGGGCGCCGGGATCCGAACTGCGCCGGTGGCAGCAGACCGACGGCGCCGCCGAGGCGATCGGACTGTAGTGCACCCGGAGCACACGCCGCTCGAGCCGGGCGGCGTGAACGCGGTGGGCCGCATGCTGGGCATCCTCGGCGACGAGTGGACCCTGCTGCTGGCGCAGCAGGCACTCCTGGGTGCCACCCGGTACGGCGAATTCGCCGAGCGGCTGCCGATCTCGCACGCGGTGCTCACCTCGCGGCTGCGGGCCATGACCGACGGCGGGCTGCTGGCACTGCGCGTCTATCAGGACCGGCCGCGCCGCGCCGAGTACCTGCCGACGCCTCGCGGTCGCGCACTGTGGCCCGTGCTCACCTCGATCTGGGCGTGGGAACGGCGGTGGGTACCCCACCACGCCGAACGGCTGCCCGCCATGCGCCACACCGGATGTGGGGCCGTGTTCACGCCGCTTCTGGTGTGCCGGGCGTGCGAGGCACCGACGTCCGAGAAGGACCTGACGGTGGCGTGGGGCCCGAGCGGATCCTGGCCGCGTTCGATGCCGGAGCAGGTCACCCGCCGTCGGTCCGCGTCGGGTGCGGCTGCGCCGGGGGCCGGCCTGTTCCCCGAGACCATGACCATCCTCGGCAACAGGTGGGCGTTCGCCCTGCTGGTGGCGGCGTTCGTCGGCACCACCCGGTTCGGGGACTTCGGCGAGCAGCTGGGCGCGCCACCCGGAACCCTCGCCGACCGCCTGTCGACCCTGACTCTCGTTGGAGTGCTGAACAACTCGGGGGGACGGTACCGGCTGACCGAGAAGGGCCGGGCCGTGTTCGGCGTGATCGTCACGGCGCTGCAGTGGGCGCAGCGCTGGTACCTCGCCCCCGAGGGATCCGCCGTCGCGCTCCACCACACCGCCTGCGGCAGCCGCTTCGAGGGGATGCTGACATGCGATCAGTGCGCCCGCGATCTCGACGGAAAATCTCTGGAATTGGGCTAGCACTCTCCGTCATCGAGTGCTAATTTTGGTATCGCACAGTGATTTGTCGCCCGCCAGGGTGGTGGGCTCACAAGTGACGAGGAGGTGGATTGCTGTGCTTCGTTTCGACCCCTTCAGCAGCGTGAACAACGACGTCCGTGGACTGCTCGCCGGACAGACCGGAACGTCCCGCAGCCCGCGATTCATGCCGATGGACCTCTGCAAGCTCGAGGACCACTACGTCCTGACGGCTGATCTGCCCGGTGTCGATCCGGGTTCGGTCGATCTCGACGTGGACAACGGGACCCTCACCATTTCCGCCCATCGCACGCCCCGCTCCGAGGACTCCGTCCAGTGGCTGACCAACGAGCGGTTCTTCGGCACCTACCGCAGGCAGCTGTCCCTGGGCGAGGGCATCGACACCGCGGGAATCGCCGCGTCCTACGAGAACGGCGTACTCACCGTGACGATTCCGGTGGCCGAACGCGCGAAGGCACGCAAGATCGAGATCACCCACGGCGACAGCAGGCAGTCCATAGCGTCGCCCACCACGGTCGACGCGGGCTGAGCCGGCGACGGGTGGGTGGCGGCGCACCGCGCCGTCACCCGCCCAGTCGGAACCTCAGGTTGTTGCGCACCGCAGGCCACTCCACGTCCAAGATCGAGTAGACGACGGTGTCGCGCCGTGAGCCGTCCGGCAGCAACTGTTGGCTGCGCAGTATGCCGTCCAGCTTGGCACCGAGACGCTCGATGGCAGCCCGGCTGGTCGAGTTGAAGAAGTGCGTGCGGAATTCGACCGCGACGCAACCCAACTGGTCGAAGGCGTGACCCAGCATCATCAGCTTGCACTCGGTGTTCACCCCGGTCCGGCGTACGGCGGGCACGTACCAGGTGTAGCCGATCTCCAGTCGCCGGTTGGCCGGATCGACGTTGCAGAAGCTCGACGATCCGACCACTGCGCCGTCCGAGTCGCGCACGACCATCGTCAGACCCGTCTGCGGATGCTGCACCGCGAGCCGCCCGTCGATCCACTCCCGGGCGGTCTCGGGCGTCGGCGCGGTGGTGAACCAGAGTTCGCGGACGTGCGCCGACGCGGCCACGATCTCCGGCACGTGGGCTTCGGTCAGCGGCTCGAGCGTCACCCACTGCGGTCCGGTCAGCGTCACCGGCTCGACGAACCCGCTCATCGCCGTCCCGCCTGCGACCATGCGACCACCATGGTGAGTATCGACGTGACGATGGCCAATGCCGTCACCCCGCCGGCGACGTAGAAGCCCACCCCGGGAGCCACCGGCGTGGCCACGTAGAGCCGGTAGTACAGCCCCACCAGCACGGCGATCAGCACCGAAATCGTCAGTGCCGCAGCCGAAGCGATCCGCGCGGACAGTCCCCGCGCAGCCATCGCGGCGGCGACGATCAGCGCCGACGACAGCAGCACCACGAGCTGACCCACGCCGAACCCGTTCGGCGGAACCCCGATCTGCCCGTAGCGGCCACCCACGGCGGTGGCCCGTCCCCCGCCGTCGGCGAGGGTCGTCAGCCAGGGCAGCCACGCGCTGACCAGAAGCACCGTCGCGCAGAGCACGACGAACCATCCCGGACGCAGTCGAGCCATGCGATGAGCGTATCGGGTCCGGCGGTCGTCGCGTCGTAGGCTGCACCCATGACCGAGCTACCCGGCTGGGCCCGCAGCCTGGACCTGTCGCCACACCCGGAGGGCGGATGGTTCCGCGAGACGTGGCGTAGCGACCTGCTCATCCCGCCGTCGTCCCTGCCGCCCGACTACACCGGACTCCGCAGTGCGGGTACCGCAATCCTGTTCCTGCTCTTGCCCGGTCAGCAATCCACGTGGCACACGGTGCGCAGCGCCGAGATGTGGCTGTTCCACCGGGGCAGCCCGCTCCTGCTCGAGGTAGGACAGGACCGCGAGGACGCGACCACCCTGCTGCTCGGCAGCGACGTCGATGCCGGGGAGCAGCCGCAGCTACTCGTCCCACCGGGACACTGGCAGCGGGCCACCCCGCGCGACGACGAGGCGACGCTGGTCAGCTGCGTCGTGGTGCCCGGTTTCGACTTCGCCGACTTCGCGCTGCACGCACCTACCGACTGAGCAGCTCCACCGCCGCGGCCACCAGTGCCGCGTTGTCCGGCGCGACCGAACCGTCGGGCAGGCGGAGCGTGTCCTCCATGCCGATGCGGGTCTGCGCACCGCACGCACCCGCGTGTTCCAGCAGCGGCCAACAACTCTCGTCGAGGCCGTGCAGCAGGACCGGTGCGGGCGACCCGGCGGCGCGGACCAGGGCGAGCATCTCGTTCGCCACCGCGACGTCGTCGTCGCCCTGCAACTCGATCATCACCCGCATCGCGTGATCGACCATCTCGGACTCGGCCCACGACGCGACGGCATCCGCGTGGAACAGGCCGATCTCGACGCCCAGGCCCTTGTCCCGCAGCACCTGCGCCAACTCCGCCGACCCCGGCTCGTGCCAGTTCACCGAGGCGAAGTCCGGCAGCACCGTCCACCCCTCGACCGCGTGGCGGCGGGCGTGGACGTCGGGCATCGCCCAGAAACCGGTCGTCACGCCCAGCGGCAGACCGGGCACGGCGGTGCGCACCGCCTCGACGGCGGCGGCCACGACGTCGGGTTCCAGTGAGTCCGTGCCGTCCGGCGTCTTCGGGTGCAGGTGCACGGCCTTGGCGCCGGCTTCGTGCGCTCGCAGCGCCGCCTCGGCGAGTTCATCGGGCGTGACGGGCAGGCCGGGATGCTGGTCCGGCGTGCGCGCGCCGTTGATGCACGCCTTCACGTAGGTCTCGGGCATCAGGCGAAGACGCTCTTGAAGTTCTCCAGCGACTGCTGGATGTCACTCTTCAGCGCCGCGGCGACCATCATCCCGATGGGCCCGAACAACGCCGGGCCGCCGAGGTGCACGTCGAACGTCACCGTCGAGCCGTCCGGATCCTTCTCCGCGGGCTTGATCTTGCCGATCAGCTTGACCTTGACGCCGCCCTTGCCGTTGCCGTTGAGCGTCATCGACTCCGGCGGCCTCCAGTTGACGATGGTCCAGTCGATCCGGTTGGGCATGCCCTTGACCTCCATGATGGAGGCGATCTCGGTGCCCTTGCCGAGCGTCTCGGGCAGCGTGCTGCGCCACACCCGGTGGATCGTCAACCACTCCTTGTAGCGCGACAGGTCGGACGCCGCCTCCCAGGCCGCCTGCGGCGGGAGCGGAACGTCGACCGATACGGAGAGCTTCGCCACGTGTCCTCCCGGCGTCGCCTACGAGACGGGCGGGGCCGTCGGCGGCTCGTTGGCCGGCGGGGTCTGCCGCGGTTGCTGCGAGGGCGGCACCTGACCGGGGCCCCGCGGACCCGCCTGGTCGCGGGCGGCCTTCTTCGCGGCCTCCTGCACCTTGTCGACCTGCGAGGCGTACTTGCCCTGCGTCTTCTTGTCGACGACGTCGCCGACCTTGTCGATCGCGGTGTCCACCTTGTCGGCGTTCTTTGACACCAAGTCCTTCACCTTGTCCAGGAATCCCATGTCCCCACCCTATCGCCGTGGGTCAGTCCGCCGTCCGCCACAGCCGACGGGGCTCCCCGAGCATCCGGCCCCGAACCCACCAGGTCGCCTCGATCAGCGCGGCCGCGATCGCGCCGACGACCAGCGCCGTCGTCGTGGTCCGGGCGTTGGACGGGTCCAGCAGGAACAGGTGCCGGGCGACGGGAAGGGAGAAGATCACCACGTACGCGAGCCCCGAGACCGTCACCAGCGCGACCCGCCACCACTCGTAGGGTCGCGCCACGACCGCGAGCACCCAGACGGCACCGACCAGCAGCGTGATCAGCGCCGCGGTCGAGGCCTGAGTCTGCTCGGCGTCGGTGGCCGCGCGCCCCTGATAGGCCAGCAGGTAGGAGACGAAGGTCGCCACGCCCACCACCAGACCGCTCGGCAGCGCCGACGTCATCACCCGGCGGACGAAGCCGGGGTGCGCCCGCTCGGCGTTCGGCGCCAGCGACAGGATGAACGCGGGGATGCCGATGGTGAACCACGCCGCGATCGTCACGTGGATCGGCTGGAACGGGAACGGCAGCGGGTCGGTGCCGAAGACCTTCGACGCGAGCCCGGCGAGACCGACCGCCACGGCCAGCAGCACCGAGTACACCGTCTTGGTGAGGAACAGGTTGGAGACGCGCTCGATGTTGCCGATCACGCGCCGTCCCTCGCCGACGACGTACGGCAGCGTGGCGAACCTGTTGTCCAGCAGCACGATCTGGGCCACCGCTCGCGACGCCGAGGAGCCCGACCCCATCGCGACGCCGATGTCGGCGTCCTTGAGTGCGAGAACGTCGTTGACGCCGTCGCCGGTCATCGCCACGGTGTGGCCGCGTGACTGCAGGGCGTGCACCATCGCGCGTTTCTGGTCGGGGCGCACCCGGCCGAAGGTGGTGTACTCCTCGAGCGTGTCGGCCAGCGCCTCGTGCTCGTCGGGCAGCCCGCGGGCATCCATGGTCTCGCCGTGCAGACCGAGCGTGCCCGCCACGGCACCCACGGACACGGCATTGTCACCGCTGATGACCTTGACCGTGACCTTCTGCGCGGCGAAGTACTCGAGGGTGTCGCGCGCGTCGGGCCGGACCCGCTGCTCGAGCACCACGAGCGCGACGGGGGTCACCACGCCCGGCGCGTCGGGAGCATCGACCGGGCGATCGGACGAGCCGAGCAGTAGTACGCGCAGCCCTTGCGCCCCAATGCGTTCGGCCTGCTCGGCCTCGTCGCTCCTCGGATCGAGGAGGACGTCCGGCGCGCCGATCACCCAGTTGCCGTGCTCGCCGTAGGAGGTGCCGCTCCACTTGGTGGCGGACTTGAACGGCGCCGCCGCGGTCGGGGTCCATCCCGGCGCGCTGCCGTACGCCTCGGCGATGGCCTGCATGCTGGCGTTGGGCCGGGCGTCGTCGGCGGCGAGCTGCGCCAGTACCGCCTCGAGGTCGTCACCGCTGAGCGCCTTGCACTCCGACAGCCGCATGCCGTTCTCGGTCAGGGTGCCGGTCTTGTCGGCACACACCACGTCGACGCGCGCCAGCCCCTCGATCGCCGGAAGCTCCTGCACCAGGCACTTGCGCCGCCCGAGCCGGACCACGCCGACGGCGAACGCGATCGAGGTCATCAGCACGAGGCCCTCGGGCACCATCGGCACCAGTGCACCGACCATGCGCAGCACCGATTCCCGCCAGCCGGCGTCGGTGGTGAACAGCTGCGTGTAGATGATCAGCAGACCCGCGGGGACGAGCAGGTAGGTGATGAACCGGAGGATCCTGTCGATGCCGCTGCGCAGTTCCGACTTCACCAGCGTGAACTTGCTGGCTTCCTCGGCGAGCTTGGCGGCGTAGGCCTCCCGACCGACCTTCGTCGCCCGGTAGGCGCCGCTGCCCGCCACCACGAAACTGCCCGACATGACGTGGTCGCCGACGACCTTGACCATCGGGTCGGCCTCGCCGGTGAGCAGCGACTCGTCCACCTCGAGGTTGGCGTCCTCGAGTACCTCCCCGTCGACGACGATCTGATCGCCCGGCCCGAGTTCGATGACGTCGTCGAGCACCACCTCGCTGGGTCGCCGCGGACCGGTCCCCGACTGCCTGCGCACCGTCGGCTTCGCCTGCCCGACGATCGCGAGTTCGTCGAGCGTCCGCTTGGCGCGCAGCTCCTGGATGATGCCGATGGCGCTGTTGGCGACGATCAGCAGGCCGAACAGGCCGTTGATCAAGGAACCGGTGGACAGGACGATCAGGAACAGCACGCCGAGGATGGCGTTGATCCGGGTGAAGACGTTGGCACGCCAGATCTCCGAGACACTTCGCGCCGCGCGCGCCGGGACGTCGTTGGTCTTGCCCTCGGTGACGCGCTGCGTCACCTCCTCCTCGGAGAGGCCGACGATGGTGCCGCTAGGCACGGGTGAAGACCCCGAGCCCGTCCTCGTCCCAGTACTCGAGGTTCAGCGTCTTGCCGTCGAACGTCGCCGTCGTCAGGCTGCCCGGATTGGAGTTCTCCGACACGAAACCGACCGAGAACACGTTGCCGTCCCAATGCTTGAGCGGCACGGTGAACTTCGGGCCCAGCGCAAGCCGAAGACCTCCCTCCACCTCGGTGATCCTGGCCGGCCCGTACACCGGGTTGGCGTAGTCACCGACATAGGTCGCCAGCGGAGCGGGTGGCGCCGGATTCGCGGGCGGCTGCTTGCCCACCAGCGATCCCTCCGGCTCCTCCATCCCCAAGAACGCGTCGTGGTACGGCTTCCACCAGTCCTCGCGAACCTCGCCGTACTGCACGAGGTCGGCGAACTCGGCGGTCAACGTCTCGGGAGCACCGGACGGCGTCGCGTTGGTCAGCACGACGATCGCGACGTCGGCTGCCGGCAGGAAGAGGACGTTGGTCGCCGCCCCGAGTTCGAAGGCGCCGGAGTGGCTGAACTGCTGCCGACCGGTCGACGTCGTGCTGACGTTGAACCCGTACCCGTAGAAGCCCGACCGCATCGCAGGCACGCTGCCGCGATCCGAGACGATCTGCGGCGTCACCGCGGGCAGCAGTGCGGCCGGATCGACGACCTGCGTGCCCTCGTAGGTCCCGTTGCCGAGCACCATGGTCATCCAGCGCGTCATGTCGTTGACCGAGCTGCTCGCCCCGCCCGCCGGTGACTGGGCCTGCGCGTCGCGCACGTAGTCGGGCGCGTACCGGTCGCCGAGGTGGATGTGTCCGAGGGCACGGTTCTGCCTGGTTGCATACGCGTCGAACCGCGAACTCGTCGACGCCATCCCGAGCGGCTGGTACAGCACCTCCTGGCTGAGGTCCTCCCAGGACTTGCCGGCCCCCGCCGCGACTGCCTCGGCGCCACTGGTGAAGCCGAAGTTGGTGTAGGCGTAAGAGGTACGGAACGGGGCGAGCGGAAAGTCGCGCAGCCTGTCCAGGACGTACTGCCGGTCGTAACCGACTTCCTCCATCAGGTCGCCCGCGTGGTCCGGCAGACCGGACCGGTGTGCGAGCATGTCGCCGACGGTGACCATCCTCGTCACGGCCGGATCGGCGAGGGCGAAGCGGGGCAGCTTCTCGACGATCGGGGTGTCCCAGCTGATCGCCTTCTGCCCCACCTGGTGTGCGACGACGGTCGCGGTCAACGCCTTGGAGACCGACGCCAACTGGAAGACGGTGTCGGGATCGACGCGGTTCTGCGCATCGTCCGGGGGCCTGCGATTGTCCTTGACACCGAATCCCTTGGCGTACACCGTCTTCCCACCGTGCACCACCGCTACCGCCATGCCCGGCAGACCGGACTTCTTCATCAGGTCGTCGGCGAGCCCGTCCAGCTTGCCGACGGCGTTCTCGACGGCGTTCTCCGGCAACGGCATCGCCGGAACCAGCGGCGGCGGGACCTCCGACAGCGAGGACGTCGGCGGCGGGGCGGACGTCGCGGACGTCTCGGCCTGCTGGGTCGACGAGCCGCAGCCCGCGACGAGCAGAAGGGCGGCCGAAGGCACGAGGAGGCGGCGGATCAAGATCGCGAGCTGCACAGGTGCACGCTATCCGCTCAGGCGCGCCACCACGTGTCCAATGGCGTGTCCGACACCTTCTCGACACGCTGGCCGGGGCGTGGGACCGCGATGGGCACGCCGTGGCCGCCCGCCGCGGTGATCAGCCGCTCGACCGGTTCGGACCAGGGGTGCGGGGCCAGCCTGAACGTCGCCCAGTGGATCGGCACGAGGAGCCCGTCGTCGGTCACGTCGCGGTGCGCCCGCACGGCCTCCTCGGGGTTCATGTGGATGTCCGGCCACCCGGGGTGGTACGCGCCGATCGGCATCAGCGTCAGGTCGAACGGTCCGTGCCGGGAGCCGATGTCGGCGAAGATCGTGCCGTAGCCGGTGTCGCCACCGAAGAACGCCCGGTGCCGGGGACCGATCACCGCCCACGACGACCACAGCGTCACGTCGCGGTTGACGAAGCGTCCGGAGAAGTGCCGCGCCGGCGTGCACACCAGGGTCAGCTCGCCGAGCCGGGCGCTCTCGTTCCAGTCGAGTTCGACGATCCGGTCGTCGGGGATGCGCCACGTCCTCAGGTGCGCGCCGATGCCGAGCGGGACGAAGAACGTCGACCGCTGGGTGTTGGCCAGCGCCTTGATGGTGTCGACGTCGAGGTGGTCGTAGTGGTCGTGGCTGATGATGACGGCGTCGATGGCGGGCAGCGCCTCCAGCGGCGCCGGGACGGGGTGCAGTCGATGCGGGCCGACCACCTGCGACGGTGAGCAGCGGTCACTCCACACCGGATCGGCCAGGATGCGGTAGCCGTCGACCTCGATGACGGCCGACGAGTGCCCGAACCAAGTGACGGCGAGGTCGGCGGCCGGGACGTCCGCGGCCGGGGTGACCAGCGGCACCGGCGCGGGCGGACGCTGGACGGCGCCGTTGGCGACGACGTCCCGCACCAGCAGGAACTGCTGTTCCCTGGTGAGGCTGGTCTCCGACGCCGGTTCGAGGTTGACGAACACGCCGTCGTGATAGTTCGGGGAGCGCTTCGCGACCGCGCCGATCTCGACCGGCGAGGCACCCAGCGCCGACGGCGCGCCCTGCAGTGCGCGCAGGGCCCAGCCCCCTCCGACGATCGCGGCGGTCCCGCCGATCAGCCGCACCGCTTCGCGCATCATGTCTAGGCGCCCGTGAAGTTCGGCGGCCGCTTCTCGATGCGGGCGACCTGCGCCTCGATGATGTCGCTGCTGGCCCACGCCCGGTCGAACAGTTCCTGGTGGGCAGGCCACGCGTCCTCGTAGGCGCCGTCGTCGTTGAGCACGCGCTTGGCGTGCTGCAGCGCCAGCGGCGCGAACCCGGCGATCTCCTGGGCCCACGCCTGCGCGTCGGCGAGGGTCCCGATGCGGTTGGCCATCCCGGTCGCGAGGGCGTCGTCGGCGGTGAGGCGCTCGGCGGCCATCAGCATGCCGCGGGCGCGGCCCGCGCCGACCAGCGACGCCAACCGGCGAATGCTCCAGTTGTCCAGCGCGATGCCGTATTTGGCGACGGGGAACTGGAAGTAGGCCTCCGGGGCGACGACGCGGAGGTCGCAGATCATCGAGAGGATGACGCCGGCGCCGATGGCCGGGCCGTTGATCGCCCCGATGACGGGAACGGGGGCCTGGTCGATCGCGATGTTGAGGGCCTTCGCCTTCTCCGGGAGCTCGTCGGCGACGCCCTGCCCGCCGGAGAGATCGGCACCCGAACTGAACACGTGGCCGCCGCCGGTGAGGACGATCGCCCGTACGTCCTCGGTGGCCGCCTTCTCGATCGCATCTCGCAGTCCGTCGACCAGTTCGCTGTTGAGCGCGTTGCGTCGTTCGGGGCGCTGCATCTCCAGGGTCAACACGGCGCCGTCGCGGGTCACACCAATCATGGCGACCAGACTATAGATAGCCTCGTCGAGGTGAGCCGCATAGCCGCCGAGGCGCTTCGCGATGCCGTGCTGGACGCCGGTTCGTTCCGCAGCTGGGACGCCACGCCGCTGACGGTTCCCACCAGCGACGCGTACCGGCGAGAGCGGGACGAGGCAGCGGCGGCGACCGGACTCGACGAGTCGGTCCTGACCGGCGAGGGCACCGTGCACGGCCGCCGCGTCGCCGTCGTCGCGTGCGAGTTCGACTTCCTGGCCGGGTCGATCGGCGTCGCGGCCGCCGAGCGCATCACCGCGGCGATCGAGCGTGCCACCGCCGAGGGGTTGCCGCTGGTGGCGTCCCCCTCGTCCGGCGGCACCCGCATGCAGGAGGGGACCGTCGCCTTCCTGCAGATGGTGAAGATCACCGCCGCCGTCGAGCTGCACAAGCAGGCGCACCTGCCCTACCTGGTCTATCTGCGGCACCCGACGACCGGCGGCGTCTTCGCGTCCTGGGGGTCGCTCGGGCACGTGACGGTCGCCGAGCCGGGCGCGTTGATCGGCTTCCTCGGACCCCGGGTGTACGAACACCTCTACGGCGAGCCCTTCCCGACCGGCGTGCAGACCGCGGAGAACCTGAACCGGCACGGCGTCATCGACGGCGTCGTCCCGCTCGAGCTGCTGCGCTCGACGCTGCACCGGGCCCTCGTCGTTCTCTCCGACGAGCCGGGCCCACTGCCGGAGGCACCCGCTCGCGAGACCGTGCCGGACGTCCCCGCGTGGGACTCCGTCGAGGCGTCGCGGCGGCCGGACCGACCGGGAGTGCGGTACCTGCTGGAGCACGGGACGACGGAGCGGGTGCTGCTCTCGGGTACCGGTGGTCAGGGCGAGGCGGCGACGACACTGCTGGCACTGGCGCGCTTCGGCGGTCAGCCGGCGGTCGTCGTCGGCCAGCAGCGTGGCCGGGGCGGCGGGCTGGTCGGCCCGCGCGCGCTGCGTGAGGCGCGCCGCGGGATGGGTCTGGCAGCGAGCCTGCGCCTACCGCTGGTCCTGGTGATCGACACCGTCGGGCCTGCGCTGTCGACCGAAGCCGAGGAGGGCGGCCTGGCCGGCGAGATCGCTTTGTGTCTGGCCGAATTGGTCACGCTCGACACGCCCACCGTGTCGGTGCTGCTGGGTCAGGGCAGCGGCGGTCCGGCGCTGGCCATGGTCCCCGCGGACAGGGTGCTCGCGGCGCTGCACGGGTGGCTCGCCCCGCTCCCGCCGGAGGGTGCGAGCGCCATCGTCTACCGCGACGTCGATCACGCCCCGGAACTCGCCGAAGCACAGGGCATCCGGTCGGCCGATCTGCTGCGCAACGGGATCGTCGACGTGATCGTCGGCGAGCACGTCGACGCCGCCGACACTCCCCTGGACTTCGTCGGCCGACTGTCGGCGACGGTGGCCCACGAGTTGAGCGCCCTGCGGTCCGTGCCGTCGGATCGGCGGTACACCGAAAGGCTCGCGCGATACCGGCGGATGGGTGTGCCCTCCTAGGTCCGCCGGAACATCTCGGCCGGCCGACCGCGGCCGCCCTCGGCCGCCTCTCCGGTCGATTCGATCAGCTCCCGTCGCAGCATCCCGCGCGCGAAGGCGTCCCGGAGAATCCGCCGGCCCGACACCGCCTCGTGGGCGTGCCGAAGCTCGCTGAGGGTGAAGGTGTCACCGAGAAGCCCGTCGGGGTCCGCCTTCTCGCGGTAGCGCTCGCGGAGGTCGTCGACGGCGAGGCCGATGATGTCGGCGTGGTCCCACGGCAGCCGACCGGGTCGGTCGACCGGCGTCAGTCGCGTGCGGTCGCGGAACGCGCCCTCGAGGTGTTCCGGCCGCACGACCGCGACGTGCGCCACCGACAGCACCCATCCCCGGTCGTCGCGGCCCGGGGCGTCGAACACGTGTAACTGCCTGGGCGCCAACCCCTCGACGCCGGCCTTGTCCAGCAGCGCGCGACGCACTGCGTCGGCGAGCGTCTCCCCCTCGTGCAGAAAGGTCCCCGGTAGCGCCCACCCGGGAGACTCGGCGCGCCGCACCTCGAGCACCAGCAGCGACCGGCCCGACGCGTCCAGGGTGAGGACCGCGGCGTCGACGGCCACGCTGGGACGCGGGTACCGCTCGAGCGCCCTGCGTTCGGCCATGCCGTCGTCCCCCTGGTGTAGGTTACCTTTATCGCACTTTAGCGCAAAATTGTCCTGGGGAGGAGCCGGCCATGAAACCGACTACTGCACAACTTGATCGGGCGGTCGGCGTCCTGCTCGCGACCGCGACTGGGGACGCGCTCGGGGCGCCGTACGAGTTCCAGCCGCCTCGCGGCCCCGAACTCGACGTCGCGATGGTGGGCGGCGGGGCCTTCGGCTGGAAGCCCGGCGAGTGGACCGACGACACCTCGATGGCCATCGCCATCGCCGAGGTCGCCGCGACGGAAGCGGACCTGCGTGACGAGTCGGCCCAGACCGCCATCGTCGCGCGCTGGTACGACTGGTCGCGTACGGCGACCGACGTCGGCAACCAGACGCGCAGCGTCCTCGACGAGACGGGCCGGCGCGGCGTCACGGCGGCCAACGCGCTCGCGGTCTCGCGGGAACTGCACGACCGGACCGGCCACACCGCGGGCAACGGGTCGCTGATGCGGACCGCACCCGTCGCCCTCGCGTACCTCGACGACGAGGAGGGGTTGGCGCACGCCGCCCGCGCGATCAGCGAGCTGACGCACGCCGATCCCGACGCCCTCGATGCCTGCGTGCTGTGGTGCCTGGCCATCCGGCATGCGGTGCTCACCGGAGAACTCGACGTCCGCATCGGCATGGATCGCCTGCCGGCCGATCGTCGCGCGCTGTGGACGTCGCGCCTGGACGTCGCGGAGAGTTCGGCGCCGTCGTCGTTCCGGAACAACGGCTGGGTCGTCGAGGCGTTGCAGGCAGCCTGGTCGGCGATCGTGAATACTGCGGTGCCGGTGAATGATCCGGAGTCCGGGACGTTCGCCGCCGACCATCTCCGCCTGGCGCTGGACGCTGCCGTGCGGTCGGGCAACGACACCGACACCGTCGCAGCCATCGCCGGTGGCCTGCTGGGGGCGCGGTGGGGCGCCTCCGCAGTGCCCGGGACGTGGCGCAGGATGCTGAGGGGGTGGCCCGGGCTGCGCGCCCGGGACCTGGTGCGGCTGGCGACGCGGACCGTGGGTGCGGAACGCGACTTTCCCGGTCCGACGGCCGACGTCGTCGTCGTGCGTCACCCGTACGACGACGGCGTGTGGTTGGGCAACGCCGCCGCCCTGCTTCGGCCGCCGCCCGGGGTCGACGCGATCGTCTCGCTGTGCCGGGTGCACGACGACGACCTGCCCGCGGGCGTCGAGCAGGTCGACGTCCGTCTGATCGACCAGCCCGACCGGGAGGCCAACCCGCACCTCGACTTCGTGCTGCTCGACGCCGTGCGGCTGGTCGAGGAACTGCGGGCTCAGGGCCGGACTGTCCTGGTGCACTGCTACGAGGCGTACAGCCGCACCCCGACCGTCGGCGCGCTCTACGGCAGCCGACACCGCGCGGTCAGCGGCGGTGCGGCGCTGGCCGACGTCCTCGCCACGCTGCCCCACGCCGATCCCAACGTCGCGTTCCGAGCGGCGATCGACCGGCTGAAGCCGTGACTCCCGGGCCCTTCGGACGGGTGGCATCCTGGGAGCGGTGGATGCCCTGCTGAACTTCGCCGGCAACTTCTGGTGGCTGATCTTCCCGCTCGGTGGCGTGATCGGCGGCGGCGTTCGGGCCGTCAGCGCAGCCAACGAGCGCCGCGCGGAACGACGGCTCGAGCGCTACCGGATAAAGCAGGAGACGAAGGTCGCGGTCGCCGAGGCGTCGGGACGCGGACGGGTCGACGCCGCCGCCGCGCGACGGGAGGTCACGCGACTGGTGGCGAAGCACGCGGAGACCGATCAGCGGTGGCTCGACTACGAGGTGGACGTCGCCAAGCTGCTCGACTTCCCGCTGATGACCGACATGCGGGACCCGCTGACGGCCGCGTTCCACAGGGCGCGAAGTCGAGCCGATCTGCTGCGGCCCGAGAACGTCGACGACGTCGTCGGGGACCGGGACGCCCAACTCGAGTACCGCGACGCCGTGCACGACTATGCGACGGCGTTCGACGTCGCCGAGACCGAGGCGGTGCGGCGTCGCCGCAGCGACTTCTCGAGCGACGACAGGGAGCGACTCGATCGCGCGCAGGCGCTGCTGCGGGTGGCGTCGGATACCGCAGCGACGTCGCAGGAGCGACGAAACGCCTACGGACGCGCGCAACGAGAACTCGACGGGCTCATCGTGTTACCCGCCGTCACGCGGCTCGCGTTGGAGCGGAAGGTTGCCGGGGAGTTGGAGGCTTAGCGTCGGGTCAGCGCGCGCTCGGCGGTCGCGGTCACGTTCACCATGCCGATCCGCACGAGGGGGAGGAAGAGTCGAGTGAGGACGTCCGCCAGCACCGGAACCTTCAGGGTGAGAGTCGTCGTCCAGCAGACCTCGGTTCCGCCGGGGATCGCGCGGAAGGTAATCGATCCCCCGTCGTGCCGGATCGGGGGGATGCTGGACAACGCCCGATACCCGATGCAGTGCGGCCGCTCGAATCGCGTCACCACCTCGGTGACCTTCGACCCGAAACTGGCGAAGTCCCGAAGCGAGCCGACACCGTAGGGCTCGGGGCCGTCGGCCGGGTGGACGCGGGAGTAGAACATCCCTCGCACCGTGGCCCAGTTGCTTCCGTCCGCCATCCAGTCGAAGACGTCGTCGATGGGCGCCGCAACGGACCGACGCATGCTCGTCGTGTGCATAGTCCTCACCCCTTCTCTCCAAGGGTTCTACGAGCATCTCTCGTGCGAGGCGCTTCGCGCTTCTGACTTCGTCGATGGGGTGGCGTTTTGGGTGGAGGTGGCTTCCCTTTGCCCGCGCCCTTTTCTGCCCATCGCCGTCGCCCGTGCCGCGTTTCACCGGCCGCCCCTTCAACGCCCTCTCCTGCCCGCCACCGTCGCCCGGCCCTACCACCTGGGTCCGACAAACACGTTGCCCCGCAACGCACTTATGCCCAGATGCCGATCCATCCACAGGAGCCGAATCCATCCATCCACACCCGCGCCGCGGCACCTAAAATCGAAAGCATGTTCGACTCACTCGTCGCCGACACCACCCACCACCGCACCCCCGGTGGCGGAGCGGTCGCCGCCTGGGCGCGCGTCGAATCAGCCGCCAGCGCGCGCCGGCTCGCCGCGATGGCCGACCTCTTGGAAGCCCGCCGCGCCGGCGCGGACTCCGACAACCGCGAACAGTGGTACCTCGACAACTGGGCCGCCGTCGCCGCCGAAATCGGCGCCGCCCAGAACACCACCCCCGACGCCGCCGGCGCCCAACTACTGATCGCCCACGCGTTACGCACCCGCCTACCCCGCGTAGGCGAGGTGTTCGCCCAAGGTCTGCTCACCTACGCCACGGTGTCGACCATCGCCTACCGCACCTTCGCCATCACCGACCCCGCCGCACTCGCCGCGGTGGACGCCGAGATCGCCGCCGCCCTACGCCTGTGGCCACCGATGTCCAAACGGAAGTTGACGGTCGCGATCGACGCCATCGTCGAAACCCACGACCCCTACGCCGTACGCCGCTCCCAGGTCACCGCCCGGTCGCGCTACCTCGACGTCGACGCCGACGGCAACGGCTGCGCCACCCTGCTCGGGGTGCTGCTGGCCACCGACGCCGCCGCCCTCGACACCCGCCTCAACGCCTTGGCCGATACGACCTGTCCCGCCGACCCGCGCACCAAGGATCAACGCCGCGCCGACGCCGTCGGCGCGCTGCTCGCCGGCACCGACCACCTCCCCTGCCTCTGCGGTGGCGAGGACTGCACCGCCACCCCACCAGTTCCGACGCCGTCGACGGTGGTCTACGTCGTCGTCAACGACGACACCCTCGACGACACCACACCCGCCGCGGCCGCTCAGGACGCCGCACTCGACGGACAAACTCCCGACACCAGCATCGACCTCATCGCCCTACGCCGAGACCGCGACGCCCACCACGCCGCGCAGAAGAAGACGGAGCAGCGTGAGACCGCCCAACAGCAGACGGAGGCGCCCGCCACGACAACGGCCACCGGCGAGACGCCCGCACCCGCCACGGGCGCTCCGAACACCGAGCCACCCGCCGAGAAGCATCCCTGGGAGCGGTCCCTGCAGGACATGCTCACCAACGACGACCCCGGCCAGCCCGCGGCCACCCGGCCCGGCCAGATCATCGGCGGGCCCTACCTGCCCGGTGCCATCACCCGCCGCGTCGCGCTCACCGCCACCATCCGCCGCATCGTCCACCCCCGCGACGCGCCGCCCGAACCGCGCTACACCCCCTCGGCCAAGCTCGCGGCGTTCGTGCGGTGCCGCGACCTCACCTGCCGCTTCCCCGGCTGCGACGTCCCCGCCACCAGCTGCGACCTCGACCACACCATCGCCCACCCCACCGGGCCCACCCAGGCGTCCAACCTCAAGGCACTATGCCGCCGACACCACCTCCTCAAGACCTTCTGGGGCGGGGCCGGCGGCTGGCGAGACCGACAACTCCCCAACGGGACAGTCGTCTGGACCGGCCCCGACCAGAGCACCTACACCACCACCCCCGGCAGCCGACTGCTCTTCCCCGCCCTCTGCACGCCCACCGCACCCCTCGACCCCGCCCTGATCAGGGCAGCCGAGGACACCCCGCCGACGTCCACCCTCCCCATGCCCAAACGCCAACACACCCGCACCCACGACCGCACCCAACGCATCCACCACGAACGCACCCTCAACGCCCCACACGTCGAACGCTGGCAACGCAAAGCCACCCTCAGGGTCCGATGACGACCGTTAGCCGGGGTCGCGCTCCATGGCGTAACGCTGCACGGTCGGACCGAGCCAGCCGATCAATTCCGCGCGGCCCATGTCGACGATCGGGGGAAGGCGCAGGACGAAGCGGCACAGCGCCATGCCAAGAATTTGAGTGGCGATCAGCCCGGCCCGGCGCGGTGCGTCGTCGGCTGCGAAACGGGTTATCGCGGGCGTCACCTGGCTGGCGAAGATATCCGTCATCCGTTGTGCGGCATCGGCGTTCGTCGTGGCCGACCGAAGCAGCATCACCAGCGCCTCGTCACCCTCCCACCGGTCGAGGAAGTGGGACACCATCGCGTTTCCGACGTCCGACCGGGCAACGTGGGACAGGTCTGGGAAGCGGAGGTCGAACGTGGCGGCGGCGGCGAACAACTGCTCCTTGCTGCCGAAGTACCGCATCACCATCGACGGGTCGATGCCGGCATCCGCCGCAATCGCGCGAATCGTCGCTCCTTCGTAACCGGACTCGGCGAAGCGTTCCCGCGCCGCCGCCAGGATCACCGCCTTGGTGTCGTCACCCTTCCGTCCCATGCCGCCGAGCATATGCCAACAGCTGTTGACTTTTTTGGCCGACGCGCGCACGCTGAATAAGTCAACAAGCGTTGGCAAATGACAGGAGGCCACCATGAACGACACTGACGTCCTCATCGTGGGAGCCGGCCCGACCGGCCTCACCCTGGCCGCATCGCTGCTACACGACGGCGTGCGGGTCACGCTGATCGACCGTCGGGCCGAGGGTGCCACCACCTCTCGCGCCGCCGCGGTCAACGCCCGGACACTCGAGGTGCTCGGCCGCATCGACGTGACCCGCCGCCTGATCAAGGAAGGCATCACGGCACCGCGCTTCACGATCCGCGACGGCGCCGCCGTGCTCGTGCCCATCGACTTCAGCGGCCTCGACACGGAGCATCCCTACACACTCCTCATCCCGCAGAACGTCACCGAACGACTGCTGCTCGAGCGCGTGCGCGAACTGGGCGGCGACGTCGTCCGCGACACGACGCTGCTGTCGTTCGAGGAAGGCCGCGACGGAATCACCGCCACCTTCGACGGCTGGGACGCCATCCGTGCCGCCTACCTCGTCGGCGCAGATGGCATGCACAGCACCGTCCGCGAGCAGGCCGGCATCGGATTCGAGGGATCCTCCTACGAGCACGCGTTCGTGCTCGCCGATGCGGTCCTCCACGGCGACGAACCGAGCGACACCCCCACCGACGAAGTCCGGCTCTTCTGGGCGAGCGAAGGGCTCACCGTCGTGGCTCCCCTGCCCGACGGAACCTTCCGCATCGTGGCACCCATCGACGACGCACCAGAACACCCGACCACACGGTTCGTCCAGGGACTGCTCGATGCCCGCGGCGCCGGCGGGGTGACCGTCACCGACGTCACCTGGGGATCGCGCTTCCGCGTGCACCACCGCGTCGCCGACACCTACCGCAAGGGCCGGATACTGCTCGCCGGCGATGCCGCCCACGTCCACAGCCCGGCCGGCGGGCAGGGCATGAATCTCGGCATCCAGGACGCGGTCGCGCTCGGCGACGCGCTCACGCGGGTACTCCGCGGCGGTCCGGAGGCACTGCTCGACGAGTACGCCGACGCCCGACGCCCGATCGCCCAGCAGGTGATCGAACTGACCGACAGGCTCACCCGCCTCGCCACGCTGCCACGTCCGCTTCGGCCCATCCGCAACGTGCTGCTCGGCATCCTCGGTCGCATCCCCGCCGCACGGAACGGCCTCGCCGCGCGCCTGTCGGGTCTCGTCTACCGCTGAATCGCCTACTGGCAAACTGTGCCGATGCAGACGATCGAGGCCGACTACGTCGTCGTGGGAGCCGGCGCGATGGGCATGGCGTTCGCCGACACGATCATCACCGAGACCGACGCGACCGTGATCATCGTCGACCGCAACGACCAGCCCGGCGGGCACTGGCTCAGCGCCTACCCGTACGTCCGGCTGCACCAACCGTCCGCGTACTACGGCGTCAACTCGCGCACCCTGGGCACCGACTCGATCGACGCCAGCGGGTGGAACGAGGGCTTCTACGAACTCGCCGGCGGCAGCGAGGTCGTCTCCTATTACGACACCGTCATGCGCCAGCACCTGCTGCCCAGCGGCCGGGTCCGCTACCTCCCGATGAGCGAGTTCACCGGAACCGACGGCGACCGCACCGGCGTGGTCCGCACCCTCGGCGGCGAGGACATCAGGGTCACGGCCGCCACGCGGATCGTCGACGCCACCTACCTCAGCGTGATCGTCCCCTCGATGAGGCCGCCCGCCTACTCGATCGCCGACGGCGTCGAGTGCATCCCTCCGAACGGCCTCCCCAGGCAACCCGTCCACGATGAATACGTCATCGTCGGTGCCGGCAAGACGTCGATGGACACCTGCCTGTGGCTGCTCCGCCACGGCATCGGCTCCGACCGCATCACCTGGATCAAGCCCCGCGACTCCTGGCTGCTCGACCGCGCCGCCGTGCAACCGGGCATGCAGTTCGCCCGCCGCGTCCTCGCCGACTTCTCCGCGCAGTCCCGCGCCATCAAGAAGGCCACCTCCGTCGACGACCTCTACCACCAGCTCGAGGCCTTCGGCTGCCTGTTGCGCATCGACCAGGACGTCGAGCCGACGATGTACCGCTGCGCCATCGTGTCGCAGCACGAACTCGAGAAGCTCCGCACGATCACGAACGTCGTCCGAAAGGGCTACGTCGAGTCGATCGAACCCGGCCGCGTCACGCTCACCCACGGCACCATCGACACCGCACCCGACACGCTGTACCTCGACTGCACCGGCGACGGCATCGGCCAGCGCGACCCCGTCCCCGTCTTCTCCCCCGGCGCAATCACCCTGCAGTCGGTGCGCACGTGCCAGCCCGCGTTCAGCGCCGCGGTCATCGCGCGCGTCGAGACGATGCACGCCGACGACGACACCAAGAACCACTACTGCCAACCGGTCCCGCATCCCACCAAGCCGATCGACTGGCTCACGATGACCGTGGCGTTCAACCACAATCAGCTCGTCTGGTTCACCGACCCCGACCTCATGCAGTGGTTGAACCGCGCCCGCCTCAACGCCGTCAGCCACATGCAGACCGACGACGCGGAGGCCGAGAAGGGTGCCGCCATGATCGCCCCGCGTCTACGGACCGCCAACGACAAGCTGACCGAGCTACTCGCCTGACAGCCCGAGGATCTCGACGCTGCGCTCGCGCATCTCGACCTTGCGCACCTTGCCGGTGACCGTCATCGGGAACTCGTCGACGACGTGGACGTACCGCGGGATCTTGTAGTGCGCCAGACGCTCCCGCGCGAAGTCGCGCACCGCGTCGACGTCCAACGCGGTGCGGCCGGGCCGCATCCGGATCCAGGCGCAGATCTCCTCGCCGTACTTCGCGTCCGGCACCCCGATCACCTGGGCGTCCTCGACGTCGGGATGGGTGTAGAGGAACTCCTCGATCTCGCGCGGGTAGACGTTCTCGCCGCCGCGTATCACCATGTCCTTGATCCGGCCGACGACGTTGCAGTAGCCGTCGTCACGCATGACGGCGAGGTCGCCGGTGTGCATCCACCCGTCGGGATCAATTGCCGCGGAGGTCTTCTCAGGGTCTTCCCAGTATCCCAGCATCACCGAGTAGCCGCGGGTGCAGAACTCGCCGGGTTCGCCACGGGGCACGGTCTCACCGGTCTCGGGGTCGACGACCTTGATCTCGACGTGCGGGTGCGCCCGCCCGATCGACGACGTCCGGCGCTCGAGGTCGTCGGTCATGCGGGTCTGGCACGACACCGGCGACGTCTCGGTCATGCCGTAGGCGATCGCCACCTCCGACATGTGCATGTCCTCGACACAGTGCTTCATCACCTCGACCGGGCACACCGCGCCGGCCATGATGCCCGTCCGCAGCGACGACAGGTCTCGCTCGGCGAACTCCGGATGCGACTGCATCGCAATGAACATGGTCGGCACGCCGTAGACGCCGGTACACCGCTCCGCCTCCACCGCGGCGAGCGTCGACCCCGGATCGAAGCCCGGCGCGGGGATCACCATCGTGGTGCCGTGGCTGGTGCAGCCCAGGTTGCCCATCACCATGCCGAAGCAGTGGTAGAACGGCACCGGGATGCACAGCCGGTCGTCGGGACCCAGCCCGATCAGCTCGGTGGTGAAGTACCCGTTGTTGAGGATGTTGCGGTGCGAGAGCGTCGCACCCTTCGGGAATCCCGTCGTCCCCGACGTGTACTGGATGTTGATCGGGTCGGTGTTGGCGAGGCTCGCCATCCGCGCGGCAAGGTCGTCCGGCGACACCTCGGATGCGCCGTCGCGCAGCCGATCCCAGTCGTCGGTTCCGAGGAACACCACGTCGGTCAGTGCCGGAGCCGACTCGCGCACCTCGGCGACCATCGCCACGTAGTCCGACGACTTGAAGGACGTCGCTGCGATCAGCATGCGCGTGCCGGACTGGTTCAGCACATACGCCAGCTCGTGCGTGCGGTAGGCCGGGTTGACGTTGACGAGGATGGCGCCGATCTTCGCCAGCGCGTACTGCGAGATCGTCCACTCGGCGCGGTTCGGCGCCCACAGACCGACGCGATCGCCCGTCGCGATGCCGCATGCCATCAAACCACGTGCCACCACGTCGATCTCGGCGTTCAACTCGGCGTACGTGTACCGCAGGCCCTGCGCGACGTCGACGAGCGCGTCGACGTCCGGATGTTCCGCGGCGATCCTCGAGAGGTTCGCGCCGATCGTCTCCTCGAGGATAGGCACGTCGGTCGGGCCGGCGTCATATGAGTCGGTCACAACAGGTCCTCGTAACGGTGCTCGGTGTCGATCGGCGTACCCGACCGATGCGCCTCATCCTCCCGCGTCCGGAGTTCGACGCGACGGATCTTGCCTGAAATCGTCTTGGGCAGTTCGAAGAACTCGACGCGACGCACCTTGAGGTACGGCGCGAGGTGGTCACGCGCGTACGCCATGATCTCCTTGGCGGTGCCGGCGTCGGCGGTCCACCCCTCGGCCAGGGCGACGTACGCCTTGGGCACCGACAACCGCGTCTCGTCCGGCTGTGGCACCACCGCGGCCTCCACCACCGCGGGATGCTCGATCAGCACGCTCTCCAACTCGAACGGCGACACCTTGTAGTCCGACGACTTGAACACGTCGTCGGTGCGGCCGATGTAGGTGATGTAGCCGTCCGCGTCCCGGCTCGCCACGTCACCGGTGTGGTAGTACCCGTTCGCCATCACGTGCGCGTTGCGTTCCGGATCGCCGAGGTATCCCGTCATCAGATTGACCGGCGCCGCAGCGAGATCCAGGCAGATCTCCCCCTCGTCGGCGAGGTCACCGCTGACGGGGTCGACGAGGACCACGGGGACGCCCGGCATCGGCCGGCCCATCGACCCCGCCTTCACGGGCTGGCCCGGTGTGTTGCCCACCTGCAGGGTCGTCTCGGTCTGGCCGAACCCGTCGCGGATCGTCAGCCCCCACGCCTTCTCCACCCGGGTGATCACGTCGGGGTTCAACGGCTCCCCCGCGCCGAGGATCTCGCGCAGGGCCTCGGGCCGCTCACCCAGGTCGGCCTGAATGAGCATGCGCCACACCGTCGGTGGCGCGCAGAACGTCGTGACCCCGGTCCGGCGGAGTTGGCCGAGCAGGTCGGCGGCGGAGAACCGCGCGTAGTCGAACACGAAGATGGTCGCCTCGGCGATCCACGGCGCGAAGAAACAGCTCCACGCGTGCTTGGCCCACCCCGGCGAGCTGATCGCCAGGTGTACGTCGCCGGGCCGCGCGCCGATCCACGCCATGGTCGACAGATGCCCGACCGGATAGGACACCTGCGAGTGCTCGACCAGTTTGGGCCGGCTCGTCGTCCCGGACGTGAAGTAGACCAGCAGCGGATCGTCGACGGAGGTGCACGCGGCGAACGGACCGGCCGACTCCACCTCGGCGGCAGCTGCGTAGGCGTGCCACCCGGCGACGGGCGCGCCGACGACGATCCGGACGTAGTCGCCGGGGACGTCGTCGAACTTGGCGGTGTCAGCGGCATTCGCGATGACGTAACCGGCGTCGCCGCGTGAGATCCGGTCGGTCAGGTCGGCGGGCCCGAGCGCACCCGTCGTCGGCATGATGACCGCGCCGAGCTTGGCTACCGCGAGCATCGCCTCCCACAGCTCGACCTGATTGCCGAGCATCAGGATGACGCGGTCGCCCTTGCCGACGCCGAGGCCGGCCAGCCACGTCGCCACCTGGTCGGACCGCTCCGCCATCTCGGCGAACGTCACCTTCCGCTCGGTGCCGTCCTGCGCGACGATCCACAGCGCGAGCCGGTCGGCCGACCCCGGGTCGCGCGCGACGACGTCGAACCAGTCGGTCGCCCAGTTGAAGGTGCCCTCGATCATCGGCCAGGCGAAGGTCTCCACGGCCGCGTCGTAGTCGCCGATCACGGCCACCAGGTGATCGCGGGCAGCACGATAGCGATCGGTGTTGGTCGTCATGGGGACCAGTCTGCCAACCCGCCGGGAGCCTGCTGTGAGTTCGGCAGGATCGGCGGGGACCCGGTCTCCCCTAGGTTTCTACCGGCGCGACGCGGCCGGCGAACGACACCGCCTCGACGCCGTGCTCGCGGGCGTCCGCCTCGGCCTTGGCGATCTCACCGGCGAGGTCGAGCGACCTGGCCATCAGCACGTAGGCCACCGCCGACACGACCAGGCCGACGAACAGTGCGACGTCGACGTCACCGAGGGCCGCGGCGATCGGGCCGGTGTACCAGACGGTGACGACGAACGGGATCATCGCGACGATGCCGATCGCGTAGGCGCCGAGACCCCGCCAGCCCCACGACCCGTAGACGCTGCCGGTGGGGATGAAGATCTCGCGGATGGCGTAGTGGCCGCGGCGGACGAAGTAGTAGTCGACGAGGTTGACCGACGTCCACGGCACCAGCAGGTACAGCAGCACCACCAGGAAGCTGCCGAAGTTGGCGAGGAAGTCGCCCGACGAGAGCACCGCGCCCAGCAGTCCGGTGCCGGCGACCACGCTGCACGCGATCACCCGGAGTCGACGCGTCGGCTGTACGGCCTTGAACGAGTCGACCATCGTGATCAGTTCGAGCGACGCCGCGTAGACGTTGACCGTGATGACGGTGACGAGGCCGGGCAGCGCGGCGATCAGCAGCCACACGCCGGACCCGGGGACTAGGTCGTCGGCGGCGGACTTGACGGCCTCCAGCGGGGACGCGTCAGCGAACACGCCGGCCACCAGCGCGCCGAGCGCCATCAGCCACACTGCGCCAACGAACACGCCAAAGTAGGTGTACCAGAGCGCCTTTCGCGGGCTGGTCTGCGGCGGCAGGTAGCGCGAGTAGTCCGACACGTACGGTGCCCACCCCAGGGCGTAGGCCGCAGCCGCCGCGAACTGCACCAGGAACGCCGCCCACGTGAACCCGCCGAAGCCGAACTGGCCGTCGGGCACGTCGAGCAGGATCAGCGCGGCGACGGTGAACACCCCGAAGGTCGCGAGGAACAGCCACGTCAGCCAGGTCTGGAAGCGGTGGATCCAGTGATAGCCGTAGATCGCGAGCGTCAGCGCCAGCCCGGTGATGATGACGAACCAGAGGTCGCGCAGGTCGG
Source organism: Mycolicibacterium sediminis (assembly GCF_010731735.1). Lineage (GTDB taxonomy): Bacteria > Actinomycetota > Actinomycetes > Mycobacteriales > Mycobacteriaceae > Mycobacterium > Mycobacterium sediminis. Next base: position 6,188,441 of record NZ_AP022588.1, read on the forward strand.
TGCCGGTCGCGAGAGTGATGACGTCGGCGGCGAGGATCTGGTTGAAGACGTTGAAGCCGACGATGCTGAACACCACCACCGCACAGATGACCACGACGCCGCGATAGCCGAACTGCGCGCGGGACTGGATGATCTGCGGCAGCCCGAGCTGCGGGCCCTGCGCCGAGTGGAACGCGGTGAACACCGTGCCGACCGCAGCACCCAGCACGATCGCCACCAGCGACGTCAGGAACGACGCCCCGAGCGCGGCGCCGACCATGCCGGTCGCCAGCGTGGTCAAGTTCGCGTTCGACATGAACCACAGCGGGAACAGGGTCGACGGCTTCCCCCTGCGTTCGTCGAGCGGGACCCAGTCGATGGACTTCGATTCGATGGCGCGCGTCTCAGACATGTATGCCTCGCTTGACGGTCGGATGGATGGGTGACGCGAGATCGGCGTACAGCTCCGGGCGCCGGTCGGCGAAGAGGTCGTTGTGGACCCCGAGGGACTTGTCGAGGTCGAGGACGGTCGACGCGACGCCGTCGGCGTCGGCCGTGGCGCAGACCCAGCCGTCGGACGAGATGACGCACGTGGCGCCCGTCCACTCGACGTCGCGCTCGCCGCCGTGCCGGTCGGCGATGGCGGTGGGCAGGCGCGACGACCTCGCAGACGCCATGGCCTGCACGGTCTCGGGCGGATGCTCGCCCGCGGGACGCTCGACCAGCGGCCAGTTCACCGGCATCGCGAGCACCTCGGCGCCGGCGAGGGCCAGCCGTCGCGGCAACTCGGGGAACTCGCTGTCGTAGCAGATCGCGACGCCCACCCGTCCGACCGGAGTGTCGACCACCGCACCCGCTTCGTCGCCGACGTCGAACACGAGGTTCTCGGCCGCCCACAGGTGCGCCTTGCGGTAGCGGGCGAGAATGCCGTCGGCGCCGATCACCAACGCGGAGTTGAACAGTCGGTCACCGTCGACCTCGCAGAAGCCGACGACGGCCACGGTCTGGGGGCTCAGGCGACCTGCCAGTTCGAGCAGCCGCGCATCGTCGGCCCGCAGTGCCAGCGAGCGCGCCTCGTCGGCGTCGACGAAGACGTACCCGCTGGTGGCGAGTTCGGGCAGCACGATCAGGTGCGGACCGGGCTCGTCGCTCGCCAGCGCGTCCCCGATGGCGGCGAGGTTCTCTTCCAGCGCGCCGAACTCGACGGCCAGGGACACCGCCGAGACGCGCAGCCGCGTCACCGGCCCCGGTCGACGGCGGGGGTGCCGTCGAACGCCCCGGAGTGCCGCCCGATCCGCTCGATGCGGATGGTCGCGGTCGCCTCGTGGGCGGCCAGGCCCTCGAAGGCCGAGATGCGCTCGACGGCCGGTGCGAGCGCCGCCGTCGCCTCGCGCTGCGCCCGCTGATAGGTCAGCGGCTTGAGGAAGCGCGAGACTGAGAGACCTGCGTTGTAGCGGGCTGTCTTCCCCGTCGGCAGAACGTGATTGGTGCCCGCGATGCCCTTGTCGGAGTAGGCGACGGTGCTCCACGGGCCGATGAACAGCGACCCGTAGTTGCGCAGTTCCTTGAGGAAGAACTCGTCGTCGTCGGTCTGGACCTCGAGGTGTTCGGGACCGAGCACGTCGGAGATCGCCGCGGCCTGGGCGCGGTCCTGGGCGACCACCACGGAGCCGAAGTCCCGCCACGCCGCACCGGCGATCTCGCGGGTGGCCAGCGTCTCCAGTTGGCGTTCGATCGCCTCGATGACCCTGCGGCCCAACGACTCCGACGTCGTGATGAGCGCGGCCGGTGAGTTGGGGCCGTGCTCGGCCTGACCCAGCAGGTCGGCAGCCACCCACTCGGGGTCGGCGGTCTCGTCGGCCAGCACGGCGACCTCCGACGGGCCGGCCAGTAGGTCGATGCCCACCTGGCCGAACAGCTGCCGCTTCGCCTCGGTGACGAACGCGTTGCCCGCACCCACCAGCATGTCGACGGGCGCCTCGCCGAGGAGGCCGAATGCCATGGCGCCCAGTGCCTGTACGCCACCGACTGCGAAGACGCGGTCGGCACGGGACAGGTACGCGCCGTACAGCACCGCGGGGTGCGCGCCGTGCTCGCCCGACGGCGGCGTGCAGGCCACCACCGTGGGCACGCCCGCGGCCTTGGCCACGCCGACCGTCATGAACGCGCTGGCGAGCAGCGGGAACCGACCTGCGGGCAGGTACGCCCCGACACGGCTCACCGGGATGTACTGGACGCCGCCGACGACGCCCGGGGCGAGGTCGACCTCGAAGTCCGATAGGTGCGAGCGCTGCGCGGTGGCGAAGCGGTTGGTGCGTTCGTGGCCGAGTTCCAGCGCCGCCCGCACGTCTGCGGGCAGGGCGTCGCCGCTCCTGCGGAGGTCGTCGGCCGTCACCTCGAGGTCGCCGGTCCACCCGTCGAGCTCCTCGGCGTAGCCGCGGACGGCGTCAAGGCCGTTGCGCTCGATGTCGGACAGCATCTCCGACACGCGTTCGACGACCTTCGGGTCGCGCTGTGCGGGAGGGCCGTCGACGGCGGGCTTCTTCAGCCAGGTGAACGGACCGAGGGCGCGGGCTTCGTCAGCGGTGATCTGCATGTCGGCGACGCTAAACCGAATTCTGCCGCAGGACTAGATGGGCGATTCCTGCGCAAACCACAGGATGACCCTATGCCTGCGCGAAACGATCGATCAGCGGCACCGCGGGACCGCCTCCGCGCGGCGCCGTCGTGACCGGAAGGTCGCGCACGGTGTCGATCGCCAGCCGGGCGAACTCCCGCGTCGCGTTCGACAGCGGACGCCCGCGGTGCTGGGCCAGCGCGATGGTGTCGTACAGCGGTTCGGCGAACGGCGCAGTGTGCAGTCCGGCGGGGAAGGCGTCGCTGTGGACGACGGCGCCGCTGACGATGGTGTCGCCGACGTTGGCGGCCACCAGTTTCAGCGCGGACTCGACGTGCTCGATCTCGATCATCGGCTCCAGGCGCAGGCCCGCGAGCTGCGCGCGCTCGGCGAGCTGGCGCCGCGTCGGGTCCTTCCACCCGTAGTGCGCGTCGTACAGCACTAGCGTCGCCTCCGCGAAACGCTCGATGGTGACGGGCTTCTCGGTGTGGGTGGGGTCGGCGCTGACGTAGAACACCTCGTCGCGCAGCAGTGGCTGGACGGTCAGGTCCTCGTCGTCGATGGGCAGGATCAGCATGCCCGCCTCGATCTCACCGGCCTGGATGGCCGCGGCGGTCTCGGCGGAGTTCTGGCCGACCAGGCGCACGCGCACCGACGGGTAGCGCATGTGGAACGTCTGGACGAGGTGCGAGAGCAGGTAGTAGTCGGCGTTGCGGGGCACCCCGAACGTCGCGGTCCCGCCGCCGAGTGAGCCCACCGACCGCACCGCCTGGACACCGCCGTCGGCGGCGTGGACGGACTGCTGGGCGTAGGGCAGCAGTTCCTGGCCCGCGGCGGTGAGCGCGAGACGGCGGCTGCCCCGGACGAACAGCTGCGCGCCGAGTTCGTCCTCCAGTCTGCGGACGAGTTCGGATACCGACGCCTGCGCCACCTGCATGGCCTCGGCGGCAGCGGTGAACGAGCCGAGCCGCTCGGCCTCGACGAACGCCCGCAGCTGGTTGAGCGTCATGCTCCGGAGACTATGTGCTGCGCCGGGTCACCGCTGCCGAGCGTGACGTTCGGCGGGTGGCTAGGACTTCAGTGCTGAGCGGCCAGGTTCCATGTGCCCGCCTTTGCGCGACAAGTAGCGACATTCGCGTCCGGGCGTCACTCGAAGAGCCAATCCGGGGCGGTGGACGAGTCCTGCGGACGGTGCGGAAGTGCTCGTTCACGCAGTTCTGCCACCCGACGATCGATCCGCCATTCGGTTGCCCTCGGCAGATAGCCGGGCCCATAGATCGTCCGCCCACGCTTGTAGACCCGTCCCAGGCGGACCTCCCAGCGCAGCGCGTCGGAGACGGCCTTCGAAGGGCGCCCCGATACACCGAAGCCGAGGTGCTCGAGGACCACGACCAGTTCGGCGACGGTGCGGTCACCGTGTCGGGCCAGATGGTTGGTCAGGACGTAGCGCAGTTCGATGCCGCGTAACAGCAGTGATTCGGCCATGTCCCGAGCGTCACGTGCCACACCGACGGCCCACGTCTCGGATGCCCCGGCGGCAGGTTCCCTGTGCGCAGCCGGCCAACTGGGGACACAACGATTGTCGCGACTTGTCGCTCAGAGGCGGGCAGGTCGATCACACTGCGCCGGAGACCTGCACCCAGCGGCCTCTAAAGCGCCGCTCAGACGAGCGAGTCCACCCAGGCGCGGTGCAGCGCGGCGTACCGTCCGCCGCCCGCGATCAGCTCGTCGGGTGGGCCGTCCTCCACGATCCGGCCGTGCTCGAGCACCAGCACGCGGTCGGCGATCTGCACGGTGGACAGGCGGTGCGCGATCACCAGCGCCGTGCGCTCCGCGAGCACGGTGGCCAAAGCGCGCTGCACCATCCGCTCACTGGGGATGTCGAGTGACGACGTCGCCTCGTCGAGGATCAGCACGGCGGGGTCGGCGAGGAACGCCCGGGCGAACGCGATCAGCTGCCGCTGACCCGCGGACAGCCGCCCGCCGCGCTTGGCGACGTCGGTCTCGTACCCCTCGGGCATCGCGTCGATGAATCGCGACGCGCCAACGGCTTCGGCGGCCTCGCGCACCTCGTCGTCGGTGGCGTCGGGGCGGCCGAACCGGATGTTGTCCGCGATGGTCCCCTCGAACATGAAGTTCTCCTGGGTGACCATGACGACGTGGCGGCGCAACTCGCCCTGCGTCAGGTCGCGCAGGTCGTGGCCGTCGAGCGTCACCGTGCCCGACGTCGGGTCGTAGAACCGGGCGATCAGCTTCGCGATCGTCGTCTTGCCCGCACCCGTCGTCCCCACCAGGGCCACCGTCTGCCCCGCCGGCACCTCGAGGTTCAGCCCCGGCAGCACCGGCCGGTCGGCGACGTAGGAGAACTCGACGTCGCGAAAGGCGACGTCGCCCTTGACCGCGGGCAGGTGGACCGGCCGGGCCGGATCCTCGATCGCCGGCCGCTGCGCCAGCACGCCCGCGATCTTCTCCAGCGCGGCGGCCGCCGACTGGAAGGTGTTGAAGAACTGCGTGATCTCCTGCATCGGCTCGAAGAACATCCGCAGGTAGAGCAGGAACGCCGCGAGCGTGCCGATCGTCATCTCGCCGTGCAGCACCCGGTAACCGCCGTACAGCAGCACCAGGCCGGTCGTGACGTTGCCGACGAGCTTGGTCGCCGGCATGAAGATCGCCAGCAGCTTGAAGGCGCGCTCGTTGATGTCGCGGTACTGATCCGCGACGTCCTCGAAGATCTCCTGGTTGCGTGGCTCCCGACGGTAGGCCTGCACCGCCTTGATGCCCGTCATCGTCTCGACGAACTGCACGATGACCAGCGCCGCGCTCTCGCGGACCTTCAGGTAGACCTTCGCCGACTGCGTGCGGAACCACCAGATCAGGCCGACCATGATCGGGAACACGCCCAGGCAGACCAGGCCGAGCTTGACGTCGAGCACCACCAGCAGCACCGCCGTGCCGCCGAGGGTCAGCACCGCGGTGATCAGGCTGTCGAACCCGGTCTGCAGCATGTCCTGCAGCGCGTCGACGTCGTTGGTGGAGCGGCTCACCACCCGGCCGGAGGTGTAGCGGTCGTGGAACGCCACGTCGAGCTGCTGGAAGTGCCGGAAGATCTGCTGCCGCAACGACAGCAGCACGCGCTGGCCGATGCGTCCCGAACGGCGCAGGAAGTACATCCGGCTCGTCGCCTGCACCGCCACCACGCCGCACAGCGCCGCGACGATCGTCAGCAGCTCGCCCGCCGCGCCGCGCTCGACGATCGGCGGGATGCCGTGGTCGATGCCGCGCTGCACCAGCAGCGGCACCGACAGCCGGGCGACGTTCTCCAGGACGACGATGACGGCGAGCAGCGCCACCGTCCTCTTGTACGGCCGCAGCAGGGAACCCAGCAGCGAACGGGCCTCCCGGCGGCGCGACACCGTCTCGTCGATGGGCAGGTCACCGGTCTCGTCGGAGACCGTCCGCCCGCGCCAGTCCGTCACGCTCACAGGGCGGCCTCCGCGAGATCGTCGTCCGCCGCCAGCAGGTAACGGTATTCCGGCACGTCGGCGAGCAGTTGGGCGTGGGTGCCCACGTGGGTGATGGTGCCGCCCTCGAGCAGTGCGACGCGGTCGGCGAGCAGCACCGTCGACGCCCGGTGGGCGACGACGACACCGGTGACGTCACCGAGCATGCGCTCCAGCGCCTCGGTCACGCGTGCCTCGGTGTGCACGTCGAGGGCGGACAGGGTGTCGTCGAGGACCAGGATCGCCGGCTTGGCGAGGATCGCGCGGGCCAGCGAAAGGCGTTGCCGCTGACCGCCGGACAGGCTCATGCCCTGCTCGCCGATCCTGGTGTCGAGGCCGAACGGCAGGTCGTAGACGAAGTTCGCCGCGGCGACGTCGATCGCCTCGGCCAGCTGCTCCTCGGTGGCCGTCGGATTGCCGAGCCGAAGGTTCTCCGCCACCGACATCGAGAACAGCGTGGGATCCTCGAACGCCGTCGCCACCGCACTGCGCAGCGCGGTCAACGACATGTCGCGGACGTCGATGCCGTCGACCAGGATCCTGCCCTCGCTGACGTCGTGCAGCCGCGAGAACAGCGACGCGAGAACGGACTTGCCCGATCCCGTCGAGCCGACGAGGGCGAGGGTCTCGCCCGGTTCGACCGTCACGCTCACGTGGCGCAGCGCGAAGGCGTCCGTGTCCGGGAACCGGAATCCGACGTCGACGAGTTCCAGCCTGCCGCCGTGCGGCACGTCGTCGATCGGTCCGTCGTGGATGTCGCGGGTGGCGTCGAAGACGTCGGCGACGCGATCGGCGGCGGTGAAGGACTCCTGCGTCATCGACAGCAGGAAGCCCAGCGAGGCGATCGGCCACACCAGCGACAGCATCATCGTGATGAAGGCGACCAGCGTGCCCAGCGTCACCTGGCCCATGCCCGCGGCGTAGGCGCCGAACCCGAGCACCAGGATCAGCGTGATGTTGGGGATCACCTCGAGCAGCGTCCAGAACTTCGCGGACACCGCCACCTTGTTCACCTCGGTGTCGTACAGCGCGCGGGCCTTCTGGTCGAAGCGGTCGAACGAGTAGTCCTCGCGTCCGAACGACTTGACCACGCGCATGCCCAGCGCGGCCTCCTCGACGTCGGTCGCCACGTGACCGGCCTGGTCCTGCGACAGCCGCGACAGCTTGGTGAACTTGCGCTGGAAGTGCAGCACCGTCAACGTGATCGGGACGACCGAGACGACGACCACGACGCCCAGCGGCCAGTACATCGACAGCAGGATGGCCGTCACCACGACGATCTGAATCAGGTTGAGCACCAGGAAGAGCAGCCCGAAGGAGAGGAACTGCCGGATGGCGCTGAGGTCGTTCATCACGCGGGACAGCAGCTGCCCCGACTGCCACCGGCCGTGGAACGACATGGGCAGGATCTGTAGCCGGGCGTAGAGGTCCTTGCGGATGTCCGCCTCGACGCCCAGCGTGGCGCGCGCGACGAGCCAGCGCCGGATGAACCACAGCAGCGCCTCGGTGATGCCGATGCCCATCGCGGCCGCGCCGAGCACCCAGAGGCCCTGCTGGTCCTGGTTGCGGATCGGGCCGTCGATGACCGCCCGCGTCATCAGCGGGATGACGATGGTGGCACCGGTGCTGGCGAGCGCGATGATCGACATCAGCACCCACCGCCACCGGTACGGCAGCAGGTAGGGCAGCAGCCGGATCAGCGACGACGAGCCACGGGCGACCGCGGGCGGCGGCGAGATCGCGGGCTCGCGAGACAGTCGTGTCATGCAGCGGCCCCGTCGCTGAACTGCGTCTCGTACAGACGCGTGTAGCGGCCCCGCCGGGCCAACAGCTGGGTGTGCGTCCCGCGCTCGACGATCCGGCCGTCCTCCACGACGAGGATGACGTCGGCGGCGCGGATCGTGGACAACCGGTGGGCGATGACGATCGACGTCCGACCCGCCAGTGCCTCCGCCAGGGCCTGCTGCACGGCCGCCTCCGACTCCGAGTCCAGCGACGCCGTCGCCTCGTCGAGGACGACGACCCGCGACCGGCCGAGCAGCAGCCGCGCGATGGTCAGGCGCTGGCGCTGACCGCCGGAGAGCCGGTAGCCACGTTCACCCACGATGGTGTCCAGACCATCGGGCATGTCGGCGATCACGTCGGCCAGGCGGGCCCGCCGCAGGGCCTCCCACAGCTCGTCGTCGGTCCGCTCGTCGGTGCCGAGGGTGAGGTTGGACCGGATCGACTCGTGGAACAGGTGGCCGTCCTGGGTGACCACGCCGACGGTGTCCTGCAGCGACTCGAAGGTCAGATCGCGCACGTCGACGCCCGCGAGCCGCACTGCACCGGACGACACGTCGTACAGCCGCGCCACCAGGGAGGCGGTGGTCGACTTGCCTGCGCCGGACGACCCGACGAGCGCCACCATCTGACCGGGTTCGGCGCGGAACGAGATTCCATGCAGCACTTCGTCTCCGCCGCGGTCGTCGAGCACCGCGACCTCCTCGAGCGAGGCCAGCGACACCTCGGTCGCCGAGGGGTAGCCGAACCGGACGTCGTCGAACTCGACGGTGACCGGGCCGTCGGGGACCGCGCGGGCGTCGGGCTTCTCCTGGATGAGCGGCACCAGGTCGAGGACCTCGAAGACGCGCTCGAAACTGACGAGCGCACTGGCGATCTCGACGCGGGCGTTGGCCAGCGCGGTGAGCGGCGCGTACAACCGGGTGAGCAGCAGTGCCAGCGAGACGATGGCCCCGGCCTCCAACTGCCCTCCGATCGCGAGCACGCCGCCCAGGCCGTAGACCAGTGCCAGCGCGAGCGCGGACATCAACGTCAGCGAGCTGAGGAACGTCGCCTGCAGCATCGAGGTCTTGACGCCGATGTCGCGGACCCGACCGGCGCGGGTGGCGAACTCCTCGGATTCCCGCGCGGGGCTGCCGAAGAGCTTCACGAGCGTCGCGCCCGGCGCGGAGAAGCGCTCGGTCATCTGGGTGTTCATCGTCGCGTTGTTGATCGCGCTCTCGCGGCTCAGCGTCGCCATGGACCGGCCGATCCGGCGCGCGGGCAGCAGGAACAGCGGCGTCAGCAGGAGCGAGAGCAGCGTGATCTGCCACGAGATGCCCAGCATGACGACGAGCGTCAGCGTCAGGGTGACGACGTTCGACACGACGCCCGACAGCGTGTCGGAGAACGCGCGCTGGGCACCGATGACGTCGTTGCCCAGGCGGCTGACCAGCGCGCCGGTTCGGGTCCTGGTGAAGAAGGCGACGGGCATGCGCTGCACGTGGTCGAACACCGCGGTGCGCAGGTCCAGGATCAGGCCCTCGCCGATCGTCGACGACAGCCACCGGGTGAGCATCGTGACCGCGGTCTCCGCGAAGGCGACGGCGGCGATGATGGCGGCGATGACCACGACGGTCGCCGGCGCGCCACCGTTGACGATCGCGTCGACGACCTTGCCCGCCAGCAGCGGGGTCGCGACGGCGAGCAGCGCTCCGACGACGCTGACGCCGACGAAGAAGCCCAGCCTGCGGTGGTGCCGTGCGGAGAACTGCCAGATGCGTCGGAGCAGGCCGCGGTTCGCAAGCTCGCGCAGTTCACCGCCGCGTGCCCGGGTTTGCCGGTACAGCGTCTGTCGCGCGACGGTCTCCAAGTTCATGTCATCACCGTAAAACCTCAACAATAGGTGAGGTCAAACCATTTCCCAGCCGTGAAATGGCATGCCGACCTCGTGAACCGCCCCCGACCCGAACATGGGATTACCCCCGTTTCGGGTGGTTCAGACCCTGCGAAGATCCTGTTCGACAGCTGTGACCTGCGTCGCGGACACGCCCCACGGTTCGGGCACCCCGATGCGGCGGTCCAGGTCCCACAGGACGCACTGCTCCCCCGGCGCTGCGACGACCGACCAGGCGACGACCGTGCGGCGGAGCTGCTCGGACATCGGGTCACCGGTGACCCCGGGCGGGGCCCCGCCGTCCGGGTGGTGATGCAGGAACCGGCCGTACGCCGACCGGCAGAACGCCGCGTACCTGGCCGTACAGAGGATGAAGCCGTGCCACGCCTCGTCGACGGCGTGCGACGGCATCCCGATGACCTCGCCGTCGTGTAGGGCCGCGGCGCAGCACCGCAGCCACTGACGCAGCCCCAGGTCGACCAACTCCCGCGGCTGCCACGGGCAGGTCCGGAACACCGCCTCGGGTAGTTCCAGATCGGCGACGGCGCCGTTCGCCCGGCGGACGGCCGAACCACGCCTGACGAGCACGTCGTCACCCTATGCGCGGACACCGCGAACGTCGTAGCCTTCGGCCATGGGAGTGGCCGAGGTGCTCGTGGTGGTCGCCGTCGGGGTGTTCTTCTCGGCCCTCATGGTGGTGATGGTCCGCCGGCGCGACCGACGGCGGACCGCGTTCTGGGCGAGCGGCGGGGGCTCGGTCGCGGGCGGGACGTCGGGCCCCGGCGTGTACCACGCCACCGATGGCGGCGGCGGGAGCTGCGGTGGCGGCTCGTCGTGCGGTGGCGGCTCGTCGTGCGGAGGCGGTGGCTGCGGGGGCGGAAGCAGCTGACCTCCGTTCCGGTCACGCGCCTCCCGCGATCGGGTGGTGCGATCAGGCAAGATGAGCGCCATGGACAGCGGTGTGAGTTCACCCCGGGTGCTCGTGGTCGACGACGATCCCGACGTGCTCGCGTCGCTCGAGCGCGGCCTGCGGCTGTCCGGGTTCGAGGTGTTCACCGCGGTCGACGGGGCCGAGGCGCTGCGCAGCGCCACCGAGACCCGGCCCGACGCGATCGTCCTCGACATCAACATGCCCGTCCTCGACGGGGTGAGCGTGGTGACGGCCCTGCGCGCGATGGACAACGACGTGCCCGTCTGCGTGCTGTCGGCGCGCAGTTCGGTCGACGACCGGGTGGCGGGCCTGGAGGCCGGCGCCGACGACTACCTTGTCAAGCCGTTCGTGCTCGCCGAACTGGTGGCCCGGGTGAAGGCGCTGCTGCGCCGCCGCGGGTCGACCGCAACGTTCTCGTCGGAGACCATCTCGGTGGGCCCGCTCGAGGTGGACATCCCCGGTCGCCGCGCCCGCGTCAACGGCGCCGACGTCGACCTGACGAAGCGCGAGTTCGACCTGCTGGCCGTCCTCGCCGAGCACAAGACGGCGGTGCTGTCCCGCGCGCAGCTGCTCGAGCTGGTGTGGGGTTACGACTTCGCCGCCGACACCAACGTGGTCGACGTGTTCATCGGGTACCTGCGCCGCAAGCTGGAGGCGGGCGGCGCGCCGCGACTGCTGCACACGGTGCGGGGCGTGGGGTTCGTGCTCAGGCAGCAGTAAGGGCCGTGAACCTGCTGTCCAGGATCTTCCGCCGCACCCCGTCACTGCGGACGCGCGTGGCGTTCGCCACAGCCGTCGCCGCCGCGATCGTGGTGGGGATCGTGGGCACGATCGTCTGGATCGGCGTCACGAACGACCGCAAGGAACGTCTCGACCGCCGCCTCGACGAGGCCGCCGGATTCGCGATCCCGTTCCTCCCCCGCGGTCTTGACCAGATCCCGCGGTCCCCCAACGACGCCGACGCGGTCATCACCGTCCGGCAGGACGGCAACGTCACGTCCAACTCGCGGGTCATCCTGCCCGATCTCGAGCCGGGTTACGCCGACACCGTCGTGGGCGGCGTGCGGTACCGCGTCCGCACCGTCGAGTTCCGGGTGGCGGGCATCGACGCGCCGGAGATGTCGGTCGCCGTCGGCGCGACCTACGACTCCACGATCTCCGACACGAACAGCCTGCACCGTCGCGTCATCGTCATCTGCTCCTTCGCGATCGGCGCGGCAGCGGTGGCGGGCTGGCTGCTCGCGGCGTTCGCCGTGCGTCCGCTCAAGCGGCTGGCGCAGCAGACCCGCGCCATCGACCTCGGCGGTGACGAGCCCGACGTCGAGGTGCGCGGCGCGACGGAGGCCGTCGAGATCGCCGACGCCGTCAACGGCCTGGTGCAGCGCATCTGGGACGAGCAGGACCGGACGAAGTCGGCGCTGGAGTCGGCGCGCGACTTCGCCGCGGTGTCGTCGCACGAGTTGCGCACCCCGCTGACGGCGATGCGCACGAACCTCGAAGTGCTTGCGACGCTGGACATGCCGGACGATCAGCGCAAGGAGGTCATCGGCGACGTCATCAGGACGCAGTCGCGGATCGAGGCGACGCTGTCGGCCCTCGAGCGGCTGGCACAGGGCGAGCTGTCGACGTCCGACGACCACGTCCCCGTCGACATCACCGAACTCCTGGACCGCGCCGCCCACGACGCCATGCGGGTCTACCCCGACCTCGACGTGTCACTGGCGCCCGCGCCCACGGTCATCATCCTGGGGCTGCCCGCCGGGCTGCGCCTGGCGGTCGACAACGCGATCGCCAACGCGGTCAAGCACGGCGGCGCGACGCGCGTCCAGTTGTCGGCGGTCAGTTCCCGGGCGGGTGTGGAGATCGCGGTCGACGACGACGGCGTCGGCATCCCCGAGGCGGAGCGCGAGGTGGTGTTCGACCGGTTCTCCCGAGGGTCGACGGCTTCGCATTCGGGCTCCGGCCTCGGATTGGCGCTGGTGGCCCAGCAGGCCGAATTGCACGGCGGGACGGCCACTCTGGAGTCCAGCCCACTGGGCGGCGCCCGACTCCTGCTGCGGCTGCCCGGTCCGAGCTAGATGGCCACCTGCTGATCGGTCGTCCCACGCCAGGCCGCGACGGCGTCCTGCAGGGACATGTCGAGGGCCTGACAGAGACCGACCACCGTGCCGAAACTGGGGCTGGGCATCCGACCGACCTCGATCTTGCGCAGGGTCTCCGGTGAGATACCGGCGTCACGGGCGACGGCCTCGGGATCGCGGCCGGCTCGGGCCGTCCTGATCAGCGAGCCCAGCCGTCGGCCTGCCGCCACCTGCTCGGGACTCAGCGGTACGCGCACCATGGGCGTCAGCATAGCCGGTATTCAAATACCGGCACCTGTTACCGTGGCGGTATAACAATACCGACGCTGAACGGAGCCCTCGTGATCGAACTGAAGACCGCCGACGAGATCGACAGGATGGCGGTCACCGGCCGATTCGTGGCGGATACCCTGGCGACGCTGTCGGCCGAGGCAGCGCCCGGGGTGAACCTGATGCAGCTCGAGCACCACGCCCGCACGCTGGTCGCCGACCGCGGCGCGACGTCCTGCTACTGGGACTACGCGCCATCCTTCGGTCGCGGCCCCTTCCGCAACGTCATCTGCCTGTCGGTGAACGACGCCGTGCTGCACGGCATGCCGCACGACTACGTCCTGCGCGACGGTGACGTCCTGACCCTGGACTTCGCGGTGTCGATCGACGGCTGGGTGGCCGATGCCGCGGTGACGGTCATCGTGGGCGACGCCGCCGACCCCGCGGACGTGGCGCTGATCGAGTCGACGCGCCGGGCGCTGGACGCCGGGATCGCCGCTGCGGTACCCGGCGGGCGGCTGGGCGACGTCTCCGCCGCGATCGGCCAGGTCGCCACCGACGCCGGCTATCGCGTCAACGCCGAATTCGGCGGCCACGGACTGGGCCGCACCATGCACGAGGACCCGCACGTCGCCAACCGCGGCCGGGCCGGACGGGGACTCGTGCTGCGGCCGGGGATGACCCTCGCGCTCGAACCGTGGTGGGCACGCGGCAGTGACCGCCTGGTCATGGACGGGGACGGCTGGACCCTGCGGTCGGCGGACGGATCGAACACCGCGCACACCGAGCACACCATCGCCGTCACCGAGGCCGGACCCCGCATCCTCACCCCGGCGCCGGTACGGCTAGTCGGGTGACTCGCCGTCCAGGATCGCGGCGCCCGCGCTGCGGCCCTTCTCGCGGACGGGGACCTCGCGCACGACGCGGCGCACGGTGAACGTCACGGTCAGCGCGCCGCCGAGCACGAACGCCACCGCCGTCAACCACCAGTTCACGTCGCTCATTCGGCCGTCCCCACCTCACGCGAACCGGGCATCGCGTCGAGCGCCTCCTGCTCGCCGACGTACGGGACCCAGATGGCGACCGCGAGCCACGCCACCAGCGAACCGGCCAGGAAGGCCGCGAGGTACCAGATCCACTGGGTCACGAAGTCCATGACGCTTCCTACTTCACCCGGATGTCGTTGACGACCGGCAGACCCGGCCACGCCTCGGTGGCCGCCGACTCGACGGAGGCCCTCTCCCTCTCGCCCGGTGCCACGCCGGTGAGGGTCAGCACGCCGCGATCGACGGTGACGCGGAAGTCGGGGATGTTCGCGGTGACGCTGAAGACGCCTGCGAGCAGCGCGACGTCGGGAACGCGGACGTTCGGGTCGACCCCGAGTTCGTCACCCACGACCGCACCCGGCATCGCCATCCTGATCGCCTCGATCAGCGACGACTTCTGCCCCTCGTCGGGCATCTTGCCGCCGATGACGAAACCGTCCGTGCTGCGCGTGATCGAGAACGGCCCGAACGGCAGGTCCGACCGGGCAGGCGGCGCGGCCGCCGGAGTCGTCGGCGCCGGCGTGGGCGGGCCCGGGGCACCAGACATCGCGGTCGGGGGATCGGCGCTCGGCACGGCCTGCCCCGCGACCTCCCGGTCGCCGAAGCCCGCCCAACCGATCACCGCCAGCAGCAGCGGCACCACCAGCAGCGCCGCCCACCAGCCGGGGCCCGGACGCACCCGGTAGCGGCGTGACTCCCGGCGCCACTCGGACGACTCGCTCAGCGGACGTCCAGCAGGTCGATCACGAAGATGAGCGTCTTGCCGGACAGCCGGTGACCGCCTCCGGCGGGCCCGTAGGCCTGCGCCGGCGGGATGACCAGTTTGCGGCGGCCACCCACCCGCATGCCGGGGATGCCGTCCTGCCAGCCCTGGATCAGCCCGCGCAGCGGGAACTCGATGGACTCGCCGCGGTTCCAGGAGCTGTCGAACTCCTCACCGGTGTCGTACTCGACGCCGACGTAGTGCACCCGCACGTTGCCGCCCGGCACCGCCTCGGCGCCGTCGCCGACCTCGACGTCGGTGATGACCATCTCGGTCGGTGCGGGGCCGTCGGGGAATTCGATCTCTGGTTTCTTGTCGCTCGCCACGACCATCACGGTAGTCGGGCAGACTGAGGGCATGGACAAGGACCACGACATTCTGAGCCAGGTCGACAAGCTCGTCGCCGAGGAGCGCGACCTGCGCGACAAGCTCCAGCACAAGGACATCGACGAGACCGAAGAGCACCAGCGCTTGCGTTCGGTCGAGGTGCAGCTCGATCAGTGCTGGGACCTGCTGCGGCAGCGCCGCGCCCTGCGTGACGCCGGCCAGGACCCCGACAAGGCCGCGGTCCGGCCCGCAGGCGAGGTCGAAGGCTACTTGAACTGACCGCCGTGCGGCACGACCGCTTCGAGGCCGTCGTCGTCGGCGGCGGCCACAACGGCCTGGTCGCAGCCGCCTACCTGGCACGGGCCGGCCGCCGGGTGCGACTGCTGGAGCGGCTCGACCACGTGGGCGGAGCGGCCGTGTCCGCACACGCGTTCACCGGCGTCGACGCCCGGCTGTCGCGCTACTCCTACCTGGTCAGCCTGCTCCCGAGGCAGATCGTCGACGACCTCGGCGCCCGGGTGCGGCTGGCCCGGCGGCGCTTCTCCTCCTACACGCCCAACCCGGCCGACGGCGGCCGCACCGGGCTGCTGATCGGCGAGGACAGCAGGTTCGACGCGATCGGCGCCGGTCGGGACGCGGCGGCCTTCGCCGACTTCTACCGGCGTTGCAACGAGGTCACCCGGCCGCTGTGGCCCACGCTGACCCAGCCGCTGCCCACCAGGGCTCAGGCGCGGGCCACGGTCCTCGACGGCGGCGGCGCGGCCTCGGACTGGGAGGCGATCACGGAAAGGCCGATCCGCGAGGCCATCGCCGCGGCCGTCGACGACGACGTGGTGCGCGGCGTCATGGCCACCGACGCACTGATCGGCACCTTCGCCCGCACCGACGATCCGTCGCTGATCCAGAACGTCTGCTTCCTCTACCACCTGGTGGGTGGCGGCACCGGAGACTGGGACGTGCCGATCGGCGGGATGGGCGCCGTCACGCAGGCGCTCGCGTCCGCCGCATCGGGGTTCGGCGCCGAGATCGTCACCGGCGCAGAGGTCTACGCCGTCACCCCCGACGGCGAGGTCGGATACCGGACCGCCGACGGCGAGCACCGCGTGCACGGTGACGTGGTCCTCGCGAACGTCACGCCCACCGTTCTCGCGGGCCTGCTCGGCGAAGCCGAACCGCCGTCGGCCCCCGGCTCGCAGGTCAAAGTGAACCTGATGCTGCGACGCCTGCCCCGACTGCGCGACGACTCGGTCGGACCGGAGGAGGCGTTCGGCGGCACGTTCCACGTCAACGAGGCTCTGTCGCAACTGGATTCGGCCTACGACGTCGCTAATGGCGGCGCGGTGCCCGATCCCCTGCCGTGCGAGATCTACTGTCACTCGCTGACCGACCCCACCATCCTGTCCGACGACCTCCGGCGCGCCGGCGCGCAGACGCTGACGGTGTTCGGCCTGCACACCCCGCACCGGTTGACGGCGGGCCGCAGTCCCGACGAGGCGCGGCGCGTGCTCACCGATGCCGTGCTGGCGTCGCTCGACGCGGTACTCGCCGAACCGATCCGGGACGTCGTCATGACCGACGGCAACGGCGATCCGTGCATCGAGTCGAAGACGACGGCCGACCTGCAGGACATCCTGGGCATGACGGCCGGGCACATCTTCCACGGCGGGTTGGCGTGGCCCTTCGCCGACGACGACGAGCCACTGGACACGGCGGCGCGACGGTGGGGGGTCGCCACCGCGCACGACCGGATCATGCTGTGCGGTTCGGGCTCTCGTCGCGGCGGCGCCGTGTCGGGACTCGGTGGCCACAGCGCCGCGATGGCGGTGCTCGAGGGTTAGTGCGCCCCCAGCTTCGCGAGCAGATCGCGAAGCGCGCGCAGATCGGCGACGTCGAGGGCGTCGAACGCCGCCGGTGCGGGATCCTCGACCCCGTCGATGGCCGCCACCACGTCGCGGCCGGCATCGGTCAGCGAGATCACCTTGCACCGGCGGTTCGCCGGGTTCACCTCGCGCACGACGAGCCCGCGCTCCTCGAGGTCGTTGACCGCGACGGTGGCAGCAGGGGCGTCCATGGTCGCCGACTCCGCGACCTCCTTGGCCGTCATCGGACGTCCGGCGAGCCTGCGCAACACCCGGATCCGGCTGAACGGCAGACCGGACCTCTCGATGACGTCACGCTTCCACGTGTCCCGGTTGTCGAAGACGACGGCGGCCATCGCGCGCCAGACGTCGTCGGCCAGTGCGTCATCCGACACGGGCGCCCTCCTCTGCCGGGGTTCCCGCGATGAGCGGAGCCAGCCGCTCGGCGGACCTGACCGCCCGCGCCGACGTCGACACGATCCCGAGGACGAACACCACGACACCCATCGCGACGCACACGAACCACAGCGGCCGTGCGGCGTCGGCGAAGTCGGCGCCACTGCCGTTCAGGGCCGCCCCGGCGACGGACCCGCACAGCGCCACGCCGATGCTGACGCCGATCTGCCTGCTGGTCGACGTCACGGCCGACGCCGCGCCCGCCCTGTCCAGTGGCATGCCGCTGACCGCCGCATTGGTGATCGGCGCGTTGACCATCGAGAAGCCGATGCCGAACACCGCGAACACGACGATCAGCTGCCAGACCGGGGTGGTCGCCGTCAGGAGGGTCAGCATCACCGACGAGCAGGTGATCAGGACACCCGCGGCCAACAGCGACGGGCGCGCGCCGTAGCGGCCCACCAGCCGGCCGGACAGCGGCGAGAAGACGAGCGCACCGATCGCGATCGGCAGGTAGATCAGGCCGGTGTGCATCGCCGAGTACTGCCGCTCGGTTTGCAGGTAGATCGACATCATGAACAGGAAGGCGCCCCACCCGGCGAAGGCGCAGATGGCCGTCACCGTCGCCGACGCGAAGGGGATGCTCTTGAAGAAGCGCAGGTCGATGAACGGGTCGTGCCGCCGCGACTCGAAGCGCAGGAACGCGATCAGCGCCACCGCGGACGCCGCGGCGATGGCCAGCACGCCCGGGCTGGTCCAACCCAGGCCGGGTCCCTCGATGAGGGTGAAGACGATGCCGAAGAGGAACAGGACGGCGAGGCCCTGCCCGATGGGGTCGATGTTGCGCATCGTCAGGGACTTGGTCTCCGGCACGAACACCGCCGTGAGCACGATCGCCAGCAGGCAGATCGGCAGGTTGATCCAGAACACCGCGCGCCAGCTGATCAGCTCGATGAGGAGGCCGCCGACGGTGGGGCCGAGTGCCATCGAGATGCCGACGACCGCGCCCCAGAAGCCCAGCGCGCGGGCACGCTCGACGCGGCCGGTGAACACCTGCGAGATGATCGACAGCGCAACGGGGTTGAGCATCGACCCGCCGATGGCCTGGATCAGCCGGGCGGCGATGAGCGTCTCGATGTTGGGCGCGATGCTGCACAGCAGCGATCCGACCGCGAAGACGGTCAGGCCGATCTGGAACACCCGACGCCTGCCGAACCGGTCGCCCGTCGCACCCGAGAGCATCAGCAGTGAGGCCAGCACCAGCGTGTAGACGTCGACGACCCACTGCATCTGCGACGCCGAGGCACCGAGGTCGGCGCGCATCGACGGGATCGCGACGTTGACGATGGTGGCGTCCATCGACACGATCAACAGGCTGAGGCAGCAGGACACCAGCACGATGGTCTTCCGCCGCGGCGTCAGATCACCGATGGTTGTATTCACACAACCATTGTGGGTTCACAAGTTTCTAATTCACAAGCCGCCGAGCGGTGACATGCGTCTCCCGCGGACGACGACCTTGCGCCGAAACGGCATTCCCTGTCGCGGAGGCGGCCTCTTCGCGACAGGGAATGCCGTTTCGGCGAAAACAGGTGAGGGCAGGTGGCGGCTAGCGGCCGTCGATGCTGCCGTAGTCGCGCTCGGTGTAGCCGGTGTAGATCTGGCGCGGGCGGCCGATCTTGCTGGGCTCGCCGTTCATCTCCCGCCAATGCGCGATCCAGCCGGGCAGTCGGCCGAGCGCGAACAGCACCGTGAACATGCGGGTCGGGAAGCCCATGGCCCGGTAGATGACGCCGGTGTAGTAGTCGACGTTCGGGTAGAGCTTGCGCTCGACGAAGAAGTCGTCGGTGAGCGCGATCTCCTCGAGCTGCTTGGCGATGTCGAGCAGCTCGTCGTCGCCGCCGAGCTTGGCCAGAATCTTGTCGGCCTGCTCCTTGACGATGCGCGCGCGGGGATCGTAGTTCTTGTAGACGCGGTGTCCGAAGCCCATGAGCTTCACGCCCTCTTCGCGGTTCTTGACCCTCTTGACGAAGGTCGCCACGTCGTCGTCGCCGAGGCGGATCTTCTCGAGCATCTCCAGCACGGCCTGGTTGGCGCCGCCGTGCAGCGGGCCCCAGAGTGCGTTGATGCCACCGGAGATCGACGTGAACAGGTTCGCCTGCGACGAGCCGACGAGCCGGACCGTCGAGGTCGAGCAGTTCTGCTCGTGATCGGCGTGCAGGATCAGCAGCATGTCGAGCGCGCGGACGATCTCGGGGTCGACCTCGTAGGGCTCGGCCGGGAAGCCGAACGTCATCCGCAGGAAGTTCTCGACCAGCGTGAGCGAGTTGTCCGGGTAGAGGAACGGCTGCCCCTCGGACTTCTTGTAGGCGTACGCGGCGATGGTCGGCAGCTTCGCCAGCAGCCGGATGGTCGACAGCTCGACCTGTTCGGCGTTCGCGGGATCGACCGAGTCCGGATAGTAGGCCGACAGCGCGTTGACCGCGCTGGAGAGCACCGGCATCGGGTGCGCGTTGCGCGGGAAGCCGTCGAAGAAGCGCTTCAGATCCTCGTGCAGCAGCGTGTGCCGCTGGATCTGGGTGGTGAACCGCTCGAGGTCGTCGGCGGTGGGCAGTTCGCCGTAGATGAGCAGGTAGCTCACCTCGATGAACGTCGACTTCTCGGCGAGCTGCTCGATGGGATACCCGCGGTAGCGCAGGATCCCGGCGTCACCGTCGATGTAGGTGATCGCACTCTTGGTGGCCGAGGTGTTGACGAAACCGCCGTCGAACGTCGTGTATCCGGTCTTGGCCAACAGCGAACCCAGTGCGATGCCGTCGGAACCCTCGGTGGCCTTCGAGATCTCTAGATCGATCTCCCCACCTGGGTAGCGGAGCGTCGCGACCTCGTCGGACCTGGACTGATCGGGCACGATGGGTCCCTTCTGAATGTCGACGCCGAACTGGCTGTCCGTCACCAAAGAAAGTAGTCGCTATCCCTCGGACGCGCTCGTGTGGGGTTGGCTTGCGCGCCGCGACGGCGGGTCGTACGGCGACCACGTCCGGCGGAACAGTTCCACGGTCGCGGAGAGCCGGTCGCAGATGACGTCGGGGCGGACCGGTTCGTTCCCCGGCCTGCCCAGACCCGCGAACGAGTCGGAGAAGATCACGGCCCAGGTGTCGGTGACCAGCGCGACCGCGCGGTCGCCTTCGGGCACGCCCATCCGGCGGGCCATCACCTTCATCGTCGCCCTGTTGGTGACGTCGTGGCGCAGCGCCAGCGCCGACGCCCGGAACGACGTCGACCCGTTGATGATCTCGATGAGCAGCGCGAGGCGACGGAATCCCGCCGTCTCCGAGCCGTCGGAGGTGCTCAGCACCTCGATGGACGACTGCAGCAGCGCGTCGTAGACGGTGATGTCGTCGGGCAGCGTCTCCATCGCCTCGGCAATGAGGTCGTCGAGGTCGTCGGTGATCGCGGCGACCACGCACTCCTTGTTCGGGAAGTACCGGCTGAACGTCCTCGGCGCGACGTCGGCGGCCGCGGCGATCTGATCGACGGTGGTGTTGTCGTACCCGTTGCGCCGGCACAGATCGGCGGCGGCCTCGATCAGCGACGCCCGGGTCCGTCGCTTCTTGTGCTCGCGGAGGCCGCCGCGGGCCGGCGCGAAGGCGACGAGGTCAGACACGATCGGGGTCCTTCGGAACGGGGAGGTCGCTGGTGAACATCGCCACCTGACCGAAGGCCTCCTCGAGACGCTCGACCATCACCAGCGGACCGAGCCGCACGGTGTCGGTGTCGACGATCAGGTCGCCGCAGGCGGTGACGATGATCGCCGCGAAGACCGCGCTGACGAGTCGTCTGCGGCGGTCGTCGACGTCGACGCCCATGCGCTTGGCCAGGACGACCTCGGTGTGGTCGTGCCGGAACTCCGATGCCGCCTGCTTCAGCGCGTCCGAGGCGTTGATGATCCGGAGCATCAGGATGATCCGGTCCGTGGTCATCCGGCCGACCTGCCGCTGCGCGACGCGGGTCAGCACCGCGACGTGGGCCTGGCGCATCGCCTCGAGCGGGCCGACGTCGGCCGGCACGGTCTCCAGTTCGAGGGCGACCTCGTTCGAGTAGTCCTCGATGAGCGTGAGGAACACCGCGTCCTTGGCGGTGAAGTAGCGGCTGAAGGTGCGGGGTGACACGTCGGCCGCCGCGGCGATCTGTTCGACGGTGGTGGTCTCGTAGCCCTGCTTGAGGCAGAGGTCCATGGCGGCGTCGATCAGGGTCGCCCTGGTCCGCTGCTTCTTCCGTTCACGTAGACCGGGGGCGGAGTCCATCGGGTGTTCAACCACGCGCGCGATGGTAACCACAGAGAATGTGAGGAATCTAAGTCGCCGACGCCGTGACGCGATAGCGCACGAAGGCGGGCACGACGACCGCGGCGATGATCACCCCGACCACGACGAGGACGCCGCCGCCTGCCGCGGCCACCGTCGTCCCGACCGCCGCCGCCGCGGCACCGTGCAAGGTGTCCGCCACGCGCGGCCCACCTGCCACGACGACGATGAACACCCCCTGCAGCCGGCCGCGGAGTTCGTCGGAGGCGGCCTGCTGCAGGATCGTGTTGCGGAACGCTGACGACACCATGTCCGCGGCGCCGCCGACGACCAGGCAGCCCAGCGCCACCCACAGCAGCGTCCCGACCCGGCCCGCCGCAAATCCGCTCGCCACCCCGAACCCCGTCATCGCGACGCCCCACACCACGATCGCGATCACCACCGCCAGACCTTGGCGCTGGATGCGCGGCAGCCACCCGGAGAAGACGCCGCCCGCGACCGCGCCGATCGAGATCGCCGCGGCCAGGAGTGCCATCGTCGAGCCGCCCTCGATCGGGCCGCCGAAGCTCTCGTGCGCCATCTGCGGGAACAGCGCGCGCGGCATGCCGAAGATCATCGCGATCAGGTCGACGACGAACGACATCAGCACCACGGTGTTGCCCGCGAGGTAGCGGAAGCCCTCGAGGACGGCGCCGAACCCCCACCGGGCCGACCCGCTCTCGGTCGACGACGGCGGGATGCGGCCCAGTCGGAACGTCGCCCAGATCGGCAGCGCGCACGTGACGGCGTCGATCAGATAGAGCGTGGAGAGGTCCACCCAGTGCAGCATGATGCCGGCCAGCAGCGGTCCGACGATCGAGCCGAACTGCGTCACCGTCATGTTCAGCGCGTTGGCGGCGGGCAACTGCTCGCCGGGCAGGATGCGCGGGATCGCGGCTGCCCGGGTCGGTGAGTTCACGGCGTAGAACGCCTGCTGGAAGGCCAGCAGACAGAGCACGAGCCACACGTTGTTCAGGTGCAGCGCGGCCTGCAGCCATAGGAACACCGACGCCACCGCGAGCCCACACGACGCGATGATCAGCAGCGTCCGGCGGTCCATCGCGTCGGCCAGCGCGCCACCCCACAGACCGAACACCACCAGCGGCACCAGCGCGAACAGTCCGGCCAGCCCGACGTAGGCCGAGTTCTGCGTCAGCGCGTAGAGCTGGACGGGCACCGCGAACAGGGTGAGGCCGGCGCCGATGACCGTGGGTATGCCCGCCCACCACAGCCGCGCGAAGTCCTTGGTGCGCAGGGGTGTGGTGTCGGCGAAGAGCCGCGCCACGTCTACCGGGCGAGCGAAGCGACGGGGGATGTCACGGCTGGAGTCGCTCGAGGGTGCCGGACCGGACGTCGACGCGAATCCTGTTGTGCAGACGGTTCTCCCGGCCCTGCCAGAACTCGACCTCGACGGGCGCGATCAGGTAGCCGCCCCAGTTCGGCGGCACGGGCACGGTGTCGAGGTCGGCGAACCGGGCGGTCACGTCGGCGAGCTGGCCGAGCAGCGCCTCGCGCGACGCCACGGGCTCGGACTGGTGCGACGCCCAGGCGCCGAGCTGTGAGCCGCGGGGCCGCTTGGACCAGTACTCGGCGGTGACCTCGGGTGCCACCTTCGCCACCTCGCCGCGCACGTGGACCTGACGGCCCAGTGCGTACCAGGGGAAGGTCGCCGACGCGAACGGGCGCACGGCCAACTGCCCACCCTTGGCGGAGCCGTAATTGGTGTAGAAGGTGATGCCGGAGTCATCCACGCCCTTGCACAACACCGTTCGGGTCGTCGGCCATCCCCGGTCGTCGACCGTGCCGACCACCATGGCGTTGGGCTCGGTCACGCCCGCCCGCTCGGCGTCTGCGATCCACGTGCGCAGCAACGTGATCCAGCCGCCGGCGAGCCAGCTCTCGTCGAGGTCGGCACTCCCGTCCTTCTCGACCGAGCCGTACTCGACGCGCATGCGGACGAGGTGATCGCGATCGTCGTCGGACCCGCCGAGGGCCACCGCGTCGGGCACGGATTCGGGCATGCCGGAAACGCTACGCCCGCTCGTTACCGGCCGGTAGCGGCGGCCCTCCGCACGGGTGCGAGAATTTCGCCATGAGTGGCTCGCCCGTCGCGCCCGACGGCCTCCCCCAGGACTTCGTCTCGGGACTCGAAGGCGTCGTCGCCTTCACCACCGAGATCGCCGAACCCGACAAGGACGGCGGGGCGCTGCGCTACCGCGGCGTCGACATCGAGGAACTCGTGAGCAGACGCGTCACCTTCGGCGACGTCTGGGCGCTGCTGGTCGACGGCGAGTTCGGCAACGGCCTGACCCCCGCCGAGCCGTTCCCACTACCGATCCACAGCGGTGACGTGCGGGTCGACGTCCAGGCGGGCCTGGCGATGCTCGCCCCGATCTGGGGCTACCAGCCGCTGCTCGACATCGACGACACCACCGCACGCGACCAGCTGGCCCGCGCGTCGGTGATGGCGCTGTCCTACGTCGCGCAGTCCGCCCGCGGCATCCACAGGCCGGCGGTCGGTCAGCGCACCATCGACGGATGCGACACGGTGACAGCACGTTTCATGACGCGCTGGAAGGGTGACCCGGACCCGCGGCACGTCGAGGCGATCGACGCCTACTGGGTGAGCGCAGCCGAGCACGGGATGAACGCGTCGACGTTCACCGCGCGCGTGATCGCCTCCACCGGTGCGGACGTGGCCGCGGCCCTGTCCGGGGCGGTCGGCGCGATGAGCGGCCCGCTGCACGGTGGCGCACCCGCCCGCGTGCTGCCGATGATCGAGGAGGTCGAGCGCAGCGGCGACGCCCGGTCGGTGGTCAAGGGAATCCTCGACCGCAAGGACAAGCTGATGGGCTTCGGCCACCGGGTGTACCGAGCGGAAGACCCCCGCGCCCGGGTGCTCCGCGCGACGGCGCAGCGGCTGGCGGCGCCGCGCTACGAGGTGGCCGCCGCACTCGAGCAGGCCGCGCTCGCCGAGCTGCGGGAACGCAGGCCCGACCGCGCCATCGAGACGAACGTCGAGTTCTGGGCGGCGGTGATCCTCGACTTCGCCGGCGTGCCCCCGACGATGATGCCCGCGATGTTCACGTGCGGCCGGACCGCCGGCTGGTGCGCACACATCATGGAGCAGAAGCGGCTCGGCAAGCTGGTCCGGCCCGCCGCCGTCTACGTCGGCCCCGAGCCGCGCAGCGTCCAGTCGGTCACGGGCTGGGACCGCGTCACCACGCCGTGACGGCCGCGACGTTCGCCGCTGCGGCGGAGGCGGTCACGGATCTGGTGCGACGCATCCCGCCCGACGCCTGGGACGGGCCCGGCCTCGGCGACTGGGAACTGCGCTCCCTCGTCGGGCACGCGTCGCGGTCCTTCGTCACGGTCAGCACCTACCTGCGCTCCCCCGCCGACCGCGTCGACCTCACCAGCGCCGTCGACTACGTGGTCCGGATGCGGGACTACGCCGCGGACCTCGGCGCCGCGGACGTCGCCGAACGCGGCAGGCAGGCCGGCCGCGACCTCGGCGCCGACCCGGCCGCCGCCATCGAGGCGCTGGCGTCGGACGCGCTCGCCGACATGGCCGGCGCGGGCGATCCGGTGATCACCGTGATCGGCGGACTCGGCATCCGGCTGAGCGACTACCTGCCGACCCGCACCTTCGAACTCGCCGTCCACGGCCTGGACGTCGCCCGCGCGGCAGGCGTCGAGATCGTCCTCCCCCGTGCCGTGGTCGAGGAGGCCGCCGTGCTGGCCACCCGCGTCGGCGTCGCCCTCGGCAGCGGCGAGACGGCGCTGCTGGCCCTCACCGGCCGAACCGTTCTGCCGCCCGGCTTCTCGGTGGTGTGACGGCGGCATTCGCGGGCATACCGCCGCCATGACGTTTACGAGTGAGGACCTGCGCCGACTGCTCGACGCGGACGACGAATCCGTGCTGGTGCTCATCGAGGGCCGCACCGAGGTGATCGGCTCCGACGACGTCGAGGACGAGGAGTACCGCGGCGCACTCGAGGTGATCTCGCGGGCCGACCTCGTCGAGCGCCTCGACGGCGAGGACCCGTCCGACCACGAGGTCGAGGAGCAGGCGGCGACACTCGACGCGACGGTGGACGAACTCGGCGGCTGAGCGATGAGTTCCGGCGCCTGCGATGGTCGACACCGGTGACCATCCACTCCCGAGAGGACGCCACCATGGCGATCGACGTTCAACCCGCCGTCTCCCCCTATCTCATCGTCGACGGCGCCGCCGCGGCCATCGACTTCTACGTCGCGGCGTTCGACGCCGAGGAACTCGGGCGGGTGCCCGGACCGGACGGCAAACTGGTGAACGCGGCCGTGCGCATCAACGGTTCGGTCGTCATGCTCAACGACGACTTCCCCGAGATGACCTGCGGCACGTCGATGACCCCGACCTCGCTGGGCGGGACACCGGTGACGATCCACCTGACCGTGACCGACGTGGAGCGCTGGTTCCAGCGTGCGGTCGACGCCGGGGCCACCGTCATCGCTCCGCTGGAGGACCAGTTCTGGGGCGACCGCTACGGCGTGCTGCAAGATCCGTTCGGGCACATGTGGTCCATGGGCCAGCCGATGCGCGAGGTCAGTCCCGAGGAGATCGCCGCGGCGATGTCGGAGATGTCCGAGAGCTGAGCGGCCACGCGCCGAACGTGCGGCCAGGGCGGGCAGACTGCGAATTCTCCGCCGTCACCGCACGTTCGACAGGCGGCGCGTGCAGGGTCGCCCCGCTCGGGTTATGGTCAACATGACTCTAACCCGTGGAGGTCTCGATGGACGCCTGGCTGACCGCACTGATCCATCCGCTGATGGTGGAGTCGTTCACGCTGTGGGGCGCGCCCGTCAGCCGCCTCGAACTGCTGGGCTTCGTCACCGGCGGACTCTGCGTGGCGCTCACCGTGCGCCGCAACGTCCTGAACTTCCCGGTGGGCATCGCGAACACCGTCTTCTTCCTGCTGCTGTTCACCTCCTCGCGACTGTGGGCCGACGCCGGCCTGCAGGTGGTCTACATCGTCCTCGGCGTCGTGGGCTGGATCCGGTGGACCCGCGGCCGCAGCGGTGACACCGCGCTCGTCGTCACGCGCGCACCGGCCCGCGAGATCCGCTGGTGCGTGGCGTTCGTCGTGGTCGGGACCGCCGTCGTCTACGTCGCGCTGCGGCACGCGGACGGCGCCGCACCACTGTTCGACGCGTTCACGACGTGTCTCTCGCTGGCGGCGCAATGGTTGTTGAACGGCAAGCGCATTCAGACCTGGTACTTCTGGATCGCCGCGGACTGCGTCTACATCCCGCTCTACGTCGTCAAGGACCTCAACCTGACGGCCGTCGTGTACGTACTGTTCCTTGGCCTGTGCATTACGGGACTCAGGTCGTGGCGGCGCGCGATGGTCGACGAGGCCAGGCAGCCGCTGGAGCGGGTGACGTCGTGAACCGCTACCCGAGCGGTCTGCTGATCGGGAAGTTCTACCCGCCGCACGTCGGACATCACGCGCTGATCCGATGGGCGTCGAGCCGATGCGATCGACTCACCGTCCTGGTGATGGCCGGCGCCACGGAGACGGTCCCGCTCGCCGATCGGATGGCCTGGATGCGAGCCGAGCACCACGACGACCACCGCGTCCGGATCCTCGGAACGAGGTGCGACGCGCCGATGGACGTCACCGACGAGCAGGTGTGGACGGCACAGCTCGCGATCATGCGGGCCGCGCTCGGTACCGACGCGGACGTCGACGCGGTGTTCTGCGGCGACTCCTACGGCCCGGAACTGGCCCGCCGCTTCAGCGCCACCGCGGTGCCCGTCGAGCGCACCCCGTCGAGCAGCACGGCCATCCGCGCCGACCTCGCGGGGCGATGGAGCGACCTGGCGCCCGCCACCCGCGCGGGACTGACCACCCGTGTCGTGGTGCTGGGCGCGGAGTCGACCGGCACGACGACGGTGGCCCGGGCACTGGCCGAGCACTACCGGGCGCGCGGTGGGGCGTGGGCCGCCACGACGTGGGTGCCCGAGTACGGCCGCGAGCACACCGAGGCCAAGTGGGCCGAGCAGCCCGGCCGTCTGGACGAGGTCGTCTGGAACACAGCCGACTTCGACGCGATCGCCGTCGAGCAGACCCGTCGCGAGGAGGCCGCCGCACGACACGGATCGCCGCTGCTGGTCTGCGACACCGACGCCTTCGCCACCGCGATCTGGGAGCGCCGATACCTCGGCGCGCACGCACGGACCGGGCAACCGTGGACGCAGGTGCCGCCGCGCGCGGTCTACCTCGTCACCGATCACGTCGGCGTGCCGTGGTCCGACGACGGCATGCGGGAGGGCGACCTGGCGATCCGCTCGGCGATGACGGGTTGGTTCGTCGACGCCCTGACCCGCGCCGGGCACTCCTGGGTGCCACTGACCGGGACGCTCGACCAGCGCGTGGACCTGGCGGTCCGAACCGTCGATCCCCTGCTCGACCGCGCCGCCCGCTTCGGCGAACCGCTGCACGGTCCCGGCTTCGAGGGCCAGACGGCGTGAGCGAGCGACAGTGGTTGCGCGAGTACGACCCTCGCTCGTATCCGCCCTTCGCCGTCACCGTCGACCTCGCGGTGTTCACGCTCCGCGGCGACGACCTGTGCGTCCTGCTGGTGCGGCGCGGCGAGTACCCGCACCGCGGCAGGTGGGCGCTCCCCGGGGGCCACGTGCTCCACGGCCGGGAATCCGCGGACGACGCGGCACATCGGGAACTGCTGGAGGAGACGGGCGTCGACGCGTGGCGGTCTAACGCGCATCTGCAGCAGCTCGCCGCATACAGCGCCCCCGACCGCGATCCGCGCATGGCCGCGGGTCTGCAGGTGGTGTCGATCGCGTACGTGGCACTGGCGCCCGGACTCCCCGACGCGGTGGCGGGCACCGACGCGGCCGATGCCCGGTGGACGCCCGTGGGTGCCGTGCCCGCGCTCGCCTTCGACCACGACCGCATCCTCGCCGACGCCGTCGAACGGGTGCGGGCCAAGCTCGAATACACCACGTCGGCACTGCACTTCGTGACGGCGCCCTTCAGCCTCACCGAGCTGCGCCGCGTCTACGAGGCTGTGTGGGGCCGTTCGGTCGAGCCCGCGAACTTCCGCCGCAAGGTGCTCGCGACACCCGGCTTCGTCAGCCCGGTCGACCGCGCCGCGACGGCACCCGGCAGACGCGGTGGACGACCGCCCGAACTGTACGGCCCGGGCGGGGCGGCCACGGTCGACCCGCCGATCAGGCGACCGATGTAGGAACCCGGCGGTGCGTTCGCCCACCGAGTGGTGCATCGCCGCGGTGTAATGGCCGGATGATCTGGCTGCTGCAGATTCCGCCGCCGATACTCGGCTGCCTCTGGGTGGGCGTCATCGTCGGGATCTCGGTGGGCGGTCTGCTCGTGTTCCGACGGGTGGTGTCGCACACCAGGCTGGAATCCGCGAACGCCGTGTCCGGCACGGTGTTCCAGCTCGCCGGGGTGCTGTACGCCGTGCTGGTCGCGTTCGTCGTGGTGGTGGTGTGGGAGCAGTTCGGCGACGCGGAGGACGCGAGCGGCAAGGAGGCGGCGGCCATCGCCGATCTGCTCCGCGACTCGGTGGCGCTACCGGCGGAGTCGCGCAACCAGATCCAGGGCAGCCTGATCGCCTACACCCGCAACGTCATCGACGAGGAGTTCCCGCGCATGCGCCGCGGCGAGACGATCTGGGACCAGTCCGACGAACTCGCCGCCGTGTGGGACTCCTACCTCGCCGTCCAGCCGGAGACCCGCAACGAGATCGCCTTCTTCGACCACGCGATCATCCGGCTCAACGACCTGGGCGCCGAACGCAAGATGCGGGTCTCGACCAGCGAGGCATCGGTCCCGGGCGAACTGTGGGTGCTGCTGATCGGCGGCGGCGGCGTGGTGATGGCGTTCACGTTCCTGTTCGGTACCCGCGACCTGATCGTCCACGCGATCGCCGTCGGCCTGACCGCGGCCCTGCTGGCGTTCGTGCTGTACCTGATCTTCGCGCTCGAACACCCCTATGTCGGGGCGCTGTCCGTGCAACCCACCGCCTACCAGAACGTGCTGCACGACTGGGCGGACTAGCGGAGCAACCCGCTGAGCAACCGCTGGTGCAGCGGTGCCCGGGGCGCCGTGGCGGCCGCCTCCAGCATCTCGTCGACCACGGTGAACTTGGCGCGCGGCCGCTCGGTACCGCCGCGGGCGACCTCCGCGGAGTCGATGGCCCGCCAGCCGGCGACGTCGACGAGTGCCGGTTGGCGTCGTCGCACCAGCCGGTCGAGCTCGCCGGACCTCGCCGTCGGTCCGGGCAGAACGCCGGCGTTGAAGTCGGCGACCAACTCCCGGACCGTCTGCGCCGCACAGGACTTGTTGGTGCCGATGAACCCCGTCGGCCCGCGCTTGATCCACCCTGCGACGTAGGTCCCGGGCGCACCGGTGACGCGGCCGTCGTCGTTGGGCACGGTGCCGGTCGTCTCGTCGAACGGGAGATCCCGAATCGGCGTGCCGCGGTATCCGATCGACGTCAGCACCAGCCCGGCCGGCAACGTCCGCACCTCGTCCGTACCGGTCACCGTGAAGGCCATGCCCTCGACGCGCTCCCGACCGAGCAGTCGCTGGGGCGTCAGGCGGTAGGCCAACCGGATGCGGGGCCGGTCGCTCGGGGCCGCCGCGTCGCCGAGCTTCGCGAGGATCTCCAGCTTGCCCTTGACGAGCGGGTCGGAGGCCTCGGCGAGGTCCTCCCGGACCAGCTCGTGGTCGGCAGCGTCGAGCACCACCTCGTGGGTGGCGGTCAACCCGATGAGTTCGGGCAGCGTGAACGCCGAGTCGGCAGGACGGCGTCGGGCGACGATGACCACCTCGCGCACCGCCGAGCCGCGCAGCACAGTCAGCGCGTGGTCCGCGATGTCGGTTCCCGCCAGCGCGTCGGGATCGGTGGTCAGGATGCGCGCGACGTCGAGGGCCACGTTGCCGTTGCCGACGACGACCACGCGCTCGTGACTCAGGTCGACCGGCAGCGAGGCCTGGTCGGGGTGGCCGTTGAACCAGGCGACGAACTCGGTGGCGGTGCCACTGCCCGCCATCCCCATGCCCTCGACGTCGAGCCGACGGTCCGTGGATGCTCCGACGGCGTAGAGCACGGCGTGGTGGTGGGTCAGCAGGTCGGCGTGGCTCACGTGGTTGCCGACCTCGACGTTGAGGTAGAACCCGAAGCCCCGCTCGCTGGTGATCTTGTCGAACAGCGAGGTGACGCGCTTGGTGGTCTGGTGGTCGGGGGCCACGCCGGCGCGGACCAGCCCGTACGGCGTCGGCAACTTCTCGAACACGTTGACCTCGACGCCCCGCTGCGTCAGCAGTTCGTCGGCCGCGTACATCGCGGCGGGCCCCGAGCCCACGATCGCCACCCGCAGCGGTCCGTCGCCACGCTCGATCCTGGGCGCCTCGAGCACCGGCGCCAGCTTCGACGTCGGCGGCAGCTTGCCCTCCCGCTTGGGATAGAACGCCGCGTTCAACTCGACGAACGGCAGCTGCTTGGGCTCCAGCCGGGTGTCGGGCGAGATCGCCCCCACGGGGCAGGCCGACACGCACGCGCCGCAGTCCACGCACGCCACCGGATCGATGAACAGCATCTCCGCGGTCGCGAAACCGGGCTCGTCGGGCGACGGATGGATGCAGTTGACGGGGCAGGCGTAGACGCACGACCCGTCACTGCAACACGACTGGGTGATCACGTGTGGCATCGCAGGCCCCTACGCGACGGCGACGACGTGCTGGCGTTGCGGCTCGCTGCGGTAGCGGCTCGCCTGTCCGTCGATCTTGCAGATGCGCCAGATCAGCTTGGCGAGCGGGTTCATGAGCCCGGTCTCGTGGCACAGCATGCGGACGTCACCGAAGGTGTCGCGCAGGAACTGGCGGCCCTGCGGCCGGTCGAAGAAGATCTCCTTCTTCACGGACTTCGGGATGTCGAACTCCTCCCAGAAGGCCTTCGGCGGCACGACGATCGCCTGGCACAGCACGCGCATGATGATCGGGACGTGCAGCGACAGCACGAAGCGCTTGAAGCGACCCGTGCTCGTCACCCGCTTGTGCAGGTACTCGTGGGCGAATGAGATGTGGCGGGCCTCCTCGGCCACGTGGATGGCCATGACGCGCTCCATGATCGGGTGCAGCGCCTTGCCCTCGCGCAGGACGTTCTTCTGGATGTGGTCGATGGGCTCCTCGCCGGCGAGGACGCCGAAGAAGAACACGATCGGCAGCGGACCCGCGGCCAGCGGGATGAGCTGCGACAGCCACTTCAGCATGCGGGGCATGCCGGGCACGTCGATGCCGATGCGGTTGACCATCTCCTGGAACATCAGGGTGTGGTTGCACTCCTCGACCGACTCGTGGAGGCAGTAGCGGTACTCGGGGGAGCCGTTGGGCACCCAGAACGCGTAGTTCATCAGCCCGCGGATCAGGATCGACTCGAAGTGCAGACCCACCTTCGCGACGTTGGCCTGGCGCCACATGCCGATCTCGATCTGGCGCTCCCGGCTCTGCGCCTGGTACCACGGGTGCATGCCGAACGGGTCGGTGGACGGGAGGATCCAGCGCTCGTCGTTCGGGGTCACCGCGAACTCGGGCGAGTCCCAGTCGATGTCGCCGTACGGGTTGAAGTTGCGTCGCACGGAGCCCGCGGAGAGCGTCTCCAGCTTGTTCACGTACTCGGTATCGTCGACGACGTCCATGTTCTTGCGCCAACGCCGGATGACGCGGGTCCTAGCAGTCTTGACAGCCATTTGATGCCTCCCGTGAGGTTTACATTTGTCGGCTTGCTGTCTAAGTACGGTACCCGTGGTCCCAGTAATTGAACAGGGCATTCCGGGCGATGTGCCCCAGCCGCGTTATCCACGTCACATGTGAAGCAGGTCACACTCCATGGTCCAACTGAAGACCGAGGCCGAGATCGAGAAGATGGCCGCGGCGGGCGCCGTCGTCGCCGAGGCGCTACGCGCGATCGTCGCCCATGCCACCCCCGGCAGGACCACCCGCGATCTCGACGCCGTGGCCGCCGACGTCCTCGCCAGCCACCGCGCGACGTCGCCGTTCCTGAACTACCACCCGCGATGGTCGCCGACGCCGTTCCCCGCGGTGCTGTGCACGAGCGTCAACGACGCCGTCGTCCACGGCATCCCCACCGACGAGGTGCTCGCCGACGGCGACCTGGTGTCGGTCGACTTCGGCGCCGTCCTCGACGGGTGGTGCGGTGACGCCGCCCGCAGCTTCGTGATCGGCACGCCGCGGCCCGACGACGCCGACCTCATCGCCGCCACCGAAGCCGCGCTGGCCGCGGGCATCGCCGCCGCCCGGCCCGGCAACACCCTGGGTGACCTCGGCGCCGCCATCGCGGCGGTGGCGCGCGGCGCCGGCTACGGCATGCTCGCCGACCACGGCGGTCACGGCATCGGCCACACCATGCACGAGGATCCGCACGTCCCCAACGAAGGTCGCGCCGGCAAGGGCATGACGCTGCGCGCCGGGTTGGTGATCGCCATCGAGCCGATGCTCATCGCCGACGGCACCGACGACTACGCCCACGACGCCGACGGCTGGACGCTGCGCACCGCGACGGGTGCCCGCGCCGCGCACAGCGAGCACACCGTGGCCGTCACCGCCGACGGGCCACGCATCCTGACGCTCTAAGCTCGTGGCCA
The DNA here is from genome assembly GCF_010731735.1 of Mycolicibacterium sediminis. GTDB lineage: Bacteria > Actinomycetota > Actinomycetes > Mycobacteriales > Mycobacteriaceae > Mycobacterium > Mycobacterium sediminis. Next base: position 6,221,909 of record NZ_AP022588.1, read on the forward strand.
TGTCCGACGCCGATCTGACCATCCCCGCCGACCTCAAGCCCGCCGACGGACGGTTCGGCTGCGGGCCCTCCAAGGTCCGTCCCGAGCAGTTGCAGGCGCTCGCCGCGGCCGGTGACCTGTTCGGCACGTCGCACCGCCAGGCGCCGGTGAAGAACCTGGTCGGACGCGTGCGCGACGGTGTCCGCCAGCTGTTCACGGTGCCCGACGGCTACGAGGTCATCCTCGGCAACGGCGGCTCGACGGCGTTCTGGGACGCGGCGGCCTTCGGACTCGTCGACAAGCGCTCGCTGCACCTCACTTTCGGCGAGTTCAGCGCGAAGTTCGCCTCGGCGGTCAAGGCCAACCCGTTCGTCGGCGAGCCGATCGTGATCAAGGCCGACGCGGGCAGCGCCCCGAAGCCGCAGTCCGACCCGGACGTCGACGTCGTCGCCTGGGCCCACAACGAGACCTCCACCGGCGTCGCGGTTCCCGTCGAGCGGCCCGACGGCGACGCCCTGGTCCTCATCGACGCCACGTCGGCCGCGGGCGGGTTGCCCGTCGACATCACCGACGCCGACGCCTACTACTTCGCCCCGCAGAAGAACTTCGCCTCCGACGGTGGCCTGTGGTTCGCGGTCATGAGCCCGGCCGCGCTGGCGCGCGTCGAGGCGATCGCGTCGTCCGGACGGTGGGTGCCGGACTTCCTCTCGCTGCCGATCGCGATCGACAACAGCCTGAAGAACCAGACGTACAACACGCCGGCGATCGGCACGCTGATCCTGATGGCCGAACAGCTCGACTGGCTCAACGGCAACGGCGGCCTGGACTGGGCGGTGTCCCGGACGGCCGACTCGTCTCGGCGGCTGTACTCCTGGGCCGAGGCGTCGGAGTTCGCGACGCCCTTCGTCACCGACCCCGCACTGCGCTCGCAGGTCGTCGGGACCGTCGACTTCGCCGACTCGGTGGACGCCGCGGCCGTGGCCAAGGTGCTCCGGGCCAACGGCATCGTCGACACCGAGCCCTACCGCAAGCTGGGTCGCAACCAGCTGCGGGTCGCGATGTTCCCGGCCGTCGACCCCGAGGACGTCAGCGCGCTGACCGCCTGCGTCGACTGGGTCGTCGAACACCTCTGACCTCGTGCGTAACAGTGCCCGGGGCCCGCGTGTCGAGCCTGGTCACGACTCGGTAACGCAGTAGGGTGACGCCTTAGCCCCAAGGAGGTTGATATGCGCGAACTCAACGTCGTCGGCTTGGACGTCGACGGTAAGAGCGTCATCTGCGAATCGGCCGACTCGGGTGAGAAGTTCCTCCTGATCCCCGACGGCCGACTGCACGCAGCCCTGCGCGGCGACCGGGTGGGCTCCAGCAAACCCAAGGTCGAGGTCGACATGTCGAACACGCTGCGTCCCAAGGACATTCAATCCCGCATTCGCGCCGGGGCCTCCGTCGAGCAGGTCGCCGAGGCGGCCGGGGTCGACATCGCCCGGGTGGAGCGCTTCGCCCATCCCGTGCTGCTCGAGCGCTCCCGCGCCGCCGAACTCGCCACCGCCGCCCACCCCGTGCTCGCCGACGGGCCGACGGTCATGACGCTGCTCGAGACGGTGACGACGTCGCTGATCGGACGCGGCCTCGATCCCGACGCCACCGAGTGGGACGCCTGGCGCAACGAGGACGGCCGCTGGACGGTGCAGCTCGCCTGGAAGGCCGGCCGCTCCGACAACGTCGCCCACTTCCGCTTCAGCCCCGGATCGCACGGCGGCACGGTCACCGCGTTCGACGACGCCGCCTCCGAACTCGTCGATCCGGACTTCCAGCGGCCGCCGCTGCGTTCGGTGGCACTGCGCGCCGATGCTGCTCCCGCACCGAAGACCACCGCGGAGCGCCCCGCCGACGAGGTGGCCGACTACGCGGACGACTTCGACGACGACTCGGTGGCCGAGCCGCAGCTCCCGCTGACGCCGCCCATCCCCGAACCTAGCCGCGAGTCCGCCCCCGAATCGACGCAGAAGACCGCCCGGACGCGTCGCCGCAAGCCCGAGGTACCCGCCTGGGAGGACGTCCTGCTGGGCGTCCGCTCCGGCACTCAGCCCTGAGTCGTCAGGCGCCTGCCGCCAGTCCGAGCAGCACCAGCCAACCGATCGCCACCCCGGCGCCGCTGCCCAGCACGAACCACCGCCACACCGGCCGGGACCGCCAGCCCCACACCGTCGGCGCCAGACCGCCCACCGCGACGACGTTGAGCCCCACCGCGAGCAGCGGGTGCACCCGCACCAGACCGAGACTCAGCACGACGATGGCCGCGCCGGTCACCGCCGCCACGAACCCGGCGACCGTCAACCCCGTGCCCCAGGGCGTCACGTCCTCGTCAGTCACCGGTCAGATCCCCCGCTCGCTTCGCTGGAGCCGCGCTCGTGCGGAGTGCCCGCCGAGTCGACCCTAACCCGCTCGTAGAACGCCAGCGCCGCAGCCGTCGCGACGTTCAGCGAGTCCGTACCGCGCGACATCGGGATCCGGACGCGCTCGTCGCTGCTGCGCATCGTGTGCTCGCTCAGCCCCGGCCCCTCGGCCCCGACGAGGAACGCGACCCGTGCGCCCGACAGCTCGTCCATCGCCTCGGCGAGCGTGCGGGCGGCCGGGTTCGGCGTCATCGCCAGCACACGGAAGCCGTTGTCCCGCATCGTGTTCAGATCGGCGGGCCATGCCGCCGACCACGCGTAGGGCACCAGCAGCGCATGGCCCATCGAGACGCGGACCGCCCGCCGGTACAGCGGGTCCGCGCAGCCGGTGCCGAACACCACGGCGTCGACGCCCAACCCGGCGGCGTTGCGGAACACCGAGCCCAGGTTCTCGTGATCGTTGACGCCCTCGAGCACCGCCACGGTGCGGGCATCGGCCATGACCTCGTCGAGCGTCAGTTCGCGGGGCCGCGGCGCGGCGGCCAGCACGCCGCGGTTGAGGTGGAACCCGATCACCTCGGCCATCACCTCCGCGCTGGCCCGGAAGTACGGCGCGGTGGTGGCGGGAAGGTCGTCGGCCAGTTCGCGCAGTCGGCGGTCGGTGCCGAGGAGCGCCCGCGCGTGGAACCGCGACGCGAGCATGCGCTGCACCACCAGCACTCCCTCGGCGATCACCAGGCCCTTGCCGGTCGGCAGGTCGGGCCGCCGGTCGATGCTGTTGAGGTCGCGGAAGTCGTCCAACCGAGGGTCGGCGGGGTCGTCGACGTCCACGACGTTGGGCAGGCCGGTCACCCGGCGTCGTCGACGATGGCCATCATGAGATCGGCTGCCTCGAGCAGACAGTCACGCTGCTCCTGGGTCAGCTCGGCGAGCCGCTGCTGCAACCACTCCCGGCTGGCACGCCGCTCCGCCTCGATGAGTTCGGCGCCTGCGCGCGACACCGCCACCAGGACCTGACGACCGTCGTCGGGGTGTGCCGAGCGGTCCACGAAGCCCAGGTCGACGAGCGAGGCGATCACCCGGGTCATCGACGGCGGCCGCACCCGCTCCCGCACCGCCAGTGCGCCCGGCGTCAGCGGACCCTCCTTGGCGAGGGTGGCCAGCGCCGACAGCTGGGACAGCGACACCGGGGAGTCGGGCCGCCGGAATCGCAGCTGCCGCGCCAAACGGACCGTGGCCAGGGACAAGTCGCTGGCCAGCCGCGCGTCGGCGTCGCTCACGAGGACCCACAGTACCGACAGCGGGTCCTCAGCGGCCGCAGCGACGCCCGCTCCATCGGCTAGGTTTGTCCGCGATGGCCGCTACCGAACCCGTCGACGACGCACCTCAGCCGCCGCCGCTGCCCGCGTCCCTGCTGCGGCAGTGGCCGGTGATCGGCACCATCGCGGCGGGCTGGCTCGTGGCGGTCGTGCTGGCCTTCGCGGTGCCCGCGCTGCACGACTGGCGACCGATCACCGTCGCGGGCCTGGGCGTCGGAGTCCTCGGCACGTCCATCTTCCTGTGGCAGCGTGCCGCGGTGCGTCGTGGCTCCCGCGGCGCACAGACCGGACTGACCTGAATTCACCTGGAGGAACCGTGGCCGACCCATTGCTTCAAGCCGAGATCGACATCGCGGCACCGCCGGAGAAGGTATGGGAGCTGGTGTCCGACCTGAGGCTGATGCCGAAGTGGAGCCCGCAGTGTCGGCTGATGAAGGTGTTCGGTCCGCTGCGGGCGGGCGCCAAGACCGTCAACGTGAACCGGCGCGGACTGATGTTCTGGCCGACGACGAGTCAGATCACCGAGTTCATCCCCGGCGAGAAGCTCGCGTTCCGCGTCAACGAGAACAACACCGTGTGGAGCTACGAGCTGGAGCCGACGGCGACCGGCACCCGGCTCGTCGAGAGCAGGCACGCGGAGAACGGCGTCAAGCCCATCTCGACCGTCCTGGTGAACGCCGTCATGGGCGGCGTCCCGAGCTTCGAACGCGAGCTGGTGCAGGGCATGAACGACTCGCTCGCGCGCATCAAGGCCGCCGCCGAGGGCCGCTGACCCGTCAGGACTCGGTGCGGTCGATCACGCCGTCGTCGTACGGATCGAACATCGGCGACCCGATCCGCGCGGGCTCGGGCGTGTCCGAGTGCGCGCCGCAGCCGTAGTCGAGCGCGACGACGTGGCCGTCGGCCGACATCTCGTTGCCGCACACCCCGAACAGCCGGCCGAGCGAGCCCGACAGCGGCAGGTAGAAGCCACAGTCGCGGCAGACCCGCCGGGTGGAGCGCGCCATCGGCGAATTCGGGCCGTACTCGCCCTCGTACCACCGCTGCGCGGCGTCGGTGCGACCCAGGTCGCCGAGGACCTGCTTGCGTCCGAAGCCGACCTCGGCGGCCAACTCGTCGAGTTCCTCGTCGCCCGAGGACAGGAAGCCGGGCACCAGGCGCGGGTCGTTGGTGGCCGGGGCCAGCAGATCGCCGGGCCCGAGGTCGCCGGGCTGCACCCGCTCGTTCCAGGGCACCCACGCGGGCGCCAGCAGCGCCGTCGGACCGGGGACCAGCACGACCTCGCTGACCGTCGCGCGCTCGGCACCCGGGTACGCCGCCACCACGACCGCCCACTGCCAGCCCTGGTAGCCCGGCATCACGGCCAGGAACCGGTGCGTGGCGGCGAAGGGATCGTCGAGGCTGGCACCCAGGTACTCGCCGACCTGAGCGTCGTCGTCGTCACTGCCCTCGACGATCGCGTCGCGGGCGAGGTCGACGGCGTCCACCAGGATCGCCGTCAACTCGGGCGACGCCGTCGCGGCATCGGCCTCCGGCGTCGGAGCGGCGTCCTGTTCTGCGGGTTCGATCATGCTGTCCATCGCATTCGATTCTGCCTGACACCAGCTGGGCAAAGCCACACCGGCTGCCCTGCGGGCGGCCGTCAGCCCGATGGGGAACAATCGAGGACGTGAGCGGACCACGTCGCGACCCCGGCTCGGCCGGGGACCCACGGGACCCGCACTACCACCCGCCGCGCCCGCCCGCGGACTCCGAGCACCCCGGCATGGCCAACTACCCCAGCGACGATTCGCTCCGCCGTCGCCGTCGACACAATCCGTCGGCGCCGAGCGCGAACCGCTGGCTGCCGCCCCTCGACGACGAGGAGGGCGCACCGCGGTCGGGGTCGGCGTCCGGCGTCGGACAGCAGGCCGGCGAGCGCGTCACCGTCACCCGGGCCGCCGCGCAGCGCAGCCGCGAGATGGGTTCGCGGATGTACGGCCTGTTCCACCGCGCGGCGACGGCCGACGGCGCGGACAAGTCCGGCCTCACAGCGCTGACCTATCCGGTGATGGCCAACTTCGCGGCCGACTCCGCGATGGCCGTCGCACTCGCCAACACCCTGTTCTTCGCGGCCGCGTCCGGCGAGAGCAAGGGCAAGGTTGCGCTCTACCTCCTGATCACCATCGCGCCGTTCGCCGTCATCGCCCCCCTGATCGGACCGGCGCTGGACCGGCTGCAGCACGGCCGACGGGTGGCACTCGCCATGTCGTTCGGCCTGCGGACCGTGCTGGCCGTGGTGCTGATCGCGAACTACGACGGCGCCAGCGGCAGCTTCCCGTCGTGGGTGCTGTACCCGTGCGCGCTGGGGGCGATGGTGCTGTCGAAGTCGTTCAGCGTGCTCCGCAGCGCCATGACGCCGCGCGTGCTCCCGCCGAGCATCGACCTCGTCCGGGTGAACTCCCGCCTCACCGTGTTCGGCCTGCTGGGCGGCACCATCCTCGGCGGCGCAATCGCCGCCGGGGTCGAGTTCTCGTTCAACGTGTTCCACCTCCCCGGCGCGCTCTACGTGATGGCCGTCGTGACGGTCGCCGGCGCCGTGCTCGCGATGCGGATCCCCAAGTGGGTCGAGGTGACCGAGGGCGAGGTGCCCACCACGCTGACCTATCACGGCCCCACCCAGAAGCCGGACCGGCCGACCACCAAGCGCGCACGGCAGCCGATGGGCCGCAACATCATCACCTCGCTGTGGGGCAACAGCACCATCAAGGTGATGGTCGGCTTCCTGTTCCTCTACCCCGCGTTCGTCGCCAAGTCGCACGACGCGAGCGGGTGGGAGCAGCTGCGCATCCTCGGCCTGATCGGCGCCGCCGCGGCGATCGGAAACTTCACCGGCAACTTCGCCAGCGCCCGGCTCAAACTCGGCCACCCCGCCCAGCTCGTGGTGCGCGCGACCATCGCGGTCACCGCCGTCGCCGTCGTCACCGCGGTGACCGGCAATCTGCTGGTGGCCGCGTTCGCGACGCTCGTCACCTCGGGCGCGAGCGCGGTCGCCAAGGCGTCGCTGGACGCCTCGCTGCAGGACGACCTGCCCGAGGAGTCCCGCGCGTCGGCGTTCGGCCGGTCGGAGTCGCTGCTGCAACTCGGCTGGGTGGCGGGCGGCGCCACCGGCGTGCTGGTGTACACCGACCTGTGGGTCGGATTCACCGCGATCAGCGCGGTGCTCATCCTCGGCCTGGCGCAGACGCTCGTCAGCTACGGCGGGGACTCACTGATCCCGGGCTTCGGCGGCAACAGGCCGGTGTTCGCGAAGAAGGAAGGCGGCATGTCGAAGGCATCTGCGGTACCCCGATGAGGAAGGTCGTCGCGATGCTCGTCGCGGTCGCCGTGCTGTCGACGGCGGCCACCGCGCTGCTTGTCTGGCAGCTGGTCCGCACCGGGCACGTCTCACCGCATCCGGAGATCAGCGCGTACACCCGCGGGCAACTGGTCCGCGTCGAGCCCTACCGGTTCTGCGACGTCTACGACATCACCAAGTGCGACGGCACCGGCGTCAGCGCCCAACTGCGGGTGGCGCCCCGCGACCAGATCCAGCTGTCCCTGCCCGAGGGCATCGCGAAGGCGCCGTGGGTGCTGCTGCGTTCCTACGAGGACGGCGGGCCCGAGCAGGTCGAGGAGTTCCGGCCGGGCAGCCGCGTCGCCGTCACCATCCCGCCGGTCGACCCGCAGCGCGGGAAGCTCACCGGTTTCGCGGTGATGCTGCCGACCCTGGTGCGCGACGAGGAGGGCAACGAGTTCCCCTGGCCGCACGCCGAATGGTCGGTCAGCACCGTGTGGGCCTAGCGCCTACCCCGCGCCGTGTCCCTCGGGCACCCGCTCACCCTCGCGCGTCGGTCCCGGCGGTGTGCCGTCGCCGAAGGGCCTGCCGCCCAACGCTTCCCGGCCGTGTGAGGTGAGCCAGTTCGACAGGTCCGGGCCCTTGGGGACGACGCCGGTGGGGTTGATGTCGGTGTGCACCTCGTAGTAATGGTGCTTGATCTGTTCGAAGTCGGTGGTGTCGCCGAACCCGGGCGTCTGGAACAGATCCCGGGCGTACGCCCACAGCACCGGCATCTCGGCGAGCTTCGAGCGGTTGCACTTGAAGTGGCCGTGGTAGACGGGATCGAAGCGGGCCAGCGTGGTGAAGAGCCGGACGTCGGCCTCGGTGATCGTGTCCCCCCCCAGGTAGCGCCGGTCGGACAACCGCTCGGAGAGCCAGTCGAGCGCGGTGAACAGGCGGTCGTAGGCCTTGTCGTAGGCGCCCTGCGAACCGGCGAACCCGCAGCGGTACACCCCGTTGTTGACCTCGGTGTAGATGCGCTTGGCCACCTCGTCGATCTCGTCGCGATGCTCCTCGGGGTAGAGCTGCGGAGCGCCGTCGCGGTGGAACTCGGTCCACTCCGTCGACATGTCGAGCGTCATCTGGGCGAAGTCGTTGGTGACGACCGCGCCGGTCGGCACGTCGACGAACGCGGGCACCGTGATGCCCTTCGGGTAATCGGGATCGCGCCGGAAGTACGCGTCCTGCAGGCGCGGGATCTTCAGCACCGGGTCGACGCCGCCCGGATCCAGGTCGAACGTCCAGCTGCGCTCGTCGTGCGTCGGGCCGCAGAAGCCGATGGAGAAGGCGTCCTCGAGCCCGAGCAAGCGGCGCACGATGATCGCCCGGTTGGCCCACGGGCAGGCGCGCGCGACGACCAGCCGGTAGCGACCGGGCTCGACGGGATACCCGTCGCGGCCGTCCCTGGTGATGCGGGTGGTTATGTAGTCGGTGTCGCGGTCGAACTCGCCCTTGGGGTTCACGTAGCTCACGCCACCAGTGTTCCCCGCCGAGCGTCGACTTATCGCCGAAGATCCTTCCTTCCGGCGACGAAAACTCGACGTTCGCCGGCGGATGGAACCAACGGGGCCCGTGCGCAGTCCAATGATCGTGCGCGTACTCCGCTGGCCCTTCGTCGGAACCGAGGCGGTCGCAGCCGGTTTGGTGACCAACCACGGCCTCCGCACGGCCTACGTCGCCATGCACCGGAACGTGTACGTGCCGCGGGACGCCCGCCCCGATGCCGTCGACAAGGCCGTCGCGGCGTGGCTGTGGTCCCGGCGTGACGCAACGGTCGCCGGGATGTCGGCGGCTGCGCTGCACGGTGCGCGATGGATCGACGCGGACCTCCCCGCCGAGCTGAACCGCCGAGGGCGCGACAAGGTCGCCGGCATCGTCCTGCACAGCGACGTCCTGGCCGAAGACGAGGTCTGCGATCTTCGCGGGATGCCCGTCACCACGCCTGCCCGCACCGCATTCGACATCGGCCGGGTGTCGAGCCTCGAAAATGCGGTGGTCAGGCTGGACGCGCTCCGCAATGCCACCGGAGTGAGCGCCGCGGCGGTCGCGTCGCTCACCGATCGACATGGCGGGGCGCGCGGCAGCGTGCAGCTTCGGCGAGCGCTCGAGCTGAGTGACGACGGCGCCGAGTCGCCGCAGGAGACGCGGACCCGGCTGCTCCTGGTGAACGCCGGGCTACCGCGGCCCGAGACGCAGATCGACGTCCGCGACGTGCGCGGTCGCTTCGTCGCCCGCCTGGACATGGGCTGGCCGGACGCGTCGGTGGCCGTCGAGTTCGACGGCGCCCAGCACTGGACCGATGCCCGTCAGCGCAGCAGGGACATCGACCGGATCGCCGAACTCGAGGCACTCGACTGGCTCGTCGTCCGGGTGAGCGGCGAGCTGCTGCGGCACCGACCGGCCGTCATTCTCCGGCGCGTACGAGTTGCACTGCGCGAACGTGGAGTTCTCGTCGCCAATACCGCCTGATGGCGACGGAAAGTCGACGCTCGCGGGCAAGTACCAGAGGAGCTACGCGTCCAACTCCTGCGCGACGGCCTTGACCACCTCGGACACCCGCCGCGCGATCTTGCGGTCGGGGTAGCGACCCTTGCGCAGTTCAGGCTGCACCGCACCCTCGAGGAGGGTGATCATGTCCTCGACCATGCCGTGCAGCTCGTCGGGGGTGTGCTTGTGCTCGGGCCGCTCGGCCTCGCGACGGGTCTTGGCGAGGCTCGGCGGCGGCTCGATGACCTTCAGACTCAGCGCCTGGGGGCCGCGACGGCCCGCGGCGATGCCGAACTCGACCTTCTGGCCGGCCTTCAGTTCCGCGACGCCAGAGGGGAGGGCCGACGAGCCGACGTAGACGTCCTCGCCTTCCTCCTGGGACACGAACCCGAAGCCCTTCTCGGCGCTGTACCACTTCACCTTGCCGGTAGGCACTGGTCTCACCCGCTCGTCATATCGCTGGACATCGAACACATAATTAAGGCGTCCCGCCTGCGCGGAACGCGAACCTCGACGATCCTACTCGGACGCCGCCACCGCCAGCGACCCCATTAGTCGGTAGCCTGGAGTTCCCCGCTGGAGGAGAACATGCGCCTGATCCTGAACGTCATCTGGTTGATCTTCGGCGGTCTGTGGCTGGCGCTCGGCTACTTCCTCGCAGGCATCATCTGCTTCGTCCTCATCATCACGATCCCGTTCGGCTTCGCGGCCTTCCGGATCGGGATGTACGCCCTGTGGCCGTTCGGCTCGACGGTGGTGGACAAGCCCGGGGTGCGGCCCGGCGCGGTCGTCGGCAACGTCATCTGGCTGGTCGTCGCCGGCATCTGGCTCGCCATCGGCCACGTGCTGACCGCGATCGCGATGGCCATCACCATCATCGGCATCCCGCTGGCGATCGCGAACCTCAAGCTGATCCCCGTCTCGCTGCTCCCGCTGGGCAAGGAGATCGTGCCCGCGGATGGCCCGCAGGATCGGTTCGGGGTGCGACGGTGACACTCACCGATCTCGGCGTCCCGATGCCGCGCCGCGTCGTCTCGGGCGCACCCGACGACGGGCCGCTGATCGACACCTACGGCCGGGCCGCAACCGACCTCCGCGTCTCGCTGACCGACCGGTGCAATTTGCGCTGCACGTATTGCATGCCCGCCGAGGGGCTCGCGTGGCTGCCGACCGACGAGCTGCTGTCCGCGTCCGAACTGGCCCGGCTGATGTCGATCGCGGTCACCCGCCTGGGCATCACGAACGTGCGGTTCACCGGCGGCGAGCCGCTGCTGTCGCGCCACCTCGACGAGGTGATCGCCGCGGCCGCCGCACTGACGCCGCGGCCGTCGATCGCCCTGACCACCAACGGCGTCGCCCTGGCCGGCCGCGCCGCAGGCCTCAAGGCGGCGGGCCTCGACCGGGTGAACGTGTCACTGGACACCGTGGACGCCGCACGCTTCGCGAGCATCACCCGACGCAACCGGCTGTCGGACGTGGTCGACGGGCTCGCCGCCGCGTCGGCGGCAGGCCTCACCCCGGTCAAGGTGAACGCCGTCCTCGATGCGGTGACCGGCCTCGACGACGCCGTCGAACTTTTGCGCTTCTGTCTCGCCCACGGGTATCAGCTGCGCATCATCGAGCAGATGCCCCTGGACGCCGAGCATCAGTGGAACCGGGAAGAGGCGATCACCGCGGCCGACATCCTCGGTGCGCTGCGACGGGAATTCGACCTGCAGCCCGACCCGGCCCCCCGCGGATCGGCCCCAGCGGCCCTGTGGCGCGTCGACGGCGGTACCGCCACCGTCGGCGTCATCGCATCGGTGTCGGAGGCCTTCTGCGCGGCGTGCGACCGCACCCGGCTCACGGCCGACGGTCAGGTGCGCAGCTGCCTCTTCTCCACCGACGAGACGGACCTGCGTCGCCTGCTGCGCGACGGGTCCGGGGACGACGCCATCGAGGCGGCCTGGCGGACGGCGATGTGGGGCAAGCCCGCGGGCCACGGGATCAACGATCCGGGCTTCGTGCAGCCCGACCGCCCGATGAGCGCGATCGGCGGTTGAGTGGCGTGCACGTGACGGTGCGCTACTTCGCGGCCGCGCGCGCCGCAGCCGGCGTGGAGACCGAGGAACTCGACGTGCCCCCGGACACCACCGTCGACGGCCTCGTCGAGCACCTCAGTAAGAGAGGACCCGACCTCGCCAACGTGCTCCTGCGCTGCTCGTTCCTGCGCGACGGCATCGCGGTGCGCGACCGGGGCGCTCGGCTCCAAACGCTGCAGACGGTCGACGTGTTACCGCCTTTCGCAGGCGGATGAGGGTGATCTCCATCACATCACGGAATGATCACAAACTGGCCGTGAGCAGTTGGTTCCCATTTCCGCTCCTGCGGAAACACCAATTATTCCTGCACCTTTAATGTCCTCATAATATTTGCTGGGGGCGAAAACGCCGAGGTCGGCCAAACGTGACGCCATCGCGGCGAGCCGTTACGGTTCCACGGAAGCCACCCGACCTCCATTGCGTGGCCTGCCGCATCCGATAGCGCCGAGCTTCATCCGTCGGACGCGGCCAACGACGAACAAACCTGGATGAAGGCGGGGGACCCACCGGTCCACCGAAAGAAGGACCAGGGACTGCACCTAGTTCCTTGGGGTGAAGCCGACACTCGTGTCGGCCGGGCAACCTCTCCAGCCCGAACCCGACAGCTGACCTCGCGGGCGCAGACGAGAGGATTTCCATACCCATGAGTGGACGGCATCGCAAGGCCTCGACATCGGCCCCCGCAGTAACCGTTGCCAAGGTCGCCTTCACCGGCGCCGTGATCGGCGGCAGCAGCATCGCCCTCGCCGGCATGGCCGGAGCAGCCACCGACGGCGAGTGGGACCGCGTCGCATCGTGTGAGTCCGGTGGCAACTGGGCCATCAACACGGGCAACGGGTACCAGGGCGGACTGCAGTTCTCGCCCAGCACCTGGTCCGGACACGGCGGTAGCGAATACGCACCGTCCGCGCACATGGCCAGCAAGGACGAGCAGATCGCCGTCGCCGAACGCGTCCTCGCCTCGCAGGGCCGTGGCGCATGGCCGACCTGCGGCCGCGGGCTCTCGTCCGCCACGCCGCGCAATGTCGTCGCCGACGCGCCGCAGCCGCTCGACAACCCCGAACTGAACGGGGAACTCCCGCCCGCGCAGCCGTTCGAGCTGTTCTCGGCGCCGGCACCCGAGCTTCCTCCCCCGCCGCCCGCGCCCGAGCTGCCCCCGCCGCCGCCCGAGGCCGCCGCACCGCTCGACGCACCGCTGCCCCCGCCGCCCGCACCCGAGCTGCCCCCGCCGCCGCCCGAGGCGGCCGCAGTGCCGCTCGACGCACCACTGCCCGTCGATCCTGCGCTGCCCGTCGATCCCGCGATGACCGTCGGCGAAGCCATACCCATGGATGCGCCGCTGCCCCCGCCGGCCGACCTGCCGCCGGCTCCGGAGGAGCTGCCCGCACCCGACGCCGTCGCACCGCTCGACGCGCCGCTGCCGCCCGCACCAGAGCTGCCCCCGCCGCCCGCCGAGCCGGTGGTCGAAGCGGCCAACTGGGACGTCGTCCCCGGTGGACCGGCACCCGTCGACCAGCCGCAGGCCTGGTCGCTCAGCCGTGCGGATCTGCCGCTCGAGCCGGCGCTGCCCGCGCCGTCGCTGCCCCCGGTGGCCGCCGACGTCGCGGCCCCGGCTCCCGCCGCCGCACCCGACCAGCCGGTGGCCCTCGCCGCCGACGGCCAGCTGCCCGCACCCGCCGCCGAGGGCGTGCCCCACCTCGCCAGCCCCGACGCACTGCCGCCCGGCTCGACGATGGATCCCGCCACGCAGGGTGCCGAGGGTCCGAACGCGAGCTACCTGAAGGATCTGTGGCAGGCGGTTCAGGGCCACGAGATCAGCGGCAAGGAGGCCCTCATCATGGGTCTCGCGCAGCGCGGCATGAACACGCCGTACCCGACGCAGGCCGCCGGCCCCAACGTGCCGATCACCCCGGGCAACGCTCCGCTGGCCGCCGACGCACCGCCCGCTCCCGAGGCACCCGCGCCTCTGCTGCCGGCGCCCGTCGCCTAGTCGACCGGCTCGGCCTGGGTCCGCCTAGGCCGAGCCGACCCACTCCTCGGTTCCATCGGCGAAGAACTGGTGCTTCCACACCGGTAGCCGCGCCTTCACGGTGTCGACGAGCAGCGCACACGTCTCAAACGCCGCACGGCGGTGATCGGCCGACACGGCGGCCACCAGCGCGGCGTCGCCGATGTGCAGCGTCCCCACGCGATGGCTCACGGCGATCGCGCGTACGCCCTCGGCGGCGCGCGCCACCTCCTCCGCGACCTCGACGAGGACGTCGAGTGCAGTCGGGTGCCCGGAGTACTCCAGCCGGATCACGCCGCGACCGCCGTCGTGGTCGCGGACGACGCCGGAGAATCCGACGACGGCTCCGGCTGCCTCGTGCGCGACGAGCGCCTCGTGCTCGGTGAGATCGATCGGGTCATCGGTGAGCGCCACGCGCACGACGGACGTCATCGGTGCCTCCTCCTCGCGCTTGCGCTCATCGGCTGTGATCGCCTCCAGCGAGTTGATCCAGCGCGTGGTCCAAGACCTCGTCGAGCACGCCCAGACCGTCCTTCACGCCACCCGTCGAGCCCGGCAGGTTGACGACGAGGATGCCGTCCCGCACCCCGCACACGCCACGCGACAGCACCGAGGTCGGCACGTGCGGCAGTCCCGAGCGCCGGATGGCGTCGGCGAGACCCGGGATCTGATAGTCGACGATCGCGGCGGTCGCGTCGGCGGTGCCGTCGGTCGGTGAGATGCCGGTTCCGCCCGAGGTGAGGACGAGGTCGACCTTCTCCCCGATCGCCTCGATCAGCGCCCGGCTGACTGCCATGCCGTCGGCCACGACGATGGGGGCGGGTACGTCGAATCCTCTGTCGCGCAACCACTCCACGATGACGGGACCGGTGCGGTCCTCGTATACCCCGGTGGCCGCGCGGGTGGATGCGATGACGACGCGCGCCGTCCTCGGCCGGGCGGCGGTCACCGCGTCCAGCTCCCGGTCTTGCCGCCGTCCTTGCGCACCACGGCTATCCCCTCGATGGTCGCCGCCGGGTCGACGGCCTTGAGCATGTCGTACAGCGTGAGCGCGGCGACGCTGACGGCGGTCAGGGCCTCCATCTCGACACCGGTGCGATCGGTGGTCCGGACGGTCGCGGTGACGTCGACGGAGTCGGTGCCGATGTCGAAGTCGACGTCCACCCCGGTGAGCGCGAGCTGATGGCACAGCGGAATGAGGTCACTGGTGCGCTTGGCCGCGAGGATGCCGGCGACGCGTGCGGTCGCCAACGCGTCACCCTTGGGCAGGCCCTTGGAGGCGATGAGGTCCACGACGTCCGTCCGCGTCCGCAGGGTCCCCCGGGCCACGGCGGTGCGCCTGGTGGCGTCCTTGGCGGTGACGTCGACCATGTGTGCCGCGCCCTCGTCGTCGAGGTGCGACAACCGATCGGCCACGGCTACTTGTTGACGACGGTGACCGGGTGCGTGTACGGCAGGGCGTCGGCAGGCAGCGGGAACGAGACGTCGCCGAACGGCGACAGCGCACCGGTACGGTCGCTCGCCAGTTCGCTGACGGCGTGGTCGCCGTCCTCGGTCTGAGGCCAGCCATTGTCGACGTACTGCTTCTTCTTCTCAGCCACGTGTCCATTGTGGCAGGCCAAGCGGTGGCTGGCGAGACCGGTGCGCTGGCTTAGGCTGGATGCGATGTCCGAACCCGACCCCGCCATGCCGCTGGGCACCTGGTTGGCCGGCCTGCCCGACGAGCAGCTGATCCGGTTGCTCGAGCTGCGACCCGATCTCACCCAGCCGCCACCCGGTTCCATCGCGGCCCTGGCTGCCCGCGCGCAGTCCCGACAATCGGTGAAGGCGGCCACCGACGACCTCGACTTTCTGCGGCTCTCGGTGCTCGACGGTCTGCTGTTCCTGCACGCCGACGCATCTGCGGTGCCGACGGCCAAGCTGGTCGCCCTGTTCGGCGGTGACGACCGCGTGCTCACCGCGCTGGACGACCTCCGCGAGCGTGGGCTGGTCTGGGGTGAGACGAGCGTCCGCGTGACCGCGGAGGCCGCCTCCGGCCTGCCGTGGCATCCGGGCCAGGTCACCTCCGAGGCCACGGTGCCCGACCCCGCGGCGATCACCGAACTGCTGGCCGGCCTCGACACCGCGCAGCGCGAACTCCTGGAGCGGCTGGTCGAGGGATCGCCGGTGGGCCGGACCCGGGACGCCCTTCCCGGGACGCCGCCGGACCGTCCGGTGCAGCGACTGCTCGCGGCCGGGCTGCTCCGCCAGGTCGACGACGACACGGTGATCCTGCCGCGGCTGGTGGGGCAGGTCATGCGCGGTCAGCTCCCGGGACCGACCGGTGTCGACCCTCCGGACCCCGTGGTGTCGACGCTCGCGGTCGCCGACACCGATGCCGCGGCGGCCGGCTCGGCCATCGACGTGCTGCGCGAGGTGGAACTGGTCCTGGACACGCTGTCGAGCGGACCGGTCGCCGAGTTGCGCAGCGGCGGGCTCGGGGTTCGCGAGGTGAAGCGCCTCGTGAAGGCCACCGGCATCGACGATCAGCGACTCGGCCTCGTCCTGGAGGTCGCCGCCGCGGCGGGTCTGATCGCGGTGGGGATGCCGGAACCCGAGCCGCAGGACGGCATCGGACCGTTCTGGGCGCCGACGGTGGCAGCCGACCGGTTCATCGAGTCGTCCGCGGGGGCGCGCTGGTATCTGCTGGTGTCGTCGTGGCTGGAGCTGTCGGCCCGGCCCAGCCTGATCGGTGAACGCGGCCCCGACAACAAACCCTATGCGGCACTGTCGGATTCGCTGTACTCGACGGCGGCACCACTCGATCGGCGGCTGCTCATCGCATGCTCGCCGACCTGCCGCCCGGCGCCGGGGTCGACGCGACCCGTGCCGCCTCCGCCCTGGCGTGGCGTCGCCCGCGATGGGCGGCGCGACTACAGCCGGGTCCGGTGGGCGCGCTGCTCACCGAGGCCCACACGCTGGGCGTCGTGGGTCGCGGCGCGCTCGCCTCGCCCATCCGCCTGCTGCTCGACGGTGCGCCCGAGGATGCGGTGGTGGCCGCGATGAGCAAGGTGCTGCCGAAGCCGATCGACCACTTCCTGCTGCAGGCCGACCTGACCGTCGTCGTGCCGGGGCCGCTGGAACGCGAACTGGCAGAGCGGCTCTCCGCCGTCGCCACCGTCGAGTCCGCCGCGCGCCATGGTTTATCGGATCAGCGAGGCCACGATCCGGCGGGCACTCGACACCGGTTGCACGGCAACCGAACTGCACGCGCTGTTCGAGCGTCACTCCAAGACTCCGGTCCCGCAGGGTCTGACCTATCTGATCGACGACGTCGCCCGCAGGCACGGTCAGCTCCGGGTCGGCATGGCGTCGTCGTTCGTCCGGTGTGAGGACCCCGCGCTGCTCGCCCAGGCCGTCGCGGCGCCCGCGATGGCCGCCGTCGAGATGCGCAGCCTCGCCCCCACCGTGGCGGTGTCGGCCGCTCCGATCGCCGACGTGCTCGCCGGACTGCGCGCGGCGGGCTTCGCGCCGGCAGCCGAGGACTGGTCGGGTGCGATCGTCGACATCCGCAGCCGGGGTGCCCGCGTGCCCGTTCCCGGCCGGCGCCGCGGCTACCGGCCGCTGCCGACGCCGAGTCCGCAGACGCTCGGGGCCATCGTCGCCGTCCTGCGCAAGATGGGTGGCGCGCATCCGCCGGGGTCACGTCTCGATCCCGCGGAGGCGATGGCACAGCTGCAGTCGGCCGCCCAGCAGCAGACGTCGGTGGTGATCGGCTACGTCGACCCGGCGGGGGTGGCCACGCAACGCGTCGTCGCGCCGATCAACGTCCGCGGCGGCACGCTGACCGCCTTCGATCCGGCCGCCGGGCGGGCCCGAGAGTTCGCAATCCACCGCGTGACGTCCGTCGTGTCGGCCGACTCGCAATAATGGATGGAATGACTACCGCAAGCGTGGGCGCGAGCGCGTGACCGACGGCCCCCTGATCGTCCAGTCCGACAAGACGCTGCTGCTCGAGATCGACCACGAGCTGGCGGGTGCCGCCCGCTCGGCCATCGCGCCGTTCGCCGAACTGGAACGTGCCCCCGAGCACGTGCACACCTACCGCATCACCCCGCTGGCGCTCTGGAACGCCCGAGCGGCAGGCCACGACGCCGAGCAGGTCGTCGACGCACTGGTCTCCTTCTCCCGCTACGCCGTGCCGCAGCCGCTGCTGGTCGACATCGTCGACACCATGGCCCGCTACGGCCGCCTGCAGCTGGTCAAGAGCCCCGTGCACGGGTTGATGCTGGTCAGCACCGACCGTGCGGTCCTCGAGGAGGTGCTGCGCAACAAGAAGATCGCACCGATGCTCGGCACCCGCATCGACGACGACACCGTGCTGGTCCACCCCAGCGAGCGCGGCCGCGTCAAGCAGATGCTGCTGAAGATCGGCTGGCCGGCCGAGGACCTCGCCGGGTACGTCAACGGCGAGGCGCACGCCATCGAGCTGGACCAGACCGGCTGGGAGCTGCGCGACTACCAGGAGATGGCCGTCGACTCGTTCTGGGCCGGTGGCTCCGGCGTCGTCGTGCTGCCGTGCGGCGCGGGCAAGACTCTGGTCGGCGCCGCGGCGATGGCCAAGGCAGGTGCCACCACGCTCATCCTGGTCACCAACACCGTGGCCGGCAGGCAGTGGAAGCGCGAACTGATCGCGCGCACCTCGCTCACGGAGGAGGAGATCGGCGAGTACTCCGGCGAGCGCAAGGAGGTCCGACCCGTCACGATCGCGACCTACCAGGTCATCACGCGTCGTACCAAGGGCGAGTACAAGCACCGGAGCTGTTCGACAGCCGCGACTGGGGCCTGATCATCTACGACGAGGTGCACCTGCTGCCCGCACCCGTGTTCCGCATGACCGCCGACCTCCAGTCGCGGCGCAGGCTCGGCTCACCGCGACTCTCATCCGCGAGGACGGCCGCGAGGCGACGTCTTCAGCCTGATCGGACCGAAGCGGTACGACGCCCCGTGGAAGGACATCGAGGCGCAGGGCTGGATCGCGCCCGCCGAGTGCATCGAGGTCCGCGTCACGATGACCGACAACGAGCGCATGATCTACGCGACGGCCGAGCCCGAGGAGCGCTACAAACTCTGCTCGACGGCGCACACCAAGATCGCCGTCGTGAAGTCGATCCTCGACCGCCACCCCGGCGAACCGACGCTGGTGATCGGCGCCTACCTCGATCAGCTCGACGAACTGGGCACCGAACTCGGCGCACCGGTGATCCAGGGCTCGACGAAGAACGCCGAGCGCGAGATACTGTTCGACCAGTTCCGCCGCGGCGAGATCCAGACGCTGGTGGTGTCCAGGTCGCGAACTTCTCGATCGACCTCCCCGAGGCGAGCGTCGCGGTGCAGGTGTCCGGGACCTTTGGGTCGCGCCAGGAAGAGGCCAGCGTCTCGGCCGACTGCTGCGGCCGAAGGCCGACGGTGGCGGCGCGGTGTTCTACTCGGTGGTCTCGCGCGACAGCCTCGACGCCGAGTACGCGGCGCACCGGCAGCGCTTCCTCGCCGAACAGGGCTACGGCTACGTCATCAAGGACGCCGACGACATGCTCGGCCCCGCCATATGACGGTGTTGCGTGTCGTTCCGGTGCACACGGTCACCGATCTCGGCGCGGCGGCGGCCTACTCCGGGTCCTCGGGCTCGCGGAGGTGATGAACCACGGGTGGATCGTCACGCTCGCCGACGCCGATGGGCGTCACCAGCTGAGCCTGATGACGCGCGACCTGACCGCCGAGGTCAACCCGACGGTCTCGGTCGAGGTGGACGACGTCGATGCGGCGTACGACGCTGCGGTCGCCGCCGGATTGGCGATCGTGCACCCACTCTCCGACGAGGACTGGGGCGTCCGACGCTTCTTCTTCGCCGATGCCGCCGGGAACGTCGTCAACGTCCTCGCACACATCGGTTGATCCGAGTCGATCGCGGAGTCGGCGGTCAGGCGCTAATCTCGTCAGCTATGACCCGCAGCAGCGCCGCCTCGCGCACGAATGCCGCCAAGGTGGCCTGGCCGGACTCGCCCTGAGCGTCGGCGCCATGGTCTGCGCCGTACCCGCCGGTGCGGAGCCCGTGGCCCCGACGCCGGTGCCCGGCGATCCGCTGGCCCCTCCGCCGCCAGGCCAGCCCGTCGTCGTGCAAGAGGTCGCGGGTGGCGACGCGCCGCCTCCCCGCCGATCGGTGCACCGCCGGTGCCGGAGGTCCAGAATCAGGTCTACGGCTCGGGGTCGAGTTCGGGCAAGCTGGGCTTCCTGCGCGACGCGTTCAATCAGGCGAAGAACCCCTACGGCGACATGCAGCCGATGGGAAGCGCACCCCCACCCGGCGCCGGGCCCGCACCGCAGCTCCCCCCCGGCTACCAGTCGACCAACGCACCCGAGTCCAACGGCCCGCCCGCGACGGGCAACTACTCCAGTGGGCCGGCGCTGCCGGAGGGCTACTACCCGCTCAACGGGCCGCCGCCGCCCGGATACTTCGATGGGCCGCCTCCGCCGCCGCCGGCCACGCCGGGTGCGTACCAGCCGGTGGTGTCGCCGCCGCCTCCTCCGCTGCTCCCGGCGCCGTAGCGTCGCTCGAACTCAGTTCCCCGCGCGATGCGGGTCACCTGCCGTCAGCCACGTCCGGGTTCGGTGAGTGCCGACGCGTCGGTGTCTGCGGTGAAGGCGTCGACGACGGCGTGCACGGACGGGTTCGCCTCGCCGCGCCGCCACACCAGCGACCAGGTCCACACCGGCATGGGATCGATCACGGGACGGCGCACCAGGTCCGAGGGCGTTGCGTCATTCTGTCCCTTGGGATTGTTGAGCACCGGGCCGCGTAGTCGACGGACGTGGTCGAAGAACGTCGATCCCGTGACGCCGCCGTCGTCGACGCGAACCACGCGCGCGCCGGACTCGCGAGCGAATTCGGCGGCGTAGCGGTTCCACGACGACCAGCTCGCCTCGTCGGAGTCGAGCAGCACCGTCAGGTGCCCCGCCTCGACCGGGGAGGCGTCTTGCCCCATGGAGACGGCGTAGAGCCGGTCGGTGCCGACCAGCCGCGCGTCGAGTTCGAGGGCATCGAGGTCCGGCCGTTCGACCCAGCAGATGGCGAGATCCAGGCTGCCGTCCGCGACGCGCGCCGCCTGCGCGTGCGACGGCATCACCCAGGTGTCGGACCCTCGCCACACCCGCGGCCCGTTCAGCCCAGTCCGTCGGACACCACTGCACGCAGCCGATTCGCACCGGTTCCGACGACGACAGACCCAGGGCCTCACGGCGGAGTTCGTCGGCCTGCCCGATCAACGCCCGGGCGCGGGGCAGCAGCGCGGAGCCGGCGGCGGTGAGCGCGACCGACCGGCGATCGCGGTCGAACAACTGCACCTTCAGGTCCCGTTCGAGGGACTTGATCTGCTGCGACAGCGAGGGTCCGGCGATGCGCAGCCGGTCGGCGGCACGCCCGAAGTTCAACTCGTCGGCCACTGTGACGAAGTAGCGCAGCTGTCGCAACTCCACGCGGTCAGCGTAGGCGAGTGAGGCCACGTCTACCAGCAGCGAGCAAACCGGTCTCGTCGAAGTGGAGTGCAACCCGTCCGCGCCGCGTTCGAATGATCGTCACATCGAGAAGGGACCACGACATGACCACCTCCACTCCCGCGTCGCGATCGTCACCGGCGCATCCCAGGGCATCGGCGAGGCCCTCGTCGCCGGTTACCGCAGGCTCGGCTACTCCGTCGTCGCCAACTCCCGCTCGATCGGCGAGCACGACGACCCGGGTGTGCTCGCCGTCGCCGGCGACATCGGACAGCCGGGGTCGGCGCCCGCGTCGTGGCCGCCGCCGTCGAACGCTTCGGGCGAGTCGACACCGTGGTGAACAACGCGGGGATCTTCATCGCCAAGCCGTTCGTCGACTACACCGACGAGTACGACGCGATCACGGGCGTCAACCTGCGCGGCTTCTTCGAGGTGTCCCGCCGCGGTGGCGCAGATGCTCCGCCAGGGCGACGGTGGGCACGTCATCACGATCTCGACATCGCTGGTCGACCACGCCAACTCCGGCGTACCGTCGGCGCTCGCCTCGTTGACCAGGGGCGGACTCAACGCCGCGACACGTGCCCTCGCCGTCGAGTACGCCACCCGCGGGATACGTTCCAACGCAGTGGCTCTCGGCATCATCAGGACTCCCATGCACCAGCCGTCCGACTACGTGGAGCTGGCGAAGCTGCATCCCGTCGGGCGGGTCGGCGAGATCGACGACGTGGTCGACGCGGTGCTCTACCTGGAGAAGGCACCGTTCGTCACCGGCGAGATCCTGCACGTCGACGGCGGCCAGAGTGCGGGTCACTGAGGTGGACGCCTCGACGATCGTCACCGCCGTGATGGACGAGTGGGCGGCCGGCGTCGACGCCCACGATCCCGACCGGGTGGCCTCGGCGTTCACCACCGACGCGGTGTTCCAGGGCTGCGACCCCACGGCGTCGGCCGCGCCGCGGTACGCGCCTACTGACTCGCAGCCCGCCGGCATGACGGTAACCTACCGGGTGCTCGAAAGCCGTTCGCCGGCAACCGACGTCGTCTCCGGCTACTGCTGGCGACGTTCGCCTTCGCCGACGGGACCGCGGTGCAGGCCAACCTGGGCGTCGTCCTCACCCGCCAGGATGACGACTGGTCGATCCTGCAGTACCAGGCGTCGCGCGTCGGTTGACCCGTCGTCAGCTCAACGCCGGAATGACCTCGCGCTCGAACAGTTCGATGCCGGACCGGTCGTACGCCGCCTCCGGGAAGTAGAGGATGGCGTACTCGCAGCCGAGATTCTTCATGCGAGTGAGCCGTTCGACGATCTGCTCGGGCGTCCCGGTCGCCGAGTCGGGCGACGTGATGGTCGAGCATCCCGTCGACGGCCTCCGAGTTCGCCTTGGCGACCTGGCGGGACCGGATCCGCTCGATGCGCTCGGTGACCTCCGTCTCCGACGTGCCGACGACCGCGTTGAAGTTCGCGGACCGGACGATGGCGCCGTAGTCGGTTCCGACGTCGCGGCAGTGGGACTCGAGTACGTCGGACTTGTGCTTGAACCCCTCGGGCTGCGAGGTGAAGTTGGTGTACTGCGCGTACTTCGCGGCGATCTTCAACGTCACCTTCTCACCGCCGCCGGCGATCCACAGCGGTATCCCGTTCTCCTGCAGCGGCTTCGGGGCGACGATGGCGCCGTCCACCTGATAGTGCTTGCCGTCGAAGCTGACCCGGCCGTCGCGCCATGCGTCGCGCATGATCTGGACGCCCTCGTCGAGGCGACCGAGCCGGGTGCCCGCCGACGGGAATCCGTATCCGTAGGCGCGCCATTCGTGCTCGTACCAGCCGCCTCCGATGCCCATCTGCACCCGGCCGCCCGAGATGATGTCCGCCGTCGCTGCGACCTTCGCCAGGTACACCGGATTGCGGTAGCTCATGGCGGTGCACATCTGACCGAGCTTGATCCGCGAGGTGGTCGCCGCGTACGCCGACATCAGGGACCACGCCTCGTGGGTCGCCTCGTCGGTCGGGACCGGCACGGTGTGGAAGTGGTCGTACACCCAAAGGGAGTCCCAGGCGCTGCCGTCGGCGTAGGCCGCGAGGTCGCGCATCACCTCCACTGGCTCGCTGGTGGGATGTCGACGAGGTCGAGTCGCCAACCCTGCGGAATGAAGAGTCCGAAGCGCCGAGGCCCCACTCTAGGCCGGGACCGGGCCACCGTCGACGGTCCCGCCGTCATTGGTTCCCGGTTCCTTCGGTCATGCCCGCGAGGCGAAAGATTGTCTACACTCGTCGTGCACGGATTCACTGCGCGCGACGATATTTCTAGGGATTCTCATGACGGCACGCACGAACCGGATTCTGTTCACACTTCTGTCGGGTTCCGCGCTGGTCATGGCCCCCCTCGCCTTCTCCACCGTCGTCACGCCCGCGATCGGTTCGGCCGACGACTGCGCTGGCGTCCAGCCGTGCGGCGGCAACGGTTCGGCCGCGTCGCAGAGCGTCTCCTGCACCGACGGCCAGATCGTCGACGCCGAGAACGGCCGCTGCGTGTCGCTGCTCGACGGCATCAGCAAGCAGTTGCAAGCGCTACCTCCGCCGCCGTCGCTGGCGGGCCTCGGCACCCGACGGTCTCGGCGGCATCTCGGAGTCTGCCGCTGGGCGAGGTCAACCCACCCTGGCGCTGCCCAGCGTCGGACTGCAGGTGGTGCCGAACCTGCAGCTGACCCCCGACCTCGGTGTCGGCACCCTGCTCGGTGGTGCGGCGGCACTCAGCCAGCTGCCCGGGCGCGCTCCCGCCGCCGCCTGCGATCAACCCGCTGAACCCGCTCGGACTGCCCCGCCACCGGCGATCAACCCGCTGAACCCGCTGGGCCTTCCCCGCCACCCGATCTGACCCGGGAATCCCGTTCATCTGACCGGGCCGTGCAGCACCCCTCGAGCTGTCCGCCGAATCCCCGTACGGCATCGACCGCATCCGTGCGGCGTTCGACGACGCCGACTACTGGCAGGCCAGGCTGGCGTTCGTCGCGGGCGGCGCGCGCCTCGACGAGCTGAGCACCGCCGGCGACGGCACCACGACCATGCAGATGTCGATGCGCTTCGGCGGCGACGATCTGCCCGGTCCGTTGCGGCGCCTGCGGGTGGGGACGCTGCACGTCGTCCAGCGCGAGGAGTGGTCGGCGCTCGACGGTGACGTGGTCCGCTGCTCGATCGCCGTGGACGCCCCCCGGACGCCCATCTCCGGCCACGGGTCGGTGACGCTTCGGCGTGCCGTCACCGGCACCCGGCTGGTCGGCACGGCCGTGGTGGACGTGCGGATGCCGGTGATCGGTGGGGCGATCGCCGGATTCATCGCGGGCGTGCTCGCCAACGGCATCGTGGACGTCGTCAGCGTGACCGACGCCTACCTCGACGGCGAGAAACCCGTGCGCTCACCCGCCGTGGCTAGCCTGACGTCATGGCACTCAACAAGGACGATCGCGAGGCCTTCCTGGCCGAACCCCAGCACGTCGGTGCGCTGTCGGTGTCGGGCGCCAACCGTGGACCGCTGACGCTCCCCATCTGGTACCAGTACTCCCCCGGCGGCGAGCTGTGGGTGCTGACGGGTGCGGGTTCGCGCAAGCACCGCCTGATCGAGGCGGCGGGGTACTTCTCGCTGATGATCGACCGGGTGGAGCCGACCACGCGGTACGTCGCGGTGGACGGCCCGGTCAGCCATCGAGCCCGGCACCGACGCGCAGAGGGAGGAGGTCACCCGCCGCTATCTCGACGGCGAGGCCGCCGAGCGCTACCTGCAGTTCGCGAAGGACAACCTCGGCGAACACGTCGCGATCTTCATGACGCCCGAGCACTGGTTGTCGGCGGACATGGGCTCGTTCTAGGGGCGGACAGCCGAAGAGCCCCGAATCCGTCACGGATTCGGGGCTCTTCGGTGTCCGACTAGCTGGTGAGCGAGGCGGGCGGGTGAACCGCTCGCCGCTTCTCGGCAGTCCTTGGCACGGGCCACGAAGGCCGCCTTGCCGACGCCGCCGGCACCCTCGTAGCCGACGATGAACTGCGCGCTACCGCCGGTGTAGGGCGGGAAGCCGATGCCCATGATCGAGCCGATGTTCGCGTCCGCGGTCGACGTGAGCACACCCTCGTCGATGCACTTCTGCGTCTCGAGCGCCTCGGCGAACAGCATGCGATCGATCATGTCCTGCAACGGAATCGACGCGGTGCCGGAGTTGAAGGTGTCCTTCAGCCCCTCCCACAGGCCGACGCGCTTGCCGTCGACGTAATCGTAGAAGCCCGCGCCCTTGAGCCGCGACGGACGCTCGAGTTCGATCATCTTCTCGACGACCGCCTCGGCCGGGTGCGGCTCGTACGATGCCGCCCGCGTCCTCGATGCCCTTGCGGCTGGCGACCGCGATCTTGTGCATCAGTTCGAGGTTCAGCTCGTCGGACAGCTGCAGCGGCGGCGCCGGGTAGCCGGCCTGCGAACCCGCCTGCTCGATGCTGGCCGGGACGACGCCCTCGCCCAGCATCGCCAGCGCCTCGTTGACGAACGTGCCGATGACGCGGCTGGTGAAGAAGCCGCGGCTGTCGTTCACCACGATCGGCGTCTTGCCGATGGCCAGGGTGTAGTCGAACACGCGGGCCAGCGCCTCGTCGGACGTCTTCGCCCTGATGATCTCGACCAGCGGCATCTTGTCGACCGGCGAGAAGAAGTGGATGCCGATGAAGTCGTCGGCGCTTCACCCGGCCGCGAGACCGGTGATGGGCAGCGTCGAGGTGTTCGACCCAGCAGCGCGTTGGGCCGATGTCCTCGATCTCCTGGAACACCTGGTGCTTCAACTCGACCGACTCGAACACCGCCTCGATGACGAAGTCGACGCCCTGGAAGTCGGCCGGGTCGGCGCTGGGCGTGATGCGGGCCAGCAGCGTCGGACTTCTCCTGGGTGGTGCGTCCGCGCTCGAGCGCCTTGGCCTCGATCTTCTCCGAGTAGTTCTTGCCCTTCTCGGCGGCCTCGATGCTGACGTCGCGAGGACGACGTCGAACCCGGCCTTGGCCGAGACGTACGCGATGCCCGCGCCCATCATGCCCGCGCCGAGGACGCCGATCTTGGTGATCGGGGTCTTGCCGATGCCGTCGGGACGTGACCCACCCGAGTTGATGTACTGCAGGTCAGGAAGAACGCCTGGATCATGTTCTTCGCGACCTGGCCGGTGACGAGCTGCGTGAAGTAGCGGCTCTCGATGCGGCTCGCGGTGTCGAAGTCGACCTGCGCACCCTCGACGGCCGCGTCGAGGATCGCGCGCGGCGCCGGCATCGGCGCACCCTTGAGCTGCTTCTTGAGCAGGGCTGGGAACGACGGCAGGATGCCGGCCAGGCCGGGCGACGCGGGGGTGCCGCCGGGCATCTTGTAGCCCTTGGCATCCCACGGCTGGGTGTGGCTCTCGGGGTTGGCCTTGATCCGCCTTCGCTGCGGGCACCAGCTCCTCGACGGAACCGACGAGGTCGTCGACCAGACCGGTCTCCTTGGCCTTGGCCGGCAGAAGCGCGTGCCCTGGCTCAGGATCTCCATGAAGGCCTTCTGGATGCCGAACATGCGCACGGTGCGGGTGACGCCGCCACCGCCGGGCAGCAGACCCAGGGTGACCTCGGGCAGGCCGATCTGGCTGCCCTTGACGTCGGCCGCGATGCGGTGGTGACACGCGGGGCGATCTCGAGCCGCCGCCGAGGCCGCACCGTTGACCGCGGCCACGACGGGCTTGCCCAGCGTCTCGAGCGCACGCAGGTCACGCTTGACGGCCTCGACCATCTCGAACGCCTCGGCGGCGTTCTCGGGGCCCAGGTTGATCATGCCCTTGAGTCGCCACCGGCGAAGGTCTTCTTCGCGCTGGTGATGACGACGCCGGTGATCGAGTCCTTCTCCGCCGCAAGCCGTTCGACGGCGTTGTGCATGAACTCCTGGTAGTGCTCGTTCATCACGTTGGCCGACCCGGTGGGGTCGTCCAGCGTCAGGTGACGATGCCGTCGGCATCCTGCTCCCACTGAATGGTGTTCTCTGCCATGGCCTTACACCCTCTCGATGATGGTCGCGACGCCCATGCCGCCGCCGATGCACAGCGTGACGAGCGCGGCGCGCGCCCGACGCTCGAACCGTCGACCATGGTTCCGGTGATCATGGCGCCGGTGGCGCCGAGCGGGTGGCCCATCGCGATGGCGCCACCGTTGACGTTGAGCTTCTCGTCGGGGATGTTCAGGTCCTTCTGGAACTTGAGGCACCACCGAGGCGAAGGCCTCGTTGAGTTCGAACAGGTCGATGTCGTCGACCGTCAGGCCGGCACGGTCCAGCACCTTCTTGGTGGCGGGCGTCGGGCCGGTCAGCATGATGACGGGGTCGGCGCCGCTGGTGGCGGTGGCCACGATGCGCGCGGCGTCGGGTTCTGCGACTGTCCTGCCTTCTCGCTGCCGACGAGCACCAGTGCGGCGCCGTCGACGATGCCGGAGCTGTTGCCGCCGGTGTGCACGTGGTTGATGCGCTCGTAGTGGTACTTCTGCAGCGCCACGTCGTCGAAGCCGCCCATCTGACCGACGGCGTCGAGGCGGTCTTCAGCGGCGAGGCCCTCGAGGCTGGAGTCGGGGCGCATGTCGCTCGTCGTCCGGTCGGGACGACAGGCCGTTCTGGTCCTTCACGGGATGACGGACTTGGCGAAGTAGCCGCCCGACCATGCGGCCGCGGCCTTCTCCTGCGCGCAGCGCGCGGGCGTCGACGTCGTCGCGGGTGAAGCCCTCGATGGTGGCGATCAGGTCGGCGATGCCCTGCGGGACGAAGCCGATGCGGTAGTTGGTCTCGGGGTCGGTGGCCCATGCGCCGCCGTCGGAACCGGGGACGCGGCTCATCGACTCGACGCCGCCGGCGAGCACCAGTCGTCCCAGCCGGAGCGGACCTTCTGAGCGGCGGTGTTGACGGCCTCGAGGCCCGACGCGCAGAAGCGGTTG
Organism: Mycolicibacterium sediminis; assembly: GCF_010731735.1. Classification (GTDB taxonomy): domain Bacteria; phylum Actinomycetota; class Actinomycetes; order Mycobacteriales; family Mycobacteriaceae; genus Mycobacterium; species Mycobacterium sediminis. Next base: position 6,250,035 of record NZ_AP022588.1, read on the forward strand.
AGCTGGAATCCACCGGTGGTCTCGGGAGCTTCGCGACCAGCGCGGCAGTGCGGGCGATGTCGCCGCCGGTCGCCGACGGGCGAGACGACGCCGAGGATCAGGTCGCTGATCAGGTTCTCGTCGAGATCGGGGTGGCGGGTGCGCAGTTCGTCGATCAGGCCGACGAGGTTGACAGGCTTGATCTCGTTGAGGCTCCGTTGCGCTGCTTGCCGCGCGGCGTGCGATCGCCTCATAGATGAAGGCTTCTTCGGACATGTCTGACTCTCCAGGTCCTGGGGTGTATGGATACGCAGACTTCCCCTACTACAGAAGCCCAGCGTGGAGGATGATCCTCGCGATGCGAGCCAGCAGCCTCGCCCAACCCGTTGGTTGGGCGCCCAACGACCTGCGGCGCAGTGCCCGGACGAACGTGACGCCACGGCGAAGATCGCGCGGATTCTTCGCAGTGGCGTCACGTTCGGCGATGCGTTCGGGTCACCCCATCTCGCCAACAGACGCGAACTCCCCTGTTTCGCCAGAGAGTAGAGTTCGACTGCTCGCGAGAAGAGCCTACGCGGACTGGGGCTGCTCGCCTCCGCCAGCGTCAGGTAGTCGACGTAGCCGGCGG